>CAVRNO010000004.1:0-937815 GCA_963722605.1 Binataceae bacterium (SeqCode) | reverse complement strand
CCACGTCACCGACGCGATACTCGCGCCGGCGTTGGCCGGGTCCCCGGCCAAGCGGGCCCTGATTCAGCCCGGGTCATGAAGTCCCGAGAAATCGCGGGCGCGCAAGCGGCCCGACGGGTAGCGGATCATTTTGGCAGGTAGATCGTGTATCCGAAGTGGGTCCGGCGCACGGCTAATCTCTCGTAGAAACAACGGGTTCACGGCGCCCGCGGCGCCGTCCGCACAATCGAACGAAAATAAACGGACGTCGCACCCGCGAGCAGCACGAGGTCCAGTCCGAGCTCCAGCCACATTCTCTGTCGCGATGGCGCCCCGGCCCCGAAGCATCCGCAGTCGAGCGTGAGACCTCGAAGCAGCGCGGACGCCAACGCCGCTATAAACATTATCGAGAGGAGCGCGACCGCGAGCGCTCCGACCCGTCTGGTCGGGCGCCAGAGTAGCAGGACGCCGCATGCGATCTCGAATGGCGGCAGACCCATCGCCATCAGGCTGACGAATATCGCCGGCAAGATCGCGAACGCAGCGGTGCTATCCGCGAACTGCAGCGGGTCGCGGATCTTGTCGATGGCCGCGTAAATGAATACGGCAGCCATGGCTATGCTGATCGCGAGCACCGCATAGTCGCGGCGCGAATCGTCGGAATGCATCATCCTCCGCTCCCTGTGGATGCGGGCAGCCCCGCCGCCGACCACGCGTCCCATCCGCCGGTGAAAACGCTGACGTTGCTGAAGCCGAGACTCAGCAACGCGTTTGCAACGAGGCGGCTGTCATGACATTCGCCGCCCGAGCAGTACACGATGATCGGCTTATCAGTGGCGGCTTTCAGCGAGGGCGACAGACGGCGGTAATCTCGCGCGAAGTCGTCTCGGGCGAGATTCAACGCTCCCGCAACGTGCCCCTGTTCAAAGAACACGGACGGCCGGGCATCAAGGATGAGTGCGCTTTTGCGCTCGACGGCTGAACGGAATTGATCGAGTCCGACAGTTGCCGCCGGCGCGATCTTAAACGGCGCCGCCGCAACCAGAGTCGTCAGCTCGGCGTCGAACCGCTGCTCCGGCATTTGATAGACGATAGGAAGTGGATGCGGCGAAAAGCGATTGATTGCGAGTCCAGCCGCCAGGGACGCGATCGCGACCAAAGCAACACGGCCGAGATCGCACGCAATCTGCGATGCGACACTCGTCGCTTGAGGCAGACGCGCCGAATCAGGAGTGGCGATCGACACTGCTGAAATCCTGTAAGAATCCGTTGTATTGCCGGTGGGCCGGTTTACCTCGACTTATGCTATAAGAGCAGCCGTGGTCAAGTTCGATCCCCTGAAATACGCGCCGCTTCACTGGGTCTGTTTTGCGCTTGCGGCGGTTGGACTAGTCACACTGTTAGTC
Source organism: Binataceae bacterium (SeqCode) (assembly GCA_963722605.1). Lineage (GTDB taxonomy): Bacteria > Desulfobacterota > Binatia > Binatales > Binataceae > Binatus. The sequence goes on along the minus strand of CAVRNO010000004.1, from coordinate 936,430 downwards.
CAGGTTTTTTTCCCCAACGCTTATCTACCCCTGATGCGCCAGTGGCCTTACGTTCTCGGAGTTGTTCCGCTCAGTCTGTTGACCGTTTTTTATTTTATCATTGGGATCTCCGCGTGGCGATTAGCGAAGAGCCAACCTCCGCCAATACCGCCGTCTCCAAACCGGCACAATTGAGCCCTTAAGCGCAATCAACGAGCGAAGCGGCGCGCGCACGAAACATGCGTGCGCGCTCTCGATGCGGACCGGATCGAAAGATCACTTCGCGCATCGCTGAGCGGCCCGCCGCTGAGGAAATCCAGATCGGTCGCAGCTAGTGCACGAAATTGCCACCGATCAGGTATACCGGCCTCCGTTGGTATTGAAGGCCAGCCCATTGTTGCCCCATCGGATTATCCGAAGCGGAGAAGCCGAGACACCCGGGATCGTGATGGAACCGGTCAGGCTGAATTCATTCTGGTTGAAGCTCTGAATCGTACCCGAGGAGCTGACAAAAAACGCTCTGTTCAGAGTAGAGTCGGGCACCATAACGCCGCCCGATCCAGAATACTCCCCAAGCGGATTTCCCGTCGACGGATTAAGGACTGGTCGTCGTCCGAGTAGATCAGCCCGGTGCCGGAATCGAAATGAATATCTGCGCCAAACTCGGAAAAGGCACCTGGATAGTCGTCCGCCAATGTGACCCCGGCTGAGTCCACTGACAGGATATAGAAGTCGAAAACCGGTATCCTCGTTGTTCGCCGCGTACAATGCGGTGTCATCGGCTCCCCACTGAAGCGAATCGTAGAGAACTCCTCCACCGCCGCCCGGCCGGATCCTTTGGCAATCGTCGCACGGGGTGTGGAGTCATCAAAAATTACGATTCCTCCATTGCTGCCGGGCTGACACCCGTATTCCCGAGGGAAACCGCCGTGGTGTGAGGCGCGCCTGGAGCGACCTGGAGGTCAAGCGCGTAGTATGGGCCAAAATAACTATTGCGGCCTAGCGGATAGCTGATGCCCATCGCCAGGCTTGGCAAGGTGAAGCGTTGTACTAACGCTGCTCCGTCGATCCCGGCATAGAGGTACTGGCTGTCGCCCGATATCGCGAGCACGTCCGGATCGCTGCCGGCATAGGGGGACGACGTTATCTGGCCCGTTGCCAGATTAAGTACTGAGATAGTGTTGCCATTGGTCGGGGCAGAGCCGGGCACCGAGAGGTAAATCACCTCGTTGACCGGATCGTTCACGATGTCAGTGCATTGCTGATTGATCACCAGCTCAGCATATCCAGCGCCGCCCGTGCTTCCGACGAAAAATGTTTGCGGCGCCGACACTCCCGAGCCTGCCGAAACGGTCACTTGATCCACGCCGACGCTGGCCAAATCGGCAGAGGGAATCGACGCGTTCATTTGATTTGACGAAATGAAACTCGCCGGCTGCCCAACTCCGTTCCATTGAACTGCGGTTGACGGCGTCAGGTTGCATCCGCAGACAGCCAGCGGAACACCCGCTCCCCCGGCCACGGCGGAACTGGGAATTAACGACGAGATTGACGGCGACGCGCTCGCTGACGGACACGCTCCGGGGCTCGGGCTCGGACACACTACGGGCGTTGGTGTGGGCGTCGGAGTGGCGGTCGGCGTGGCGGTCGCAGTCGCAGGGCCCGTCGAGGTTGCGGTTGCGGTCGCGGTTGCAGTTGCAGTCGCGGTCGGCGTCGCGGTTGCGGTTATCGTTGCGGTTGCCGTTGCCGTCGCCGTTGCGGTCGGGGTCGGCTTCTTCTGCGCGGCTTTACCGTTCAGATGGACGGCCGCCACGGTCTTCCCGCTGGTCGCGTCACTGCTGATCGCGATCATCGCGTCGTCGGTCCCCTTTCCCGTGGGTGTAAACTCGACCTCGACTGTGAGGCTTCCTTTGGCAGCAATCGTGCTGGAACCGCTGCCGGAAGCGATGGCGTAGCCGGGATTGGAGGGCGCGCCGACGGTTACGCTTAGCTCCGCTCCGTTCCCGTGTTCTTGATGGTGAAATCCTTGATCTCGGAGGTCGCTTTGTCCAGGTTGACGCTGTATCTCAGCGTCGTCGGCGAGACAGAAAGTTTACTTACTGCTTTCTTAGTGTCCGGCGACGCATCTTGATCCGATTGCGCCAACGCCGGGCGCGCAAACGCGGCAATCAGAAACAACAGCGAGAAACTCAGGGTGGCGATTGATCGAGTGAACGACTTTTTGAAGCGCATATTAACTCGGAGTTTCCAGCCTAAATCCTGGGAGTTGATGCTTAGTACCTCAAACCCCTTTCCGGCACAACCGCCGGTGCGCAAGGTCTCGTTGCGCCATACCGTCTCAACTCTGTCATCGCCCAGGTGGATGGACCGGGGCCCCTGACGTGCTGGTTTTGGGCGCGCTGATATCCTTATAATAGACGATTATTCAGCCGAATGGCGGTATTATGCTCCATCAGGTGAGTGGTGCAGGCGGATTGGGTGTGGTGGAACTGGTGCTGGGCACGGGCCCGGTGGTGGCGGCGGTGTTGTGGCTGCTGGTGGCCTTTTCGGTCGGCAGTTGGGGCATCATCCTTTACAAACTGATTCGGATTTCGCGGGCGCGGCGCCAGTCCGAGCGCTTCATCGCGATCTTCTGGGAATCGAAGAACCTCGCCGCGATTCACACCGCCAGCGTCGGCCTCAAGCGCAGCCCGGTCGCGCAGGTTTTCCGCGCCGGCTACCAGGAGCTGCTGCAACTCACCCGCGCCAAGCGCCAGGCGGTCGGAGCGGAAGGCGGCTTCTCGACCGATCTCGGCGGAATCGCCAACGTGATGCGCGCGATGAAGCGCCAGGAAAACGTCGAGCTGACCAAGCTCGAGTCCGGCATCACCTTCCTCGCCACCACCGGTTCGACCTGCCCGTTTATCGGGCTGTTCGGCACGGTGTGGGGAATAATGACGGCGTTCCTCGGCCTGTCGGCGTCGCATACCTCGAGTATCCAGGCGGTCGCGCCCGGAATCGCCGAGGCGCTGATCACGACCGCGGTCGGCCTGGTCGCCGCGATCCCGGCGCAGATGTTCTACAACTACTTCATCGCGCGGGTGCGAGTGCTGGCGACCGAGATGGATAACTTCACCTCCGAATTTTTGAACATCGCCGAGCGTCACTTCCTTTCGTAGGCATCATCGCAATGGCATTCGATTCGGGACAGCGCGGGCAGATGGTTTCCCAGATCAACGTCACTCCGCTGGTGGACGTGATGCTGGTGCTGCTGGTGATCTTCATGGTCACCGCGCCGATTATTCAGCAGGGCGTCGAGGTCCGGCTGCCCAGCGTCAAGGCCGAGGCGCTGCCCGGCAAGGAAGAGCAGTTCGTCGTGTCGATCACGCGCGACAGCCAGATTTATCTAAATGACGCGAAGCTCTCGGCGGTGGACTTGACCGATAAGCTCAAGGCGATCGCCAATGAGCGCCCCGACCGCCAGGTTTTCATCCGCGCCGACGACCAGGTGCCGTACGGCGACGTGATCCGCACGATGGCGGCGATCAAGGCCGCGGGAATCGAAAACGTCGGGATGGTGACGGAGATGCCGGCGGGCAGCGGCGCCGACGCGGGTGGCGCCGCCGCAGCGCCAAGTGAGCCCGAGCGTGGCATCGCAGGACCATAACGGTGACGAGCAGCCGTCGCGAATCGGATATTTCGCGGCGATCTTCGTCTCCGCGCTCGGCCACGCTGCGCTGTTCGCGATTGTGTTCTTCATCGCGCCGCGCTTTTTGCATCCCGAAGATGCCGCGCCGCCCGCCTACACGGTGAAAATCGTCGATAGCATTCCCGCCGGCGACCTCGGAACGCATCTGCCGCGCATCAATCGCCGTCAGGCGCAGCAGGCGAAGGCGGCTGCGCCCAAGCCCGAAGAATCCAAAGTCAAGACCGAGCCGCCCAAGACGGAACTCGCGCTTAACGAAGATAAGAACGCGCTCAAGATAAATGCGAAGCCGTCTGACGTTCCAACCGCGACTCCCACGCCCGAGCCAACTATCGAGCCCACGCCGGCCCCGACCCCTGAGCCAACACCACAACCCACTGCGCAGCCGACGAAGCGCGCGAAGCCAAAGCCCACGCCCGAGAAGGTGTTGCGCAACCGGCCCAAGCCTGAATCGACGGTGGCGAAGGCAAAGATCGCATCGACGCCGGGCGTCGAGCAGCGGCTCGCGATGCTGAGGCGCCGGCTGCTCGCGGAACACGTCAAGGAGCTGGCGAAAAACCCGCCGCCTGAAGATGAAAATGACGACGATTCCGACTCGGGCGACGCCGCTCCCGCCGGTCCCGCCGGGGGAGGACCCGTCGTCGCAAGCAAAGCTACCGAGGGAGAGGGCTACGGAGTCGGCGCCGGCAAGGGCAGCCTCGGGATTCTACAGGACCCGGAATTTATCCTGTACTATAAGACCGTGCAGGAACAGATAAAAAAGTCGTGGACGTTTACCGGCGGATCGAACGACCTGACCGCGACCGTCAATTTCGCGATCGGCCCCGACGGTGCGCTGACCGCGGTGAAGATTGGCACGAGTTCGAACGACTCGTCGTTCGACGATTCCGTGATTCGCGCGATTCGCCGCGCGGCGCCGTTTCCCGCGCCGCCGGAAAAGTTTCGCGACCAGTTTTCTTCCGGGATCAAAGCCTTGTTTCAACTCGGCGAGCTCAAGTCCTGAGCTTGCGATGGTGCAGGAGGTGCGGATGAATTTTTTCAGTGTTTGTTTTTTCAGTGTCAAACCATGAAGCGGGCTATTAACGCTTGCGCGGTTCTGTGCGCGATTGTTCTCGCGTCGATACCGGGCCGGGCCGTCGCCGAGCCCGCTGCCGGAGGGCCGATCACAATCACGATCGCGGGGCCCGGCTCCCAGCTCTCGACCATCGCGGTGTCGGGACTCAAGAATCTCGGCGGCGACGACGGCCATCTCGTCGGCAGCGCATTTGTCGGCACGCTCCGGCGCGACCTCGAGCTTTCGGGCTATTTCAGAATTATCGATCCGCACGCGTACATCGAGGACCCGCAATCGTCGGGCTTCGAGCTCGGCCAGTTCAATTTCGCCGATTGGCGATCGATCAACGCCGACTTTGTGGTCAAGGGTTCGGTCTCCGCCGGCGCCGCAGGCGTGAAGCTGACGGCTTTCCTCTACGACGTCGCGCAGCAGCGGCGCATGATGGGCAAGAATTACACCGGCGACGCGGGTGACGTGGCGCGGATGGCGCGCCGGTTCGCCGACACGATCCTTGAAGCTGCGACCGGGCAGCGCGGTCCGTTCGATTCCAGGCTCGCGTTCGTCTCGACGCGCGGCGGACGCTTCAAGGAAATTTATACGCAGCCGATCGACGGGCAGGACCGGTTCCAGCTGACCGCCAATCCGACGATCAACCTGTTCCCGAGTTTCGATCGCAGCGCACGCTACGTGCTGTATCTCTCGTACAAGAGCATGGCGCCTGCCCTTTACCTGGCGGACCTCAAGGCGCAGAGCGAAACGAAGATCACCAGCCCCCGCGGCCGCGTCATCGGCGGCACGCTCTCGCCCGATGGCGAGCGCATCGTCGCCGCGATCGAGCGTGACGGCGCCACCAATCTGTATCTGATCACGCGCGAGGGCGAGGAGATCCGCCAGCTCACCGACACCTCGGGAATCAACGTCAGTCCCGCGATTTCACCCGACGGCGCCACCCTCGCGTTCACCTCGGATCGCTCGGGCTCGCCGCAAATTTACGCGATGAGCCTGGCGGGCGGCGCGCCGAAACGGCTGACCTACAGCGGCGATTACAACACCACGCCCGCGTTTTCGCCCAAGGGCGACAAGCTCGCGTATCAGAGCCGCAACAGCGGGCGTTTCGACATCTGGACGATTGCGGCCGGCGGCGGCGAACCTGTGCAAATGACCGATGGCAATGGCTCCAGCGAGTATCCGAGCTGGTCGCCCGACGGACGCTATCTCGCGTTCAGCTCGACGCGCGGGCACAATTCACGAATCTATATAATGATGGTCGGCAACCGGAAAATTATTTCCGCTTTGACGGAGGGTAATGGTAATGATTCCTGTCCAGCGTGGTCGGGGTGGTTGGGTGAGTAGTCGTTCGGCGATCGCCAGAGTGGTTGCGATTGCAAGTGTTGCGATGATGCTGGCGCTGGCCGCATGCTCGTCGAAGAAGCCGGCTCCAATCGGCGGCGAAGGCAATCCCGGCGGAAGCCCGCTTGGTGAAAACGGGATCGGCAAGGGCGGCGGCAATTCGCTCGAGGACTGGAAGAACGGAAAATTCGGCGCGCAAGGTCCGCTCAGCGACATTCACTTCGCGTACAACGAGTACACGATTCAAGAGCAGGACGGCTCCGTGCTGAAATCCGACGCGAGCTGGCTGCAGGCGCATCCGCAGACCCGGGTCCAGGTCGAGGGTCATTGCGATGAGCGCGGCTCCGAGGAATACAATATCGCGCTGGGCGCCAAGCGCGCGCAGGCCGCCAAGGATTACCTGGTGACGCTCGGAATCGGCGGCAGCCGAATCTCGACCATCAGCTACGGCAAGGAGCTTCCGCTGTGCACCGAGCACGACGAAGGATGCTGGGCGCAGAACCGGCGCGATCACTTTGCGGTAAGCGAAAACAAGGAATAAGCGCGTGCGAAAAATGAACTGGCCGATCGGCGCGGTTGCCGCCGTCTTTGCCGCATCATTCGCGCTGGCGGGATGCGTGCCGCAAGCCGATGTACAACAGCTCAATCAAAACGAGTTCGCGCTGCGCGCGATGATCGCCAGCGACCGCAATCAAATCAACTCCCTCAAGCAGCAGATTCAACGTCAGAACGATCAGATCGAGCAGCTCAAGCACGGCGCCGCAGGCGCCGGCGGCGACGCCTCGTCGATGAACGATCGAGTCGCGAGTCTCGAGGCCGAAGTGAAAGCGTTGCAGGCCGGGATGGCGGCGACACCGGGCGCGATTCCTCCTCCGGGCGCGCCGGCCGAGACCGCGGGCGCGGCGCCCGCGCCGGCAATCGCCTCGGGCGAAACACCGCCGGGGGCTCCGGTTCCGCCCGCGCCGCCTGCGGCGCCCGCCGCAACCGCTCCAAGCTGGCCGGGCGAACTCGATCAGGAAATTGACAACGCCAAGACTTCCAGCGAGCCGGGCGTGAAGCTCTATCGCGAAGGCCTCGACGCGATGAAGGCCGGCAAGTATCCGCTCGCGGTTGCCAGGTTCACCAAGCTCCAGCACGCGTACCCAAAGTCCGCGCTGAGCGAGCCCGCCGAATACTTCGCCGCCAACGCGTTGTTTGAAACCGGCGGTTACGACCAGTCGATTTTGCAATTCAACGATCTGGTGATGCGCTTTCCCAAGGGCAAGTATGCCGGCGCGGCCTTGCTGCGCGAGGCCGAGGCATTTGTGAAGCTCAACGATCGAATCGACGCGCGTCTGACGCTGCAGAAGCTGGTCGCCGATCACGCGGGGACTCCGGAAGCGGACGCCGCGAACACGATGATGAAAAATCTGGCGAGCGATTAAAGGATCGCCTTCGCGCACCGTTGAATGGAAATAATTCGCGACCTGGAAGCGCTCGCGCGCCATCCCTACCCGGTCACCGCGACCGGCAATTTCGACGGCGTTCACCTCGGACATCGCGCCATCTTGAAGACCGCGATCGATCGTGCTCGCGCCGCCGGCGGCACCGCGTTCGCGCTCACCTTCGATCCGCTGCCCGCCAAAGTGCTCGCACCCGACCGCGCTCCGCGGTTGATCCTGGCCCCCGAAGACAAGCTCGAAATGCTGCGGCTCTCCGGCGTTGACGGCGTCATCGTGCTCAACTTCACGCTTGAGCTGAGCATGCTCTCGCCGCGCGATTTCGCGCGCGACTACCTGCGCGGGAAAATCGGCGCGCGCGAAGTCGTCGTCGGCCACAGCGTAAGCTTCGGCCACAATCGCGCCGGCAACGCAGCCTTGATGGTCGAACTCGGCCGCGAATTCGGCTTCGATACCACGGTGGTCGGGCCGGTCAAAATCGCCGGAATCAAAGTCAGTTCAACCAAGGTGCGCGAGCTGATAGCCGGCGGCGACCTGCGCGGCGCCGCCGCGCTGCTCGGCCGCTGGCACTTTCTATGCGGCCCGGTCGTGCGCGGACACGCGCGCGGACGGGCGATCGGATTCCCGACTGCGAACCTCGACTGCGAAACGGAATGCATTCCGCCCGACGGTGTTTACGCCGCGCGCGTCATCCTCGGCGACGGCGCCTTCCCGTCGATTCTCAACATCGGGATGCGTCCGACGTTTTCGGAAGGCACGCGATCGATCGAGGCGCATATCTTCGATTTCGCGCGCGACCTTTACGGCACGCGAATCAAGGTCGAACCGATCGAACGAATCCGCCCCGAGCGCAAGTTCGACAGCGTCGATGCGCTCAAGGCCCAGATCGCTCTGGACGTGCTCAAGGCCCGCGAAATCATCGCCGCGGCCTGGTAATGCGCTTTCTCCCGGCGGTCCTGCGCACGCCGCAAACCGCAAAAGCGGGGGCGCGGGGGAGTGGACGCGGGCATCGTGCGCGCGGCAAGATTAACCACGCGGCGTGGCCGCTCGCGATGAACCCGGAAACGCAATCCAATTTTTGGGATACTCCCGGCTTTAGATGAATCCAGAGACAGCATCGAACTCCTCGGACAGCACGCCCGGCTTCGGCGGACTTCGCGTGGTCGCGTTCGAAAGCCGGATGGCGGCCGAGCTCGCGGCGATGATCGAGCGGCGCGGCGGCGTCGCGATTATCGCGCCGGCGATGCGCGAGGTGCCGCTCGAGGATAATCACGCGGCGCTGGATTTCGCCGATCGCATACTGGCCGGTGAATTCGAGCTGGCCATTTTTATGACCGGCGTCGGGACGCGCGCGCTCTTCAATGCGATCGAAACGCGCCATCAGCGGGCGCCGATAGCGGCCGCCCTGTCCGCAATCACAACCGTCGCGCGCGGCCCGAAAGCGGTTCGCGCGATGCGGGATCTCGGCGTCGAACCCTCGATCGTCGTGCCGGAGCCGAATACCTGGCGCGAAGTGCTGAGCGCGCTCGCGTCGCAGCTCGAGCTCAAGGGCAAGCGCGTCGCGATCCAGGAATACGGAGTTTCCAATCGCGAGCTGACCGCCGGGCTCGAAGCGCGCGGCGCCCGGGTCACGATTGTTCCGGTCTATAGATGGACCATGCCGGCCGATCGCGCACCGATCCGGGCGGCGTTGAACGCGATCGCGGCGGGCGCGGCCGACGTGGCTGTTTTCACCAGCTCGAACCAGGTCACCAACGTTCTTCAGCTCGCCGAGGCCGACGGAATCGGCGACGGCGTCAGGCGCGGATTCGCGCGCATGGCGGTCGGCTCGATCGGGCCGGTATGCTCGGAGCAGATTCGCGCCCACGGGCTGCGCGTGGACTTCGAGCCCGAGCATTCTAAGCTCGGCCATCTGGTTAAAGCCGCGGCCGCCGAGGCCGCTTCAATTCTCCTCGCGAACCGCGCCGGCCCGCATCGAATTGAAGCGGGGGCGTCGCCAAATCCGCGCCGCCCGGCGATTGCCAGCTCGCCGCCCTCTCCGCTAGCCAACCATCCGATGCTCAAGGCGTGCCGGCGCGAAGCCGCCCCCTACACTCCCATCTGGCTGATGCGCCAGGCCGGGCGCTACATGCCGGAGTACCGGCGCGTTCGCGACCGTCATGGTTTTCTCGAGATGTGCCAGCGGCCGGAGCTGGCCGCCGAAGTCACCGTCACCGCGGTCGAGCGGCTCAAGGTGGATGCGGCGATCATTTTCGCCGATATCCTGCTGCCCCTGATCCCGATGGAGGTCGGGCTGCATTTCGAAAAAGGCGACGGCCCGGTGATCGATCGCCCGATTCGCACCGAGGCCGACCTCGAACGGATTCCCGCCGTCGACGTGGCTGCGCTCGGCTTCGTCGGCGACGCGATCAAGCTGGTGCATCGCGCGATCGGCGCGACCACTCCGCTGATAGGATTTGCCGGCGCGCCGTTCACGCTCGCGTCGTATCTGATCGAAGGCGGCTCGTCGCGCCAATACCAGGCGACCAAAACTTTCATGTACATGCAGCCCGAAACCTGGCATCGCCTGATGGAGCGGCTGGCGCGCATCACCGCCGACTATCTGAAGATGCAAATCGCGGCGGGCGCCGACATCGTCCAGATTTTCGACAGTTGGGTCGGCAGCCTTGGCCCCGACGACTATCGGCGCTTCGTGCTGCCGCATACCGCGTCGGTGATCGCGGCGATCCCCGCCAACGTTCCCGTAATCCATTTCGGCACCGACACCGGGACCCTGCTCGGGCTGATGCGCGAGGCGGGCGGCGACGTCTTGGGGCTCGATTGGCGCGTCGATCTCGCCGACGCATGGGCGCGGCTCAATTACAGCGTGGCGGTGCAAGGCAATCTCGATCCGATCGCGCTGTTCGCGGACGTTCCTGAAATCCGCAAACGCGCCCGCGCGATTCTCGATCAGGCCGGCGGACGCCCCGGACATATCTTCAATCTCGGCCACGGAATACTTCCCCAGACGCCGGTCGATCACGCAATCGCGCTGATCGATGCGGTCCACGAGATGAGCGCGCGATGACCCCCATGGCCACCGATACAAAGTGCGACGCGGTGCTGATGATCGGGTTCGGCGGACCAACCCGCGCCGCCGAGGTGAGGCCATTTTTGGACAGAGTCCTCCGTGGCCGCCCGATCCCGCGCGAGCGCTACGAGGAAGTAGTGCATCATTACGAGCTCCTCGGCGGGCGCTCGCCGTACAACGATCTCACGATGCGCCAGGCGGCTGCGCTGCGCGAGCAGCTTGAGAAAAAGGGCGCGCGCGTGCCGGTCGCGGTCGGGATGGCCAACTGGGAACCGCATGTTGCCGACTCGCTCCGCGCGCTCGCCGATGGTGGTGCGCGGCGCGTGCTCGGCTTCATCATGGCGGCGCATCGCAGCGAAGCCAGCTTCGAGCGTTACCAGGCAACCGTCAACGACGCGCGCGCTGCTTTGGGTGATGCGGCGCCCGAGGTCGTGTATCCCCAGCCGTGGCACGCCCATCCGCTGTTCATCGCGGCGTTGGTGTCGCGCACGCGCGAGGCGTACGCGCGGCTGGACGAGCAGCAGCGATCGCACGCGCGGCTGATCTTCACCGCGCACAGCATTCCGCTCGCGATGGCGCAGGCCGGGCCGTACGTCAAGCAACTTGCGCAGTCGGCGTGGATGGTCGCCGCGGAGCTTGGAATCGGCGGCTGGAAACTCGCGTATCAAAGCCGCAGCGGGAGTCCGCATCAGCCGTGGCTCGAACCCGACATCAAGGATACGCTTGCGAGCCTCGACGCGAAGGCGGCGGTGGTCGTGCCGATCGGTTTTTTGTGCGATCACGTCGAAGTGCTGTACGATCTCGATGTCGAGGCGGCGCAAATCGCTCGCGCGGCGGGAATCAGGATGGAGCGCGCGCCGACCGTCGGCGACCATCCGTTGTTTATCGAGATGATGGCGTCGATAATCGCGCCGTACGCGCGCGGCTGACGGACCGCTCGAGGGAGAAGCTCAAACGGACTCCGGCGCACAGATCAAACGGGTCGCGGTAATCGGTGGCGGAATTTCCGGTCTGGCCGCGGCCTACCGGCTTCGCGAGATCGCGGCGACGCGCGAATTTCCGCTCCAGGTGGAATTGCTGGAACGCGGCCCCGGATGCGGCGGCGCGCTCGAGACGATTCGCCGCGACGGATTTGTAATCGAGACCGGCGCCGATTCATTTTTGTCGGAAAAAACCTCGGCCGCCGAGCTCGCGCGCCGGCTTGGTCTCGGCGCGGAGCTGATTCCGACTCGCGAGATCTACGGCAAGACGTTCGTGGTGCGCGCGGGGCGGCTGGTCGAGGTCCCGGCGGGATTTATGATGCTCGCGACGGCGCATTTCGGCCCGGTTTTTCGAAGTCCGCTCTTTTCGCCTTTCGGAAAATTACGGATGGCGATGGAACCGTTCATCCCCGCGCGAACCAGCGGCGACGACGAGAGCCTGGATTCATTCGTGACCCGCCGCCTCGGCCGCCAGGTGCTCGACCGCGTTGCGCAGGCGCTCGCAGGCGGCATCTACACCGCCGATCCGAAACACCTCAGCACCATCGCCACCATCCCGCGCTTTGTCGAGATGGAGCGCCGCTATGGCAGCCTGTTCAAGGGAATGCGCGCGGCGGAGCGGACGCGGGCATCGAAAGGTCCCGAGGTCAGCGGCGCGCGATGGAGCCTGTTCCAGAGCTTCAGGAATGGGATGGCGACGCTGCCCGAGACGATTGCCGCGCGGCTCGGCGGTTCGATTCGCAGCGGGACGGAAGTTATCGGGATGGCGCCGGCGACAAACGGATGGCGGCTCGCTTTGGCCGCGGGCGGCTCGATCGACGCCGACGCCGTAATCTGCGCCGCGCCCGCGTACGCCGCCGCGCGCATCCTGTCGCCGCTTGCGCCCGCGGCTGCGAAGTTGCTCGGCGCCATCAGTTACGCGTCGGCGGCAACGGTCAACCTGACCTTTCGCGAGAGCGACTTCGGCGGCCCTCCGCGCGCATTCGGCTTCGTGGTCCCGGCCATCGAGCATCGGCGCATAATCGCCGCCAGCTTTTCCAGCTTCAAGTTCGAGGGACGCGCGCCTGCGGGCGCAATCCTGGCGCGCGCGTTCGTCGGCGGCGAACTGCATCGCGAAATGATGGACCTTGGCGACGACGAGATGGTCACCGCCGTGCGCGACGAGTTTCGCGCTCTGCTCGGCGTGACCGCGACGCCGGGATTCACCGTAGTCAGGCGATGGCGCGATGCGATGCCGCAGTACGACGTCGGGCATCTGGCGCGGGTCGCCGAGATCGAGCGCCTCATCGCCCCGATTCCCGCCTTTGCAATCGCGGGCGCCGCCTATCGCGGCGTGGGCAGTCCCGATTGCGTGCGCAGCGGCGAGGCTGCGGCCGATACGATCTTCGCCAAACTCTCGACGCCGAAATAAGACTCCTGCGCCGGCACGGCGGGCCGGACGATGCGGCGTGCTTGCAAAGATTGCTTAACTATGGTTAATATCTTGCCTGATGCAAGCAGTTGAACGCCGCGACCCCATCTTCCGCGCGATCGAAGCGATGACCGCGCTGGCCGAAATCTTCGAGCGCCGGCGCGAGGTGCTGGCCCGCGACGCGGGGGTGACGATCGAGCAGTGGCGGGTGCTGGAGGAAATCTCGACCGAGCATTTTATTCCGTCGATGTTTGCGCGCAGCCGCGACAGTTCGGCGGCCGCGGTATCGAAAATATTGCGCCAGCTTCTCGACAGCTCGCTGGTCTCGGCCGCGATCGGGCGGGCCGACCGCAGGAACCGGCGTTACAAGTTGACCGCCAGGGGAATCAGAGTACTGGACGGACTGCGCGCGTCGCGCCAGGCGGCGATCGAGGCAATCTGGACGGGATTTTCGCCGGGCGAGCTGGCCGCATTCAGCGCGTTCGCGATCAAGCTCTCCGATCGGATCGAACGCTATTCGCGCGGGAAAAGTGCGCGGCGCGCGGCGGCGGTCTGATGAACTTAGACTGCGCGCTTTTGCTGATTTGGAAATTGTTACGCCGCCGGATGCAAATCCGATGCGGCCGGAGTTGAAAACGCAATGGCTGCAAAGACCCTGTTCGAGAAAATCTGGGAAGAGCATCTGGTCCGCGAAAAACAGAACGAGCCCTCGCTGCTCTACATCGACCTGCACCTGATTCACGAGGTCACCTCGCCGCAGGCGTTCGAGGGCCTGCGCCACTCGGGGCGCAAAGTCCGCGCGCCCCATCGGACCTACGCCACGCAGGATCACAACGTGCCGACAACCGATCGGAGCAAACCGATCGCCGATCCCGATTCAAAACTGCAGATCGAGACGCTCAGGAACAACTGCGCCGAGTTCGGGCTGCGGCTGTTCGATATCGGCTCGCGCGAGCAGGGAATCGTGCACGTCATCGGACCCGAGCTCGGCCTTACCCAGCCGGGCATGACGATCGTTTGCGGCGACAGCCACACCGCGACTCACGGCGCGTTCGGGGCGCTCGCGTTCGGAATCGGCACGAGCGAGGTCGAGCACGTGCTGGCGACGCAATGCCTGTGGGAAGAGCGCCCGCAGACGTTTGAAATTCGAGTCGATGGCAAGCTCGGCGCGGGAGTCGCGGCCAAGGATTTGATCCTCGGTATCATCGGCAGGATCAACACCAACGGCGCGACCGGGCACGTGATCGAGTACCGCGGCGCGGCGGTTGAGGCGCTGTCGATGGAAGAGCGCATGACGGTGTGCAACATGTCGATCGAAGGCGGCGCGCGCGCCGGGATGATCGCCGCCGACAAGGCGACGGTCGAGTATCTGCGCGGGCGCCGGTACATTCCGGCCGGCAAGGAGTTCGACGAAATCGCGGCGCGATGGCTCCAATGCCGCAGCGACGCCGGCGCGAAGTTCGACCGCAGCATGGTATTCGACGCCGCGGCGTTCGCGCCGCAAGTGACGTGGGGCACCAATCCCGGGATGGTCACCGACGTTCGAGGCAGCGTGCCCAATCCCGCCGAGATTGAGGACAAGGAGCAGCGCGAGACGGTCGAGCGGGCGCTCGCCTACATGGCGCTCCGGCCCGGCACGAGAATCGAGGACATCAGGATCGATCGGGTGTTCATCGGATCGTGCACCAACTCGCGGCTGAGCGATCTCAAGACCGCCGCCGCCGTCGTCAAAGGCCGTAAAGTCGCGCCCACCGTGCGGGCGATGGTCGTGCCGGGATCGCAGGAGATCAAGGCGGATGCGGAGAGCCTCGGGCTGGACAGGATTTTCACCGAAGCCGGCTTTGAGTGGCGCGAATCGGGATGCAGCATGTGCCTGGCGATGAACCCCGACGTGCTGGCGCCGGGCGAGCGATGCGCCAGCACCTCGAATCGCAACTTCGAGGGGCGCCAAGGCAAGGGCGGGCGCACCCACCTGGTGAGCCCCGCGATGGCGGCGGCGGCGGCGATAGCAGGGCACTTCGTCGATGTGCGCGAATTTGCGAATAAGTAAGAGGGAGGTACAGATGCAGGCATTCAAGAGTTTTACCGGGATGGTCGCGCCGCTCGATCGCGCCAACGTCGATACCGATCAGATCATCCCCAAGCAGTTTCTCAAAGCGGTGGTGCGGACCGGCCTCAAGAAGGGGCTGTTCATCGACTGGCGGCTCAATCCCGACGGCACCGAGAACAAGGATTTCGCGCTGAACAAGCCGCGCTTCCAGGGCGCGTCGATTCTGGTCGCGCGCAACAACTTTGGCTGCGGAAGCTCGCGTGAACATGCGGTGTGGGCGCTCGATGACGCGGGCTTCCGCGCGGTGATCGCGCCCGAGTTCGCCGATATCTTCCACAACAACTGCTTGAAGAACGGCCTTCTTCCGATCACGCTGCCAGCCGCCGAGGTCGAGCATATTTTTCGTGCCACCGCCGACTACGAGGCGTACCGGCTCACCATCGATCTCGAAAAGCAGACCGTGTCCGACGACTTCGGATGGACCGCGCACTTCGAGATCGAGCCGTTCCAGAAGAAGTGCCTGCTCGAGGGTCTGGACGATGTCGCGCTGACGCTCGCGCACGAGGACCGCATCCTTGCCTACGAGAAAGCGCATCCGCTGCCGCATCGCTTCCAGTAGATGCGTCGCCGCAGGCGCTGGCGCCGCGCGCCCCGCGGGGGGAAACTTATCGCAGGGGGGGCAAATCGCATGAAACGAATCATCTCGATCACAATCGTCGCGCTGTGCTCGATCGCGCTGGCTGGGTGCTGGTTCTATTCGAGGCCTGACACGACGACCGGCTGTCAGAAGACCACTTACGGCGCCGTGACCTCCACGACCACCACCGAAACCTGTCCTCCCGAGGAGGCCGGCAAGCGCAAACCGCCGCCGCAGGCCCCGCCGCCGCTGCCGCCGCCCTCGATGCCGTGATTCGTGCGTCGAGGCGGTAGCTCACGCTCGTGATTATCCCGACCACGATCACCGCGGGCGCCGGAAACGACCGCATGCGGCTGGACGTGTTCGTCTCGATGCGGCTTGGGCCGGAGTACTCGCGTTCGCAAGTGGCGCGGATGATAAAGGCGGGACTGGTCACGGTTAACGGCGCGGTTGCGCGCGCGTCGAGCGCGGTGAGATCGGGAGACAGGATTGACGTCGCCGCGGCGCCCGCCGGTGCGCTGTACAATCCTTCAAATTACAAAGAAGGGGACGCGCCGGATATTCCTGTAATTTTCGCCGATGACGAAATAATTGTCGTCAACAAGCCCGCCGGCATGACCGTGCATCCCGCGCCCGGGCATCCCGCAGGCACGCTCGTGGACGCTCTGCTGGCGCGATTTCCCGAACTAGCCGCGATGGCCGAGCCCGACGGCGTGCTGCGCCCCGGCATCGTGCATCGCCTCGACAAAGACACTTCGGGCGTGATGGTGGTGGCGCGCACGCCATTTTCACGCGCCGCGCTTTCGCGCCAGTTCAAGGAACGGATCGTGACAAAGATCTACCTCGCGATCGTCAAGGGTAAAGTCGCGCGCGATCGGCTGACGATCGAGCGTCCCGTCGGGCGCCATCCGATCGAGCGCAAGCGGATGTCCGTGCGATCGCATGCGCCGCGCGACGCGGTCAGCCATCTGACGGTCATTGCACGGTTCGATCCGGTGAACCCGGGCGAAGCCGGAGCGTCGTTGGTGCGGGTAAAGCCCGACACCGGCAGGATGCATCAGATTCGCGTGCATCTCGCGTCGATTGGCCATCCGTGCCTGGGCGATCCCTTGTATGGCGGCAAGGCGGAAGGCGGTGGATTTTTTCGACGGCAGGCGCTGCATGCGCTGGCGCTTTCGATTGTGCATCCGAGGTCGGACGCGCGGCTCGAATTCATTGCGCCGCTGCCGGCAGACTTCGTCGAATTTCTCGCGCAGAAGTCATTGGCGCCCGACGCACGCGAGCTTCGGCGATGGATCGAACTTGCTTGACGGCGGTTGACAAGCGCGGCCTGATCCCCGTTGACAAGGCGGCGTTGCATGGTTACCGTTTTAGATAAGCTTCCGCACTGAGGACGCTGAGACGGGTGGGTGGCGAATCCCGTTTCCCTGCGGTCCGTAATTCCGAACTCGAACTCAAGGCGTTAGTTGTTCCGAATCCCGGCCGCTTGAGCACTCAAGAATCTACGATGGTATCTCCCGTCGTGGGAGGCCATTTACAAACGTCCATAACCTGCGGCGCGCGCGCTTAAGCGGCGGCGAGTTGCAGCACTCAAGAACATGATGGAGTCCAGGTTGCGGGGAAGGCATATGGGCAAGGGCAGAGGGGCTGCGAAGAGCGACGAGGGGCGTTTCGACGACTCGCGTTCGTCAAACGGGGCGCCGCGCCAGGTAAATCTGGACGGCAATCCGAATCTTCCGCCGCTGGCGCCGGTGATCAGCGAAGAAGGGGTGCTCAACCTCAAGTCGCTCAAGCGCGCGAAAATAACCGAATTGGCGCAAATGGCGCGCGACTTCAACGTCGACGGCGCCACCAACATGCGCAAGCAGGAGATGATTTTTGCGGTCCTGCAGGCGCAAGCCGCCAAGAACGGCTCGATCCTCGGCGAGGGCGTGCTGGAAATTCTGCCCGACGGCTTCGGCTTCCTGCGCGCTCCGGACTACAACTACCTGCCGGGCCCCGACGACATTTATATTTCGCCGAGCCAGATTCGCAAGTTCAATTTGCGCACCGGCGACGTGGTTTCCGGCCTGATTCGCCCGCCAAAAGAAGGCGAGCGCTACTTCGCGCTGCTCAAGGTTGAATCGATCAACTACGAGGACCCGGAAAAGGCGCGCGACAAGATCCTGTTCGACAACCTGACGCCGCTCTATCCCGAGGAGCGCATCAAGCTCGAATACAATCACGAGGATCTGACCACCCGCATCATCGATTTGATCGCGCCTATCGGCAAAGGCCAGCGCGGACTTATCGTCGCGGCGCCGTTCACCGGCAAGACCATGATGCTGCAGGCGATCGCCAAGGCGATCGCGCACAACCATCCCGAGATCGTGCTGATCGTGCTGCTGGTCGATGAGCGGCCCGAGGAAGTCACCGACATGCTGCGTTCGGTGCAGGGCGAGGTCGTCAGCTCGACCTTCGACGAGCCGGCCACGCGCCACGTGCAAGTGGCCGAGATGGTAATCGAGAAGGCGCGCCGGCTGGTCGAACACGGGCGCGACGTCGTGATTTTGCTCGACTCGATCACCCGGCTGGCGCGCGCGTACAACACGGTGGTGCCGCCGTCGGGCAAAATCCTGTCGGGCGGCGTCGATTCCAACGCGCTGCACAAGCCCAAGAAGTTTTTCGGCGCCGCGCGCAATACCGAAGACGGCGGCAGTCTGACGATTATCGCAACTGCCCTGGTCGATACCGGCAGCCGAATGGACGAAGTTATCTTCGAGGAGTTCAAGGGCACCGGCAATCAGCAGATCGCGCTCGACCGCCGCCTGCTGGAAAAGCGGATTTTCCCGACGATCGACATCCAGCGCTCCTCGACCCGCAAGGAAGAGCTGCTGCTGCCGCGCGCCACCCTGAATCGCGTCTGGATACTGCGCAAGCTGCTGACCCAGCTCAACGCGGTCGAAGCGATGGAGTTCCTCATCGACAAGATGGACAAGACCAAGACCAACGAGGAATTCCTCGAGTCGATGAACGCCTAAGGGGGCGCACGGGTTACGGGCCGGGTAACGCGTACAACTTGCCGGGTGGGCCACTTGAACTCTCGCCACGCCGCCGCGCTCGCGTTCGTCGGCTGGTATCTGATGATGCCGCCCGATTCCGCCAAGGTCCCTCATTCGGTTGATTCCGAGGCGCCGCTTTCGCATTGGATTACCGTCGCCACCTTCGACACTTCGGACAGTTGCGAGAAGGCGCTCGCCGAGGTTCAGAAGAAAAACCAGGACCCGATCGAGCTTGACACAACCGGGAAACTCCAGCGTTTGCGCAAACGCGGGCCCGATCCTGCGTTGGGAGCTGCGCGAGCGCTCAACGCCGGCTGCGTCGAGAGTGACGATTTCCGCCTGAAGGGAGCAAAATAGAAGAGGAGCACGGCGCTTCCTTACTTCGTGAGGGCCTGATATTAGTTCAAGATTGCCCCGTACGGGGCCAAGAGGCAGGAACAAAATTCTATGACTGAAATCAGCATGAAGCAGCTTCTGGAGGCCGGCGTTCATTTCGGCCATCAGACCAGCCGCTGGAACCCGAAGATGAAGCAATACATCTTCGGCGCCCGCAACGGTATTTACATTATCGATCTTCAGCAGACGGTGAAGATGTTTCGCGCGACCTACGACTTCGCGCGCGATCTCGCTGCGGCAGGCGGCACGATGCTGTTCGTCGGCACCAAGAAGCAGGCCCAGGATATCGTCAAGGAAGAGGCCGAGCGATGCGGGATGTTTTACGTCAACAACCGCTGGCTGGGCGGGATGCTGACCAACTTCCAGACCATCCGCGCCTCGATCGACAGGCTCAAGAAGCTCGAAGAAGTCATGGCCGACCCGGAGATGATTCGCGCGCTCAGCAAGAAAGAGATGAGCGACAACGCGCGCGAGCATGAAAAGCTCATGAACACGCTGGCCGGGATCAAGAACATGCGCAAACTCCCGGATGCGCTGTGGGTGATCGATACCAAGAAGGAAGACATAGCCGTTGCGGAGGCGAACCGCCTCGGTATCCCGGTCGCCGCGGTGGTGGATACCAACTGCGACCCCGACCTGATCGCGTATCGAATTCCCGGCAACGACGACGCGATCCGCGCGATCAAGCTGTTCACGGCGGCGGTCGCCGACGCGATCATCGAAGGCAAGCAAATGGCCGAGGAACGCGCCAAGGGGCAGCAGGATATCCGCTCGGAAGCCGGCGCGGCAGCGGACCCGGGAGCATCGACGCCCGATTCTCCAAGCGCGGTCTAGCCGATAAATTCGACCTTCAGGCCCGAAACGGAGCCGGCCGCCGTGGCCGTTGCTTGCAGTATAGCGCCGGGCCAAGAATACTAGCTCAACCAGGAATTGTGATGGAACTAAACGCGAATCTGGTCAAAGAACTGCGCGAGAAGACCGGCGCCGGCATAATGGATTGCAAGCGGGCGCTGACCGAGGCGGCCGGCAATCTCGAAAAAGCCGTCGTATGGCTGCGCGAGAAGGGAATCGCCGCGGCCGCGGGCCGCGCCGGCCGGGTCGCATCCGAGGGATCGGTCGGTTCGTATATTCATGCAGGCGGCAAGCTTGGCGTGCTGATCGAAGTCAACTGCGAAACCGATTTCTGCGCCAAATCGGAAGCGTTCCAGGCGCTGGTGAAGAACCTCGCGATGCAGGTGGCGGCGTCCAATCCGCGCTGCGTGCGGCGCGAGGAGTTGCCCCCCGCCGTTATCGAGCAGGAGCGGCAGATCTACGCGTCGCAGGCCGAGGGCAAGCCGGCGGCGGTCGTGACCAAGATCGTCGATGGCAAGCTCGAGAAATTCTACAAGGAAGCCTGCCTGCTCGAGCAGGCTTACGTCCGCGATCCCAACAAGACTGTCAACGATCTGCTTGGCGAGGCCGCCATCCAGATGCGTGAGAAGATCGACGTTCGCCGCTTCGTGCGCTACCAGTTGGGTGAGGCGCTCGACGGCAAGGCAACCACCGCGGCCGCCTGACGCGGGCGCATTGGCACAAGGGACGGGGCTCCAACGGGGGCTTCGACCGGAGCTTCGAGAGATGGCTGAAGTTCAAAGTGCGTTGAACGGCAAGCCGCGCTTCAGCCGTATCCTGCTTAAGTTATCCGGCGAGGCGCTCGCTCCCGCGCAAGGGTCGGGACTCGATCTCGACGCGCTGGCGGAGATTGCGCTCGAAGTCAAGGAAGTGGCGGCCCTCGGCGTTCAACTCGCGCTGGTGATCGGCGCCGGCAATTTCATCCGCGGCAGCGACTACGAGGCGCGCGGGATGGATCGTTCGACCGCCGACCAGATGGGGATGCTGGCGACGGTGATCAACGCGCTCGCGCTGCAAAACGCGCTCGAGCATGCCGGCGTGGTCACGCGAGTGCTGTCCGCGATCCATATGCAGGCGCTGTGCGAGCCGTACATCCGCCGCCGCGCCGTACGCCATCTCGAAAAGGGCCGCGTGATCATATTCGCCGCCGGCACCGGCAATCCCTATTTCACCACCGACACGGCCGCCAGCCTGCGCGCGATGGAAATCGGCGCTGAGGTAATCCTGAAGGGGAGCCACGCCGTGGACGGCGTTTACGATCGCGATCCGATGCGCGAGCCAGGGGCAAAGCGCTTCGATCGGCTCACTTATATCGAGGTGTTGCAGAAGAACCTGAAGGTGATGGACTCGACGGCGATCTCGCTGTGTATGGATAATCGCCTGCCGATCATCGTGTTCAATTTGCGTAAAGCGGGTAATATAAGAAGGGCCGTGATGGGTGAGCAAATCGGGACCCGGGTGGAGAGCGCGCCGTGAGCATGCTTACCGACACAATCGAAGACGCGCGCAAGGAAATGGACAAGACCGTGGAGGCGTTTCGCCACGAACTCGCCCGCGTCCGCACCGGCCGCGCTTCAACCGCGCTGGTCGAAAATCTCCAGGTAAATTACTACGGCTCGAAGACGCCGCTGCGGCAATTGGCCGGGTTGTCGGCCCCCGAGCCGCGCTTGATAGTGATCACCCCATACGACAAGGGCGCGATGCACGACATTGAAAAAGCGATCCAGGCTTCCGATCTTGGCTTGATGCCGATGAACGACGGCAAGTTGATCCGGATTCCGATCCCCGAGTTGACCGAGGAGCGGCGCAAGGAGCTGGTGAAACACGTCCGCAAGATCGGCGAGGAATTCCGCGTCGGCATCCGCAACCATCGCCGCGACGCCAACGACATGCTCAAGGAGCTGCACAAGGAAAAGCAGGCCACCGAAGACGAGATGCGATCGGGCGAGGCCAAGGTGCAGCAGTACACGACCGAGTTCATCGAAAAAATCGACAAAGTGCTGACCGCCAAAGAAGCCGAGATCATGGAGGTCTGAGCTCGCCCGTCTGCGGCGCGACCTTCTGTGAAACCTGAACCCCAAGTGGCCATCTCACTACTACTGAGCGATTTCCCGAACCTGTCTTTGGATTCGTCGCGGATGCCGCGCCACGTGGCGATCGTGATGGATGGCAACGGCCGCTGGGCGAATCGGCGCGGGCTCTCGCGCCACGAGGGCCATCGGCGCGGCAAGGATTCGGTGCGCGCGGTCGTCGATGCGGCGCGCGAACTCGGCATCCCGTACCTCACGCTCTACGCATTTTCGAGCGAGAACTGGGGCCGCCCGACCACTGAAGTCAGTTTCCTGATGCAGCTGTTCCATCGCTACCTCATCACCGAAACCAAGCGCCTGATGAAACGCGACATCCGCGTGGTGGCCGTGGGAGACACCGAGCGGTTACCGCCCCGGGTGCGCCAGGCGTTGGCCGAGACCGTCGCGGCGACGCGCGAAAATCGCACGATGACGGTGGCGTTGGCGTTGTCGTATGGCGGGCGCCAGGACATCGTGAACGCGGCGCGATCGATCGCGCGCGCGGTGGCGCAAGGCGAGATTTCACCCGATCAAATCGACGAGCAGATGCTGGCGCGCGAGCTGACTACCACCGGGCTTCCCGATCCCGACCTGCTGATTCGAACCTCGGGAGAACTGCGAATCTCCAATTTCTTTCTCTTCCAGCTCGCCTACACCGAGCTTTATTTCACCGACACTCTGTGGCCCGATTTCCGCGAACGCGAATTCTTGAGCGCGATCGCCGCCTACCAGCTTCGCGAGCGCCGCTTCGGTGCGATCCCGAACGGCTCCGACACCCGGCTGCGTGCTCAGAACTAGGCTCCTGACAGCGGCCGTCCTGCTGCCCGCGGTGGGGGCGCTGGTAGTTTTCGCGCCGGACTGGCTCTTCACGATCTTTGTCGCGATTGCCGCAACCTGGGGACTCTACGAAGTCGCCGCGATGACCGGCGCTCTGCACCTGGTCGCGATACCGCTGTTCGCCGTCGTCGGTGGCGTGCCGTTGTTCGGGCTGCTCTACGGCGGCGACGCGGGATGGCTGGTGCCGGTGCTGATAATCCTCATGATGCTTGCACTGGTGGCGCGAATTGCGGCCGCCGGCGCCGCCGGAGTATCCAGAGGTCCGCGGCTCGTCTTCATTGGCGCGGCGTATGTCGGAGTTCTGTTCCCTTATTTCGCGCTGCTGCGCAACGCTCCCGGCGGAATCGGCATGCTTTTGCTGGTCATCCTGTTGGTGGTGGTGAGCGACAGCGGCGCGTACTTCGTCGGGATGTATCTGGGCCGGACCAAGCTCGCGCCCAACGTCAGTCCAAAGAAAACAATTGAAGGCGCGGCGGGCGGCTTGATCGCGACGATGGCGGCCGGGTTGTTGCTGTTTCAGATACGCGGCGGGACGTGGCACCCGGTCCCTGCCCTGCTATTTTCGGCTATGATTTCCCTTCTCGCGCAGCTTGGCGATCTGGCCGGCTCGGCATTAAAGCGCGCGGCGGGAGTCAAGGACTCTGGCTGGATTTTCCCGGGGCACGGCGGTCTGCTCGATCGAACCTGTTCACTAGTCTTCGCAGTGGTTTTCGCTTACTATTGGTCTCGTTGATGCGGCTTTGGCAGCCGCATTTTTACGCTTTCCGCATAAGGACTCCCGGGTAGAAACCAAATGATAGCGACGATCCTCTATGCCGCATTGGTCTTCGGGGTGTTGGTGGTCGTGCACGAGGCGGGACATTTCGCGATGGCGAAGAAGGTCGGCGTCCGCGTGCTGCGATTTTCAATCGGCTACCCGCCAAAATTATTTGGATTCCGGCGCGGTGAAACCGAGTACTCGATCGGCGCGACTCCATTCGGCGGCTACGTACGAATGCTGGGCGATGAAGTCGGCGAGAAGCCCTCGGCTGAAGAACTCACCGGTTATCTTCACGAAATCGGGCTCGACCTGAACGGTGCGGCTCGCAAGCGTGGTGCGCTTCAAGCCGCGTCGGGATTCGACGACAATTTACGCGCGCTTGCGGATCGCCTGGGCGGGTCGGGCGCCGGCGTTGCGCAAAGCGTCGTCGGGCGCGAGCTCAAGCCCGACGAAGCAATCCTCATGGACGAAGTGCGCCGAGAGCCGAAAATCGCCGACGCGATCAAATCGCTGGCGGAGCATCCTCCTGCCAAGCTGGTCGAGGCGTACTGCGGGCGCGCGTTCCCGACTCAGCGGCTGGGCAAGCGCGTTCTGATAGTGCTGGCGGGACCGCTGGCCAATATTATCTTTGCGCCGCTGCTGCTCGCATTTGTCTTCATGACCGGCGTGCCGGAGTTGCTGCCCGTCGTCGGCAAGACCACGAATAACCTCCCTGCCGCCAAGGCCGGACTTCGCAGCGGCGACCGGATTGTCGCGGTTGACGGCCGGCCGATGGAAACTTGGGCCGATTTCTCGAAGACGGTGAAGGCGGGAGACGGCTCTCCGATCAACCTGGAAATCGATCGGCAGCTAAACGGCGCCTCCGCGCGCAGCACGCTTGTCATCAAGCCGACCCGGCTCGAGCAGAAGACCATTTATGGCACCAACGCGACCACCTGGGTGATAGGAGTGCAGCCGCGCGGCGACGAGATAACCAAGCGGTACGGTCCGTTCGGCGCGGTGAAAGAAGCGGGCAAAACCTCGGTCGAAATGACCGTCCAGATGGTCGTCGGAATCGCCACGATCTTCTCCGGCAGTACTCCGGTGAGAGAGGCGCTCGGCGGACCGATCATGATCGCGCAGATGGCCGGCAAGGAGGCGCGCGAAGGATTCGCAAACCTCGCGATGTTTACCGTGACGCTGAGCCTCGAGCTCGGCATCATAAATCTGTTGCCCGTGCCGCTGCTCGACGGAGGACATCTGCTGTTCTTCGTCTTCGAGGGCGTGCGCGGCGAGCCGATCGAACTTCGCTATCGGGAGGCGATGCTCCAGGTGGGACTGTTCTTGCTCGTAGCACTGATGGCGTTCGTGATTTTCAATGACATCTCGCGTATTGTGCAGGGTTAGCCGGCTGCTCGAACGCACGGCGGCGACGCGCCCGGTCCTGGGACTCGATACTTCCACTTCAATCGCGAGCCTTGCCCTGATTGCACACGGGACGGTCGCCGCGTCAGTGGAGCGGCCCGTCACCTCGCATGGCGCCGCATTGCCGGGGACGGTCGGCGAACTTCTGAGCGCGGCGGGACTGCCGATTGGCGCGCTGGGCGCAATCGCGGTCGGGACCGGGCCCGGATCGTTCACCGGACTTCGCATCGGGCTCAGCTACGCCAAGGGAATCGCGATGGCGTCGCGATGTGCACTGGTCGGCGTGCCCGGTTTCGACGCGATGGCATTAGCAGCGCTGGAGCGCAACAATAGCGCTCCGGGCCGGCTGGTCTGCGTGGTTATGGATGCTCGCAAGGGCGAAGTTTACGCGGCCCTTTACCGGGTCGTGGCCGATGGGCTAGAAAAATTGTCAGAGGAATTGGTAATCGCGCTGAAAGACCTGACCTCGCGCATCACCGGGGACGTCATGTTCGTCGGTGACCAAAGAGCGAAGGAAGCTGCCGCCCTTGTGGAATCGCAGGGCCATCGGGCGGCGCTTGCTGAAGCAGAGACGCTCGATCTGCGCGGAGTTTGCGTCGCGGCGATTGGCGGGGCTCGCTTTGCCCGCGGTGAAACGGATCGCGCGGCTTCGCTGGAGCCGCTATATATCAGGACGCCGGAGGCCACGTTTATGCCCCCTAAGAAAAATCCGGCGGACATAGGCACGGAGGGCGTATGGAGCATCGAGAGGAAGAACTCATTCGGCAGCATCTGAACCACGACGAGGAACTCAGGGGCCTCTACACCCAGCATCAAGAGCTGAAACAAAAGCTCGAAGTTTTTAGAAGCAAGCTTTACCTGACCAACGAAGAGGAAATCGAAGAAAAGCGAATCCAGAAGCTTAAGCTGGCCTCGAAAGACCGCATGATGGCGATCCTCGGCCGCTATCAGCAAGAGGCTCGCTGACGCCACCGGCCCCGGCCATGAGTGCGCGCACTCCACCGCATGACAAGTCATACAATATCGGTTCTGGTAGAAAACGAATTCGGCGTACTCGCACGCGTGGCCGGACTGTTTTCGGGCCGCGGCTTTAACATCGAGTCACTGACCGTCAACGAGGACCCGCTCGATCCGACGGTGTCCAGGATTGTGCTGGTGACTTTTGGCGACGATCAGATCGTCGAGCAGATCAACAAGCAGCTCAACAAGCTCGTCTCCGTCATCAAGGTAACCGACTTCAAGGACGTCGAAACGCTCGATCGCGAGATGGTGATCGTCAAGGTCGCGGTGGACGAGCGCACGCGCTCCGAGCTCGACTCGATCGTAGCCGCGTTCCGCGCCCATGTAATCGATATCGGCCCGCGCGCAGTCACCGTCGAGCTGACCGGCGACTCCGAAAAGATTAAGGCCTTCATCACGATCGTGCGCCCGCTCGGAATCAAGGAAGTCGTCCGTTCGGGCAAAGTCGCGATGGCGCGCGCGGTCCAGCCGAGCCACGACAATCATCAGAGTCGCCGAGCACGCGAAACTGAATAGCCTGACAGCGGGAAAATTCGGGAGAGTATTCATATGAAGGTTTATTACGACCGCGACGCAGACCTGTCCGCGCTCAAAGGAAAGAAGATCGCGGTCATTGGCTTTGGAAGCCAGGGACATGCACACGCGCTCAACCTGCGCGACAGCGGGATGGACGTATGCGTCGGGCTGGGAGTGGGCTCGCGGTCGCGCGAAAAGGCAACCAAGCAGGGCTTGGCGGTGTTTAACACCGCCGAGGCCGCAAAGCGCGCCGACGTCATCATGATGCTGGTGCCGGACGAGATGGGCGCGGAAATTTACGAGGCCGAGATCGCCCCGCATCTCACCAAGGGCAAGTACCTGGCCTTCGGTCACGGCTTCAACATCCATTTCAAATTCATCAAGCCGCCCGCCGACGTCAATGTCTTCATGATCGCGCCCAAGGGACCCGGCCATCTCGTGCGCTCGGAATACACCAAGGGCCGCGGCGTGCCGTGCCTGCTCGCCGTGCAACAGGATCCGTCGGGCGACACTGCCAAGGTCGGGCTCGCGTACGGCAGTGCGATCGGCGGCGGCCGCGCGGCGATTATCGAAACCTCCTTCAAGGAAGAAACCGAAACCGACCTGTTCGGCGAGCAATCCGTCCTCTGTGGCGGACTTACCGAACTCATCCGCGCCGGCTACGAGACGCTGGTCGAGGCCGGATACGCGCCCGAGATGGCGTACTTCGAGTGCCTGCATGAGGTGAAGCTGATCGTGGACCTGATCTACGAGGGCGGAATCTCGAACATGCGCTACTCGATCAGCAACACCGCCGAGTACGGCGACATGACGCGCGGCAACAAGGTGATCGGCGCTCCGTCGCGCGCGGCAATGAAACAGATCCTGGCCGACATCCAGTCCGGCAAGTTCGCCAACGAATGGATCGCCGACTACAAATCGGGGCTGCCGCGTTTCCGCGAACTGCGCAAGGAAGCCTCGGCGCATCCGATCGAAGAAGTCGGACGCAAGCTGCGCGCCTTCATGCCGTGGCTCGCGAGCGATCGGCTGGTCGATAAGTCGAAGAACTGAACCGCCGTGGCGGGCGAAACCGACAGCGGGCGTCCGGCGCCGGGCGCCGTTCTCGCGCGCATCGCAGGCGCGATCGGCATCGCGGCCGAAGGCGCGGCGTTGTCGCTCGGATTGGCGCTGGCTGGAATCATACTCATTGCACTGGGCCTCAAGTCGCTGGGTGCGATCCTGGTGATAGTCGCAATCCCGATTGCGCTTTTCTTTCGCGATCCCGATCGCTATCCCGCGCGCACCGAAAACGTCGTGATCTCGGGCGCCGACGGCAAAATCACCGCCATTTCCGACGTATCCTTTCCCGGCTCGACGGGCCGCCTCTGCCATCGGGTGTCGGTGTTCATGTCGCCGCTCAACGTCCATGTAAACCGCGCGCCGGTCGGCGGCGAGGTAACCATGGTCGAGCACACCGCGGGCAAGTTCCGCGCTGCGTTTCGCGATGACGCCAGCGAGCACAATGAGCGCAACCTGATTACGATGACGGACGCCTCGGGCCGCAGCTTCGCAATGATGCAGGTGGCCGGATATCTCGCCCGGCGAATAGTTTGCCGGCTCCGCGCGCGTGATAGAATACAGCCGGGTCAACGGATAGGGCTTATCATGTTCGGAAGCCGCGTCGATCATTTTTTTCCCTCCGAGTACCGGGTCACGGTCTCGATGGGTCAGCGCGTGCGCGCCGGAGAATCCATTATCGGAGCAATCGAGCAATGAGCCGCAATTCCCGCCGCTCGCGCGAAGAGCGCGCGCGGATGGAGCTCTATACCGGTCAGGGCCGCGAATCCGCCCTCAAAACCGAAGGCCCGCTGCGCCGCGGCGTCTTCCTGCTGCCCGCGACGATTACCTCGATCGGCCTGCTGTCGGGTTTCTACTCGATGGTCGCCGCGGTGAGCGGACACTTCGAGGTCGCCGCCGTGATGATCGTGATCGCGTTCGTGTGCGACGGACTCGACGGCCGCATCGCTCGCGCGTCGCGCACCTCGAGCCAGTTCGGGGTCGAGTATGACAGCCTCTCCGACGTAGTCGCCTTCGGCGTCGCACCCGCGATGCTGGTCTATTCGTGGGCGCTGAAGCCGATCGGTTCGCTCGGAATCGGCGTCAGCGGACTGTTCGTGCTCTGCTCCGCGTTGCGCCTGGCGCGCTTCAACGTAACCACCGCGACCGCGGACAAGAGCCGCTTCGCCGGCCTGCCCGTGCCCGGCGCAGCCCTGATGATCTCCGGGATCGCTCTCGCCTACAGCTACTTCGAATTCGATTCGCCGCGCATGCTGTGCACCTTTATGGCGCCGATCACGCTTGCGCTCGGCGGCCTGATGATCTCGCGCGTGCCCTACCCCAGCTTCAAGGCAATCAAGCTTGAAAAACGCGCGCAGATCGAGCTGGTAATCACGATGATGGTGTTCGCCGCGTTGCTGTTCGCGATGCCGCAGCTCACCGCCTTCCTGCTCTCGACCGCGTATGTCCTGTCGGGTCCCGCGCTGATGCTGCACGGCGAACGGCTGAGCGCCAAAGTATCGGTGCTGCGCCCGGTCCCGCCCGCCAAGCCCAATGACGCCAACGGCGCCGCGCGGTCAAGCCGAGCGCCGCCAAGCGCACCAGCGGTCTCGGAGACCATCAACCCGAGCAGCACTAGCGCCATCGGCAGTGGGTCAGTTTGAAATTCCGCATTTGAAATTCCGCAAGCGATAGCATCACAGACATCCCCGGATACGCTCCGCGCGGCTCAGCGGCAGTATAGGAGTTTTCGTATGAACCGGTTCGTCGTGATCTCCGGGTGCTCGGGTGGTGGCAAATCCACGCTGCTTGCCGAGCTTGGCCGGCGTGGGCATGCCGTTATAGAAGAGCCCGGCCGACGGATCGTTATTGAAGAGATAAACGGCAAAGGCGCGGCACTCCCTTGGGTAGATATGGCTGCCTTTGCGCGCCGCGCCATTGCGATGGCTTTGGCCGATCGAACCTCGGCGGCAGCATTAGGCGGCTGGGTTTTCTTCGATAGAAGCTTGGTTGACGCCGCTGCTGCCCTTCAGCACCTGACCGGCGAGCCGGCGTTGGCCGCGCTTGGTCAAACCCACCGGTACCATCGCCGCGTGTTTCTGGCGCCTCCTTGGCCCGAAATTTACGTGACCGATCAGGAGCGGCGTCACAGCCAGGAAGCCGCTATCGGCGAATATTCTCGGCTTCGCGAAGCCTATCCGTCGCTGGGCTACGAAGTCTGTATCCTTCCGAAAGTCGGGGTGGCAGAACGTGCCAACTTCGTCCTGAGTACGCTCGAGGAATAGCCATCACTGTCGGCCATTCGTCGAAAATCTGGATTCAAACTGGCCCACTGCCGAGCCATCGACCGCCTTGACTGGCGTCCGTGCCGCCGCTTAGAATCCATACAAGATGTTTTGCAACCTGCTACCGGAGCTGCTGCTTAGCCTGGCCCTTACAGGGGCCCACGCCAGGCGCGCGTCCGGACAGGTCTAACGGCCTGATTAAACTTAAGACACGCGCCCCGGGCAGTGGGCCGATCGCAGCCGCCCGGGGCGTTTTCTTTTTCCGCTCATGGCGAACGATCGGCCGGCTGATCCCGCGGCGGCGATGCGGGAGGAATGACGATGGCGCACGCCGACACGGCCTCTAAAGACGCCGACTACGTTCGAATCTTCGACACCACGCTGCGCGACGGCGAGCAGTCGCCCGGATGCACGATGAACGTCGAGGAGAAGATCGCGCTCGCGCGCCAGCTCGAACGCCTCAACGTCGATATCATCGAGGCCGGCTTCGCCGTTTCTTCGGCCGGCGACTTCGAGTCCGTCAATCGCGTCGCTCAGGCGCTGACCGAGCCCGTCGTGCTCAGCCTCTCGCGCACCCGCGAAGAGGATGTCGATTCTGCGCTGCGCGCAGTCGACAAGGCCGCGCATCCGGGAATTCACATTTTCATCGCGACCTCGGAAATCCATCTCAAGTTCAAACTCAACATGAATCGCGAAGACGTGCTCGACGCCGCCACTTGGGCCGTCACCCGCGCAAAGAAGCATCTCGACTACATCGAGTTCTCGTGCGAGGACGCTTCGCGTTCCGACTGGGACTATATGGTTGACGTTTGCAGCGAGGTGATTCGCGCCGGCGCCACTGTGATCAATCTGCCCGATACCACCGGCCACGCGATCCCGGAGGAGTTCGGCCGGATGTTCGCCTACATGCGCGAAAAAGTTCCCGGCGCCGACAAAGTCATCTGGAGTGCGCACTGTCACAACGATCTCGGCCTGGCGGTCGCGAATTCGCTGGCGGCGGTTCGCAACGGCGCCCGCCAGATCGAATGCACCATCAACGGAATCGGCGAGCGCGCGGGCAACTGCTCGATGGAAGAAGTCGTGATGGCGATGAAGACGCGCCGCGACCTGATGGGAGTACAGTCGCGCGTCAACACCCGCCAGATATATCCGGCCTCGCGCCTCCTGTCCCAGGTCATCGGCCAGTCCGTGCCGGCCAACAAGCCGATCGTCGGCGCCAATGCGTTCGCGCACGAAGCCGGAATCCATCAGGACGGCGTGCTGAAGTACAAGCTCACCTACGAGATCATGAAGCCCGAGGATGTCGGCATCCCGTCGAACAAGCTGGTGCTGGGCAAGCATTCCGGGCGCCACGCATTTTCCAACCGGCTCAAGGAACTTGGCGTCGATCTCGGCGGCGTCGACGTGAACAAGGCGTTCGCCGAGTTCAAAGCGCTCTGCGACAAAAAGAAAATTGTTTACGACGACGACCTGCTCGCGCTCGTAACCGAGGAGGCGCGCCGGACAATCGATCACTTCGAGCTGGTCGATTTGAAAGTCGGCTCGTCCTCCACCAGCGCGCCGCACGCGCAAATCACGCTGCGGGTGGATGGGAAAGAGCGCTCGGCCGAAGCCGAAGGCGACGGGATGGTTGACGCGTGCTACAAGGCGATTTACAAAATCGCCGAAATCAATCCGGCCCTGGAGCGTTACGCGGTCAAAGCGATCACCGGCGGCACCGACGCGCTCGGCGAAGTCAGTTGCATGATTCGCGACAACGGCGTGACCGTCGCCGGCCAGGGCGCGCATAGCGATATCGTGATGGCCAGCGCGCTCGCGCTGGTAAACGCGCTCAACCGCCTGAAAGCGCGCAAGCACGCTCCGCTCAAGCCCACCACCGACGTCCCCTGAGCCGGCATGGGGCTTGCCCGCAACATCCACTTGGGCTACTGCTTTGGGGGCTTGAGTTTGAACTTGAATTCGCTCTTCACTTCGCGCGATGTGCGGCTTTTGCCGGCGCCCGCCATTGAGGCGGGGTTTGCTACAGCGCCATCGCGCCAATCTGCGCCCCTAATTCTCGAGGCTATACACTGACGGGTCGAGACGGTCTCACGCTCCTCCCGATCATTCACCTCCAGGCGTTCAACGCTTTCGCATGGCCTACAAAATTCTAGTTCTCAAAGGTGATGGCATCGGCCCCGAGGTCGTCGGCGAAGCCCTCCAGGTCCTCAAGATCATCGCGCGACGGTCCGCCGTCGATCTCGAGTTCAAGGAGGGCTTGATTGGCGGTCACGCGCTCGACACCGCCGGCACTCCGCTGCCCGACGAGGTGCTCAAGCTGGCGCAGGATAGCGACGCGATCCTGCTCGGCGCCGTCGGCGGACCGAAATGGGACCTGCCCAATGCGGAGAAGCGCCCCGAGCAGGCGCTGCTTGGATTAAGAAAAGCTCTGGGCCTGTTCGCCAACGTCCGGCCCGTCAAAACCTTCAAGGAACTGATGGCCGCGTCGCCGCTCAAGCCCGAAGTGATCGCCGGCGTGGACGTGGTCATCATTCGCGAGCTGACCGGCGGCATCTATTACGGAAAACCGAGCGAAAAGCGCACGACGAAGGACGGCCGCGAGGCGGTCGATACCTGCTTTTACTCCGAAGCCGAGATTACCCGCGTGCTCAAGTTCGGCTTCGAGCTGGCGCGCGAGCGCCGCCAAAAACTCACCTCGGTGGACAAGGCCAACGTGCTCGCGACCTCTCGCTTGTGGCGCGAGATCGCGACCGAGTTAAGCGCGCAATTCAAGGACGTCGCGTTTGAGAATCAATTGGTCGATTCGATGGCGATGCATCTGATGCGCCGGCCCAAGGACTTTGACGTGGTCGTCACCGAGAATCTGTTCGGCGACATCCTCACCGACGAGGCCTCGGTAATTGCCGGCTCGATGGGCTTGTTGCCGTCGGCGTCGCTCGGCGAGGAGCTCAACAGCGCCGGGTTCCGCGTCGGTCTCTACGAGCCGATTCACGGCAGCGCACCCGACATCGCGGGTCGCAACGAGGCCAATCCGCTCGCCGCAATCCTCTCGGCGGCCCTCCTGCTCGAACATTCGCTCGGGATGCGCGCCGAAGCCGAGCTGATTTCGCAGGCCGTCGATTCTGTCGTGCGCGACGGCTATCGCACTCGCGACCTCCACGGCGGCGCCGGAACCCAGACCGTGGGATGCAAGGCGATGGGCCGTCTGGTGCGCGAAAAGCTCGAGAGCACCGAAAGCGAAGGCGAATGAGTATTTCCCGCGAGCCGAGAGTGGCGGTGGTCGGCGCCACCGGCGCGGTCGGCAGCCAGCTCATCGAACTGATCGCCGCGCGCGGATTCCAGTTCAGCGAACTGAAACTCTTCGCCAGCGAAGCGGGCGCCACGCAAACCGTCGACGCCGCCGGCGAGGAGCGCCTGGTCGAGGCGCTCGAAAGCCCTGCCGATCTTCGGAATTTCGATATCGCTTTTCTCGCAATCCCGGCTCCGCTTGCCGGCGAAATTGTCGCTGCACGGCCGGGACCGATTCTGATCGATCTGAGCGCGGCGAATCGCCCGCCCTCGGATGTGCCGATGGTCGCGCCCGGACTCACCTCGCGCGCGGCGATCGCGAAATTGCGCAACGGGACGGTTTTCACCATTCCTCATCCCGCCGCCCACGTTCTCGCCACCTGTTTGAAGGCCCTCGGCGCCCACGCTGGATTCGCCGCCGCCACCGCGATGCTCGGCGCGAGCGCCGGCGGCAGGAACGTGCTGACCGCCACGGTCGATCAGACCACGGATCTTCTGAGCGCCCGCCTGGAGCTCGACGATGATGAAGTTCAGCGCGGCTTCAATGCCTTCATGCGCGAGCATGAGCGCTCCGTCGCGACCGCAATCGCTGCGCAAGTCGCCGCGCTGCTCGACGGCTCACCCGTGCTTTCCGTGCAGGTCGCCGCAATTCCCGTCCTTCACGGCTCCGCGCTGACCGTCGATGTCATGCGGCCCCGCGGCGCCGGGGGCAACGGCGAAGACGCGGTCGAACTGCTGCGCGCCGCCCCCGGAATTCTGATCGCCGAAGAGGGCGAACCGCTCGGCGTGATCGACGCCGTCGGCCAGGAGGCGATCGTCGTCAGCGTGGAGACACGTCCCGACTCGCTGTCGCTATGGTGCGTGTTCGACAACGCGCGCCTGGCGGCTCTGGGAGCGCTCTGGATCGCCGAGACGCTGGCGCTCAGCTCGCCGGCGCTGGCCTGACCCGGCCGCCGCGCGATGGTCCTCAAGCTCACGCTCGAGTACGACGGCGGCAACTATTCCGGATGGCAGCTTCAGCCGCGTCACGATTCCATACAGGGAAGGATCGAAGCCGCGCTCGAGCGCATTTTCTCGACTCCGGTGCGCGTGTACGGTTCGGGCCGCACCGACGCCGGCGTACATGCCCGCGGCCAGGTCGCTTCGATTTCAATCCCACGCCCGTTCGACCCCGCCGAATTGCAGCGCGCTCTCAACGCGATGCTGCCGGCGGACATCGTGGTGCTCGACATCTCGCCCGCGCCCGATGACTTCGACCCGCGGCGCGCCGCCCGCTCGCGCGTGTACGAATATCGCGTGTTGAATCGCAAGCTCGCGTCCGCCTTCGAGTATCGCTACAGCTGGCTGGTCCGCGACCGTCTCGATCTTGCGGCGATGAACTGCGCCGCGCGCATCTTCGTCGGCGAGCACGATTTCGCCGCGTTCCGCTCGCTCGGCACCGAAGTCAGGACCACGGTCCGCCGCGTGATTGCAAGCCAATGGACGCGCGACGCCGACGTTCTCCTCTACCGCGTCGAGGCAACGAGTTTCCTGCGCCACATGGTGCGCGCGATGGTCGCGGCGATGGTCGACGTGGGACGTGGCAAGCTCACCGCCGATCAAATCGCCACGATTCTCGCCGGACGAGATCGTCACGCGGCTCCGGCCAACGCGCCGCCCGGCGGCCTTTACCTCGTTGAAGTCCGCTACTGACAGCGCGATCGTGCCAGGTTGCCCGATCCGGCGGCGTAAAACCCTTGGGGCTCAGCGCGCGCGCGACCGGCCTGTGCAAAAACCATCACGATCCCTAGAAAAAATCGCTATTTTCGTCCCGTCCGCACTTGAAATTGGCGCGCCACTGGTTCACCCTCACTGAAAGCCCGCAACCCGGGACGCAAGGAGGAGGATGATGACGCAGTCGCAGGTAGCAGCCTACATGGCTGAAAAGCTCGGACTCACCAAGAAGCAGGGAAAGACCGTGCTCGAGGAACTCAACGCGCTGGTCGTGCGCGAACTCAAGAAGGAAGGATCGCTGCGGCTGGCCGGCCTCGGTATCTTCCGCAAGCGCAAGACCAAGGCGCGCATGGGCCGCAATCCGGCCACCGGCCAGGAGATCAAGATTCCGGCGCGCACCAGGCTTCGCTTCACCGCTGCCAAGGCGCTGAAGGACGCGGTTCTCGGCACGAAATAATCTCTTGGCCTGACTTTTGTGAACCGCGGGAACGGACATGGTCCGGCTCTCGCGGTTCGCTTTTTTCCTGTCAGTCTTTCCCGCCGGGCTTGCGCCGTGAGGTGGCGTTGCGTGCCTCGCGCGCGCGGGCTAGAAACTCGCGGATCCTGATTTCGTAGCCTCGGTCGGACGGTTCGTAATATATTTTTCCTTCCAATTCTTCCGGCAGGTAGTTCTGCGCGACCAGCGCGCCCTCGAAATCGTGCGGATAGCGGTAATCCTTGCCGTAGCCGAGTCCTTTCATCATCGGCGTTGGCGCGTTGCGCAAATGGAGCGGCACCGGCAGGGCGCCGAGCGTTTTCGCGTCTTCGCCCGCCTGGCGCATCGCGCGATACGCGGCGTTGGACTTGGGCGCGCTGGCCAGGTAGGTCACGCCCTGCGCCAGCGGAATCACGCCTTCCGGCATCCCGACGAAGTCCACCGCCTCCTTGACCGCGATCGCAACTTGCAACGCGCGCGGGTCGGCGTTGCCGACGTCTTCCGACGGCAAACATCACCATCCGCCGCGCGATGAACAGCGGATCCTCGCCCGCCTCGACCATCCGCATCATCCAGTAAATCGCCGCGTCGGGATCGCTGCCGCGCATGCTCTTGATGAAGGCCGAGATGACGTTGTAGTGCTCCTCGCCCGCGCGATCGTAGAGCAGCGCCTTCTGCTGCGCCGACTCGCGAATATGCTCGGGCGTGATCAGCGTCGCGCCCGCGTTTTGCGCGAACTCCGCCGCAATTTCGAGCGTGCCGAGCGCCCGGCGCGCGTCGCCGCCGCGCGTTTCGAACTATCTCGTCGATCGCGCCGGCGCCCAGCTTGAGCCCGCTCCCGCCGAGCCCGCGCTCGGTATCGGCGAGCGCGCGATGCACCAGCGCCGCGAGGTTTTCCTCCGAGAGCGGATGCAGCACCAGCAGCCGCATCCGCGAGAGCAGCGGCGAGATGACCTCGAACGAGGGATTTTCCGTGGTCGCGCCGATCAGCGTGATCAGCCCGCTCTCGACATGCGGCAGAAACGCATCCTGCTGCGCGCGGTTCCATCGATGGATCTCGTCGATGAAGACCACGGTGCGCTTGCCCGCGTCGAGGTCGTGGCGCGCCGCTTCGACCGCCTCGCGCAGATCGGCGACGCCCGAGGTTACCGCGGCGAGTTTGCGGAATACCGCGCCCGATTGATCCGCCAGCACCAGCGCGAGCGTCGTCTTGCCCGTGCCCGGCGGTCCCCACAGGATCATCGAATGAAGCACGTGCGCCGCCGCCATATCGCTCAGGAACTTTCCCGGACCCAGCAGATGCTCCTGGCCGACAATCTCGTCGAGCGTGCGCGGACGCATCCTGTCCGCCAGCGGCTGGCTGAGCGGCGTGCGCGACGGGAACAGACTATGCGACGAATCGGCCTTGCGCCGTGCCATTTTTGAAACCTAGCACAGTAACCGGGTCCGGCTAAGGCGGTGATCCCCCGGCCGGGGCGGCGTTGCGCGGGTGGGCGCGGCTGGTAATGTTTTCAAATGGCTTCCGACCGCCCCTGCTCGCCGATCGCGTATTTCGATACGAATATCTTCGATAACCTGATCAAAAGGACAAACGGCATTACAGATGCAGACTACGATCGATTGCGTGCAGCGGTTTCGTCGCGGCGTCTAACGGTCGTCGTCAGCCACACAACTATTCGGGAGGTTCTCGCCGCTCTAGAATCGCGCCCCGACATCGCGCGCGGACAGCTTGAGCTGATCGAAAATCTTGCCGATTGGGATCGCTTCGTTCGATTGAGCAGTGAAGTATCGGAAAACAACGTCAAGCACTTTGCTTTCAATGGTGAAGGGGCCAACACACCTTTTGAGAAGGACGCGGCACACATCCGGTCAAAGCTGCAACTCATTATCGAAGGTCGCATCGGCTTCCGAGAACTCGAAGCGGTGATTGGAAGAGAGACCGGGAATACAAGACGGATTTCCTCGGTACCGTCATGAGGGTCAGCACGGAAGGAGCCGCAGTGCTTGAGGAGTTCCGGAAAGCAAACGGTATCCCGAGCTTCGAGGAATATCTCGAAGATGGTATGGAAGCGCAGGTGCTTGCTTTCGCAGAGTCCTTCGGCGTCGCCGAAGATTGTAAGGGGCGTGGTCTAGACAAACTGTCGAGGATTCCTAGCATCCGGGCCCTGATTGGCCTTGGCATGTCGTTCATGTATCGAACGTCGGAAAGCTTGGCATTCGGAATATGGATCTTTCGGTTCGTGACCGAGGAAGACGAACCATTGCCTCAAGCTCTGTTGGAGATGTACGTGGTAGTGGTACTGAAAACGCCTCACAACAGCTTCGAAAGTCTTACCAGCTTTTCAACATCCAAATCCGGGTGGAACTCGGAAGCGTATTGCCTTTTCAGTCACCCAAAGCTCTAAAACTTTTTCCATACCCACCTTAGGCGGGCCTCTCACCACAAGGGCCATAACAACGACCGACTCTTCTTCTGATCTGACGGTCATCGGGGGCAGACCAATCAGCCGAGCGGCTTTGCGCGCGACGTGGTACGTCAGCTCGCGATCGATCCGCCTATCGTACCAATCCAGAAGCCCCACTGAGACCACGGATGATCAACCATCGCAGCGAGCTCCGGCGGAAGTGGCGGAACAAAACCCAGAGCGTATCGGCGGCCTCATTCTCTTGTCCCCGCACCATATCAGCCAGGATACACCCCATCGCGGTCGGCGGGCCCGGCTAAGGCGGCTCATTCCCCTGTCGCCGCGTCGTTGCGCAGGTGGCCGCGCCTGATCTAGCTTCAAGGCGGGCTGGACAGGAGCCGGCACCACCTATGATCGTTGGCATCGATATCGGCGGCTCGACCACCGACGCCGTCATCCTCGAAAATGGCGGCCTGCACGTCGTAACGATCGAGGCCAACGACCCGGTCGCCGCGGCGGCCGGCGCGCTGGGAAAGCTGGTCGCCGACTTCGGTATCAAGCTCGAAGACATCGAACGCGTCGCCGCGACCGGCGCGGGCTCGCGGGTGCTCGCGGAATCTCTGCTGGGCAGGCCGGTGGTCAAGGTCAACGAGTTCACCGCAATCGGAATCGGCGGCACTTCGCTGGCCGGCAAGGAAAGCGCGCTGGTGGTCTCGCTTGGCACCGGCACCGCAATCGTATCGGTCACGCCCGGCAAAATCGCGCACTTCAGCGGCACCGGGGTCGGCGGCGGCACGCTGCTCGGACTGGCCAAGCACATGCTCGGCGTCTCGACGATCGAGCGGCTTGAAAAACTCGCGCGCAAGGGCGACTTGCGCCGCATCGATCTCAGCGTTCGCGACATCGCCGGCGGCGCGATGGGCGACCTGCCACCGTCCACCACCGCCTCAAACTTCGGCAAGATAAGCGCCGACGCGACCCCCGAGGACAAGGCGCTGGCCATAATGAACATGATCGTCGAATCGATCGGCGTGCTGGCGATGGCCAGCGCGCGCGCCTGTGGCCAGGAAAATATCGTGCTGACCGGCAAGTTGTCGCGCCTGTTCCGATTCATGCAGGAGATGAGGCGGCTCACGTTTCCGTTCGGCCGGCGCTTCGTCATTCCCGAGCATGCCGATTTCGCGACCGCGATCGGCGCCGCCCGCCACGCGCGCCAGCAGGAATAGCTGACCGCACATCGCTTCTTGCACGACCTCAAGCGCGATCTGTGCGAAATCTGGGCGCTCGCCGCCAGCGCTTGCGCGGGAAGGCAAAGCGGCAGTATTAGAAAAATAGTCAAAGAAAAGGAAGGCAACTAATTGGGTATTATCTCGAGATGCTGTTTCTGCGGTGAGATTCTGTGGCGGCCGTCCGAGGTCGGCTGGTACCACGGACGAACCGGCTTGCATTTATCGCATCGCGATTGCCGGTACGGATTCCTGACCACCAGGCACACAAACCATCGCACTCCGAACTCAATCTTTTCAAAACCTCCTATTACCGAAATCCCAATGGCAGGCAGTCCCGGTTCATCCCGCTCTGGTCCCGCCTCGTCCCGGATCAAATCGCTTTAAGTACAGATTCCCGAATAGCCCGCCGGTCGCGTCTCTCCTTGCGCGGGCGCGGTTACATCTTTGGCGCGGTAGGATATAAACTTCCGGGACTGACGCGCGGGCGGGCCTGCTAAACGGGATTTGGGAAACGGGACTTGCGGCCGCGCCGGCGCTTACGCGAGGTTTAATTCACCGATGCCATCAGAGTTGCTCAAAGGATTGCGGCTGCTCGATTTGACCGACGAGAAGGGCGCGTTGTGCGGCAAGATGTTCGCCGATCTCGGCGCCGAAGTTATCAAGGTCGAGCCGCCCGAGGGATGCTCGACGCGGCGCATCCCGCCCTATCTCGAAGATATCGCCGACGCCGACCACTGCCTCTATTCGATCGCCTATCACGCGGGGAAAAAATCCGTAACCGCCAATCTCGCCACTGACGACGGGCGCGCAATCGTCGCCGCACTCGCGGCGCAATCCGACTTCCTCGTCGAGTCGTATCCGCTCGGCTATCTCGACTCGATCGGTCTCGGCTACGACGCGCTCGCGAAGAAAAATCCGCGGCTCATCTATGCGTCGATCACGCCGTTCGGCGATACCGGTCCGGGCAAAGACTACGCCTGGGCCGACATCATCTCGTGGGCGGCGGGCGGCCAGATGTACCTGATGGGCGAGGAGGGAAAGCCTCCGCTGCAAATGACTCTGCCGCAAGCCGGATTGCACGCGGGCGGCGAGGCGGCGGTCGCGATGATGATCGCGCACTACCCGCGCCAAATCGACGGGCTCGGCCAGCGAATCGTCGTCAACATGCAGGCCTGTATTGTGTGGACGCTGATGAACGAACAGGCGATGCCATTCCTGCACGGCAGCTATCTGACGCGCACCGGAGTTTACTTCGGCTCGGCCGACGCGCGGCGCAAGATGGTGTACGAGTGCAAGGACGGGCACATCTCGACCCTGATCGCCGGCGGCATGACGTTCGGCGGTTCGACCAAGGCGCTAATCGAATGGATGGGGGAGAACGGATTCGGCTCCGAATGGATGCGCACCAAGGATTGGATTTCGTGGGTGCCCGGCATCTTCATGGATTTGACCGAAGAGGACCACAAGCAGATCGACGAACTCGAAGAGACGATCCAGCGCTTCCTGCTGACGATGACCAAGCAGGAAATCTACGCGCAAGCGCTCAAGCGCCGCATCTTTCTGGCGCCGGTGGCGACGGTCGCGGATATCGCGGCCGACGAACAGCTCAAATCGCGCGACTTCTGGACCGCGGTGCCGCACGACACGATCGGCCGCACGCTGACATTTCCCGGACCATTCGCGAAAATGACCGCGACCCCGATTGGATCGACGACGCGCGCGCCGCGAATCGGCGAGCATAGCGACGAGATTTACCGCGCGCTGCTGGGGTTTGCGCCCGAGCGATTGAACAAACTGCGAGCCGCCGGCTCGATTTAGCCAGGAGAAATTCGAGATGAGCCGTTTCGCATTGGAAGGAGTTCATATCCTCGACTTCGCCTGGGTCGGGGTCGGCCCGGTCACGACCAAGTATTTCGCCGACAACGGCGCCGACGTGATTCGGATCGAGTCGGCCGCGCGCCCCGACGTGCTCAGAATCGGTCCGCCGTGGAAGGACGGGATGCCCGGGATCAACCGCAGCCAGTTCTTCGCCAGCTTCAACACCTCCAAGAAGGGAATCACGCTGGACCTGGGCAAGCCCAAGGCGCGCGAGCTGGCCAAACGGATGGTGCCGTGGGCCGACATCGTGGTCGAGAGTTTCACGCCCAAGGCGATGCGCAACTGGGGACTCGATTACGAAAATCTCCGCGCGATCCGCCCCGACCTGATCATGCTCTCGACCTGCATGCAGGGGCAGACGGGACCCAACGCGCTTTACCCCGGCTTCGGCCAGTTGATGGCGGCGCTGTCGGGCTTCTACTACATCTCGGGCTACGGCCCCGGCTCATGCGCGCCGCCGTACGGCGCCTACACGGATTTCATCGCGCCGCGCTTTTCCACCTGCACGCTTCTGGCCGCGCTGGACTATCGCCGCCGCACCGGCCAGGGCCAGTATATCGACATGTCGCAGTACGAGGCGGCGATACAGAATCTGGCGCCGGCGTTGATCGATTACTCCGCCACCGGACGGGTGCTTGGCCCGCGCGGCAACGCGTCCGAGCGTTACGCTCCGCATGGCGCCTATCGATGCGCCGACGAGGACGGCAATGAGCGATGGATCGCGATCGCGGTCGCAGGCGACGAGCAATGGCGCGCGATGCTCACCGCGCTCGCCGCCGAATCCAGCGACCGGCGCTTTGCGACGGCGCAGGCGCGAATCGAGAACGCCGGCGCAATCGACGAGTTCGTCGGCTCGCTCACCCGCATCCACAACGCGCAGGAACTCACCGCGAAGTTGCAGGCCGCCGGAGTTGCCGCGTATCCGGTCGAGAACTGCGTTGATATCCACCAGGACGACAACCTTGAGGCGTTCGGCTTCTGGCATTGGCTCGAGCACAAGGAGATGGGGCCGTCGCCGTACGAAGGACTCGAGCATCGCATGAGCCGCACGCCAGGCACGCCGCG
Organism: Binataceae bacterium (SeqCode); assembly: GCA_963722605.1. Taxonomy (GTDB): domain Bacteria; phylum Desulfobacterota; class Binatia; order Binatales; family Binataceae; genus Binatus. Next base: position 894,468 of record CAVRNO010000004.1, on the reverse strand, counting down.
CTGGGCGGCGCCGATTCTCGGCCAGGATAACGATGAAGTCTTCCGGGAGATGCTGTCGCTCAGCGCCGGCGAGATCGAGCAGCTAAAGAAAGAAAACGTGATATTCTGAGTTCGATCCGCTACCCGCCGTGCGATACGAACTCAAAATTGCGCTCCGCTACCTGCGCGCGCGGCGCAAAGACGCCTTCATCTCGATCACGACGATCTTCACCGCCGTCGGCGTGATGATCGGTGTCGCCGCGCTCAGCGTGACGCTGTCGGTGATGGGCGGCTTCGAGCAGAGCCTCAAAGAACGCGTGCTCAGCCTGAGCCCGCAGGTGCAGATACTCAATTCGCAAGGATCGATCGACAACTACGCCGAGATCGAGAAGAAGGTCGCCGGCGTGCCCGGCGTCAACGGCTCCGACGCGTACATCGTGGGCCAGGCGATGCTGAGTTCGGGACGCGGAATCAGCGGCGTCGTGGTGCGCGGCGTCGAGCCGAAAAACCCGGTGGTGCGCGCGCAATGGGGCCGCTACATGATCGCCGGCGGTCTCGACGATCTCTCGCGAAGCTACGCGGTTCCCGGAAGCGCCGCGAATCCCGCGGCTGGCGCAGGCGGCCTGGCCGTCGGAGTCAGCCTTGCGAAAAAACTGAAGGCCAAACCCGGCGACGCGGTGCGGATGGTGGCGCCGATTATTTCGCCCGACGGATCGCTCTCAACCAAGAGCGGCCAATTCGCGATCGGCGCGATCTTCGACTCCGGAATGAACTTCATCGACAGCAACATGGTCTTCATGGACCTCGCGCACGCCCAGGATTTCTTCGGCCGCAGCGGACGGGCGGACGGGGTCGATATCCATTTGTCCAAAATCGACCTGACCGATCCGGTCACCGACGCGATGCGCAAACTGTTCCCGAGTCCGTACCGGGTGCGCAACTGGATCGAGTTCAACGAAAATGCCGCCGCCGGCTTCCAACTGCTCAAGCGCGTGTATGCGCTGGTGCTGGTGATGCTTATCGGGGTCGCCGCGTTCAACCTGGTCGCGACGCTGATCATGGTGGTGATGGAGAAGCGCAAGGACATCGCGGTGCTGATCGCGATGGGTGCGACGCGGCGCGACGTGCGCCTGATTTTCGTGATGAAGGGACTGATCGTCGGCGCGGCCGGAACCGCGGCCGGATTGATCCTCGGCGCCGCCGGATGCTTCGCGCTGGCGCGCTACCAGTTCATTCACATCCCGCGTGAAATTTACGGCATCTCGACGCTGCCGATCTCGGTCGAGCCGTGGAACTTCGCCGCGGTCGGGCTTGCCTCGATGATTCTGTGCCTGCTGGCGACAGTCTATCCGGCCCGGCAAGCATCGCGAGAGATGCCGGTCGAAATCTTCCGCTCCTGACCCCTCCACACGCCCCACCCCGGCACATCCGCGGCCAGGTGAAAAACTAACTACTGATTATTTGGAGTGTGATTGGTATTGGTGGGGGGCTTGGCGGCGAGCTTCGGTTTGCGAACGACCAAAGTCTCGTGACCGCGAACCTTGATCGTGCGGGCCGGCTCCGACTGAAAGGTCTGACCCGGTCCGTCAGAATGCCGTGGCTGCGACGAGGTGCGCTTGCGCCGCCAGTTGCTGAGCTCCTGCGACAGTTTTGACGCGAGCGAATCGTTGTCCTGGCCGTTACTCGGCCGCTTCTCCGCCTTGCTTGTTGGGGTCGCCCTCAAAGTCGGCGGAACTCGTTTGCGATCTCTCTTCCTGTGACGTGGATTTGTCCTCCTTGGCTGGGACCGTTTAAGAAACGGAATTTCAGTTTCCGAAATAGATGTACTGACAGTAATCGGCGCTCGCGCTCGCGGCAGCCTGGGATCGTTAATCAGTGGATGAAATTGTGTCTCGACTGCGTACCGAATCTGAATTTTATCGGCGCGTTTCGGCTTGAGATGATATTGTGCGGGATGCTTTGCAGGCGGATTTTCCGCCGGCCGGGCCTCGCTTAGGCTCCGGCCGGCGTTCAATTCATTGGTATCTGAGATTCACTTTTCAGGCAAACAAACTCTGCATCCGCAGCGCGAGCCCCATGTCGCCCGCGATTCGCAGCTTGCCGCTCATGAATGCGACCTGCCCGTTGAGCTTTCCGCTGGTCATGTCAACGTAGTCCTGCGCCGTCATCGTAATCGTGATGCTCGGTGAAGCGGCCGGTCCTTCATTGACCGTGCAGGTTCCGTCCTTGATGACTACGTGCCACTTGCCGCCGTTATCGCCCGAGAGATCGAACTGGTAGGTCGCATTCAGGCCCTTTGCCGCGTCCTTGTTGAAGCGACCGGGCATCGCCGCAAAGACTTCCTTCGGTGTTGTTGCTACTGCATCAGCCATGAAAATAAATTCCTCCTGGTGGGAGCGTCCTGTGGTGCGCTCTTTCCGCCATATAAGCGTTCGCCCAAGAACCTGTCAATAGTACCACGCCGCGCATGATTAAGCACTCCCGGCGGCGGCGTCCGAGTCCGCGGGTCAGAATCCGAACATGTTTCCGGGCACCACCGTGATCAGATTCGTCGCGCACGTGCACCGGCGACGCGCTCTCGGTGATCGTCACCGCTTGCTGCTTTTGCGCATCGGTCTTGACCGTGCCGCCAAGATAGGCGTCGTGGCCGATCACCTTGACCGTCACGGTGGTCAAGCCCGCGGCATAAAGCTGCGACGCGATCGCAGCCTGGCGCGCCGCCCATTCGCTCTCGTCGGTCGTCAGCGAATCGATCACGTTGCCGACCCCCGGCACCTCGCGCACGATCTTTTCGGTGTACAGCTTGGCGTTGGCGTCAAACACCTTGCCGAAGATCGTCACCGTGCTGCCGCTGGTGTAGCAGTCCACGCGCCGCGTCCTCGGATTCGACCCCAGCACCTCTTGACCCGCTGCTGCAAGGTCAGCGGCGGCGGCTTGGGCGCGCCTCGCCACGCGATGATGCTTGGGCGGCGCGGGCGCGGGCGCAGGCTCGACCGCGATCGCCGGCGTCTCGACCGGCGCCGGCGACGGCGCGCCCGCCGCTTCCGACGCGGCCGGCGACGCCGGGCGGCGCTGGCGAATTCCGGCGCCTCGGTCGGGCTCAGTGAGGCCAGCTTCGAGCTGAGTTGCGACTCGAGCGCGTCCTTCGAGGCGGGATCGTTGGTGAAAATTATCGGATAATCGATCTCGACCTGGCTGCCGCTGAACGGCGGGAAATTCCACGCCGAAACGTCCTTCACCACTTCCGCGTCGAACGCCGGATTCGGCATTGGTCGAGGTCCGCACCGACGCCGCATCCACGTTGCCGCCCGGCAGCACCCTGATCCGCAGCGCGATCGCATCCCGCATCGTGCTGTCGCCCGCGAGCGCATGCGAATAACTCTCCAGCAATCCGTCCTTGTGATCCTCGAAAAATTTTCGCGCGGCTTCCTGATTGCGCTCGGGCGCCGCCGCCGAATCCCCGGTCACCTGCACCCCCGTCGCCTTCGACAACGCCACCAAGGGCCCGCTGGGAGCCGCCGCCGCTGACGCGACCGCAGCCGGCGACGCGTTCGCCACCGGTGGCTGCGCGGGATTGGTGCTGAGATGAAGCGCGAGCCACGCGCCGCCAGCCAGCGCGACGATAGCCGCGATCAGATAGCCGACGACGCCGAACCGCCCGCGGCCTTCTTCTTCGCCATCGCCATCCGGCATCTTGCCCGTGATGCGCATCGACGGCGACGGAGCGCGCCGCACCGTCCCGCCCCGCGCCGGCGACGGCGGCGGCGTGTACGACGGCGCCGCCGATTCCACCCCGAGTCGCGCGCCGCAGAAGTTGCATATCAGCTCCGCCCGGCTGCGCCTTGCCGCCGCATACCGGACACTCGATTTGCTCGCCGTCGCCGCCCGCGCCGCTGGCGGCGGCGCCTTCGGCAAAGGCGGGGCCCGCACTCACCAGCGCGGTGCCGTCAGCTTCGCAAAAGGTTTCCGAGTCGGGGAAGGTTTTTTCGCAGCGCGGGCACCTTTTCATCTTGGTAAGCACTCCTCCGGCGCTATTTTCGATGATATCCGCGCGAATTGCGACACGCCAACAGGCTTTGGAAGCCCGCATCGCGGCGCTGTCCGCTCGCGATCACTGCCTTGCGATTACCTCGGCGCCGAACTTTTCTATCGCCGCGATCTGCTCGCGGGTCGTCGGGGCCGGCCCGACGATTATCCGCGACACGCCCATCGCGGCGAATCGCTCGATGTCCCCGGGCTTCAGTTGTTCGCGCAGCCTGCTGACCGTAAGTTCCAGCGGCGCGGTGCGCCCGGCTGCGCGTTCATGCTCGCGCAGCCGCTTGATCGTCGCCGCAGTCTCGTCGATATCCTCCGCGATTCCATACCATCCGTCGCCGAGCTTGGCCGCCCGCTTGAGCGACGGCTCGGTGTCGCCGCCGAACACGATCGGTGGATGGGGCCGCTGGGCGGGTTTGGGCATGAACTTGCAGCCTTCGATCGAAATCGTCTTGCCGTGATACTCCGGCGACTCCTTGCTCCACAGTTCCTTCATCAGCGCGAGATATTCGCGGGTGCGAAGCGCTCGATCCTTGAAGCTCATCCCGACCGCGTCGAACTCCTCTTCCAGCCATCCGATCCCGACCCCGAAAATAAATCGCCCGCCCGAAAGCACGTCGAGGCTGGCAACCGCCTTGGCAGTTGTAAACGCGTTGCGAATCGGGACCACCAATACTCCCGTCGCCAGCCGGATCCTGGTCGTGATCCCGGCGACGAACGCCAGCGCCAGCATCGGATCGTGCAGCGGCGTCTCCGGCGGCACAGTCATCCTGCCACTGGATGAATACGGATAGGGCGAGCGGTAGGTTACGGGCAAAATAATGTGCTCCGGGATCCAGATCGATTCGAATCCGCTATCCTCGGCTTTGCGCGCGATCGCCGCGATACTGTTGGGGGATGTCTGATACAGGAATGTTCCGAATTTCATTGGTTTCACCCTTTCACCGCGTTCAACCCGCATTGCGGGCAAACTTTTACAATCCTAGCCAGTTTCCAGCTTCACCGTGAAGGGCGCCGGAGCGTCAATCGTGCGCAAATCGGGATGGCAGGAATCATCTTGCAGCAGCGGTTGGTCAAGACCGGCGGACGGCTCATCCAGCATGCACGCTACTATTGATTGATGCTGGCGGAGAGCCATCTGACGCGGCGGTTGTTCGCAGGCATGCTGGCGAGGATCGCGATGCTGCCGTCACCGACCGGATAAAGTGAGCGCGAAGCGGAGCAGATTGCGATGACGACGCCGGGGACAATACGGCACAGAATCGGCTAAACCCTTGCCGAGGAAAGCCGTTCGATCTATTCAGAGAGTTGAAGTTCGAAAGTCAAAAAGGAAATTCCCGTTCGAATAGGTCGCGTACGACGCGCCAACTCAAAATCCGAGAGAGGGGATGCAGTATGTTGCGCAAGATCATATTCCTGGTTCCGATGTTCGCGTTAGCTTTGTTGCCGGTCAGCCGCCTTGGCGGTTTCGCCGGGAAAATCGGGGCTGACGGCCTCGCGTGGGCCCAGGATTCGCCGGCGGCCGACGACGGCTCCAGCGATGTCGCGGCGGTGCAGAACAAAGCCGGCAAGCCGAGCGCCATCAAGTTCAATGGCTCGGGCACATTCGACGCCACCCCCGTCACGCCCTGTTCCGGCGATAAGTGCTTTTCGCTTACCGGCGCCGTCACCAATACGAGCTTTAGCGGGCTGGGGACGGGAGATGTAGCGGGCAATGCCACGCTCGGCTCCTGTAAAATACACAAGGCCGCCAGGAAGGAATGCTGTACGTTCACCTCGGTTGAGACGTATTCATTTTCCAGCGGTGACTTGGACATTATGTTTGGGGGCATTGCTTGCGGGAAGACGCCAACAAAGGTAACGGCCAAGAACGCCCGGTTTGAGATTACCGGCGGTAGCTTGTTGTTCGCAGCGGCGACCGGCTCAGGAAAGGCAACCTTCAACCTCAACGAGGATACCGGCGCAGGCACGTTCACTTTCAAAGGCAATCTCAAGGAATAAGCGTACCCGCGACGCCATTGCCAGGTTGGAGTGCTCGCAGGCTTTAGGCGAAGGGCGCCAAAGAGCAAATCCCGGTTCAAATGGAAATTCCGGTTAAAATGCTCGCGTACCTGCAGAGCGGCGTCCTGCCCCCTGCGGGAGCGCGGACGCTCAATCGCCGGCTCTAGCAGGCTGTTGAAAAAGTAATTTTCAACGCCTGCTCCCTCTCTCTTGTCTCCCCCAAAGGGGCCTTTCACCGGTCTCCCCCAGAGGAGAGCTTTGCGTAACTGCATATTGAATTCGGAGCAGCTCGGCTCCGCATGCCCTCAGTGAAGTCGAAGTGGTTTGCGCCGAGAAAGATTCGGGATTCTTCGCTTCGCTCAGAATGACACGAGCGGCGGCTGGCTTTTTTGTGTCATCCTGAGCGCAGCGAAGGATCTCGCGCGCCAGCGCGTATCGCTTCGGCACCAACATCGGGTTATGCAAAGGTCTCCAGAGGGGGAGAAGTTGTAGGTAAGAAGCCAGCTTTTACGCAGGGTGTTGAATGGTTCGAGACCCGAGCTACCCTTCGATATGCGTTTTTCAACACCCTGCTAGTGCGTCGCTTTCAGCCACGCATCGGCAGTCGCCAGCATCGCGGGATCTTGAATGATCCCGAGGTGATTTACATCGGACAGCAGGACGACTTTAGCCGCGGGGTCGTATTGCGCGAACATCGGCGCAAAGGCGGACGCCACCGGCGTTACTTCACCTGCACGCCGGCGGGATGGGCGTCGCTGCACGAGTGGCTATGCGCCCCCGCGCCGGAATCGCGTGAGCTTCGCGATTCGCACCGCAACCGGATCGCATGGCGAGTCTCGGCCCGTTGCGGATGGGCTTGATATACGAACGCGCCGCAATTGCCTTCTGGCGTGACATCGCGAGGAGAGCGACCAAGGCAGGAAAAGCAGGCTTACTCCGTCGGTAGTCCTAAGACGGCGCGCATCATCGGCCACCCGCCCTCTCCCACTCACCCTTCTAACGAAGTACATTCCATCCGGGAGGCCTAAGCACATGACCGAACCGACACGCGCGGCGCTCGCCGTTCTACGAAGCTCCGCCAATTTCGACTGGCCAATCGTGTACATGCTGGTCCTGACCATCTTCCTCTATTCGGGCGAGGTCATGGCGCAGCGGTGGAACGTGATCGCGGCGGGGCTGGCGTTTTGGTTTGCCGACTGGATTAACGAACTGGTCAATTCGGCGATTTTGTTTTGCACCGGACGCGCGCCGTTATGGGTCGAGACCGGGCACACCTCGTATCAGATCCTGGTCGGGCTCAACGCCGAAACCTCGCTGTTGTTTCTGCTCTGCGGGATGGTGATTGCGAAGCTGCTGCCGCCGGATCCGCGCGCGAAAATACTCGGCTTCAACAGCCGATGGATGTTGATCGGCGGACAATCGATCCTGTCGGTGCTGCTGGAAGTCGTGCTGAATCGATGGGGCTACCTGAACTGGTACTGGCCCTTCTGGAATGTTGGCGCGGGACTGATCCTGATCGTCATCTTCGGATACACCTGGTTTTACGTGGTCGCTGCGTGGGCACACGACGCTGAAACTGAAACGAAGCGATGGAGCATCGTGGGTGGATTGGGCTCGGTTGCCGTCCTGCTCGCAATTGTCTTCGGCTCGCTCGGCTGGCTCTAGTATAGTGTCTGCAAATATCTTCAAAAAGTTCCGGCTCATTCATCTACGACCAGCCAAGGAACTCTTTGGTTCCCCCTTTCCGACTCGTACGACCAGCCACGGGACTCTCCGCTTCCCCCTTTCCGGCCCGGAAAGGGGGCCAGGGGGATAGGACGGCGGCATTTCCCACAGGATTTTTCTGCTCCCCTTCCCCATTCTTTCTGGGGAAGGGGCCGGGGGTTAGGGCTTTGTTCTTCAATCTTTTTACCGGACAGGACAGTAGGTCTTTGTGACAAACGCAATCTTATCTCGAATCGAACTCCGCTTCCTCGACGGCGCCGGCCACGCGCGCGCGCTCGATCTCGCCGCGCCCTTCGAGGCGCGTGAATCGAGCGCCGTCGGCGACGGCCTGGCCATCACCGCCCGTGTCGAATCCGCATTCGGCGGCGCGGTGGTGCGCGCAACCGTCGCCAATCGCAGCGCCGATCCGGTTCGGCTCACCTGTGCGATCTTTGAAGTTTCGACCGGTTTCGCGCCGTCGGCCCCGGCCCGATTCTTCAAGCATGGATACCAGTCATGGAGCGAATCGGGCGGCCACGAGGTCGGGGCGTCGCAAAAGGGCCATCCGCGCGATGAGGCCCTTTTCCTCATTCGCCTCATGCACCAGAGCGAACCGGATCGTCCGCCTGAATTCCCCGAAGCGGCTACCTCCGAGCTTTTCACGATCGTCGAAAGCCGCGGCGCCGCGGAGCGCGTCCTGGCCGGATTCATCGCGGGCGCCAGCTCGCTTTCGACCCTGACCGTGTCGAGTCCTGAAAAAATAGTCGCACGCGCGATCCTCGACGATGTAACTCTGGCGCCGGGCGCGCAGCGCGAACTCGACCCGATCTTCATCGCCGCCGCCGATGAGTCCGCGGCGCGGATGGCCGCGCGATGGGCCGAAGTTGCCGGGCGATGGATGAAAGCGCGGGTCGGCGCACCGTTTCAGCGCGGATGGTGCTCCTGGTACCACTACTTTGACTCGATCACCGAGGACGCACTGCGCGCCAACCTCAAGTCGCTCGAGGCGATGCGCTCCGAGTTTCCGCTCGAGGTGGTTCAACTTGACGACGGCTTTCAGTCCGCGCTCGGCGACTGGGACACTACCAACGCCAAATTTCCGGGCGGGCTTAAGCAGATCGCCGGCGAAATTCGCGCCGCCGGCTTCAAAGCCGGCATCTGGACCGCGCCGTTTCTTGCCGCCCGCGACTCGCGCCTGATGATCGATCATCCCGACTGGTTCATCATGCACGAGGAGACCGGCGAGCCGGTTCGCGCCGGCTACAACGCTAACTGGACCAAGAGCAACGACGCGTTCGCGTACGCGCTCGACGCGAGCAACCCGGCGTTTCTCGCCCACATCCGCCGCCTGTTCGCAAAGCTCACCGGCGAGTTCGGCTACTCGTATTTGAAACTCGATTTTCTTTACGCCACCGCCGCACCCGGCCGGCGTCACGATCCGGGTCTCACCCGCGGCGAAAGCTTGCGCCGCGGGCTTGAGGCGATTCGCGCCGGCGCCGGCGACGACGCGTTCATCCTCGGATGCGGCTGCCCGATTGCCCAGGCGGTCGGGCTGGTGGACGGGATGCGCATCGGCCCCGACGTTTCCCCGTTTTGGGACTCGAGCGTTCCTGGAGTGGCCGACCCGTCAACGGTGTGCGCGCTCGACGCGATCGTCACGCGCAGCTTCATGCATCGGCGCCTATGGCTGAACGACCCCGACTGTTTGATGCTGCGGGCGCGCGAAACCCTGCTCAGCGCCGACGAGCGCGCCGCGCTGGCCGCGACTATCGCCGCCAGTGGCGGGATGCTTCTGATCTCCGACGACATGAGCATCCTCGACGCCGAAGCGGGAAAATTGTTTCGCACGGCCGCGCAAATCGCCGCCGAGATCGATTCCAACGCGGCGCGCGAACCGGTACTGGCGCTCGATCTGATGGCCACGGGCGACGTGCGCGGCCTGATCGCTAAGACCAACGAAAGCGGCGTCGGCGCGATCGCGATGATCCTGAATCGGGGCGACACGCCTGCACGCGTGGATATGTCGGACTTGAAGCTGGGCGGCGCCGCGACGGATGCGCTCGATCTTGCCGTTAATAGAAAGATTGAGGTATTCGGCGCTATCGATCTGCCGCCGCACTCGGCGCGCATCATCCGCCTGAAGCGCTAAGGCGCTCTCACGCCGCTGGTAGGTCGATCACGCTCGCGCCTGCGCCTGCGTGCAGCACGGCCCGCCAATTTTCACTTTCTTCACCGGGAGCGAACTTCGCGTAATAGCCGCGATCGATCGATTCGATCACCGCGCCGGCGCGCGCTGCGTCGCACAGCGCAACGATCGAACCGCCGAAACCCGCGCCCGTCAGCCGCGCGCCGAACGCGCCGCCGCGCCGTGCGCATTCCACCATCGCGTCTAGCCGCGCCGTGCTGCATTGGAAGTCATCGGCGAGACTCTGATGCGACGCATTCATCAGCTTTCCCATTTCATCGAGGCGGCCCGCCTCGAGCGCGTCCGCCGCACGAATCACCCGCTCGGTCTCGCTCAGGACATGCCGCGCGCGTTTGAGAATTTCGAGCGGGCGGTTCGATTCCAGCGCGATCCGCGCCGACCCCTGGCCGAGCAAGTCCGCTTCGAGCGCCGGCTGTGAGACGCCCAGGAGGTCAGCCGCCTCCTTGAGATCCGCGCCGAGCCGCGCCGGGGACGCCGCCGCGAGTTTCTCGACGAGTTGCGCCGCGTTCCATCGGGGCGATGCGCGAACCACGTCGCCAAGGATCGTCACGCCGTCGAGCTTGAGCGCGCGCCCGAGAATTCGCGCCGCCAGCGCGCATTCGACCACGCGCCGATTGTACTCCGCGCGCACCATCCCCGACTTGTCCGCCACCTCGCGGCTGTCCGCCACGACCAGCGCGGCGATCGCCGGCATCTTCACCGCGCGCACGCGGATCGGGTCGAACTCGATAAACAGCGCATGGTCGCGACGGCCGAGAATTGACGCCGCCTGGTCCATCCCGCCCGCCCGCGTCCCGACGTACCATTCGCTGCGCGCAACCATCGTCGCCGTTTCGATCGGGTCGAGTTCGAGACCGTTGACCGCCATGAACGCCATCGCGGTCGAAACCGTGAGCGCCGCCGATGACGACAGCCCCGCAGCCGGCGGCACGCGACCCTCGACGACCATCGACGCGCCGCGCAAGTTGTCAACTGAAGTTGCAGGCGCGGACAGGCCTCCGCGCCGCGCAAAATGATCGATCACTCCCTGGATCGCGGCCTTGACGTAGTTCGCCCAATCGCCGGTCTCGTATGAAGGGATCTTTCGGGCAATTGCAAAACGGCGCGCCGCCCAGCCAGGGTCAGCGTTCGCCAGTTGGATTTCGGCGGCGGTGATGGCGGCGGCGACGACGATTGTAGATCGATCGATCGCAACCGGCAGCACGGGCAGCCCGCTGTAGTCGGTGTGCTCGCCGATTAGATTGACGCGGCCGGGCGCGCGGGCCGCGAAGATTCGCGCGCCGGCGCCGGCGCGGACTCGAGCGGCGAGGCGGGCGGCTCGGGCCAGCTCTGCGCCATCCCATCCGTCGGGGATACTCATCGCCGCTTCCTCTTCGGCTTGAACGATGCGCGCGCCTTCTCGAGGTCTTCGGGCGTGCCGACGTCGCTCCAGAATCCACGCATATCAAGCGCGCGCACGCGGCGGCCGTCGGCGATCATCTGCGCGATCGCGCCGGGGATTTCGAGTTCGCCGCGCGCCGACGGTTCAAGCCGCGCGAGGTAGTCGAAAATTATCGGGCCGGTGGCGAAAAGTCCGGCGTTGTTCCATTGGGTCGTGGCGGTTCCGGGCGGCGGTTTTTCGTCGAGGCGTTCGACCATCATGCGCCCGGTCACATAGACGGCGGCGCCGCGGAAGGGATCCTTGACGCGATTCACCGCGAGCATCAAATCGTAGTCGTCGATCCGCGCGTGATGGACAAAGCGCGGGTAGTTCGCGCGGTCCATCAGAATATCGCCCCATCCGAAGACAAAGCGCGCCACGCCTGCGAGATGGGCTCTCGCCGCAAGCATCGCGCCGCCGGTCCCGTTCAATTCCGGCTGCCTGACGGTGGTGATTTTGATTTCCGGATTTTCGCGGTGCCAGGTTTTCGCCCATGCTTCGATTTGCTCGGGCAGGTAGCCCGCGACCACGATGAAGTGCGTCAGTCCGGCCGCCGCCAGCGCGCCGACGATATGCGAAATCAGCGGTGAACCGGCGATATCGAGCAGCGGCTTCGGAGTTTGGGCGGTCAGAGCGCCCAGGCGTTTGCCGCGCCCCGCCGCCAGCAGGACCGCCGTGGTAATTTCCACCGCCATGCCGTCCAAGATAGCATCGCGCGGGCTTCGAGGATGCTTGGCTGGCGGTATATAGTTGAGTAAGAGTTTATCGAGAGCCGCACGAATGTTTGGCGAGATAGTTCATCGTAAAGCAGCCCCCGCGCCGTTTATTTCGATCGAGGAAGCACTCGACGAAACCCGCCGCGGCCGCATGATCATCCTGATGGATGACGAGCAGCGTGAGAACGAGGGCGATTTGTGCATGGCGGCCGAAAAAGTCACCCCCGAAGCGGTCAACTTCATGGCCAGGTTCGGGCGCGGGCTGATCTGCCTGCCGATGTCGGCGGAGCGAATAGACAGGCTCGGGCTCAGCATGATGGTTGGCGACAACCAGGCGCCGCTCGGGACGGCCTTTACCACGGCGATCACCGCGCGGCGGGCGTCGGGGTCGGGAATCTCGGCGCAGGATCGCGCGACCACGATTCTGCAGGCGGTGCGCGAGGACGCCAGCGGCGCCGAGTTCATTACCCCCGGCTACGTCTATCCGCTGCGCGCGCGCGACGGTGGCGTGCTGGTGCGCACCGGGCAGACCGAAGGCGCGGTTGACCTCGCGCGGCTGGCGGGACTCAAGCCGGCGGGCGTCATCTGCGAGATTCTGAAGGAAGACGGCACGATGGCGCGGCGCGACGACCTGGTCGAGTTCGCGAAAGTGCACGGGCTCAAGATTGTCACGGTCGCGGACATCATCGGGTACCGGCTGCGCAACGAGACGATGGTCCAGCGGATTGCGGAGGCGAAGCTGCCGACCGCGTTCGGCGAGTTCAGCGCGATCGTCTATCGCAACCTGATCGATCACACCGAGCACCTGGTGCTGGTGATGGGCAAGGTGGATCCGGCCAAGCCGATTCTGGTTCGGGCGCATCGCGAGTATCTGCCCGGCGACGTGTTCGGCTACTCCGTTCGCAACACCCGCAACCTGCTGCGCACCGCGATGGAACGAATCGCGGCGGCCGGCGAAGGCGTGCTCTTGTATCTCAAGCGCGAGTCCAACGCGCTGGCGTCGGATTTTGAGCGCGGGCGCCCGGCGCCTCGTGCAACTACGCGGGTCAACGCACCCGAGGCTGATTTCCGCGATTACGGAATCGGCGCGCAGATTCTGCGCGACGTGGGCGTGCGCAAGATGATAATCATGTCGGACGCGACGCCGCGGCTCGCCAATCTGCCGGGTTACGGATTGGAGGTCGTGGGTTCGGTTCCGCTTTCAACCAACGGCAAGCAAAGCGCCGCCGCCAAACAGCGATGACGCGGCGGATGGAAGCCAAGGCTCGGCCGGCGACGTCTTAACTACACTACCGACAAATGATCTCGCGCGAATTCCGATTGTTCCCCCACAATGGAAAGGCTCGCCTGTTCCGGCGGGCCTCGATCGTATCGGCGGTGTTTGCGCTCGCATTGCTGATTTTCGCGCCGGTATCGCACGCCAATCCGAAGGCGAATGAGCTGGTAAAAATCACCTCCGCCACGATCGATCCTCCGCTTCGGGCCGGCGGCGCCGCCACGCTCAAAGTCGCCGCTCAGGTAATCGCGGGATGGCATATCAATTCGGACAAGCCGCTCAGCGAGGATTACATCCCGACCAGGCTTAAGGTCAGCGGCCCGTCCAGCGTGGCGCCGGGCGCGATCAAGTATCCGCCGGCGCAAACGATGGCGCTCGAAATCGCGGCCGGCGGCGAAAAAATCTCGGTGTTCGGGGGCGATATCAAGTTTGAGGTGGCGCTCAAGGCGGCTGCCGACTTCGCGCCGAAGCCGGGCGACGCGCTCACGGTTACCATCGACTACCAGGGCTGCAACAACAACGAATGCCTGCGGCCGGCGTCAGTAAGCACGACGGTCGCGCTGGCGGGCGCAGGCGCGACGGCGGGAGCGCTGGAGGGGACGGGCACGACGGGCGCGAGGAGCGGCGGTATCGGCGGCGGCGATGATTCCGGCGCCGCGGTCGCGAACGTCTTCGCCCTCCATGGATGGTTGCTCGGCTTCCTCGCGGTATTTCTTGGCGGACTCGCGTTGAATCTCACGCCGTGCGTCTATCCGCTGATCGGCGTGACGATCGCGTATTTCGGCAGCCAGGGCGGAGGCCATCGCCGCGTGATGTTTCTGGCGACGGTTTTCGTGCTCGGAATCGCGCTGATGTTCTCGACGTTGGGCGTCGCCGTCGCCATGTCGGGCGGATTGTTCGGCGCTGCGATGCGCAATCCGTTGGTGCTGGTCGCGCTGTCGATGATGTTGCTCGCGCTGGCGGCATCGAGCTTCGGTTTGTTCGTCTTGCAGCCGCCAAATTGGATGATGCAGCGCGCGGGCACGGCCCGGCCCGGATACGCGGGCGCGTTGCTGATGGGGCTGGGGATGGGCGTGGTAGCGGCGCCATGCATCGGCCCGATCGTGCTGGGCTTGCTGCTGATGGTGGAGAGAAGCGGGAACGCGCTCTTCGGTTTCGCGCTGTTCTTCACACTGGCGCTGGGACTTGGCGTTCCATATATCGGGCTGGCGATGGCGGCCGGGCATATTCGCCGGCTGCCGCGTTCGGGCGAATGGCTTACGTGGGTCGAGGAGCTTTTCGGGTTCGCACTGGCCGGACTCGCGCTCTATTTTCTCGATCCGGTGATTCCGAACAACCTGATGAGTCGAATCCTGCCGTATTACGCGGCCGGTGTGGGGATTTACCTCGGTTTCATTTCGCGCGAGGGAAGAAGCTGGCGCCCGTTCCTGGTGCTGAGGTCGGCGCTGGGAATCGTCGCGGTGGGAGCGCTCGCGATCATGCTCTATCCGGGACAGGCGCCGGAGAAGCTTCGCTTCGAGCCGTTCAATCCCGCTCGACTCGCGTCGGCCACCGAAGCGCGCAAGCCCGTGCTGATCGATTTCAGCGCCGACTGGTGCATCCCATGCCGCGAGATGGATCATTCGACCTTCGTCGATCCATCCGTGGTCACCGAGGCAAAGCGCTTCGTGCGGATGAAGGCGAATCTGACGGCGCAGGACAAGGCCACCGAGGCGCTGACCAGCAAGTTCGAAATCCAGGGCGTGCCGACGACGATGCTGATCGATTCGGCGGGCAAGGTGGCGCAGCGCAAAGTCGGCTACATCGGCCCGCGCGAGCTGCTGGCGGAGCTGCGGCAGGTCGATTGACGGGCGGTTGATAAAACCCGTCCGCTACTACTGGCTCCTGTGAGCAATCAACGTTTACACCGGAGCCGCGGGTTCTCCATGGACAATTTGGTTGAACCAAAACAGCAACAGGGCGAGTTCGCGGGGCTTCAGGTGCCTAACGAGTTCTATTGGGTCAAGAAGCGGCCAACAATCTTGGCCGGCATGAGGTGGCCTTGCAAAGTTTCTTGGAAAGAATTGCACGGAGCCGGCATTCAACGCGTCATTTGCCTCTCAAATAGAACTGAATATGAATATGCTCCTCTTGAGAGATACGTGGTGACGCTGGAAGACCTTTCTGGTGGCAGGAAACCGTCGCGGGAGAACGAAGCGCAACTAGTCTTCAGCGCAGCCTCCCTAGTGAAGCAGGCATTGGAGGCCAACCAGGGCGTTGTGGTTCATTGTGACGGCGGCACCGGACGGACCGGTACGGTACTTGGCGTGACTCTCGTCTTATTGGGCTGTGCGCCCGGTTCGGTGGTCACATACTTGGACCGACTGCATCAAGCCCGCGGCCGAAAGGGCTGGCCCGAATCCAGCTGGCAGGAGCAAGTGGTCCGCAGCGCTGCCAAAAGGGCGGTGCCGATTTCGTAAGAGAGGAAGTCGAACATGAAACCCGCGTCGTAGCGAGGTTTTTTCCCGCCGCTTGCAACATCTAAGCCGAGTGCTAACATCCGGCGCGAATGGCTAAGCTAGCCGCCCTCGCGTTGCTCACGGCTTTGCTCCTGCCGCTTTTGGTCCGTGAGGCCTATGCCGGGTGCCCAATCGGTTCCTATCCGTGGGTGGACAAATGGGGCACCTCGGTCTGCAAGAGCTTCGGCAGCGGGCAGAATACGACCACGCAGGGAAGTCTGACCGACTGCCCCGCTGGCTCCCATCCTTGGGTGGATAAATGGGGGACGCGCATTTGCCAGAGCTTCGATGGGGCCACCCGCTACTATGACACCTCGAAGGGCTGCCCGACCGGCACATATAACTGGGTTGATAAATGGGGCAACAAAATCTGCAAGGCTTTCTGAAACGTTCGACGTACGGCGCGATTGACGCGAACGACGGGGCCGCCGCTGGAAGCAATCCATGAAGGAGCAATTCATCAAGCTCAGCCACGCAGCCGCGCTCGCGCTTGTGTTTTCTGTCAGCGGATGCGCGGCAACGACACCGACATGCGAGCAGTTATGGGGGCTGACATGCAACGAGGTATCGGAGCAATGGAACTCGGCGTCAAAGCTGGCGAACGAAGAAAATAGGCAGATTTCCGAAAACGCCAAAGAGAACGGGTGCGAAGTGCTTGTAAAGCAGGTTGCCCTCGACGTGGCGCTCCGGCGCTCGCTTGGCGAGGCACAAAGTGCAGTCTTGCAGCACTACCGAGCCGAATTTCTCACTGGCAAAATGCCAATGCCCTCGGCGATGCAGGATGCCGCATTTGATACAAATTCTCGGATTATCGCCGACGTTTATGCTCTCCCGGAGCCGCTGAAATCAGACGCCGTCGATAGCTATGCAGCGAACGTCGAGCGGCTCTGTGAACAGGACGACGCGGCTTACAACCCTAGCCACCGCTTGTCCGCAAACTTGAAAGCCGCGCGCGGAAGCGAATAGCTGGGCGCAAAGTCGGCTACATCGGCCCTCGCGAGATGCTGATCGAGCTGCGCCGGGTCGATTGAACGGGGTCCAATCGCCGTTCACTTTCCATTTTTTCGATGGCGCACAGAACCGGTCCAGGTGCGTGTGATTTTCGCAAAATGGCGTTCTGTTGGTAGCAACTCAGGGTTTTGCAAAAAGGCCCTTGCTGCGTCGCGCCGGTAGGCTGGAAAACGCCCACTGACTGGCTGCTTTCTTATCAACAGGAACATTATTCAAATACTGTTTGATTTACCCATCGAGCAGTCGAGTTATTCCTTTACTTTGATGCATTAAACGAATAGAATTTGATCAGGTGGTGGGGTGCGGAAAGTTAGCTCATCGCTCGCCCTTTTCTATGCCAAATAAACAATCGTCCGACGGCTATGGCGCCGAGTCCATCAAGGTACTCGAAGGACTCGAAGCAGTTCGTAAACGCCCCGGGATGTACATCGGCGACACGGCCGAGCGGGGATTGCATCATCTGGTCACCGAGATCGTGGACAACTCGGTTGACGAGGCGCTGGCCGGTTTCTGCAACGAGATCAACGTCGTAATTCTGAGCGACGATCGGATTTCGGTGGAGGACAACGGGCGCGGGATTCCGGTTGACATGCATCCGACGGAAAAGCGCTCGGCGCTGGAAGTCGTGCACACGGTGCTTCACGCCGGGGGCAAGTTCGAAAAGAGCGCCTACAAGGTTTCGGGCGGACTGCACGGGGTGGGCGCGTCGGTGGTCAACGCGCTCAGCGACGAGTTCGAGGTCGAAGTTCACAAGAACGGCAAAATTTATTTTCAACGTTACGAGCGCGGGCTGCCGAAGACCAAGGTCGAAGAGCGCGGCGCAACCAACAGCAAGGGGACCAAGACCACCTTCTCGCCCGACTCGAAGATATTTCCCGAGATCAAGTTCAAGTACGAAATAATCGCGCGTTATCTGCGCGAGATGGCTTACCTCAACGCGGGACTGCGGATCAGGCTTCGCGACGAGCGAATCAACAAGGCGGAAGAGTTTCACTACGAGGGCGGAATCGCGGAGTACGTCGCGACGCTCTCCAAGAGCAACGAAGCGCTGCACGACGTGATTTTCTTCAAGGGCGTGCGCGAGGGCGTGGACGTCGAAGTCGCGCTGCAATGGACCGACGCGATCCACGAGGTGATTTTCACCTACGCCAACAACATCCATACCGCCGAGGGCGGAACGCATCTGTCGGGGCTCAAGTCGGCGCTGACGCGCACGATCAACAATTACGCGACCAAGAACAATCTTTTTAAGAATAAGGACATGCGGCTGGAGGGCGACGACACGCGCGAGGGCTTGGCCGCGATCGTCAGCATCAAGATCGGCGAGCCGCAGTTCGAGGGCCAGACCAAGACCAAGCTCGGCAACTCCGAGGTCGAGGGAATCGTTTCGGGGCTGGTGAACGAGAAGCTCGGCGAGTTCCTGGAGAAGAACCCGTCGGTGGCGAAGAAGATCGTCGTTCGGACGGTCGAAGCCGCCACCGCGCGCGAGGCCGCGCGCAAAGCCAAGGAGCTGGTGCGGCGCAAGGGCGCGCTGGATTCGGGCTCGCTGCCCGGCAAGCTGGCGGACTGCCAGGAGCGCGACCCGGCGCGCAGCGAGTTGTACCTGGTCGAGGGCGCATCGGCAGGCGGAACCGCCAAAGAGGGGCGCGATCGCAAGACGCAGGCGATTCTGCCGCTGCGCGGGAAAATATTGAACGTCGAACGCGCGCGGATCGACAAGATGCTGTCGTCGCAGGAGCTGCGCATCCTGATCACGGCGCTCGGGATGGGAATCGGCGAGGACAAGGATCTGAGCAAGCTGCGCTATCACACGATCGTGATCATGACCGACGCGGACGTGGACGGCTCGCACATCCGCACGCTGCTGATGACGTTTTTTTTCCGCCAGTTCATCGAGATTATCGAGAATGGCTATCTCTACGTCGCGCAGCCGCCGCTGTTCCGCGCGAAGAAGGGCAAGACCGAACGCTATCTCAAGGACGAGACCGCGCTGGAAGATTATCTGACCGACCTCGGCGCCGAGGCGGTGACGTTCGAGGCGGG
This sequence comes from Binataceae bacterium (SeqCode), assembly GCA_963722605.1. Classification (GTDB taxonomy): domain Bacteria; phylum Desulfobacterota; class Binatia; order Binatales; family Binataceae; genus Binatus. The sequence continues at coordinate 875,579 of CAVRNO010000004.1, read as the reverse complement.
CAAGGGCAAGGACGCGCGCGAGTACAAGGGCGCGGTGTTGAAGACGCTCGTGCGCAAGGCGCTGTTCCTGGAAAAGATGTTCGAGGCGCTGGAGCGGCGTTCGAAGGAGCGCTCGATCATCGCGTCGCTCGCCAAGCTCGCGGCCGCCAAGACGATCGATGACGAGAGCTTTGAATCCGAGAAAGCGGCGAAGCAGATGGCCGAAGCGATCCGCAAGGACTCGAAGAACGACAACCTGGTTTACAAGCTCGAGCCCGACGGCGAAGCGCATTGGCGCGCGGTGTTCAGCCATTCGCAAAACGGCACGACGCCGCCGACCGTGGTCGATCTGACGCTGTTGCATAGCGGAGAGCTGCGCGAGATTCGCCGGCTCGAACCGGAACTGGACGCGATCAAGGCGCCGTTCAAACTCAAGATTGGCGAAAGCGAATCCACGGCCGAGACGCTCAAGGCGGTGGCGGAGGCGGTGCTCAGCGCGGGACAAAAGGGCGTGGATATCCAGCGCTACAAGGGACTCGGCGAGATGAATCCGGGGCAGTTGTGGGAGACCACGATGAACCCGGAGACGCGGGCGATGCTGCGGGTGCAGATTGCATCGCGCGAGGACGCCGAGGAAATCTTCGCCACGTTGATGGGCGACCAGGTCGAGCCGCGCCGCCAGTTTATCGAGGAGAACGCGCTTAACGTCCGCAACCTCGACATCTGACCAGCTGCTCGGAACTCGGGGGAGCCCCGGATTATTAAATGGCTGAGACCAACGGCAACGAACCGCATCACAACGAACCCGCGCTGCTGAATATCGAAGACGACATGCGGCAGTCCTACCTGGACTACGCGATGTCGGTAAATATCGGACGCGCGCTGCCGCAGATTCGCGACGGACTCAAGCCGGTCCATCGCCGCATCCTGTACGCGATGTTCCGCACCGGCCTCTTGTCGAACCGGCGCTACACCAAGTGCGCGGCGGTGGTGGGCGAAGTGCTCGCCCGTTACCATCCGCACGGCGACATGGCGGTTTACGATTCGCTGGTGCGCATGGCGCAGCCGTTCAGCCTGCGCTACCTGCTGATCGACGGGCAGGGCAACTTCGGCTCGGTGGACGGCGATCCGCCGGCTGCGTATCGATACACCGAGTGCCGGCTGACGCGGCTGGCGGAGCGGATGCTCGCCGATATCGACAAGGACACGGTCGATTTCGTCCCGAACTTCGACGGCTCGCACATGGAGCCCGAGATTCTGCCCGCGCAATTTCCGAACCTGCTGGTGAACGGCTCGGACGGGATCGCGGTTGGAATGGCGACCAACATCCCGCCGCATAATCTCGGCGAGGTTTGCGACGCGTTGCTGGCGTTGATCGAGAACCCGGGGATCACGCACGAGAAGATTCTCGACATCGTGCCCGGCCCGGATTTTCCGACCGGCGGGCAATTGCTCGGCCGCCAGGCGATTCGCCAGGCGTATCTGACCGGGCGCGGCACGCTTACGATGCGCGCGCTGGCTGCGATCGAGACCGACAAGCGCAGCTCGCGATCATCGATCATCATTCGCGAAATTCCCTACCAGGTGAACAAGGCGCGGATGATCGAGCGGATGGCCGAGCTGGTCAACGACAAGCGCATCGAAGGCATCAGCGACATCCGCGACGAATCGGATCGCGACGGGATGCGGGTGGTGATCGAGCTCAAGCGCGACGCCGAGCCGCGGATCGTGCTCAACCAGCTCTACAAGCTGACCCAGATGCAGCAGGGCTACGGGATCATTCTGCTCGGCATCCACGAGGGCCGGCCCAAGGAGATGAATCTGCTGCAGATGCTCGTTGCGTTCCTCGAGCATCGCAAGATCGTGCTGACGCGGCGCACGCGATTCGAGCTGAAAGAGGCGCAGGCGCGGCTGCATATCCTGGACGGCCTGCTGACCGCGCTCAAGAATCTCGACGCGGTTATCAATCTCATCCGCAAGTCGAAGGATGCCGAGTCGGCCCGCAGCGGCTTGATGAAGCAGTTCGGGCTCTCGCAGTTGCAGGCGCAGGCGATCCTCGATCTCACGCTGCGCCGGCTGACTTCACTGGAGCGCGAAAAGATCGAAACCGAACACAAGGAAACGGTCGCGCTGATCGCGCGCTACAAGAAGATTCTGGCCGACGAGAAGGAATTGCTGAAGCTGATCGCCGCCGAGCTGGACGAAATAAAGAAAGAATTCGCGGATCCGCGCCGCACTCAGATAATCGAAGCGGAGGGAGAGTTCTCGGTCGAGGATCTGATCGTCGAAGAGGACGTGTTGGTCACCGTCACGCACGGCGGGTACTTGAAGCGCACCCCGCTCTCGCTCTATCGCACGCAGAAGCGCGGCGGCCGCGGCAAGATTGGCGCGACCACCACCGAAGAGGATTTCGTCGAGCATCTCGAGCGCGTGTCGACCCACGACCGGCTGATGTTCTTCACCAGCGCGGGCAAGGTTTACGAGCTCAAGGCCTACGAACTGCCCGAGGGCGGGCGCGCCGCCAAGGGACGCTCGATCGCCAACCTGCTGAGTCTGGCCAACGACGAAACGCTGTCCGCATTCATTCCGGTGCCGCGCGAGACTGCGGGCAAGTTCGTCTTTTTCTCGACGCGGCGCGGGCGGGTGAAAAAAAGCGCGCTAGACGAGTTCGAAAATATTAGCTCCAGCGGAATTATTGCCATCAACCTCGAGGATGGCGACTCGCTGGTGGACGTGCGAATCACCGACGGCAATCAACAAATCGTACTCTCGACCCGCGAGGGCCAAGCTATTCGTTTCGATGAAAAACAGGCGCTGGCCGAAAAGCCGCAACACGTTGGCTGTGAAGGGAATGGAACTAGAGTCCCAGCCAGTTCGAGGAAGGCAAGACCGTCACCCTCGTCGAAGACGAGGTTGTTTCGATGTCCACGGTGCGCGACGACGAAACCCTCCTAACGGTTTCCGAACTCGGCTACGGCAAACGTACGCCCGCCTCTGAATACAGACTCATGCATCGCGGCGGCAAGGGCGTGATCACGATGAACGTGACCGAGAAGACTGGCAAAGTGATCAGTGTCCGCCAGGTCGGCATTGACGATCAGGTGATGCTGATAACCGATGGCGGTAAGGTGATTCGACTCGCCGTCAAGACTGTGCGACTCACCGGCCGCAACGCGCAGGGCGTGCACATGGTAAGGCTCGAGGGCGACGAACGCGTCCGCGCCGTGGCCGGGATGGCGGAGCCCGACGAGGACGCTAACGGCAACGGCTCCAACGGCACTGGCGGCGCAGAGGAATCGGAAGAGTAGCCATTGGAATAGCTAATGCATTGACTGGTTGGTAGAGGGTGGTTTTGATTCACATAGCGCGGATCACTTAGCAAGGCACCTAAAAGGAGGAACAATGCGATGAAACATGAAGTGACATTCGACATTCCAACGCGAGATTTGGGTAGGGCGGACATCCATTTCAAGGTAAAGGCCGATGGCGCAGTCCTTGGCAAGCTGGAGGTCTCAAACGGATCTCTGGTCTGGTATCCAAAGGATTCGACTTATGGTCACAAAATAAGCTGGTCTGAATTTGATGCAGACGCGAAAAAATACGCACGTAGCGAAAAGCGCAAGAAGAAAAAGTAGGTCAAAACCGCTCACTACCGACTGGTTAGGGGTTAGGTTTGCCGGCTCCGGGCTGGATTTCCTCGAAGTAGCGGCAAATCGCGACGCTCTCCGACAGACAACTGCCGTCGTTGAGCTCGAGAATCGGCAATGAGCCGAGCGGGTTCTTCCGGTAGAACTCGGGCGTGCGATTCGCGTTGCGCATGATATCGACTTGCACCAACTCAAGCTCGATCTCCTTCTCCGCGAGGAAGATCCTCACGCGCCGCGAACTCGGCGCGAGGCTGAAATCGTACATCTTCATGATGCTTGCGCTGGCGGCTCGCTGGCACCGGTGCCCTCGGCACTGTAAGCATCCTCGGCGGCGGTCAGCGCCCGGCCGCGAGCAATCTCGAATCCGTTGGAGCCCAGGATTTCTTCGAGCGCGTTCAGCGCTATCATCACGTTTTCGCGCCGCGACCCCTCGCCCATCAGACCGACGCGCCAGATTTTGCCCTTGAGCGGTCCGAGTCCGCCTGCGACTTCGATATTGAACAGCCGCAACAAATCCGCCCGCACCTTCGCTTCGTCGATTCCCGCCGGCACCGCGATCGTCGTGAGCTGCGGCAACCGGTAGCCATCCTGCGCGGCGAGCTGCAGACCTATCGCGCGGACTCCGGCATGGAACGCGGCGGCGTTGATGCGATGCCGGCGCCATCGCGCCTCCAGGCCTTCCTCGACGACGATCCGCAGCGCCTCGTAGAGCGCGTAGTTCATCGTGATCGGCGCGGTATGATGGTAGAGGCGGTCGGGTCCCCAGTACTGCTCGATCAACCCGAGGTCGAAGTACCATGAGCGGCACTTGGTTTTGCGCTTGCGCACCGACTCCATCGCGCGCGCACTGAAGGTGACCGGCGCCAGCCCGGGAGGCGCGCTCAGTCCCTTTTGCGTGCAGCTGTAACAGGCGTCGATGCTCCACTTGTCGATCTCGACCGGCACGCAGGCGAGTGATGTCACCGCGTCGATCGCGATCATCGCGCCGTGCCGATGCGCCAGCTCGGCAATTTCCTCGATCGGCTGATGTATTCCGGTCGAAGTCTCGGCGTGAACGATCGCGACCAGCTTCGGATTTTTCGCCGCCTTTAGCGCCGCCGCTACTTGCGCCGGTTCCACGATCGTTCCCCAATCCGCCTCGGCCTTGTGAACCTTCGCGCCGAGCCGCGACGCGAGGTCCGCCAGCCGCGTTCCGAACACGCCGTTAACGCCGATCACGACCTCGTCGCCGTCTTCGATCAGATTCGCCATCACGGTTTCCATCCCCGCCGAACCGGTGCCGGAGACCGGAAACGTGATCTCGTTGCCGGTGCGGAAGACGATGCGCAGCAGCCGCTTGATATTCTCCATCACCTGGACGAAATCCGGATCGAGGTGACCGACGACCGGCGACATCATCGCTTTCATCACGCGCGGATTGACGTTGGACGGCCCCGGACCGAGCAGAATCCGCGACGCAGGCTTGAGTTCCGGAAATGAATCCGCCACCAGTGTTTCTCCTTGCAATGAATCGCCGGGAATTTCCGCGCGCGCCAGCCGCGCGCCCGCGAGATTCCGGGCTGAAATTGAACCTTGCTATTATGACCGCGAAGGACCGATCGCAAAAGCGTTGCCCGCGCGCCCGATTCGGGGTCATGGTAGAGTGCCGCGGGGATTGGACGCGCCGCCACAATGAGCAGCATCGACCGCAAACTTCTCGACGAGCTTCGCGAAATTCTTGGCGCCGGCGGGATCGTCTCGCGCGCAACCGAGCTGAAGGTTTACGAGTGCGACGGATGGACGATCGAGAAGCGCGCCCCCGAGGTGCTGATCCTCCCGCGCTCGACCGCGCAGTTGAGCGCTGTCCTCGCCGCGCTCGATCGGCGCGGCATTGCTTTCGTCCCACGCGGTGCAGGAACGGGCCTGTCGGGCGGATGCCTTTCGTTGAACGCGCCGGCGATGATCTGCACCTCGAAGATGAACCGGATTGTGGAAATCGATTTCGACAATCGGCGGGTCGAGGCCGAGAGCGGCGTGGTCAACCTGCACGTCACCAACGCGGTCAAGTCGAAAGGATATTTCTACGCGCCCGATCCGTCGTCGCAGGTGGCGTGCACCATCGGCGGCAACATCGCGGAGAATTCGGGCGGGCCGCATACCTTGAAATACGGAGTGACCACCAATCACGTGCTGGCGCTCGAAGTGGTTCTGCCCGATGGCGAAATCGTCGAGCTCGGCGGACCGGCTGAGGAGCGATGCGGCTACGATCTGGCCGGGGCAGTCGTCGGCGCGGAGGGCACTGCGGGAATCGTCACGCGCGCAACGCTCAAGCTGATGCGCGAGCCCGAGAATCATCGCACGATCCTGGCCACCTTTGCCGATGCCGACAGCGCGACGCGCGCCGTGTCGATGATAATCGCGTCGGGAATCGTGCCGGCCGCGCTCGAAATGATGGACCAGCTAATCATTCGCGCCGTCGAGGACGCGTTCCACGTCGGACTGCCGCTGGATGCGGGCGCGGTGCTGATCATCGAGCTCGAAGGTCTGGAGGCCGGGCTCGGCACTTACGCCGACGAGGTCGCGAAAACTGCGAGCCTGGCCGGCGCGTCGAGCGTCAGGCTTGCACGTGACGAAGCCGAGCGCGCGCTGTTGTGGAAGGCGCGCAAACGCGCATTCGGCGCCGTCGGCCGCCTCGCGCCGAACTACGCGACTCAGGACGGCGTGGTTCCGCGAACCTGCCTGCCGCGAATTCTGCGGGTGATCGCCGACGTGAGCCGCCGCTATGACTTGCGCATCGGCAACGTATTTCACGCCGGCGACGGCAATTTGCATCCGATCATTCTTTACGACGAGCGCGAAGCCGACCAGGTCCGCCGGGCGATCGACGCGGGACGCGAAATCCTCAAGGCCTGCGTCGAGATGGGCGGCAGCCTTACCGGCGAGCATGGAATCGGCGTGGAAAAAATCGGCGAGATGCCGCTGATGTTCTCGCCCGACGATCTTCGCGTCATGACGGAGCTGCGCCATGTGTTCGATCCGATGGAGCGATCGAATCCCGGCAAAGTGATTCCGCAACCCGGCGCATGCGTCGAGGTCGCCGCGCCGCGCCGTCAGGCGCCGATCTAAGGCTGCACCGCCGGCAAATATCGTGGCTGCCAAAGCATCTTCAAATCTGGCGAATCGGCTCGAGGCAATCGTCGGCGCTGAGCGCGTTCGCGCGCCAACCGCTACCGAGGCGCGCGCCGCCGACACGATCGCTGAGCCCGTTTCCGTCGGGCAGATCTGCGAGATCGTTCGCTTGTGCGAAGCGGATCGGATTGCGCTGGCGCCAATCGGCGCGGCACGCTCGCTCGCGGGCATCCGGCGCTCGCCCGTCGCGCTCGGCATCTCGATGGCGCGGATGGCGCGAATTGTCGCCTACGAGCCCGACGACATGACAATTGTTGCGGAGGCCGGAATCACCGTCGGCGAACTGAATGGCGCCATGGCGGGCGCCCGTCAGCGGCTCCCAGTCGATCCATGCGGCCCCGGGATGACGACGCTGGGCTCGTTAATCGGCGCCGCGCACTCCGGACCGCTTCGCCTTTCCGAGGGCACGTCGCGCGACCTGCTGATTGGAGTTCGCTTCGTCGGTCACGGCGGCAGCCTCATTCACGGCGGCGGCCGCGTGGTCAAGAACGTCGCCGGGTATGATCTGATGAAACTGATGGGTGGGGCATTCGGTACGCTTGGAATAGTAACTGAGGCAACGTTCAAAGTGCGTCCCATTCCATCTGACTACTGTCTCGCGGTCGTTCCTTACGCGCGTGCAGCAGATGCATTCGCCGCCGCGCGCATACTCAATGACTCATTGCCACTGAGTAATCTCGATATACTCAGTCCCGGCCTCGCAACGCGCTTCAATTCCACCGGTCAATTCCTCCTTCTCGCCGGTTTTTCCGGAAATCCGCCGGAGATTGGCTATCAGGCCGGACGGATTCGCGATTTGGCCGGCGCGCGCGGTGAAATTCTGAGCACCCACGGCGCTCTTAAGAGTTACGAGCTGCTGCGCGATATCGATTTCCATTCGGCTCCGCTGGCCGCGCAGATCGCGGTTCCACCCGCGTTTCTCGCGCGAGTACTGGAGAGCTGCGGCAACGACATTGAATTTCGCGCCCACGCCGGCTCCGGCGTCGCGCAGATAGTTCCGGCTGATGAACACGGCGCCGAGGCTCCCGCTATAACCGTGGCGCGATGGCGTGAAGTTGCGCGCTCGACGCGCGGTACTCTTCGACTGCTCGCCGCCGCGCCGGCGATCCGTGACTCGCTCGAATTCTTCGACACTCCCAACGCCGGCGCGCTCGCGCTCATGCGGCGGCTCAAGGCGGCCTTCGATCCGGCCGGGATCTTCAACCCCGGATGCTTCGTCGGAGGCATCTGATGGCCGAGGCTTCACTCACACCATTGAATCCGGTTCGCGGCGTTTCCGACTACGACCTGCTGTTCGCGTGCGTCCATTGCGGGCTGTGCGCCGAGGCTTGTCCGACCTACGTTGTAACGCGATGCGAGATGGACTCGCCGCGCGGCCGAATCTATCTGATGAAGTTGCTCGCCGAAGGCCGCATCGACTTCGACGACGACGCGGCACGCCATCTCGATTTATGCCTCGGATGCCGGGGCTGCGAGACCGCCTGCCCGTCGGGCGTTCATTACGGCCGCTTGATTGACGGTGCGCGCTTATTCGTCGAGCGAGAGCATCACCGCGGCTTCATCGATCGATTCAAGCGGCGCGCCGCCGGCGCGATTTTCCCGTACCCCCGTCGTCTCCGGGTGCTGCTCGCGCCGCTGAAGCTTGTCGATCGCCTTGGTCTGAGGCCCGCTCTAGGAGCCGTCCTGCCGCGCATGATTCGCGATTGGCTCGATCTTCTCCCGCCGCTCACGCCCGGCTTGCGCCCGCTCGCCGAGCGGGGCGAGCATCGCGCCGCGTGCAGACGCACCGACGGTCGTCGTGCATCACGGATGCGTTGCGCAAGCACTTGCGAATTCGGAAAACCTGAACAGTGAGCGTCTGCTCGCCGCCGCCGGCTATCGCGTCGTCCAACTCGAACCGACCTCATGCTGCGGAGCACTCGATCTGCATTCGGGCAACGGATCGCGAGCCCGCGATTTTGCCCGCGCCAACGTTCTCGCGCTCAAGAGCTGCGGCGCCGATGCGATCGTGTCGGCTGCGTCGGGATGCTCGCTGGCAATCGCGGAATACGGCCAGCTGCTCAGAGACGAACCGAAATTCGCCGAGGATGCGCGTGCGGTCTCCTCGAAAGTGCGGGACCTGAGTTCTTTGCTGCTCGACGCACCGGCGGCTCCGAAGCGCGAATTTCAATGCACCGTCACCTACCACGACGCTTGCCACCTCGTGCATGGACTCGGAGTGCGCGAAGCGCCGCGCAAATTGCTAGCTTCGATTCCGGGCGTGAGGATTATCGAGATGTCCGAAAGTGACCTCTGCTGCGGTTCGGCCGGGTCCTACAACTTGACCGAGCCCGCGATGGCGCGCGACCTGGCGCGGCGCAAAGCCGACAATATCGTTGCGACAGGCGCGGATTGCGTGGTGCTGGCGAATCCCGGATGCGAGTTCCAGATCGCCGCCGAGCTTCGCCGCCGCGGTTCGAAAATCAAGGCCGTCCACCTCGCAGACTTTCTCGCGATGGCGTCCCGGTGATCCTGACGCTCGATCAGAGTTCAGGGCTCGAGGGCAGGAAGGTCTCGCCCATCAGGTAGGCGTCGACCGCGCGCGCCGCTTCGCGCCCCTCCCATATCGCCCACACCACCAGCGATTGCCCGCGATGCGCGTCTCCGGCGGCGAAAACTCCGGGCACGCTCGACATGAAACTCTCGCACATGCACGTTGCTGCGCGGGTCGAGCTTGACCCCGAGCTCGGAGATTATGCCCTGGGGCTCGGGGCCGAGAAATCCGAGCGCGAGCAGCACGAGGTCGCACTCGATTTCGAACTCGGTGCCCGGGATTTGCTCCATCACCATCCGCCCGTTGTCATGCTTCCAGTTGAGGCGGGCGCCGTGGAGTTTTTTCACCACGCCGTTTTCGCCGGAGAACCTGCTTGTGTTCACGCTCCAGTCGCGCTGCACGCCCTCTTCGTGCGAGCTGGTGGTGCGCATGATCATCGGCCAGTCGGGCCACGGCATTTCGGCGGTGCGCTTTTCAGGCGGCATCGGAAGCAGCTCGAACTGATGCACGACGGCCGCGCCCTGGCGGTTTGCGGTGCCCAGGCAATCGGAACCGGTATCGCCGCCGCCGAGAATGACCACGCGCTTTCCGTGCGCGGAGATCTCGGCCGCGGGATCGAGCGCGTCGCCGAAGTTGCGCCGGTTCTGTTGCGGCAGGAATTCCATGGCAAAATGGATTCCCTTGAGTTCCCGCCCCGGGATCGGCAGGTCGCGCGGCTTGGTCGCGCCCATCGCGAGCACGATCGCGTCGTACTTCGAGCGCATCTCGTCGGCGTGGATGTCGAAGCCGACGCGGCAGTTGGTGATAATCTCCAGGCCCTCGGCCTTCATCTGCTCAACCCGCCGGCTGACGATCCACTTTTCCAGCTTGAAGTCCGGAATGCCGTAAGTGAGCAATCCGCCGACGCGATCCGATCGCTCGTAGAGCGTGACCGAATGTCCCGCGCGGAGCAGTTGCTGCGCGCAGGCCAGCCCCGACGGCCCCGAGCCCACGACCGCGACGCGCTTTCCCGACTTGCGCGCGGGCGGCTGCGGCGCGATCCATTTTTCCGCCCAGGCGTGATCGATGATGTTCTTCTCGATCAGCTTGATCGTGACCGGGTCGTTGTTGATGTTGAGGACGCAGGCTTCTTCGCAGGGGGCGGGGCAAACTCTGCCGGTGAACTCCGGAAAATTGTTGGTCGCGTGGAGGCGCTCGATCGCATTGCGCCATCGGCCGCGGTAAACCAGATCGTTCCAGTCGGGGATGATGTTGCCGAGCGGGCAACCCTTGTGGCAGAAGGGAATTCCGCAATCCATGCAGCGGGCGCCCTGCGCGCGCAGTTTGTCTTCGGGCATCTTGAGGTCGAATTCGCGCCAATCCTTGAGGCGCTCCCCGACCGGACGCCGCGAAGGAGTCTCGCGCCTGATCTCCATGAAGCCCGTTATCTTGCCCATCGCAGCCGTGATCTCCCGAGCCAGGTCAATTCTGACTAGTCAGTCGATTACTCACTCGCGCCGGCGGCGGCTAAACCGAGGCCACCCGCGCGAGATCGGAATCCATGTTGAGATGTTGCCGTTCGAGCACCATCCGATACTCAGTCGGCAGCACTTTTACGAACTTCGCAGCGTAGTCGTCCCATCGGTCGAGGACACGGCGTGCGACCGCGCTCTGCGTGTACTGCAAATGCCGCACGATCAGCGCGTGCAACTGCTTGAGTTCGTCGCGATTGGCGATCGGACCCAGCTCGACCATCCCGGTGTTGCAACGCGACGGGAACGAGCCGTCTTCGTCGAGCACGTACGCCACCCCGCCGCTCATGCCGGCCGCGAAGTTGCGGCCGGTCCTGCCCAGAACCACGACCAAGCCGCGGGTCATGTACTCGCATCCATGGTCGCCGACGCCCTCGACCACCGCGTGCGCGCCGCTGTTGCGCACCGCGAATCGCTCGCCGGCCACGCCGCGGAAGAACGCTTCGCCGCCGGTGGCGCCGTAGAGCGCGACGTTGCCGACAATGATGTTGTCCTCGGCCTTGAAGGTCGCTTCTTTTGGCGGAGTCACCGAGATAACTCCGCCCGACAGTCCCTTGCCGCAGTAGTCGTTCGCGTCGCCTTCGAGATGGAGCGCGATTCCCGGCGCGAGCCACGCGCCGAAACTCTGGCCGGCCGAACCATTGAGATGAATCTGCACCGTGTAGGGCGGCAATCCCTCGGCGCCGTAGCGCCGCGACACTTCCGCCGACAGCATCGTGCCGACGGTGCGGTTGACGTTGCGGATGGGAAGATGGATTTCGACCGGCTTGCGATGCTCGAGCGCGTCTTTGGCAAGCTCGATGATGTGGTTGTCGAGCGCGGCGCCGAGTCCGTGATCCTGCTGCTCGACACAATGCAGCGGTTCGTCCGGCCCGGCATCGGGACGGCGAAGAATATTGGCCAGATCGACGCTGCGCGCCTTCCAATGCGCGATCGCTTCGTTGGCGTCCAGGCATTCGACGTGGCCGACCATTTCGGCGACGGTGCGGAAGCCCAACTGCGCCATGTATTCGCGCAGTTCGTCCGCGATGAACATCATGAAGTTCACGACGTGCTCGGGCTTGCCCGAGAACTTCGCGCGCAGCACCGGATCCTGGGTCGCGATGCCGACCGGGCAGGTGTTGAGATGGCAGACGCGCATCATGATGCATCCCGAGGCGACCAGCGCGGCGCTGGCGAAACCGAATTCCTCGGCGCCGAGCAGGGCGGCGACGGCAACGTCGCGGCCGGTCTTGAGCTGGCCGTCGGTCTCGACCCGGATGCGTCCGCGCAGACCGTTCATCACCAGGGTCTGCTGGGTCTCGGCGAGTCCCAGTTCCCACGGAATCCCCGCGTGCTTGATCGATTGCAGGGGAGAGGCGCCGGTGCCGCCGTCGTAACCGCTGATCAGCACCACGTCGGCCTTGGCCTTTGCGACTCCGGCGGCGACGGTGCCGACGCCGACCTCGGCGACCAGTTTGACCCCGATGCGCGCGCGGTTGTTGGAATTCTTGAGGTCGTGGATGAGCTGCGCGAGATCTTCGATCGAATAGATGTCGTGATGCGGGGGCGGCGAGATCAATCCCACGCCGGGCGTCGAGTAGCGAATCTTGGCGATGAAGTCGTCAATCTTGTGACCGGGAAGCTGGCCGCCCTCGCCGGGCTTGGCGCCCTGCGCCATCTTGATCTGGAGTTCGTCGGCGTTGACCAGGTAATGGCTGGTGACGCCGAAGCGCCCCGAGGCCACCTGTTTGATCGCGCTGCGGCGCGAGTCGCCGTTGGCATCGGGCACGAAGCGCGCGGGATCCTCGCCGCCTTCGCCGGTGTTGCTCTTGCCGCCGATCCGGTTCATGGCGATGGCGAGGTTTTCGTGCGCCTCCTTGCTGATCGATCCGAAGGACATCGCGCCGGTTTTGAAGCGTTTGACGATCTCGGCGGCCGGCTCGACTTCATCGAGCGGCACGGGCGGCCGATCGGAATTGAACTTGAGCAGCGAGCGCAGGGTGGTGAGCGAGCGGCTCTGCTCGTCAACCGCCCTGGTGTAGTCCTTGAACAGCCGGTAATTTCCCGAGCGCACGGAATGCTGGAGCCTGGCGATGGTGTTCGGGTTGTACATGTGGAACTCGCCGGCGCGGCGCCACTGGTAATTGCCGCCTATATCGAGATTGCCGTCGAGGTTCGCGGCCACCTTGAACGCGTAGCTGTGGCGCGCAGCGGTCTCGCGCGCGATCGCGTCGAGGCCGACGCCCGCCACGCGCGACGGCGTCCAGGTGAAGTACTTGTCGATCACGTCCGGGGCCAATCCGATCGCCTCGAAGATCTGCGCGCCGCGGTAACTCTGGGTGGTCGAGATTCCCATCTTGGACGCGACCTTGGTAATGCTCTTGGAGACGGCCTTGATGAAGTTTTGGACCGCGGTGTCATGGTCGATGTCGCGGAGCTGGCCGTCGCGAATCATCCCCGCCATCGTCGCGTACGCGAGGTACGGATTGACGGCGCCCGCGCCGTAGCCGACCAGCAGGCAGAAATGCATCGCCTCGCGCGGCTCTCCCGACTCGACGACGATACCGATCCGGGTGCGCGTCCCCTCGCGAATCAGATGATGATGCACGGCTGCGGTCGCGAGCAGCGCCGGAATGGCGGCGTAGTCCGCGTTCACGCCGCGATCCGAGAGCAGGATTATCGTGTAGCCGGATTCGATCGCCTCCGAGCAAGCGCGGCAAAGCGCGTCGAGCGCGGCGCGAAGCCCCGGTTCGCCGCCGTCAACGCGGTAGAGCGTGGAAAGGGTGACGGTGCGCAGGCCGTCGACGTTGAGCCGTTTGATCTTTTGAAGTTCAGCGTTGGTGAGAATCGGCAGCTTGAGCCGAAGCTGGCGGCAATGACGCGGCGATTCCTCGAACAGATTATCCTCGGCGCCGAGCGTCGTTTCGGTCGAGGTCACCAGTTCCTCGCGAATCGGATCGATCGGCGGATTGGTCACCTGCGCGAACAATTGCTTGAAGTAGTTGTAAAGCGGCTGCGGCCGGTTCGAGAGCACGGCGAGCGGAGTGTCGGTGCCCATCGAGCCGACCGGCTCCTGGCCGTTGGTGGCCATCGGCGCGAGGATCATTTTGAGATCCTCGATGGTGTAGCCGAACGATTGCTGCTGCTTGAGCAGCTCGCCGCCTTCGAAGCAGTCAACCGCAGGCGTATCGTTCGCCTCGGGGAGCGATTCGAGCGCGACCAGACTGGCGTCGAGCCAGGTGCGATACGGCCGGCGCGCGGCCATCGAATTCTTGATTTCCTCGTCCTGCACGATTCGGCCGAGCGAGGTATCGACCAGGAACATCCGGCCCGGCTGCAGCCGCCCTTTGTGCGCGACGTTGTGCGGCGCGATGTCGAGGACGCCGGTCTCCGACGCCATCACGACCAATCCGTCCCTGGTCACGGTGTAGCGCGACGGACGCAGCCCGTTGCGATCGAGCACCGCGCCGATTCTGACGCCGTCGGTGAAGGCGATCGACGCGGGGCCGTCCCACGGCTCCATCATGCATGAATGAAAGCCGTAGAAGGCGCGCTTGCCGTCGCTCATCTGCGGGTCGTTCTGCCACGCTTCCGGAATCATCATCATCACGGCGTGCGGGATCGAACGTCCGGTGCGAACCAGCAGTTCGAGACAATTGTCGAAGGTTGCGGAATCGCTGCCGTTGGGCTCGACGATCGGCAACAGCTTCTTGATGTCGGCGCCGAACAGCGGCGAAGAGAAAAGCTTCTCGCGCGCGTGCATCCAGTTGATATTGCCGCGCAGCGTGTTGATCTCGCCGTTGTGCGACATGAAGCGGTAGGGATGAGCGCGGTCCCAGCTCGGAAAGGTGTTGGTCGAGAAGCGCTGATGGATCATCGCGAGCGCGGTCTTGATCGCGCGATTGCGCAGATCGGGAAAGAACTGCGGGATTTGGGTGGAGATGAGCTGGCCCTTATAAACCACGGTCAGCGCCGACAGGCTGCAGAAGTAGAACAGTTCCGGATCGAACAGCCCGAGCTTTGCCGCCGCTGAAGCGGCGCGCTTGCGAATTACGTAGAGCTTGCGCTCGAGCGCCTCGGCGTCGGGCAAATCCGGGCCGCGCGCGATGAAGACCTGGCGGATTGCGGGCATCCCGCGCCGCGCGATATCGCCGCAGGCGGATTCGACCACCGGCACGTCGCGCCACCCGAGCAGGCGCTGACCTTCATCGCTGACGATTCGCTCGAACGCGTGCTCGCACTCTTTGCGCTTGACCGGGTCGAGCGGCAGGAAAACCTGGCCGACGCCGTATTCGCCGGGCGCGGGCAGTTCGAAGCCGAGCCGGGCCGCTTCGCTCGCGAAAAACTCGTGCGGAATCTGCAGCAGGATTCCAGCGCCGTCTCCCGTGCGCGGATCGCATCCGCACGCGCCGCGATGGGTCAGGTTGTCGAGCACCTGCAGCGCTTTGACCACGATGTCATGCGAGCGCTTGCCCTTTATGTTGACGACGAAGCCGACGCCGCACGCCTCGCGCTCGTGGGCGGGATCGTAGAGGCCCTGTGCTTTGGGAATGCTTCGGTAGTTGTGCATCATGACACCCGTCTCGGTTCCGCGGGGCGCAGATTTCGCGCCGCCGTGGCGATGGCGCCTGCCGTTGCCGGGCTCGTGCGGGTCGTCGCTGGGATGAACCGAAATCAAACCGCGCTCGGTATGCGTGGACAGCACCACCATCGTCTCCGTCCGCGCCACTCCCTCGATCGAGCGGATCGAACTGATGAGCCGCTCGAGCGACGAAGTGTTGTCGGTCTTGATTTTCAGCAGCAGCGTGTGCTGGCCGGTGACGTGATGGCATTCGAGCACGTCGTCGAGCAGTGCGACGGATTCCTTGAACAGCGAGATTGTTTTCGGATGCGAAATCGACACGCCGATAAACGCGGTGACGTCCTTGCCCAGCCGGGTCGCATCGACGGCGGCGTGATAGCCGGTGATCACTGCGCCGTCTTCGAGTTTCTTGACGCGTTCGTTGACGGAAGGCGCCGAAAGCCCGACTTGCTCTCCCAGCTTGACCAGCGGAATGCGGCCGTGTTCCTGCAGGATAGCGATAATCTGCAGATCGATCGCATCGAGTTCAGGAGAATCTCCGCCGAATTTCATAAGGTTATCCTCGCCGCGTGGCGATGAAGATAGGCGATAACCGCGATCGTGTCAAGTGTTTATAAGGATTTAACGCAATAAAACATGAGTTTATGCAGGCCGATGTCATGCATGCCGACGAAAAATAGGTCTAAACCGGCGATTGCCAATCGCCCATAGTGCGATTGGCGGGATGAAAGCGCGATCGCTCAGGTAACGGGCCGTTTGCGCCGAAGCCAAAGCCGGCTACGAATGCGGATAGGCGTCGCTCCCCATCTCGAGCGCGTCCAGCCCCGACCATTCCACTTCAACCAGCACGCGGTTGCCAACCGTGCGCTCGACGATCTTGAAGAACACGATCGCCAGGCCGAATACCAGGGCCG
Organism: Binataceae bacterium (SeqCode); assembly: GCA_963722605.1. Classification (GTDB taxonomy): domain Bacteria; phylum Desulfobacterota; class Binatia; order Binatales; family Binataceae; genus Binatus. Next base: position 859,263 of record CAVRNO010000004.1, on the reverse strand, counting down.
CGTTCACCGTGACCCCGATCAACTGGGCGAAAAATTGGCCCGCGTCGCCGTAGAGCAGGCCGCGCACAGGACCCGCGACTCCGTTCCAGCCGTCGCCGTAGGTGCCGTCGGCAAACAGGCCAAGCGCCAGCGCGCCCCATACTCCGCACGCGCCGTGCACCGCGATCGCGCCGACCGGATCGTCGATGCGAAAGCGCTGTTCGAGTTCGAGCACCGCCCACACCACCAGCAATCCCGCGATCACGCCAATCAGAACGGCCGCCGCCGGCGATACGAACGCGCACGGGGCGGTGATTGCGACCAGTCCGCCGAGCAGGCCGTTGCAGGCGATCGCGACGTCGGGTTTGTTGAAGCGATGCCATAGATAGAGCAGCGCCGCGAGCGCGCCGGCCGCCGAGGCCAGCATGGTGTTGACCGCGATGATCGCGATTCGGGGATCCGACGCGGCGAGCGTCGAGCCGGCGTTGAAGCCGAACCATCCGAACGCGAGAATCAACGTTCCGCTGACGGCCATGGGCAGGTTATGTCCGGGCAACGCGCCGATGGCGCCGTCGCGCCGGAACTTTCCGATGCGCGGACCCACCATGTAAGCGCCGGCGAGCCCGGCAATTCCGCCGGTCATGTGCACCACCGACGATCCGGCGAAATCCAGATGGCCGTGGCCCAGGCCCAGGTTCGCGCCGAGCTGCGAGAGCCATCCTCCGCCCCATACCCAGTTGCCGTACAACGGATACAGGAACATCGACATGAACAGCCCGTAGATGAAGAACGCTTTGAACTTCCATCGCTCCGCCATCGCGCCGGTCGGAATGGTCGCGGCGGTGTCCATGAAAACCACCGAGAATAGAAACATCCCCAGGCTGGCGGGATCGCGGCTGACGTTGAGCAGCGCGAACTTGCTGAAGCCGATGATTCCGTACGAATGCGCGCCGATCGTGATCGACAGCTCGCGATGGCCGATCGCGGCCATGCCCAGCGAGGGCCAATGCGCGACGCCGCCCATCATGAAGCCGTAGCCGGTGAGCCAGAAACCGATGATGCCGATCGGGTAGATGATCAGGTTCATCGCCATGGTGTTGACCGCGTTCTTGGAGCGCGTGAACCCCGTCTCCACCATCGCGAATCCGAGCTGCATGAACATCACCAGGAAGCCGGCGAGCAGCAGCCAGGCGAGGTTCAGCGAATTGTCCGAAAGTGGCGACGAGGCGGCGGTCTGCGCGCGCGCCAGCGACGGAAACATCGCCAGCGCGGTGAAAATGGCGGCTGCAAATCCGAGTTGCGATCGTCTCGGCATCATTTCACCTGCCCTCGATATGACCGGCGCGGGGGAGTCGGCGGCGCCGGGTAACGGTTTGCGAGCCAAATCAGAAATACAAAGATTCCGATGAGCGACGTGAAAAACAGCCCGTACGCAGCCCTGCGGCGGAGGTTCTGCCACGCGAGGCTGCGCGGACGCAGCCTCTGCGCGCGGCCCTTGGGAACCACCTGCGACGGATCGCGCAGGTCCGCCAGCATCTCGGCCGCGCTCGCATAGCGGTCTCGCGGAGAGCGCTCGATCGCGTGAAGGATGATCTCCTCCAGATGCGGATCGAGATCGGGCTTGAATGCGGTGGGCGGCTGCGGATCTTCCGAGGTCTTCGAGCGCATCACGTTGTAAACGTTGGGTCCCGAGTGCGGCAGGTGGCCGGTCAGCATCTCGTAGAGAATCACGCCGAGCGAATAGATGTCGGTGCGAACGTCGCCGCGCCGGCCGCTGACCTGTTCGGGCGCCATGTAGTCGGGCGTGCCGATGGTCGATGACAGGCCGGACCACGTCAGCCGCCGCGCGGATTCGTCGAGCGCGATTCCGAAGTCCATGATCTTGGTCCGGCCTTCGGCCGTCACCAGGACGTTTTCGGGCTTCAAATCGCGATGCACCACGCCTTGACCGTGCATGTACACAAGCGTCTCGGCCAACTGTCGAGCGAGATCGAGCGCCTTTTCCTCCGACAGCCCGCCGGGCTCGTGCATCATCGCGCGCAGCGAGGAGCCCTCGACGTACTCCATCGCGATGTACATGCGGCTTTTGCGCCTGGGCGCGAGGACCTTGATGATGCCGGGATGGTCGAGGCGGCGGCCGACTTCTTCTTCGCGCTGAAAGCGGCCGTAGAAGACCACGTCGCTCTCGAACTGAAGGTAGGGGACTTTGATCGCGACGGTCGCGCCGTCGATTTGATCGATAGCTTTGAAGATCGACGCCATCCCGCTGCGCGCGATCACCTCGATCAATTTGTACTGATCGAGGTTTTCACCTACGCCGACCTCGCGCATTTTTCAGACCGTGCTTAGAGAAAAAGCCGGTCAGCGGACGTTACCATCCGGCATGCAGGCAATGGAAGGGATGCGGCGCCCGAACGCTTCATCGCCCGAGCAATCCGCGCAATCGATCGCGCCATCCACCGGTGGTCGCCGTATGCCCCGTCGGCGACGTCATTCTGAAGACCGCGCAGGTCAGGTTGTCGGCGGTACCGCGCTCATTGGCCGTATCGATCAGGTTGCGGCATCCGGTCTCGGGGTCAACCCCGCGCGTCAGCGATTCCAGTTCCTTGTCATCCAGGACGTTGTACATCCCGTCGCTGCACAGGATCAGGCGATCGCGCTCCAGCAGCGGCATCGCGATCCGATCGATCGACACGATCAACTCGTGTCCAAGGCTGCGCAGCAGCATCCCGCGCTCCGGATGATTCTTCGCGCGCGCCGCCGACATCAGGCCCATCCTGACCCGGTCGGCGACCATCGTGTGATCCTTGGTGACTTGCGAGATTTTGCGCTGACGGATCAGATGCAGCCGGCAATCTCCGACATGCACCGCCGACAGCATCCCCTTCTCCACCGCCACCGCGGTCATCGTGGTCGCCATCCGGCCCAGTTCCGGCACGGTCAGCGCCTTGTCATGAATCTCGATGTTGGCCCGTTGAATCGCGCGATGGAGCCGCTTGGCGGCGCCCCACGCCGGCGGGCTCTCGCGGTAGGCTTCAAGGGTGATGTCGATCGCCATCCGGCTCGCGATTTCACCGCCTTCGTAGCCGCCGACGCCGTCGGCAACCGCGAACACCACGGCGTCGGGACTCTCGATGAAATGCCCGCACGAGTCTTCATTGTCGGCGCGCTGCGTACCTACATCGGACAACAGCGCCAGCTCGAAAGCCTGCTCTTCCGAGGCAGGAGTGGAGAGCGGCGAATCCATTTGGATTGAGCTACCCGGCTGACGCTGAGGAGTCAAAGTTGCTTGAACGGCCAAGGGGCGGGCCGCGATCCCTCGCGGCCCGCCCCACGGATTATTCGCCAAACCCGCGCCTGGGATCAGGCCGGCCTGGTTACGAGAATCGTGTCTCTGCCCCGTTTCCTGGAATTACGGACGAAGTAAACCCCGCCGTAGATTCCCCAAATCGCGGCGATCGCGACCGCCATCAGCGGTTCCTTCACGCTGCCGAGCCCCTCAAGCGGGCCGATGATGTAGAACGCGAGGCAGGCGAAGTTCGCGATCGCGCCGAACACCGGTATCACCATGTGCTTGATTCCATGGAACTCGTCACGCTCCGAGTACGCGACGATACACACAATGTTCGTCAGACCGTAGAGCAGAAAGGTTCCGAAGTTTGAAGTCAGCGTGACCAGCAGCAGTCCGTTGGGCAGCGCCGAGAGTGACGCGTTGGAGCTCATTCCGAGCGCGTACCACAGGTTGTGCGGAAGTGTCGCAATCGTCTTGTCATCAGGCGCCGACCCGCCCGCGAAGTAGAACAGCGCGGCGTATGCGCCGAGGATTGCCGATATCGTTGCCAGCACCCAAATCGCGCGATGCGGCGTCAGGTTTTGGCCGTGCAGCAGACCGAAGTGCTCCGGCACTTCCTCGTCGCGCCCCATCGCATAGGTCACGCGCGCACCGGTGTTGATGCACGACAGGGTAGTGCCGATCAGCGCCAGGAAAACCGTCAGCGCTTCCATCAGCATGAACGCCTCGCCGTGTCCGCCGAGCAGCGCGTTGCCGATGATCGTCATCATGTCGCCGAGCGGGGCCGCGGATCCTTTGGCCTCTGCAAGACTGTATGCGCTGTTCAGGAAATAGTTGGCGGCGAAGTATTCGATCAGGTAGCAGAATAACCCCTGGATCGTCAGCGACAGCAGAACGCCGCGCGGGATGTCCTTTTTGGGGTTCTTCGCTTCCTCGCCGAGCGCGGTCACCGACTCGAAGCCGACCAGCAGCAGAATTGCGACCGTTGCCTGCAGCATCACCCAGTCAAACCGATGAGGCAGAAGGACCGAGAGTGCGCTGGCGTGTGACGGGTGGTCGCCGGTTATGCCGTAGGCGCCCAGTGTCGCAGCTATCGCGTTACCGTTAGAGTCCAACCCCAAGCCCGCCGAGCCTGCGGGATGCGCCGCGCGGTAGGCAATCGCAAGCGCGGCGAAGAACAGCAGCGCCACGATCTGGATTCCGTTGATGGCAATATTGACCATCGTGGAACCGTTGACGCCCCGGAACGCGATCCAAGCCACGGCGTACGCGAAAATTATCGCGATAAGCGCCATGAATACCGGGCCGGGAATTCCCGCGTTCATCGTGCCCGGCGCGACCGTGCCGACGATGTACCCGATCATGATGCCCATCGTGGCGACCATGACCCCGGGATACATCCAGTAATACAGATGCGACGACCATCCGATTACGAATTTCGCCACGCGCGCGAACCTGTACGCGTGCGTTTTGCTCAGGAAGGCCTGCTCTGCAAACAGGTACGAACTGCCCGCACCGGGATAAAGTTTGGCCAGCTCTGAGTACGAAATTGCGGTCGCGTACGCCAGTAGCAGCGCGACGAAAATGCCCGCCCACATCGCCATCCCCGACGGAAACGCGTAACCCGCCTGCTGGACGAACGTGATCCACAGGAAGGCTCCCGGGGCGATCAGCGCCATCGCGTTGACCGTGACTCCGGTCAAGCCCAGTGTCGGCACCATCTTCTTCTGTTCTTCAGCCATCTTGCCTCCTTAATTCATGGGCCGGGGTAGTTATCCGCCGCATGCACACGCGTCACTCCCGTTACGGGTGGGAGCATGTAAGGAAGCTCAGAGCAGGAAAGGTGCCATTTCAAAATGCTGTAGATCTTGATGAAAAATGCAACGTGCCTGCTCAAACGGCAGGCATCCGCTTATCAGGCAGTCATCAGCACCGCGCGCGGCGTCGATCGTTAGCGGACTCGATCGTCAACTGATCGACGTTAGCCCGCCACCGAAAAACCGAAATAAAGACTCTGCTGTGCTGCGCCGCCGTTCAGTCTATACTCGATTATCCATCCGCTGGAGGAATCTATGCCGCGCCCGAGCATCCACCGCCCCTGCTCACGAACGTCGATCACCGCGAGTCCTTCGCCGGCGAGCGCGCGCCGCGCTGCCTTTGCCGCGATTGCGATTGTGCTCGCATGCGTGACTTCCTCCTGCGACTCGCAGTCGTTCCAATACCTGGCATCCACATCGACGCCGACGCCCCCGCCTGTTCCCGTGCAGCCACCGCCGCCGCCGATGAACGTGGCGAGGTTGCTCAATGGAAACTGGATGGCCACCTATCCGGGCGGCCCGCTGCGGGTGGTAATCGGGCTGGACCCGATGTTACGCGGGCGCAATTACGTCGCGACCCTGGTTGACGGCAACGCAAATATCCCGCCGGGACAGGTTGTGTGGCGCGGCACCGTCGATAGCAACGTGCCAGGCCTCGTGATTGCCGATCAGGTATGCGCCGAGCATGGATTCCAGCAGGCGCGAATGGTGAAGGCGCGAATTCTCGTCGCCGACGCGAGCAATTTCCGCGAAGAACTCGTCAATCCAAAAGACTGCGGCGGATTCCCGGTAAAGTTCAGCCGGGTCGGACCCGCGCCGTCAGCGCCGGTGAAAAATTAAGGGCGCCGCCGCGCCTACACCAGCATCCCGGCCTGCACCACGACCGGTCCGTCGCTCCTGGGAATCTTCGGCTCGGGTTTGCGCTTCATCGCCTTCTCCATGATCGGCGCCATCCGCTCGGCCTTCTTGGCCGCGCGTGTTTGTTCGCGCTCCTTGAACTCGGGCATGACTTTCTCGGCGAACAGGCTGAGCGACGAGCAGATGTCCTCGTGCCGGTTGTTGCCCGCCTGCGAGATGAACACGACCTGGTCAACGCCGGCATCCTCGAATTCCCGCAGCCGGGTGCGAACCTGCTCGGGCGATCCGATGCATGAGTTGGACCCGTCCATGCCCGGCAAGTTCATCGGGCTGGATTTGAAATTGTTCCAGATGTTGGTCTTGCCCGGCTCGTGCTGCCCGAAGGCGTAATGATGGCCGAGCGCGTAGGAAAAAAACTTGAGCCCCTCTTCGCTCATCTTGCGCGCGCGCTCGGCGTCGTTGTCGCACATGAAGCCGGTGACGATCGCGATGTTCGGGTTGACCGCGTATCCGATCGGCTCGCACTCGTTCTCAAGCGTCGTGTAATAGTCTTCGACCCAAGTCCGCGCCTCTTCCGGCGACACGAACGCGAACGTCAGCGCGCCGATCCCGAGCTTCGCCGCCAGATGGATCGTCTCGCGCCGCGAGCATGCGACCCACAGCGGCGGATGCGGCTTCTGCACGGGCTTGGGCACCACGTTGCGCACCGGCATCTTGAAGTACTTGCCCTCATGCCCAAGAAACGGAACCTCGACAAACATCCGCGCGATCGCTCCCAGCGACTCCTGCCACATCGCGCGCTTGTCCGCGCGCGCGATGCCAAAGCCGCCGAGCTCCAGCTCCGCCGACGACTCGCCGGTGCCGAACTCGACCCGCCCGCCGCTCACCAGATCCAGCGTCGCGATCCGCTCCGCCACGCGCGCCGGATGGTTGTAGCCCGGGGGCAGCAGCACGATTCCGTGACCGAGCCGAATCTGCTTCGTGCGCTGACTCGCCGCGGCCAGAAAAATCTCGGGCGCCGACGAATGCGCGTACTCCTCGAGGAAGTGATGCTCGACTTCCCACATATGGTCGATGCCGAGCCGGTCCGCCAGCTCAACCTGGTCCAGCGCATCCTGGAACAGCTTAAGTTCGGCGCCCTCCTTCCATGGACGCGGCAGTTGATGCTCATAAAATGTTCCAAGCTTCATACGCGCGATTTTCTCCTTCCGTTTTTCGCCGATACAGCCTCCGGCCGCCCGCCGCGCGCCCGCGAATCGGCCGGCTCGACCGATCGCTGCGCGATATCGGGAGTGAAAAGCGTCCGTTCGACCAGGTCGATCAGTTCCTGCTTGCGCCGCTCAACCATCGCAGGCTCGAGCAGGTCGATGTTCCACAGCCGCCGGATCATCGACACGATCGTAAAGTAGCCAATCGTGATCGCGTTGAGGCTCCAGATGTAATGAAGCGCATCCACTTCGGTGCGGAATTCGCCGTCGCGCTGGCCGTGGTAAATAAAAGTGACCGCGGTCGAAAACCACGGCGGCAGGCGCCGTTTGAGTACTTGCCGCCCGGCCCCGCTTTCGTCTGCCATCTCCTTCCACATGATTCGCACGAAATCGCGATGGCTGGCGAGAAAGTCAACAACGTGCCCCATCGCCTGGCGCATCCCATCCTGCCGGCTTCCTGGCTTCCAGACGACCGCACTGGCCGCTTCGTCCAGACTCTCGAACATCTGGTCCAGCACCGCCAGGTAGAGCTGCTGCTTGGATGGAAAATGATGCAACAGCGACGGCGCCTTGACCCCGATTCGCTTGGCGATGTCTCGCAGGCTGGTGCCGCGATAGCCGCGCTCGGCGAACAGCGCCTGCGCCGCCCGCAGCACGCGATCGCGCGTGTCGGCCGGGCGGCGCAGCTCGACCACCTTGGCGCTGGCGCGCGCGGGGGTATTTTTCGCAGCGCTTCGCACTGGCACGCCGAAAAATCTATCTAACGCCTGTTAGGCTGTCAAACCAACCCCCGCGGGCCCGCCTGCCGCCTTCGTTCGCTTTCGCTTTATGACTCCCGGGTCGTCATAGTAAATTTCGCCACAGCAAGCGCCCCGTCCGGGAGGTATCCGCCATGACCGAACTGTATTGGAAGCCAGCGCACGAACTCGCCGCGATGATTCGCAAGCGCGAAATCAAGCCCAGCGAATTGATGGAGCTGACCATCAGGAGAATCGAACAGACCAACCCGAAGCTCAACGCATTTTGCGCGCTGCGCGCCGACGGCGCGATGGCCGACGCGCGCGCGCTGGACGAGAAGATCGCGCGGCGGGAAGAGGTCGGAGCGCTGGCGGGATTGCCGCTCGGGGTCAAAGACCTCGAGGATGCCGCCGGCCTGCGGACCACCTACGGCTCGAAACCGTTCAAAGACAACATGCCGGCGGCCGATTCGGTTCAGGTCGCGCGGCTGAAAGCAGCCGGCGCGATCGTGATCGGCAAGACCAACGCGCCCGAGTTCGGCTACACCGCTTTCACCAAGAACCTGCTCTTCGGCGTCACCCGCAATCCGTGGAATCTCGAGCGCACGCCCGGCGGATCGTCGGGCGGCACTTCGGCGGCAATCGCGGGCGGGGTCGTGCCGATCGCGACCGGCTCCGACGGGGGAGGCTCGGTGCGAATCCCTGCATGCTACACCGGATGCTACGGGCTGAAGCCGTCATTGGGCAGGATTCCGCACGAGCCGACGCTCGGGATGCAACAATGGGACGACACCTCGGTGCACGGAGCGATCACGCGCACGGTGCGCGACGCCGCGCTTTTCATGGACGCGGTCGCCGGCTATCACCCGGCCGATCCCGACTCGCTCCCGCATCCGGGAATTTCCTACCACGCGATCCTCGAGCGCATTCCGAAAAAGCTTCGCATCGCATTTCATCCCGACTTCGGCCAACTCGTGCAGCGCGACGTGGCGCGCGAAATCGCAAAAGCCGCCGCCGTGTTCAAGGATCTCGGCCACGCCGTGACGACGATCGACGACGCCGTGCCCGACACCGGCCGCGTCTGGATGCAGGTCGGCGCGACGCAGGCCTACGCGATGCTGCATGAATGGCTCGACAAGGATCGCGAGAATTTCGGCCGCGCGTTCGCCACCGGCACCGAAGGCGCGACCCGCGTCACCTGGAAGCATTACGGCGAGGCGTATCGGCGCCGCCGCGAGTTCAACGATTGGTGCCGGCGCGTGTTCGAGCGCTTCGACCTGCTGCTGTGTCCCGTGCTCCCGACCGAGGCCTTTCCCGCCAAGGGTCCGATGCCCACCGAGATCAACGGCCAGCCGCTCAAGGACGCGCTCGGCGCGGTCGTGTTCACCTACCCGTTCAACTTGAGCGGCCATCCCGGCGCGTCGGTGCGCGCGGGACTCACCGACTCCGGCCTTCCATGCGGATTGCAGATCGTCGCGGAGCGTTACCGCGAGGACCTGGTTCTGCAAGCGTCGTACGCCTACGAACAGGCGCGACCATGGAACAACAAATGGCCCGAAATCTAAGGCAGGCATAAGCCGCCGGACCGGGTTCGCGATCAGACACAACTTTTACCGAGAAAGGAGACCACCATGGCGGAGATCGACAAGAAAGCGATGCCGGGACTCAGCGACAAACAGATGGCAGAGTTTCGCGCCAACGAGAAAGCGCTGCGCGAATTCAACGACAGACTGATCGAAGAGTTTCGCGCCAACGGCGGCAAGGTTCTAAGCGGCCCGTTCAAGGGCGCTCCCCTGCTGCTGCTGACCACGATCGGCGCGAAAAGCGGTCGTCCCTTTACCACTCCGCTGGTGTACGGCAGAGACGGCGATCGAATCGTCATAATCGCGTCGAAGGCCGGCGCGCCGAAGCATCCCGCCTGGTACCACAACCTCAAGGCTCACCCCACCCCGACGATCGAGCTGGGGAGGGATCGCTTCCAGGCCAGGGCTGTGATTACCACCGGGGCCGAGCGCGAGCGGCTGTTCAACGCGCAGGCCAAGGTGATGCCCGCCTTCATCGAGTACCAGAAGAACACCACCCGCCAAATCCCGGTCATCGTTCTGGAGCGAATGTGATCGGCCGCACCGCCGATGCTTCCGCGCCCGGCTACGCGCCGAATTGCTTGCGCACCGCCGCGAACGCCTGCTCGGTCACGTCGAGGGTATGCTTGATGTCGCCCTCGGTATGCGCGGCCGAGATGAACCAGTTGTGACGCGGCGCGAAGTACACGCCGCCGCGCGCGCATGAGCCGCAGAAAACTTTCGCGCGATCATAATGTCCCGCGTCGGCCTTGAACGTCATGTAGGGCATCGCCGGCGGCCCCGAGTACGTCACCTCGAGTCCGGCGGTGCGCGCCTGCGCGAGCAGGCCGGTGCGCAACTTCTCGCCAAGCGTGCGCATCCTCTCTATTCCGCCGCTCGCGTGCAGCTCCTTGAGGTTCGCCAGCGCCGCCGCCATCGGTACCGCGCTGGTGAAGTACGAGCCCGTAAAGAACACTTCCTGCGCCGCCTGTTTCAGGCTGTCGCGCCCAACGCATGCGGCGAGCGGATAGCCGTTGGCGATCGCCTTGCAGTAGGTCGCCAGATCCGGGCGCACGCCGAACAACTCGCCTGAGCCGCCCATGTGCAGGCGGAAGCCGGCGCGAACGTCGTCCAGGATGAAGACGATGCCGTTGTCGTCGCAGATTTTCCGCACCCCGGACATAAATCCTTCGACCGGCAGCTCCGAGTCGTGTCCCGCGTCGTGCTTGAACGGCGAAATAATCACGCCCGCGATCTTGCCGCGGTTTTCCTCGACCGCGCGACCGAGGCTCGCGAGATCGTTGAATCGAAAGTAAACCATGTTCGCGCGATCTTCCGCCGTCACTCCGCCGGGAAGCGGCGTACACCATGCATCGGTGCCGTGGTATGCGCCGGAGCACATCGCGATCTTCGGCCGCCCGGTCGCCTGGCGCGCGACCTCGGTCGCCCAGGTGCATACGTCGGAACCGTTTTTCGCGAATACCGTCCAGTCGGCAAACGGCGTGATCGAGACCAGATGCTCCGCCAGATCGACCCACACCGGCCCCGGCGCGTTGAAGCAGTTGCCGAGTTCCATCTGCCGGCGCGCCGCTTCCTCGACTTTGGGATGCCGATGGCCGAGCACGATCGGCCCGTACGAGCAGATGTAGTCGATGTACTCATTGCCATCGACGTCCCAAACGTGCGACCCCTCCCCGCGCGCGAAAAATGACGGGTAGGCGCCCCGGGTAAGCAGCACCGGCGACTGATGGCCGTAGATACCGCCCGGAACAACTTTTTTGGCGCGCTCCATCAGCGCGTCGCTTTGCTCGAATGTGTAGGGTTTCACGGCAGCTCCTGTCCGATGATTTTCGCCGCGGCTCGCGTCCCGTCGTCTGCCGGGCGGACCGTCAGCGACAATCCTATTTGCCGGCGCGAACGTCAAGCTCGCAAAATCGAACGGGCCGTGAGTTGCGCGACTCACAGCCCGTATGCCGATGCGATCGAGCTTGACTAGTGCCGGTATCCCGGATCGACCGAACGCTGCGACGCAGGCAGTGCGCCCACCCGCACCAGCTCGTCGCGCAGCTTTGCGCGCGACAGCGGCTTGCACAGCACCGCCGACGCGCCGAGCTCGTAGCTCTCCGCGATATCGCGGTCGTAGAGCGAGCTCGTGATCACGAACATCGGCACTCCCGCCAGCGCCTCGCTCGCCCGCGTCGCCTGCAACACGGCGAAGCCGCCGTTGTCAGGCAATCGCAAATCCACCAGAAACAAATCCGGCCGATCGCGCTCGGTGAACTGCGCGATCATCATCAATGCCTCTTCGGTATTCGACGCATGCACCAATTCGATATCGTCGCCCAGTACCTGCCTTACTACCGTGAGCGCGATAAAAACGTGGTCCGGATTGTCCTCGACCAGAAAAATCCGCACCGCAGAATTCAGCAGATTGCCTCCCGGTTCCTTCTCTTGCTCGCTCATAAACCCCCGTCATCTAACCAATCCGTGGCAGCCGCTTTCCAAAACGTGCCGACTACAGTTGACGGAACGAAGCTGAATTAAACTCCCGCTCAACAATGATCCAATTGCCGTGCCATACCCCGAGCATCGTATTCGACTCATGACATAACGAGGAACGTCGTGTTTTATTGACGTACGATGTGGCGAAGCCAGTCGAAACCCTCGATGACCCGCAAATCTCCGATTTGCACCTTGAACACCACTTCCATCCCGCGCACCACTGCCGTAACTGCGGAGCATTGAGACGCCGCAAGCGATCGCTTGTGGCGTTTTTGCTACACTTTTTACTGTAACTGTGCCCACCCGACACATGGCGCCAGTCATTGAGACCGCAAAATGGCTCGCCAAGCCGATTCTACGCGGAGAATCGCAGGGCGGTACTATTTCCCTACTACCTTGCGGATAATTGGGCAATCGTGCCCAGGACGGCGACGCGCTCGCGATGGTACGCGGGGAAAGGATCACAGCATTGGGAATATTGGCGAACTTCCTGGATTCGAGATTCTTCAAGCATCCCCTCTTGCGAAGGTACGCCGCTCTGGTCAATGAAGACCTGACGGCAACCTACTCCCGCGACATCCAGAAATGGCTTCTGGTCGCGCCCATCATCGGTATCTTGACCGGCCTGATAATTACCGGCATCGCCGTACTCATTCTCGGCGTCGTTTGGGCGGCGCTGCTGCCCTACTACCTTGCTCATCATTGGGCAATCGTGGCCGGACTCGTCGCCGGCTTCTTCGTGACCGGGCTGATAATGCAGTTTCGAACGCCCGACCCCGACCGGCACTCGACCGAGGAGATTGTTCGCTCCTACCACGAGCACCAGGGCGACATCGACATGCATCCATTCTGGTGGAAGTTGCTGGCCGCCGTGACCACCGTCGGCTCGGGCGGCAGCGCGGCACTCGAAGGGCCAAGCATCTACAGCGGCGGCGCGATCGGATCCTGGCTATGGACCAAGCTGCGCCGTTTCGGTCTGGAAGCCCGCGATCGCCGAATCATGCTGATCAGCGGCGCCGCAGCCGGCATGTCGGCGGTCTTCCGCGCCCCCCTTACCGGTATCGTGTTCGCGCTCGAGATGCCGTACAAGGACGACCTCGCCCACGAGGCGTTGCTGCCGTCGCTGATCGCGTCGGTGGTCGCTTACGCAACCCTGGTGTCGATCGTCGGCGCCGAGCCCTTGTTCGGTTTCGCGGGCAGCACCAGCTTCCGCGCAACCGACATCGCATGGTCGGCTCTGCTCGGCGCTGGCATCGGGCTCATCGCAATCGTCTTCGACATCACCTTTCGCCGCGTCCGCGTGTTCTTCATAACCAGGACGATACCGCACACCCTGAAGCTCACCATCGGCGGACTCGGCACCGCGCTATGCGGCCTCGCTTTCGTGACGATTTACAACGGCCCGCTCATTCCGATCGGCCCCAATTACGAGGCCGTCCGTTACGTGCTGAGCCACCCCGTTCCGACCGAAGTGCTGCTGGTGTTCGTCGCCTTGAAGCTGCTCGCGACGATTTTCTCGCTCGGCTCGGGCGGCGTCAGCGCGATGTTCGTGCCGTTGTTGCTGGTCGGCGGAGCGATCGGCAACGCCTACGCGCAATCTGTAGTTCACGCGCCCACCCACGATCTCTACGCCGCGGTCGGGATGGCGGCGTTCATCGCCGCCGGATACAAAGCTCCGCTCACCGCCGTGGTCTTCGTCGCGGAAACCACCGGCGGCCATTCCTACATCATCCCGAGCCTCATCGGCGCCGCCGTCGCTTACGCCGTCTCGGGCGAGGCGTCGGTTTCCGGCGATCAGCACCTGCACGAAACCGCCAAACTCGCGGAGCTATCCGGGATGGCGGTGCGGGACGTGATGCAGCGCCACGTAATCTCCGTGCAATCCAGCTCAACGATTCGCGAATTCGTCGCCGGCGTCGTCGCCCGTCATCGGCACACGTTCTTCCCGGTGTACGAAGGCGAGCACGTCATCGGGACGATTTCCGCATCCGATCTCAGCCGGGTCGCCCCCGCGGATTGGGACAAAATCACCGTCGGCCAATTCGCGGACCGCGGCGCGATTCGCGTTTCGGACGACTGCGACTTGAGCGAGGCGCTGCGCATCCTGGTGCGCGAGCGCGGCGCGCAGATGATCCTGGTGACGGACGGCGCCGGCGCTCTCAGTGGGATTGTGACCAAGACCGACATCCTGCGCGCGGTGAAATAGTGAAATAGTGAAACAGTGAAATTGTGGCCAGCTGCCGCGGTCCGCAGGAACTTAGTTCACAACGTTGACGGGATGGCCGTCAATAAATGCTCGCAGGTTGGCGATCGCTGTATCGAGCAGCCGCGTTCGCGCTTCCTTCGACGCCCACGCGATGTGCGGTGTCACGATGCAATTCTTCGCACGTAAAAGCGGATTGTCGGGCGACGGCGGCTCGCTCGAAAGCACGTCAACCGCGGCGCCTGCTACACGCCCGTTGTTGAGCGCATCGGCTAGGTCCTGCTCAATGACCAATCGGCCGCGCGCCGTATTGATGAGAAAGGCGCTGGGCTTCATCATCGCGATGGATTTAGCGTTGATAATTCCCTGAGTTTGTGGAAGCAGCGGGCAGTGGAGGCTCACCACATCGGCTTGCCTCAGCAGCTCATCGACTTCGCACCATCGAATGCCGGGCCTGTCCGCAACCGGCCTTCTGGCCGAACCTGCCGCAAGCACCCGCATGTCGAAAGCGAGCGCGATCTCGGCCACGCGCCGCCCAATCTGACCGAGACCTATTATCCCGATCGTCTTGCCCGCCAGCTCGACCAGCGGAGTTTTCCAGAAGCTGAAATCCTTTGATCGCGACCACTCTCCCGCGCGGGTCGCCTCGGCGTGAAGGCCCACCTGATGGCACAGCTCCAGCAGCAGCGCAAAGGTGAATTCCGCTACCGACGCACTGGCATAGGTCGGGATATTGGTGACGGAGATCTTGAGCTCGCGCGCCGCTTGCACGTCAACTATGTCGTACCCGGTGGCCAGCACGCCGATATAACGGGTATTTTTGAGCTGCCGGATGATTTGCGCAGACAGCCGGGTCTTGTTGGTCAGCACGATTTCGGCCTCGTGCGCGCGCGCTACAACCTGATCGTCTGCGCTTCGGTCAAAGACTTGCAGCTCGCCAATCGCGCTGAGCGCGTCCCAGCTCAAGTCGCCCGGATTCAACGCGCTGCCATCGAGAACGACTATCTTCGTGACGGCCACCCCGATCTCCGTTTATTGAACTGTCATCATTTGCGGCTCCGGCCGCCTACTATCAGCACCGGACAAGGGGACTCGCGCTCGACGCTCTCCGCGACGCTGCCGAGCAGAAACCGATCGAACCCCTGCTCGCTATGCTGTGAATCGCGAAATGGTACGCCCGTCTATCAACCGCTACGGTTTCGACTGGAGGATCGCCTGTCCGGTTGTCAGATCGACTGGCACCGACACATGCTCATGCGCAATCAACCACTCTCCGCCGAAATTCGCGTAACCGTCGGTCACGCGAAGAATCAGGTCGATCTTCTTGTCCTGCTGATTGGTGCAACTGAAGTGCTGGATGCTGTGGCTATAAGCGAACCGCCCACCGCCGTAAGTTTCTAATTCGCTGATTTCAAATTTGGGGGAGTCTTTGCACCCGGCCAGAAACTTTCGCCAATCCTCCTTATACGCCTTCCAGCCAGTGTACTGGCGCGGCGGGACCAGGTCGAATACGACGATGTTTTCGCTCACCGTATAGTGCTTCATGATCTTGTCGAGGTCTTTGGCTCTGACGGCTTCAGCGAAGCTGTATTCCAGCGATCGGACGGCGCCCTGGACATCAGTGGCGGACGCGTCGGTCCAGCGAACTGCGACGACCGTGAGCGCCGCCAGCGCAACTGCAATCACCTTGGCTTTCGACATTTTCCGTTCTCCTTTGTATTAGGCGATGAAATCGTTTATTTGCGCTTGCGGCCGCATACTATCAGCACCGGGCAAGGGGAGTCGCGCTCGACGCTCTCCGCGATGCTGCCGAGCAGAAACCGATCGAACCCCTTCCTTCCGTGCGTGGCCATGACGATGCAACCGGCGGGAATTCGGCGCGCTGATTCCAGAATGGACTTGGCCGTGTCATCGCTCTTTTCAACAAGGACTTCGTAGCGGATCGTGCCGCCGAGGTGTTCGCGCGCAATCTCTTCAAGTTTTTCCTTCGCGTCGGAAAGCGGTATCGCCGCTTCTTCATCGGTAAGCGGGAACTTGAAATTCATCACGTGGAGCAGATAAAGGCGTCCATCCCGGCCCTGAATCATGTCGCGAGCGGTTGTCGCCGCGACGATGGAATTCTCGTCGAAATCCACCGGACAGAGAATATTCTCGAAGAGCGCGGCCATTCGCTTTTCCCCGGCTGAACTTTCGTCCTGGCTCAATACCCGCCCAGTGTCGCGACGCGCTCGCGATAGTACGCGGGCGAGCCGAAGCACGACTCGTTGAAGCGCGCGCGCTTGAACCACAGATGCATGTCGTGCTCCCAGGTGAAGCCGATTCCCCCGTGCATCAGAACCGCGCGGTCGGTGCCGCGGCTGTAGATATCGCACAGGCGCGCTTTCGCCATCGCCGCCGTGCGCGATGCGTCTGACGCGCCGGTGTCCTGGGCGTAGGCGGCGTACCAGAGCATCGCGCGCGCAGGTTCGATCTCGGCGACGATTTCGGCCGCCAAGTGCTTGAGCGCCTGGAATGATCCGATCGGTTTGCCGAACTGCTCGCGGACTTTCGAGTATTCCACCGCCATCTCGAGCGCGCGCTCAGTCCCGCCGAGCGAGTCGGCAGCGATCGCGACCGCGGCAACGTCGATTAGTTTCGCGAAAAGGCCGGTTCCGCCGCCGAGCCGCTCGGCCGGAGCGCCCTTGAGCTCGACGCTCGAGACGCGCCGCGTCAGATCGAGATTCTTGAGCGAACGGATCGTCACGCCCGGCGCTTTTGTATCGACGATGAACAGAAGAATTTCACCGCCGTCGCCTTTGGCGGCGACCACGATGAAATCGGCGACGTTGGCGTACGGCACGAACATCTTGCTCCCGTTAAGACGCCATCCTGCGCCCTCTTTCGTCGCGATTGCCGCGATATCGACCGGATCGATACTGCCCGCGCGCTCGACCACCGCGACCGTGCCGATCGCTTTGCCCTCGGCAAGCGCGGTGAGCCATTTCGAGTTGATTTTTTCCGAGCCGCCTAGCTTGAGCGCGCTCGCCGCAATCACGGACGAGAATATGAACGGACCCGGCATCGCAGCGTAGCCGCCCTCTTCGAGAATCATCGCCATGTCGAGCATCCCGAGTCCCGCGCCGCCGAATTTCTCGGGAACGACCAGCCCGCTCCATCCGAGCTTCGCGATTTCGGCGTAGAGTTCGCGCGGATAGCCGTCGTCGCTGGCCATAGCTTTGCGCACCAACGTGGTCGGGCATTCGCCGCTCAGAAACGCGCGCGCGCTTTCCTTGAGCTGCTGTTGTTCTTCGCTGAGTCCAAAATCCATGATTATGCCTTCGCTCTTTTCGGGGGCCGCGATGCGACCCGGTTTTCTCTCGGCGCTTGTCCGACGCGAGACCTTTTCATTGCGCTCCCGTCGCAACGGTCGCCGCAGCGGAGATAGTCGCCTCTCATCATGCACCCCGCGGATTCTCTGCGCCCCCGTCGCAACGGGTCATTGCCCCTCCGTCGCAACGGTCGCCGCAGCAGAAATTGTCGCCTTTCATCATGCACCCCGCGGATTCCCTGCGCCCCCGTCGCAACGGGTCAGCGCGATTTCGGCATCTTGAGGCCGCGCTCCGCGATGATGTTTTTCTGGATGTGCGAGGTGCCGCCGCCGATCACCAGCCCGAGCGAGAACATCCACTCGTACGGCCAGTAGCCGCGATCGAGCGCGGCTTCTTCCTCGCGCGCCAGCATCGAGTAGTCGCCCATCGCCTCCATCGCGGCGGTGGCGAGGTCGTGATTCAACTCGGTGCCGACCAGCTTGTTGATCATTGACTCGACGCCCGGATTCCGGCCGCGAATCTGATCGGTCAGTTGGCGCAGCGCGTGATAGCGCATCGCCTCGACCCGGATCTCCAGCTCCACCAGCCGATTGCGGAAGAACGGGTCCTCGGTGAGCGGACGCCCGCCGCGCTTGATCGATTTGGCAAGCGCCAGCAGGCGATTGAAACGCTGCTCGCTGCCGCTGGCGGAGCCGAGCATGTTGCGCTCGTGAAAGAGCGTGGCGTTGGCGACGATCCATCCCTCGTTGAGCTTGCCGACCAGGTTTTTGCGCGGCACGTGGACGTTGTCGAAGAATACTTCGTTGAAGCCGCGATCGCCGGTCATCTGCACCAGCGGTCGCACGGTGATTCCCGGCGTGTGCATGTCGATCAGCATGTATGAAATGCCGCGATGCTTGGGCGCCTCGGGGTCGGTGCGCACCAGGCAGAACATCATGTCGGAGTATTGCGCGCCGGAGGTCCAGACTTTCTGCCCGTTGACGACGAACTCGTCGCCGACGATTTCCGCGCGCGTCTTCAGCGCGGCGAGGTCGGAACCCGCGCCGGGTTCGGAATAGCCCTGGCACCAGATTTCTTCGCCGGTGAGAATTTTCGGCAGGTAGCGCCGCTTCTGCTCCTCGCTGCCCCACGTGATAAGCGTCGGCCCGAGCATCATCAGTCCCAATGAGCCGGCCAGATACGGCGCCTTCGCCCGGACCATCTCGTCGTTGACGATCGATTGCCGCACGGGATCCAACGCCTGCCCGCCGTATTCCTTGGGCCATGCGAGCGCGACGTAGCCGGCCTCGTACAGTCGGCGCTGCCAGACCTTGGCCTTGGCCAGCCAGGCCTTGTCCTCGCGCCCCTCGATTTCGGCGGACAGGCCGCTGGTCGGCATGTTCTCGGCGAACCAGCCGCGCACCTTTAGTCGAAATGCTTCTTCTTCGGCGGTGAATTGAAGATCCATGTGCAAGACACTCCTGCGGTCGTGATTGCGCCTGCGCTCGGGCGTAC
This sequence comes from Binataceae bacterium (SeqCode), assembly GCA_963722605.1. GTDB lineage: Bacteria > Desulfobacterota > Binatia > Binatales > Binataceae > Binatus. The sequence goes on along the minus strand of CAVRNO010000004.1, from coordinate 840,303 downwards.
CGCGGTTTCGCGCCCAGCATAGTCAATACCACGCCGCCGCGAAAAGCGCGCGTCGCACGCCGCAGTCCCGGCGGGAGAGCGTTTGCCCGCGCAGATCGGCGTTGTTAGAGTTTCTCTCGAAGCCGATCACAGTCCAGTTTTGCCGATAGACCGGGGTTCCCCAGATGGCGACGACGATCACGAGCGAATGCATCAATTGCGGAGCGTGCGAGCCCGAGTGTCCTAACTCGGCGATTTACGCGGGCGGAGTGCCGTGGGAGCTCGACGGCGCAACCGGTCCCGCGATCGCGCAAGACTTCTATTACATCGCGCCGGCGAAGTGCACCGAATGCGTCGGCTTTTACGACCATGAAGCGTGCGCCGCGGTATGTCCGGTAGATTGCTGCATCCCCGACCCGGCCAACGTCGAGAGCGAAGGCGTGCTGCTCGCACGCGCCCGCAAGTTGCATCCCGGCGACACCTTCCCCGACGACGCACCGTCGCGCTTTCGCAAACCAGCCGCCGCCGCCGCGCCCAAGCCAGCGCCAGTGCCAGCGGCAGCACCGGCACCAGCAGCAGCACCCAAGCCCGCAGCAGTCGCAGCGCCAGCAGCGCCCGCGCCCAAGCCAGCGCCAGCACCGGCGGAGGCACCCAAGCCCGCAGCGGCGGCAGCGGTCGAACCCGCGCCGATCGCAGCGCCGAAGCCAGTGCCGGCACCCGCGCCCGCGGCTGCATCAGCAGCGGCAGCACCCAAGCCAGCACCTGCGCCGCCACCGGCGGCGACCGCGCCGACGCCAGCACCAGCGCCAGCTTCAGCGCAGAGCTCGGAATTCGATCCGCTCGGGTGGGAAGTGCCCGTTATCTGCAAGGACTGCAACGCGCCGTGGACGATTCCGTATCGGCTGTTCGCGCAGGGCGTGGTGTTCCATTGCCCGTCATGCCTGGGATCGTTCGTGCCGAAGGCCGCGATGTGTTGGGCGGTGAGGGAGACTTTCGAGGGCTTCTACAATCGGCGGCGGGCCGAGCGCGAGGCATTCGAGCGCAAGCCGGCGCGCGATGCGGCGGCGTTCGAAGCGAAGCAAGCGGCGGAAATGGAAGAATTCAAGCGCACGCTCCAGGCGCTGGCGCATTCGATGAAGCCGGCGGGCAAGACCGTGAGGCCAAAAGGCATCGCCGCGATGTTCACGTAGTCAGCGCTCGCGTCGCGGCGATAGTTGGCGGGCGATCGCGTCGCCGTTTTTCAGCGCGCGGACCGCGAAGAAATTGCGCTGCACGATCAGTGCTTGCCTCGCGGCGATAGTTGGCGGGCGATCGCGTCGCCGAAAGAGTCGCCGACGAAGTCGATTTGCGTGCAGGCGCCGGTTTTGTAGTCGAGATCGAGCAGGAGGTTGCGGATAGCGCGCCGCTTGATCGAGGCGATCAGAGCGGCGACCGCCTGGGGGTCGGCGGTCGAGATCGCAGCGACCTCGGCGGCGTCGAGATTGCTGATGCGGCAGAACTGGCGCGCTAGATCCTCGCTGGAGAACGCGAGCACGCCGGCCCAGGGCGCGCCTTTTTCCTGAAAAGCGATCAGCGCGCCCGCCGAATCAAGCAGCAGATGGATCTCTTTGGGGATCGAAGAACTCACGCGCCTTCGACCGTGAGCTTGCCGGTGCGAATAGCCGCCGCGCGCTGACGGACGAGGGCCGGATAGGCGTAGTAGTGCCCGCCGCTCAGGTGCAGGAAGGAGTCGATGTCAACGTCGTCGAGTTTGAGCAGGGCGATCGCGCGCTCGGCGGCCGGGCGGTCGGGAGCCTGGACGATCGAATCGTAGAGCACGCGGGCTTGCGCGGATTGGAAATCCTCGCGCGGCGGCAGGCCGCCGGCGCCGAGCTTGCCCGAGTGAAAGCGGTCGAGGATGAAGCGCAACGCTTTGAGTTCGTGTCGCAGGATGTCAATTGGCTTGAGCGAATCGCGCGGCATAAGAGCGAGCTTACCGCCGCGAGTTGCGGTGATTCAACACGCGGCGCGAGCGGCGGTCAGTCGCCTTTGATCAAACGGCGCATCGCGCTCAGATGGCGCTCAGACTCGCGCTTGCGGCCCATCGTTTGGTACATCTCGGCGGCGTTGCGATGGGCCTCGACGCTGGCGGGATCGCATTCGAGCGTGCGCAAAAAACTTCGCAGCGCATTCTGATGCTCGTCCTTCTTGCGGTAGAGCAGGCCGAGCTTCAGGTGGACGTCGGCGCTGGTGGGAACGATCGCCGCGGCGCCAAGCAGATGGCGGAGCGCACCGCCAAGGTCGCCCTCGCGCTCGAGCATCGCGGCCAGCCGCAGGTGCGCCTCGAAGTTGCCGGGCTCGCGGCCGACGAGCTCGCTGTAGATGGTGAGCGCGCGGAGCGGATCTTCGTCGGCGACCCGGCGCGCCTCCTCGAAGCGTTCGCGCACACGGGCTTGTCCAAAACCGTCCTCGAGTTTGCCGGGCTGGTAGCTGCGGTCGAAGTCGAGCAACAACTGGCCGGTCTCGGCCTCGATCAGCGAGGGGCCGTCGCGCACGACGATGCGGCCTTCGTCGTTGACGAGTTTGAGCGAAGTGACCGAGCGGGCCGGATCGACGAGCACGCGCCCCCGCTCGATGCATCGCTGGACCGGATCGATATGCTGGCGGCTGCCGAGCAGTTCCTTGGCCAGGCGCATCGCGAGCAGGTCGTTAAACGCGAAACGGTACTTGCGGCCGCCTGAATTGAGCGGGCGCACGAGATTGCGCTTGACCCAGTAGCGAATACGCTCGGGAGTGACCGCGAGAATTCTCGCAGCCGTGCGCGTGGAAAAAGTTTTGCCGCCGCCGCCCGCCTCTACCATCTTCAAGCCCAACGCCGAAGAGTATAGGGCGTCGGGCGCGCGCTCTCAACGACGAGCGCATCGGTTTCTCCACACCTGTGGAGCGCGGGGGAGCTAGCCGCGAATTTCCTTGAGCGCGCGAGCGACGCTGACCACGGCCTCGACGCCGTTTTTGGCGTTGTCGATTCGCGCGACGGCCTGGTCGTCGGTCATGCCGGGGCCGGTGATGGCGAGACCGACCGGCTTCTCGAACTCGATCGAGAGCCGGATGCCGGCGCCGGCGATCGCATGCGCGATCAGCTCGTCGTGCCTGGTATCGCCCTTGATCACGGCGCCGATCATCACCACGCCTTCGATTTCGCTCTGCTGGAGCAGGGCTTTTACGACCGGGGCCATGTCGTACACGCCGGGAACGTGGACCACGCGCGCGATCTCGACTCCGAGCGACTCGGCGTGGCGGCGCGCCCGCTGTTCCATCGGGGCGGTCACCTCGGAGTTGAACTCCGAGACTACGAAGGCAATTTTCATGCTGGAACCAGATCGACGGTGACGGCGTCGCGAATCTCGACGCCGTTGCGTTTAAGATACGCCTTCAACGCGGGAATCGGATGCTCTCCATAATGAATGATGGAGGCGACGATCGCGGCGTCGGCAAGGCCGGTGGTGAAGGCGTCGCGCAGGTGGGCGGGTTCGCCGGCGCCGCCCGAGGCAATCACGGGGATGGACACGGCTTCGCTGATGCGGCGCGTGATTTCGAGATCGTAGCCGAGCTTGGTGCCGTCGCGATCGATCGAGTTGATGCACAGCTCGCCGGCGCCGAGCCGCTCGCCCTCGAGCGACCATGCCAGCGCGTCGCGGCCGGTAGGCTGGCGTCCGCCGTCGATCACGACTTCGTAACCGGTCGGCAGATCGGGGCGAACGCCGGTTTTCTTCACTTGCATCGAGAGCACCATGCATTGGCTGCCGAACGCGCGCGCGCCCTCGGAGATAAGCGCGGGATTGCGGACCGCGCCGGAGTCGATCGAGACCTTCTCGGCGCCCGCGAGCAGGACGGCGCGCATGTCTTCGAGCGTGCGCAGCCCGCCGCCGACGCTGAACGGGATGAAAATTTCGCGCGCGACCGCGCGCACCACGTCGAGCATGATGCCGCGGCGCTCGTTGGATGCGGTGATGTCGTAGAAGACGATCTCGTCGGCGCCCTCGTTGTAGTAGTAGCGCGCCATCGCGACCGGATCGCCCACGTCGACGTTCTTAAGGAATTGCACGCCCTTGGTGACCTTGCCGTCACGCACATCGAGGCACGGGATGATTCGCTTCGCGAGCATCGTCAGCAACCCAGCCGGCAGAAGTTGTCGAGCAGTTTGAGGCCGGCCGTACCGCTCTTTTCGAGATGGAATTGAGTCGCGAGCACGTTGCCGCGCGCGACCGCGGCGGTGAAGGGAACGCCGTAATCGGAAGCGGCGATCGCGATCGAAGGGTCGCCGGGAACCGGATAATACGAATTGACGAAATAGAAGTGGGTGTTGTCCGGCACGCCGGCGAAGACCGGATGAGGGCGGGTCTGGCGCACGCGGTTCCATCCGATTTGCGGGACCTTGAGCGGGCGGCCGTCAACCGCGCGCGGGTAGCGCACGACGCGGCCGGGGATGATGCCGAGGCAATCGGCGCCGTCCTCTTCGCTGCGATCGAACAGCACCTGGATGCCGATGCAGATGCCGAGAAACGGCTTGCCGGCGCGGGCTACGCGGTCGCGGAGAACCTCGACGAGTCCGAGAGCGCGCAGATTTTCCATCGTGGCGCCGGCGGCTCCGACTCCCGGCAGGATCACGCGATCGGCGGCGACGATGCGCTCGGGGCGGTCGGTTATCTCGGATTGATGGCCGAGGAATTCGAGCGCGCGCTGAACGCTGGTGAGGTTGCCGGCTTTGTAATCGACGATTGCGATCATGGGCGATTCCCGAGCCATCGATCATAGCTGGAGTCGCATCGCCACCCAAGGCGGGGTGGAGGGAGGCAGAAAGCAAATGAAGAAGACCGGCCCGGTCGGCAGCATGGAGGGAGAATCACCTGCGGCCGTTGGCACGGCTGGCCAGTATAAAAAACCGGACGGCAGGGGCTGCGGCCCCTGCACCCGCATTGAGAAGACGCGAAAATCTGCGCAGCGCATCTTTTCGGGACTACGCGAGCAGGGCTGAGCCCTGCACCCAGTGTTAAGGCCGCCCGCCGTAGGCGGCGGGAGATGCTTGAAACCCGGGCGCCTCGATCTCGCGATCGATCTGTGCCAGAGATTCCACTTCAAGAGAGCTTTGCATAATGTCGGCGCATGAGTTCTGGACAGAGGCAGAATCCTGATTCGCTCGCGGAATAGCTCGCTGGATAAGGACCCTCACCTTCATCCTCTCCCTTGCAGGGAAAAGAAAAAACCGAGTTTCTTCGCTGCGCTCAGAATGACACAAAAAAAGAGCGCGCCAGCGCCAGTCGCGTCAGCACCAAGCTTGGGCTATACAAACCTCTCCTAACAGGAGAGCTGTGCGTGACTGCATCTTGAATTCGGAGCAGCGCAGCTCCGCGTGCCCTCAGTGAGTCGAAGTGGTTTGCGCCGAGAAAGATTCGGGATTCTTCGCTGCGCTCAGAATGACACAAGATCAGTATGACACAAAAAACGACGTTCCAGCGCCCGGTGCTAGTTACGCACAGCTCTCCTTATCGTACCCGGGCGCAGCGATTTCTATCCGGCCATCCGAACGCGGGCTATCGCCACCCAAGGCGGGGTGGAGGAAGGCAGGGAATCAACCTCGCGACATAGTGGCGAAGGCGCCGGCGATACGGCCTGGGCTGGCGGGCTTTGCGGGTGGCGGCTGACGCGTCGCAAAAATCGCGGCCGTAAACGCGGGATCGGCGAACAATAGCCTGAACGCGTCCGCAAGCGATTCTTGAAGCTTCTGTGTCGCCGGAGGCAGGACAGAAGAACCCGCGGGTCGGAATAACTTCACCTCCTACTTCCCTTGAATATAGTACCTTGCCGGTTTGCGGCTGAACTTGAACTTGCATCAGCAAGTTGGCCCGTGCGGTCCGCGGGGTCGTGGTAAACTCGTACGACTCCGTAGTGTAATCTGCCTCGAAGTGGACGACTTCTATCGTGATCAAGGCGCCTGCCGTGGCTATTTTGAATCCGCGCGCCTTAAGTTCTGTCTCAGCCGCTTGCTTTATGGTCTCCGCAGCGTCTTTGACAAGGAAATGCAGGATGTTAGGGGCAGTATCGGCCGGGTTAAGCGGGTTGAAATGGTTGAACGTCTCGGGTTGCAGATCTTCCACTTTAACTTCTACGGGAACCGCGTCAGCGCCGTTAATCGCCTGCACGTTTTGCTGCGGGACGTAGCTGATTGGCAGTTTCCGTACTTCGCTCGCGCACCCGGCGATAAGGAATGCGGATGCGACCAGCAGCAGGCCGCCCATCGCGAGCGCGGCCACGCGGAATCGGCGATAGCGATCGGAAAGCATCCATAGATCAACTATCAGTTGTTAGCGCGTTCGGGAAAGAGCACACGCGCGAAGAAAAATCGCGGACTAGATTTCGGCGCGGATGTCTTGCTGGTCGGAGAGCACGCGCACTTTTACGTGATGCTCTTCCGCGTCGCCGAGCGACCCCCAGTGCATCGCGAAGCTCTCGAGCTGGACGTCGGAGTTGAAGCGTGCGGACACGCCCATCACGACTTCATCGACGCCGAGCAGAAACGCGATACGGGCGATCGCATAGACCTGGTCGTTGGAGACGACCACCAGCGGGGTGACGGCGCGGCCGTGATCCTCGCAGACCTTGACGACTTTGCTGAACAACTTTTCTTCGGCGGCGGTGAAGACTTGACCGCCGTCGCTGGAGGCAAGTCCCTTCTCGTTCCGGACGGTCAGCGCAATCAGCTCGGCGTCATCGCGCTCGGACAAGTAGCGATGCAAATGGGCGAGATTGTTGGGATCGCGAATGGCAATCAGGCGCTTGTTCGGAGCCAATAGACCGAGATGAACCGGATCGACCTGGTCTTCGCCGACCAGTTGCAGATTAAACTTCTCCGGTTCCTCGCCGTAGGCGTGCTGGGCCTGGCCGTTGATCTTTTCTGAAATCTCGAAAATCACGAACAGTGCGAGGGTGAAACTGACGCCTGAAACCGTTGCGACCTGTTTGGTGAACAGGTTGATGAGCGCGGTCGCGAACAAGACCGCAAAGGTCAGCGCGAGACCGAGCGGGAAGTCCTTGCCGCCGGGGCGGAACCAGGTCAGATTCAGCGGCATCCTCCACAAGCGATGGTACTGGTCCTTGTAGCGCAGAATCAGCACGGAGAGGGTTTTGAAGACGAAGCTCCAGACGACGCCGAAAGCGTAAGCCTCGCCGAGCATGAACATGTCGCCGCGCGAGAGCACGATGGTGGCTATCTGGAGCATCGCGACCATGTTCACGATGCGATAGTTAGTGCCGTATTTCTTGTGCGGATGGCGGAACCAGTCGAGCAGTACGCCGTCTTCCGCGACGCGGGTAAGCACGCCGGTCGAACCGACGATCGCGGTGTTAACCGCGCCGGCGAGAATCAGGAATCCGACGAATACGACGAATGCGCGCAGCGCGAGCCGCGCCCACAGCGGGCCGGCCATGAACATCGCGAGCCCGCCGATCAGATCGGCGCCGTAGTCGGCCATCCGAACGTTGTCCGGGATGATCATGACCGCGAAAAAAGACACCAGCGAGGTCAGCAGCAGGCTGTAAATGAAGATGACCAGGCCGGTGCGCAGGAGATTCTTGAGCTTGGGCGCCTCGATCTCGCGATTGATTTGCGCCAGCGATTCCTCACCCGACATCGCGAGGATCGAATGGCCGAACGCGATCAGGATTCCAAGCGTGCCGATGGTGCGCGCGCCGGGAAAGTGCTTGAGCCATCCCAGCGAGTCGTCGGTGAACTTCAACTCGAACGGCGGCAGATGCGCGCCACGCATGAAAATCGTAAGCCCGCACCATACGATCATGGTCACGGCCATCACGGTCGTGACCTGCATGATCCGCATCGCCTTGCCACTCGATTCTTCGATGCCAAGAATATTCTGACGCCAGAAGTATGCGGTCACCGCGATGGCGAAGAAGGCCGCGGTGAAATCAGGCGGCAGAATAACGCTGGAATGCGCAAGTTTGAGCAGCTCGTTGATCAAACCGACCAGGTATTGGCCCGCCGAGACGCCGCTGATAGGCCCGGTCAGGATGTAGTCGAACATCAGGGCCGAGACCGAGATTTTCGCCAGAGTCGAGCCCATCGCCTCTTTGACGACGCGATAGACACCGCCGCGCGTAAACATCGAGCACGATTCCACGTACACGGCGCGCACCGCGTACGAGAACAACATGACGGCGAGAATGAAGTACGGGGCGGAGCGGCCGCAGGCCTGCTCGACGATGCCGCCGATGTAGTAGGCGGTCGAGGCGAGATCGCATAGCACGATCGCGGACGCTCGCCAGAAGGAAATGAAGGCGAGCATCCCGGTAGTAACTACGATTGCTTTGGTTTGTCTGCCGAAGGTCGCCTGCGGGTGGGCCTGCTCGGCGCTGGATAGTTTTGGAGTGGCTGCCAAGTACTAGAATCTCCCCCGCAAAGGCCGAAAACTCCGGCGATGCAGGCATTTCAATGTGCAAGATGCAGACCGCAAGGATTCCACGTGATTTTGATAGACTTTGCGGAGTCTCGCCTGCAAATCGCAATGGTTCGAGCGGTTGGCGTCGTGCAATTTGCAATGCTGCTAGAGGCGAATGCTCTTGATGCTACCAGCCAATCGAGCAGTAGAATAGATCCTGTGGGGTTAACCGGAGAAACGCTTGGCTAACATCCTTGTCGTCGATGACGACCGCAATATCCGCCGCACTCTGGCGGTAAGCCTTGAATCCGCAAGTCATCAGGTGACGGTTGCGGAAAACGCGGAACGGGCACTGGAACTGCTGGAGGAGTCGGCCCCCGCAGTGGTCGTCTCCGACATCCGCATGGAAGGGATGGGCGGGATGAAGCTGCTCGAATCGATCAAGCGGCTCAACCCGGCCATCCCGGTGGTGATGATGACGGCGTTCGGGTCGATTCCCGATGCGGTCGAGGCGATGCGCCTTGGGGCATACGACTACGTCACCAAGCCGTTCACGGCCGACAATATCGTGCACGTCGTCGCGCGGGCGCTGGAGGTGCAGGAACTGCGCGCCGAGAACAAGGAGCTTCGCGATCGGATCGAGAGCCTGACCGAGCCCGAGCCGTTCCTGACGTACAGTCCGCACTCGCGAAAGCTCGCGGAGACGGCCGCACAGGTGGCTGACAGCGACGCGACCACTTTGATCACCGGCGAAAGCGGCACCGGCAAGAGCATGCTGGCGTCGTACATACATCGCTTGAGTCCGCGCAAAGACGGACCGTTTGTACAGGTGGCGTGCACAACGCTCAGCGAGCATCTGCTGGAAAGCGAACTGTTCGGGCACGTGCGCGGCTCGTTCACCGGCGCGATCAAGGACAAGCCGGGACGGCTGGAAGCGGCCGAGGGCGGAACGGTTCTGCTCGACGAGATCGGCGACCTGACGCCGGTGGTTCAATCCAAGCTGCTGCGGTTTCTGCAGGAGCGGACGTTCGAGCGGGTCGGCGGCGCGCAGACGATCAAAGTGGATGCGCGGATAGTGGCCGCAACCAATCAGAATCTCGAGCAATTGGTCAACGAGAAGCGCTTCCGCGAGGATCTCTACTACCGGCTCAACGTGATCGAATTGCACGTGCCGGCGCTGCGAGACCGGCCGGGAGAAATCCCGAAACTGGCGGAGCACTTCGCGGCGCAAGCCGCGCAGACGCATCGCAAGCCGGCCCATTCGATCGCACCCGAGGCGCGCGAGGCGCTGGTGTCGTACGCGTGGCCGGGCAATATCCGCGAGCTTCGCAACGTGATGGAACGCGCGGTAATCCTGAGCCGGGGCGAGACGATCAATCTGAGCGATCTGCCGGACAAAATTCTCGCGTCGCCCGAGAAACTCGATCACAGCCATACGCTGGAGCAGATGGAACGGCGGCATATCGAGGTGGCGCTCGAGCAGGCAATGACGCTCGATGAGGCGGCCGAGATGCTGGGAATCAACGTCGCGACATTGTGGCGAAAGCGCCGGCGATACGGGCTGGACTAAGCTGCCGGAGAAAGGAACGGAAGACAGCACCGGCGCGCCCCGCGGTGGAGCGCGCCGGTGCTCGAATCGTGATTCAGCAGGCTATGGGCGCGGCTACTTCTTCAGCGCGCCCTCGAGGCGGCTGTGACTCTTCACGCACACTCCCAGGCTGGTGAAGGGATCCGGCCAGTCGTGCTTAACGCAGTAGGGCAGCGCGGCCATATCGTTCTCAGACAATCCGCGCGAGGTGAGATCCTTTCTGAGGCAGTCGCTGTGCGCCTTGCCGGAGCCCGGGACCGCGGCGGCGTCGTCAGCGGCTTCGGTAATCAGGGCGTCGCGAAGCGCGATCCTCACCGCCGGATCTTCGCTCTTGCCGAGTGAGCCCGCGACGTTGCTCGACGGGCCGCAGGTCCCAACCGCATCGATGAACGCCTCTTCGATCGCGAACGGAGCAAGATCTTTTGCGAATCCCACACTCACCGCGGTCATCAGCATGCTTGTCGCGATCAATGCCACAGCAATTCGTTTCATCGCATTCGTCCTCCAGGTTGAGAGGCGACCCGGAAAAAACGGCCCCTGAGTTGGCAATCCGCGTTATCTGTACAATGCCGCAGCCGGGTAAGTCCAGCCGATACGGCTAATCCCGGCCTCGGCGGCGCAGGGGTAACCCCTGCACCCACCGTTAAGGCCGCGCTCCGTTGTCGCGCGCGGGCACTGCCAACGGCTTAATAGTGCGCTGCCGTCGCCACGGCCAGGGCACACGGCTTGACGGAAACTGCTGGTTGATGAAAGTGTCGCCCCGAGTCAAGGAAAATCCATCATGGCCAAAACTGCACTTGCATGTACGATACTTCCCGACAGCCCGCCGGCGCGGCTGATCGAATGGTCGCGGGCGGCGGAGGACGCGGGCTTTTCGGGCGTGTTCACGACCGAGGCGAACAACGACTCGATTGCGTGCGCGCTCGCGCTCGGACTTCACACCAAGCGGATCAAAGTCGGCACCGCGATCACGAACATCTACCTGCGCCATCCGAATCTGCTTGCCAGCGAAGCCGCTGCGGCCCATGAATTCACCGGCGGACGCTTTATCCTCGGTCTCGGCACCGGCCATCGCGAGGGCAATTCCGCGCAGGGGATCGACATGGGGATACCGCTCGCCCGGATGCGCGAAACGGTGAAGACCGTGCGCACTGCGCTCGAGGGGGGCAAGACCGGGCCGCCGGTCAGCACCAAGCTCCCGCTTTACCTGGCCGGGGTATCGCGGCCGATGGTGAAGCTGGCCGGCGAGGTCGCCGACGGCGTCATTTTCAACTTCTTTCCGCCGGCGCGGGTCAAGGAAGCGCTCGGCGAGTTGGCCGAGGGCGCGCGGATCGGCGGGCGCGATCCCGGGCAAATCGAGGCTGCGCTATTCGCCACCGCGTTTATTTCGGACGATCTGGAAGCCGCGCGCCGGCCCGCGCGCAAGCTGCTGTCGCGCTACGGCGCGCTCAAGTTTTACGGCAACATGATGGCGCGTTCGGGATTCGAGCGGGAAATCGCGGCGATTCGCGCCGCCGGGAGGGACAGCGACGCGGCCGTCAAAGCGGTCAGCAACGAGATGATCGACGCGATGCTGCTGGTCGGCTCTGAAGCGCGGGTTCGCGAGCGAATCCAGGAGCTATGCGCGCCGGGAATCGGCACTGCGATCGTGTTCACGAATCCGGTCAACGAAGATCGCAACGCGGCGGTGATGCGGACGATTCGCGCGCTGAAGCAGCAGCCCTGAAGGAGGAATCACCTCCGCGGTGGGCGGCAGGGGCTGCGGCCCCTGCACCCGCAGTGAGAAGACGCGAAAATCTGCGCAGCGCATCTTTTCGCGACTACACGATGGCAGGGGTGACCCCTGGCAGGAGTGACCCCGGCACTCACCGTTAAGGTCGCGCTCCGTTGGCGCGCTCGGCCCCTGCCAACGGCCGGGGGTGCCGCGCCATGCTAGGGCAGATCTTCCTGAGCGGTGGGGTTCTGATCGCCGGGGTTGCGAGCCATCGCGACGCGATCGAAGAAACGCCGGATACGCCGGGCGTTGACGCCGAAATCGCCGATCCCGTCGCGCGATTTCGAGCGCATCTCGATCAGGCTTGTGCCGTCGGGCGCCGGCCGAATCTGGATCACGACATCATCATGGAAATGGAACAGCCACGAAGTCGCGACCAGCTCAATCGTATTCGTTGCCGGATCGGAATAGGTAACCTTCCACGCAGGCACGGCCTGGGCGACTTCGTTTACGCGCGCGAACGCCGCCGCCGGTGAAAGGCGTTCCTTGATCGGACCGATCGGGCCGTAACCGGCCTGCTGCTTATCCGCGTACTTCGCCTTGTCGTACTTCATGTCGCGGTCCGGTTCACGCTGGAGCTTGCGCGCGAAGACGAACTCGGGCGGGTTATCGAAATCGGTGGTGATGTCATTGATGGCCGGGTACCTGGAGCCGCGCAGCACGGTCACGATCAACGGGATCGCGATCAGCAGGCAAATCGTCGTGCCCACCAATGCCCGATTGCGTCCGGCCCGCAGTTGAGGCTTGCGTGTCATGAAAATTGCGACGAGCCCGATTAGCGCTCCCATGATGCTCAGCAGAAACCCGAGCGCGAGCAACTGGAACCCCATGAACGGCTCAATCAGGTCGAAGTGCGCGCCAACGATTCCAGCCGCGATCAGCGTGATCGACAAAAGCGAATCGAAGAAGGCCATCCATGCCGCATTCATTTGGTTCTCCTGCGATTAATCCGCGACCGCGGCTGATGAGCGATCAGACGAGGCGGAGTTCCTTCATCGCGATGCGTAACTTCTCGGCGGGGCCGGCGGTCATCGGCACCAACGGCATCCGCAACTCGTTGGCGCACTTGCCCATGAACGCGAGCGCCTGTTTGACGGGAATCGGATTGGTTTCGAGGAACAGGCCGCGCATCAGCGGGAGCAATCGGTAATGAATTTCGCGCGCCTTGACGAAATCACCGGCGAGCCCGGCGACGACGAGATCGTGCATCTCGCGCGGGACTACGTTGCCGCAGCTCGTGATCACGCCCTTGGCGCCGAGCGCCATCAGCGGGATGGTCAAGCCGTCGTCACCGGACAGAATCGTTATCCGATCGCCGCACAGCCTTATGATGTCGGACGACTGATCCATCGAGCCCGACCCTTCCTTGATGCCGGCGATGTTCTTGATTTCAGCGAGCCGCGCCACGGTTTCCGGCGCGATGTTGGAGGCGGTGCGGCCGGGGATGTTGTACAGGAAGAGCGGAATGTCCACGCTCGCCGCGATCATCTTGTAGTGGCGGTAGATGCCGTCCTGGGTGGGCTTGTTGTAATAGGGCGATAGCAACAACGCGCCGTCGGCGCCCATCTGGCGCGCAGCCGCGGTCAGCCGAATTGCTTCGGCGGTCGAGTTCGAGCCGGTGCCCGCGATTACCGGGACGCGCTTGCGCACCTGCTCGATCGTGAGCTTGATTACGTTGTCGTGCTCGGCGTGGGAGAGAGTGGCGGATTCCCCGGTCGAGCCGCACGGGACCAGCCCGTCGATTCCGCTCTGAATCTGCCATTCGATAAGGTCGCGCAAGGCCGGCACGTCCACCTCGCCGTCGCGAAACGGGGTAGCGAGAGCAGTCAGTGCGCCACTAATCATCGTTGGAAACCTCCCACCTGGTTCAACTCACCGGCACCATCGTATCGGCGCCGAGCTCGATCTGGCCGCGAAAAACTTCGACGGCGTCGCCGGTCATGAAGACGTGATTCGCGTCGGGGCCGGCGGCGCGCCATTCGATTTCGAGGTTGCCGCCGCGCAACTCCACTGTCGCGCTCCGCTCGGAATGATTTGTCAGAACCGCCGCGACCAGCGCCGCGCATGCACCGGTGCCGCAGGCCCAAGTCTCGCCCGAGCCGCGCTCCCACACGCGCATCCGGAGATTGCGGCGCGAGACGGCCCGGATGAACTCGGTGTTTACGCGGCGGGGAAAAAACGGATGATGCTCAAACTTGCGGCCCAGCTCGGCGAAATCACGATCGGGCAGCTTGAATACGCCCTCGTCGGCAACGAACACGACGCAATGCGGATTGCCCATCGATACCGCGGTGATCGACTCGCGCATCCCGGCGACATCCAGCGGGTAATCTATAATTCGGCCGACGGCATCGACCGGGATGTCGCGGCCTTCGAGGATCGGCGCGCCCATGTCGACCGTCGCGCCGGTCACCCGGCGGCCTTCGCAGCCGCAGCTCGACCGTCTTTAGCCCGGCGTCGGTTTCCACGACCATCGGATTGGCGCGCACGAGGCCGCGCTCGAAGGCAAGCCGCGCAAGGCATCGGATTCCGTTGCCGCACATGTCGCCGCGGCTTCCGTCCGCGTTGTACATCTCCATTCGGATGTCGGCGTTGCTCGAGGGCGCGAGCATGATCAGGCCGTCGCCGCCTACGCCGAAGCGGCGGTCAGAAAGCTTGCGGGAAAGTGCGGACGGATCGGCGGGCCGCGCGCGCATCGCAACGATGTAGATGTAATCGTTGCCGCATCCATGCATCTTGGTGAATTCGAGCGTTGCCATCGCGTTTGTGCGCTCTCATTCGGGCTTGAGGCTGACGATATGCTCGCCGCGGATCAGGTCCTCGAAGCTCTCGCGCTCGCGAATCACGTGCACCTCGGCGCCGTCGACCAGGACCTCGGGCGCGCGCGGGCGGCTATTGTAGTTCGACGACATGACGAAGCCATAAGCGCCGGCGCTCATCACTGCGAGCAAGCCGCCCTCTGCGGGCTCAGCCATCTCACGCTCGCGCGCGAGGAAATCGCCGCTCTCGCAGATCGGGCCGACGATGTCCGCGGTCGCGATTTTGCCGGGCTTGCGGCGATCGACGGGAATGATTGCGTGATACGCCTGGTAAAGCACCGGGCGAATCAGATCGTTCATCGCGCCGTCAACCACGATGAAGCGCTTCACGTCGGTCTGCTTGTTATAGAGGACTCGCGTCACCAGCACGCCCGCGTTGCCGACCAGAACCCGTCCCGGCTCGGTGATTAGCTTGAGCCCAAGACCGGCGATCGGCTTGAGCAGAGCGCGGGCGTATTCCGAGGGCGGCGGCGGCGTTTCCTGATAGGGGATTCCGAGGCCGCCGCCGAGGTCCAGGTACTTGAGCGCGATTCCCGCGCTGCGCAGCCGCCCGACAATCGCGGCGAGCTTGCGTCCCGCTTCGGCAAACGGCGCCGTCTCGGTTATCTGCGAGCCGATATGCGTGCTCAGGCCGACGACTTCAAGCTGCGGCAGCGCGCTCGCTTGCGCGTAGTATTCGTCCACCTGCGAGAGCGGCACCCCGAACTTGCTGTCGCGATGGCCGGTGGAAATGTGCGGATGCGTGCCCGGATCGAGATCGGGATTGACGCGGATGCTGACCGGCGCGCGACGCTTCATCCGGCCCGCGACCTCGGCCACGCGATGCAGTTCCGGGAGCGACTCGACGTTGAACATCAGGATGCCCGCTTCGAGCGCAGCCGCGATCTCCTCGTCGGTCTTGCCGACGCCGGAGAAGACAATCTTGCGGGGGTCCGCGCCGATTCGCAGGCATCGCATCAGCTCGCCGACGGAGACGATATCGAATCCGGCGCCCATCGAGGCGAACAACTTCAGGATGCTCAGATTCGATAGCGCCTTCATCGCGTAGCAGACCAAATGGTCGGTGCCGGAGAAGGCCTCGTCGAAGACCCGGAAATGGCGCCTGAGCGTGCGCGCGCTATATACGAAAAAAGGCGTGTTGATTCGCCGGGCCAGGTCGGCGAGCGAAACGTCCTCGGCATAGAGCTGATCGTTGCGATACTCGAAGTAGTTCATTGCGATGTGGCGTCGGTCACGCGGCTGCTTTGCTCGGTCGGCGGCAGTGCAATGGATGAGGAATCGTTTCTATCATAGCGCAGCGGGGTGAATAAACGGATGCGCGCCGCAGTTGCGCTCGCGCCCGGTGTTATCGAAGCGGTACCGGCGTGGGCACCACGAAATTTTCCGGGTTCGGCGGGGCCGACGGACCCTTGCGCACGATCGTCACATCGTTGGACGGCTGGCTGACGTAACCATCGGTGGTGTTGGAAGTCACCTGGTAATGATAGGTCTTGCCGGCAATCGTCGCACCGTCGATGAAGGTAAAAATGTGTTGCACCTGGAATCGCCCTTCATCATGCACCTGGATGTCGCCAATCTTCTCGAGCGGCTTGCCCTCCTGGGCGCGCGAGATTGTGAAGCCGCCCAGGTCGCGCATACTTTGGCCGCCGGCGTAGCTTTGGGGCCGTTCCCAGCTCAGCCGAATTCCATCTTTCGCATTGACGGCCTCAAGGCCGAGGATTCTTTCGGGACTCGCCGCCGCCGGCGATATCGGCGGCGACTTCACGCCGCATCCAAGAAACGCCACGCTTGCGAGCGCGGCAATCGTAAGCGCAAGCGTCAGCAATTTCGCGCGGTTGGTTTCCCGATTCATCGGCGTCCCAGCTCCTTGAGGCGGCGCTTGACTGCGGACGGCGCCGGACCGCCTTCGATCGTACGCCGGGCGACCGAGTTCTCGGCTCGAAGAATCGCGGTCGCATCGGCGCCAAACGCGCTGGAATGCCGCCTCAACTCCGCGATGTTCAAGTCCTCGAGCGTCCTGCCCGCTGCGGCCGTCTCGCGGACTATCGCGCCGACGATTTCATGCGCCCGGCGAAACGGAGTGCCGCGGCTGACCAGATATTCCGCGAGATCGGTGGCCAGCGCAAATCCCCCGGCTGCCGCGCGCATGCGTTTGGCGTCAAACCGCAGTTTCGGCCAGAACTTCGCCATCAGGTCGAGCGCCGGCTTGAGCGCGTCGAGCGCGTCGAACACGCGTTCCTTGTCTTCCTGCAAGTCCGAGTTATAGGCGAGCGGAAGGCCCTTCAAAACCGTCAGCATAGCGACCAAATCGCCGATAACGCGGCCGGTCTTGCCGCGAATCAGTTCGAGCAGATCGGGATTCTTCTTCTGCGGCATCATCGAGCTGCCGGTCGAAAATTCATCGGGCAACGCCGCGAACCCGAACTCCGTGCTCGTCCATAGAATTATTTCTTCGGCCATCCGCGACAAATGAACCTGCGTGAGCGCCGCGGCCGAAAGAAAATCCACCACGAAATCGCGATCCGACACCGCGTCGATGCTGTTAGCGGTGATCGCCTTGAAGCCCAGCGCTCGCGCTACCATCCGGCGGTCCAGCGGCAGCGTAGTCCCGGCCAAGGCTCCCGCGCCGAGCGGCATGATCGCCGTGCGCGCCGCCGACTGCTCGAAGCGCTCGCGATCCCGGCCAAGCATCTCGGCGTAGGCGAGCAAATGATGAGCCAGCGTGACCGGCTGCGCGCGTTGCAAATGCGTATAGCCCGGCATGATCGTGGCGACGTGGCGCCTGGCAAGCGCAATGAGCACGGCGCGAAGCCCGGCGACCAGCGCAATCACGCCGGCAATCTCGTCGCGCAGATAGAGCCGCAGGTCGAGCGCGACCTGATCGTTGCGCGAGCGCCCGGTGTGCAGCTTGCGTCCGGGTTCACCAATCAGCGCAATCAGCCGGCGTTCGACCGCGAGGTGGATATCTTCATCGGCGATATCGAACTTGAAGCGCCGCTCTGCGATTTCACTTTCGATACGCTCGAGTCCGCCGACGATTGCGCGCAACTCGCCCGGCTTGAGCAGTCCCACCCGCTCGAGCATCCGCGCGTGCGCAATCGACCCGCGAATATCGTGCCGAAAAAGCCGCTGGTCGAAGGGCAATGACGCGGTGAAGGCTTCGACCTCGGGGATACGGCCGCGCGCAAACCTTCCCCGGATGAGATTGCGCGCTGCGGCGCCAGCCGGCCGAGCCTGAAGGTTCTTTTTATTGCCGCGACGCACTTTCACTGTTTCACTTTTTCGCTCTTTCACTTTCTGACTGTGAAACGACCCGAGCAGGCCGCTGCCGGCGACCCGGGACAAGCGCCACGAGCATCAACTGGCGGGCCGCAATTGGCAGGTGCATCCGCGTGCCGCGCAACTCATCGAACCGTCGGGATGGGTGATATGGACGTCCATCTTGTGATGGCAATGATCGCAATCTCCCGTGCGCGGACGGGGCACCAGCTTGGGCTGTGTTCGCAGCGGCTTGAACTGGATGAGCTTGCCCAACTCGACGCGTCCTCCGATGATCGATTTGACGATCAGCTCTTGGCGCCCACCCGAGCCAGCGCTCGAAGCCTCATCCCCGCCAGCCTGATGAATCCGTCGGCGTCGGCCTGGTTGAACCCGCCCGCTTCCTCGAAACTGGCGATCTTCGGATCGTACAGGGAGTTGGGCGATTTGCGGCCGGCGATCCATACGCCGCCCTTGAACAGCTTCAGCCGCGCGACTCCGCTGACATTTTTCTGCGTGTCATCCATCAGCGCCTGCAGCGCCTCACGCTCGGGCGCAAACCAATAACCGTAATACACCATTTCCGCGTAGCGTGGGATAAGCGAGTCGCGCAGATGCATCACCTCGCGGTCGAGCGTGAGCTGCTCGACCGCACGGTGCCCGTGGAAGAGAATTGTCACCCCGGGAGTCTCGTAAACTCCGCGCGATTTGATTCCGACGTAGCGGTTCTCGACCAAATCGACGCGGCCGATCCCGTGGCGGCCCGCGATTTCGTTGGCGCGCTGGATAATCCGCGCGGGCGCGAGCCGCTCTCCATTGATCGCGACCGGGTTGCCGGCGGCGTATTCGATTTCGACGTACTCAGGCTTGTTGGGCGCGTCTTCAGGGGAGACGGTCATTCGGAACATGTCGTTGTAAGGCTCGCGCCACGGGTCCTCGAGGATCCCGCCCTCGTAGCTGACGTGGACCATGTTGCGATCCATCGAGTACGGCTTCTCGGCGGTCACGGGCACGGGAATCTTTTTTTCGCTGGCGTATGCGACCATGTCGGCGCGGCCTTTGAACGGCCAATCGAGACGGCGCCACGGCACGACGATCTTGAGATCCGGCGCAAGCCGCGCATAGGTCAACTCGAATCGCACCTGGTCGTTGCCCTTGCCGGTGGCGCCGTGGGCGACAGCGTCGGCGCCTTCCTTTCGCGCGATCTCTACCTGTTGCTTGGCGATCATCGGCCGCGCGATCGAGGTGCCGAGCAGATAATAGCCCTCGTACACGGCATTCGCGCGCATCATCGGGAAGACGAAATCGCGGGCGAATTCCTCGCGCAGATCGACGATGTGAAGTTTGCTCGCTCCGGTCTTGAGCGCCTTCTGTTCCAGGCCCTCGGTCTCGTCGCCCTGGCCGACGTCCGCGCAATATGCGATCACCTCGCATCCGAAGCGATCCTTGATCCAGCGCAGGATCACCGACGTGTCGAGTCCGCCCGAGTAGGCGAGCACCAGCTTTTTTATTTCCTCGGTTGCCACGATTCGTCCCATCCTCACTCCGGCGGCGGCGAAGTCTGCAAAATTTCAGGACGTATCAGCCAGAGCATCACCGCCTTCTGCGCATGCAGGCGATTCTCGGCCTGATCGAGCACCACCGAGCGCGGTCCGTCGATCACCTCGTCGGTGATTTCCTCGCCGCGATGCGCCGGCAGGCAATGCATCACGATTGCGCCCTTGCGCGCGTGCTTCAGCAACGCGCCGTTGACCTGGAAGCCCTTGAAGTCGCGCCGGCGCTGCACGGCTTCCTTCTCTCGGCCCATCGAAGTCCAGGTGTCGGTGTAAACGACGTCGGCGTCCTTGACCGCCGCCGCGGGATCGTCGCTGAGCGTGCCGATTTCCTCGCTGCGCAGCCGATTGACGAACGCCTTCTCCGGCTCGTAGCCCTTCGGGCAGGCCAGCCGAAGCTCGAAACCCGCGATCGATGCCGCCTCGATCCAGCTCTGCGCCAGGTTGAACCCGTCGCCCACAAACGCGACGCGCACCTTGCTGAGATCGCGCCCGAAGTGTTCCTGCAGCGTCATCAGATCCGCGAGCAACTGGCACGGATGAAGCAAATCGGTCAGCCCGTTGATCACCGGCACGCTGGCCTCGCGCGCAAGTTCGAGCGCGGTCTCGTGCGAGAAGGTGCGAATCATGATCAAATCCACCGACCGCGAAATGTTGCGCGCGACGTCCTTGACCGATTCCCGCTCGCCGATACCTATATCATTCGGTGCGAGATAAATCGCATGCCCGCCTAGCTGCGCCATCCCGGTCTCGAACGTGATTCGCGTCCGCAGCGACGGCTTCTGAAAGACCATCGCGAGCGTCTTGCCCCGCAGGTACGGATGCTCGAGTCCGATCTTGAGCTCGGCCTTGAGCCGCGCACCCAGCGCGAGCAGTCCGCTGAGTTCAGCCGGCGAGATCGAACTGAGATCGAGGAAGTCGCGTTTCATCCGGCGCCTCCGGCTCGGCTCATTTCGGAGTTGGCGCGTTCTTGAATGCATTTTCGATTATCGCAAGGCCGGCGTCGGCTTCCTCGCGGGTCAGGTTCAGCGGCGGCAGCAGCCGCAGCACGTTGCCCGCGGTGCCGTTGACCAGCAGCCGATGCTTGAGGCACTCCTCGACGATTCCACGCGCGTCGTGCTTGAGCACCACGCCGATGATCATTCCGAGTCCCCGGACTTCGGCGATTCGATCGCACGAGCGCGCGAATTTGCCGAGCCGCTCGAGGATATAGCCGCCGACGCTCGCCGCGTTCTCCAGCACGCCGTCCTGCTCCAGCGCGTCGATCACCGCCAGCGCCGCCGCGCACGCCACCGGATTTCCGCCGAAGGTGCTGCCGTGGCTGCCCGGCGTGAAGCTCGAAGCGATCTCGGGCCGCGCAATCATCGCGCCGATCGGAAGCCCGCCGCCGAGCGCCTTGGCCAGGGTCACGATGTCGGGTTTGATGCCGGCGTGCTCGAAGGCGAAGAAGCGCCCGGTGCGGCCCATGCCGGTTTGCACTTCGTCCAGAATCAGCAGCATCTTGTTGCGATCGCACCAGTCGCGCATTCGCTTCAGGTAGTCCGCGCGCGGCACGACCACGCCGCCCTCGCCCTGGATTGGCTCGACCATCACGCCGACGGTTTCGTCGCGCCGCGCGCGATCGAGCGCCGCGAGATCGTCGAACGGCACCAGCCTGAAGCCGGGCATCAGCGGTTGAAAGCCCTGATGGTATCGCTCCTGGCCGGTCGCGGTCAGCGTGGCGAGCGTGCGTCCGTGGAACGATCCGAGCGTCGTCAAAATCTCAAAGCGCCCGCCGCCGGCATTGCTGCCCCATCGCCGCGCGAGCTTGATCGCGGCCTCGTTGGCTTCGGCCCCCGAGTTGCCCAGGAAAACTTTTCCCTCGCCGAAACGACTGGCCAGCCGCTCGACAAGTCGCGCAGTCGGTTCGGTGTGAAAGACGTTGGAAACGTGCGTGAGCTTTTCCGCCTGCTCCTTGATCGCGCGCACCACGCGGGGATTTCCATGACCGAGGCTGGTGACCGCCAGCCCGCAGAAAAAATCGAGATAGCGGTTGCCGTCGGCGTCGTACAGATAGGCGCCATTCCCGCGCGCAAACGCGATCGGAAGGCATCCGTAAATATCGACCATGTGCCGATGCGTGAGTTCTATTATCTCAGCGTTGTTCATCTCGCCTTGCCGCCGCTTCTTGCGCTGCGCGCCGTGTCTGTCAATGCCGACACTTTGGCGCGGCGTTGAACCACTTCCGTGCCGACTCCCGAGCGGGTGAAGATTTCCAGCAGCACCGCATGTTTGACTCGGCCGTCGATTATGTGGGTCTTCGCCACGCCCTTGTTCAGCGCCTCGATGCAGCATTCGACCTTCGGGATCATCCCTTGGTGAATCACCCCGCGCGCGACCAGCCGCCTGGCTTCCGCCGCATCGAGCGTCGGGATCAACTTGCCGTCCTTGTCCTTCACCCCTTCGACGTCGCTCAGCAGGATCAATTTCTCCGCCTTCAGCGCCGCCGCGATCTCGCCCGCCGCCACGTCGGCGTTGATGTTGTAGGTCTGGCCGTCGCGGCCGAACCCGGTCGGCGCGATCACCGGGATGAAGTTGCTGGCCTCCAGCGTGCGCAGCACTTCCGGATTGACCCGATCGACTTCGCCGACCAGCCCGATATCGACCCGCGAGCGCTTGCCGTGGTCATCGGTCACGACCATCCGCATCTTGCGCGATCTGATCAGGTCGCCGTCCTTGCCCGAAAGCCCGACCGCGCGGCCGCCTTGGCGCGAAATCGTCGCCACCAGGTCCTTGTTGATTCTCTGCAGCACCATCTCGGCCGCTTCCATCGTCGCCGGATCGGTGACGCGCATCCCGCGCACGAAGCGCGACTTCAGTCCGAGCTTGCCGATAAGTTCGGTAATCTGCGGCCCGCCGCCGTGCACGATTATCGGGTTGATCCCGACCAGGTCCAGCAGCACGACTTCCTGCGCAAAGCTTTCGCGCAGCTCCTCGGTCTGCATCGCGTGGCCGCCCAATTTGATCACGAACGTCTTGCCGCGAAAGCGCTGGATGTAGGGCAGCGCTTCGATCAGCACGGCGGCTCGATTGTGGACGGCCTCTTTCACGGCTGGGCAACCTCTCCAAAAAAGAAAATCAAAACAGTATTGCGCGCTCCGCGCAATCCATCGCTTTGCCGCGGCTGTCGGGGCAAATGTAACGGCTGAACCGGAGCTACAGAATATAGCGCGAGAGATCTTCGTCCTTGACGATTTCGTCGAGGCGGCCGTGAACGTACGCGGCGTCGATCACCAGCTCGCGATCCTTCAGCTCCGGCGCGTTGAACGACAACTCCTCCAGCAGCCGCTCGAGCACCGTATGCAGCCGGCGCGCGCCGATATTTTCCGAGCGCGAGTTGACCTTGGCCGCGATCTCCGCCACCGCCGCCACCCCGTCCTCGGTGAAGCGCATGTGCACGCCCTCGGTTTCCATCAGCGCGACGTATTGCCGGGTCAGCGCGTTCTCGGGCTCGGTCAGGATGCGGATGAAATCTTCGCGGGTCAGCGCCTTCAGCTCGACCCGAATCGGAAAGCGTCCCTGAAACTCGGGGATCAGGTCCGACGGTTTCGACGTGTGAAACGCCCCCGACGCGACAAACAGGATATGGTCGGTCTTGACCGCTCCATATTTCGTGTTGACCGTCGATCCTTCGACGATTGGCAGCAGGTCGCGCTGCACGCCCTCGCGCGAGACGTCGGGGCCGTGCGACTCGCGCCCCGCGATCTTGTCGATCTCGTCGATGAACACGATGCCCGACTGCTCCGCGCGCGTGATCGCCTCCTGCGCCACCGCCTCCATGTCCACCAGCCGCGCCGCTTCCTCGGCGGTCAGCAGCTCCAGCGCCTCGGGGATCTTCACTTTGCGCGTGCGCGTCTTCTTGGGCATGAGCTGATTCATCAGCTCCTTCATGTTGAGCCCCATCTCTTCCATCCCCTGCGGGGTGAAGACCTCGACGTTCGGCGTGGCGTTCGCGCTGACTTCGAGCTCGACTTCACGGTCGTCCAAATGGCCGTCCCTCAGCAGCTTGCGCAATTTCTCGCGCGTGTCCTTGTGCGAGTCGCTTTCGACCGCTTCGATATGCCCCTCCGGCGTGATACCCGCGGGGCGGCGAACCTTGGTGGGGGTCGGGAACAGGATATCGAGCAATCGCTCCTCGGCGTTGTCGCGCGCCTTGATCGCGACTCCCTCGCGGGCTTCGTCGCGCACCATCTTGACCGCAATTTCCGCCAGGTCCCGGATCATCGACTCGACGTCGCGCCCGACGTAGCCGACCTCGGTGTAGCGCGACGCCTCCACCTTGACGAACGGCGCCTGCGCCAGCCGCGCCAGCCGCCGCGCAATTTCCGTCTTGCCGACCCCGGTCGGTCCGATCATCAGGATGTTCTTGGGCGCAATCTCGTCGCGCAACTCCGGCGCGACGTTCTGCCGCCGCCACCGGTTGCGCAGCGCGATCGCGACTGCGCGCTTCGCCTCATGCTGCCCGACGATATAGCGGTCGAGCTCCGAGACGATCTCGCGCGGCGTCATCACTTGTGGAACTGCCATCGGCTGAAAACTTCCTGAAGCGGTTGTGGCTACAACTCTTCGAACACAAACTGGTCGTTGGTGTAAACGCACACTTCCGACGCGACCTTCATCGCCGCTTCCGCGATCTGGCGCGCCGTCATCCCGGAACTGTGCCGGACCAGCGCCCGCGCCGCCGACAGCGCGTAGTTGCCGCCCGATCCGATCGCCAATATTCCGTCGTCGGGCTCGAGCACGTCGCCCACGCCTGAAATAAGCAGCGAGCTTTCCTTGTCCGCCACCACCAGCATCGCTTCGAGCCGGCGCAGGATTCGATCCGTGCGCCAGTCCTTGGCCAGCTCGACCGCCGCCCGGCGAAGCACGCCGTTGTATTCCTGCAGCTTCGATTCGAACTTGTCGAACAGCGTCAGCGCGTCCGCGGTCGAGCCCGCGAATCCCGCCAGCACGCGATCCTGATGCAGCCGGCGCACTTTCTTCGCCTTGCTCTTCATGATCGTTTGTCCAACGCTCACCTGTCCGTCACCCGCAATGATGACGTGCCCGTCGTGGCGCACGCACAGAATCGTCGTGTGGCGGATTTCGGCGCCCGGCTCCAGCCCCTTGTCAAACCCGTGGAAAGGCACGTCGATATACCTCTTTCAAATGATTCACGCTCACATGAGTGTACCGCTGCGTGGTCGCCAGGCTCGCATGCCCAAGCATTTCCTGTATCGACCTCAGGTCCGCCCCATTGCCAAGCATATGCGTTGCGAAACAATGACGCAGCCCATGCGGCGTGATTCTCGCGCTAAGACCCGCCGCCTCTAATCGCCGCTGCAGGATCATCTCGACGCTGCGCGTGGTCAGCCTGCCACCGCGAAGATTGGTTATCACCGGACCGTCGGGCTCCCACGCAACCGCCGTCGCGCGCCGCCACGCCTTCAATGCGTCCAGCGCCGGCTCGCCCAGGGGGACCAGCCGATCCTTGTTGCCCTTGCCCGCTCGGATCATCACCATCCCGAGCTCTTCGTCGATATCGCGCCAATTGAGCCGGGCCAGCTCGCCCACGCGCAGCCCCGACGAATACAGCGTCTCGAATATCGCGCGATCGCGTACCGCCGCCGGTTTCGAGTCGTCGGCGGATACTTCGATCAGCCGGCGAACTTCGTCCGGCTGCAAGATCGACGGCAGTCGCCTTTCGTTTTTTGGCGAGCGAATCGACCGCGCGGGGCTTGGCTCGCCAAGCGTCGTCTCGCGGTAGCGGAAAAATGCCTTGATCGCGGATAGCCGGCGCTGCACGGTGGCGCGTTTTGCGGTCTTCATCAATTCGGCCAGATAGCCGCGGATATGGTCCGCCGTGATGCCTTTGACGTCGATTTCATCGGCTCGTCTGCCGGCCGTCGCCGCCCGCTCGAGCATGAATCTGCGGAACGCGAGCAGATCGCGCCGATAGCTCGTCACCGTATTGTCCGCGGCGCGCGACGCCTTCTTCAGCGCCGCCGCATAAGCCTCCACCTCCGCCTCCATTGTCTCGCGCGCACCCACCTGAGCGGCTATGCTATCAGCGGCGATTCGGCCGAAAAAGCATGCGTTTCGGTACCGAGAAAAGCACCCGAATTGGTTATGAATTGCTGGAGTTGTGCGAGAAAAATCGAGGTGGTCACCGGGGATCGCGTCGGTTTTCGCGACGAATGCCCCGGATGCGGCCGCGCGACGCACGCTTGCCGCAACTGCGGCCTTTACGATCCCGCCTACAATAACAGTTGCCGCGAGACCATGGCCGAGCGGGTGGTGGACAAGGAGCGATTTAATTTCTGCGAATACTTCGTGCCCGGCGATGCGGCCTCCCGGCCGCCGGCCAATCTCAAGGCCGGCGCGCAAGGCAGGCTGGAGGCTCTCTTCAAGAAAAAATCATGACCTCCCGGATATCCCTCCTCCGTGGCCGCGGCGCCGGGCTTGCGCTCATCGCGGCTTTCGCTGGGATCGTTGCGGCCGGATGCCATCCGGCCAACAGCCCGCGCGGCGTCGCCGATCGCTTCGTCGATCAATACTATGTGGCGATCGATCTGAAGGCGGCCGAGCCATTCTGCACCGGCCTCGCGCTCGACAAGCTTCATCGCGAGATACAGATGGTCGCCGGCCAGAAAATCGACGCCGGCACTGACAAGCCCGTTGTGCATTACAAGCTGGTTACCGAGCGCGCCTTAGCCGACCATGTCGAGTTCCTGTTTCTCGCGACCATCGACGAGTCCGGCGCTGCCGGCTTCCATCGCAATCTGCTGATTACCGCGCGCAAGACCGCCGATACGTGGAAGGTCTCGAACTTCGAGGACTACGAATAGCCGGAACCGATCGTGAGCGTTGCCGCAATCATACTCGCCGCGGGCATGGGGACCAGGATGCGCTCGAAGCGGGCCAAGGTCCTGCACGAGCTCGGCGGCGAACCGATGATCGCACGCGTGATTCGCGCCGTCGCCGCGCTTGAGCCCGAGCCAATCGTCGTCGTCGTCGGCCACCAGGCCCGCGAAGTCGAGGCCGCGGCCGGTTTCTCCCGCGCCCGATTCGCGCTCCAGGAGCCTCAGCGCGGAACCGGTGACGCGGCTAGATGCGGCCTCGGCCGGATTCCAGCGGGCTTCACCGGCGACGTATTCATCACTTACGGCGACATGCCCGCAATCACGCCGGCAACCCTGCGCGCTTTTCTGGATGCTCACCGAAAGCGCGGCGCAAAGCTCTCCTTCATCAGCATCATGCTCGACGATCCCGCGGCCTACGGCCGGGTGATTCGCGACGGCGCCGGAATGGTCGAGAAAATCGTCGAGTTCCGCGACGCGTCGCCGGCCGAGCGCGCCGTCAAGGAAATCAACACCGGCTGCTACCTGGCCGATGCGGCCATGCTGCGGTCGGCGCTGGCGGAACTGAAACCGGCCAACGCACAGAGTGAGTATTACCTGACTGACATCGTTGCGATCGCGCGCGCTCGCGGCGAAGGCGTAAAAATCGAGGCGTGGGTTGCTGCGGACCCGGCGGAGTTCGCCGGAATCAACTCGCGCCAGGAGCTGGCAAATATGGAAGCGGAAATCCGTGCGGCGGTTAACCGAAAACTGATGGAATCCGGCGTGACCCTCGTCGATCCTCCGACCGCCTACATTTCTGAACAAGCCGAAATCGCGCCCGATTGCGTAATCGGCCCCAACGTCCAGATTATCGGGAAGTGCAAGCTCGCCGAGGGCGTGCGAATCGACGGCACCGCATGGCTCAGCAACGTGACGATCGGCGCGCGATGCCATCTAAAGCTCGGCGTGTGCGCCGAGGATTGCGTGATCGGCGAAGAATCCGAAATCGGCCCGTTCGCCAACTTGCGCGCCGGCACCGAGCTTGCCGGGCACAATAGGATTGGTAATTTTGTCGAGACCAAAAAGGCGCGGCTCGGACGCGGCGTCAAGGCCAGCCATCTTAGCTACCTCGGCGACGCCACCGTCGGCGCCGACACCAACATCGGATGCGGCGTTATCACGGTGAATTACGACGGCTACGACAAGCATCAGACGGTCATCGGCGACCGCTGCATGGTCGGATGCGACACCCAACTGGTCGCGCCGGTCAAGGTCGGCAGCGACGTGTTCGTCGCGTCGGGGACGACCATCGTCCGCGACGTGCCCGACGGCTCGCTCGTGATGTCGCATCATCCGCAGCGTGAAAGGGCCGGCTGGATGGCGGCCTGGCGCAAGCGTCACAAGGATCGTCAGGACTAAAGGCATCGCTTGTGCTGACTGGCCCGGGCGGGAATAATCAACGGAACGAGGTGATGGTCGAAGCGGTAGAGAATAAAGAGCGAGAGTAGCGCCAGGACTCGTGGCCACTTTTGGACATGAGTTGACGAGGTGGAAGCAGTATCGAAAGTTTCGGCGGATGGCTTCCCGGCTCCACAGTCGATAGAGGCGAGCAAACCGCGCGGGTGACCGCACGACAAAATGCGTCTCGAGTGGCAGAGCATCCGGCTCTGACGTGATTTTCTAAACTCTCTGACACAAATTTTCCGCTATCGTTTCGCTCCGTCCGTGTGGGTTCGGACAACTCTGTAACCTTCCCTTCAATTTGGGAAAGGAGCGAGCGGACGTGTGCGGAATAATCGGATATGTCGGACCGAGCGAAGCCTTCCCTATCCTGCTCGAAGGGCTCGGCCGGCTGGAGTATCGCGGGTACGATTCGGCCGGCATCGCAACTCTGGTTGACAACAAGCTCGAAATTCGCCGCGCCAAAGGCAAGCTCGACAACCTCCGCCGCATGCTGGCCGACGCTCCCCTGCGCGGCCGCATCGGAATTGGACACACGCGATGGGCAACGCACGGCCGCCCGTCGGAAGAAAATGCGCATCCGCACAAGGCCGGCCCGGTCGCCGTCATCCACAACGGCATCGTCGAGAACTTCATCGAGCTGCGCGCCGAACTGCTCGCTCGCGGCCACAAGCTGCGCTCCGAAACCGACACCGAGCTGATCTCGCACCTGATTGAGGAAAAGCTCAAAGGCGGCTGCGGGCTGACCGAGGCCGTGCGCGAAGCCGTCTTGCGGCTGCGCGGTTCGTTCTCGATCGTCGTGCTCTCGGAAACCGATCCCGACAAGCTGGTCGCCGCCAAGACCGCGACGCCGCTGGTCCTGGGTCTCGGCGACGGCGAGAACTTTATCGCTTCGGATATCCCCGCGATTCTCGAACACACCCGGCGCGCGATCGTGCTCGAAGACGGCGAGCTTGCGGAGGTCACCGCCACCACCGCGCGGCTGATGAAGTTCGACGGCAGTCCGGTCACCCGCCGGCCCCGTCAAGTGCAATGGGACGCTGCCGCCGCCACCAAGGGCGGCTTTCGCCATTACCTGCGCAAGGAAATCAACGAACAGCCGCAGGCGTGGATCGACACGATGGCGGGACGGGCGGACGCCGCCTCGACGATCGTCCGCTTCGAGGGCGAGTTGCTGCCCGCGGGCAGTCCCGCGTCGATCGGGCGAATCGTGATGCTGGGTGCGGGCGCGTCGTGGATAACCGCGCAGGTGGCCAAGTTCATGATCGAGGAGATCGCCGCGATTCCGGTCGAGGTCGATTACTCGTCCGAGTTCCGCTATCGCCGGCCGCCGATTGACGGCCGCACGATGATCATCGCCGTGTCGCAGTCGGGCGAGACCGCCGACACGCTCGCCGCGATGGAAGAAGGACGCGCGCGCGGCGCGCATATCCTGGCGATCACCAACACGGTGGATTCGTCGATCGCGCGCAAGGCCGACGCGCAGTTGTACACGCGATGCGGTCCCGAGACGAGCGTGACGACCACCAAATGCTTTCTCACCCAGCTCGAGGCTTACTTTCTTTTCGCGATTCATCTGGCGGCGCGGATGGGACGGCTGTCCGCTGCGGACGCGGGCAAGCTGCTGCAACCGGCGTTTGCGATCCCCGGACAGATCGAGGCTATCTTCCAGCGCGAGCCGAATATTCAGGATATCGCGCGCAAGTACGCGCCGGCGCGGGACTTCCTGTTCCTCGGCCGCGGCATCAACTACCCGATCGCGCTCGAGGGCGCGCTCAAGCTGAAGGAAATTTCCTACATCCACGCCGAAGGCTACTCCGCGGGCGAGATGAAGCACGGGCCGATCGCGCTTATCGACGAGAACATGCCGGTGGTGGTGATAATTCCCAACGACGACCTGTTCGAGAAGTCGATGTCGAATCTGAAGGAAGTCGAATCGCGCAACGGGCGGATTATCGCGCTGACCAATCACGCAACCGCCGAGCTCAGAAGCGTCGCCGCAGAAATTATCGAGGTACCCGAGACCAGCCGGATGCTCACGCCCGTGCTGATGACGGTGCCGCTGCAACTGCTCGCGTACCATATCGCGGTCGAGCGCGGCACCGACGTCGATCAGCCGCGCAACCTGGCGAAGTCGGTGACGGTGGAATAACAATGGGGAAATCACTCTATTGAATGCGGAACCCACCGTGGGTTCCGCACCTCCTCGGGCAGGGGCTGACCCCTGCACCCAGTGTTAGGAATATCAGCGCCTCTCCTAATCGGGCGGCTGGCGCATAGATCATCCCCGAGTTAACGTTTCAGACAGGGATTTGCATCGGCAACGGGCATGATCACCACACGCAAACGAGGATGGACCGTCGCGGTCGCGGCGTCGGCGACGGTCCTGGCGATGGCCGCTGCGCGGCCGGCGTTTTCAGCCGATGCGCTCAGCTTTCCGCCGACCAGTTTTACGATTCTGAATCCTGATACCGGGATTGCGATCGGGCTCAGCCGCTACCGCGTAGATAGTACCGGCGAGAGCGCGACGCTGCACGGCGAGAATAACTACTTTGACGATCAGTCCGACACCGAGACCGCCGAGCTGGACTTGGGAGCCAGCGGCGAGCCGCCCCGGCTGGCCGAGTTCGATCACACGTTCTTCAACGCCGACGGATCGATCCAGCGCCGCGCTCATCTGGACCTGAAGTCAGGCGCCGCGACTTGTATCGACAACTCCGGCACACCTCAGAGCGAGCAGGCCGCGCTGCTCAGCATCCCGGCTGACACCTGGGCGGGCGCGAGCGTCGTGATTCCGATTCAGGATTTTTTGCGCGCGCGCGACAAGGGACTGGCCCGTGCAATCCACGTCTTCAACTGCGCGCCGGGGCCGAAGATATTTGCGGTGAGCGTGCAGATCGATCCGGCCAACGCGGTGTGGGCGGAATACGGCGCCGAGGCGATCCGAGTGGAAGTGCGGCCGGATTTTGGATGGTTGAACTTAATTATCGCGGCGTGGGTGCCCAGGCTTCACGCATGGTTCGATCCGAACGACGGATTCGCGTTCGTCGGCGACGAGGCCGGGCGCTACTACAAGGGCCCGCCGATCATGCTGGTGAAAACCCGCTGAGGGATCACCGGTCGTTGCGGTAACGGGGCGGTCGTCGCTGTGACGACGGCGCGGGGAAAGAAGCGGCCCGACGGCGCAAATAGAATGTGTTTCGCTGAGCGACCGCCGCTGAAAAGAATTAGAAGTGGACGATGCCCTCGCCGTCGGGATGGCGCGCGGTTTTTGAGGGTTTGGGCTTTCGATACTGAAACGAAGTCTTGCAATTCTGGCAGGTGCCTTCGGGCTGTTGGCCGCTGCGGCGGACCAGCTTGACGTAACGTACGGCTCCGTCGTCGCACAGATGAGCGGCGACGGGGAAGTCGTAGACCGTACGGACCGTGATTTTGTCGCTCATTTCCGCCTCGCGCTCCCCAATTGAGTTGCTCGTCCCCGCCATTTGATACGCACGACGGCTTTTTTCGTTTCGACTTTTCAACCACGCGCCCGAGTCAGGCTCGGATCAAACAAGATAATGAAATCGCGCCGTCGATCAATGCTTTTCGATGATCAATCGAGAAAATTTCTGAGCTTTTCGCTTTTTCAGTTCTTCCGTTCTCACAGAGTTTCTATCGCGCGCTTTACGCGGATGCGGCTTGTGCTAGTTTTTGCGACGAATCGATGGAACGCCGGCTCACAAAACTGCTGGTCGCCAATCGCGGCGAAATTGCGCTGCGGATCATCCGCAGCGCCCGCCTGTTCGGGCTTAAAACCGTGGCCGTCTATTCGGCGGCGGACGCGAACAGCGCGCATGCAGGCGCGGCTG
This sequence comes from Binataceae bacterium (SeqCode), assembly GCA_963722605.1. Classification (GTDB taxonomy): domain Bacteria; phylum Desulfobacterota; class Binatia; order Binatales; family Binataceae; genus Binatus. The sequence goes on along the minus strand of CAVRNO010000004.1, from coordinate 808,731 downwards.
ACGAGGCGATCGCGATCGGGCCGGCCGAGGCCGCGAAGAGCTACCTCGATATCGCGGCGATAATCGACGCGGCAAAGCGATCCGGCGCCGACGCGATTCATCCGGGCTACGGATTTCTGTCCGAGCGGCCCGAGTTCGCCCAGGCTGCGGCCAATGCGCAGATCGTGTTTGTCGGGCCGCGGCCGGAGGTGATGGCGGCGCTCGGCGACAAGGTCGCGGCGCGGCGAATCGCGGTTGCGGCCGGGGTCCCGGTAGTGCCGGGAATCGACGCCGCGGAAATCTCCGCGACCCGCGAGTACGCGGCGCTTGTGGGCTACCCGATTGTGGTCAAGGCTGCGGCAGGCGGCGGCGGGCGCGGGATGCGGGTGGTGGCGGAAGCCGCGCAACTCGAGCGCGCGCTGGAAGCGGCCGCGCGTGAAGCCGCGGCGGCATTCGGCGACGGGCGGATATTCGTCGAAAAATATCTGGCGCATCCGCGCCACGTCGAGATACAGATTCTCGGCGACAATCACGGCGCCGTGGCCGCCCTGGGCGAGCGCGAGTGCTCGATCCAGCGGCGGCATCAGAAGATTATCGAGGAGTCGCCGGCGCCGGGACTCAGCGCCGAGATGCGCGCGAAAATGATCGACGCGGCGCTGAAACTCGCGCGCGCGGCGCATTATACCAGCGCGGGCACCGTGGAGTTTCTGGTCGAGGGCGGCGAATTTTACTTCCTTGAAGTCAACGCGCGCCTGCAAGTCGAGCATCCCGTGACCGAGATGCGTTTTGGATGTGACCTGGTGTGCGAGCAATTGCGGATCGCGTCGGGCGGCAAGGTGGCGGAGTTCGCGGCCCCGCGCGGCGCGGCGATCGAATGCCGAATCAACGCCGAGGATCCCGAGCATGACTTCCGTCCCGCGGCGGGAACCGTGCTTCATCTAAGCGTCCCCGGCGGACCGGGCGTGCGCTTCGACTCGCATCTGGTGCGTGGCGCCGAAGTGACGCCGTGGTACGACGGGCTGCTGGGCAAGCTCGTCTGCTACGGCGCCGATCGCGAGGAGGCGCGCGGCAGGCTGGTTAACGCGCTCGGCGAATTCGCCCTGCTGGGGGTGACGAACAACGCCGCCTACCTGCGCGATATCGTGGCGAGCGGGCATTTCCGCGACGCGGAACTCTCGACGAACTTTATCGACCTATTCTTTTCGGGCTGGGAGATCGGCCAGCCTGAAATCGATGCGGCAATCGCCGCAGCGGTGATTACCGCGAGCGGCGCGATGGGCGCCGCCGCGCCAGGCGGCGCGGCGACGCAGTTGCCGGCCGGAATCGAGCCGCGCTCGCCGTGGGACAATCTCAAAAACTTCGAGCTGTGGGGAGGGCGGCGATGAAATTCACGCGCGCGGGCGGCTCGCGCGAGATCGACGCGGAGGTGATCTCGCGCGACGGCCTCATGGTTAGCGTCCGGATCGAAGACCGGCAAATCGCGGCGGAGTTCACGCCCAACGCGGAGGGCGGCGGGGTGCTTGCGATCGAGGGGCGGCGCTACCCGGTTTTCGGCGCGCGCCGAAAGGATTCGATACTGGTTTCAGTCGGTCCGGCGTCGTTCGAGTTCAAGCCGGCAGAAGCGGCTTTCAGGCGACGCGCGCGCGGCCTGGCATCGGCGGAAATCACCGCGCCGATGCCGGGCAAGGTGCTCAAGGTGCTGGTGCGCGACGGCGACCTGGTCGAGGCGGGACAGGCGATGGTGGTGATCGAAGCGATGAAGATGGAAACGACGCTGGCCGCCGAGAGCGCGGCGATGGTGAAACATGTTCGGGTCGAGGAGGGCCAGATGGTCGATCACGGCGCGGTGCTGATCGAGCTTAGTCCGCCTCCGGCTTCTTCAGTTCGCGAATCCGCGCCTCGAGTCTGAGTGACCCAATCCTCGAAATCGCCGTCGCGCTCGACGATTATCTCCAGTTTGCCATCTTTCAAAATCGAGACGCGGCCCGGATGCTCGGTGCGCAGCGGAATCACCACCTGCTCGCGCGAAATCCCCATCGGATCGATTACCGCAAAGATTCTTTCAATTTCTTTCAGGGTGACGGCTTTGAGCATGGGCGCGCCTCGCGCGGGCACGCTCTTTACTTAAATCGCGGGCGACGTAAGCTCAAGGCGCCGGCAGTAGATCGTTCGGCGGAGGATCGCGTGTTTGGCACAATCAAGAAGGTAGTCAAGGACAAGGGCTTCGGCTTCATCATCGCGGACGACGGCGGCGACGAAGTTTTTTTCCATCGCTCGGCGCTGTCGCCCAAGGTCTATTTCGACGACCTGCGCGAGGGCAACGAAGTGCAATTCGACGTCCGTCCGAGCGAGAAGGGCCGCCAGGCATTCAACCTGCGCTTGCGCTAACCCGGCGACCGAATCCGGAAGACGGCGCTCATCGCGCGAGCGCGAACCATCGCTTCATCAGTCGCGCGACGAACGGCGTGAGCCGCGAACGCGTGTAGAGTCCCGCGGCGCGGCGGATCGCGTCGGCCTGCGTCGGGTACGGATGGATCACGTCAGCGAGGCGGCCCAATCGAATCCCGGCGGCGATCGCGGCGGTGAGTTCCGAGATAATCTCGCCGGCGTGGCTCGCGACCACTGTCGCACCTACGATCCGATCGCTCCGCTGGCGGACGTGCAGCTTGACGAAGCCGTCGGTTTCTCCGTCCAGCACCGCGCGATCGACCTCGGCCAGTTCCTGGGTATAGGTCGCGACCGCGATTCCGCGCTGTCGCGCCTCGGCTTCGCACAGTCCGACGTGCGCTATTTCAGGGTCGGTGTAGGTACACCATGGAACAGTCAAGCGGCTCGCGCGCTGATGCCCGAAGAATAGCGCGTTGCGGAGAATGATCCGCGCGTGCGCGTCGGCCACGTGAGTAAACTTGTACGGCGATGCGGCGTCGCCGGCCGCGTACACTATCGGATTGGTGGTGCGCAGGCGGTCATCGACCTTCACGCCGGTTTGCCTGTCGTATTCGATCATCGCGGCTTCGAGATTCAATCCCTCGACCGCGGGGACCCGCCCGACGCCGATCAAAATCTCGTCGGCGATAATCTCGCGGCTGACGCCTGCGCGTTCGGCCGCAATTATTTTTTCATTGCCGCGCAACTCGACGCCGGAAATCCGGCATCCGGTGACGATTTTCACGCCGTCGCGGACGATGGCGCGCTCGACCCGCTCGGCGGCGTCGCGATCCTCGCGAATCAGGATTTGCGGGGCAACTTCGAGGATGGTGACCTCCGCGCCGAACCGCGCAAACGCCTGCGCGAGTTCGCATCCGATCGGTCCGGCTCCGATCACGGCGATTCGCCGCGGCAGCTCGGTCATCGAAAAAACCGTCTCGTTGGTCAGATAGCCGGCCTCGGCGAGACCCGGAATCGGCGGCGCGGCGGCGCGCGCTCCGGTGGCGATCGCGGCCTTTTTGAAACGAAGCTTAATCCCGTCCACCTCGACGCAGTCGGGCCCGGCGAAACGTCCGTCGCCGATAAACACGTCCACGCCCAAAGAGCGAAATCGATTGGCGGAGTCGATCGGGCTGAGTTCGGCCCGCAGCTTGCGCATCCGCTCCATCACGGCCTGAAAATTCACCCGCACGCCCGGCGGGACCTCGACGCCGAAGCGGCCGGCGTCGCGAACTGCCGCGGCCGCCCGCGCCGAGCGGACGAGCGCCTTGGACGGGACGCATCCGAAGTTCAGGCAATCGCCGCCCATCAGGTCACGCTCGACCAGAGCAACCTTCGCCCCCAGCATCGCGGCGCCGGCGGCGATCACGAGACCGGCGGGCCCGGCTCCGATCACCACCATGTTGTAGCGGCGCGCGGGTTCGGGGTTGATCCATCCGGCGGGATGCAGATTTTCAGTCAGCGCGAGGTTGTAAGCGTCGAGCGGCTCATGCTTCAGCGCGTGCGATGCCATCGATGTGCCCCCCTGGCTTAAGTCTTTTCGCGCAGCGCCCGTGCGCCGATTCGCGTTGCGTACACGACGACCGCGACTGTCGCGATGAACCCGACTGCGGTAAGCGCCCATCGGGCGGGCGTGCGCCCGGCGCCTCCCGCGGCCGCGCGCGCGAGGTCGCCGCCGAGCGAGCCGATATAGACGTAGAGAATTGTGCCGGGAATCATCCCGGCCCATGACGCAAAAAAATAGTCGCGCAGAGTCACGCGGGTCAGCCCGTAGGCATAGTTGAGCAGGTTGAATGGAAACACCGGCGACAGCCGGGTCAGGACAACTATCTTCCATCCTTCCATCCCGACCGCTTCGTCGATCGCTTTGAACTTCGCGTTGCCTTCGAGTCTTGCGCTCACCCATTCGCGCGCAAGGTACCGGCCCACGAGAAAAGCCGCGGTGGCGCCGAGCGTGGCGGCGATCGAAACGTAGATCGATCCGCGCACCACGCCGAAAATCACGCCCGCGCCAATCGTAAGGATCGAACCCGGAACAAACGCGACGCAGGCCGCGATGTAGATGGCGATGAACGCGACCGGCGCCAGCGCACCCAGCCCGGCGACCCAGTCAAGCGCGCCGGTCATCCACGGTCCGGCGCCGATGCGATGCGCAGCGTAGACGGCCGCAAATCCGGCGGTGGCGATCAGTAGAATCTTCGGGCGAAGGAACCCGGGGGCTCGGCTGGAGGCGGTGGTCATCTTGGGGTTGCGGCAGCGGCAGTTCGCGGGGCGGGCAATTGTTTCTTGCTTCCGCCGCGAGCATCGCGGACGCGGACTGCTTATAATGCCACCGGGGATTGTGTAATTCTAATCCGCATGTCGGTCCACGAACACCAAAAACACGCGCGCGCAAATCTCAAGGTCGGGGTCATCACCGCCAGCGATTCGCGCAGCCCCGAAACTGACGAGAGCGGCAAGCTGATCCGCACTATCCTGGAGAAAGCCGGCCACCTGGTGACCTACTACGAGATCCTGCCGGACGACGGCGAGAAGATTTCCGCCGCGATTGTCAATAATCTGCCGAATCTCGACGCGATTATCGTAAACGGCGGCACCGGCATTACCTCGCGCGATGGCACCACCGCAGTGGTGAAGTCGGTAATTGACAAAGAGATCGAAGGCTTCGGCGAACTTTTCCGGATGCTTTCGTTTCACGAAATCGGAGCGGCCGCGATGCTGAGCAGGGCGGTTGCCGGAGTGCGCCATGGCAAGTTCGTGGCCGCGATTCCCGGCTCCCCCGACGCGTGCCGGCTGGCGATGGAGAAGCTGCTGATCCCCGAGCTCGGGCATATCACTTACCTGCTGAGTCTATGAACCGGTTCACGATCAAACTGTTTGCGACGCTTCGCGAGCGGGCGCATGCCGCCGAGCTGACGCGCGAATTTCCCGACGGCACCACGGTCGGCGAGATCTGGAAGCGGCTGGTCGTCGAATTTCCCGCGCTCGACGGGTATCACAACTCCGTCGGCTTCGCCGTCAACCAGGAATACGTTGACGGCAGCTTCAAGCCGCGGATGGGCGACGAGATTGCCTTCATTCCGCCGGTCAGCGGCGGCGCGGACACGCCCGCGTACGTCGGCAAAATCGCCATCGGCCGCGATCCGATCGACTTAGGCGCGCTCGAGCGCGAAGTTGCCGACCCTGCGGCCGGCGCGATCGTATCGTTCGTCGGCACCACCCGCGGCGGCAACGCGGGCCGGGTCGTGAATCGGCTGGAGTACGAAGCCTACGAGCCGATGGCGCTATCCGAGATGCGCAAGCTCGCGACCGAGGCGGGCGCGCGATGGAAAATCGTGCGCATCGCCATCGCGCATCGCCTCGGCGTGGTCGAGATCGGCGAGGTGTCGGTAGCGATTGCGGTCTCGGCGGCGCATCGTGCAGAAGCGTTCGAGGCGTGCAGGTTCGTGATCGATCGGCTGAAAGAAACCGTACCGATATGGAAAAAAGAGCATTTCGAAGGCGGCGAGGTATGGATCGGCCGCCAGACTTCGCATCCACCCAAGCTTGAATAGCCCGCGCTCGAATAAGCGCTTGGGCGGACCCATTATTGACCGGGCGGACAGTTACCAGTTAGAAACGTAAGATGGCGTTGGGCGAAACATCGGTCGAAAAAATCATCCTGGCTGAGCCGCGCGGCTTCTGCGCCGGCGTGGATCGCGCGGTGGAAGCGGTGCGCAGCGCGCTGCGCTCTTACGGCCGCCCGCTTTACGTGCGCCATCAGATCGTTCACAACCGCTTCGTGCTGGAAGCGCTCGAACGCGAAGGCGCGATTTTTGTCGAGAGCCTCGACAGAGTTCCCGCCGGCCAGCGTGTGATCTTCAGCGCCCATGGAGTAGCGCCGAGCGAGTGGGACCGCGCCAAGGATCGCGCGCTGCGGGTTATCGACGCCACCTGCCCGCTGGTCACCAAGGTCCATCTGGAAGTCCAGAAGTACGACGAGGAGGGCCGCACCGTGATCCTCATCGGCCACGCCGGCCACGAGGAAGTGAAGGGCACGCTGGGCGTCGCGCCGGGCAAGGTGGTGCTGGTCGGCAGCGTGAGCGAGGCGCGCACGGTCGAAGTCGAGAATCCCGAGCGGATCGCGGCGGTCACGCAGACCACGCTCAGCGTCGACGACACCCGCGAGATCATGGAGGCGCTCAAGCAGCGGTTCCCGTCGATGCAGGAACCCAAGACCGACGACATCTGCTACGCGACCCAGAACCGTCAGAACGCGGTCAAGGAGCTGGTGGCGGTGAGCGATGCGATCCTGGTGGTCGGCTCGAAGCAGAGTTCGAACGCGAACCGGCTGGTCGAGGTCGCGCGGATGCGGGGCGCGCGGGCGTTCCTGGTCGATTCGATCGCGGACGTGGAGCGGGAGATGCTCGAGGGTGTGCGCGCGCTCGGCCTGACCGCGAGCGCCTCCTCGCCCGAGTGGCTGGTCGAGGAAATTATCGGTGCGTTCGCGCGGTCGGGCGCCAAAGTCGAGCTGCTGAGCGTCGCCAAGGAGCGAGTGCATTTCCCGCTGCCGATGCCGGCCGCCTGAGGCGGGCAGCGATTCCCGCGATGCATCGGCGCACAGCCGCCGGTGTCATTTCGCCTTGACAATTCCGCGCAATTGCTTGCAGACTCATCCCGATTTCGCCAAACCTTGAGAGGAACATTCCGATGCGAAGAGCTATCGTGCACGCGCTGGTAATTCCCATCCTGCTGGCCATCCCGTTCGTCAGCGGATGCCAGTCCGAGGCGAAGCGCCATCTATACAAGGCTGAAGATCTGTTCGAAAAACGCGATCTCGACGGCGCCAAAAAGGAACTCGAGCTGTCGCTAAAGGCCGATCCCAATAGCCTCGACGCGCACAAGTCTCTCGCGCATATAGATGAAGCGCTCGGCGATGACGAAGGCGCTGGGCGCGAGTACAACATCGCCTCGGGGCTGGACCCCGCCGATCAGAAACTGATGGACAAGGCCCGGCTGTTCAAGAAACTCGAGGAGTTCGCGAATTCCTCGGGCAAGGCGCTCGACGACATCAAGGCGGGCAAGGTCACCGAGGGTGTCGCCACGCTCAAGGACATCATGGTCACGACCAGGATTCCGGCGGCGCGGGAAAAAGCGGTAAACGCGCTGATGGATTCGATCCCGATCATCGAAAAGATCGGCGACCAGCAGATGCAGGACAAGAAGTACGCCGACGCGATTAATACCTATGAGCAGGGCATCCGGGCCGCGATGCTGATGGCCAAGGCGCACAAGATGGACACGCTCGGGCCCGAGGCGGACCCGATGATGCACAAGATCAACCAGGCTGCCAAGGACGCGCGAACGCCCGACGCGACCTTCAAGCTGTTCAATGACGTGATCGGCGTCTATCCCGACGATAAGGTCGCCAACCTGGAATTGGCGCAGGTCTATCTGAGCAAGGCTCCGCCCGACTACGACACTGCCGCCGATCTGGAAGAGCGCGGCGGGGCGCCCGACGACGAGGTGCGCAAACTCCGCGACCAGGCCAAGAAGCATCGCAAGTGAGATGAGCTAGGGTCGCAATCGAGGCCCGATGCGCCGGCGCGGCTATATCGCGGTCGAAGGCCCGATCGGGGTTGGCAAGACGAGCCTTGCGCAGGCGCTCGCGCGCGAGCTGGGTGCGCGGCTGATGCTCGAGGATGCCGACAACAACCCGTTCCTGCCGCGCTTCTACCAGGATCCCGACAAGTACGCGTTTCCCGCGCAGCTTTACTTCCTGCTCACCCGCCACAGCCAGCAACGCGAGCTCAAGCAGCACGATCTGTTCACCCAGGCGACCGTCGCCGACTATCTTTTCGCCAAGGATAAAATTTTCGCCGCGTTGAATCTCGTCGACGACGAACTCAAGCTCTACGACAACGTGTACAAGCTGCTCGACGCCGAGATCGCCCGGCCCGACCTGGTCGTTTATGTGCGCGCGACCATCGAAGTGCTGGCCGAGCGGCTGCGCAAGCGCAATCGCGATTTCGAGCGCCACATCAGCTTCGACTACCTCGAGCGAGTGTCGTCGGCCTACCGCGATTTCTTTTTCTACTACGACGAGGCGCCGCTGCTGGTGGTCGATACTTCGGACATCGACTTCGTCGCCAATCCCGAAGACCTCGGCGAGCTGATTCGGGAGATCGATCGCGCTGGCGCCGGCACTCAATACTTCGTCCCGCGCAAGAGCTGAAGCGGTCCCGCGTCCGGCTAGTGTTGCGTCCTGCAAATATCTTGAAAAAGTTCTGGTACATTCTCGTACGACCAGCCAAGGGACTCTTTGGTCTGGTTCCCGCTTTCCGACGGTTACGTCGAAGTCCAGGTCAACAGCGAAGATAGCGGCCAAGGATCTCTCTGGTCCGGTTCCCCCTTTCCGACCCGGAAAGGGGGCCAGGGGGATAGGACGGCGGCATTCCCCAGAGGATTTTTCTGTTCCCCTTCCCCATTCTTTACGGGGAAGGGGCCGGGGGTTAGGGCTTTGTTCTTCAATCTATTTACGCGACAGGACACTAACCGCCGTGATCGTTAAACGCGATCTCGATATTGTCCGCCAGCTTGAAGTCCTTATCGGTCACGCCGCCGGCATCGTGCGTCGTGCATGAGAACGTGACCCGCGTGTAGTTGATCGTAATGTCGGGATGATGGTCGGCGGCCTCGGCAATCTCGGCGACCTTTTGCACGAACTCGATGCCATGCAGGTATTCTTTGAACTTGAATGTTTTGCTGATGGCGTTGTTCTTGTACTCCCATCCGGGGAGCGGCTTGAGCTTCTGCGCGATCTGCTCCGGGTCGAGCTTCGCCATGCCGGGATCCTCCGCTTGCCGCCGAGTCGTTCCGGTTCCCATCCTAGTCCCGTGCATCTCTATGGCAAATGCGGCTGCGTTATACCGGCCGCGCGCGCCTGTGGTAATACAGACTCAAGCAGAACCGAAACGTACACAGGGGACGCTGAAAAGACGATGGCGAACAAATACGTTACCGACGAAGCGCGCAAGCAAATCGGCAAAGTCTCTGAACCGCGGACTTACGAAGTCGAGCGCGGCGCGATTCGCCGCTTCGCCGAGGCGATCGAAGATCCCAATCCGCGCTTCAACAGCGAACGCGACGCGCGCAAGACCCGCTTCGGCGGCATGATCGCGCCGCCGACCTTCTGCCGCTCGATGGGCTCGCCGATCCCCAACGTCAAGCTCGACATGCCGACCTTCCGCGGTCTCGACGGCGGCTCGGATTGGGAGTACTTCGTGCCGATTCGCGCCGGCGACCGGATCACCGCGCAGTCGAAGCTGGTCGATTTGCGCGAGGCCGCGGGCCGGCTCGGGCCGATGGTCTTCATGGTCGTCGAGACCACTTATACCAACCAGTTCGGCGAGGTCTGCGTTATTCAACGCTCCACCTCGATCCGCTACTAGAGTTACCGGAACGGATACCCGCGATGGCGAAGCAAACTTATTTTGAAGATGTCGAAGTCGGCACCGAGATTGGCCCGCTCGAAAAGAATCCGACCACCCAGCAGCTTGTCAGGTACGCCGGCGCGTCGGGCGACTTCTATCAAATCCACTACGACAAGGATTTCGCGCTCGGCAACGGCCTGCCCGGCGTGATCCTGCACGGTGCGTTGAAGAACGCCTTTCCTCTGCCACCTGATGACCGACTTCGCCGGCGAGCATGGATGGCTGCGCAAGCTCGGCGCGCAGTACCGCGGGATGGATCAGCCCGGGGTCAAGATCGTCGCGCGCGGCAAGGTCTCTAAGAAATACACCGAGGGCGGCGATCACATGGTCGATTGCGAAATCTGGCTCGAGAACGCCAAGGGCGAAAAGACCACCCCCGGCTCCGCCACCGTCATGCTGCCCTCGCGAGCCGCGAGCTGACGAGGTAAATGCGATGCCGATCCGGCGCGAGTTCCCGCCGCGATCGCTGGACGCCGCGGCCCTCAACCAGGGCCGCGTCGATCCGCATTACACCAAGACGCTGCTGCGGCTGCTTGCCGCGCATGCGATGGCCGCGAAGCTGACCGCGCTCGGCTACCAGCGCGCGCTCGCGACGCTCGACGATCCTGTACTGCGTCCGACGGTCGAGAAAAATTTCGCCGAAGAAAAAAAACACGCGCGGCTTATCTACCAGGCGCTCGAAGAACTCGGAGTCAGCCAGCAAGCCGCCGACCGCTCGATGATTTCCGTGGTCAAGGCGCCGTCCTTCGAGGCGCCAATTTACTTCGCCACGAAAGCCGCCGGTGAGCTCGACCTGCTGATGGCGCCGCTCGCGCTGGATACCACCGGCCTCATCATGATCGGCGAAAACTACCGGGAGTCCAGCTACGCGCCCCATGCGCGCGCCGCCGAAATAATTCTCGACGAAGAAGCCGGCCACGAAATCTTCGCCTCGCGCCAACTCGGCGACGCAGTCGAGCGCTTCGGCGCCGAGCCGGTCAACGACGCGCTCGGCCGATGGATCCCGCTTGCGGTGAATTTCTTCGGACCGCCCGGCACCGGCTTCACCTACGACTGCATTCGCTACGGTCTGAAATCGCGCGACAACGAAGAGTTGGCCGAGCTATACGTAACGATGCTATCCCGCCGCTGCGAACAACTAGGCCTCGCGATGCCGGGGTTAACGCCCACCTACCCCCACCGCCTCGCCTGATCCCGCGCCGCGTCCGTCATCCGTTATTTTGTATGGACCGGACAGATTGTTTACGGGAGAGGCAGCCAGCCGCTGCGCGGCGGGCAGGTGAGGGTGCAGACAACGCATGAACACAGCGTATCAGGGTGAATTCTCACTCCACTTCAGCGAGTACTAGGCCATAGGTTTGGAAAAAGAGACAAGGCCCCACCAATCACGAAAAGCGCACCTAGAAAGTAAGTAAACCAAACGACCGCCTTCGTACCCAGAAGCATCTTTAGAAGGGCCTGAGAATAATATGGAGACATCTCGAGCGGCGGATCGACGAGCCAGCGCCATCGGAAAAATGCACCACAGATGAGAATAACCCCTAATACCAACGGTATCATGCTCTTCACCTGGTCAACGCTCGTAACATCAACAGACCGATCCAAAGAAACCAAACACCGAAGGAATAGCCATAGACCAGCGCACTCGGCCTACCCAACCTGACCAGGAATGCTGGAAAGAGCCATCGTCTCCAAGTGAGTTCCCGACCCTCGTACCATCTCTTATGAGCACCGTAGATAAGGATAATACCTCCGGCCAGGAAGTTCGCGGCGCTCAAGATGACGACGACATACACCTGCAACGTCCCGTTGTGCAGATGAAGATCGCTAAATGGCGACAACCATTTCATATCTGTCATTAAAGGTCCCCGTCCTTCACAGCAAAAGATACCCTGAACAACGGCGCCGGTGGCGTCGAGGGCGCGCAGAGCCAGGACGCGCAACCCTCATGGGTTCACGATCGAGGAGTGGCGCACTGTTGTCAACGTTGAGCATCGCGCATATACTCGTCGAACCCTCAGGATGACGATCGCGTTGCGACCGCCCGTCCGACACAACCCGGTCCCTTGGCGGACGAGATTTTCTCGTCCGCATTTTTTTCAGTCGCGCATCGCAATTGCGCGCAGGAGGGAAAGAATGGCGCCGGAAATTCGTGAGTCCGAAGTCGCCGCGCAATGGGATCGCAATGCCGACGTGTGGACCGACCAGGTTCGCAACCGGTGGGACATCTTTCGCGAGCATTGGAACAATCCCGCTTTCCTCGAATTCGCCGGCGACTTGAGCGGGAAGAATGTTCTCGACGCCGGATGCGGCGAGGGCCACAACACCAGGATCTTCGCGCGACGCGGCGCGCGCATGACGGGGTAGATCTCTCCGCCAAAATGATCGAGTTCGCGCGCACGGAGGAACTCCGCGAACCGCTGAGAATCCGCTACGAACGCGCATCCTTCAGCGACCTGGCGACCTTCCGGGCAGAGTCATTCGACGCCGTCATCTCGACGATGGCGCTGATGGACGGTCCTGATTTTCCAGGCGCGATGCGGGAACTCGCACGCGTGATCCGCCCGGGCGGGACGCTCGCGTACAGCATCCTGCATCCCTGTTTCGCGACCAAGGGGATGGGCTGGGTCAGGGATAATTCGGGGCGCTGCATCAAATTCACTGTCGCGGATTACTTCAACGATGAAGCGTGGATCGAGCGCTGGAAGTTCGGTCATGCGCCCAACGCCTCAGAGGTCGAGGAGTTCGGCGTACCGCGTTTCGATCGCACGCTTGCCGACTACATCAACCCGACCGTCGCGGCTGGTCTGCGGCTGGAGAACATTTGCGAGCCGCGCGCTCCCGAGTCGGCGTGCGCCCTGTACCCGGAGGCATTTGCCAAATTCCGCGATCACATCCCGCTATTCTTCTACGTTCGGGCGTCGAAGCCGTGAGAAAAAATATGAATCGCACCCTGACCGGAATCCTCGCAGGCGCCCGGCGTCAAGTGAATCTCGAACGTCGCGACCGCGCGTCGTGCGGTCCGCACGCGTCCGGCAGCTTGAGGCCGGGAGCACCCCGATGCTATAAGGCGCTTCGGAGTACACGGATTTCGTGCCAGAGCTCGAATCTTGCGTCGCGCTCCTCGCCGGGCTCCTTACCCGACAGGCGTCATCAATGGGTTCTGGCCGGCCTGTTCCTGACCACGCTCGCAACCTTATCGCTCGAGATGCTCGACACCCGTCTGCTCTCGGTGCTCACTTGGTATCATCTGTCGTTTTTCGCCATCTCGATGGCGATGTTCGGGATGTCGGCGGGGGCGGTGCAGGTGTATCTGGGTGGCGGGCGCTATGAGGGCGAGAATGTCGCGCGCGAACTCAGCGCGGCAAGCCTGTGGTTCGCAGTGGCTATCCCGGTTGCACACGTCTTCAACCTGATGATCCCGTTCGACCTGGAGCCGTCGCTGACGGCGTTGTCGGCAATCGCAGTGTCGATGACGCTAGTGGCAGTGCCCTTTTATTTCTCCGGCATCCTGGTGGCACTGGTTCTGACCCGGGTACCAGGCAAGATTGGGCTGACTTACTCGGTCGATATGATCGGGGCCTCGCTCGGCAGTATCCTGGTTATTCCGCTTCTGCGCATGGGAAATATCTCTTCGGCGACCTTCGCAGTGGGCGCGATAGCGGCGCTGGGCGCGGTGTGCTTTCGCAGGATCGCCGACGCGCCGGGCCATCGGCGGGGCTTGTTATCTCTGGCAGCGGCGTTGTTGGTTCTAGGCTTTTTCAACGGACTGACCCCGCATGGATTCCGGGTGATGTTCAGCAAAGGGCGGGAGCAGAAGTCATTGGGGCTGCTATTCGAGGGGTGGAACAGTTATTCGCAGGTAACCGAGCAAGTGCCCACCCAGTCGGCGCCGTTTTACTGGGGCCCCGGCAAAGGAGCGCCCACCACCCCGGTCATGATGACGGCGCTTAGCATCGACGGCAGCGCGGGGACCAGCATGACGCAGTGGGACGGGAATCCGGCGAACCTGTCGTGGGTGGGCTTCGATGTGACCTCGCTGCCATACCATTTGCGCAAAAACGGAGACTCGGGAATTATCGGGGTCGGCGGCGGTCGCGATGTGCTGACAGCGCTGTGGGCGCACAGCCGCTCGGTGACCGGTATCGAGCTGAATCAAATCTTTATCCACCTGCTGCTCGGTCCGATGCGTGATTTCGCGGCGATCGCGTCGCAGCCGCAAGTCGAGCTGATCAACGATGAGGCGCGCTCCTATCTGACGCGCAGCAACAACCGATTCGACGTTCTGCAAATGTCTTTGATCGATACCTGGGCGGCAACCGGCGCCGGGGCCTACACGCTTTCGGAAAACGGGCTGTACACGATTGAAGCGTGGAGGGTGTTTCTGAACGCGCTGAAACCGCACGGCATTTTGAGCGTATCGCGATGGTTTTCACCCGGACGCGCTTCGGAAACTAGCCGGCTGCTGGCGCTGGCGACCGCAAGCCTGCTGGACCGGGGCATCTCTAATCCGGCGGAGAATATTGCGGTGGTTCTCCCGCCACATTGCGACCCTGCTGGTCTCCAATGAGCCGCTGACGGCCGAGGATTTAAAGGCGCTGGCAGAGACGGCCAGCACTTACGGATTCACGATATTGGTCGGTCCAGGAACGCCGCCGGCGTATTCCGATGCTCGGAGCAATCGTCTCCAGCCGATCGCGCAAACAACTGATGGCGGCGATCCGCGATGACTCGTATGACTTCAGCCCGGCCACAGACGACCGGCCCTACTTCTTCAACATCCTGAAACCGTGGGGCCTGCTGAAAGTTGGCTTGCATCAAGGCCCGGGCGTGATCGCGAAAGGCAACCTGGCCGCCACCGCCACCCTGCTGGTGCTTACTGTGATCGCGATCGCATTGGTTGGCGGCATGATCCTGCTGCCGCTGTGGAAATCGGGGCTGCCGGAGATGGAGGGCGGCGACTTCGCCTCCGCGGTCGCATACTTCTCGCTGATAGGTTTCGGCTTCATGATGGTACAGATACCCGATACATGGAGCGGTTCTCCGTGTATCTGGGCCACCCGACGTATGCGATCTCGGTAATTCTCTTCTCCATGATTATCTTCGCCGGCATCGGGAGCCTGGTTTCTGACGCTGCCCCGATAGAGAGTCATCCGGCGTGGATCTACGTGATCGTTCTGGCAATCGCATCGGCGATTCTCGCGGTCACAGTCTCGCTGCAGAGCGTGATTGATGCGACGATCCAACTCTCAATCCTGCCGCGTTGTCTGATCGTGGTCGGACTCACGTTCCCGGTCGCATTCCTTTTGGGCTTCTGCTTCCCAATCGGAATGCGGCTGGTGGGGCGGCTCTCCGGCGAGGCGCTGCCGTGGATGTGGGGAATCAACGGAGCGTGGGGAGTTTTTTCGTCGATCCTCGCGGTGGGTTTCTCAATGTGGGCCGGGATCCATGGGAGCCTATACCTAGCGGCGGCTTGTTACGCCGCGCTCGTCATCCCGGTCAGACAGCTATCGCGGCGCAGAGACGAAATCGCCGATACCGCCGAAGCAGCCACTGTTGGGCCAACTCGCGCAGTCGCCAACTAAAGGCCCAGGCTCTCCACGGATCGGAGTTGAATGAGGTCGCGCCAGACCCAAGAGTTGCAGCCTGCGTACCGAATATCGCGATCACATCCCGCTTGTTCTTCTACGTTCGCGACGTCGAAGTCGTGAGAAAACATATGATTCGCACCCTGACCGGAATCCTCGCAGGCGCCGTTTGCATGATGTTCGCCGGATGCGGCGCGCAGGGCGAAGCGTATCAGCCCAGCGCGACTCCCGCGTCGCAGAGCCTCATCTACGTTTACCGGCCGTATAAGTTTCTCAGTTCGGAGGCGACTCCGATGATCACCTGCGGTCATGAGAGTATTGAACTGGCGGCAGGCGGCTTTTACGAGTTCGCCGAGGATGGAGGACCGGTAACTTGCGTGGCCGCGACCGACCCGGCGACGCAGTTCAAGCTTGATGCGCACGCGGGCGAGCAATACTTCATCCGGGAGGATGTCGATTCGAGCGCGCTCGGCAGCCATGTGCGATTCCGGTTGATGGACGGCGCGGTGGCTGCCGACGAGATCAGGGAATGCAGCCGCCAGGGAATCAAGCAGTGAACCCAGCGGCGGCTATTTCTTCGCCAGATACGCCATCCCGATGCGGGCGGGCGTCAGATTTATTCCGAACTCGTCGAGCAGCGGCTTGATGTCGCATGCGTTGTCGGCCGTGACAAACGTGACCGCGTCGCGCGACAGCATCGGCCGGGGCAGCTTTTCCAGTATGCCGCCGATCGTGCGCATGATTCCTTCCGGAATATGAAACAGCGGGCGGCGATGCCCGCTCGCGTCCATGATGATTCGCATCATCTCGTCGAACGTCATCAGATCCGGCCCGCCGATTTCGTAAGTTCCGTTACGGCCGCGCCCCGACACCGCGAGCATCACGCACGCGGCGAGATCATCGACGAGCACCGGCTGAATTTTCTGCTGCCCCGTGCCGGGCACGCCAAAGACCGGCGCGAATCGCAGCGCGCGGGCAAGACCGCTTACGACTTTGTCCCCCGGTCCGTACACCAGCGACGGGCGGAAGATCGTGTAGGCCAAGCCCGACTCGCGGATCGCGCGCTCGGCGCGGCCTTTGGCGCGAAAGGCGGGATGAGTGCTGTTCTCGTCGGCGGCGGCGCCGCTGATGTAGATGAATTGCCGCACGCCGGCTTGCTTCGCCGCGTCGATCAGCGCGACCGCGCCGGCGTAATCGATTCGCTCGAAGGTGAGGCCGCGGCGCGGATTTTCGACCGGATAGCCATCGAACTGGATCGCATCGATAATCGTGTCCGCGCCCCGGAGCGCATCCTTGAGCGATGCCGGCTGCTCGATATCTGCGCGAACAAACTCGACGCCGGGCGAATCGAGCCGCGCGCGCGCCGCGTCGGGATTTCGCGTGAGCACGCGCAGCCTGGTCTTCGCCCGAAGCGAGGATGCGCCGCGAGATCGCGCGACCGATGAATCCCGAGCCACCCGCGATCGCAAGATCGGGCATCACCGCGACTCCGGGCTAGACGTGCTTTCGATGGGGTCGAGGGGTGACGCGGCGCGGCGTCCGGCGGCGGCGGATGCGCTTCAACGGATGCAGCTTCGCGGTCAAGTCTGATTTCTCGGCGTGCGGCGCTTCGATGAGAGGGGTCAGCGAGAAGCGCGAGACTTCCGGCGGGCAGTTGATGCGGATTCGGAGCCAAAACGTGCCCAGGCCGCGATTGGTATAAATGTAAAAATCTTCGTAGCGGTTCAGGCCCGAGTAGAACTCTTTGCCGATGCGCAGGATCGACTTGAGCGGCGAACCATAAAACGGGATTCGCACGACACCGCCATGCGTGTGGCCGGAGAGCATCACCCCCGGCTTCAGATGGCGCGTGTACAGCGCAGTGTCGGGATTATGCGCCAGCACGATCGTGCAGTCATCGCGGATCACGTCGGCAAACGCGCGCGCCGGCTCCGCGCGCCGCGACCACAGATCGTCGATGCCGACGACGACGAGCTTCTCGTTGCGAATGGAGAACCGGCGGCTGTCGTTGGCGAGCACGTCGGCGCCGGCGCGCTTGAGCGCATCGGTGATCCGCTCGGCCGACGACCAATGATCATGATTGCCGAGAATCGCAAACAGGCCCGACTGCGGGTTCAGGTTCCGGAGCGAGTCGCGAAACGGCGCCCAGATAGCGATGCATCGTGTCCGGGCCGGAAAAATAATCACCGGTGAGAAAGACGAGGTCGGGGCGCTGCTGATTGATCGCTTTGACCGCGAGCGCCAATCGTTCGAGATCCTCGTCGCGATCGACGTGGAAGTCGCTTATCTGGCATGCGACCACTCCGCCCAAAGCGCCGGGCAATCCGCGCACCGGCAAGTCCACCTCGGACACCTGAATCGCGTCGATCGTGCGCCGCCACATCCGATGCAGCGGGCGCAGCGCCAGCGGCGGCTTGGCCTTGGCGCCGCCCGCGGCGTGAACCGGCCGCAGGTGCGGAGCCAGGTCGTCTATGAGTTCGGCAGTGGGCATCGACTGATCGATACTAGAATACTTCGACCAGTTGGCGGAAGGCGGTTAGCTCGATAATCCTGTCGCCCGCATCGTGGATTTCTTCGTGCTCGAGCTCCCAGGTGTGCGGATGCGGGATGAAGACGGCGCGCAGGCCGGCCGCGACCGCGGGATTGATGTCCGAGCGCGGACTGTTCCCAATCATAAAAGTCAGCGACGGATCCAGATCGGCGTCGCGCACCAGGCGGCGATAGGCGTCGACGTCCTTCTCGCGCGGGGTGTCAACGCGATCGAAGAGCGGACCGAGACCGGAACGCGCGAGCTTGTGCAACTGTTCGTCGCGATCGCCCTTGGTGAACATCAGCAGGCGGTGACGCTGCGAAAGCTCCGCAAGCGTGGGCTCGACATCGGGCAGCAACGCGCAGTCGCGCTCGAGCAGATGCGCGCCGATTCGCTCGATCTCGCCGCTCAAGCGTTCGTGACCTGCGGGCGCGAGTTCGGCCGCCGCCTGATGCAGCGCCATCACGTAAGGACGGCGGCCGTAGCCGTGCGTTTTGATAAGCCGCATTTCGGCGCCGCGCACCGCGGCCTGAACCTCGGCGCGAGAGACCCCGGGCGCCGCGTCGCCAACGGCCACAGCGAAGAAATCAAACGCCTCGAGAAAATGGATATTGGAATCCCAGAGCGTGTCGTCGGCGTCGAATACGAGGTTCAGAGACTCGGTCGGAGAAAATGACATCTACCTACAGGGTACCGGCGCGCGCTTTGGCGGGCAAATGGGCAGGGGTGACGCCTGCGCCCGGTGATAAAAAAAGGATGCGGGCTTACCCTCTGATTCGCTCGCGCGCGGACTATGCGCGAGCGGTGGGAAGTGCGGCGGGCAGAATCATGAGCGCCCCCGTCGAGGGATTGCGCCCGACGTACACCTCGGTCTCGTAAACGCGCCGGATATTCTCCGCGGTCAGAACTTGCGCGGGAGTTCCATACGCGACCGCGGCGCCGCCGGCCAGCAGCAGCACGCGATCGGCATAGAGCGCGGCGGCGTTGAGATCGTGAAGCGTCGCAACCACGGCCATGCCGCGCTCGGTGCACAGCTCGCGAAAGCGCGCGAAAATTTCGGCGACGTGCTTGAGATCGAGAAATGCGGTCGGCTCGTCGAGCAGCGCGATCTTTGGCTCCTGCGCGAGCGCGCGGGCCAGGAACACGCGCTTGCGTTCGCCGCCGGACAGTTCCTGAACGTGGCGCGCTGCAAGCTCGAGCAGCTCGAACCGGTCGAGCGCGGCGGACGCGATTTCCAGATCGTGCGCGCTCTCGAAGCGAAAGGCGCCCAGATGCGGCGCGCGTCCCATCAACACGATCTCCAGCACCGTGAAGCGAAATGCGACCGCGTTCTCCTGGCCGACCGACGCGACCGTGCGCGCGAATTCCCGGCGATCGATCGAATCGAGCGGGCGGCCGAAGAGCTCGACGGTGCCCGCATCCGGCTTGATCGAACCGCCGAGCACCTTGAGCAGCGTGGACTTGCCTGCCCCGTTTGGACCGACGATCGCAAGCATTTCGCCGGCCGCCACTTCGATCGAGACGCCATGCAGCACGGGTACTCCCGGATATCCCGCGTGAATCGCGCTCGCACGCATCGCGACCGCGCTGTCGCGCGACCGCGCCGTCATAGCGAAAGCGGCCTCCTGCCTTCGCGCCGCAGCATGTAGATAAAGAACGGGCCGCCGCATAGCGCGGTGATCGCGCCGACCGGAATCTCGGCCGGGGCGATTGCGACGCGCGCGACCAGGTCCGCCCCGACCATGAATGCGGCGCCGCCTATCAGCGACGCGGGCAGCAGCAGCCGATGATCCGCGCCGAATATCAATCTCAAAGTATGCGGAACGATCAGTCCGACGAACGAAATGATTCCGCTGACGGAGACCGCGGCGCCGATCATGACCGAGGTCGCAACGAAAATCGTGCGCCGAAGACGGTCCACGTCAACCCCAAGCTCGGCAGCCGACTCGTCGCCGAGACTCAGCAGGTTCAGGTCGCGAGCTTGAAACATCAGCACGCCGAAACCGCCCAATCCCAGCGCCGCCACCACCGCCGCTTCGCGATAGGTCGGCGCCTCGAGGCTGCCCATCAGCCAGAACAGAATGCTGTGCGCGAAATAGAAGTTGACGACGCTGTTCACCAGCATGATTGCCGCGCCCCAGAACGCGTTGAAGATCACCCCGACCAGCAGCAGCGTGAACGGCTCAAGCTGGCCGTCCACCATCGCGAGCCGGTAAACCGCCACCGTCGAGAGCAGCGCCGCGCCGAATGCGCACAGCGGGACGACCGCCTCGCCGCCGCCGAGTTTCGCCGACATCACCAGCGCGACTATCGCGCCGAGCGCGCCGCCGCCGGAAATTCCGAGGATGCCGCCCTCCGCCAGCGGATTCCTCACCAGCGCCTGCAGCGCCGTTCCGACCGCGGCCAGCATCGCGCCCACGATCACACCCATCAGCACCCGCGGCAGTCGGGCGCCGAAAAAAATCGCGTGATCGGGACTGGCGGGATCGGAGAATGCGCGCACCAGGCTGATATGCGCGCTGCCGAACAACGCGCCTGCGGCCGCGCAAACGATTAGCAGAATCGAGAGCGCGGCCAGTATCGAGAGCAGCCGCGCGCGCGTCAGGTGCGTGGCGGAGTTGCGCTGCGGCGCGGGATTGCCGGCGCGCGGATTCACTTGTCGCCACCGCCGGCGGCGCGATCCCAGGCCTCGGGATGAATCATCCGCGCGATTATCTCGAGCGATTGCCCCACCCGCGGCCCGGCATGGAGAATCGGATCCTGCCCGTAGCCGAAGACGCGATGGTCGCGCACCGCGGGAATCTGCGGATATCTTTCCCAAAAGCCGCTCGACGGCAATGGTTCGTTGCCCATCGAACCGTCCAGCACGACCTGCGGACGCATCGCGATGATGTACTCCATGCTGAGTTGCGGCCACTGCTCGCCGGCGCCCGCGGCGATATTGTCGGCGCGCGCGATGCGCATCAGCTCATCGAGATACGTGCCGGCCCCAACCGCGACGATCGGCTGATGACCGACGAGCATCAACGCACGCTCCGGCTTCACCTTCGCCAGGCGCTGCTCGGACCGCGGCGATCTGCGCCTGAATCTGCGCGACGAGCTGATGCGCTTGCGGCTGGCGATTGATTCGCGCACCCACCGTTTCGATACTGGTTTCGATCTGTTGCAAAGAATCGTCGCTGACCAGCAGCACCGGATAACCCATCGAATTCAACGCGCGAATCTGGCGCACGCTCGATGCCAGTGCAAGCCCTACTACCAGCGTCGGCCGAAGCGCGATGATCGCTTCCAGATTCGGAGTCAGAAAGGAGCCGACCCGCGGCAAATCGCGCACCTCGGCGGGGTAGTCGCAATACTGCGAGACCCCGACCACGTCGGGACCCGCGCCGAGCGCGAACAGTGTCTCCGTTACCGACGGCGCCAGCGATACGATCCGCATCCGCGCGGCCGCGTTCGCCGCCGGCGCAAGCGCCAGAACATACACACACAGCGCGGCGGCGGCCGCGAGTCGATATAAGCCCACATCGCGAAACTACCTGATCGCACCGGCGCCGGTAAGCGCAACCTCGCGCTTTGCCGGATGCAACTACTCCCGGATTTCGTAGAGCGCCGAAAACATATCCTCGACTGGCAGGCGGCGAAATTGCTTGAACCCCGCCGCTGCCACCAGCTCGCGCGCTTTGGCCTCGCCCATGCACGCGCCGATTCCCGCGCCGCCGTGCGCCAGCGACGTCGTCATGCAGTACAGCGTGCTTATCGAGTACATCAGCCGCCCCATCGGATTGATGTTGTCTTCGAGGTTCGACGACACGTTTACCTCGACCATCAGGTAAGTGCCGCCGGGTTTGAGCGCGGCTCGAATCGATTTCAGCAGCGCATCCGGATGGACGGAATCGTGCACCACGTCGAAGGTCGAGATGAAATCGAACTGCGCGGCCGGGAGCCTGGTGCAATCGACGAGGTCAAACTTGATTCGGTCGTCCAGACCGGCGGCTTTCGCGTTTGCACGCGCGCGCTCCACCGAGCCGAGGTGCGCGTCGAAGCCGAAAACTTTGGCCTTGGGAAATGCGGACGCGATCGCGATCGCCGCACGGCCGCTGCCACAGCCAACGTCCAGCGACGAGCCGCCTTCGTTCAGCTTCGCGACCACCTGCGGCATCGCCGGCAGCCAATTGCGAATCAACTGATTCCGGAAAAGCGAGGCTGACGAACGCTCCATCGCCTCCCACGTCTCGGGCGGATACTCGCTCTGCGCTACGCCGCCCCCGTCCTTGAATGACGCCATTACTTTCGGCGCAACCGACACATTAGGGACGATCATTTCGATCATGCCGCCGGCGAAGAACGGCGAGTCATCGCGCGCCAGCACCATCGCATGCTCGGCCGGCATCGCATAGGTCTTTGCTGAAGGGTCGTAGATTCACGTACCCGGCCGCCGTCATCGCGGCGAGCCATTCGCGGATATAGCGCTCGTTGAGTCCCGTCCGCTCCGCCAGCGCCGCGCTCGTGACGGCGCCCGCCTCGGCCAGCGCGCCGAAGATTCCCAGCCGATCCCCGATATAGGTCAGCGCACCGAGCATCGCGGCGCCGATATCATTCGATACCTGCATCCAGAATTGCCTGACCTTGTCCCAATCGAGCTGCTGCTTTTCTCCGGCCATCGTGTTCCTCCGCAGACGCGCAGTATCGATCAATTCACGCATCCCGCGCCAGCCTTCCCAGATGCCTGGGGCTTTGAACCCTGCTATTTTTGGGGATTATACGCTTAGCCCCCAATCGAAGCGGTCAAGCGCTGGCTGAACCTCGCGAAATTGACTAGTATCCCTACTAGCGACCAGCGCGTGGGGCTCCGGGGGACGCGGGGATCATGAGCCGAATCATTCTATGAATTCTTCGCCGGCGGTGGCATGGCTCGCGCTGGCTTGGGCCCCGGCTGGCGCTGTCTCTTCGCGAACGAAATCGACGAAAAGAAGGCGGCCTGCTACCGTGCGAATTTTGCCGGCCACGAGTTGGCCGTTGGCGATGTTTCGTGTCTCACTGTCCCGGATCTTCCCGCGACAGCGGACTTGGCGTGGGCTTCATTTCCTTGCCAGGATCTCTCGCTGGCCGGCAATGGCGCAGGCCTCCGGGGCAACCGTTCCGGAACTTTCTGGCCCTTTTGGCGGCTTATCGAAGGGCTCTGCGAGGACAGCCGCGCTCCCCGCCTCGTGGTGCTCGAAAACGTGTGCGGCGCGCTTCGCTCCCATAAGGGCAAAGACTTCGCTGCGATTGTCAATGCCCTTGCAAGGGCTGGCTATCGCCCCGGCGCGCTGGTGCTGGACGCCGTTCACTTTCTCCCACAATCTCGCCCGCGCCTGTTCATCGTCGCTGCATTCAATGGCCTAGCCATTCCACAGGGTCTAAGCAGCGTCGTCCCCGACGTGCAATGCACCACACAAGCTCTTAATGAAGCACACGCCAACCTTCCAAATGAGACAAAAAACCGCTGGATATGGTGGACGCTTCCCGAGCCGCGAAAAGCCAAGCGCCGTCTCTCTGATCTGATCGAAGACGAACCCACGGGCGTCCGGTGGCATTCTCAGGATGAAACCGAACGTCTACTGGGCCTTATGAGTGAACTCAACCGAAGAAAAGTGAAGTCCAAGAACGTGGAGTCCAAGCACACCGGCCGTTGTGTCGTAGGGACAATCTACAAGCGCACGCGCGAAGACGAAACGGGGAGGAAGCAACAACGCGCCGAGGTCCGGTTCGATGAGATCGCCGGATGTCTACGAACGCCTCTCGGAGGTTCGAGTCGCCAAACCATCGTAGTCATAAAAGCCGACCATGTCCGATCCCGCCTACTTTCGCCGCGCGAGGCGGCACGCCTTATGGGATTGCCTGACGACTACAAACTGCCAGAACGCTACAACGAAGCGTACCACGTTGCGGGCGATGGACTCGCCATTCCCGTAGTACGTCATCTCGCGGAACACCTTCTGGAACCACTGCTCGCGGGCAGTGACCGCTCAGCCAAAGCCGCGTAATGGCAAACCGACCGCCGAAAGTTTCGGCAATTGGCGTCACCCTCCCACCCTTTGAAACCATTCAGCTTCGCGCGGGTCTGAAAGCCTTTCTCGATGACAAAGTGAACGATCCTGTCTCCGGAAAGCTGTTTAAGATCGGCGATTACAAATTCGGGATTTACGCGTTCTTCGATTACGATGGCGAGCCAATCTACGTCGGCCAAACTAACGAAAAAGTGCGAACCCGCATTCGGAGACATTTGACGAATCAGCGCACAGACGCGGTTGCAATGAACGTCCTGGATCCGTTCGAGGTAAAAGAGATACAGGTCTGGCCGCTACCAAAACTTCAGAAACGCAAGTCAGGAGATCTCGCCGCGGCGCAAATCCTTAACCAGCTCGAATATGCGATCTTCCAGCGCGAGCTTCGACGTTCGCGCTTCCACGCGGTGTTGAATGAAAAAGAGCCGGCTCGAACGCGCAAACGCCCCGTCCCAAAGTTTACGTTTCGCCGCCAAATCGTCTCGAGCGAGGTAGAGAACCTACGCAGTCATCCCGACGTGCGGATCGCTAGAAGGGCGAGTGTCTTAGCCCGTCTAGCCCAAGTAATCAGCGAGCGCCAGGTGAGGAGCGGCCTCCGAAAGACTCTTCTTACCCAAACTCGCCGGCTCGCTTGGCTGGCTGAGCAGAGGTACAAGGCGCGTGCCGGCATATCCGATGAAGAAGACTGAACGGCGTGCGGAGTCGCAGGTTCTTCGTTCGCGAATCATGCGCGCGGTTAAGTCGCGGGACACAAGCCCCGAGCGGATGGTTCGGAGAATCGTGCACCGTCTTGGATACCGCTTCAGTTTGAACCGCGACGACCTACCCGGGAAGCCTGACCTCGCCTTCCCGAAGCTCCGCTCAGTTCTCTTTGTCCACGGTTGTTTCTGGCACGGGCACACCTGCCGACGTGGAGATCGCCTGCCGAAAACCAACGTCGAATATTGGGCGCTGAAGGTCTCGCGGAATCGAGCCCGCGACTGTAGAATCCGTGCCGCGCTGCGAAAGCTCGGGTGGAGGGTCCTAACAGTTTGGGAATGCCAGCTCAAAAACGAAGTTGCTACGCGCCGGCGAATTGGGACCTTTCTCAGTAAGGAAACGCCGAGAAAAAGCGAAACCTATGCCCGGCGCGCGCCGTAATCAGATCATTCCCTGCGGGCTCTCCCCGGAAAAGAAGGAGCGCATCAGTCGGCTCGTCGGCTTGCTCAAAAGAGACCGCCCCGGAATCGACGGATCACCTGTCACCGAACAAGAATTTTGGGCTGCGATCGAACGGCTTCGGGGAACACACGCAGCGACGATGACCGGTAAACGCGCGTTCATGGACGCGGTCTTGGGTCATTTGGAGTCTCTTGGATATCTTAGATCCTGGCAGTTCGCCGGAACCGGCGAGCGACACGACTATCAAGCGGAGCTTGCAGACGGGCGAATCAGCATCATCGAGACGAAGGGCTGCTTGGACGGCAACAATACCAATATCTTCGAGAGGCCGCCGCAAGCCGATGAGTTTGTGATCTGGTCGCTCTGTCAAAATGCTGGCGCCGATCCAGACCATAACGCCTGGTCAGGCATTCATACGCGCCTCAGTGCCGAAGTAATCCACCGACAACAGCGAGTAGACGGCGTTGTGATCTGGGACTGGCTCTGTTCAGCAGCCAGACCCTGTCCTAAAGTTGCCGCCGACCCGAGCCCACTGACGGCGGTGGGTGAGATGAAACTCCTGCCGCCGTGTCTCTATATCTTCCCGAGAACCCTTCCGGACCCTAGAAACAATCCTGAGCCGGCGTCCTGGAAGCTAGAAGAGGTTGGAATCATGCACGCCCACGCGCAAGCGTTCAAAGGCAACCAGTCTGACGTCGTTGAAGTCTCGATCGAGACCCAAATGCACGGAGCGGACGTACAAAGAAGAACACGATACATCCGCGATAGCATTGAAATCGCTGTGTCGAATTGGACCACCATAAGACGCGCCCGCAGATAGACGGGACTCTCTAGGCATAACGCGTGTAAACAGCCAAGCTTTCCAGACTTGGGGCTTCGGCCCGCTCTTACTTTTCAGGCTCCACGCTCGGTTCTTCGGACTTGGTTTTCGGGGCGGCGAACATCGAGAGCTGAGCCGACTTGCCCTCGTCTTCCGCGGCTGGCGGGAACAGGCCGGGCCGCTCGGCGAACACCCGGAATTTTTCAAAAAGGTCGGCGAGCTTGGCCTGGTAGTACTCGACGTTTTCGTCGGGATTGTCCGGATCGTACTCCGCCGCCATCTTCGCCGATTCGTTCACCGCCGCGCGCGCGCCGCGCCCGGTGACGTAGTATGAAATCTGATCGCCGGCCAGGTACTGCCTCTCGGCCTTGAGCGCAAGCTCGTAGGCCGCCGCGGGATTGCGGCTGCCCTCACTGATTTTTTTGCGATAAGTGTCGAGCGAATCCTGTAGCGTCTCGGTCTTCATCAGATCGGCGATTCCTATTTCGTGGCGGGCCAGCCGCGCGCGATAGTCGGCGTGGAGTTTCACAATTTCGCCGCGCCGATCCTCCAGCAGCATCCGGAACATCTCCTCCATGAAGCGGCGCTGGAAGCGTTCGAGTCCCCGCGAGCGCAGCCCCGAACCGCGAATCGTCATCTTCCCCGCCTCGTCCATCAGCACGTAATTTTTCATTTTGTAGGAGAACATCGCGCGGTAACGGCCGTCGATTTCGAGCCGGATTCCCTCGGGCATGATCGATCCGACCTGCTCGAGCAGCCGTGTCCGCGCCTTCCTCGCTGGCGGCGTCGGGCGGCGGGATGAAATAGATTCCGTCGGTATCGACCTCGATAACCTGCGCGCCGTGCTCCTCGAGTTTCGCCACTGCGCGCTGAATCAGATCGCGTCCGCGCGCGGTCACTGCGTTGGCCGCGCCGAAGTCATTGAAATGGCCGAGCGAAAAACCCAGGTAGCCGTAAAATGAATTGATCAGAATCTTGAACGTCTGCTGCAGCGCGTCGGCGTTGCGCCGCTCGGCCCCCTTGAGTTCGCGCGCCAGCGCCTTGGCCTGCACCCGGAAGCTGCGCAGATCGCCAAGCATCTTGAGGAACACGCCCAGCCGATCGGCCGCCGGCGCATGCCGGTATTGCAGCATCAACGACGGATACAGCGACGTCACGTCGCAGTGAAGGACGCCGTGCGCGACGCCGCATCGGCGAACCTCCGTGTAGCCGCCCCCGACCGGCGCCGGCGGCGACGGCTCGGGAATGGAATGCCCGGCCGCCAGGTACGCGCGCATCATCAGCGCGTCGATCTTGGTCGCATTCCCGCGCAGCACCGTGCTCTGGTACGAGTACGGGAATATCTGCGCTTGCACGAAGTAACTGGGCGAGAGGATCTCGGCCAGCGCGCGCGTCTCGCGAGCATCATCCAGCGCGTACTCGTAGAGCTTTTCCGGTTCGTGCGCGAAGTAGTGGCTCACCTTCGATGCGTCGATATACACGCGATCCTTGCGCGCCAGCCCGAAGTGTTGCGCAAGCTGCTTCAGCCCCAGGCTCTCCAGTTCGCGGCTCGCGATATCGTAGTGCTGCGCGAGAATCCAGGTATCTATGATGCTGCGGCCCGGGATGTCGTAGCGTCGATATGCGATCGATCGTTCCGCAATTTGCATCCGCGACGGGCGGGCGCGTAGCTCGCCGCCATCGCGCCCGAGCTTGAGCTTCATTTTGTGGCGGCGCGCCCGCGTCTCCAGATATTCGAGGTCGAAGCGAAACAGGTTGTGGCCCTCGACCACGTCGGGATCGCGCTCCTGGACAATTCGCACCATCTCCTCCAGCATCGCGCGCTCGTCCATCTCGGTGCCCCTGAGCAGGCGCTCGAAACCGGTCGAGTCGGTGAGCGAGATCGCGATAACGCGATCGCCCTCGCGCGCCGCCGACGGAAATTCAAACCCGGGCGAGATATAGGTCTCGATATCGAGCTGGAGGCGGCGCAGCTCGCTGAAATCCATCCCGATGAAAAACGTGGTCCCGCTCAGCATCAGATACTGCTCGACCGGATCGGCCAGCACCAGGTACGGCGCGTCGGGCGCGCTGGGCGTCTTGCCGGTTACGTTCCTGAGATGGCGCTTGGCGGCTTCCAGAGCGTCGAGCGAGCCGAAGGTGACGAGCACCCGGTAGCGGAAATCGCCATCGAGCGCGCGCGTCTCATGCGCGGGCCTGAAACCTTCGAGCAAGCCGACATCCTCGACCAGCAGAAATGCAAGAATCGGACGGCGCTCGCGCACCAGCCTGCCCGACACCCGCCGGTAAACGTCCACCTCGGTCTTCGACGCGATCTCGACCGCGACCACGCCCGGATCGGCGGGATCGCCGAACAGCAGGCGGTTGCCGTAAAACTGCGCCGAAATTTCCTGGTAAGTAGTCATCGCGACCCGCGTCCCTCGATTGTGCATCCGGATGCTCGCGTCAGACAACGCGTCCTCGCGCGCAGATTCAGAGCGCGCCGAGGCGCCAGAGGCCAATCAGAAAGATCGCGTATGCGGCTCCGCCGAACATCAGCGTCCGGGTTCCGAGTTCCGAGTCGCGCAAGTTGATGTAAAGAATCGCCACCGAAGCCAGCGCGATCGATCCGGCGAGCAGTTCGGGGCTCGTCAGATGCCACGGCGAAAATGCGAGCCCAAGCGCAACCGGGATGCACGACTGGAAGACCATCGCGCCGGTGATGTTGGCGAGCGCGAGATGGTCCTTGCCCTGGCGAATCCAGACGACAGAGTTATATTTCTCGGGCAGTTCGGTCGCGAGCGGGCTCAAGATGAGCGAGAGAACGCCGGGATTCAGATGCGCATGCGCCGAGAATGCGACGATCTGATCGACGAACGCGACCGCGCCGATCAAAATCGCGAGCTACGCCCGCGATTACCTGCGCGGCCGTCACCGATGCGCGCGGCTCCATCGGATTCCCGCGCAAAATCGACTCGAAATAGAGCCCGTGCTCGACCTCCACGTTGGCCGCGCGCTTGAGCCGGATCATCACAACCGCGTAGCTCGCGTACACTATCAGCAATACGGCGGCGAGCACTTGGCGAAGTACCGCGCCCATCTCGATTGTGCCCGCGAGCAGCAGGCACAAAAAAATCGGAATGAAGAATGCGAGATCCCGCCGCGCGTCCTCGCCGTTCACCTTCAGCGCAATTCGTCCCCGCCGCCTGCGAAACGCGAGCGCCGCAACGGCCATCACGAACAACGCCACCGTGGACAGCATCAGCGGTGCGCCGACGATCGCTCCGAGTCCGACCGCGGTATGCGCCGCCGCGCCATCGCGACCAGCCAGCAGCGCGACCGCCGGGATGAACGTCTCGGGCAGCGCCGTTCCGACCGCGGCGAACAGGCTTCCGACTGCGGCCTCGGCAACGTCCAATCGATGCCCCGCCCATTCGACCCCGTTGGTAAAAAGCTCCGAGCCGACGAGGATTATCGCGAAGCTGAGCGTCAGGATTATCGCGTGTATTGCCAAAATTCAGCTCAAAGGGGGCGCAGCAGCGTCGAGAATAGATAGACCCGCCCGCGATTTCCAGCGGGCACTCGTTTTCCGCCACCTCGGTTCGGGCCGGATCGAAAGATCGGCCGCAATGCAGCCAAACGGGCAAACGATGCATATATTCTTTTCAGCGGTTGCGCGCGAGCGCGAATTCGCGACAAGGCCGGACGGCGGTGCGTAAGTTGACTCTCAGCCGAGCGAGCTTTAGACTCGATTATTCGGTGTGGCTCACTTGCCTTTGTATTCTCGTCTGTATAAATGAGGCTACCTGACTCCCGGCTGGCGGACCCAATGACGGCCGCATTGCGCGCCGATTTTCACGCATTGCATCGGCGGCCAACGCCCGCGCAAAACGGAAGCAAAACGAATGAAGCAGAAGTACGAAGGTAAAGACCTACAGGGGCTGGTCGATCTCGGCCGTGAGCAGGGCTACCTGACCTTCGAGCAGGTCAACGATTACCTGCCGCAGGATGTCGCTTCGCCAACCGACCTGCGCGCCGCGCTGGACAGCTTCGAGGACCTTGACATCAAGGTGCTCGAGGAAGTCCCGGCCGAGGGCGCCGACGAAGTCGAGGTCGAGGGCAAGGAAGAGCCCGAAGAAGCGCCCGAGGCCGCGCCCGCGGCGGCCGATTCCCTTGGCGAGTCGTCGGACCCGGTCCGGCTCTATCTCAAGGAGATGGGCAACTTCCAGCTTCTGTCGCGGGAGCAGGAAGTCGAAATCGCCAAGCGCATCGAAGCCGGCGAGAACGAAGTCGAAGAGGAAGTGCTGGGCTCGCCGATCATGCTCGATTTCGTGATTCGGGTGGGCGAGCGGGTGGAGGCCGGCGAAGCCGACCTGCGCGACGTCTTCGAGGATGCCGCCGAAACGCCTGAGGATCCCGACGAAGAGCGCGGACCCGAAGCCGACGAGCGCCAGCTCAAGAAATTGACGCTGGCGACCAGGAAGCTCACCGACCTGCGCACCAAAATCGAGGCGATCGAGGAAACGATCCGCAACAAGCCCGGTCCGCGCCGCAAGCCCAAGCTCGACAAGAACCTGGCGCGCCTCAACGAGCGCGTGAAAAAGGAATTGCGCGCGATGGCGTTGTCGCGCCGCCTGATGGAAGCCGTGATCGGCGAGATGCGCGACTTCCTGCAACAGTACCGCATCGCCCAGCACACAATCGCCAAATACGAGGAAGCGACCGGCCGCTCGCGCACTCATCTGCTCAAGGAAGCCGCCGAGGCCGAAGACCGCCGCCACGTGCTCAAAATAAACGACGTCCGCGAGAACCTGCTCGATATCGCGGCCAGAATTCGCCTCGCGCAAAAGACCATCCGCGAAGTCGAAAAAAAGACCAAGGACACCGGCGAGGAATACGCGCGCAAGCTCGAAACCATCGCCGCCGGCCAGGACAAGAGCCGGCGCGCGAAAAAGGAACTGACCGAGGCCAACTTGCGCCTCGTCGTCAGCCTGGCCAAGCGCTACACCAATCGCGGCCTTGGCTTTCTCGACCTCATCCAGGAAGGCAACATCGGCCTGATGCGCGCGGTGGACAAGTTCGAGTATCAGCGCGGCTACAAGTTTTCGACCTACGCCACCTGGTGGATCAGGCAGTCGATGTCGCGCGCGATCGCCGACCAGGGCCGCACCATCCGCATCCCGGTCCACATGGTCGAGACCATCAACAAACTGCTCCGCGTCACCCGCCTGCTGGTGCAGCGGCTCGGCCGCGAGCCCGGACCCGAAGAAATCGCCGAGCAGATGGAGATGCCGCTGGACAAGGTCCAGAAGGTGCTCAAGATCGTCAAGGAACCGATCTCGCTCGAAACGCCGATCGGCGACGAAGAGGAAAGTTCGCTCGGCGATTTTGTCGAGGACGAGCTCGCGCCGTCTCCGGTCGAGGCCGCGATTCAGGGCAACCTCGGCGAGCAGACGCGCAAGGTGCTGGCCACGCTCACGCCGCGCGAGGAGCAAATCCTGCGCATGCGCTTCGGCATCGGCCAGAAGACCGACTACACGCTCGAGGAAGTCGGCAAGCAATTCGCGGTCACCCGCGAGCGTATCCGCCAGATCGAGGCCAAGGCGTTGCGCAAACTGCGCCAGACCGGCAGGTCGCGCACGCTAGAAGGCTTCCAGGAGCGCGAGTAGCGCCCGGAGATTCCAGCAACGTGATTTAAGGGCTCGGCTGCAACTGCATCCGGGCCCTTTTTTTGTGCTGGGAAAGCAGGGGTGACTCCTGCACCCAATGTTAAGACGAATCGGCACCGCCTAGGTGGTTCCGGCGGATTGAATTCCTCCTCGATCGTCTGATTTAAGAGTCTGTTACAGGCACCTTCAATCCCGGTTTTCGCCTTTCGTTCTTCGACGCCGGCCACATGGTCCTGAGGGAGCGCAAATGAACGAGCAAGTTACCCGCCAAATCCTCTGGAACATTCCCGTTCCGTTCATCGTGCTGATGTACGCCGTGCTCGGGCTGCTGATCGCCGGGTTCATCTACGCCGGCCTCAGATGGTACCGGATGGTGAGTCTCGGCGCGTCCGACGATCGTCTCGATCATCCAATCCGGCGCCTGCTGCTCGCGCTGCGCGATTCGCTCGGCCAGGGCTACGTGATCCGCGAGACCTGGGGATGGATGCATTACGCGTTTTACGTCGCGTTCGTCGGACTGTTCATCGGTACGACGATCGTTGTGATCAACAGCGACGTGCGCGACCTGTTCGATCTGTTCGGCCTCGATTTCTACTTCTTCAACGGCGATTTCTACCTCTACTTCAAAGCCGCGATGGACACCTTCTTCCTCCTGCTGATCCTCGGCGTGCTGATGGAAGGGGTGCGGCGCGCCGTTCGCAAACCCACCTTGCTGAACCAGCCGCCGGCGGACAAAGTCCGGGACAATCTCGAGAACCGGCTCGGCTACTGGTTCCCGATGTCGATGATGGTGATGGCCGCGGTCACGGGCCTGATGCTCGAGGGCGCGCGAATCAACGCCGCGCATCCCGCGTTCACCGAATGGGCATACGTCGGCCGGGTGGTGGGCCGTATCGAGGGCGCGCTCGGCGCCGGCGCAACTTACCATCGATGGCTCTGGCTGGTGCACGTGATGTTCGTGTACGCGCTGCTTTTCTGCTTCCCGTTCACCAAGCTGCGCCATCTGATCTTCGGGCCGCTCAATCTGTTCTTCCGCAACCTCGGCCCGCGCGGACGGCTCGCGCCGATCAAGGATTTCGAAAACGCGGAGACCTTCGGCGTCTCGCAGATCGAGCAGTACACCTGGAAGCAAATCCTCGACATGGGAGCGTGCCTCGAATGCGGCCGCTGCACGATCAACTGCCCCACCGTCAACACCGGCAAAACGCTCAATCCCAAGTATCTGGTGATCGAACAGCGCGAGCATCTGCTCGACAAGGCGCCCTTCTCTGCTCGCGGCCAGGGCCAACGGCAAGCAGGACGCAGGCGCCGAAGCGCCCGCATGGGACGGCCCTGACATGATTACGCAGGTCGCGACCGAAGCCGCGGTCTGGGGATGCACGACGTGCGGATGGTGCGAAGAGGGATGCCCGGTCGGCATCGAGCACATCCAGAGAATCGTCGACATGCGGCGCTATGACGTGCTGATGGAGTCGCGGTTCCCGGCCGAACTGACCGCCGCCTTCAAAGGAATCGAGAACCAGGGAAATCCATGGGGCCTTGCCCAGGAGAAGCGCGCCGAATGGGCCCAGGGACTTGAAATCCCCGAGATCGCCGACCTCGACGATCCGTCAGAGATCGACGTGCTGTATTGGGTGGGATGCGCCGGCTCGTACGACGAGCGCATCCAGCGCGTAAGCAAGTCGTTCGCGGCCTTGATGAAACAGGCCGGCGTCAAGTTTGCGATCCTCGGGCGCGAGGAGGCCTGCACCGGCGACCCGGCCCGCCGGCTGGGCAACGAATACCTGTACGCTACCGTCGCGGCGCAGAACGTCGAGACGCTCAATCGGTACAAGCCCCGGCGAATCGTCACCCAATGCCCGCATTGCTATCACAACCTGAAGAATGAGTATCCGGACTTCGGCGGTAACTATACCGTCGTGCATGAAGCCGAGTTTATCGATGAACTAATCCAGGCCGGACGTTTGAAGCTCCGCGCCGAGATCAGCCAGCGCATCGCCTATCACGACCCGTGTTATATGGCGCGCCACAATCGCAAATGGGACAGCGCACGAAACGCGCTCGGCGCGATCCCCGGCGCCGAGGTAGCCGAGCTCGAGCAGTCCAGGAATCGCACCTTCTGCTGCGGCTCTGGCGGTGGATGCTTCTGGAAGGAGGAACACGAAGGTACCCGGATCAATCTGACGCGCCTCGATCAATTGAACGCGACCGAGCCCGAGTGCATCGCGGTGGGATGCCCGTTCTGCATGACGATGCTCGAAGACGCGGTCAAGTCGCGCTCGCTCGAAGAGACCACGCGGGTGCGCGACCTCGCGGAACTGATCGCCGAATCCACCGGCGCAAATACGAAGTGAACGGCCCCTGCGCCAGCCGCCGTTGACCGGAGTAACAGAAGAGCGGGGCCCCGACGGACCCCGCTCCTCTTTTTTGTTCAACTCACTCGCGGCAATCAGATGAATGCGCGCGCAAGTTCGCTTGGGCGACTCAATGCGCCGCCGGCGACGCGCCCGTGCCCGGTGCGACCGCACCCGGTCCCATCTTCATTGCGCCTGGCGCCGCCTTCATCGCGCCCGGCCCGATCTTCATTGCGCCCTGTCCCGGTGTGGGCCGTTCTTTCTTGGTGAAGCCTTCAGGAACCGCGAAATCGGCATCCGCCAGCTTCTTTGATTCGATCTTTTCGACCGTCTGGCTCATCACCCTCGGCGGGCGTTTCGCCATCATCTCGCTAAGCTTGGCGGCATCCTCCGGCTTCATCCCCGGAATCGCGCCGTGAGCCATCTTCATCGTCAACGTTGACTCAGTCGCGAGCGGCACTCCGCTCGGCGTCTCGCCGGTGATGGCCTCGGTGGCGCCTGCGCTCTTAAGCTTAGCCGCCATATTTTCCTCGAACGCTGAAAACTCCTTGGCGCCAGGCGCAGCGGTCGAGAAGCATTCCTTGACCGTGTAATCGCCCTGCATCACGTGCCCGCCGCCGTTGTAGTCAGTGCAGGCGTAACCCGCGATCTTGCGCGTGGTGCCGGCCTTCTTGAGGTTCATCGCGGCGCTCTGGTTCGCCGCTATCATCGCCGCCATCGGCCCCTTGGGCGGGAACTCGATCTCGAAGTAGGTCTTCGCCTTCAGATCGAGCGCGTACATCACCCCTTTGTCGAGGTCGGTGATGATCGTGTGATCCGCGGTCTCGATCTTCTGCTTGTTGCCCTGCACCGAAACGGTTTGTTCGTCGTCGCGAGTGTTGGTCCCATTGGTCACGTGCAGCTTTTTCGTGATGACGACTCCGGCGGCCGCGGGAAGCGCGGTCATCGCGAGCGTAATCCCCGCAACCAGGACGGTTAATTTTCTCATAGCGATTGCTCTCCTTGTGCTCGTTGCATTTTCATCACAGAATCACGTCCCGCCGCTGCGCCGCCCGTCATCTCGCCGCGCTGCTGCATGACCATCCGATGTATCATCAGGCTCAGCAGCCCGAACAACACCCATACCATTTCTTTGATTCGGCGCAGAAACCCCACCACGAAGCCAATTCCCGGCGGGTAACCGAGCATCCCCAGAATCAGCGCCTTACCGCCCTCCTGGCTTACCAGCTTGGCCGGAATCAGAAAGGTCGCGCGTTCGATCAGCAGCCCGACCGCCTCGACCAGCAGCGCCGTCTGTAACGAGGCCGGCTGATGCAGCAGCCGCAGCAGGATATAAATTTCGAGCGGCCCGAGACTCCACGCGGCTGCATAACACAGGCACGACGCACCGAGCCGGCGGCGATGGCGCGCGTAAAGGTCGAGCAGCACCGCGTCGGCTTCCTCGGCGGACTCGCGGATTTCGTTGGTGTTGATTCGCGCGAAATCGAACTTGGTCGCGGCGCGCCACAGATGCAAGAACGGCCGCTTCATTTGCACGAAAAAGAACCCGCCCGCCAGAGCCGTCGCCAGCGCAAACCCGCCCACTATCGACCAGTAAAGATTGGTGGCTACCGGTATCAGGCGCAGCGAAATCACCAGCGCGATCGAGACAAACACGATCTGCCCGACCGCCTCGGCCAGCGACGCGACCACTACCGTCGCCAGCCCCACCGGCATGCGCAGTTTCTCGCGCACATCTACCGCCATCACGAACTGCCCGCCGAGCTGCGCCGACGGCGTCACATAGTCGATCGCCTCGCCGCCGATTCGCGCCGCAAACAGCTCGACGAACCTGAGCTTCGGTGGATAGTCCTCGA
The DNA here is from genome assembly GCA_963722605.1 of Binataceae bacterium (SeqCode). Classification (GTDB taxonomy): domain Bacteria; phylum Desulfobacterota; class Binatia; order Binatales; family Binataceae; genus Binatus. Next base: position 772,849 of record CAVRNO010000004.1, on the reverse strand, counting down.
TCGTAACCCGCCAGCCGAGCGTGTTTGCGATTCGCGCCAGCAGCTCCAGCGAAATTGTCAGCGCCAGGCCCCATCCTGCCATCCGCACGTAGCCAATCACCTGCCCCGGCCCGTAATGCGTCAGGAACCAGGCATAAAATGCGATCGCTATAACGATGAAAATTGTCTCGACGCGGCGCATCGGCGGGTGAATCGCCACCACTATCGACGGGCGGCAACCGATGCATTCTTTCAGTCGCGCCTCACATGCGCAACCCGGTAGCGCCCCCTCCCGCCTCCCCCCTGCCCTACGGCTGGTCGCCGTGCTGGAACAGTCGCATCAACTCCTCGAGCGTCGCCGGCGGCTTGCGCGCCGTCTCGAGCGTGTCGCGAACGTGATCGACCGACCTCATTCCGACCAGCGCCACGTCCACACCCGGCGTCGAGCGGGTGAACTGAATCGATCGCTGCGCATCGCTGGCGAAACCGCCGAACGCATTCGCGACGATCGGCGGCAGCCCGCGCGATAGCTGCCCCTGCAGCAGCGTCGCGCTGGCCGAAACCGCGACTCCGAGCGCCTTTGCCGCCGCCAGCGTGGTCGCCTTGCCGCCGTGCACGATTTGGTTCGACCGCGTGATCGCCTCCGGCATCGCAAGATTGTACGGCAGTCTGGATTGCGCGAAAATGATGCGCGTCGCCGCCGACCTCGCGCGCGATTCGCATCAGCTCGTCGAGCGAGAGCCATCCGCGCTCCGTCTGCGCCGCCCGGTAGCCGTTCCACGTCGCGGTCCCGTACACTCCGATCTTTCCGCCGGCCACCGCGCGTTCCAGAAACTCGAAAATCGTCGCCATTCTCGCCAGGAACTCTTTGCGCTCGATGACTTCGAGCTGCGTCTCGGGATTGTGGATGTAATAGATGTCGATCGTCTCGAGATTGAGATTCTTGCGCGACAACTCCAGCATCGTGCCGATGTACTTCGGCGTCATGCAATGCGAGCCGTCAACCAAATCGGCGGGCGCGACGATTCCCGTCTTCACGTAACGTTCTTCGAACCACGCGCGCGGATTGGCCGGCACGCCGCCGTCGAAGGTGATGTAACCGCCCTTGGTCGCGACGACCACTTGCTCGCGCGCGATTTCGCCCTCTTCCACCATTTCCGCCAGAGCTTTGCCGATATTCCGTTCGCTGCGCTGGAAGCGGTAGTTCACCGCGGTATCGATCAGATTGATTCCGCCGCGAAGACTCGCCTTGATCGCCGCTTCGTAGGCCCGATCGGTCTCGTCGTCGGCATCACCCAGGTATGTGCCGATTCCGATCGATGAAACCGACAGCCCGAGCACCGGGCGGAAGTTTCCCGGCAGCTCCGGGAACCGGCTCGCGTATGCGGCCGTGGCCGCAGCGGTCGCGCGCCCCTTAAGCATCATGCCGTCCCTCCCGCGCGCCATCGCGACTGTTGCCTGGTTGCGATGAATACTTGCGAAGAAAAAGACTGCGAACTGATCGCCGGTTCGATCATACCGCCGGCCATCGCGATTGCACCATCGCCGAGATGAACGACGAGCCGCGGCACCGAGTAAAATACCTCATCATCGTCGTCGGCGACGCGCCTGAAGGAATCGGCGGGAAGTTGCTCGCGCATGATGAAATCCTGTTTTGAGGCTCTGTTGATGGATCGTTTTTGTGTTTATATTACAGCTACTTAGCGCAATATCGCGAGAATTTTAGGAGCATCGTTGACATGCTTCGATCGCGTCATCTAAAGTAAAACACTTTTACAAATCGCGCTCGGCCGGTCTTGAGAACCGCCAGCGCGGTAGCGGAAAGCCGATGGTCAGACGCGACAAAACCAACTACGTCATCCAATCCGTCGCCCACGCGCTCGACGTGCTCGAACAGTTCTTCGGCGAGGTTGATGAACTGGGCGTGACTGAACTTTCCAAGCGGCTCAAGCTGCATAAGAACAACGTCTTTCGAATCCTCGCGACGCTCGAAGCGCGCGGCTATATCGAACAAAACAAAGCCACCGAGAATTATCGCCTCGGCATCAAATGCCTGCATCTCGGCCGCCGCTACATCCATCATATGGGCCTGGTAAGGCAAGCGCGCCCGATCCTGACCGATGTCGCCCGCAAATGCCGGGAAAGCGCTTACGTCGCGATCGTCCGGCGCGACGGCGTGGTCGCGCTGGAAGCGGCCGAGGCCGAAGATCGCGCGGTGCGAATCACGCCGCCCATAGGAATTACCCTGCCACTTCATTGTACGGCGGCCGGCAAGGCCCATCTTGCGTTCGACGCCGAAGAACAACTCAAGTCGGCGCTGCCGGAGACGCTGCGGCGCTTCACCGATCGGACAATCGTCGATCGCGCGGCTCTGTTCGCGCAGCTTGAAGCAGTCGCGCGCGACGGTTACGCGGTGGATTCGGGCGAGTTCATCGAAGAAGTTTCGTCGGTCGCGGTGCCGATACGCGACTACACGCGCTCAGTGGTCGGATCGATCGCGGTCGCAGGTCCCACCTACCGGATCGGCGCGGAACGAATCGCCGGGGAAATCGCGCCGAGCCTGCTCGAAGCAGGCCGCGAACTTTCCCGCCGCCTCGGCTACAACGACTGAGCAGGGGCTGACCCCTACACCCAGGGTTAAGGCCGCCCGCCGTTGGCGGGCGCGTCCCGTGCCACTGGCTTAATACTGCGCTGCCATCGCCACGGCCAGGGGCTGCGGCCTCTGCACCCGCATTGAAAAGACGTGAAAATCTGCGCAGCGCATCTTTTCGCGACTACGCGATGGGCCGTTGGCACGGCTGGCCAGTGTTAAGAGCAGGTGCAATGGCAGTCACTTTTTTCAAAAGTGCTCCGAAACGGTGCTGAAGTGCTGGGGTTTTGAGGAAAACGTTTCACGTGAAACGTTTTTAGTTCAGGAGAAGAAATAACGAAGTAGGGGCCCCGGTCCCCGCACCCGCAGGGGTGACCCCTGGCAGGGCTGAGCCCTGCATCCAGCATTAAGGCCGCGCTCCGTTGTCGCGCGCGGGCACTGCCGCGGACGCGCGGTTTATTAATACTGGCCAGCGGTGCCAACGGCCAGGGGTGGTGCCTGCGCCCGGTGAAAAGTGAAAAGTAAGAAAAGATGCGGGCTTCGCCTTGTTAGAACAGGTTAAGGGGATATCTAGCGTCGCGATAATGGGAGGGCTACTCCCGCGTTGGTGGTCCGTGCCGGTTGGACGGTGATCGGGTGCGATTGTGGCTCCTCACGATTGGTGGAGAGTAGCGCGTGTTGCACCCGCCCAACTCTTTGAACAAAGATGCCGTTTGATTTCTTGGCTATGCTCCAACCGACTTGAAGTCACAATCTCGCAGTGGCTGTTGACAAGTTGCTCGGCTGGTGCTGTCAGACCCCCCCTTGAGGTGTTAAAGTGAAGTTTGTGGAGGGGAGGTTAGACGTGGAGAAAATCGACGAGCTGGCAAATCAGATTGAGGATTTAAAGCGATTGTTTGTTCTCTTATTGGCGAAGCTCGGATCAAACTCAGACGAGATCGCAATGGCGCTTAATATCGATTCGAGTGGTGTCCGGAAAATGATTCAGATGCGGAAGGTTAAGAAACTCGTACCCGACGAAGAGTGAATCGAGGCGAGTCTAGATGGCAGTCTCAGGATCCGTTTCGAACCGGCCAGAGAAGGACCGCCAAGATTGTCCGATGCTCTGAACTCCGGAACAGAGTCTTCGAGGCCACCCAGGGGAATTATGACGCGCGATCAGGAGCAATTAGCACAGCAACTGGATGCCATCGTTCGTTTGCTCGCCATCTTGGCGAGCGAAAAAGAACAATCCCTGCGCGAAAAGTGCGCCGTTCTCGCGCGTGCGGGGCTGGCGCCCAGTTTCATCGCGGAAACTCTCGGAACGACAGCGCACACAGTAAGCGTGGAGTCGTCCAGACAGCGGAAGAAAGCGAGGAGGCGGAGCGCGTGAGTTCAGAAGAGCAGGAACTGTTGAAGGAAATCGCAAAGAAACTAGATATTCTCATCGGTTTTGCCGCGACAGTCGGAAGAGGTATTGAAGATCAAATCGATCTTCTGACCTCGCTTGGCTATGCTCCAGCGTTTATCGGCCCTCTCGTAGGGCTCAGCGCGAACGCGGTTGCCATCCGAGTTCACCGTAGCAAGAGAAGATAGAATCAGTTTGGAGTTATGCAAAAGCACCTGAGAAATACAGATCCTGTTGAACGGCTCGTGCACTTGGTAGACCTGCTGATCCGCCTGAAGCTGCGGGAGATGAAAGCAGGCCGGAGCCAAAAGGAAATGATTCTGCTGCTCGGTGACGCCGGAATAACCGGGGGCGAGATTGCCTCTCTTCTCAGAATAGACCGGACGACCGTCGCGCCCATCCTGTCGAGGGCACGAGGTACCCCGCGCACGAAACAAAAGAAATCTCGCGGGCCCTTGAAGAAAGGTTAAACCTAATGCCGCCCAAAACTGTTGCGACAGACCTCGACCGTGACCAGCAAATCCTGAACCGTCTAGCCAAGATCGAGCATAAGGTGGATTCGCTCGAACAAACGACAGCTTTCGCTCTACGCGCTGAGAAAGACAAGCACTTTGACTCGGTCAAGGAGATATTCAAGACAGGTAAAAGGCGTGCTCAGATATACCTTGCTGTCGATGGTACCCGGAGCGTCAACGAGATTGCCGCTCACCTGAAGATGAAAGCGCCGAACGTCAGCCGAGAGCTGAAGATTCTCGCGGAGGAAGGGCTGCTCAAGATCGTCGACGCGTCGGTTGGCCGTGATACTTGGGGCAAGAATCCGATAGACCGCACACTGCGCATCAGTCAATTTCTACGAAGCCATTACGGCCTTGATGCAGACGGTTCTTCAGCCGGTGGTCATCGGAAGCACCGATGATCTTCTCGATTCAGCACTACCTAGAGGATTACTTTCATCAGCGAAATCTAGATGACGTTGATCAGTACGCCGTCAAGCTTGCCAACCTTTACGCCCTTCGACGCAAGGCGATGGCAGAGCGGGACTTCCTCAAGGCGATGGGCCGCCTCCGGACCGTATTCTATCGCAACAACAGTCACCTAGATCGCGCGTCCGCTGAGCGTGGCATGCTTCTGAGTCTCGACCGCAAGTTTAAAAAAAAAGCCTCAAACCCCGGTGAACTGGAGTTTCCGGGCGGAGTAGCTCCTGAGCGCGCGACACTGCGAAAGCTTCCGCGCCGCTCGATCGCTGACCTGTTACGGTTATTCAAGCACGCTATAGAGTCGCGCGCGGTCGACACGATCTGGAACAGCCGCGCAGCCGGTCGCCTCCGGCCTCGGCCCGAAAAAGTCGCTCAGGGTATGCTGTCGCTGTTTGCGATGGGGGTTCTGTCAAACGGACGGGGAAATCTACTGAGAGAACTCGCCTCGGGCATAGGCTTCGTGGACCTCGTGGTGATGTTTGGTTGCGTGCCGCATCTCGTAGAGACGAAGGTCCTCCGAGGCGCATTCACTGGGGTCGCGCAGTTGACAGCCTACATGGTCACAGAAAATAGGCAGGAGGGCTGGTTGGTTGTATTCGATGCTCGGCCGTCTGACGGAAGAGTCGCGCTCCCTGAGAGGATTGATGCCTCTGCAGGCATCGTTCGAGTTGTGGCCGTTGATATCAATCCTGTTCCGCCGAGTCGTCGTAAGGACCGCTAGACGCTCGTCCGCGCGTGGCGGTCGAACCAGCGGCCGAATTCAAGAACCGATTCTGAGCGGCTGTCTTAAGTGAGGATAGCAGTGAAAAAAAAGGTGCGCGGTGGTGACGATATCAACCCGCAGTTAGAACTGTTGAAAGACATGTTCATCGCCGTCCTACTCTTGCAGGGCGTGCCACAGGGAAACGTAGCGAGGGTTGTCCAAGTTGCAAGAATTCGCGTCAATAACATCGGCAAGAAGCTCAAGGTGAAGGGTTCGTAGCGCGACCCTCGACCTGATTCGAGCGAAGTCGCACGCGTCCGCCGGGATTCTGAGCGTAGCGAAGTATCCGGAGCCGGGGTCCCTCCACTTCGGTCGGGATGACGGAAAAGAAGAGCGCGCAGAAAAAGGCATCCTTGGAATTTGGACCGCTCCCGCGCCTCGAAGAATCGGCGCGGCCTCGCCCTTACAGGGCGAGGCTAGGAAGGATCCGGGATTCTTCGCTTCGCTCTAGAATGACACAAAACTCGGGCGGGGGGCGCGGGGAGAATCGGGGAGCGAAAGCTGCTAATACCTTGTAGCGCGAGGCGATCCGGTCTATACGGCGAGTTGGAGCCGGAGAGTCGAAACGGGAATCCTGGCTTATTTGATTAACGGTTTCACGGGAGGTTCGGATGGGGCATTTGGGCCATCTTAAGGATGAGTACCGCGCGTTCGTGCGCCGCCTGGAAGGGACACAGGTTGCGCTCCCGGAGCCGCACGAGCAGCGCGCCTGGAACGGCTGGAAGGAAATCCTCGAGATCCTGTGCAGCCCCGAGGAGGCCGACCTGGCCTCGCGGCTGCCGGTCATGCCGACCGGGCTCGACGGAATTGCCCATCGTCTGAACCTCAAGCCCCAGGCGCTCAAGCCGCGGCTGGATGCGCTCTGCGACCGCGGGCTGGTGGTCGATTTGGTCCATCCCGAGACCGGAGAGACCAAGTACGTGCTGGCGCCACCGATGGCGGGGTTCTTCGAGTTCTCGATGATGCGGGCGAAGGACTCGATCCCGAAAAAGCGCATGGCCGAGGCGCTCGACGCATATATCCACGGCGACGACACGTTCATGCGCGAGGCTTATGGCGAGGAAACCGTGATCGGGCGCGCGCTGGTGCATGAGTCGGGGCTGGCCGACGACGTGCCCGAGGTGCTGGACTACGAGCGGGCGACCGCAATCGTTGGCGACGCAAAATTGCGCTCGGTGTCGCTATGCTACTGCCGCCACAAGGCCGAGCATCTGGGCAAAGCCTGCGACGCGCCGCAGGACACATGCATGTCGCTCAACGGCGGTGCGGAGTTCGTCATCCGGCGCAAGTTCGGCCGCGCCATCGATCGCTCGGAGGCGCTCGAACTCCTGGCCGCCGCGCGCGCCCGCGGGCTGGTCCATATCGCCGACAACGTCAAACAGGAGCCGACCTATATCTGTAGCTGCTGCGCATGCTGCTGCACCCAGCTTCAGTCGATCAACCAGTACGATTTGCAGGGGGTGAACCCGAGCGGCTTTAAGCCCGAGTCCGATCTCCACAAGTGCGCCGGATGCGCGCGGTGCGCGCGTGCCTGCCCGGTCGGTGCGATTACGATGCGTCCCGAGCGCAGCAATGCGCGGCGCACCAACGAGCTGCATCCGCTAGTCGACGAAGATCGCTGTATCGGCTGCGGTCTGTGCGCCGACGCATGCCGCAAGCATGCGATGCGGATGGAGCGCGGTCCGAAGCGGCCCTACGTCCCGCAGGACGTGCTCGAGCGGACGCTGCGGATGGTGATCGAGCGCGGCCGGCTGGCGCAACTGATCTTCGACGAGGGGGCCGGGCGCGGCGCGAGTTTCTTGAACGCGGTGTTCCGCACGCTCCAGGCGCTGCCGCCGGCGCAGCAGATACTCGCCCGGGAGCAGGTGCGCTCACGTTTCATCCGCGCGGCGCTAGCCCGCAGCGGAGACCTGGCGTAACCGAAAATCAGATCCGGACGCATTGATGATGCGGTGCCGAGAGCGGCGGCATCGCGGACGAGCGGGCAAATCTAACCCCACAATCGTCTTGAGGAGGGGGAGCGAGGCCATTTGGCTTGGCAGACTGTTGGAACTTGATTTCGCGGCGGTCCATGATAGCAAAGAGACTGCGAACTCATGATAAGCGGCGCGCGATCGCCGCTGGGGCGACTCTGGGGGTCTGGGTTCGCGCGGCTTAAGGTTCTGAGGAGCCAAAGGAGAGGGGACGCATGGCAGTCGAACCATCGCGCGACGAATTCTCCGAAGAGAGCATCCCTCCACCCACAGGCACGATCTTCATCTTAGGAATGTACATGCTGGCGCTCGCGGTGGGATGGGCCGTGATGTTCTGGATGCTGCTGGGCAAGTAAGTGGAACGGTACGAAAAGGCCTTTCTTGCAGGGTGCGCCGCGGTGCTGGTGCTTTTCCTCGGCGCGCTGGGCTACAGCACCCTCGCGCTGGGCGTGCATCTGCCCTCGCATAACGAGAGGGTCTATTGCCGCGTCGACCAGAAGCTTCGCAAGGTACTGCTGAAGACGCCGCCGTTCGATCATATCGGAGTGCGAGAGATCGCGCCGGGAAAGTACGAGGCGGTGGTGATCGCGCAGATTTGGCTGTTCACTCCCGATGAGATTGACCTCCCGGTGGGGGCAGAAGTGAAATTCGTCGCGACGTCGGCTGACGTAATCCACGGATTTTTCATCCCCGGCACGCGGGTCAACATGATGCTGGTCCCGGGGCAGGTTTCCGAATTCGATTATCGCTTCACCAAGCCCGGCGAATACCTGCTGATTTGCCACGAATACTGCGGCCGGCTGCATCACACGATGGCCGGAAAGGTGGTGGTCAAATGAGCACGGCTATCGTCTCGGAGCCCTCGGGCTTTGCGTTGCCGCAGGGTCAGTTGAACGTCATCCGATGGAACATCTATTTCGGATTCGCGGTGCTTGCGCTCGGGGTGATCATGGGACTGGGCCAGGCGCTCAGCTATGCGCGAGTGAACATCGTCCAGTACTACCCGGTGGTACATTCCTACTATCAGGGGTTGACGATTCACGGGGTGTTGAACGCGCTGGTGCTAACCAGTGCGTTCGCCAACGGCTTCCTGTTGCTGACCACCGCGCGAGCGCTGGCGCGCAAGCTCAATAACGCGCTGCTGCAGGCGGAGTTGTGGACGCTGCTCATCGGCTCGTTGCTCGCGGCGTACGCGATGCTCGAGCGGCAAGGCCTCGGTGCTGTACACCTTCTATGCGCCGCTGGAGGCGCACTGGACGTTCTACCTGGGGCTGGCGCTGGTGGTGATGAGCACGTGGATGACCTCGGCGGCTCAGCTAGTGGCATTGCGCGCATGGCGCAAGGAGCATCCGGGCGAGCGAGTGCCGCTGCTCGCGTTCATGTCGATCACGACCTACGTGATGTGGGATATCGCATCGATCGGGATAGCCGTCGAGGTGGTGGTGTTCCTGCTGCCATGGTCGCTGGGATTGATTGCAGGCGTCGATCCGATGCTCGATCGCACGCTGTTCTGGTTCACCGGCCATCCGATCGTGTACTTCTGGCTGTTGCCGATTTACGTTTCATGGTACGGGCTGATTCCCAGACAGGCCGGCGGCGTGCTGTTCAGCGACACGGTGACGCGGGTGGCCTTCGTCCTGTTCATCCTGCTGATTCCGGTGGGATTTCATCATCAATTCGTCGACCCCGGAGTATCGGAGGGACTGAAGTTCACCATCGCGGCCATCACCTTCGCGGTTTTCTTTCCCAGCCTGATGACCGCGTTCTCGGTAATGTATGCGCTGGAGATCGGGGGACGCCGTCGTGGCGGGAGCGGGCTGGTCGGATGGTTCTTCAAGATTCCATGGAGCGATCCTTCGGTGGCGGCGCAGGTGCTGGCGATGATCGCGTTCATGCTCGGCGGCATCTCCGGGCTGATGAACGCGAGCTACGTCATGAACATGGAGATTCACAACACGGCGTATGTGCCGGGGCATTTTCATCTCACGGTCGGCTGCGCGGTGGCGCTGTCCTACATGGGAATTGCGTACTGGCTTATCCCGTATATGGAGCGGCGCGAGCTATGGTCGCGGCGCCTGGCCCTGTTCCAGGCGTTTTTGTATTTCTTCGCGGTGATGATTTTCTCGCGCGGCCTGATAGCGGGAGGCCTCGAGGGAATGCCGCGGCGCACCAACATGGTGTATGCCACCTACGGCCTGCCGGCGTGGAGAATTCCGGGAATCATGACGGGCGTAGGCGGCTCGCTGATGTTCGTAAGCGCGATGCTGTTCTTTTTCATCGCTGTGATGACCGTGATTGCGGGCAAGAAGACCGAGGCTGGCGACGTGCCATTCACCGCGACGGTCCAGACACCGCCCAGGATTGGATGGCAGCCGCGGCTCGATCGGCTCAGCTACTTTGTTGCCGCTTCGGTCGTGCTGGTAATTGCGGTCTATGGCCCCTTCATCCTCGGGCACCTTCCGCTGCGCCTGACGACCGCGGGCCTGCTGTATCCTTAGGACTGTCGCTGGCAGGGGTGACCCCTGCACCCAATGTCAAGGCCGGCGCCGTTGTCGCGCACGGCGACTGTGGCGCAGCGGGCATTAGAATGGTTTGACTGGCGGGCGGGGCGCTGTTAGAGATTTTTACGTTCTTCGGTTCCATTTACGGGCAACCGCGTGTGTTTTCGGATTCAACCGATGCATCAACGAATGCGTGGAGTTTAGTGCTTTGAAGATTCTAGTACCAATCAAGCGAGTCCCCGATCCCGCCACCACTATCCGCGTCCTCCCCGACGGCACCGGCATCGCGACCGACAACGTCAAATGGGTGATCAACCCGTTTTGCGAAATCGCGATCGAAGAGGCGCTCCGGATCAAGGAGAAACAGACCGGCGAGGTCGTGCTGGTCTCGGTCGGGCAATCCACCTGGCAGGAGCAATTGCGCACGGGGCTCGCGATGGGCGCGGACCGCGCAATCCTGGCCAAGACTGACGCCGCGCTCGACTCGCTGGCGATCGCGCGAGTCATCGCGAAGATCGCCGGGGACGAGAAGCCCGCGCTGATCATACTGGGCAAGCAGGCGATCGACGACGACGGGAACCAGGTCGGGCAGATGATTGCGGAGATGCTCGGATGGCCGCAGGCGACGTTCGCATCCAAGGTTGACATTGCGGGCGACAAGGTCTCGGTGGTGCGCGAAGTTGACGGCGGGCTGGAGACAATCGCGTTCAAAATGCCGGCCGTCATCAGCGCCGATCTGCGGCTCAACGAGCCGCGCTACGCCTCGCTGCCGGGAATCATGAAGGCGCGCAAGAAAGAGCTCAAAGAGATTGCGGCCGACAGCCTCGGCGTCGATCTCGCGCCCAAGCTGAAGATAAAGACTCTCGCCGCTCCGCCCAAGCGCCAGGGCGGGCGCAAGATCGGGTCGGCGCAGGAGATGGTGTCGCTGCTACATACCGAAGCAAAGGTTATTTGATCGCGACTTTTACGATCGCGAACGCCGGAGTGAATTGACATGGGTGACGTTCTGATTTTCGCGGAGCATCAGGGGGGACATTTCCCCAAGGCCACGCTGACCGCGGTTCACGCGGGGCTCGAGCTGGCGAAGAAGCGCGGCGGCAAAGCGGTCGCGGTGGTGGCGGGCGACGCGCCCGAGGCGGCCGCGGGCGAAATCGCCAAGTACGGCGTCGCCAAGGTAATCGCGCTGGCGCATCCGGCGTTGAAGAACTATCTCGCCGAGGCTTACGCGCAGGCGCTTGCCGCGCTGGTGAAGAAGGAAGGCGCGGAATTTGTTCTGGCGACGGCGACGGCGACGGGCAAGGACCTGTTTCCGCGGCTGGCCGCGCGGCTGGGCGCGGCGATGGCGTCGGAAATCACCGCAATCAACGACGACCTCACCTTCGTGCGCCCCACGTACGCGGGCAACGTGATGGCGACGGTCGAAATCGACGGACCGATCAAAGTATTGACGGTGCGCGGCACCGCCTTCGACGCCGCCAAGCCGGGCGACGCCGCGGCGCCGGTCGAAAAGCAGAATGCCGAGATCGACGCGGGCGCACTCAAGATGGAATTCGTTTCGTTCAACGCGACCAAGAGCGATCGCCCGCAGCTCACCGAGGCGCGGATAATCGTTTCGGGCGGCCGCGGCCTCAAGGCGGCCGAAAACTTCAAGACCGTGCTCGAGCCGCTGGTCGATGAGCTGGGCGCCGCGATGGGCGCGTCGCGCGCGGCGGTCGATGCGGGCTTCGTGCCCAACGACCTGCAAGTCGGACAGACGGGCAAGGTGGTGGCGCCCGAACTTTACATCGCAGTCGGGATTTCAGGCGCGATACAGCATCTGGCCGGGATGAAAGACTCGAAGATCATTTGCGCGATCAACAAGGACGAAGAGGCGCCGATTTTCGCGGTCTCCGACTACGGGCTGGTCGCCGATCTGTTCAAAGCGGTGCCCGAGATGACCGAGGAAATCAAAAAGCTCAAGCATTCGTAGTCCGCGCGCGAGGCAAACAGCGCTTAGATGCCCGAACTGCAGCACAAATTCGCCATCTGCAACGGCATCCGGATGCATTACGTCGAGCAGGGCGCGGGTCCGCTGGTGATCCTGTGCCACGGATGGCCCGAGTCGTGGTACTCGTGGCGCCATCAGATTCCCGCGCTCGCGGCGGCGGGCTTCCGGGTCGTCGCGCCCGATCAGCGCGGCTACGGGCAGACCGACGCGCCCGAGCCGATCGAGTCGTACAACATCCTGAACCTCGTCGGCGATATCGTCGGGCTGGTCAACAGCCTGGGCGCCGAGACGGCGGTGATCGTGGGGCACGACTGGGGCGCGCCGGTCGCGTGGAGCTCGGCGCTGTTGCGCCCCGACATCTTTCGCGCGATCGCGCTGCTGAGCGTGCCGTATTTTCCGCGCACTCCGATGCGCCCGACCGACGCGATGAAGGCGATGGCCGGCGACAATAATTTCTACCAGCTCTATTTCCAGGAGCCGGGCAAGGCCGAGAAGGAACTCGACGCCGATCCGCGCCGCTCGATGGCGATGATCCTGTACTCGGCGTCGGGCGACGCGCCGCGGACCGGCGAGTTCTCGTTCCTGTTCCCCAAGACGAAAAAGTTTATCGAGACCGGCATGGTGCCGGAGAAGCTGCCGCCGTGGCTCACCGAAGCCGACCTGGATTTCTTTGCCGGCGAGTTCAAGCGGGCGGGCTTTCGCGGCGGAATCAACTGGTATCGCAACTTCGATCGCAACTGGGAGCTGACGCCCTTCCTCGACGGGGCCAAGCTGCGCCAGCCCGCGGTGTTCGCCGCCGGTGAGCATGACGTGGTCGGCAAGATGTATCCCAGCGCGTACGAGATGGCGGGTGCGTTCACCCCGAATCTCAAAAAGAAAGTGATAATCCCCGGCGCCGGCCATTGGGTTCAGCAGGAACGCCCCAAAGAGATTAACGAGATATTGATCGAGTTTTTGAAGGGCCTGTGAGCCGAGGGCGCGTCGCGGTTGATTCGCGGTTATCGCGCGGATAGTTTCGATATATTCCTCACTGGGGAGAACTGAAGGCGTGCGGAAGTAACTACTCCATAGTTCGGGTCTTCGGACAATCGCTTGCGCGGCGATATTGTTCACGGCGCGCGGGCATTTTTGTGGAGCAGTTACGATGTTCGTGCGACTATCAGGTCTCTCTTTTTCATATTCTGATTCCGTCTCGATTCTGACCGGCGTCACGCTCACGCTCGCGACGGGCTGGACGGGAGTGGCCGGGCCTAACGGCGCCGGCAAGACGACCCTGATTCGGCTTATCGCGGGCGAGCTGGAGCCGGCGGCCGGCCATGTGCATCTCGATCCGCCCGGCGGCGTGATTCGAACGTGTGCGCAGACAGTCGAGACGGTAACGCCCGAAATTGCCGCGTTCGCGCGCTCGACCGACGGCCTCGCGCGGCGAATCCATGGCGAGTTGCGCCTCGACGCCGCAGCGATAGCGCGATGGCCGACGTTATCGCCCGGCGAGCGCAAGCGATGGCAGGTCGGCGCAGCGCTTGGCGCGGAGCCGGCGGTGCTGATGCTCGACGAACCGACCGACCATCTCGATGTCGAGGCGCGCGAGCTGCTGCTCGCGGGTCTCGAGCGCTTTCGCGGGGTCGGAATCGTCGTATCGCACGATCGCGCGCTGCTCGATCGAATCACGAGCTACACCGTGCGCGTGCATGACGGCGCCGCGCGCATCTGGCGCGGCGCTTACACCGACGCGAAGCGCGCGTGGGAGGCCGAGGAGCAAGAGCGTCACGCGGAATACGAGCGCCTGAAGCACAATCGCGAGAATCTCGCGCGCCGGCTCGCCGACCGGCGCGCCTTGCAGGCGGTGGCCGCAGCCGATATGCGCACGCGCAATCGGATGAAGGGCCCGCGCGACCATGACGCGACCAGCGCGCTTGCCAAGGGGAAGGCGCGCGCCGGCATGGCGCGACAATCGCACGAGGCGGGAATACTCAGGCGCGAAGTGGATCGCGTCTCGGAAAAGCTCGGCGAATACAAGTTCCGTAAAGCGAAGGGACGCTCGATTTTCGTTGATTATGCCCCGGCGCCGGTGGCCAAGGTCTTTACGCTCGACGAGGCCGCGATATTCGCGGGCGATGCGCGAATCCTCGAAGACGTCCATCTCTCGGTGCTGCGAGACGCGAAGATTCGTGTCGCCGGCCCTAATGGAATCGGCAAGAGCACAATCCTCGCCGCGATGATTCGCGGCGCGCATATCGCGCCACAGCGCATTCTCTACCTGCCGCAGGAACTCAGTGCGCGCGACGGTAGCCTGATGCTCGACAAGGTCCGCGAGCTCAACGCCGGCGAGCGCGGGCGCGTGCTCACGCTTGTCGCGGCGCTCGGCGTCGATCCCGACCGCTTGCTCGAGTCGGCAGCGCCGTCACCCGGCGAGGCGCGCAAGCTTGCGATGGCCTACGGGCTGGGACGGCAGGTGTGGGCGATGGTCCTTGACGAGCCGACTAATTTTCTGGACATGCCGGCGATCGAACGGCTGGAGGACGCGCTCGCCGAGTATCCGGGCGCGATGCTGATGGTGACGCATGACGACGCACTCGCGCGAAGGTGCACCTCAATCGAGTGGCGGCTCGATGGGGGCCGCGTCGAGGTAAGGTGAGGAGGGGCGGGATTACGCGATCGGCCGGAGGCGCGCAGGCGCTTCAAATCAGCGGGCGAGTAGCCGTGCGCGGCGAGGACTTCGTCGGTATGCTCGCCGACCAGCGGCGGGCGGGTGATCCTGCCCGGCGTCGCCTCGAGCTTGGCGGCGAGCCCGGTCGTCAGGTACTCGCCGAGTTGGGGGTGCGGCATCCTGAGCAGCATCGCGCGGGCGGCGGTCTGCGGATGGTTGAACATTTCCTCGATGGTGAGGATCGGGCCCGACGGGATGCCCTCGCGATTGAACAATTGGATCCAATGCACGGCGGGATGCGGGGCGAGCGCGCGATTTATTTCCAAGGTCAGCGCGGCGCGATTTTTCAGCCGCCGCCCGCTGCTGCTGAATCGCCGGTCGGCGGCGAGTTCCGGCCGTCCAATGGCGACGACCAGCTTTTGCCACATCGTCTCGTTGCCGCATGCGAGGTTGAACGGCCGATCGGAGGCCTCGAAGACGCCGTGCGGCGACAACAGCGGATGATGATTGCCGGCGGGCGCGGGAGTCTTGCCGGTTTCGAAATAAATTCCCGCCGACCAGGTCAGGATGCTGACGATGGATTCGAGCAGCGAAGTCTCGACGCGCTGGCCGCGGCCGTCGCGATGGCGCGCCTGGAGTGCGAGCAGGATGCCCTGCGCAGAAAAAATTCCGGCGAGCAGATCGCAGATGGCGATGCCGACGCGGGTCGGCCCGCCTTCGACGGTTCCGGTCACGCTCATCAGGCCCGACATCCCCTGCGCGATCTGATCGAAGCCCGGGAAATCGCGCAGCGGCCCGGTCGAACCGAAGCCCGAGATGGAGCAGGTGATGATGCGCGGGTTGCGCAGCGCGAGCGTTTCGTAGTCAAGCCCGAGCGCCTGCATGACGCCGGGGCGGAAGTTGTCGACGACCACGTCGGCGGCGTCGATCATGCGGGTCAGGATTTCGCGCCCCTCGGGTTTTTTGATGGCGATTCTTAAGCTCTTCTTGGATCGATTGGCGGAGAGAAAAAAGTAGTTGTCGGGACCCTTGCTGGCGCCCAGCTCGCCGCGCGGATTTTCGACCGGTTCGATCTTGAAAATCTCGGCACCGTAATCGCCGAGGATTTGGGTGCAGAACGGACCGGCCAGATACCTGGTCAGATCGACAACTTTTATTCCCGCCAGAGGCGGCGGCTGCTGTTCGGCCATGGCGGTAGACCTACCCGAAACTTCCGCGACGGAATTACGTCTAAGAGAAGGATTAGTGTGTTTTGTCACTTTTCGCTTATCGCTGGAAACCAATGAACGACCGGATAATAATTGAGCGCCACCCATGAAATTGTCCAGCATGAAAAATAGCGCGTGGATGCTCGCGACCGCGATCATCGTAGTTGCAGCCGGCTGGTATTTCCTTGGCCGGAGTTCGTCGGCGACACGGATCGTTACCGCCAGGGTCACAGAAGGGCCGATCGTGCGCTCGGTCACGGCGACCGGAACGGTCAATCCGGTGATCACGGTGCAGCTCGGTACTTACGTGTCGGGACCGATCATCGCAATTTATAAAGACTACAATTCGCCGGTGGCGAAGGGGCAGCTAATCGCGAAAATTGACCCGAGCACCTACCAGGTGACGGTCGATGTAGCGCGTGCGACGCTGGCGAACTCGAAAGCGCAACTGGGCAAGGACCAGCGCCGACCTCGCCTACAAGAAGGTTACCTACGATCGCGATCTCGAGCTGTACAAGGCCGAAGCGGTCTCGAAGGATACGCTGGATTCGGCGTACAGCGCATGGCAGATGGATCTCGCGCAGATCAAGCTGGACCAGGCCAATATCCAGCAGCAGACGGCCAACGTAAAAGCGGCCGAGGTCAACCTGAATTACACCAATATCGTGTCGCCGGTTGACGGCACGGTGGTCTCGCGCAACGTCGATGTGGGGCAGACGGTGGCGGCTAGCTTTCAGACGCCGACGCTGTTCCTGATCGCCAAGGACCTGACCAAGATGCAGGTGGACTCCAACGTCAGCGAGTCCGATATCGGCTACGTGCGCCAGGGGCAGAAGGCGACGTTTCGGGTGGACGCGTTCCCCGACCGCGATTTCCAGGGCGTGGTTGCCCAAGTCCGGCAGGCGCCGATCACGGTTCAAAACGTGGTGACCTACGACGTGGTGGTGAGCGTGGAAAATCCCGAGCTGCTGCTCAAGCCCGGGATGACGGCGAATGTGAATATCGTGACGGCGTCCAAGGAGCAGGCGGTGCTGATTCCAATCGACGCGCTGCGCTTCGCGCCGCCGGGGGAACCGCCGGCGGATTCGGCGGCGCTTGACGGAGCGCCGGGCCGCCAGACGCGAGTCTGGGTTCAAAAGAATCACCAGGTCACACCGGTCACGATCACCACCGGGCTCAGCGACGGAACCTGGGTCGAAGCCGCCCGAGGGCGACGTGCATGCGGGCGATCGTGTGGTGACGGACGAAGTCTCACGGCGCGGGATCGCACGGATCGGGATCGCACGGCGGCGGGGGCGGCAGTCCGATGACCGGGATGATGCACATGCCCCATTAGGCGGGCGGTTATCCGATGAAAAGCGTGATTGAACTGGTCGATTTGACCAAGACCTACGTGCTGGGCGAGGTCGAGGTTCACGCGCTGCGCGGCGTCAACCTGAAGATCGAGCGGGGCGAGTTCATCGCGGTGATGGGTGCGTCGGGGTCGGGCAAATCGACGCTGATGAACATGGTGGGATGCCTGGACCGGGCCACCAGCGGCCGCTACATCCTGGAGGGCGAGGACGTCGCGCAACTGAACGAATCGGAGCTGGCGGCGATCCGCAGCCGCCGGATCGGGTTCGTCTTTCAGAACTTCAACCTGCTGTCGCGCACCTCGGCGCTGGAAAACGTCGAGCTGCCGCTGTTCTATTCGGCGTGGACTTCGGACGGCGAGAGTCGCGCCGCCGAGCTGGTGAAACTGGTCGGGCTGGCGGGCCGCGAGCAGAGCCATCCGAATCAACTCTCGGGCGGGCAGCAGCAACGCGTGGCGATCGCGCGCGCGCTGGTCAATCGCCCGTCGATCCTGCTCGCCGACGAGCCCACCGGCAATCTCGATTCGACCAACTCAGCCGAAATAATGGAGGTGCTCACCAAGCTCAATCGCGAACAGGGCATCACGGTGATCGTGGTGACGCACGATCCGGACGTGGCGGCCTACGCGGATCGGGTGGTCACGTTTCGCGACGGCGTGATCATCTCGGATACGCGAAGGGACGGCGCCGGCGCACGCGGTGTCACCGGCGGCAAGGCGGCGGCGCAGGCGCCGGAGGTGGCGGATCGAGCGGCGTCGATACTCGATGAGGCGTGGACCTTTGCCAGCATGGCGGTGGTGGCGGCTGGGCGTGCGATCAAGCGCAACAAGCTGCGCGCGGCGCTCACGATGCTGGGTATTTTCATCGGCGTCGCGGCGGTGATCACGATGGTGGCGGTGGGCGACGGGGCGCGAGCGTCGGTGGAGGCGCAAATCAACAGCCTCGGCACCAACCTGCTGATAGTGGTGCCCGGGAGCGACGACTGCCAACGGCGTGCGCATCGGGCTGGGCAGCAATTCCACGCTCACGGTCGGCGACGCGCAGGCGATCGCGCGTGGCGGAGGGCCGGTGGCGCTGGTGACGTACATGGATCGGCAGTTGGCGCAGGTGGTTTCGGGAAATCGCAACTGGAGCACCAGCATCCAGGGCACGACTTCGAGTTATTTTGCGATCCGCGACTGGCCGCCGTCGATTGGACGCATCTTCACCGACTCAGAGGAAAAGGCGGGCGCAGCAGTGTGCCTGCTCGGACAGACGGTGGTGAACAACCTGTTCGGCGAGGGACAGAATCCGGTCGGCGCGAAGATTCGGGTGAAGAACTCTCCGATGAAAGTAATCGGCGTGCTGTCGGTCAAAGGACAGTCGAGTTACGGGCAGGACCAGGATGACGTGGTAATCGTTCCGTTCAACACCGCAGAGCGCAAAGTGCTGGGCGTGTCGGCGCCGTCGGCGGCGGCGTTGGCCTCAGCCGCGGCGGTAGCCACTGCGAGCGCGACCAACCCTTACGCGTCGGTGCCGACAACCAATTCGGTTTACAGCTCGAGCGCAGCGACCAACGCCTTCGGCGCGCCAAAAATCACCGGCGTCGTCAATGTGATGTTCGTCAAGGCGAGCGGTTCCGATGAGGTGGACAGTGCGGTCGCGCAAATCACGCGCGAGCTGCACCAGCGCCATCACATCCAGCCGAAACAGGATGACGACTTCACGGTGCGCGATCTCAGCGAAATAGCGGAAGCGTCCGAGAGCGCCACGCAGGTGATGACGATGCTGCTGCTGGCAGTGGCGTCGATCTCGCTGCTGGTGGGCGGAATCGGAATCATGAACATCATGCTGGTGTCGGTGACCGAGCGCACGCGCGAGATAGGAATTCGCATGGCGATCGGCGCGCGCCGCATCCACATCATGCTCCAGTTCCTGGTGGAGGCGATGCTGCTGTCGCTGATGGGCGGATTCGCGGGGATAATCCTGGGCATCCTCGTGTCGAAGTTGATCTCGGCGCTGGCGCAATGGCCGACGCTGGTCTCGCCGGTAGCAGTGGCAGGCGGCTTCGTCTTTTCGGCGGCGGTGGGAGTTTTCTTTGGCTATTACCCGGCGCGCAAAGCGAGCATGCTCCACCCGATCGACGCTCTGCGCTACGAATAGTTTACGAGCCATACGTCAGTTCCGCGCCTCATTTAGTGATTAGCTAGATAAATCATGGGCTTAAGGCCCCTCGAACGGCTCGAACGGGGCGGCGCAGCGAAATAGCTGCGCCGCCCTGCGCTTTTCCAGCGTCGGAAAATCACATTGTAGAGTTAAAGAACAATTCGATAATATGATGAAGATCTGCTTGACTTCAGGAAATCTCGGGGTCCACAATTAGGATTCTAAAGATGGACAGGAGGTAGCAATGATGGCCAGACGTGCTTTGGGGAAAGTATTGCTGGGCGTGGGGATGCTAACGCTCTTATGTCTCATTGTTGCTTCAGCAGGCGCGACAGTGAAGCCAGGCGACACTATAACACCTGAAAACGCGGCACAGGTCAAAGACCTGGTTTCGCCTGGCGTGTATTACGCAGTGGCTCATGGAATGCACATGGACATCGTGTCCTCCGAGCGGATCGAGTGGCCGCCGCCGTACCGGGAGGCGACGGAAAAGTATTCCTCGCAGGTGCGGCTCAACAATGATCATCGCAGCCTCCTCGGCTACATCGCCGGCCAGCCGTTTCCGCTGATCGATCCGAACGATCCCTACGTGGCGACGAAAATCATTTGGAACAATGTGTGGCGGCCCATCACCAGCGACGACTACGACCTGCGCTTCTTCGATTGCCAGAGCGAGTACATTCGTCCGGGCCAGGACCAGAACATCATCGAGGACATAGAGATCGGTCATTACGCCGGATACAACCTCTTTGGACGGACCGAAGTCGATCCGATGCCGGTCGATCCGGACTTCAAGCAGTCGGGGCGCATGTGGTTGTTCGCTCTGTACCCCTTCCTTGCGCCGGAGGCCGAGCGCGGAGAGGGCCTGATCCGCTATCGTTACGCGGATGGGAACCGTGGCGATGACACTTGGGATTGGCAGCCGGGCACCCGCCGTGTGCGGCGCCTGAACGAGGCGATGAACAGCAGCGCAACGGGAGCGCAGAGCTTCGATCCCGACCACTACTCGGGCTTCAACCCCAAGGCCGAGGAGTACAGCTACAAGTTCCTGGGTGAGAAGCAGATGCTGGCGAGCACGCACGCGCAGCATTCGCCCGAAGATACTTGCCCCTACGATGGCGGTGCGACCGCATGCCCCGAGGCTTGGGAGCTGCGCCATATATACGTCGTCGAGGCGACCCCCCGGCGCGATATTGGCCAGGCAGGTAGCGCGCTCGACAAGTTGACCAATGTCTATATCGACGCCGAATTAGCGTACGAGCCGTACATCGACACCTACGACCAGAAGGGCCGCTTGTGGCGCGCGCACATCTACTGGCTGGCCTATCGTGACCGCCCAGTGCCGGATGCGCGCGTGGCGATCTACCCGTTCAAGCGGGAGTTCGTAGTGGGGGCGGCTTCGATCGACACGCAAGGCAACTACTCGTCGATGTGTTACCTGCCCGGCCAGCACACGCCCGAGCACGAATGCTGGTACATCAACATGGGCGCGGTCGACAAGGATTTCTGCTCGGTGAAGGCGATGGTGGCCGCAGCTCCTTAAGCGGTTCATTGGGACAAATCAGGGGCTCACGGCCCCTCTCATAGCTCGAACGGGGCTGCGCAGCGAAATAACTGTGCCGCCCCGCGTCTTTCCACCGCCAGAAAATCAGTTTGTAGAATTAAAGAACAATCTGATAGTATTTCGAGCTGTACGCATGATTTAAGAAAACTTCGCCACTCAGAAGCAGAACTCCAAAGACGAACAGGAGGTCGTACGAATGGCCAGGCATGTTTTGGGGAAGATAATGCCGGGCGTGGGGACGTTCATACTCTTGTGTCTCATGGCGGCTTCAGCAAACGCCACGGTGAAGCCGGGCGACGTCGTCAGCCCCGAAAACGCGGCACAGGTCAAAGATCTGGTTTCGCCCGGTGTGTTTTACGCAGTGACTCATGGAATGCACATGGACATCGTGTCCACCGAGCGGATCGAGTGGCCTCCGCCTTACAGGGAAGCGACGGAAAAGTATTCCTCGCAGGTGCGGCTCAACAATGATCACCGCAGCCTCCTCGGCTACATCGCCGGCCAGCCGTTTCCACTGATCGATCCGAACGACCCCTACGTGGGGACGAAAATAATCTGGAACAATGTGTGGCGCCCCATCACCAGCGACGACTACGACCTGCGCTTCTTCGATTGCCAGAGCGAGTACATTCGTCCGGGCCAGGACCAGAACATAATCGAGGACCTGGAGATTGGTCATTATGCCGGGTACAACCTTTTTGGACGGACCGAAGTCGATCCGATGCCGGTCGATCCGGATGTCAAGCAGTCGGGGCGTATGTGGTTGTTCGCTCTGTACCCCTTCCTTTCGCCGGAGGCCGAGCGCGGCGAGGGCCTGATCCGCTATCGCTACCTGGATTCGAACCGCGGCGACGACACGTGGGATTGGCAGCCCGGCACCCGCCGTGTGCGGCGCCTGAACGAGGCGATAAACAGCAGCGCGACGGGAGCGCAGACTTTCGATCCCGACCACTACTCGGGCTTCAACCCCAAGGCCGAGCAATACAACTACAAATACCTGGGCGAGAAACAGATGTTGGCGAGCACGCATGCGCAGCATTCGCCCGAAAATACCTGCCCCTACGATGGAGGTGCGACCGCATGCCCC
Organism: Binataceae bacterium (SeqCode); assembly: GCA_963722605.1. Classification (GTDB taxonomy): domain Bacteria; phylum Desulfobacterota; class Binatia; order Binatales; family Binataceae; genus Binatus. Next base: position 750,686 of record CAVRNO010000004.1, on the reverse strand, counting down.
GAGGCTTGGGAGATGCGCCATATGTACGTCGTCGAGGCGACACCCCGGCACGATATGAGTAATGCGGGTGCGCTCGACAAGTTGACCAACGTCTATATCGACGCCGAATTAGCGTACGAGCCGTACATCGACACCTACGATCAGAAGGGCCGCTTGTGGCGCGCGCACATCTATTGGCTGGCCTATCGTGATCGCCCCGTGCCGGATGCCCGCGTGGCGATCTACCCGTTCAAGCGGGAGTTCGTGGTGGGTGCGGCTTCGATCGACACGCAGGGTAACTTTTCGACGATGTGTTACCTGCCCGGCCAGCGCACGCCCGAGCACGAATGCTGGTACATCAACATGGGCGCGGTCGACAAGGATTTCTGCTCGGTGAAGTCGATGGTGGCCTCAGCTCCTTGAACCCCGGGCTCAAGCAGCCTGATTGATTGCTGAAACGGGCGCGGAGCAACCCGGTTGGCCGCCGCGGCGCTCCGCGCCGGGAACTTTCCCGCCGCACCGGCGCAGCTCGCGCCGCCCACGCGCGCGCGCATCGCGGCGCAGCCGAGTCAGACCTTGAAGCGGATATGAATCATGTCGCCGTCGCGCATCACGTAGTCGCGGCCCTCGAGTCTTAGCTTGCCGGCCTCTTTGACCTTCGCGTCGGACTTGTGGATGGCAAAATCCTCGTAGCTGACAACTTCGGCCCGGATGAATCCGCGCGCGATATCGGTATGGATAACGCCGGCGGCGTCGAGCGCAGACTCGCCGCGGCGCAACGCCCATGCGTGCGCCTCAGGCTCGCCGGCCGTGTAGAAAGTGATCAGCCCGAGATGATTGTAGAGCGCGCGGATCAGCCGATCGCGCGCGGGCGCGTCGAGTCCCGCGTCCTTGAGCATCTCCTTCTGGCCGGCCTCGTCGAGTTCCCACAATTCCGACTCGAAAGCGGCCGCGAGTCTGAAAACCTCGAGTCCGTGCGCGCGGACGGCGGCGCGCTCGGCGCCGGTGACATCGGCAGCGGCGCGTTCCATCTCGCAGTTGACGGTGACCAGCGCGGGCTTGCGCGAAAGAAAGCCGAAGCTCGAAAATGCATTCGCCTCCTGCGCCGTCAGTTCGAGCAGTCTGAGCGCTTTGCCGTCACCCAGCCATGCGATCACCTTTTCGAGCGCCGCGCGTTCGAAGTCGCTCCCGCCCTTGTCCTTCTTCAGCCGCTCGAGCCGGCGTTCGGCTTGATCGAAGTCGGCGAACACCAGCTCGCCCTCAATACTTTCGAGAGTCGCGACCAGATCTTTTTCCATGCCGGCGAATTGCGGAATCACGATCAGCAGCGCGTCCATGTCGCGCACCAGCGGCAGCAGACTCGGGTCGAGCGCGGCGCCCTCCTTCTGCTCCTTGGGATTTGGCGCGAAGTCGAGGATGGTGAGCTCGACCGGAATCTTTTTCTTCGAACCGTACGCCGATTCGAGGAAATCGAGACGCGGATCCGCGACCTTGATCTGTCCCGGGCGCGCACGATTGCGCCCCTCGGCCGTGCCCGCAATCGGCGCGAGCCCCGTCAGTGCGTGAAATACGGTTGATTTACCGGCGCCGCGCGCGCCGATGATCCCGGTCTTCAATTTGTCCCACCTCGATCCCGGGAATTCTACATCACCCCAACTCGCTAGTCTGCCCTTCGCCGGCCGAGCCGCATCGGCGATGGGCAGGCCGGCGCGAATCCCGCGTGCGCGGCGCAAAGACTGGGCGAGTTATATGTGCGGGAGAAGTTCCGGGGCGGCCGCGAGCTGAAACTCGCGGCCGCCCCTCGGTCTAAAACATCAGAACGCCACTACGACAGTCGGCGTGAAGGAACACTGGCTCATGGTAAATCTGGCCATCTTGTGCACGAGCTTCTTGCCGACCTTGAGCGTGACCCTGATCCGATAATCGCCCAATTTGAGCTGCAGAGGATCGCTGACGCCGCCCCATTCCGCGTGGTACTGGAACGAAGGGCACGGCGCCGCTCCGGTCACCGTCTGCAACGGCGCGTGGAGCACGTGCCTGATCGTAAAGATTGATCCCTGCTGTTGGGGCCCGTACGCGATTTGCAGCTGGATTCTCCCAACCACCGGCACCGGGACTCCGCCCTGAGTTACCAGTACGCGCACGCCGCGATGGACGGCCTCGCCGCAGTACGGCACCGCGGTGGTAGCGGTGGCGCCCGTGATCGGGTCGTTGACAAAAGTGAAGTTCGCCGTGCCCGTGCTCTCTCGGGCGACAGTGAATGGCTCGAAGACCAGGTCAAGGTCGCCGGAGCCAAGTTGACCGCTCGGCACCAGCGTTACCGGCAAGCCCGGAAGTCCGGTCAGCGAGTAATCAGCCGGTGAACTCGTCTGGGTCAGAGTAACGGCGTTCATTTTCACCGGACACGCACCGCCGTCTGTGACCGGAACACCCATTTTCACCGGACACGCCGCGTCGTGCTGAATCACCGTCGGTGGGAAGGTGAGTCCCGCCGGGAACGTCAACGAGTCGGATCCAAACGGCGTGGTCGCAGTGAGAGGAATAACCACCGTGGGATTGATCGGGTCGTCGGTGTTGATCGTGAGAGTGCACGACTTTGGTCCTGCGGATGTCGGCGTGAAGTTGACGCCGACGTCGAGCGCCGAGTCCGGACTGATCGTCGCCGGGAACTCACCCGGGTTCACCAGCGTGAAATCTGAACACGAGATAACCGCCGAGGTTACGTTGAGGTTGCAGGGGCCGGTGTTGTTGACTTTCAGCGTCTGCGGGGGAGCCTTTCCGCCGCAAACTTCGGTGCCGAAATCGCCACTGCCGGTTACGTTGATTTTCCCATTTCCCTTTTCACCGCTGAGGGGAACGAGGAACGTGGGATTGAGCGGGTCGTTGCTGAGGATCTCGAGATTGCACGACTGTAGCCCTTGCGATGTCGGCGAGAATTGAATGCCAACGCCGAGACCCGAGTCCGGACTGATCGTCGCCGGGAACTCACTCGGGTTCACCAGCGTGAAATCGGAGGAACAGCCGAGGAACGACGCCGACGACACGTCGAGGTTGCAGGTGCCGGTGTTGTTGATTTTCAGCGTCTGCGTTGGAGACGTTCCAGCACAAACCGAAGTGCTGAAAATGCCGCTGCCGGTTACGTTTTCGATCCCATTTCCCTCGCTGCCGGTCGCGATCACCTGGAATGCGGGCGTATTCGGATCGTCGCTGTCGATCTGGAAGGTCGCAGTCTGTGGGCCGACTACGGTCGGTGCGAACTGAATCGTGAAATCAACGTGAGCGTCCGGACTGATCGTCAGCGGAGTCGCGGGAATGGGGAGTATCGTGAAGTCCGTGCTCCCCGAGATCCGCGTGAAGCTGGAGATATGCAGATCCTTGACCCCGACGTTGAACACCTCCACCGGCCGCGTAGCCGGCTGGCCGGGGCATAGCAGGCCGAAGTTCAGGTCGGCATTCACCGAGAGCAGCGCGGTGGTGGCGGCTTCGAGTTCAAAGGCGCTGCGGCCGAAGGTGCTGGCGCGCAGCAGCGGCGGAACTGCCCCGTCGTCGAGCGCCAGCGATGTGATGTCCACCGTCGGCATCCCCAGCCCAAGTACCTGCCACGTCTGACCGCCATCGGCCGACTGAAATACGGCAGAATCGCTCGACACGATGATCGTGTGCGGCAACGTCGTCTGGTCGATCACCACCGAGTGCAGCGGCAGATCGGGCAGATTGTTCGATCCACCGTTGACAATACCGCTGATATCGGTCCAACTGGCGCCGCCGTCCTCGGTGACGAATATATGCTTAGTCGGCGCCAGGTCCGGGTCGATGCCGGAGAAACCCGGATAGATCACGTACACGATATTGGTGTTGGAGGGATCAACTGCCACTCCCGACACACCCTGACCGGCAGGCGCGCCGGTCACCGTATGCGAAGTCCAGGTAGAACCTGCACCCAGCAAGGCATTGCCGGTGCTCTGCACGGTTCCGTTATTGATGCCCGCCCACATTGTGTTCGAGTCAATTTTGGCCATCGACATCGCGTTGATGTACGTCGGAAAAGCGTGCATCGCTGCGAAGTTCGCGCCGTGATCGGTGCTGAAAAAAATCTGAAACAGATTCGGCGAGGTATTGGGCGCGGGCGCCGTGGCGGCCGTTATGTAGGCGTTGGTGCCGTTCGGATCGAAGAAAGGCACTCCTTCGCCCGTGTTCGCCGGGAACCCTGCCGGGGCGGCCCAGTTCGCTCCGCCATTCGTAGTCCGAACGATACCGCCGTCGTCTGTACCCAGAGTCACGTCGGGATTCGTCGGTTCGACTGCGACTGGACCGCCGTCACCGTCGATGCCGAGATGCCAGGTATTATTTGTAAACGGAGGCCGGAATTCGACTGTGCCGGTGTCCTGCTGACCACCGTAACTGAACTTATTGTTCGCGCCGCTTCCTCTTCCGATGTCCATGGCTCGGAACAGGTTGGTCGCAAGCGCGTTGGGGAATGTGCCGTTGACGTTGTTATTGAAGGTCGCCCCGCCGTCGGCCGTCACCGCGATTCCGCCATCGTTGCCGTCGTACCATTGGGTCGGTGGACCGGTGGGATGGGTGGCAGGACTGAAGACCATCGCATGATGGTCATAGTGGATCTGGTTGTGACCGATATTCGCGAAAGTCGTGCCGCTGTCAATCGACGCGTAGTCCTCCTGGAAGCCGATGAAGACCGTGGATGCGGTCGCCGGATCCACACCGATCGTTTGGTCGTAACCGCACTGACATCCGTTACCAGGCGAACCGGCGCCCGTCTGCTTCCCGGTCCAATGCCCACCACCATCGGTCGATACGTAGAGCCCGAGATATGGGAACGGAGCGGGTCGCGGCGGATTGGTCTGACCGCGACTGTCCGCGACACTTGCGTAAATCGACTGATTATTGGGATTCGTCGATTGCGCGAACGTGATGAACCCGACATTGGCGGTCGGTGCGCCCGGGTTGCTGAACAGGTTGGTTGGCCAGGTTGCTCCACCATCGGTGGAGACGAAGATTCCGCTGCCCGCGACCGCCGCACGCACGGTATTCGCCGCCGTGGTGTCGAGCCGGAGATCCCCGATCAGTCCGCCGAGGACGGTAGCGCCGTTGTCGAAAGTGGGCGAATTGTTGCCGAAATTTTGGCCGCCATCGACTGAAAGATACAGCCCGCTATTTGTCGCCACCAGCAACCGGTTCGTAGCAGGCAGCGCCATTTTGATGACCGCGACCCCACTGAGGTACGACGGACCGATAGCAGTCCACGAGTCGCCGGCGTCGGTCGATTTGTAAATTCCGACTCCTTTGAACAACCCCTGCGGAATAAAATATCCGGTGCCGGCGTAAACGATGGATGGATCGGCAGGATCAAGCGCCACTGCGCCCATCGAATTCGAGGGCATGTAGTCCGTCTTTGGTTTCCAGGTCGTGCCGCCATCGAGCGTTTTCCAGATACCGCCGTTCTCGGTCGCGATATAGATGGTGTTGTCGGAAGAGCCACGAGGATCGATCGCGATGTCGGTGATCATCCCCGAGTCGGGACCTGCGCCCTGGTAATTTTGCTCCGCGTCTATTGCAAGAGGAGCAGGGCCAATCTGAGTCCATTGCTGGCCGATGACGCTGCTGCCCGAATGCGGAGAAAATAAAATCGCACCTGCGGCAATAACGATTATGCCGACTAAGAATGCGATAGATGCAGAAAAGGATCGATTTCGCCCACCCATGGATTTCCCTCCCTGGTAACCCAACAGCCCTGCGATAGTAGGGCAGCGCTCGAGGCGCCTAGTTCTTCGGAACCGAAGTCGATGCAGATGCTGGCGCCGAGGACACCTTCGCCCCGATCGATGGTGCCGTCTTCATCTGCCGTATGTGCGCTATTCCCTTCTGCTCAAGGTCGGGTCTCACCTGACCTTTGGAATCCATATGCTGTTGAAGAAATTCCTGGTCCATACGTTCGTCGTAGTCCTTCCGGTGGACGAACGTCTTGGTCGCAGTATTGACCGACATGCTTGGCGTCGCGGGGTCCGATGCTCCCTCAGCAAGCGCCCGCGCTCCGGAATAGACAACCGCACCCGTCACGCTCACGATCGTAGCGAGCACCACACCCAACGATGCCGTAACCGCATTTCTTGGCCGACGCATCTATTTTCCTCCTGCGAAAACTTTCCCCGAAGCTATATTGCGACGTGAATCCGAGTTGCTCCTCGTCACAAGCTCACTCGTCCGCACTTACAGTCACCTTGATTCGAGGTTAAGTCAAATTTTTTGACGACTTGCAGAAATCAATGAAAAACCATCAAACATGAAGTTTCCCCTTCTGGCTTGGATTGGCGAATTGAAACGTAAGGAAGACCGCTAGCAAAAAGTTGTTCGCGCCGATTCTTAACCGCGGATTTGCCAGACGGATGCGCCTGATGAAGCTGTCGGCGGATCGGACGCGCGATCGTTTCGCTGCGAGTTAGGGTGCCGCGCTCGGCGTAAATGCGCCTGAATCGCGCGCGTTTGAATTCGGCCGGTCTGCGCGCAATTCCGCGCTCGCCGGCCGCGCTGGTCTTTCTCGCAGGCGCCGGCTTCGCTAATCTGCTATTCCCGTCTGCGGGGTATCGCGATGGAGAGCCACCCTAGCTCAGTTGGTAGAGCAGCTGATTCGTAATCAGCAGGTCGCCGGTTCGAATCCGGCGGGTGGCTCCAAAAAAGCGACGCATTCCCACTATCACCGGCTCGGCGGGATGCGTAACTCCAGCCCGAAAACCGCTTTGGCAGCCTCGATGTTGCGCGTAGTTGCCGGGCCGCGATAGTTATGGAGCGGAGATCGATAATAATGAAGCCCACCCTCAGTATCCTCCTCATCTCCTGTTCGGGATTCCTCCCGCAGCCCAACGGCCCGCAGTGAAAAACCGGGCGCCACTGGCGGCCACTCCTTACCGGCTCTTGCCTCTCACCTCCGTGCGGCCGGATGGATGGCTGAAACGTCAACTGCAAATCCAGGCTGACGGCCTCTCCGGACATGTGGAGGAAATCTGGGAGGATCTCGGGCCGGAAAGTGGATGGCTGGGCGGCACGGGAGAGAGTTGGGAGCGTGGCCCGTACTATCTCGACGGTCTGGTTCCGCTGGCGTATCTGCTCGATGATCCGGTCCTCATCGCGCGCGCGAGAAAGTGGATCGATTGGACGCTGTCCAATCAGCGCCCGGATGGCTCGATCGGTCCGGCGAAGGATACCGACTGGTGGCCGAAGTTTGTGATGCTGAAGGCGCTCACGCAGTACCAGGAGGCGACCGGCGATCCGCGAGTTATCCCGCTGATGGAACGCTACTTCGCCTACCAGGCCGCACAGCTCGACCAGAATCCATTGAGCGAGTGGGCCGTATGGCGCTGGCAGGACGAGGCCTTGACCCTCATATGGCTTTATAACCGCAATGGCGATCCCAAACTTCTGAACCTCATTCGCAAGTTGCACGACCAGGGATTCTATTGGCCGGACCAGTTCAAGGATTTTGAGTTTAAGCAGAAGAACACCGGCAAGGAGCACATGCTGCGGACCCACGGCGTCAACAACTGCCAAGGGCTCAAGACCGGCGCGATCTGGTGGCAGATCACCAAGGATCATGCGGACCTGGAGGGGCTCTATAACCAGTTCCGAATGCTGGATAAGTATCACCTGCAGCCCAGCGGAATGCACAGCGGCGACGAGCACTATGCGGGCCTCGATCCATCGCAGGGTACGGAGCTCTGCTCGGTGGTGGAGACGATGTTTTCGCTTGAACAGATTGTCGCTGCGACGGGCGATGCGACGTTCGCCGATAGATTGGAAAAGGTTACCTATAACTCGCTGCCCGCCACCTTCACCAAAGACATGTGGGGGCATCAATATGACCAACAGGCCAATCAGGTGCTTGTGTCACGCGCGAAGCGGAACTGGACCAGCAATGGCCCGGACTCCAATCTTTTCGGCTTAGAGCCGAACTTCGGCTGCTGCCTGGCCAACATGCATCAAGCATGGCCGAAATTCGCTGCGAGTCTGTGGATGGCAACCGACGACGACGGACTGGCTGCGATCGCTTATGCACCCAGCGAGGTCACCGCCATGGTTCGTGGCGGCGTGCAAGTGACCGTGGTCGAGGAGACTGACTACCCCTTCCGCAAAGATATCCGATTGACCGTGAATCCCGAGCGCCCGGCGATGTTTCCGCTCGAACTTCGCATTCCCGGTTGGGCGCCGGCCGCGAGCGTGCGGGTCAATGGCAAGCCAATCGACGGGCTCAAGCCTGGCACGTTCCACAAGATCGAGCGGCAATGGCGTCCGGGGGACAAGGTCGAGATCGTGTTTCCGATGGACGTTCGCATATCGCATTGGTACCACGATTCGGTCGCGGTCGAACGCGGCCCGCTCATTTACTCGTTGAAGATTGGCGAACGGTGGACCAAGGATACTGAGCGAGCGGATGCGCCGGATTGGGCTGTCGAGCCGACAACGCCCTGGAATTATGCCTTGTTGCTCGACGTGGCGCATCCGGAAAATTCGCTTGAAGTGGAGGAGCACACCATCGGACAGTATCCGTTCAGTTCCGAAGGCGCTCCGGTGGTGCTGAAGGCGAAAGCGCGGCGGCTGCCAGAATGGACGTTGGTGGACAATTCAGCCGGCCCGGTTCCGTTTAGTCCGGCGTCGAGCGCCGAACCGATCGAAACCGTCGATTTGATCCCCTACGGCTCGGCCAAGTTGCGTGTAACGGCGTTTCCGGTCACGCAGTGAGCGCGTGACACGAAGCGACCGTTGATCGCGGTTGGCTCCGGAAAAATGGCGCAGAAGGATCGGTTATCGCGCGGCGGGCGCTAGCATCGCGAGCGCGATTTTGTGCAGCTCGCGATCGCCGGCGGCGATAACCTGCCCGCCGTCGTATGGCGGGCCGCCCGACCAACTCGTCACGATTCCACCTGCGGCCTCGATGATCGGGATAAGCGGTTGGATATCGTAAGGCTGCAGGCTTGATTCGATCACCAGATCGATGAAGCCCGAGGCGAGCAGGCAGTACGAATAGCAATCGCCGCCGTAGCGCCTCATCCGCGCCTTGGACGCCAGCCCGCGAAACGCCTCGCGTTCGCCCGGGCCGGAGAACATCGCCGGATCGGTTGCGCAGACGATCGCGTCTTCCAGCCGCCGGCATTCGCGCACCCGCAGCGGGTTGCCTGAGCCGCGACCCCTCAGTTCGGCGCCCAGGCGCGAGCCGACGAACGTCTCGCCGGTGTACGGCTGATGCATCACGCCAATCACCGGTCGCGCGCCGTCGTTGAGTGCGATCAAAACACCCCAATGCAGTTGGCCCATAATAAAGGCGCGCGTGCCGTCAATCGGATCGATGATCCAGGTCAGCCCGTCGACGCCGGCCGCGAAGCCGTGCTCCTCACCGAGAATCCCGTGGCCGGGATGAACACGCTGAATCTCGTCGCGGATTGCTCGCTCCGCCGCGCGATCGGCCAGCGTCACCGGATCGTAGCCACCGCCGCCTGCCTTATTCTCGACCGCGATGCGCACACGAAAATACGGCAGGATCGTGCGTCCCGCGAGGTCCGCCAGATGGCATGCAAAGGCGGCGTACTCTCCGATCGCGCGATCATCCATCACCGGCATAGGCTGTTCTCCTCGGGAGCCGGCCCGGTTACGGGACTTCGGTGCTCGCGTCGAGCCACGCGAACATCAGTTCATTCACCATCGATGGGTCGAGCGGGGCCGCGCCGCCGCCGTAAACCGCGCCGCTGCGCGCGGGCGTCGCCGGCGGATTCTTCGCGTATTCGACGCCTGCCTTGAGGTCTCTGACGAAGCGCGCCGCCACTCCCGGAAGCGTCTGCGGCAAGGTGACGCAGAGGTGAAAGCCCGCGGGCCGCTGCAGCCCGTTGACGCGCCATCCACGCTCCGCGATGAAATCGTTGACGTGGAAAATGTCCACCTTGTCCGACGTAATCGCGATGCAGTAGGTCGGCTTGCCGATAATCTTGAGCTCCGGGATTTTTGCGATCCCCGACTTGATCGTGTCCGCCGCCTTCATGATGCGGCGGGTCGCCTTCAGGTAGCCCTCCTCGCCGAGCGTCACCATCGCCGCCCAGGTCGATGCGCTGATTCCCCCCGAGCGGCTGCCCGCCACCGTAGGCGACGCATACAAGCCGCCCTGCCAGTCGGTCATCGTGAAGTACATGCGCCGGCGCAACGCGCGATTGCGATAGAGCACGACCGACGCACCCTTGAGCCCGTAGCCCCATTTGTGCGTATCGCAGGACATCGAGGTGACGCCGGGCAGGCGGAAGTCGAACGCCGGAACGTCATAGCCGAGCTTTGCGATCCACGGCAGGATGAAGCCGCCGAAGCAGCTATCGACGTGCAGCCCGACCCCGGCCTCAAGCGCGAGAGCGGACAACTGCTCGATCGGATCGATCAGCCCGTGCGGATAATTCGCCGCCGAGCCCGCGATCGCGATAGTGTTGGGCCCGATCGCGCGGCGCATCGCGTCCACGTCGGCCAGGTAATCGGCGCCGACCGGCACGCGAATCAGCTTGACGCCGAAAAAGTGCGCGCCCTTGGAAAATGCCGGATGAATCGTCTCCGGCACCACCATCTCGGGCGCCGTAATTCCGCGCTCGGCACGCGCTTTCTCCCGATACGCCAGGATCGGCAGGATGATGCTCTCGGTGCCGCCCGAGGTGATCGCTCCGCATACGTCGGCCTGCGGATCCTTCTCGCGCGCCAGCTCCGCGCCCAGCATCCGCGCCGTCATCGCGATTATCTCACCCTCGAACTTGGTGCCGCTCGGGCACATGTCGCGCTGCAGCAGATTGACGTGCGAGAACAGCGCGAACACGCGGTTCAAGTAGGCATAGTGCTCCATCCCGCCATGGTAGTAGGTGCCAGAGATCTGGCCGGTCTGCCAGCGCGCGTTTTCCTGGCGCGCGATGCTGCGCAACTCGCGCATGACCTCCTCGGGCTGGCGGCTCTTCGTGGGCAACTCGTGGTAGGTCTCGAAGGTCTCGCGATAGGGGAACATATCGCCGAATGGTCCGGAGGGTTCTTGATTCTTCTTCGCTGCCTTGGGCATGGTGCGGCTCCTTAGAGATCTCCGATGGCAACCGGTGAAAAGCGAAACATCCGGCGGTCGCCGTTCTTATTATCGCAATCGATTTGAATACTAGTCTATCGCGAGGTTCAATCCGACGCGCGGACGGCCGGGTTGAGGCGCCGGTAGATCGCGCGGTTGTGCTTGTAGAACTCGAGGAACTCGCGGAACTGGCGATCGTACAGGCGCCGGTTGCTCTCGATCGGCCGGTACTCGGCCGCGATCTTCACCCGTGAGGAGATTTCCTCAACCGCGATCTCGCCCAGCGCCGCAAACGCCGCCATCGCGGCGCCCACCGCGTTGGCATTGCGCGGATTGGCGACCTGCCGCACCGTGCATCCGAGCACGTCGGTCTGGATCTGGCACCACAGGTCGGAGCTCGCGCCACCGCCGATGAAATTGAGATGCTCGAACGGCCGCCCGATGAACTTCTCGACGTGGCCCTTGAGCCATCGCAGGTTGTACGCGACCCCTTCCATCACTGCGCGCACGTAATGGCCGCGGCTGGTGCGCGCGTTCTGATTGAAGAAGGCGCTGCGCGTCGATGCGTCCTCGTGCGGCGCCAGCACGCCGTTGATCCAGGGCGTGAAGATCAATCCGTCGCTCCCAGGCGCAACCTCCGCCGCGAGCCGGTTCATGTCGGCGTAAACGTCGATGGGAGAATTCGCGCCGCCCGCCGGATAAAGGATGTCCTTCACGAACTCGAGACTGCGTCCCGCCGCGCCCTGTTCCGCGCTTACCATGTAGCGGCCCGGCAGCGCGGCCGGCATCGCGGTCAGCATGTGCAGCGGATCGGTCTTCTTCGCCGGCACGTGGCAGCTCAGCCACGCCGAGGTGCCGATATAGAAGTAGCCCTCGTAATTGCGCACCGCACCCGCGCCCAGAGTCGCCGCGTGGCCGTCGCACGACCCCATCACGACGCGAGTCGATGGCGCCAGGCCCAGCTCCGCTGCGACTTCGGGCTTGACCGTGCCGAGCACGGCGTTAACCGGCCGCAAGTCCGGCAACTTGGCGCGATCGACGCCGGCCATCGCAAGTAACTCGGGCACGTAGTCAACCTTGTTGGGGTTGCGAATATCGGTCAGCCAGTAAGTGATCATCGTCGCGTACGAAGCCGCGAATTGCCCGGTGAGCCGCTGGTTGAGGTAATCCATCGGCTCGAGAAACTTGAAGGTCCGCGCATATACCTCGGGCCGCTCATGCTTGATGAACAGGATATGCCCCAGGCCGTCGACCCCCGATTGAACCGGCGCGCCGCCCGTGAAGCGCAGCCATTTGAGCAGCTTGAACAAGCCGTAGCCCTGCACTCGCGGCCATCCGCCGGTGACCGCGCGATTGTATTTCGCGCCGCGGGTGTCCATCCATGAAATCGCATTCCCGATTGCGGCGCCGCCCTCGTCAACGGCCACCGTGACGGACCACAGCGTGGTGCATGCGACGGCGATGATTTGCGCCGCGGGCACGCGCGAGGCCGCGATCGCCTCCTTCGCCGCGTCGCACACGGAGCGCCACCATTGCTCGGGATCCTGCTCGACCGCGCCTCCCTCCATCATCATCGTGTCCGTATGGCGCAATGCCGACGCGACGACTTCGCCTGCGCTCGAAACGACGGCGGCCTTTGTGCTGCCGGAGCCCATGTCGATGGCGAGCACGAATTTAAGCGGAGAGGAGGAGGTCATCTATGAGTTCCGCCCGAAGTTGATTTGCCTGATGCTCGCGCGAGTTTGATGCGCCGCGCGAATTTCTCAGAATGCCCACATCACGAAAAATAGTCCAGCAGTCCGGAACTCTTCGAGGAGAGAGCAAGGGTATTCGGAGGATCACCCTTCGCCCGCGAATTTACCGCGACGCTCGCCCCTGCGCTTGCGCGGCGAGGCGGGGGCGGTGTAATCGGAGCGGATGTCCAAAACTGATTCGATCGTCACCTCGGGGGTCGATGCGGCGCGGGCGCGGCGTCCCGCGATGCTCGAGCGTTTCGCGCGCGGCGCGGTGCTAAGCCGTCTGGCGGGAATCACCCGCGATCGCATCGTGATCGAGGAAGGCGACGAGCGCCTCCCCTTCGGCCAGGATGTTTCCGACGCCGATTTGCGCGCCACCATCCGGGTCAAGGACCGGCGCTTCTATACCGACATCGCGCTCGCGGGCAGTATCGGCGCCGGCGAAGCGTACATGGCCGGCTCGTGGACGACGGACGACCTGACCGCGCTCGCGCAAATCATGCTGCGCAACCGCGAGGTGATGGAGGGGATGGATGGCGGCCTGGCGCGGCTGACCAATCCCGTCCGCCGCTTCATCCACTACCTCAATCGCAACACCAAAACCGGCAGCCGGCGCAACATCGCGGCGCATTACGACCTGGGCAACGATTTTTTCGAGCTGATTCTGGATCGCACGCTGATGTACTCGTGCGCGATCTTCGAGCGCGCCGGCGCCACGCTGGAGGAGGCGGCGGCGGCCAAGGTCGATCGCATCTGCCGCAAGCTCGATCTTCGCGCCCACGATCACCTGGTCGAGATCGGCACGGGATGGGGCGGGTTTGCGATCCACGCGGCCAAGAACTACGGATGCCGCGTCACCACCACCACGATTTCGCGCGCGCAGCACGACTACGCGGTCAAGAAAATCGCCGCCGAAGGCCTGGCCGACCGCATCACCGTGCTGTTCAAGGACTACCGAGACCTCACCGGCCAGTTCGACAAGGCCGTGTCGATCGAGATGATCGAAGCGGTCGGGCATCAGTTCCTCGATTCGTATTTCCGCAAATGCGGCGAGCTGCTGAAGCCCGACGGGATGATGGCGTTGCAGGCGATCACGATCGCCGACCAGTACTACGAGGGCTCGATCAGGAGCGTCGATTTCATCAAGAAGTACATCTTCCCCGGCGGCTTCATTCCGTCGGTCACGGCGATGTGCGATTCGATCACGCGCGCGAGCGATCTGCGGCTGTTCCATCTCGAGGATCTCACGCCCAATTACGCCGAGACCCTGAAGAACTGGCGAATCCGGATGTTCAACAATATCGAGCGGGTGCGCGCGCTCGGTTATCCGGAAGAATTCATCCGGATGTGGGAGTACTACCTCTGTTACTGCGAGGCGGGCTTCCGCGAACGCTACCTCGGCGACGTGCAGATGCTCCTGACGAAGCCCGATTCGCGCCGGCCGCCGATTATTCCGCGCCTGTAGCGCGCCAATTCACGCGCTTGTCAGCGGGATGTCTCGTCGCCGAAATAACGCGCCAGGTCGGTGGGGCATCGAATCGACGTCGATCTCGAAGAGTTCAAGGAGAACGTTGTCCGGCGCCGGACACATGATGTAGCGCCACGTGCCGAATTCGTGAACGCCGCTTTGGAACGCCGTTCCTATATCGACTAAGCGGCGATGCAGGCCCGCCAGGTCAGTCGTACGAATCCCGACGTGATGTATGGCGCCCCTGCCGTCATCCCGCGGCGGTTGGGAATATAGATGAAGACGGCCGGCGCCGACCTTCATGAAGACATTGCGGACACCACCGAAATCGCCGTCGAAATATACCTCCGCATCCAAGGCACGCACGTACCAGTCAACCGCTGCATTCAGATCTCGCGAAAATAGGTGCACATGGTGAAGATGGATCATCCGACCCTCATCGAAAGCCCTGGCTTGCCTGATATCGCACGAGCCTTCACGTCGAACCCGCGAAGCGATCGACAGCGGATCTTCGCGATCTGAACAGCGCCGTCTGCCAGCTCAATCGGAGCGTTGGCAAAGACGGCGCCCGTAACTGCAAGATTTGAACTGGGATCCGGGCGAACCAGATTCCCCAATTCAGATCGCGGTAAGACTAATGGTTGTCCTGGCCATGGCCCTGGCCGTGATCCTGGCCCTTGTTGTGCTCTTGGCCCTTGTTGTGATCCCCGCCCTTGTTGTGCTCCTGACCCTTGTTGTGCTCCTGGCCCTGGTTGTAAACCGGGCCTGGGGCGTGAATCGGGGCCGGGGGCGGGTTGTGAATCAGGGGCGGGTTGTAAACCGGGGGCGGGTTGTGATCCCAGCCGTGGCCGTTATCGTGATGCTCGCGCTGCGTGAACCAGGTCGGATGATGTTTCTGGGCCCAACCGCGGTCATGGTCGAACCACCAGTCCGAGTCGTGCCAATGGTGATCGCGGTCGTAGTCACCATAGCCATTCATCTCGTAGGAGCCACAAGTACCGCGGAACGCCCACTCGTTTTGGCGCTTAAGGTCAGCCGCGGCGCCGGGGTGCCCGGTGTTGAGATCGTTCCAATAGACCTTGCGGATGTGCCACGCTTGCTCGCAAGAAGCACCATAGGCCTGCATCGTAAGCCCACCGGCCAGAACGAAAAGCAATCCTACAACCAACAGGAATCTAAGGCGCATCGCGTTCTCCTTCTTTCGATTTCGGCCCCGGCCAATCTGAAATACCTCATTTAGCCTAGTCCGTTTAGAACCCGAAGAAAAGAATCGATGCGCCAATCGCGAGCAGGGCATACCGGGCGATCTGTGAATCTGTCCGATCCGCCATAGACAGGCGAGACACGATTTGAAATAAGCGTGATTATGAAGCCGCTCGAACGCGTACGCGTTGGTCTGATTGGCTGCGGGCGAATCGCCAGCCTGCAGGTGATCGGCTATCGCGATCACTCGCGCGCGGAGCTGACCGCAATCTGTGACAACGACGAAGCGCTACTGGGTCAGCGACAGCAGGAGTGGCAGCCAAAGAAGACGTATCGCGACTATCGCCAGCTTCTCGCCGACCCCGACGTGAACGCCGTGGAGATCCTGATACCACACCACTTGCATCGGGAGGTCGCCATCGCCGCGTTGCAAGCAGGCAAGCATGTGTCGTTGCAGAAGCCGCCGGCGTTGACGCTCCGCGAACTCGACGACGTGAATCAAGCGGCGAAAGCTGCGGGACAGCGGCTGCGGGTCTTCGAGAACTTCATGTACTATCCGCCGCACGTCAAGGCGCGTGCGCTGGTCCGGGAAGGCGCGATCGGCGAGCCCATCTCGGTGCGGATCAAGACGGCGGCCGGGCGTTTCGATGACGGCTGGCCGGTGCCGGCCGCGTCGATAGCGTGGCGGATGAATCCGGAAACCTGCGGTGGCGGCCCAACCTGCTTCGACCACGGCTACCATTGCTACAACATGGCGCGCTTCTTCGTCGCCGAGCCGGTCGAACGCGTTCACGCGTGGATTCACGTCAACCGGTTTGGGCCGGACGCTTTCTACGACGGACCCGCTTTGATCAGTTGGAAGTACGCCGGGGTACCCAAGTTCGGCAGCTGGGAAGTGATCGCGTCGGTGGGCATGCGCGTACGCTCGAAGTACTACGCCAGTGACGACCGGATCGAAATCCACGGGACCGAGGGCATCATCTGGATCAACCGCTGCAGCGGTTATCTGCTCGACGAGCCTGCGATTGTGATGTATCGGGACGGCGAGACGCGCGCCTGGCACGACATTCCAAACGACTGGTCGGAAAGTTTTCGCCTGGGCGTGCACGATTTCATCGACGCGTTGATTGAAGGCCGCCAGCCCCCACAGGAAGCCGACGATGCAGCGGCAACGCTCCGCTTCGCCATCGCAGCCCACGTCTCGGCCTGCGAGCACCGCGAAGTGCGTCTCGACGAGATCGGGCCGGACACCAGAGCACGACTCCCGATCTGACTTGCGGTCCGTTGAATTGTGCGCGGAACCCGCCGTGGGCTCCGGCAGGGGGTGACCCCTGCACCCAGTGTTAAGGCCGCGCTCCGTTGTCGCGCGCGGGCCCTGCCAATGGCTTGATACTGCGCTGCCGTCGCCACGGCCAGGGGCTGCGGCCCCTGCACCCGGTAAAAAGAAAAGATGCGGCCTGACGGCCTGTTAGAAGGATTAAGCGGGGCGGGGGCGGGTGCGCGTCTCGCTTGACAACAGCGATAATCAGATGATAGTAATTATCATCTAAGCGATGGAACTACAGCTGATAAAGGAAAGCCGGCGGGGGCCGTACGCGGCCAAGCGCATGGCCGAGTTCGCCGCGCGATGCCGCCGCGGCGGGCTGGCGGTCACGCCGCAGCGGCTGGCGATTATCGAGGCGCTGCTCGGCTCGGGAGAGCATCCGCGCGCCGACGCGATCTTCGCCGCGGTCCGAAGGCAGCATCCCCATATTTCGCTCGCCACGGTGCATCGCACGCTGGAAACGCTGTGCGATATCGGCGAGGCGCGCAAGGTGACGCTGCTGCACGACAGCGCGCGCTACGATGGAAATATGACCCCGCATCATCATGTGGTATGCGTGAAATGCCGGCGCATCCGCGATATCGAGATTCCCCAGCTAGACCGAATCCTGGCAGGACAGTCGGAACTGGGCGAGTTCACGGTGCTCGGTTCGTCGCTGGAGATTCACGCGCTGTGCGAGGAATGCGGGGCCAAACGCGCCGGGGCGAAGCGGACCGGCAAGTCGCGGCGCTGATTTATCAACACAGCTCAATCAAACGAATTGGACTCATAATCAGGAGGAAGGAAAATGCCAAGTCTCAAAGGAACCAAAACCCATCAGAATCTCAAGGACGCGTTCGCAGGCGAGAGCCAGGCCAATCGCCGCTATCTCTATTTCGCCAAGATCGCCGACGTCGAAGGCCAGCCGGAAATCGCGGGGCTGTTCCGCGATACCGCGGAAGGCGAGACCGGGCACGCGCACGGTCATCTGGACTATCTGAAATCGGTCGGCGATCCGGCGACCGGGATGCCGATCGGAGACTCGATGCTGAACCTCAAGTCGGCGGTTCACGGCGAGACCCACGAGTACACCGACATGTACCCGGGGATGGCGAAGACGGCGCGCGAAGAGGGCTTCGCGGAAATTGCCGACTGGTTCGAGACCCTGGCCAAGGCCGAGAAGTCGCATGCGGGACGCTTCGCCAAGGCGCAGGGCACGCTCTAGCAGGTATCGCGCGCGGAATATCGCAGCCCCGGAGGGCGGGCCTTTAAGGCCCACCCTCCGGGATGTTTCAACGGGGCCGCGGCGCCGGGCGCGCGCCGGCGCGTGCGCGCGCGGATAAATACAGCTATAGTTCGCAGCCGGGATTTAGCCGATGGCCAACCGAATCGAAGCCAGGCCGAGCGACGGCCTATCCTACAATTCGACCGAGGCGAAGTACTGGGACCGCACCGGACTGAACAAGGAGATCGAGCGCGGGTTCGACATCTGTCACGGCTGCCGGTTGTGCTTCAATCTATGCCCGTCGTTCCCGGCGCTGTTCGACGCGGCCGACCGCAACGACGGCGACGTGAGAAGGCTCAGCGCGGCCGAGAAAGCGCGCGTGATCGAGCTCTGCTACGGATGCAAACTGTGCGAGATAAAATGTCCGTACACGCCGCGCGACGGCCATGAGTTCCAGCTCGATTTCCCGCGCCTGATCATGCGCGCCAAGGCGGTGAGCGCGAAGGAAGACGGAATCAAGCTGCGCGAGCGGATGCTGGCTCATCCCGATCAGCTCGGCAAGGCGGGGGCGATAGCGCCGCGGCTGGCAAACTGGGGATGCCATCAGAAGTTCCAGCGCGTGATGATGGAGAAGATGCTCGGGATCGATCGCGGCAAGCTGCTTCCCGATTTCGCCGCCGAGACATTCGACAAGTGGCTCAGGCGCAACCCGCTGCCCGCCGCCCCGGCCGAGCCGGCGGCTAAGGTCGCGATTTTCCCCACCTGTTTTGTCAATTACTACAATTCCGGGCCGGGCAAGGCGGCGGTCGAGGTGTTTGCGAAAAACGGATGCGCGGTGAAATGCCCGAAGCATAACTGCTGCGGGATGCCGGCGCTCGACGGCGGCGACCTGGAGTTCGCGCGCAAGCAAGCGCGGGCGAATATCGATTCGATGATGCCGCTGGTGCGCGAGGGGTACAGAATCGCCGCGATCAACCCGACCTGCTCGCTGATGATGCGCGCGGAGTATCCGAACCTGCTGGCGGGCGCCGAGGTCAAGGAATTCGCGGCGGCGATCGTCGATTCGCACGAGCTGCTCTACGAACTTCGGCGCGCGGGCAAGTTCAACACAGATTTTCTGTCCACGCCCGGCACTATCGCGTACCACGTGCCGTGCCATCTCAAGGCCCAAGGTATCGGGTTGCGCTCGCGCGACCTGATGCGCCAGATTCCGGGGGTGGAAGTGACGACGGTCGATGCGTGCACGGCGCATGACGGAACCTGGGCGATGAAGAAGGAGTTTTTCGCGCTCTCGATGAAGTGGGGCGAGAAGGCATTCGCCGGGTTGCGCGAAGCGGGCGCGCGGGTGATGGCGACCGACTGTCCGCTGGCGGCGGTGCAAATCGAGCAGGCGACGGGAGTACGTCCGATTCATCCGCTGGAGGTGCTAGCGCGGGCGTACAAGCAGGGCTGAGCCCTGCACCCAGTATTAAGGCCGCGCTCCGTGGTCGCGCGCGGACAGGGAAAGCCATTATTAATAGAGGAAAACAGGGCGCGTTGTAAAAGGAAGGGCCGACCAGGTTACGCAAGGCTCTCGGCGCAAGGAGAATGACGATTGAAGACGATTGCTTTCGAGGAAATACTTTCGCTGGGCGACTACGGACGGGTGCGCGACCGGCTGCGCCCCCTGTTCATTCATGAGAAGGAACGGCGCCGGCTCCACGTCGGGTCGCATCTGACGCTTCTGTTCGAGAATGCGCAGACTGCGTGGTACCAGATCGAAGAGATGATCAGGGCCGAGAAGATGACGGAGCGCGAGGCGATTGCGCACGAAATCGAGACTTACAACGATCTGCTTCCGGGCGCCGGCGAAATTGCGGCGACGCTGTTGCTCGAGTACGCCGAGGCGCAGGAACGCGATGCCGCGCTGGTCCGGCTGGTCGGGCTGGAACGCCATCTGTGGCTCAAGGCCGGCACGCAAAGGATTGCGGCGAGATTCGACGATCGTCAGATGTCAGAGGAAAGGATCAGCTCGGTGCAATTCGTCAAGTTCAAGCTGGAGGGCGTGGACGCGGCCAAGTTTCTCGAGCTGGCGGGCAAGGGCGAGGTGGTGGTCGAGGCAGACCATCCGAGCCTGGCGGCTCGCGGCGCGATCGGCGGGCTGCTGGCGGCGTCGCTCGCGGAGGATCTGCGCTAGCAGGGCTGAGCCCTGCACCCAGTGTCAAGGCCGCGCGCCGCCTGGATCGATCCCAATTTCTTAGCTTGCTGCTGCGGCCAGCGGCGGCATGGCGCAGAGACACGAACGCCGAATCCGGTAATCCGGATTCGGCGTTCGCCGTTTCGCTTTGTTCGCCTAGTGAAGCGTGGGTGCGGGCGTGGCTACGGACTTGATTATTTCTGTAGCTGTCGCCGTGGCTGTAGCTGTCGCCGTGGGTGTAGGTTCCGGCGTGGGGGTGAACGCCGGCAGGGCAACGCCGACCGGCAGGTTCATCTTGGAGGCCGGGCTTTTAATGATCAGAGTGGGCGGAATGTCGCCGCCGCTCGAAGGGAAATTAGTGAACATCTCGAGGGAATTTGCCTGTGTGCTTGCGACATACATAGCGCTGCCGTCCGCGTCAAACGCAATGCCCATCGGAGATTTGAGTTTCGTGTGCGGGCCTTCGATCACGCCGAGCAGTTCGCCATCGAAGAAGAAGTTAGTGCCATCGAAATTGGTGAAAGGATTGAAGATTTTGATGCTGGGCGGGATTGTGGCGCAGGTTCCTTTTGCTGGGGCCGTACAGCAAGAGTACGGATTACCGCTGGCGGTGCACCGCCGGTCGAGTTGGGGGCCCGCTTCGCCGCCGTCCGTCACGTAGACAATGTCCTCCGGGTAACCGGACCCGCCAATAGGACCTGAGAGGACCGCAGCAGCCACCGGTTGAACAAGGTCGCCCGCTGTCGGACCAGCATAACCAATGTTGGAGGTCGGAAATACGTCGCCAGACGAGCCAGGAGCATACACGGTCATGAACCGAGGGGCACACCCGAGGTCGAAGGCGTCGAAGCCGGCGTTGTTCACGACGTACAGGTAGCCAGTCTGGTCAAACGTGAGGCCCGCCGGACCCGCCAGGATGCTGAGGCATCCGCCGATGGTGGCGTTCTGCGGATAGGGAACCAAGGTGAACGGGTTGACCGCGTCCACCGGATTGTTGTTGAAGGGTGGATCGTTGTCGAGACCGGGAGCCAAGGTCTCTCTGTCATACAGGGTAATGGTGCCCAAGCTCGAGCCGGGCCCGACCGGCCCCGCCCCGCACACTCCGCGGTGTCCCTTGGTAGGTTCAATGTTCGTGGGCGCAGGCGCGCAGGCGGCTACTCCCTCGTCCGGACCGACTACAATGGGGAACTGATTGGCAACGGCCACGATATCGTGCCCGGGATTGACGCCATCGTAAGGGCTTTCAAATGCCACGCCCTGTGGATAGAAAACGCCGGTAGTATTGGGCGCACCGAACGCGAAATTGGGCGAGCAAATTATGTTCTCCGCCGCTGAGTCACCGTTGGAGTCCGGACCGAAGATCTCGACCAAACCCGTGCCATAGGCGGGAGCGTTCGCGGGGAGGCCAAAGGGACCGCAACCGGTAAGATCGAAAAAGTCGATCGGTAATGCCACCGCTATGTGAGCGTCGGCCGAGCTCACCGCATCGCCAGCCGCACCGGTGCTCGCGCCCAAAAGCGATTTGGGGCCGTGGATCCAATATTTGGGCTTGGAACTGTGCCCGGCGCCGGCGAGGAATGTCTCGAGGCTGCCGCCCATAACCGCGCCATAATTCGACACGACGACCGAATCTTGCAGACCACCGGACGAGCTGGTGTTACCGGTCTTCTTCTTTGATTTCGCGTAGCTGGTGCCCGCTGTCCCCGCGACCAGCGCAGCGATCGCAAACACCGCTGCCACAAGCGAAAGCCGACGCGCGACCCCGATAAGCTTCAGCGCCCATGCGTGCGCCAATGCGCTCCCATCCCTGCCTTGAGTCATCGCCTGCATCCTTCCGTGCGTCATGTTTCTAACCCCCGCCGATTCGAATCGGTGTCCCGTCTGCTGACCCAATCAGCCTAGAAAAGCCACGCGGCCGTCAGTTCGTTCCGCACCGGGCAGAGCCGACGCCGACCCCGCCCAAGGTCCGGAAATCCCCCGGACGCGCATTCGCGTGGTCGTACCTACACCGATCGGATGACAAATTCAAGTGCGGCGTAATTCTTTGTTCATGATCGCGCTTGACTCCCGGTCGAGCGGCCAGCCGAGCAAGTTGCCTCCGATCGAAACGGGATTTTATTCACCCGCCCGCCAGCTTCGCAACTGCCGCCCCGGCTAACGGCGGCATCCCAGCCGCGAGCACGGTTCCGCCAATACCGGCTTTCGGGGCATCGGCCCGCTCGGATGATCGCCGGGGCGCAAAAGCAGCGGGTAATGAAATGGAGAATCGCCAATATCACGCCGTGCTTAACGGAGCGTTGCAAACGTGTGACCGGCGCGTGCATCCTTCTTGACAAGGTGGGCGGGGGAGTGATAGCTAAGC
This sequence comes from Binataceae bacterium (SeqCode), assembly GCA_963722605.1. Taxonomy (GTDB): domain Bacteria; phylum Desulfobacterota; class Binatia; order Binatales; family Binataceae; genus Binatus. Next base: position 728,151 of record CAVRNO010000004.1, on the reverse strand, counting down.
CGCGTTCGCAGATTATTACGCGCGAACGGGGAATGAGTGTCTGACGCTTGCCTGATGGACAATCGGGCGAGGAGTTCGACGTAACCGGAAGGGCTCCAGCTTGGGGGTGACTATGCAGAACGGGAATCAAGGATTCGGCGGAACGCGGTGGCGGAGTCTTTTGGTGGCTGCCGTGGCAGCGGTCGGGACGCTGTGGGCGTCGGTCGCAATGGCGACGATCACCCAGGGCGATTTCTCGGTCTTCGGATTTTTCGAAACTCGCGACTCCGGCCGGTGGGGCGAAGGCAGCTCCGGCACCGACTCGTCGCCGACGAAGCTCTATACTTCCGGCACCCAGACGTACGCGGTTCCCGGTCAATCGTACGGGCTGAGCGGCGGTAGTTTCGATTTCAATCATTGGGACCTGGTCGAGCAGCGCAACCTTGCCGACGTGCGCCCCGATTACCACATGATCAAGAACTACAAGTTCCTTGGCCGGTTCGACACGATCCTGATCAAGGATGCGGACTTCTTCGCGTACTACCGGCCCTGGTACGACTCGTACGGTTCGATGAAGGACAACGGCCGGCAGCGCCCGAACACCGACGTGATCCCTTACTCAAGCCAGGGCAACCGGGCGCTCCAGGACGAATTTTTTAAGAATGATCTGCGTGAGTGGTATGCACAGTTGAACTTTACCGACAACCTCTCCGCACGCGTCGGCAAGCAGCAGGTCATCTGGTCGGAAGCCGACGCGCTGTCAGGAACCGAAGTCACCAACCCGGTCAACGCAAGCTGGCACGGAGTTTACGGCGCAGAGTCGCCCGAGGACGAGCGCACAAACTTGCGGATGATCAAGCTGAACTACATCCTGCCCGACTACTTCAAGACCGCCAACAACGAGTTTGAAGGCTTCATCATCCCCGGCGACTTCGAGGGCGCTGGAAACATCTACCAGACAGACCCGCGCAATCCGTGGGTGGTTCCGACTGCGCTGGACGGCGGCTGCACATCGTGCGGCTATGGGAACCCGGACGGGCCGTTTCCGCTCAGCATCAACCAGAACGGGCAGCGGATCAACGTCAGCGAGCTGCCCAACGCCGGTGGATACAACTTCGCGCAGTCGATGATCGCGCTGCCCTTCGGTCCCGTGATCGGCGGCAAACAAACGTATTCATATTATGACGCTATCCTGAAAACGATCGGCCGGAGGCCGTCGAACTCCCTGCAGAACAGCGAGTTCGGAGTACGCTTATCGAGCCTGCTGCCGATTGGAAACGGGCTCCAGGCCAGCTTTATCTACTTGTACGAATTCCGCAATTCGAAAAATGTGAATTGCACCACCTGCGGGCCGGGCGCCACCGGCTATTCGTACGCGATTCCGCTTGGCGCTGCCGCACCGGGCGGGTTCGTCGTCCCCGGCAAATATACTCGCAACCCTCGTCCGGGGGTGCCCGTGGGCGGCGAGTTTTTCAGCCTCTCTGAGGTCGACTATCGACGCAACAATTTCTTCGGCCTGACGGGAACCTACTACGATAAAGACCTGACCGACATCGTCTACCGTTATGACGTGCTGTACCAGCCGGATTACGCGGTCGCCGTTCCCTCGGCGCAGAATCCGACCGGCGCGGAATGGACTCAGTTTACCCGCTGGATTATCGCCGGTGACCGTCCGACCTACATCCCCTGGATCTCGAAGCAGCACACCTTCCTGACCGCTCAGTACACGGTGACCTGGCAGCCGGATCGTCCGGCTAATTCGATGCCGATCATTACCACCAACGGCAAGAATCGTGAGATCAGCAACCTGGCGTTCATCAACGCAACCAACTGGCTGATGAACGGGCAGTTGACGGCGAGCAACCTGGTCCTGTGGGACATCGACGACAACGCCGGCGAGCTCGCGACCACCAACGTTTACCGCTATTCACGAAACATCCTGCTCGGAATTAACGCCGAGTGGTTCATCGGACGCAGCGGCCGCTTCACCGATCCGTACGTGCTCAGCCGCTCGCAGCGTTTCAACGAACTCGAGTTCACCTTCACTTACGAAATCTAGAAGTCGATTGGACTGATCGGGCGGCTGCGGCGTATGCTGCAGCCGCCTTGTTTTTTGCGGCGGGAAGCGGAGATTGCCGGGCCGAGCGGCGTGCGGCCGGGTTGGCTCCGGCTCGGTCTTCCACGCCGGCCACGCGAATCGCGATGGACGACAATCCGCAGACGAACTGGTACCTGATTCGCACCAAGACCGGCAAGGAGCGATGGGTCCGCGATCAACTCGCCAACGCGGCGCCGGAGGTGTTTCTGCCGATGCTCAAGGCGAAGGCGCCGCGATGGGGACGGATGGCGGTGTCGATAACCCCGCTGTTTCCATGCTACGTGTTCGCCAGGTTCGATCTTCAGCGCCAGTACTTCGAGGTAAAATATTTGCCCGGGGTGCGCGCGATCGTGTCGGCGGGAAACGATCCGCTGGCGGTGCCCGCGGCGATAGTGTCGGAGATTCGCCGCCGCGGCGTGGACGACGTAATCGAAATACCCGACAAGCCGTTCGGCGCCGGCGAGCGCGTGGTCGTCGTTGAAGGTCCCTTCCGTGGATTCGAGGCAATTTTCCAGCGTTACCTTTCCGGCGCCGAACGAGTGGCGATTCTGCTCAGCGCCGTCGAATCAGGCGGGCTGCGCGTGGTGCTCTCGGCCTCGGCGGTCGCCAAAGATAGCTGACCGATGCGGTCGCCTGCGCGCCCTGAGAATTGCCCGCGCGATGCTCGCCGCCATCGCGCTCGGCTGCACGGCCTGCTCCGGCAGTTCGCCCGGTCTGTCGATGCCTAAAGCGCTGGGGCTGGTGGGACGGCCCAACCTGACGTCGTTTCTGGATGTGCGATTCGGCGATTCGCTGTATCGGGTGCAGAACAGGTTTCCCTCGGGCACAATGCAGACGGCTCCCTACGGCGCCGACACCTACCGAATCAGCAATATTGAGGTCGATTCGATCCGCTACGAGCAGGTGAAGTACGAGTTCACGAGCTATTCGGGCATGCAGCTCGTGATGGCGTGGTTTACGCCTGACTCCGGCGGGAAGGTGCTCCAGAAGCTGGTCCAGGCCGTCGGTCCGCCGACCGAGCAGAACAGTTCCAAGGGCAGCGCTGCTGCCGACATCCAGGCCTTCTGGCAGCTTCCGCACGGCGAACGCATCATCTATGACGGTCCCAAGCGATTCGTCGCGGTATTGGGGCCTGGCGGCGGCCCGCTGCGGCAGGACGCCACAGAAAACGAAGCACTCGACAGTCCGTAGGGCCGGATTGCCGGCGGCGGCACGCGTTGCGCCAGCGCATCAAACACGCGTCATTGTGCTTGTGGCGATGAAGTCGCTTGACGTTCGTTTCGTTAGCGTGTTATAACGTGCCTTCGGAGTTCTCGGCGATAATAAACTAATCAGATTCGGCTACTGCATACCGCCCGGGATCGCCCGGTACGGTTAGGAATCTGGACGGCGATCGCTCAATTTTCATGACCGCGGCCCAAGCCTGATTACACGGGAGGGCGGACGCATGACCGAACGCTACACAACTCGAAGCACTGCCGGTTCGCCCATGGCCAGCTTTGGCCCTTCCTTTAATCAAAAATTTAGCTATCATGGCGGGGCTCAGACTGTTGCTGGCACCCGAGGCAGTCGCGATTCCGGGCTAACCGCGGGGAGTCATACGATGCGTAGTACTAATAAACAATCAGTTTTCACAGCACTGCGAAGCCTGATCGTTATGCTCGCGCTGGCCTTCTTATTTTCTTCGGTCGCGCGCGCACAGATCGGCGATTCCGGCGGCACGCCGCTCGGAGGCGCCGGAGGCTTGGGCGGCGCGGCAAGCGCGCAGGACGACGGCGCCGACAACGATTCTTCGCAGGGTGCGGTGACCAGTGCGATGAACCGTGGATGCGCCGAGCCCGGTGACCCCAACGCGGCCAGCTCCGGCCTGCCGCCATGCGCGAGTTCAGATAGCAACGGCGATTCGGGACAGCCCGCCCAAGCGGGGCCGTCCACTCTTTCCGGCGGTTCGCCGGCGATGCGTGGCGCGCAGGGCTTCGCCGGCACCATCAACAAACAATCGATGGCCGCGGTCATCCAGCAGCTCGGAATTTCGGCCGACGAGCTCGGCAGCCTGAAAAGTGAAATGTCGTCGGGCGGCCTGAGCTCTGACGACATGCAGGAGCTGTGTCTCCATTTCGCGGCGAAACAGCTTGGCGCCGGTGACGTTGCCGGTATCGCGAAATCGCTTGGCCTGACGTTCAGCGACCAGCAGATGGCACAGCTGAGAAGTTGCACCGGACTTGCGGGGCCGGGCGGATCGGACGAGACGGCGTCGCCCGGGGCGCAGATGGGGATGGCGCCGCCGGCAAATTCGAGTCAGCCGGTGTCATCGGTCGAATCGCAATTCCGCTCGCTCGATTCCGCCGCCGCGCTCGCCGCTCCGAGCACGCGCAATCTTCAGCAATTCGGCTACTCGCTGTTTGCCTCGCGCGTTTCGACCTTCGCTCCTCCTGCCAACGCTCAGGTCAGCGACGACTACGTGATCGGTCCCGGCGACCAGCTCAAGATGCTGATGTGGGGGCGAATCAACAACACGCTTAGTCTGACCGTCGGGCGCGACGGCGCGGTGAGCATTCCCGAGATCGGTCCGCTGCAGGTGGCGGGCTTGACCTTCGCCCAGACCAAGCAGCTCATCGAGGGTCACGCCGGACAGATCACCGGGGTCAAAGTCGACGTCACGATGGGCAAGCTCAAGACGATTCAGGTGTTCGTCGTCGGCGAAGTCGAGCAGCCCGGCGCCTACACCGTGAGCGCGTTGTCGCACGTATCGAACGCGCTCGGCGCGGCCGGAGGAATCACCAAAATAGGCAGCCTGCGCAAGGTCGAGCTCCGGCGCGGCAATCAGCTCATCCGGGTTATCGATCTTTACAGTCTGCTGCTCGCCGGCAACGAGCAGGGCGACGAGCAGTTGCAGCCCGGCGACGTGATCTTCGTGCCGGTCATCGGGCCGGTGGTTGGAATGATCGGCGACGTGAAGCGGCCCGCAATCTACGAGCTCGGGCGCTCCGGCGAGCCGCTCAGCTCGGTGATCAAGCTCGGCGGCGGAATCAGCGCGTTCGGCTACTCGCAGCGGGTGCAGGTCGAACGGGTCGCCGACCATGAAAAGCGGATCGCGCTCGACGTCGATTTGAACGACATCCGCTCGCAGCGCTTCGACATCCGCGACGGCGATCTGATCAAGATTTACCCGGTGCTGCCCGCCCAGCACGAAGTGGTGACCATACGCGGCAGCGTCAACCGTCCGGGCAAGTTCGAATGGCATCAGGGAATGCGGGTCGCCGATCTGGTGGAACTCGCCGAAGGCGTTGCGCCGCATACCTTTTTCAAGTACGCGCTGATTCGCCGCAAGGAAGGCAGGGCCAGGACCGTGCGCTTGGTGCCGGTCGATCTCGGCGAAGCGCTGTCAGCCAATCTCGGCGGGCCGCAGAACCTCGCGCTCAACCAGGAAGACGAGCTGACCGTGTTCAGCGAATCGCAAATGAAGTATCTGCCGACCGTGCAGGTCTTCGGCGAGGTGCGCAATCCCGGCTACTACGTCATGAGCCAGGGGATGCACGTGAGCGACCTGCTTTACCTGGCGGGCGGCCTCAAGGACGACGCCTACCAGAAAGCGGCCGAACTCGCGCGCACCCAGGTCGTCAACGGCGCCCGCACCAGCCACACTTTCATGGATATCGATTTGCGCGCGGCCATGTCGGGCTCGGACGAGCATAATCCCGTGCTCGAGGCCAACGATCAGCTGTTCGTGCGCCGCGCGTCGGACTGGCATCTGCCGTGGGTAGTGATGGTTCGCGGAATGGTCGCGCGGCCCGGACCCTACACGATTCATGACGGCGAAAGAATCGCGTCGGTGCTCGAACGCTCAGGCGGGCTGCTGCCGGACGCCTACCTGCCCGCCACCGTGCTGATTCGACAGTCGATAAGAGAGCTTCAGCAAAAACGCCTTGACGAGGCGCGCGAACGATTGCAGCAGTCGATCGCGCGGATTCAGATGAATCCGGGCACGATGAGCCAGTTGAGCCAGGTGGCCGGCGGCCCGGCCGCAGCGCAGAATCCCGCCACCAGTCCGACCACGCTCAACGCGCTTGAGCACGTGCTGACGAACACCGAAGGCCAGCAAGCCCAGGGCCGCCTCGTCATCCACATGCATCCGCTCAACGAGCTCGCCAATTCGCCGGATAACGTGGTACTGGTCGATCAGGACCAGTTGACGATTCCGCGCCGCCCGGCCGCGGTCAACGTGCTCGGCCAGGTGTACAGTCCCAACGCGATCGTTTTCCGGCCCGGGCTGACCACCCGCGACTATCTCAATCAGGCCGGCGGTCCCAATGAAGGCGCCGACCCCGACCACATCATGGTCATCAGGGCCGACGGCTCGGTGATGACCGACGATGGAATCAAGGCGAGCAAGCAATCCACGCTGTTCCCGCTGTTGCCGGTGATCTCGGGCGGCCTGATGTCGGCGCGGCTCGATCCCGGCGATACAGTGTACGTTCCCGAAAAACTGATCTACGAAAACAAGATGGCGGAGACTGCGACGGTTACTCAGATCATTGCAAATACCGCGTCGTCGCTGGCGGTGATCGGAATATTGGCAGCGAGCCTGTAGGAGTCCGCCAGAGACAACCCGTGGGGGTCCGAACAACAATCATCGCGGCTGCGCTGTCGGCGGCGTTAATCGGCGCGACTGCGGCACAGGCGCAGCCGGGGCCGGCGGCCGGGCGCACGCGCGCGGACAACGATCGTTTGTTCCACGCGGCGGCCGAGCTTTACAGCCTCGACCCCGATCTGCTGGCCGCGATTGCGACCGTCGAGTCGGGCGGCAATCCAGACGCAGTCTCGCCCAAAGGCGCCCAGGGCCTGATGCAGCTGATGCCCGCGACGGCCAGTCGCTTTGGCGTGCTTGACCCGTTCGATCCGGTCAGCAATACGCTCGGCGCCGTGCGGTTTATCAGTTATCTGCGCCAATATCGCAACGATCGCGGCGCGGGCGGGACTTTGAGCCTGCCCGAGATGCTCGCGGCCTACAACGCGGGTGAAGGCGCAGTGGATAAGTACCGCGGTATCCCGCCCTATCCCGAGACCCAGTACTATGTGCGCAAGGTGCTGGTCGCCTACCTGTTCGGCGACAGCCGAAGCCCGCTCGCCGCGCGCCTGGGCGCACGCGCGGCAGAGCCAATCGATCCGGCGCCGCGGCGCATCGCTCCCAGGCCCGCTGCCGGACGCGCGCAGCCGGTATTGATTCGCCAGAAAAATCCGCCGGCAGATTTGATCGACCGGCTCACCGAGATCCAGCACCTTCGACAACTCGAACTCGACCGGCAGCAGACCGCCAGCCGCATCGGTGAACCTGATGGCCCTCGTTAGCACCGTGCGATCCGCGCGCCGCACAAAATTTTCGCTCATCCTGGCGGCGCTCGCAATCGCGTGGCTCGCGCGCCCGGCCTTCGCTTCGACCTACGCGGTCTATGTCCCGCTCGACAGCTCGATCTATGACGAGCTCGGTACGCTCAACGATCTGGGACTCGCCGACAGCTATATTTCGGAAATCCAGCCAATCACCCGCGTCGAGGCGGCGCGCATCACGGTCGACGCCGAAGCCAAACTGTCCGAAATGCAGGATCAGAACGAGGTCGCACGCAGTTGCATCAACGCGCTGCGGCTCCAGTTGCCCGACGAAGTGCAATGGATCGAGCAGGACAAGGAAGACAACCTGCCCACGATGTTCCATCCGGTCGATCGCGTCGAGGGCGAGTACGTCATGTCGCAGGGCAAGCGGCGCTCGCTCGATACCGGAAAGAGCGGACTCGACTACCAGGAAGGCACCCCGATTCTGCCCAATAATGACAACCTCTCCACCGATCAAGGGAACAATGAGGCGCTTCGCTGGTCGGGATGGACCGGCATCGCCGGCTTCATCACCGGCTACGGCGAAGGCGCGCTCGCGGGTCCGCTGACCGACAGCCCGCGCCAGGTGAATCGCGCGCAACTGTTGACCGGCGCAGTCGTCGTCAGTCTCGGCAACACTGCCATCTCCTTCGGGCAGGAGGAGATGTCATGGGGTGTCTCGCACTACAACCAACTTTCGCAGTCCAATAATGCTTTGCCGTTCCCGGCCTTGCGCATCCAGAATATTCATCCCGGCCATCTGCCGGGCATCCTGCGTTATCTGGGGCTGTATCGGTATCAGGCGTTCCTGGGCCAGCTCAACGCGGGACGAACCTTCTCGCGCCCGTGGCTCTCCGGTCAGGTGATTACCTTCAGGACGCTGCCGTTCCTGGAATGGGGCATCGATCACACGATCATGTTCGGCGGCAGCGGCAATGACAATTACAGTGCGATGGGATTCCTCGGCGACCTGACCGGCCTTTCGACGGGCAATTCAAGCGATGCCAACACCAACTCGCGCTTCGGCATCTTCGCCAAGGGGTACATCCCGCGGCTGCGCAATACCCAAGTCTATGGCGAGGTACTGGCCGAAGACTATTTTCTGCCGTTCGGCAAGAGCATCGACTTCAAGCTCCCGTTCAAGGGACCGTCGTACACTGCCGGAATCTATGTTCCGCAGCTCACGCTCGACGGGCGCACCACCGCGCGATTCGAATACGCACTGACCGACAGAGAGTATTCGGTCCACAACGACTCGCTGTACTGGTCTTACGAGAACGCCCTGATGGGCAGTTCGCTCGGGCCGGGCGCATGGCAGGTCAATTTCGAGATCGATCGATGGGTCAATTTACAGTCGCGCGTCGGCGTGGACGCTTTCTTTACTCGTCGCAACCCCTATGGGCTGTCGTCCCAACCCAACACCGAGACCGGTTACGGCGTCGCGCTTGACTTCCTCCACCTGCCGCTCGAAATCGGCGCGCTCGCGAATTCGCTCGGCGAGATGAAGGCGCGCGCGGGAGCGGAATACGTAAGCGATATCAACTACACCAGCGCCAACTCTTTCCGCGCTCTGCTCCAGCTGAGTTTCGCGTTCACGCCCTCCTGGGGCGGGCTGGTCTGGCGCTAAACCGAAACGCCGCTCTCCGGCAAATTTATGGATCCTTCAGGCAGCAACGGGCATTCGACCTCGGCCGCGGGCGCAAACGCCTCCGCTGCCGGCGCCGGGGCTCGTCTGACTGAGGCGCAATACGCAACGCTGCAGCTTCTCCATTACGTCGGCCTGCTGCGTGCGCGATGGATACTGATTGCATCCCTCACCATAGGAATCGGCCTCGGCTACGGCTTGTACACGAAATACCTGACCGTGAAGTGGTATCGCGCGCTGGCGATCGTCACTCCGGTGCCGCCCGAAGAGGGACTCTCGGTAGGGACCGGAAGCGCCAGTGACATGGTTGGCGGATTGGGCGGAGGAATCGCATCGCTGCTGGTTAGCGGGGAGGACACGATTGCGCTGGCCGAACGCTATACGGCGATCATGAACAGTTATGCGTTCACGACCGACCTGGTCAAAAAGTATCATCTCGAGCACAACATCATCGGCGTACAAAGCAAGAATGCGCCGACCGTGACGAAGTGGTCGATTCACAGGATCATTGCGGATCGATTCACCACCGAATACGACTTCAAGAGCGGCAACTTGACCCTGTATTTCATGGATCCGTCGCCTGCCGAAGCTCAACGCGTGCTCGGATATTACCTGGACAGCCTGCGCGACAAGCTGCGAAACGAGGAAGTGCAAGCCGGCGCCAGCGCGGCCGCTTCCTTGCAGGATGAGGTCCGCAAGACTTCCGACGCGCTCTTGCAGACGCAACTCTACGAGTTGATGGCGCGGCAGATTCAGCGCGAGAAACTCGCGCAGGTGCAATCCGACTTTGCTTTCAAGGTCGTTGAACCTCCGGTCGTGCCCGACAATTATTTCGCACCCCAGGCGCGCCACAACGCGACCATGGCAGCCTCGATCACCTTCGTGCTCGTTTGCGCCTGGGTTCTCGGCTCCGATTTCATTCGCCGCGCCAGAGCGCAGCTCGAAGGTTTGCATCAAATGGCGGACGAGCCCGCATCGACGCTCGACGACCCGTCACCTCACCCCGACGATAGCGAGGCAATGCCTCCCCGCTTTGTCCGCAATCTTCGTCCCAAGGCTTGACGCCGCAATCGCACTTCACCATCGGTCCGCCGCCCCTGTGCGGCATTTCCTCCCACTTTGGTTGACAACCGTGCGGACGCGTCCGGCTCAAAATGCCGCTGGATAGACAGCAAGCCCTCGCGGCCCAGGCGCTGCGCGCCGCCGCCAACGCGACTCTGAGCGGCGCGGCGAAATGCCTGTGGCCGAGGCGGCGACCGCTGGATGCGAAGCGCGTATGCATCTATCGGATCGGAAATATCGGCGACACCGCGTGTGCGATCCCGGCGATGCATGCGATTAGGCGCGCGTACCCGGAGGCGCACCTCGCGCTGGTGACGTCACCGGGCAGGGCGGGCTCGGTCGGCGCGCGCGAGCTGCTCGAGGGCGTGGGCTGGATCGATGAGATCGTCGTATATCACGCCGAAGATATTGCGACCGCGCGGGGACGGCTCGACCTGATACGCGAGTTGCGCGCGCGCCGGTTCGACGTATGGATCGAGTTGCCGGCGGTCGCGGCGCCGCTGGCCACGCTCTTTCGCAATCTGACGGTGGCGCGATCGGCCGGTGTGCGGTGGGGTTGCGGCTGGCGCTACGAACCCAGGTTTGCGGCGCAGGCGCAGTCCAGGTTTATCGACTTCCCCGATGAAGTGGCGCGGTTGCTGGAGATTGTCCGCGCGGGCGGTTTCGCGGGATACGACAGCGATTTCCCACTTGAGCTCAACGACTCGAATCGGCGGACGGTGACCGATCTGCTCGATCAAGCGGGAGTGCCGGCCGCTGAACTGAAGATTGCCTTGGCGCCCGGGGCGAAGGTGGAACCGAATCGATGGCCTGCCGACCGGTTCATCGAGGTTGGGAACAGTCTGGCTGCGCGTGGATGCCGGATCGTCGTTCTCGGCGGCAGTTCCGATGCCCCGCTGTGCGAGCGGATCGCAAAAGCTATCGGTCGCAGCGCCGCGAGCCTGGCGGGCAAAACCACGGTCCGTGAATCGTGCGAGCTGCTTGCGCGCTGCGCGATGCTGATTTGCAACGACTCCGGCGTGCAGCATCTTGCCGCGGCGGTCGGCACGCCATGCGTCTCGCTTTTCACGCGCCGCGAATTTCCAGGTATGTGGTGGCCGCACGGCCCGCAGCACGAAGTGCTGTCGAAGGAGGTCGAGTGCCACACCTGCTTTCTCGATATCTGCCCGTACGACAACAAATGCATCAAAGCGATCGGGGTCGATGAGGTGATCGGGGCGGCGGCGCGCCTGCTTGCGCATCCAGCGAATTCAAAAGAATCGCAACCCGCGGCGGCCAGACCGCAAGTGGCCTGAGATGGACGCCAGCGCCGCGGATCCGCCGCCGGTGGGGCGGAGCTATCTATCGCGGCTACCCGAATCCGCGGAGCAGGCCGAGCCGGAGCATAGCTGGATGCTGCGCGCGGTGCTGACGGTCACGCTCGCCAACGACTTCTGGTTCATCTGGTCCAATCGATTCACACCTCTCTCCGACTTTCCCGATTGGATCTATCAGGGTTACGTCTTTTCGGGTTTTATCCGGGCGCGGCCGCTTGCAGGTTTCGCGGTGCGCAGCTGTCCGGTGCCGGATACGACGCTGACGGTTATTCTCGGCGTGCTCGACCTGGTGTTCGCGCCCGAAGCGGCGGGAAAAATTGTTCTTTGTCTCGCGTTGATCCTTTTCGCCGGCGGATCGATCTACCTGTTCAAGCGCGCCGGCATTTCGGAGCACAGCCCGGTCATGTACGCGCCGTTGGTGCTGATGACAGGCGCTCTTTTTTTCGGCGGTCAGATTGCGTTTTTGCTGGGCTTGGGAATCTTCTTCGTCTTCTCCGGGTATCTGATTCCTCGCGCCGGCGATCGACAATGCGCGCGATTTGGAATCGTCGCGGCACTTGCGTGCGCACTCTATTTCACGCATTTCCTCGCCTACCTGGCCGGCGGCATCGTCGCCGGAATCCTGATTGTTTCGCGCGGCGACCGGCGTTGGCGAATCGGGATTGCGGCAGCGTTCGCACCTTCAGTTTGCCTGACCGCATGGTATTCAGTGGTCAGATTGACTTCACCCGAGCTTTCCGGCGGGCAGATTTGGCTTCCATGGACTCTTCATCAGGCGGCAGGAAATTTTGTCGCCATGTTCGCGCCGATACAAACATTTCCGCCGTTCATGGATCCAAACGATCGAGCCGCGCTGTTCGCGGAGGTTGTGAACGCGGCGGCCTGCGTCGCCGTGCTGGCGGTATGGACGGCGTGCGCGATCAGATGGTGGCGACTGCGTCGCGACGGCGCGATTGTGTGCATGGTCGCCGCGTGCCTGCTGATGTTCGCGCTGATGGGCACGCACTTCGCGCTAGTGATGGCGCCGGGCGCGCGGTTTCTTTATCCGGCGCTGTGGCTTGGCCTGTTTTATCTGGGGCGGACGGGCTCCGGCCAAGGCTCGCGCGCCGGCTGGGCCGTCGCGATTATCTGCGCGGTGCTGATCGCGCAGGGGGCGTACTTCGACGTCGAAGTCGCAAAGGTCTCCCGGCAACTCGATTCGCTTTACGCAGAGCTGATCCAGACGAAGGATCGCATCGCATTTTGCGCCACCTATGAGCGTTACGCCGACCGGAGTTGGGGCCGGCAGCATCGCCGCGGGCTCGAGCGCTTCCTCCCGGCTACTTCATCTGTAGTCAGACTTCCGTATCATATTTTCCTTGCAGAGCAGACTTCGGCGCCGGTATTCCCCACGGGGATACTTTTCTACAGCGGCCCCGGCAACTACAACGACGCATGCAGTGCGATAGGAAACAGATGAGCAGCCGCACCGGGCGTACCGCTTGTGTCGGCTGATTATGCCCGTCTGATGAACGCGCCGTACCGCGTTGCGTGCCTGGTTAGTCATCCGATCCAGTACCAGGCGCCGATGTTTCGCCATCTGGCGGCGCATCCGGGTATCGATCTGACGGTTTTTTTTCTGAGCGATCTCTCGCTCCACGGCTATCGCGATTCGGGCTTTGGAGTGAGCGTGAAATGGGACGTGCCGCTGCTCGACGGCTACCGCCATGAGTTTCTGCCGCACCTGGGTTCGGGAAGCGCGCTTTCGTTCTGGCGGCCGTGGACGTTCGGGCTGCGTGCGCGGCTTCGACGGGGGCGATTCGAGGCGTTGTGGGTGCACGGCTACGCGCATCGCGGATGTATCGCAGGAATCGCGGCGGCGAAGTCGCTGGGCATCCCGGTAATGCTGCGCGGCGAGTCCAATCTGCTCAGCGAGACCGATAACCGGCTCAAGCTGGGCCTCAAGCGGTTCGCGATGCCGGCGCTGCTGCGGACGATCGACGGATTGCTCGCGATCGGGCGGCTCAATCGCGAATACTATCTTCGTTACGGCGTCGAAGCCGGCCGAATTTTCCCGATGCCTTATGCGGTGGACAACGAATTTTTCCGCACCGCAGCTGAGCAGGCGCGGCCGCGCCGCGAACGGCTGCGCGCCGAGCTTGGATTGGCTGCGGGGCGCGCGGTGATTCTGTTCGCCTCCAAGATGCAGCCGCACAAGCGCGCCGGCGACCTGCTCGAGGCCTACGCGCGCATCGCGTCCGCCCGAGCCGCCGAGCCCGCGGCCTGCCTGGTCTTCGCCGGCGACGGCGAGGAGCGCGCCCGGCTCGAACGCCGCGCGCGCTCTCTGCAACCGGGACTCGATCCGGTTCATCGGTTTCAGGAACCAATCCGAACTTCCCGCCTTGTACGATCTTTGCGACGTATTCGTGCTGCCCTCCGAGCGCGAGCCGTGGGGGCTGGTGATCAATGAAGTGATGAACGCGGGCAAGCCGGTGATCGTGAGCGATCGCGTCGGCGCGGGGCCGGATTTGGTCGAGGACGGCGTCAATGGATTCGTATTCCCGGCGCGCGACGTGGGGGCGCTCGCGAATCGGCTGCAGCGGATGATCGAAAACCCCGATGCTCGCGTCGCGATGGGCGGGCGCGCGATCGAGAAAGTCGCGCGACTTGGTTTCGACGCGGATCGCGACGGCTTGCTATCCGCGCTCGATTCGATTGTCGGCAGGAAGGGCCGGCAGGATGACGCGGTGCAGTCTAGGATGCCATGATTCGCGGCCGGACAAAATTCCCGCTCGATCCGTTCCTGGTTGCGAATCTCGTCTGCCCGCGCGATCACACCGACCTCGATGCGGCCGGCGACGTGCTCGATTGCGCCGAGCATCATCGCTATCGCGTGGTTGGCGATATCCCGGTGATGCTGCTGGACGACGTGCTGCAGACGCTCGGCGTCGCGTCCGATTCGCTGCGCGCCGCGAGCAACGGGGGCGCAGCGTCAACTCCGTCAAGTGTGCGGCCGCCGGCGAGCGGCGTGGACCCATACGTGCAGAACGCGATCGCTGCTACCGGCGGGCATTTGTACGAGGGGCTGATTGGTTCGCTCACCGAATATCCAATCCCCGAGATGCGCCTGGATCGCGCCACCGGACCGGGTGAGTACATCCTCGACATCGGATCGAACTGGGGACGATGGTGCATCGCGGCGTCGCGGCTCGGTTACGAACCGGTTGGAATCGACCCGGGTCTCGCGTCGATTCAGGCAGCTTCACGAGTCGCCCAGCAGCTCGGCGTAAAGGTGCGCCTGGTGGTGGGCGACGCGCGCTATCTGCCGTTTCGCGATTCGGTTTTCAGCGTCGTGTTTTCGTACAGCGTATTGCAGCACTTTGCAAAGCCGGACGCGCTGCGGGCATTCGGCGAGGCCGGCCGCGTGCTGATGCCGGGCGGGCGCGCATTGATCCAGATGGCGAATGTTTACGGCTTGCGGTGCCTCTACCATCAGGCGCGGCGCCGCTTTCGCGAACCCGCCGGGTTCGAGGTTCGCTATTGGACGCCGCACGAGCTGACATCTGCGGCATCGCGGCTGATCGGGCCGGCCGCGCTTTCAGTCGATGGCTACTTCAGCCTCAATCCACAGCACTCCGACCTGCGCATCCTGCCGGCCCGATATCGCCTGATCGTGCGTGCGTCCGATGCGTTGCGCGCTGCCAGCGAGTGGTTGCCGCCGATGCTGAAGTTTGCCGACAGCATCTACCTGAGCGCGCAAAGAGCGTGAAGCGTCCAATGGCCGCGCCGCCGGCGGCCAGTCGCCAATCCGGCGGGAATGAGTTCGATGGCGAACACTGTCAATGAAAACTTTGCACGTTCCGTTCTGCTTCTACCCTGATCCGGTTGGCGGTACCGAAATATACGTCGAATCGCTGGCCATCTGCTTGCGTAAATTGGGCGTAGAGGCCGAGATCGCGGTTCCTGCCCCTGACCAGCGCTCATATCGATACAATGAACTGACGGTGCATCGCTTCGCGACCGGTACTCCGAGCTTAGCCGACCTATATGGTCCTGGTGATCCGGTTGCGGCACAGTCGTTTGCAAAGGTCCTCGAGGCTTCCGCACCCGATGTGGTGCACCTGCATTCCTGGACCGCCGGGGTGTCACTTAGGCTATTGCGCACCGTCAAAGCAGCGGGCATCCCGGTTGTGTTCACCTATCACACGCCCACTGTCAGTTGCGTTCGCGGAACACTGTTGCGATGGGGCCGCGAGCAATGCGATGGCGACCTGGAGTCAGCGCCATGCGCCGCTTGCATGCTTCACGGCAAAGGACTTAGCCGCGCACTCAGCATCGCAGTAGCCAGTCTGCCTGTCGCCGTAGGTGAACGTATCGGCAGGCTCGGGCTGGAAGGGAGACTGATGACGGCGGTGCGCGCGTCGGAGCTTATGCAACGGCGCAAAGACGCTCTAAAAGGTCTGATCAAGGAAGCTGACGCAATAGTCGCGGTTTGCAACTGGGTTTACGATTTGATGCTGCGAAACGGCGTGGACAGGTCGAAGCTGACGATCTCGCATTATGCGCTGCGGAACTCGGCGGATTTGAATCATCCGACCAGACCTCGAAGGGCTAGTGATGATATCCGCGTTGCCTTCCTGGGGAGGCTGGCGCGCGAGAAGGGCATCCATATTCTGGTCGAGGCGATGCGGCGAATAAGTAGTAGCCGACTCAAGCTTGACATATTTGGGATAGCAGGTGACGGCGAAGCGGAATCCATCAAGCAAGCAGTGGTGGGCGCAGGCGATCATCGCATCCGGCTGCTCGCGCCATTTCCCAACACGCATGTGAGATCCGAACTTTGCGCATACGACTGTCTCGCCGTCCCCTCGCAATGGTTGGAAACTGGTCCTCTTGTAGTACTAGAGGCATTCTCTGCGGGTATTCCGATCATTGGTTCCAACTTGGGTGGAATCGCGGAACTTGTGGAGAATGAGAAAAACGGGTTGCTGGTCGAGCCTGCTTCAATCGAGGCCTGGGTCACGGCGTTCAATCGATTGCTCACGGAACCTGAACTGGTGTCCCGGCTTCGGCTTGGCATTCCGAAGGGTCGAATGATGGAGCAAACCGCGGAGGAGATGTTAACCGTGTACGGCAGGCTCGCGCCGTCGGTTCCGCCGTTCACCACGTTGCGGGACCGCCCGCAATGAATCGGAAATCATGAACATTTTGGAACGAGCCAGCGTTGCAATCCGTCATGCACCAGCGTTGGAGCATGCGGACTGGTTGTGGAACCGGATCCGGCCTGCCTACGATCGCATGCTGGCGGCGATTGCGCGAGACCGCGGCCTGGAACGGGTGATCAATGGCACGGACAGGTTCCGCCTGAGCCCGCTGTCGCGCGGGTTCATTGCGCAAGAGTATGAACCGGCGGTCTGGGGCCGCGTGATGCGCGAAGTCAGGATGGGCGACCAGGTGGCGGAAGTCGGCGCGAGTTTTGGAGTCTACGCGCTGGCGTTCGCGGCGCGAGTCGGGGCCGCCGGTCATGTCACCGCGTTCGAACCCGACCCTCAGAGCGCATCGGCCCTGGAAGCCAACGTTAGAGTCAACGGCTGGCAGGACAGAATAACCGTGATCAGAGCTGCGGTCGGTCAGAGCAGCGGACAAGTCCGCTTTGCCGCGGCGCGAGGAATGGAGTCGCGAATCGAAACCAGCCCCGATGCGCGCGGCAACGTCATTACGGTGCCGATGGTCACGCTCGACAGCGCGCTTCCCGACCGGAGACTCGATGTCATCAAAATCGACGTCGAGGGCTTCGAGCAGCAGGTTATCCAGGGTGCGCGATCCATCCTGACTGAAGAGCGCCGGCGCCCCAGGGCGATCCTGGTGGAAGTGCATCCTTTCGCGTGGGCGGACACCGGCACGACCAGCGCGAGTTTTCTCGGCCTGCTGGATGAACTGGGCTTCAAAGTCGAGGATATGAGCGGCGCCGCGGTTTCCAGCATCAGCGAATACGGACACGTGATCGCGCTTCGCAAATGAAGCCCCGATTGCTCATCACGATATACGCGAACCCCGACTATTATCCGCCGACGGTATATGCAGTCCGAATACTAAGTAGCTATTTCAGAATACATATTCTCTGCCGGAACATGGCTCGCCCTATTCAACAATGGCCGGCCGATGTGACTATCGAGCGATTCGGCAAGTACGCATCGCCGCGGGAAAAAGAAGCGGCGGGCGCGGGTGCAAAGCTGATCGAATATGCGAAATTCGCCGCTCGGACCCGCACGCTGATCAAGCAGATGCAGCCGGCTATTATTTATTCGTATGACCCGCACGCGTTTGTCGCGAGCATGGTTGGGCGAGCCGGCCGGAGACCGACGCCGCTGATATTTCACCTCCACGAGTTGCCGGAGATCGCGAGTCTTTCGTGGACCTCCCTGCAAACGTGGGTGGTAAAGGCGGCGCTAACAGGCACCAAGTCGGCAGAGGCAGTAGTATTCCCGGAAAAGTATCGTGCCCGTCACTGGCTAATGGCCGCAGGAGACTCGCGCGCGCCGATAATCGTGCCGAATTGCCCCGATCGCAGTTACTTTCCCGGGCCGGCGGATTGGAGCGAGACGATCGCCGCTAGATATCGCGCGCGCGAAGCAGTTTACGTCGGTTACGCGACCGCCGAGAACGGCCATCTGGAGGGACTGCGCGCGCTGGCGATGACGGACGGCGATATTCGGATGCGGATGATTGGCAGTTATAGTCCCGAATTCGAGGCGAGCTTCAACGCGCTCGCACGCGAGCTCGGCGTCACGGATCGAGTCAGGCTGGACGGATGGCTGGCGCTTGATGAGTTGCGCGCGCGCGCGTCTCGCGCGTCGGTCGGACTCTCGCTCCAGAAGCCGGCGACGAAGAATCTGGAATACGTGGGATCGGCGAGCAACAAGCTGTTCGAATACGCGGCGATGGGATTGCCGGTGGTAGTGCCGGATCGCGAGAGCTACCGCGACCTGCTGGGCGATGCGGCTTGGGTGACGTATGCCGACATCGATCGGCCGGAATCGATCGCGCGCGCGATTACCTCGATCCTGGCGGATCGCGAGCGGTATGGCGCGATGAGCCGCGCGGCGCGGCGCGCATTCGAGGAACAATACAACTACGAGCGCGTTTTCGCGCCTGCGCTCGAGCGCATTCTCGAATTGAGCGGCGGGGCCAAAGGCAGCCAGGTCCCGGCACGCGATCCCGCCGAGCGACAGGCGAGGCCGGCATCGTGAAGATCTGTGTTGGCAGCGCCGGCCGGTTTCACGCTTTCGATCTGGCGCGCCAGATGGAACGGCTCGGCCATCTGGCCCATCTCTACACCGCCTATCCGCGCTTCAAGGTGGACGGGCTGCCTGCGGCGAAAGTGAGCACCTTCCCCTGGATCATGGGCCCCGCCGCGCTCGCGGGACGTTTTGGATTGCCCGGCCTGCGCGAGCGCCTGAATTTTTCGATAATCGAGACGTTCGATCGCTGGATGGCGGCGCGGCTCGCGCCGTGCGACGTGTTTCATTGCCTATCCAGCTTCGGCTTGCAGAGCCATCGAGCGGCGCGCGCGCGGCACGGCGCGCTAACGGTGTGCGATCGAGGCTCGGCGCATATCGAATTTCAGAACGAAATCCTGCGCGATGAATTTGCGCGGCTTGGCGCACGCTTCCCCGGTATCGATTCGCGTATCGTCGAACGCGAACTCCAGGAGTATGCACTTTGCGATCTGATCTTCGTGCCGTCGTCGTTCGCTCGGCGCACGTTTATCGACAAGGGCGTGCCCGACGCGAAGCTGCGACTCAATCCCTACGGCGTCGATCTCTCGATGTTCCATCCGATGCCCAAGCGCGACGCAGTCTTCCGCGTGCTGTTTGTCGGGGTAACCTCGGTCCAGAAAGGTGTCCGCTATCTTTTGGAAGCGGTCTCGAATGCGCAAATCCCGGGACTCGAAACCTGGCTCATCGGGGCAATTGCTCCGGAGATGCGGCCGACCCTCGCCCGCTATGAAAATCGTTTCCGCCATCTGGGCGTGCTCCCCCGCGCCGAACTCGCCGAGCAATATTCGCAGGCTTCCGTGCTGGTGCTGCCGTCGATCCAGGAAGGGCTTGCGCTGGTGCAAGCGCAGGCGATGGCGTGCGGGGTGCCGGTGATCGCGACGGAAAATACTGGTGCGGCCGATCTGTTCACCGACGGTGTCGAAGGATTCATCGTTCCGATTCGCGATGCGGCCGCGATTGCCGACAAGATCGTCTTTCTGCACGAGCATCCGGAGGTCCGCGACGCGATGGGCGCCGCCGCTCTTGCCCGGGTCCGCGCGCTCGGCGGATGGAACAATTACGGCGAGCGGGCGGCGGCAATGTATCAGGCCGCGCTTGCCGGGAGCACGCGGGCTGCGAGTTCCGCGCGCCTGTCCCCGGATGCGGGGCGGTGAAATAGTTATCGGTGGACCGCCTGATGCGTGAACAAATCATCGCGCGCGCCAAAGCCCTGATTCGGCCGGTCGCGCGGCATCGGTTTCTGTTCGAGCGCATGAAGTATCTGGGCGAGACGATACTCAGTGGCGAGGATGGCAATGACCGATTGTCCGCGATGATCCATCACGCCGGCGCGGCGGGCAAAATTGGCGGGACGGAGATCAAGCTGTCGCGAGTTTACCTGCGCCGGCGCGACGACGGCGGCGTCTGCCGCGATTTCGGCCACTATGCGCGGTGGGCGCATGTTTCGTCGGGAATCTACCCGCCCGATCCTCCGACTCTATCGCGCTTTTGCCGCTACTATCTTCAAACGCTGGAAGGCCTCGACCTGCTTGCCGTGTGGTTCAACTTCGGCGAGGCTGCCGCGCACCGGCGTTATGCTCCCGGCGCAACCCTGTGCGAGCTTTCTGCGCTCGAACCCTTTTACCATGAGCGGCCGTGGAGCGCGCAGTTGGCGGGTAAACGGGTCGTCGTCGTAAGCCCGTTCGAGAAGTCGATCCGGGCTCAATATCAGCGCCGGGAAAAGATTTGGGCGGCCAAGCCCGAGGTGCTGCCCGCATTTGAGCTGCGCATCGTGCGCTGTCCGCAGCTTGCGGGGATCGTCGACCAGCCCGAATATCCCGACTGGTTCGCCGCCCTGGAGGCGCTGAAGGCGCAGCTTGGCGCGCGTCCGTTCGACGTCGCGATTATCGGTGCGGGCGCATGGTCGATACCGCTGGCGGTCCACGCGAAGTCGTTGGGCGCCTTCGGGATTCATATCGGCGGAGGGACGCAGTTGCTGTTCGGAATCATGGGCGGGCGATGGGAATCCAATCCGCAAATCGCAGCGTTCGTCAACGACGCGTGGACGCGTCCGTCGGACGACGAGCGGCCGCGAAATTACCGCCTTCAGGAAAATGGTTCGTACTGGTGAAGCGAATATTCCGTTGATCCGCTCTTTTTGAGAGCCCGGAGACTGCGTGCGAATCCTTTACGCTGATACGAGCGACTTTATGCCCACGGGCGCGCACTTTCTGGAAGCGCTCGAGGCGATGGCGGAGCGCGGCGAATGCGAGTTCACGTTCTTCGATGAAGCCGAGGTATCGCCGCCCGCAGCGCTCGCTCGCGGGGCGAATCGCGCGGCGCATTGCCGGCCGCCCGGCGGGTTATCGCGCGCTCAACGCCGCGCTGGTCGCCGAGGCGGAGCGCCTGCACCCCGACCTCGTGCTGATCGCCAAGGGCGCCTATTTCGCTCCCGCCACACTCGCCGTGGTTCGCGACGCGACCGGAGCGTCGATGGTCAACTGGGCCACCGACGATCCCTTCAACCCGGCAAGCAGCACCCGCGACCTGGTAGAATCGATCGCACTCTACGATCTCTACGTATGCACCAAGCGCGCGATAATGGACGACGCACGGCGCGCGGGATGCGCCAACGCCGCCTACGTCCGCTTCGGATACAAGCCGCAGGTCCATTTTCCCGAGGTGCCCGCGAGCGATGACGAGAGCAGGCGCTTTCAGTCCGACGTGACGTTTATCGGCGGGGGTGACGATGACCGCGCTCCGTACTTCGAGCGGCTGGTCCGCGCGATCCCGGAGCTTCGGCTGCATCTGCACGGCGGCTACTGGAATCGCTATCCGAAGCTGCGCCGATATTGGCGCGGAAACGCAACCGGGCGCGATTTCCGTCTCGCCGTCAGCGGCGCGAAAATTTCGGTCAACCTGCTCAGGCGCGCCAATCGGGACGATCACGTGATGCGCACCTTTGAAATTCCCGCGTGCGGCGGTTTCATGCTCACGGAGAGTTCCGCCACCCACGACGAGTTGTTTTCCGAAGACAACGAAGCGGCGTTTTTCAGCTCGCCCGATGAACTCGCCGCCAAGGTCCGCAGCTATCTCGGGCGCGATGAAGATAGAGTCAGGATTGCCGCAGCGGGGCATCGCAAAATCACGCAAGGGCGGCATACCTACGGCGATCGGCTGGCGGAAATTATCCAGGCCGCGCGATCGATGAAGGGATTGCAGAGGCCGGCGACGCCTGGCGCCGCACAAACCAATGAGTGACGACAACACCGCGTATCGTGGCCGGCTCTACGGCAGATACCTCAGCGTCCGGTCCGAGGCGCCGGATACGCTGGACGGCTTGCAGCCAAGAGCGCCGTACCTGCGCAAACTCATACGCGATCACTTTCCGCCTGACCGGGATGCCGCGATCGTGGACCTTGGGTGCGGCCATGGCGCGCTGATTCATTTCGCGCGACAGGCCGGTTACCGTAACCTCGAGGGGACGGACGGCTCGCACGAGCAGGTGGCGGCAGCAAAACGGCTCGGAATCGACGGCGTGCGCGAGGGCGATCTGAGGGAAAGTCTTGCGGCGATGCCGGATGCTTCGCGGGACGTCGTCGTTGCATTCGACGTGATCGAGCACTTTCGCAAGGATGAGTTACTGACCTTCGTGGACGAGGTTCGCCGCGTGCTTCGCCCGGGTGGACGCTGGATCATTCACTCCGCGAATGGCGAGTCGCCGTTGTTTGGGCGGATACGTTACGGGGATTTCACTCACGAGATGGCCTTCACTCGCGAGTCGCTGAGCCAGCTTCTGTTGTCGTCGGATTTTCAGCGGGTGGAATGCTTCGAGGACGCGCCGGTGCCGCACGGCGTCAAGAGCTCCGTTCGTTGGTTTCTGTGGAAGGGCATCCGCGGCGGGCTTCGCCTGTGGCTGGCGGTCGAGACCGGCGATAGCGGCCGCAACGCCATCTTCAGCCAGAACCTGCTCGCGGTGGCGACGAAGTGACTACCGGGGACGCCTGCCTGAATCCGCCGCGTGATGATGACTGGTATGCGATAGTCACCACGCCGAGGCCGGGGTCCGCCAGTCTGGGCAAGGCGCTGAAGCTGTTCGGGGGGACCGCAATCGTATTGATCGCGGTGAACCTCTACGCGCCCGCTCCCCCGACGATTCTGCAGCGGGTATTCGCATCCGCGATACTGTCGTCGCTCGTGCTCCCGGTCTGGCTATGGATGTCAGGCGCGGATCGAACGATTCCGTTCATGCCCTTCATGACGCTGCTGTTCACCTATTACTACGCGCTGCCGGTTTTCCTGTTGAGGCGATATGCCACCGGACTGTTCAAGCCGCCTATTGCCGGACATTTCATCACACTCGCGCTTGGATACTCACTACTCGGTCTCTATTGCATGTTCGCTGGATACTATGGACCGGCGAGATGGCTATTCGCGCCGATACTACCGCGACTCAACTTGCAATGGCGCAACGAACGGGTGGTGAAGCTGGTCGCGCTGATGCTGGTAGTCGGAGGATTGTTCGTGTCCTCCTCGCACGTGCTCGCGTTCCTGCCCGGGAGCCTGGCTCAGATCGGCATCCTCGCGGCTGACTTATCGATCGTTGGAATCTGCACGCTGGTCGCGCTTCAGTTGGTGGGAAAACTGGGCTGGATCACATCGGCATTTGTCTGGGGGCTTCTGATTCCGATCAGAATAGTACTCGGACTGGGCGCCGGCACGGCCGCCGGCGGTCTGATAATCGGCGTCATCGTCGCAGTGATGTTCGCTACCGTGCGCCGAGCGATCCCATGGAAGACGCTGATGCTGGGCACGATTGTGGCGGTGTTCATCATCCGGCCCGCAGAGGCGCCGTATCGCCTGGCAACCTGGGGCGGCAAGTTATCGGATGCGGGCGCGATCGCGAAAGTTCGCCTGTACGCAGATATTGTCTACCGCATCACGATCGGCGGGGCGGTGGAGCCGGAGGCGCTGATCGAATTCGGCGGCCTGCGCCTGGCGCAATTCACGGTATTCGGCGAAGTAATCGCGGACACCCCGGCGCTGGTGCCCTTTTGGGGGGGCAAGTCTTACTATCCGCTCTTGTTCAAACCGATCCCGCGCTTCATCATGCCGGACAAACCTGAAGAAGTCAGTGGAGAATGGTTCGGCCATCGATATGGACTGATGTCCGCCGAAAACACCACGACCTCGATCAATCTTCCGCAGCTAGTAGAATTGTACGGAAACTTCGGACTCACCGGAGTGCTCGTGGGGATGTTCATATTCGGGCTGATCTACCGCCTTGTGATCGAGATGTTCGTACATCCCGGTATGGGACTCGGCGCTCTGGTCGGCGCCGTTTACGTTTCGTCGAAGTTGTTTGATGTCGGCTCCGCCGCTTCGATGGTCTTCGGAGGGATCCCATGGAGCATCGTCTTCATCGCGCTGATTCACCTGTTCATCCAATTGGCTGAGATTGACACGCCGGCGATTGCACGCCTTGGCTCCGAAAAAGGAGTCCGCAGTTCCTGATTCAGGTACAATTCAGCGCGAATATCACTGGCGCACCGCGGCGCAATATGACGAGCGGCGCCTGGTGCAGCCCGCCCCTGGCCGCGGGCCGGCCATCGTGTTCCGCGCGACGATGGCGCTCGTGCTCGCCAACGCGCTCTGGTTCATCTGGTCAAACCGGTTCGTCCCGATGTCGGACTATCCCGACTGGGTATACCAGGGCTGGACACTTTCGCGCATCCTGCACGGCGTCAGCCATCCCCTGTA
This sequence comes from Binataceae bacterium (SeqCode), assembly GCA_963722605.1. Lineage (GTDB taxonomy): Bacteria > Desulfobacterota > Binatia > Binatales > Binataceae > Binatus. The sequence continues at coordinate 703,683 of CAVRNO010000004.1, read as the reverse complement.
TCACTTCAAATCCTATCCTCCAACGCACGCCGCGGTGACTATTGTCACCGCCCTTCTTGACTACGGGTTCGATCCGGAGACCTCGGCCAAGCTGGTGTTGTCGGGCGCGGTCTGCGCCTTCGCAATTGGTAGCACTTACCTTCTGAAAGCGTGTGGCGCCTCCGAGCGGCACCCGCTTCTGTATGTGCCGCTGCTGTTTATCTTCGACACTTGGTTCTTCACCGGCGAGATTGATTATTATCTCGCCTTGACCGGGTTCTTCTTCCTGGCGGGATATCTGCTACGGCGCGCGGACTCGCCCGCTCGAATTAACCCGCTGGTCGTGCTCGTGAGTCTTCTGGCGATCTTTGTGGGGCACTTGATCGCCTACCTGGCGTGCGGCGCTGTTTGTATCGCGATTGTTCTTGCGCATCCCAGCCTGGTCAAGGCGCGCCGGCTGCTGCTGCCGGCTCTCGCCTCGGCGCCGATCCTCCTATGGTATGTGCTGGGCCGGGCTGCCTCCCATGACCTGGGCACTCAGCCGTTATGGGTGCCTTGGACGGCCCGCCAGCTCGCTGCCAACTTCATCGACGCGTTCTCGCTGTTTCACGCGTTTGCACCGTGGCTCAGCGCGCACTCGAAGCTGATGCACCTAGGGGCTATGTGCAACCTGGTCAGCGATGGCGGATTCTTGACCCTCTTTTGCGTGTGCGCGGTGAGGTGGTTCAGGGGTACTCGCGATCATGCCGCGTGCATCCTCGCAGCCCTCTTGTGCCTCGCCGGATACCTCTTAGGCGGCTATGCGATTGCCGGCGTGTTCGGCGCCGAACGCCTGGCCTATCCGGCTGCATGGCTGGTCCTTGCATGGCTAGCCGGAAATTGGACTCCCGCGCGAGAGTCCGCCCGCCTCGCAGCCATCTGTGTGATTGGAGCCGCGCTCGCGATTCAGTGCGTTTACGTCGATCGTGCCGTCGGACAAGTGTGCGACCGCCTCGCCCAAACCTACGATCGCTTCGCGCAAGCGCCATCCCGCGAGGACTTCTGCTCGATTTACGAGCCTTACTTCCAGCAAAGCTGGGGCGGTCAACACCGTAGCGGCTTGGAGCGCTTTGTTCCCGACCACGCCAGTGTCATTCGGCTGCCGTATTATCTCTATATCAACCGGGGAGAGACGGCCCCTATCTTCGATGCGGGGATGTTCAGTTATTCGGGGCCCGGGGATAACAACAACCTGTGCAGATAGCCTCCGCACTCCCTGCCGGCTAAGTCAGGATCGTAAGAGTGATTTCCCGAGACCAAGGCGCCAATCCTATCCGCGTCTTACACGTAACTCCGTTCTTCGCACCGGCGTGGGTTTATGGCGGACTGGTCGAGTCTGCCTATCAGTTTGCCCGCCATCTGGCGCGCGCGGGAGCTGCCGTTCGGGTCCTGACTACGGACGCGAACGGACCGGGAAAGCGGCTGGACTCGGCGGCGACCGCGCCGTACGCGCACGGCGATCGATTCGAGGTCCGCTACTGCCGCCGAGTCGCGCGCCAGTCGGTGTCGCTCGAGCTGCTCGGCGTGCTCGCCGAACAGGTGCGATGGGCCCAGCTGGTTCATATCCACGCGGCGTACTCGTTTCCGACTATTCCAACTTTGCTCGCGGCGCGGATGCTCAAGCGGCCGGTCGTGTGGACCCCGCATGGCGCGCTCCAGCGATGGAGCGGCAGCCGGCGGACGCGGCTCAAGTCGATGTGGGATAAGGCATGCAGCATGGTTGCGCCGCGCGCCTTGGTGCTCCACTTGACGTCTAAGAGCGAGGTCGAGGAAACCCGCTCGCGGTTTCCGCGCGCCGCTATCGCACTGATTCCCAACGGAGTTGAGATTCCGCAGTCCCTTCATCGCGAGCCGCGCGGTGCTTGCCTGCGGCTCGGATTTGTCGGCCGCCTCGATCCCAAGAAGGGGATTGAGAATCTGCTCGCCGCATCCCGCATCCTGAAAGACCGGGGCGGGCCGGCATTTTCGCTCGCGATCGCGGGTTCGGGCTCGCGCGATTACGAGGCAAAACTTCGCCGCGAGATCGAGCGCCTCGATCTCGCCGGCGAGGTCGCGATGCTTGGTGACGTTCGCGGCGAGGAAAAACAGCGGATGTTCGAGCGGACCGACGTCGTCGTGGTGCCGTCGTTCACCGAGAATTTCGCGATAGTTGTAGCCGAAGCGCTCGCCCACGGCGCCGCCGTGATCGCCAGCCACGGCACTCCGTGGCAAGAAGTCGAGCAAAAAGGCTGCGGGCTGTGGGTCGCCAACGATCCCGCAAGCCTGGCGGATGCAATTTCCGCGATCAGCTCGATGCCCGTAGCCGAGATGGGCGAGCGCGGGCGGCGTTGGATGGCTGAACGCTTTTCGTGGGACAAATGCGCGCGGGAAATGCTGGCGCTTTACAAAGACCTGATAGCCCGGCGCGGCGCTCCCGATGCTCGCCGCGAATCAGTTGTAAGCCAAAACTCCGCTCGCACTCATCAATGTTAATCGTAGGAATCAACGCATATCACGGCGACGCGAGCGCGGCCGCTGTCGTCGATGGCAGGCTGGTCGCCGCCGCCGAAGAGGAGCGCTTCAACCGCATCAAGCACGCCGCCGGCTTTCCCGCCGAGGCCTTGAAGTACGTCCTGTCTGCCGCAGGCGCATCGCCGGGCGATATCGACATCCTGGCCGTCGCGCGCGATCCGTGGGCGCGCATCATGCGCAAGGCGTGGTACGCGCTGAAGATGCCGTCGGCCGCGCGCCAGAGGCTGAGCGTGCAATCGCGCTTTGCGTCGATCGGCGCGGAGGCCGCGCGCGCGCTCGGAGCCGGCGAGCGCTCGATTCCGGTGCGCCGCGTCGAGCATCATCGCGCGCATCTCGCCAGTTCCTTTCTCGTCTCTCCGTTCGACAATGCGGCGCTGTTCTCGATCGACGGGTTGGGCGACTTCGCCAGTGCGATGTGGGGCGTGGGGCGCGGCGGCGCGATTTCGCCGATGGGCGTGGTGACCTTTCCGCATTCGCTCGGAATCTTCTACACCGCGCTGACCCAGTACCTGGGCTTTCCGAAATACGGCGACGAATACAAGGTGATGGGGCTGGCGTCGTACGGCGAGCCGGAGATGATCGAGGAGTTCCGCAAGATCGTGATCGCGCCCGACGGCGGGCGCATGGATTTCATGCTCGCGCCGGAATATTTCACCCATCAGACGTCGCGCGCGGAGATGACCTGGCGGCGCGGGCGAGCCGACGATCGCAAAGCTGTACTCGGACTTCCTGGTGGCGCGGCTGGGTCCGGCGCGCGATCCGGCGGAGCCGGTGGACAAGCGCCATATCGCGATCGCGGCGTCGATGCAGCGGCGGCTCGAGGAAGTGATACTCGCGCGCCTGCGAAACCTGCATCGCGCGACCGGACTCAAAAAGCTCTGCCTTGCGGGCGGGGTCGCCTACAACTGCGTCGTCAACGGCAAGATCCTGGAGCAGACCGGCTTCGAGGACATCTACATACAGTCGGCGGCGGGCGACGCGGGCCTGGCGATCGGCGCGGCTTTCGACCGGTGGCATTCGAGCGCATCGCGGCCGCGCGAGTTCGTGATGGAGCATGCCAATTGGGGTCCCGAATTCCGCGCCGATGAGATCGCGGCATTACTCAGTTCGCGCGAATCTGAAATAGCTATTCAGGGCTGCGTGATTAGCAAGATCGAAGATGAAGACGAACTCTGCCGCGCGACCGCCTCGGCGATCGCGGATGGGCAGGTCGTGGGATGGTTCCAGGGGCGGATGGAATGGGGTCCGCGGGCGCTGGGCAACCGCAGCATCCTGGCCGACCCGCGTAGGGCCGGGATGCGCGACATCCTGAATGCGAAAATCAAGCGCCGCGAAATGTTCCGCCCGTTTGCGCCGTCGATTCTGGAGGAAGCCGCCGCCGACTACTTCACCCAGTCCTATCCTTCCCCGTTCATGCTGATGGCATACCCGGTGCGGCCCGAGAAGCGCGCGGTAATTCCGGCCACGACCCACGTTGACGGAACGGGAAGGCTGCAGACGGTGAATGCGCGGCAGAACCCGCTATACTACAAGCTGATCCGCGAGTTCGGCCGCCAGACTGGCGTCCCGGTGCTGCTCAACACCTCGTTCAACGAAAACGAACCGGTGGTTTGCCGCCCGGAACAGGCGCTCGATTGCTTCCTCAGAACGAAAATGGACCTGCTGGTAATGGGACCGTACACCGTTCGCCGCGCCGGCAGGGGTGACCCCTGCACCCAGTGTTAGGGCCGCCCGCCGTTGGCCGGCGCGGCCGTTTCTTGCGTCATCCCGACCGAAGCGGAGGGACCCCGGCTCTTTTTCCTCGCCTCGCCCAAGTTAGGGTGCCGCGTTCCACGCGACTTGTTACCCGCCTCGCCCGCTTGGTTGCGGGAGAGGCCGCGCTCTTAGCGCGGGTGAGGGTTCAGCTTCTACGCGAGGTGTCACAGACACACGGGGGCCGGCCCCTTGGCGGCCAAAGGCACCAGATTGCTAAGGTGGTCAGGGGCATCTAACGGCATCGGCTCGCATCGTATCGGATAGGGAAAAGCGACGGTTTCCCAAATTGGGGAGCCGTCGCATCGTATGGGATTTGCTCGCCTCCGACACAAAAAGACACTATTTTAGGACCAGTCGAGAGACTTTGGTCGAATAGGATCGGTTCGCAGACTCTAACAAGAGGGAAAGTAAAATGTCCATTTTTTCGTCAGCCGACGCCTATCGGAATTTCGCCGACTTTCTTACCGACCTAGGTCGCCAAGCTGAGAAACTAAAGGAAACAATTCCAGCAGGTTCTATTCTCTGGCGGGCACAGCTTGGTCACGATTGGTACCCACTCGAAGAAGATGGGCAGTACATCGAAGGCACACCGGGCCCTTTTGGGGCGCAACGAATGGTGCCAGATCGACCTCGCGAGGGTCGCGCGAATCCGGAGGGCATTCCGTGTCTCTACCTCGCTACGCATCGGAAAACCGCTCTCTCGGAGGCCAAGCCATTGGTGGGATCGCTGATCTCGGTCGCGCAGTTCGAGACACTTCGCGACCTGACCGTGGTAAACGTTACGTTCGACGAACGCCCGAAACACTTGTCTGGTAAAATCCCCGAAGATGAAATCGACCAAGTTGTCCTTTACCGGATAGACGAAGCGTTCTCTAAACCGGCGACATTGCCCGCCGATTACGTGCCTACGCAGATAATGGCTGATCTCTTCAGGACCAGGGGATTCAATGGCGTCGGCTACAAAAGTTGCTTCGGTTACGGTTACAATCTTGCTCTCTTTGATATCGCCGACGCAAAGTGGAGAAATTGCTTCCTATTCGAAAAAAATAACACCCTTGAATTTAGGGAAAGAGCAGCGCCTATCTATTCGTCTCAGCAAATCACGTGACTTCGGAGCTGCTAAGTTCGCCAAGGAATTGACTGAAGTCAAACGACTCGCACGAACGATGAAGTGGCATCACCTGCCATCGGCGCAGCAGTGTTGAGGATAAATGGCGACACAAAAACAGAAGTGGAAGGGATATTTGAAGGGGCTTGCGCTCTTCGCGATGAAGCTCACCGAGGCGCTGATCGTTGCGTCTAGCCTGTTGTTATTCGTTGCAACGACATCAGGTGCAGCCTCGCGAAACCATAGCTCCCGCCGGAAGTCTTTTGGCGAGTGGACGGCAGCCTGCACTTACGACGATATGGAAGAGACCACTTCGTGTTATGTATCGAGCGACTCAAAAGCGTCTAGGCAAGGACTCATACGGGGACAAATCTCAATTTCCGATTCGCCAAATAGAGCGCGAAATAGAGACGGAAGTTGGGGCCTTCCCTTCTTGGACGTGTTGGTTTCGGGAGCGACCCCGTCCGTCCTTGGGCCGATCGTAAAAGTGGACGACCATCCAGCGGAACACGGTTTCCCAGTCGGAGAACCAAGCTATGACGTGAACGCGTCAGGCGTGAGATACGTCTATACCCTCAGCGACTCCGTTGAGACCCAAGCGACGGTGGGCAATCGGCTCAGAGTGAGGGTGCCGTTAAACACGGGAGACGATTTGGAAGCTGTATTCGACTTGTCCGGCCTTTCGCGCGCAAAGGCGCTCGTGGACAAATGGAAAGCAACCGAAGCTCGACCCTGATGTGCGACGCCGCCTTCTCGCGCGACATCCCGCCCTGACCGACGCTTCGCGCGCCGAATCCTTGCCCGGCACCAGATTGCCGAACTGGTTGCCTCGAAATCATCGCGGATCCGACCGGACGATTCGGCGCTTGTGTCTTTGAAGTGTCGCGCTCAAAACCGCCCTCGTCGCGCGCAATTTGCCGTAATGCGACTTGCGCTTGGATTCAACTGCCGCGACGCCTCGACGCCGGCGCCAGCGCGCGCATCCGAGGGCCACAATCGCGGCGACGGCGCCATCCGGCCGAGCGGTAAGCTCCTTCACCGGACCGCCCTTCGTCGCGATTTCCCTGCCCACTTCATCATAGCTATAGCTTCACGTCGCGACGCCGGATTATTCTTGCACACTTAGCATAGGGGTTGTTCATGAAGAAAGTTTTGGTAACGGGGGCCGGTGGTTTCATCGGTCACCATCTGGTGGGTTATCTCAAGAAAAAAGGCTGCTGGGTGCGCGGCGCGGACCTGAAATACCCCGAGTATGAGCCGAGCGCGGCGGACGACTTTGCGCTGTTGGACCTGCGCCGGTGGGAAAACTGCCTGAAGGCGACCGACGGGATCGAGGAAGTGTACGCGCTCGCCGCCGACATGGGAGGTATGGGTTTCATTTCGGCGCATCACGCCGAGATCCTGCGCAACAATTCGCTGATCAACATTCACACGATCGACGCGGCGCGCCAAAATGGCGCCAAGCGCTACCTGTACACTTCGTCGGCCTGCGTCTATCCGGAGTACAGGCAGACCGACCCGAATGTCACCCCGCTCAAAGAGGAAGACGCCTACCCGGCGCAGCCGCAGGACGCCTACGGTTGGGAAAAGCTGGTAACCGAGCACCTCTGCATTCACTACCGGGAAGATTTCGGGCTCGAGACGCGCATCGTGCGCTTCCATAACATCTTTGGCCCGCTCGGCACCTGGGACGGCGGCCGTGAGAAGGCGCCCGCCGCGTTGTGCCGCAAGGTGTCGCTCGCGAAACTTCGCGGCGAATCCGAGATTGAGATCTGGGGCGACGGCGAGCAGACGCGCTCGTTCTGTTATATCGACGATTGCCTGGAAGGGCTGCACCGGTTGATGCGCTCGGATTATCGCGAGCCGCTCAACCTTGGCCAGGATCGGATGGTGACAATCAACCAGCTCGCCGATATTGTCGCAGCTGCCGCGGGGATAAAAATCACCAGGAAGCACGTAGCAGGCCCGCAAGGCGTGCGCGGCCGCAATTCCGACAACACCCGCCTGCGCCAGGTCCTTCATTGGGAGCCCGAGATAAGCCTGGAAGAAGGCCTGAGACGCACCTATCTCTGGATCGATAGCCAGGTGCGCGCGGCCCATCATGCTGTCGCGTCCGGGCCATCCGGCGCGCCGGAGAACCCGTCGAGCACGGCTGCGCCGCGGCTCCGCGTCGTAATCCTGTGGGAGGCTTGGTCAAACGCGAGTACTATTCTTAAACCGTTCATTCTGGCCCGACCGCGAAGCTACCGGTCAATTCCTGACCGAACTTTGCGACGACCTTTCCCGCGACCACGAGGTTACAATCGTGGCGGGGCCGTCGTATCACGTGCCCGGGATGCGCTCTGCGGGTATTCGTTTATGGTCGCGCGAATCTCACGGCAAGGTTTCGATCGTTCGCACCTGGGGAACCAGATTTTCAAAGTCGAACCTGCCCGGCCGATTAGTCAATCTGGGTAGCTACTACCTATTGGCGGGATTAGCGGCATTGCGGCTGCCGCGCCCCGATGTAATAGTCGCCGAGACCGATCCTCCGCTGCTCGGCGCGCTCGCGGCGCTGCTGAAACGGCGATGGGGATGCAGGCTGGTTTATAACGTGAGGGATCTTTATCCCGATATCGCGGAAGCTACCGGCGGCGTGCGCAACCCGTTCCTGCTCGGGTTGCTGCGCCACGCCAACGATTTCGCCTACAAGCACTCCGACCTGATCGTGACCCTCGGCCATGACATGGCGCGCCGAATCGTCGGCAAGGGCGTCCCGTCGGACAAGGTGGCGGTGGTTCCGGATTGGGTGGATTGCGGACGCATCCGCCCGATCGAGGACAACCCCATCCGCCGCGGCTTCGGGAACAAGTTTGTCGTGATGTATTCGGGCAATCTCGGACTTTCGCAGCAACTCGAGGCCGTGCTCGAGGCCGCCGGCCGGCTGCGCGACGACGAGCGAATTCTATTCGCACTGATCGGCGAAGGCGCGCGCAAAAAGTGGCTCCAGCAACGCGCCCTCGCGATGGAATTGCCCAACGTGATTTTCATGCCGTATCAGCCGCTGGAGAATCTGGCCGAGTCGCTGACCGCCGCCGATCTCCATCTCATTCCGCTCGCGCCCGGCGCGGCGGGATGCCTGGTGCCGAGCAAGATTTACGGAATTCTGGCGGCGGGCCGGCCGTTCATCGCAATGATGGAAGAAAATGCGGAGGTCGCGCAAATCGCGCGCGAAGACGCGGTCGGCTTTGTCGTGCGGCCGGGCGACGTCGACGCTCTGGTCGGCGCAATCCGCGAGGCGGTCGATGCGCCGGAACGCCTCGAGCAGATGGGTATGCGGGCGCGGCGCCTGGCAGAGCTGCGGTTCGATCGGACCACGGTCACCAGCAGGTTCGGGTCGCTTTTGGACAAGGTCGCGATGCAAACCCAGCGGGAGAAAAGATGAAGCGAGCGCGAAAGCCGATCCGGATTGTGCCCAAGGGATGGGGCCGCGAGGTATGGATCGCGAACGGCGATCTCTATTGCGGGAAAATTCTTGAAATTCGCAAGGGCAAGAAGTGTTCGCTGCACTACCACAAGCTCAAGACCGAATCGTTCTACCTGCACAGCGGCAAGCTGATCGTGCGAATCAAGGAGTCGGCGGAAAGCGCCATCATCGAGGAGTTCGAATTGAGCGCGGGCGAATGCATGGACGTGCCGATCGGATTGGTTCATCAGATGGAGGCGATCGAGGATGCCGAGCTGTTTGAATTTTCCACTCAGCACTTTGACAGCGATTCGCATCGGCTGGTGCGCGGCGACTGAATCCGGGATCGGGGCAAATCGATCGATAGGCCTGCTCGGGCGCGGCGAAATACGCCGCGCCCTTTTTTTGTTTTCTGCAACCGGCTGGTTCTTGCGCTCCGGCGGAAATGGTATATTGCTCGGCACCGCCCGGCGCGGCGTCGAAATGCCAAAAGTAGCACTGATTACCGGCGTGACCGGACAGGATGGTTCCTACCTCGCCGAGTTTCTTCTGAAAAAGGGCTGCGAAGTGCACGGGATGGTGCGGCGCACCTCGAGTTTCGCCACGGGACGAATCGATCATCTGCGCAAGGGCTTCGGAGCCGGTTCCGAGGGCTTGCAACTGCACTACGGCGATCTCGGCGACGGCACCGGGCTTAGGCGAATCGTCGAGCAGGTGCGTCCCGACGAGGTTTACAATCTCGCCGCGCAATCGCACGTGCGCATCTCATTCGATCAACCCGAATACACGGCCGATGTTGTCGGCCTGGGGGCGCTGCGATTGCTCGAGGCGCTGCGCGATCACAACCAGCGCCGCGGGCGGGCGGCGCGGCTGTACCAGGCAGGATCGTCGGAGATGTTCGGCAAGGTGACGGAAACTCCGCAGCGCGAGACCACGCCGTTTCATCCGCGCAGTCCTTACGCGTGCGCCAAGCTCTATGCGCATTGGCAGACGATCAATTATCGCGAAGCTTACGGGCTGTTCGCGTGCAACGGAATCCTGTTCAACCACGAATCGCCGAGGCGCGGCGAAAATTTCGTAACGCGCAAGATCACGCGCAGCGCGACGCGAATCAAGCTCGGCCTCCAGCAAAAGCTCGCGCTGGGAAACCTGGACGCGCACCGCGACTGGGGATTCGCCGGCGACTACGTCGAGGCGATGTGGCTGATGCTGCAGCAGGAGCAGCCCGACGACTACGTAATCGCCACCGGCGAGACCCATTCGGTGCAGGAGTTCCTCGAAGTCGTGTTCGATCGCCTGAAAATGAGATGGCAGGATCACGTCGAGATCGATCAGCGATTCTTCCGTCCCGCGGAAGTCGATCTGTTGATCGGTGACGCCTCGAAGGCGAAGCGCCAACTCGGTTGGGAGCCCAAAGTGAAGTTCGAAAAGCTCGCCGAATTGATGGTCGAAGCGGATCTTGAACTTGCCGAACGCGAACTGCGCGGCAAGGCGCACTAGCAAATCGCGCTGCGCAAAATAATTCCGGACTCGCTCAAATGGCGGGCTAGCCGGCGGCGCGCTTGACGGCGGCGGCTTCGAATTCGCGTTCGAGCCGCTCGATATCGGCCGCCGAGAGGCTGAAATACCTGGCTTCGGGATGATGGAAGACGACGGCGCTGACGGCGCTTTCGGGCTCCATCATGAAACCCTCGGTCAATTGCACGCCGATCGCATTCTTTTCGACCTCTAGCAGCCGGAACAGCAGCTTCTGATCTTCGAGACGGGGACAGGCAGGATAGCCGAACGAGAAGCGCTTGCCGCGATAGTGCGCCTGCACGAGATCCTTGAGCGAGAGTCCCGGCGGATCGCCGATTCCCCACATCCGGCGAATCTTCGCGTGCAGCAGCTCGGCAAACGCCTCGGCGCCCTCGAGCGCGAGCACTTGCAGGATATGCGAGCGCAGATAGTCGCCCTGGTTCTTCCAATCCTCCGCGAGCGCGCGCACCCCGGCGCCGATCACCGTGACAAACATGCACAAATAGTCGGTGCGGCCGGATTCGCGCGCGGCGACGTAGTCGGCCAGGCACAAATGCGGCGGGTCGCTCTGGCGGCCGAAAGTGAACGACTCGAGTACCGTTTTGCCGTCCGGCGAATAGATCATGATGGTGCGATCGCCGTCCGATTGCGCGGGGAAAAACCTGTAAACGGCATTGGCGGAAATGTCTGCGCGCGCAAGAATCTGCTGCGCGACTTCCTCGACGGAATCGTGAAGTTCCCGCGCCTTCGGGTCGCCGGCCTCGAACGCCTCGACGAAGTTCTGAAATCCGAGATGCTTGGCGTAGAGACTCTTGGGATTGATGTACTCGAAAATCTCGCCGAGATCGTAATTGCGGATCGTGTGAGTCTTCAGGTCGGGCGGTTTCGGGATCTCGACGTCCCGGCGCACCGATGAAGTGCGTGGCGCCGCGTCCGCGCCCGCTCGACGGCCTTTGGCGCGGCCTCGAGCATCTTGCTGGACTGCTCGGCCAGCACGTGCCTGAGTGAATCGCGCCGTTCGAAGTCCATGATCTGATTGGCAAGGTCGAGCCCGTTCATCGCGTCGTTGGCGTACGCGACCAGACCTTCGTACTCAGGCGCGATTTTCATCCGCGTGAACCGGTTCGACAGCGCCGCGCCGCCGACCAGAATCGGGCAATCGATTCCCGCAGCCTTCAAATCCTGCGCCGTCGCGACCATCATCTGCGCCGACTTCACCAGCAGCCCCGACAGTCCGATCGCATCGGGCCGATGCTCGCGGAAGGCCTTGATCAGCTCCTCGGGCGGCACCTTGATGCCGAGATTGACGACTCGGTAGCCGTTGTTGCTGAGAATGATCTCGACCAGGTTCTTGCCGATATCGTGGACGTCGCCCTTGACCGTCGCGAGAATAATTTTGCCCTTGGCCGCGCTTTCGGATTTCTGCATGTGCGGTTCGAGGTACGCGACGGCGGCCTTCATCGCCTCGGCCGATTGCAGGACTTCGGCGACGATCATCTGGTTGGCGTTGAACAGCCGCCCAACCTGGTCCATGCCCTTCATCAACGGGCCGTTGATGATTTCGAGCGGTCCGCGGGCAGCCAGCGCCTCGTCGAGGTCCTCGAGCAAGCCGTCCTTGGAGCCCTCGAGAATGTAGCGGGCCAGCCGATCGTCGAGCGGCATCGCCTTGCGATCCTCGGCGGCCACGGTACTTTTGCGCGCGCGGAAATAGGCGGCAAATGCCGCGATCGGATCGTCGCCGCGCCACCAGATCAAGTCTTCGGCGAGTTTCCGCTCCGCTTCGGGAATCGACGGATAGCGATGAAGTTTTTCGGAGTTGACGATCGCCAGGTCGAGACCCGCCTGCACGCAATGATAGAGCATCACCGCGTTCAACACTTCGCGGCCCGCCTCCGGAAGGCCAAATGAGACGTTCGAGATGCCGAGGATCGTCTTGCAATTCGGCAGCGCCTGCTTGATCAGCCGAATGCCCTCGATTGTCTCGACCCCGGAGCCGATATAATTTTTGTCGCCGGTGCCGACCGGGAAAACCAGCGGATCGAAGATGATGTCTTCGGGCTCGACGCCGTACTTTCCGGTGAGCAGCTTGAACGATCGCTCCGCCACCTCGAGCTTGCGCGCGCGGGTAACCGCTTGCGCCTGCTGCTTGTCGTCGTCGATGCATCCGACCACCAGCGCGGCGCCGAACCGGCGCGCCAGCGGCACGACCTGCTTGAAGCGAACCTCGCCGTCTTCGAGATTGATCGAATTGATCAGGGACTTGCCCGGCGTGCGCTTGAGCGATTCTTCGATCACGCGAGGATCGGTCGAATCGATCATCAGCGGCACTTTGACTTTTTTGACTTCGATTTCGAGAAAGCGTGTGACATCCGCCATCTCGTCGCGGTCGGGGTCCTGCAGGCATACGTCGAGGATCTGCGCGCCGCGGCGCACCTGCACGCGTCCCACTTCGGCAGCTTCCTCGAACTTGCCGTCGGCCACCAGCCGCTTGAATTTGCGGCTGCCGAGCACGTTGGTCCGCTCGCCGACGATCACGGGCCGTGTGTCATTGTCGATCACCAGCGTCTCGATTCCGCAAACCACCGAGCGCCTGGCGCTGGAGCGATCCCGCGGACGCTTGCCTGCCACCGCTTGAACCAGCAGCCGAATATGTTCCGGCGTCGTGCCGCAGCATCCGCCGGTCAGATTGACCCATCCATTTTCGGCAAACCGCGCGATTTTCCCCGCAAGCATCTCCGGCGTTTCGTTGTAATGCCCTTCTTCGTCGGGCAATCCCGCGTTGGGCACGCACGAGACAAAAAACCGCGAAATGGCCGAGAGCGTGCGCAGATGATCGGTCATGAAGTCCGGACCGGTGGCGCAGTTGAGCCCCATCCAGAGCAGGTCGCGATGCGCAAGCGAGGTGTAGAATGCCTCGATATCCTGCCCGCTCAGCAGAGTACCCATCGTCTCGATCGTTCCTGACACCGCGACTGCGGGCGCGACCCCGAGTTTTTCGATCGCAGCTTCGATTCCGGTCAGGCCCGCTTTGCAGTTCAGCGTGTCGTTGACCGTTTCGAGCAGCAGGATGTCGGCGCCGCCTTCGATCAAACCCTCGGCCTGCACCTGGTACCCATCGCGCATCTGATCGAACGTGACGCCGCCGGTTACCGAGATGCTCTTGGTCGTCGGGCCCATCGAACCCGCCACGAATCGCGGCTTGTCGGCGGTGCTGAATCGGGCGGCTTGCTCGCGCGCGAGAATCGCAGCCAGGCGGTTGAGCTCGTGCGCATCGTTTTCGAGTGAGTATTCCGCGAGCACGATGGGACTGGCCTGGAAGCTCGCGGTCTCGATTATGTCGGCGCCCACTTGAAGAAAGCCGTCGTGCATGCGCCGAATCAGCTCCGGCCGCGTGCGCACGACGTTCTCGTTGCAGCCCTCGTATCGCGGGCCGCCGTAGTCGGCGGCGCTCAGATTTTCGCCGAGCACGAAGGTGCCGAATGCGCCGTCCAGAACGAGGATTCGTTCGGCGAGCAACTCGTTCAGGAGCTTGATCCTGTGCGCATCGGTGGTCATTGTTGGATGCCCGCTTAAGGTGCGGGCGGTAACGAACTAAGTTATCCTAGCGATGCAAACCGCGCAATTTTGCCCAATGCGCGCAGAGGGGAGAGTTAAAGTGAACGAGAAACAACTCTTTAGCGTTCTTGTCCGCGCGCTGGGCGCCCTCGCTTTTATGCACGGGCTCAGCGTGCTTTTTGTCGATCTCGCGCAATGGGAATTTGAGCCCCCTGTCACGCAGACTTTCGTTACGGCGATGATGGCTCCGAACGTCATCTACGCACTTCTTGCATTGGTTCTCGGTACTACGATGGTTCGATGGCCGCAGTGGCTTGTGCATCTTGCTTGGCTAGAGAGATTACCGACAATTGGCCGAATGGCCGACGACGAAACCTCGAACTGAGCCACTCGCCCAATGCGCGCGCGCCGGCGCAGCGCAGGCGCCGCAAACGGTTTCACTCGATGAGCACAACTTCGCAATCGCAAGCGCCGGGACGTCTCGTACTGGTGACCGGCGGCGCCGGCTTTATCGGATCGCATCTCGTGGACGCGCTCGTCGCCGCGGGAATGCGAGTCCGCGTGATCGACAACTTCGCCACCGGCCGGCGCGAGTATGTGAATCGCGCGGCCGCGTTCGTCGAAGCCGATATCCGCGACGCGGCCTCGATCGGCGATGCCTTCGACGGTGTCGATACGGCGTTCCACGTCGCGGCGCTGCCGCGCATTCCGCTTTCGATCGCCAAGCCGGTCGAAACGGAGATGACCAACGTGGTCGGGACGCTGAACGTGCTGATCGCGGCGCGCGATCGGAAAGTCCGGCGCGTGGTGTACTCGGGATCGTCGTCGGTGTACGGCGAGCAGGCGAAGATGCCGCTGGTCGAGACGATGACGCCGAATCCGCTCAATCCGTACGCGCTGCAGAAGTACGTCGGCGAGCAGTACGCGCGCATGTTTCATCGCTTGTTCGCGATGCAGACGATTACGCTGCGCTACTTCGGCGTGTACGGTCCGCGGATGCCTTACGAGGGATCCTACATGCTGGCGATCGCGGCGTTTCTGAAGGCGCGGCGCGAGGGACGTCCGCTGGAAATTCACGGCGACGGCGAGCAGACGCGGGATTTTACCCACGTCAGCGACGTGGTGTCCGCGAACATCCTCGCGATGGACTGCGAAATTGCCGACGGGCGCGCGATAAATATCGGGCGCGGCGAGAACGTCAGCGTGAATCGGATCGCCGCGATGATCGGGGGACCGACGGTCCACCGCGAAGGGCGCGTAGGCGACATGCGCGATACGCTCGCCGATCGCGGCCAAGCCGAGCAGATTCTTGGATGGCGCCCGCGCGTGTCGATCGAGGACGGGATCGCCGATTTGCTCAAATAATATTGCGCTGCGCCGATCGGAAATCCGGCCGGCCCGCTCAGCATGCAACGATCGGACAGCGCGCGCCTAGTCGAACATCAGCACCGTGCGCGCGACTTCTCCGGCCTTCATCGCGCGGAACGCCTCGTTCACGTCCTCCAGTTTGCCGCGGCGCGTTATCATGTCGTCGAGGTTGAGCCGCCCTTGCTGATAGAACTCGATGATGCGCGGCATGTCGATGCGGAAGCGGTTCGACCCCATGAAGCATCCCTGGATTCGCTTCTCGAACAGCAGCGAGAAGCCGTCCACTTCGACCTTCTGCCCGAGCGGAACCATCCCGACGATCGTGGCGATGCCGCCGGCGCCGGCCGATTCGTAAGCCTGCTCGGCTGCCGCCTTGAGCCCGATCGCTTCGAACGTGTAATCGGCGCCGCCGCCGGTGAGCGAGCGAATCTGGCTGACCGCATCGCCCTTGGACGCATCGACGGCATGAGTCGCGCCGAGCTTCTTGGCGAGCTCGAGCTTGGCGGGGAACATGTCCACCGCGATGATCATTCGGGCGCCCGCGATTCGCGCACCCTGGATGATCGCGAGGCCGACCCCGCCGGCGCCGAACACGGCGACGGTCGATCCCGGCGCAACTTTGGCGGTGTAAAGCGCGGCGCCGACGCCGGTCATCACCCCGCATCCGATGAGCGCGGCGCGATCGAGCGGCACGTCGTTGGCAATCTTCACCAGCGCATTTTCGTGCACCAGCATCTTTTCGGCGTATCCCGACAGGTCGGCGAACTGATTGACCATCGCGCCCTTCTGCGAGAGGCGCGGCGGGTCGGTTGCGGCGCGCTGGGTGGCCTCCCGGTTCGAGCACAGCGTCGGATGCCCGGACATGCATTCCTCGCAGACGCCGCAAAACACCGACAGGCACGCGATCACGTGGTCACCGGGCTTGAGGTACGAAACCTGCGAGCCGACTTTCTCGACGATGCCGGCGGCCTCGTGGCCAAGGATCGCGGGCGTCGGCCAAAAGTACGCCCCGTCCACGAAATGAAGATCGCTATGGCATACGCCGCTGGCGATTACACGCACGACAACTTCGCGTGCTTTGGGCTCGTCGATATCGACCTGCTCGATCGTGAGTGGCTGACCGGGACCGTGGAAAACAGCAGCTTTCATCTGGATTGCTCCTTGAGTTCGATTTCGGTTTCGCGCGGCGCGAGTTAGTTGAACATCAGGACCGTGCGCGCGACCTCTCCCGCCTTCATCGCGCGGAACGCCTCGTTGACGTCCTCGAGCTTGCCGCGGCGGCTGATCATGTCGTCGAGATTGAGCCGCCCTTGCATGTAGAAGTCGATGTAACGGGGCATGTCGATGCGGAATCGGTTCGAGCCCATGTTGGAGCCTTGCAGTTTGCGCTCGCTCAGAAACATGTAGCCGTCGAGTTCGACCTTCTGGCCAAGGGGAATCATGCCGATCACGGTCGCGGTACCGCCGGGCTTGAGCGCGTTGAACGCCTGCTCGGCGGCGGTCTTGAGTCCGATCGCTTCGAACGAGTAATCGACTCCGGCGCCGGTGAGTTTTTTGATTTCATCGATGGGATCGCTGTGCGACGCGTCAACGGTGTCGGTCGCGCCCAGCCGCCGGGCCATCGCCAGCTTGCCCTCGAACATATCGACCGCGATTATTTTGCGCGCGCCCGCGATCCGCGCTCCCTGGATCGCGGCGAGTCCAACCCCGCCCGCGCCGAAGACCGCAACCGTCGAGCCGGGTTCGATCTTCGCGGTATTGAGCACCGCGCCGACGCCGGTGGTGACGCCGCATCCGATCAACGCCGCGCGATCCAGCGGCAGGTCCTCGCGAATCTTCACCACCGCATTCTCGTGCAGCAGCATCTTCTCGCAGTAAGACGAGATGTCCAGGAACTGATAGACCGGCTTGCCCTTCTGCGAGATGCGCGGCTTGTCCTGTGAGTTGCGCTGGGTGGCGGCCTTGTTCGAGCATCGATTCGGATGGCCCGACATGCATTGCTCGCAATTGCCGCAGAACACCGACAGGCAGCAGATCACGTGATCCCCCGGCTTGACGTAGGTTACCTGTTTGCCGACTTCCTCGACGATTCCGGCGGCCTCGTGGCCGAGCACCGCGGGCGTCGGGTACATGTAGAAACCGTCGATGAAATGCAGGTCGCTATGGCATACGCCGCTCGCGACGGTCTTGATCAGGACTTCGCGGTCCTGGGGTTTGTCGAGTTCGACGTCCTCGATACTGAGAGGCAGCTTGGGCCCGTGAAAAACGGCGGCTTTCATTCTGGGTGCTCCTTGAGTGTGGCGATAGTATTAGCTGCACGCGCGGGCAACGAAAAACGAACAACGGAAAACGAAAAGCTGGAAACGTCCTGCGCCCTGCGAGCGCCGTTGCGACTACCTTACTACCATACTGACGGCGCATTTCCAGTGCGGGACTTCGCGCCGCCGACGACAGCCCTATGGGAACATCGCCGGTCCGGCTGCGCCCGCGAACGGAACTCCCCCGAGCCGGGCGGCAGCCGAGTTCGCGCGCGCGTACAGCCGGGCCGTGTCGTCGCTATAGATGAGCCGCCAATCGCGTTGGGAATCCATCAGCTTTGCGGCCGCTGCGTCTCGCTTGACCAGAACGAAATCATGCGGATACGCCGCCAGCGTATGCGATCCGCCGGCCGTGTTGTTGTCGAAATCCAACCAGTCCCGGACTACTGCGGGAGGATAGGCCAGGTCATAGCGGCTATCGATGAAGACTTTCATGCCGGGCGCGCCATGCCAAATAACGTACTGCCCCCATGCATACTCAGCCAGCACGTTTCCCGTGAGCTGATGGCTGTTCATGAAGCTGAGCGCGCCGGCAGGATTGTCGGATGCGTCTATTCCGGGCGACAGAACTCCGCTTTGGCGCGCGAACCCGATGGCAGCCGCCGCGATCAGTATTTCAATGACCAGCCGTCCCGCCCGCGGCATCGCAAGAGCGCTCGCGGCCGGTACCGCGGAGACCCCGCGCGCCCGCGCCAGCAGGCCCAAGTGGTTCGCGAGCACGGGAACGATTGCAATCACCGCAATCGGGATATTGCGGACGGCCGCGAAGGCTGCCGCGAGCATCACCGCGGCCACCGCGACCAGCGGCGCGTCACCACCTTTCGGTTTGAGAACCACTGATATGCCTGCGGCGGAAAAAAACAAGAGCACCACGACGAAATACTTCTTCGCGACGCTCCCGCTGCCCCCGCTGGCTAGCGCAGCTATCAGCGGTTGCCAATCCGCAACCTGACTGTGCGTCATCGGATTCAGGATCGAGTGAATCAGCGTGTACCAGGTGTCGCGTGCGGGTGGGATCAGAAACGTGCACAAAGTAGAAGCGGCGGCAGCGGCGGCAATCGCGACAATGCCAAGCCCGCGGCGCGGACCGCGGCCCGCCAGGATGTCGGATAGGACCGTCGTTGCTCCGTAAACCCCTATCGCAACCAGCCCCAAAAAAAATCCACCGTGGAGATTGCTCCAAACCGCTACGATCGGGATAGCAATCCATAGCGGCGCCGTACCGCGCCAGTTGTGACGGGCAAGCAGCGCGATTATCGCCGCCAGCGCGACGAAATCAAATAGCTGCGGCCGAAACTGCATCACCGGCGCCAGGATCATCGCGACCACCAGCAGAATTGCCGCCTGCACGACCGCCGGCGCCGCGGTTTCGGATTCTGCGAGAACAATGAACCAGACAGTCCCGGCCGCGCACGCGAACTTGAGCAGCTTCAGCCCCAACGGCCCGAACCGGTCGAACATCGCGCCCATCAGGATTTCGCTCAACCATTCATGCCGCAGCCACAGGAAGCCCGGCGCCGAATACGAATAGGGATTGGCGCGCGGCAGCGAGCCATGAGCGAGAAGCTCGCGGCCCCACAGAACGTGTCCCCAGAGATCGGCGCCGGTGTGCTGCAGTACGTCTGCGATCGCAATCGCGAACAGGATCAGTGCCGGGGAGTAGCGCAACAGCGAGACGCGCGCGGGACCGGCGGGCATCAGGCTCATCGCAATTTCACTTTCGCAGAACCGTTACGCCGCGCAGCCGCGCGACCACTTGCGGATATTCTTTTCTATATGACCGGGCGGCATCCGGCGCGAGGTTCTGATCGCCCACAATCAACACGGCGGCGCCTGATGCCGACGCGTCGTGGCGAACCGCGCGATCGAGCTCGCCGGCCGGGAGATAATATCGGACCACTTCGATCGCATACGACGGAACAACGCTCATGACCTCGCCGGGTTTGAGCGCCGAGGAGGCCGCCGCGATTGCCTCGCGATATTGCGCGTCGTGCGGTTTGCGATCGTACGAAACGATATGACCGGCGGAGAATGCGACCGCGAGCACCAGCGCGCCGATGCGGACGAGATCGCCCGGCAACTCGAATATCCCCAACGCGACGAAAATAAAAAACGGAACAAAGCACGACAGCGCGTAACGCTCGACGAACACCGGCGCAATCGCATACGACGCGGCAACCATTATCACCGGCGGCGCCCACATCCAGAGCATCGCGAAGGCGATTGCTGCGCGCGCGCCGCGGCGCCATCCACGGACCACACCCCAAATCGCAAGCCCCGCCAAAATCGGGAACGCGAAGCTGCCGGTTGCTTTATTGAACAGCGCCAGGGGCGCGTATAAAGCCGGCGGCTTGCGCCATCCGCCGACGCTCCCGGCCGAAGCCGCGTGCAGAGATGGAAGAAGTTTCGGCGTGAGGATCAATCCTGCCGCCGCAAGCGCAATCGCAATATTCCACGCGCGCCGCGCATTCGCGTTGGCAAGATTCGCTGGCGCGCGCACGAGTATATAGAGCAGCCACAGGCCTTCGGTCGCGGGTACCAGCACCGCGGCGAAGTTCGAGGCGATCGCAATTGCCGTCAGCACCATCACCGCCGCATAGTTGACGATTCCGCCGCCGCGAAGCGCGCGGATGAACATCGCTACTTGCGCGAGAATCGCCGCGAGCATCAGCGGATACATCCGCGCCTCGCGCGAGTACTTGATCGTGACCAGGTTCACGGCAAAGACCAGCGCTCCAAGCCCGGCAATTATCCTCGCGTCGTCGCTGGTCAGCGCCGATTCTCTTTCGGACCCGGGCGCGAACAGTTCGCAGCAGACAAGATAAACCAGCAGTATCGACACGACGCCCAGCGCCGCCGACATCGCGCGCATCGCGGCCAGGCTCGATCCGAAAAGTGCGATCCATCCATGCAGCATCAAGTCATGCATCGGCAGCTCGCCGGGATTGAGCGCAGGTTGGCGTGCGATCACTTCGGCGGCGGTCGGCGCGGAGGCGGCCGCCCACGACGCGCCCTCGTCCGCCGACATCTCGAGCGCGCCGAGATTGTAAAAGCGGAGCGCGCCGCCCGTGGCGAGAGCGGCGATGAGCAGGATGAGACTTAGCGCACGGGCCGAAACGATCGGGCGGGATGTCGTTTGATCGTGCGGATGATCGCGTGGTTGATCGCGCTCATCGGCTTTGGATGCGGCCGTCAGAGACCCTTCCTTAGCTGTGGCGCCGGACGAAAGCCTACCGTGCGAGCCGCCGGAATGGTCATTGGCGCGTTCGTGCGTGGATTGAAGCCGGCGCGCGCGCGGCGCCGGCGCACGGAAAAAGTGCCGAAGCCGGGCACCCAGAAGCGCTTGTCCTTGCGAATCGAGCGCGCAATTTGTTCGAATGCCAGGTCCAGGGTGGTGGCGACCAGCTTCTTGGGCTGATCGGTGGACCGGGCGATCGTATCAATCAATTCCGCTTTGGTCATCGGCAACGACCTCCACAAATTTCTATAGCGGAACTGCGCGCGGAGCCATAGCTGCGGGCGGCTCGATCCGATTGCGCTCGATCCAACCGTCGATCGCCGCCAGCGCACGCGCACCCATCTCGATTTTCTTCTCGCGGCCTCGCGCGCGGATCTTCAAATCCGGCATCAGGCCGTAGTTCGCGTTCATCGGCTGGAAGTCGCGCCGCGCGGGATCGGTGATATAAGCGACGAGAGATCCGGCTGCGGTCTCGGGCGGCGGAACGACCAATTCGCGATTCATAACCAGGTTCGCGGCGTTGATTCCCGCAATCAATCCCGCGGCGGCGGACTCGACGTAGCCTTCGACCCCGACCATCTGGCCGGCCAAGAACAAATCGTCGCGCGCCTTGAGCTGGAGCGTGGGACGCAGCATGCGCGGCGAATCGACGAACGTGTTGCGATGGATCGAGCCCAGGCGCACGAACTCCGCCTTTTCCATTCCGGGTATCATTCGCAGCACGCGCAGCTGCTCCGGATACGTCATCTTGGTCTGGAATCCAACCATATTGTACAGGCGGCCGGCGGCGTCGTCCTGCCGCAACTGCACGACCGCAAACGGCCGGCGCCCGCCGCGTGGCTCTGCGAGCCCGACCGGACGCATCGGACCGAACGCGAGTGTCATCGGGCCGCGGCGCGCCATTTCCTCGATCGGCATGCATCCCTCGAAATAAATCGGCTTCTCGAATGGGTGCAGTTCGATTTTTTCAGCCGCCACAACCGCCGCAACGAAGTTGTCGTACTGAATTTCAGTCATCGGGCAATTGATGTAATCATCGCCGCCCTTGCCGTAGCGTGAGGCCTTGAACGCCACGTCCATGTCGATCGAATCGGCGGTGACGATTGGCGCGAGCGCGTCGTAGAAATATAAGTTGCGCGGACCGATCAGGCGGTTCAGCGACTCGCCCAGCGCCGGGCTGGTTAGAGGACCGGTAGCGAGAATGGTCAGACCGGCGGGCACATCCAACGCCTCGGCGCGTGAAATTTCCACCATCGGATGCCGCTCGAGGGCCGCGGTGATGGCGCGCGAGAAATCATTGCGATCGACAGCGAGCGCGGAACCCGCGGGCACCCGCGCGCGATCCGCCGCCGCAATCACGAGCGAGCCAAGCCGGCGCATCTCTTCTTTCAGCACGCCGACCGCCGTCTCCATCGAATCGTTGCGGAGCGAATTCGAGCACACCAGCTCCGCAAAATCCGCGGTGCGATGAGCTTCGGTCATTTTGACCGGCCGCATCTCGATCAGCCGCACGGCGATACCCCTGCGCGCGAGCTGGTAGGCAGCCTCGCTGCCCGCGAGTCCCGCTCCGACAACGGTTACATAGCTCTCACTCATCGGGGATTGCCGCCTGAACAGAGGCCTCGGATGCGGCGAGACGTGATCGTGGCGTTTTTCGACGGTCGTGTAAACCGGCGCGGATCGGCGGATCCGCGCGAATCCGGCGCAGCAGAAAATCGAAATGGCGGACCTACGCGGGCGGCGTCGAGGCTGGCGCAGGGGTGGGCTGCGCGGCGACCGGAGCGGGAGCTTTGTAGCCGCATTCCTTGTTGGCGCATTGCCAGGTGATGCCGGTGCGCTTCAAGTCTTTCTCGACCATGTAGTTCGCGCCGCAAGACGGGCATGGATGCGGGACGACTTTGTTCCAGGCTGCGAATTTACATTTCGGATAGCGGCCGCATCCGAAGAAAATCTTTCCGCGGCGGCTGCGGCGCTCGAGGATTTCGCCTTCCTTGCATTCCGGACACGCGACCCCGGTCTTTACCGGCGCCGACGATTGCAGGCGCTTGATTCCGTCGCACTCCGGATACCCGGAGCATCCCAGGAATTCGCCGAAGCGCGAGCGGCGCTTGACCATCGGCTTGCCGCACTTCTCGCAGACTTCATCGGTGGGCACGGGCGCCGACGGCGCCTTGAGCGTGATATTGCCCTGCTCGTCGCGCGTGATCTCTCCGGTGTTGGTGCATTTGGGGTAGTTCGAGCATGCGACGAACTCGCCGTTGCGCCCCCATTTGATCACCATCTCTCCGCCGTCGAGTTCGCACTTGAGCCCGGTCGGCAGCCCCTTGCGCTTGACCTCGGGCATTTTCTTCTTCGCCTCGGCCAGGTCCTTCGCGAACGGGCCGTAAAAGCGCCCGAGCGTCTTCACCCAGTTCTCGGCGCCCTCTTCCACCTTGTCGAGGTCCTCTTCGAACTGCGCGGTGAAGCCCGACTCCAAAATGTCGGGAAACGCCTTGACCAGCATGTCGTTGACGACCCGCCCGAGCGACGTCGGACGCATCCGCTTGCTCTCGTCTTCTTCGACGTACTCGACCTTCAAGATGCTCGTCATGATCGCGGCGTACGTCGAGGGACGTCCTATCCCCTGCTCTTCCAGCTCCTTGATCAGCGTGGCCTGGGTGAAGCGCGGCGGAGGCTGGGTGAAATGCTGCTCGGGGTCCAGCCCCAGCAATTTGAGCGCCTCGCCTTCGGTGAGCATCGGCAGCGTGCCTTCTTCGTCATCGCTGGAAACTTCGTCCTGGCCTTCGATATATACGCGCATGAAGCCGTCGAACTTCATCACCTGCCCGGTTGCGCGGAAGATGGCGTCGGCCGATTCGATGTCCACCGTCGTGCGGTCGTACACCGCCGGGGTCATCTGGCTCGAGACGAAGCGATTGTAAATCAGCGTGTAGAGCGCGAGCGCGTCCTTGTCGAGGTAGCGGGCGATCGACTCCGGGTCGCGCTCGACCGCGGTCGGACGAATAGCTTCGTGCGCGCCCTGCGCCTGCTTGCCGGATCGATAAAAGTTCGGCTTGTCGGGAACGTACTCCTTGCCATAGCGCGAGCCGATATGGTTGCGCACGGAGTCGAGCGCCTGGTCGGAAACCCGCGGCGAGTCGGTGCGCATATAAGTGATAAGCCCGACCGCGCCCTGCTCGCCAAGCTCGACGCCCTCGTACAGCTTCTGCGCGATCTGCATCGTGCGCCGCGGCTGAAAGTAGAGCTTGCGCGAGGCCTCCTGCTGAAGCCGCGAGGTGATGAACGGGGGCGTCGGACTGCGGCGGACTTCCTTGCGCTCGACGCTTTTGACTTTGAAGGGCGCCGCCTCGACCACCGCCATGATCGCGCGCGCCTCGGCCTCGGGCAGCTTGCGCGATTTGTTGTCGATGCGCTGGTCCTTGTAGCTGGAGAGCCGGGCCTTGAACGGCGGAGGATTCTTGCCCGAGAGGCGGGCGTCGAGCGTCCAGTACTCTTCGGCGCGGAATGCCTCGCGCGCGCGTTCGCGATCGACGATTATCCGCAGCGCAACCGATTGCACGCGCCCGGCGCTGATCCCGCGCTTGACCTTGTCCCACAGCAGCGGACTTATCTTGTATCCAACCAGCCGATCGAGCACCCGGCGCGCCTGGTACGCGTCGAACAGGTTGTGATCGAGGTTCGAGGGATTGGCAACCGCCTCCTTGACCGCGGCGGGCGTGATTTCATGCAGCAGTACGCGGCGGACGTTGGACTTGGTCTTGCCGAGATGCTCGGCGATATGCCACGCGATCGCCTCGCCTTCGCGGTCGGGGTCGCTGGCCAGGTAAATGTTCTCCTTGCCCTTGGCGGCGCTCTTGATCTCGCCGATTACCTTCTCTTTGCCCTTGATTACGACGTAGTCGGGCGCGAAACCGTGCTCGACATCGACCCCGAGCTTGCTCTTGGGCAGGTCCACCACGTGGCCGACCGAGGGCATCACCTGGTAATCGCTACCGAGGTAACGCTTGATCGTTTTCGCCTTTGCAGGCGATTCGACGATTACGAGATTTTTTGCCACCGATTTTGGCGCCTCCGGCCCCCGTTCCCACCCATCCAGTTGAGGCAGGTTTCATGCGAGGGGCAATCCTCCCGACGCTACAGGAGTTACACCCTGCCAGACTTATGCAAGCGAGAAAAGCTTGCCCGGATGCTGGGTGACGTGGCCCTCAAGTTCCAGTTCCAGCAATAACCTAAGCACGGTTTGGGCGCTTAGCCCGGAGGACTCGATTATCGAATCAACGTGGAGTCTTTCAGATTCTTTTAGATTCTCTAAGATAGCCGTAGCGTCAACGGCTCCCGCTTTGAGAATCTTGGCCGCTTCTGCCGGCTCAGCGATGGGACGGACTTCAGCTTTCGTCCTGGACGATCCTTGCGCCGGAGCCCGTTCTGCCGGTTCGTTAGGCAGGCCGCGGGTCGCCACTGGTCTGTCAGCCATCTGAGGCGCCAGCTCCTCGATTACGTCTTCGACGCATTCGACCAGCTTCGCGCCGTCCTTGAGCAGGCGATTGCTACCCCGCGTTTTGCCGGAAAGCGGGCTGCCGGGGACGGCGAACACCTGGCGATCCTGTTCGAGCGCCATCCGCGCCGTGATCAGCGAGCCGCTCTTTTCGGCCGCCTCGACGATTACGACGCCCAGGCACAGCCCCGACAGGATACGGTTGCGAGTCGGAAAGTTCTCCGCCAGCGGCGGCGTTCCAATCGGGAGTTCACTGATGAGGGCGCCGCCGCCCGCGAGGATCGCGTCGGCCAGCTTGCGATGCTCGGCGGGATAGATGACGTCGACGCCGCATCCCAGCACGGCGATCGTCTTGCCGTGCGCGTCGAGCGCTCCCTGATGCGCCTCGCCGTCGATTCCACGCGCCAGGCCGCTCACTACAGTGAAGCCCTTGGCGGCAAGCTCAAGCCCGAGCCTCTGTGCCATCCGCCGCCCGATATCGCTGGCTGCGCGAGCGCCGACGATTGCGATGCAGGCGGGATCGCCCAGTTGGGCCTGGCCGCGCACGAATATGAAGGGCGGCGGGTCGGCGATTTGGCGCAAATTCGGCGGATAGTCGGCGTCGGTCCATTTCACCAGGCGCGCGCCGATATTCGGCAGCTCGCACAGCTCTTTCTCGATCGCGTCGAAGTCGCGGAACTCGGCGATACTCTGAGCGGTGTTGCGCGGCACCCCGGCGGCCGCGATCTCGCCGGCATCGAGCTGGAATATTTTTTCGGGCGCGCCGAACTTCTCGATCAGCAGCTTGCAGGTTCGCGGTCCTACTCCGCGAGCGCGTCTCAATGCGAGCCAATAAACGTCTGGTGACGGCATCACGCACCACCCGCGCCAATCCGGCGGCTGCCTTCCGATGGCCCCCCGCGATTTCGCGCTGTGACATAAACAAATTGTTCTTAATGCCGAAGATTCGCAACCACCCAAGCATCAAAGCGGCGTATTGCTCAACGACGGCCGCCTGGAGCATGGCCGCGGCCGCATTTTCTTGACCCTGCGAAGCCAATCGCATAAGCTACGCGCAATCTTATTATCTGTCCGTATTATACGTCGACCGTCGTATTTTTGATCGTTGACGGAGGATTAACTATTGGGCGCTATATCAGCAGCAACGATGGATTTTGCCGCAATGTCCGCAACCGAGAAGCAGATTCTCATCTTTAGCTTCTATCGCGACGCCGAATTGCGGGGGGCGCGTTTACTCTTCAATCTCCTCGGACACATGAAAGACGGCGACGCGCTGCTCAAGATGACGGCTCATCTCGCCGACGAAACGCGCCATGCTTACCTATGGACCAAGCGAATCGCCGATCTGGGCGGCACTCCGCTCCTTATCGACGACGGCTACCAGCGCCGGCTCGGACTTCGCACCGGCGTGCCCAAGACGATTCTCGATCTGCTCGCATTGACCGTCGTGGTCGAAGAGCGCGCGCAAAGCCGTTACAACGCGCATATCGCGTTGCCCAACGTCGATCCGGAGACGATGGAAGTCCTGAAGTCCGTAATGAAAGACGAGCCGTGGCATCTGTCGTGGATCGAAAAGGAGATGCACGAGATTGCCAGGAAGCAGGGCAACGAAGAGCAGGCGGAAAAGGCGCTCGCTCGCTACCGGGCGATCGATCGCGAAGTTTACGCCACCCTGGCCGCCGACGAAGCCGAGCTGATGCGTTCCTAGCCGGGTGCGCGGCTAACCCGATCGTTGTGCGTTGATCACGCGGTCCGCGCCAACCCTTGCGTGCGGCGTGCGGCAAGCGCGGCGTTCAGTTCCAGCCGCATCGCCTCGGCGTACTCGGCGGCAGCCTCGCCGGGCTTGGCGCCTTCCTTTTTCCGATACGCGTACATCAGGCTCCGGCTCGCATTGACGATGACTCCGGTGCCGTCGGCGCGCGCCGACGCGACCGCGTCCGCTGCCGGCGCACCCTGCGCGCCATATCCCGGCGCCAGGATTGTCGCGGCCGGCATCAATTCGCGCGCGCGCCGCGCATGCTCGGGATAAGTCGCGCCGACCACCGCGCCGACCGGGCTGAGGCCGCTGGCGCCGGTGAAAGCCGAGTCGCTGCCCCATTCGTTCACCCGCGCCGCAACCGACTCCCATAGCGGCCGGCCCGACGCGATCAGATCCTGGAATTCCCCCGACGAGGGATTCGACGTCTTGACCAGCACGAACACCCCGCGGCCGTCTCTCACCTTCGCGATAAACGGCATCACGGCGTCGATTCCCTGGTACGGGTTTACGGTCACGGCGTCGCAACCGAAGTCGCCATCGCCCAGAAAAGCCTCGGCATAGGCGGCCGAGGTCGCGCCGATATCGCCGCGCTTCGCGTCCGCGATCGTAATCAACCCAAGCCGCCGGGCCAGCTTGACGACCTCGCAAAACGCGCGCATGCCCTCGACGCCGCGCGCCTCGTAATACGCAAGTTGCGGCTTAACCGCGACCGCGGAGCGCGCGCACGACTCGACGATTTCGCAGCAGAAGCGCGCCAGAGTGTAGCCGCGCGGGATTGCGGGCGCGTCCGGCGCGTCGAGCTGGGGATCGATGCCAAGCACTACGACGCTCTGTTTGAGACGCGACGCTTGTGCAAGGCGATCGGCAAAATGCATCAAGGGAATTATCGCACACTGCGGCCCGCACGTCACATCGGGTCGTTGCGTTTTCGCGTCCATCGCGGGCATCCTTTTGGGATGGCAACGACAGGGAAAACCGGCATGAACAACCTGACTATCGTCACCAAGCTCCGTTTCATGGCCGCAATTGCGCCGGCGATTCTGCTGCTGGCAGCCGCGCTGATTGCAGGCGCGTTTCACGTCTTCGGGACGGCGCCGCGCGAAATCTACGACAATCAGGATGCGGCGGCGCGCGCGGCCGAGGGGATGGAAAACGCGCTTTACAAGATGGATTGGGGACGCACGCAACCCGATGCTTCTCAAATCGTCATCGATCAGCAGCGTGGATTCATTTCTGAAATCGAGATCGCGCGGTCGCATATCGGAACCCGCGAGCAGGCCGAACGGATCGAGAAAATCGCCAACGACGCGCGGCCGCTGTTTGACGCGCTGCGCGCGGCGCAGCCGGGCGACGACAGCCTCGAGCCGCGGCTGCGCGATCTGCAGGGGACGGTGGCGGATCTGATGAGCCTCGATGACGCGGCGCTGATCGCGGCGGCGGCCGGCGCCGAATCGCAGGCCCGCATCATGATTGCGATTACAATTGCGGGACTGGTCGTGGTGCCGTGGATTTGTTTCGTCGTGATCGCGCGCTTGTCCGGCGGTCTCTACACCGAACTCAAGGAAATGCGCCGCCGCGTAGACGCGCTCGCCGAGCGCGAGCCGGCTTTGTCCGACGACGCCCGCATCCTCGACGAATCCCTCTCCAGGCTGGGCTTCCCAAAACCAAACCCAATGCTCGCCGAGTAGCCCGGCGCTTGTCCGGACAATGTCCGGATGCTATGTAGGAAAGAAAGGAGATGGCTTCTGATGCCAACGGCAGTTTCGAAAACTGAGCGAATTGATGTTCGGGTGAGCCCAACCGCCAAAGACACGCTGCAAATGGCCGCAACCCAGGCTAGCAAGACGGTCAGCCAGTTTTTGTTGGATGCCGGGCTGACCGCAGCAGCGGAGACACTTGAAGACCGGCGCTCCTTCGTGCTGGCCGGAAGACGATGGAACGAGTTTCTGAAGATCCTGGACCGGCCTCCCCGCCTCAAGCCGAGGCTTGCCCGACTGCTCGCCGAGCGGAGTGTCCTTGAGTGAGTCGGGCGGCCTCGCCCGAAACGCTCTCACCTGTCCATAAGCTGAGCGCGGGGGATTTAACCGATCCCTTCGACTGCGGACGAGACGAGCTTAACCGTTTCACTCCTGAAGAGGTTCGCGCTTGCGAACCAGGCTGCCAATTCGGCGCAGACCTACGTGACATGCCGCGCGAGGCGCGTCGTCGGCTATTACAGTCTCGCGGTCGGGTCTGCGCAACGCGAAGACTCTCCTTCGCGTGCCGTCAAGGGCATGGCGCGTCATCCAGTTCCGGTGATGATACTCGCCAGGCTGGCCGTTGACCGTTCCGAGCAGGGCGCGGGTATCGGCAAAGCCCTCCTCAAAGATGCCTTGCTGCGGACAGCGCAGGCCGCGGACATCGCGGGAATTCGCGCAATGGTCGTTCACGCAAAGGACGACGATGCGCGCCGCTGGTACGAGCAATTCGATTTCGAACCGAGCCCGACGGACCGCTTCACTTGTTCCTCTTGCTGAAAAATCTGAAAAAGCTAACGAAATAGGCCGCGTAGATTCGCTCGCTTTTTCCCCTTCCATTTTTTAGCTCCATCTATATTCTTTCACTTACATCTTCATTTATTCTTTTCTTTCTTTTTTTTTTCTTCCCTTTTTTCCTCTCTTCTATATTCTCCTTTTTCCCTCTTTTTTTTTTTTTTTTACCTCTCCTTCTTCTTTCTTTCCCTCTCTTTCTCTTACCTCCCTTTTCTTTTCTCGCCTCCTATTCACCTTTATCCTTTTTTCTCTTCTTTCTTTTTTTCTCTCTCTTTTTCTCCCTCTTCTTTTTTCTTTTTCCTCCGAGTTTCGTTCTCTTTTTTCTCTCTCTCTTTCTCTACCACCTTTCCCTTTCTCTCTATCTCTCCTTTTACCTCATCTTTTCCTTTTTTCCCCTTCCCTCCTTTTCCTTTCTTTTTTTTTCCTCCTTTTTTTTTCTTTCTTCTTCCTTTTCTTTTTTTCCCTTTTCCTCCTTATTTATTTTCTTCTTCTTCTTTTCTCTCCCTCTATTTATATCTCTTCTCCTTTCTTCTCTTCTCTCCATCTTTGGCATGGCGCGTCATCCAGTTCCGGTGATGATACTCGCTCAGGCTGGCCGTTGACCGTTCCTAGCAGGGCGCGGGTATCGCGCAAAGGCCTCTCTCGCAAAGATGCCTTGCTGCGGACAGCGCAGGCCGCTGGACATCGCGAGCAATTCGCGCAATAGTTTCGAACTCGACGCCCGACGGACCCGCTTCACTTGTTCCTCTTGCTGAAAGACTCTGAAAAAGCTAACGAAATAGGCCGCGTAGATTCGCTCGCAGAGTAGCCAGGCGGCGCATCCTATCGCTGCTTGCGTTTCGCGAGCTTCTTCGCCGGCGGCTTCGCTCCGCCGTCGGGCAGCACGATGTCGAGGCTGCGCCACAGATACCATGCCGCCGCGGTCCGGTACGGACGCCATCGCTCGGCGTGCTTGAGCAGGCGCTTGCGATTGGGCCGTTGGCGCATCCGGTAGTGCCGCTTGACTGCGTTCTGGACGCCGAGATCGTCGGCCGGCATCACGTCGGGCCGTCCCAGGTTGAACATCAGGAAAATTTCAGCCGTCCACTTGCCGATGCCCTTCACCTGCGTGAGATTGGCGATAATCTCCTCGTCGGTCATTCGATGAAATCGATCGAAATTGAGCTTGCCATCGCGCACGTGCGCGGCGAGGTCCTTGATGTAGAGCACCTTCTTTTCCGAGAGGCCCACGCTGCGCAGTTCCGCGTCGGTCCTGGCAAGCACTTGATCCGGTGAGGGAAATTCGACGGCGGGAAACAAGCCGGCAAAGCGGCCGTAGATCGCATTGGCGGCGGCGCCCGCAAGCTGCTGGAAAATGATATTGCGCACCAGTGCCTGGAAGCGCTCGCGGCGCTGCGGGATTCCAAGCGCGCCGACCTCGGCAATAATCCGTGCGAGGACCGGGTCGGCCTTGCTAAGATGCGTTCGCGCCTTGCGCGCGTATGGGACTGTGTTAGTTGGCATCGCACTCAAAACCGCAGTTCGCCGAATCTTGCACGCCTGCTAAAGTCATTCAATCGCGGCGGCCGGCGCGACCCGGCGATTCAACGATACCAAGGCGGCGTGACTATGAGCGAAATCGCACGACTCCCGATGTGCTCCGAGAACGTCCACGAAGGGATGCGCCTTGGGCCGATTCAGTACGTCGTCACTCCCGAGCAGACGCGCAAGTTCTCGCAGGCGGTAGGGGCCGCGAGTCCCGAATTCATCGTCGATGCGCGCAACCCCGGCGCGATCGTGTCGCCCACGATGCGCTTGCTGGATTACGCGCTGCTCATCGCCAGGCATTTCAAGGGCGGAAAGGGCGGAATCCACGCCAAGCACTGGTGCGAGTTTCACGAGCCGATGCGCGTGGGCCAGGCGGTCAAGACCGAGGGCAAGATCACGGCCGCGTATCGCAAGCGCGGCAAGTTTTATTTCACGCTGGAATATGAATCGCGCGACGCGGCGACCGATCGGCTGCTGGTGCGGCAGGCGATCACGTCGGTGCTGCTGAACGAACAGGGAGAGATGCAATGAGCACGGCGCCCGGTGAGATTCGAATCGGCGCGGAACTGGTTTCGCCGCCGTACCTCCTCGATGAGGACGCGGCGAAGGCGTACAAGGAAGGCGTCGAGGAGCCGCCGCAGCGCCGCCCGCGCGGCAACATCCACGACGACAAGGACGCCGCGCACAAAGCGGGATTCGTGGCGCCGATCGCCGCCGGCGAGCAGACCATCGCGATAGTGGCGCAATTCCTCGCCGACAACTTCGGCATGCGCTTTGTGCGCGGCGGACGTATCGAAGTATCGCTCACCCAGCCGGTGTTCTACGGCGACACTTTGACCTCCCACGCGAAAATCGTTTCCGTCGATGCGGATCGGGCCGGGCTGCAGATTTACGTCGAGAATCAGCGCGGCGCACAGGTGCTGACAGGAAGCGCCGCGGTCAGGATGAACGACGCATGAGCGCCGGGCCGATTCCCGACTCCAGCGATGCGCCGGGCGGCGCGATTCCGGCGCCTCGCGCGACACCGCTCTGGCGCAAGGCGATTCCGTATCTCGGAACCGTCGCTATCTTCGTCCTGATTTTCTGGCGCATCCCGATTCGGAAAGTCGAGCAGGCGCTGTCGCAGGTGCCGGTGCTCGAATTCCTGGCGGTGTTCATGCCCTACTCGCTGTTCTACTGCGCGATCGACTCGTCCTGCCTGACCTGGGTTGTGCGGCGCTTCAACGCCCGGATGCGCTATCGGGACATCCTGCCGATTCGCGCGAGCATGTACGTGCTGGCGCTGATCAACACCAGCCTCGCCCAGGGCGGCGTCGCCTACTACCTGCATCGCAAATCCGGCGTCAGCTTCCTGAGCGCGCTCAGCTCGGTGCTTTTCATCGCGCTGCTCGAGGTCTATCAGCTTTTTCTCTTCTCGACGCTGGGAGTGATCTTTTACACGCCGGCCGGCGGCGCGCAGGCAAGGCTGGTTGCGATCCTTCGCGTCGTGTACATCGCGGCATGGGCGATGCTGGCGGGCATCATTGCTTTCTTCGCGATCGCCCGGCGCAGCGCGCCCATCCGGAACTGGGTCGAGACCGGAAGGGCGGGCGCATTGCTCGCGACTTTTATCCAGGCGCGCCCCATCGACTACCTGGTGGTGCTGGCGATCAAGGCGCCGACCTTCCTCGCCTCGGTCGTCGCGCAATATTATGCGCTGGCGCTGTACGGAATCGCGGTCCCGTTCGTGAAGCTGATGCTGTTTCTGCCGCTGGTGTTCCTGGCCGCCGCGCTGCCGATCGCGGTGGCTCATCTCGGCACCAGTCAGGCGGCGTGGCTGTTGTTCTTCTCGGGCAACGCATCGGCGGCGAAGATCGTCGCCTACAGTCTCGCGGCGCAACTCACCTTCATGCTTTGCAACGCACTGATCGGACTGGTGTTCCTGCCCCGCGCCAGCCGCGAACTGACCGCGCTCCGCGCCGAGACCGAGACCACCTCAGCGAGCGCGTAAGACTCGTCGCGCACGCCGCACTAATCCGGGGGCGGGGAGAGCCAGACGTGCTCGAAGCGCGTCGGGCGCATCGGATTCATCACGTAATCGTGCACCCACGGCTGGCGGATTATGTAAGTCACGGGGTAGTAGAGAAAAACCCACGGCGCGTCGGCGACGACAATCTTCTCGGCCTGGTCGTAGAGTTCGTAGCGCTTTTTCATGTCGGCTGCGGGCTCGGCTTCGGCAAGTATTTGCTCGACCTCGGGGTTGGAATAAAAGCTGTCGTTGTTGGAACCCCATTGAGCGCGCGAAAGCAGCGCTCCGAGAAAATTCTCGGGATCGGGAAAGTCAGCCTCCCACCCCTGCATGAACGATTGCGCCGTATGCGGCTGGCGAATCGCTTCGAGGAACGGCCCCCACGCGACCGGCTTCAGCCTGGCGCGGATACCGAGCGGCGCGAGATCCTGCTGTACCGATTGCGCGAGCATCAGGTTCGTCTGGTCGGCGCGCATCCAGAGTTCAAACTCGAAGCCGCCCGAGAGGTGCGCCTGTTCGAGCAGTACGCGCGCCTTAGCCGGATCGTAGTCATAACCCTTGAGGTCGGGATCGTAGCCGGGCAGGTTCGGCGGCATAACGCCCTGCCCAACGATGCCGCGTCCGTTCAATATTGCGATCAGCTTGCGCCGATCGATCGCGTAACTCAGCGCGCGGCGCACGCGAACGTCGGTAAACGGCCACATCTGGCAGTTCATGCCAAGATAGCGGGTAGTGACCGTCGTTTTCGCCAATGTCAACTCTCGCAGCCGCGGAGTTTTCATGACGTAGGGGAACTCGGCCGGCGGAATATCGGTCACCGCGTCGATCTGGCCCGCGTCGAAGCGCAGCCATTGCAGCTCCTGGTTTACGCCGACCGACTCCACGATCGCGTCGAGATGCGGCAAGGGTTTGGCGAAGTAGTAGGGATTGCGCACCAGCACCAGCCGTTGCCCACCTATCCAATCGCGCAGCATGAAGGCCCCACTGCCAACGACGTGGCGGGAAAAATCGTCGCCCCATTTCTCCGCGACGTCGCGCGGGATCGCCGACGCAAACGGCATCGCGAGCTTGTGCGCGAAGATCGGATCGGGCGCGCTCAAATGGAAAACGATAGTCCAATTGTCAGGCGTGTCGATTCCGCTCACGTGCGCGGTGCGATGCGCGATGAAATCGCCCGCGCCCACGATACCGCGGTAGTACTCCATCCCTCGCGAGCGCGTGGCGGGATTCAGCACGCGCTCGATTCCATAGCGGAAGTCCGCGCTGGTTACGCTTCGTCCGTCGGAAAAACGCGCGTCGGTGCGCAGATGAAATGTGAAAGTCGTCGCGTCTGGGCGAGCTTTCCCAGGCGGTTGCGATATCGGGCTCGAGTTCGATATTGCCGTCGCCGTAGCGCACCAGAGTGTCGAAAATTGCCTGTTCGAAAGTCCATGAAACGGTGTCATATCCGCCGGCCGGGTCGAGTGTCGGAATGTCGTCGGCATCCGCAAGCCGGATTACCATCGCGTGCGGCGGCAGTTTGAGCGGAGGCGGTCCGCCACCGCATCCCGCGGCCAATGCGATCGTCGAGCGCGCCGAGAAACCGCGCGACGCGCGCCGGCTTGAGTCTTCGGCCCATCATTGCGAGCGCCGGCGTAAAAATCCGTAGCCGAGCAGATTGAAGCTGAGCACCGCGTAAAAAATCGCGAGACCGGGAAAGGTCGCCAGCCACGGCGCGGTGCGGAAGTAAATCGTCGCCTCCTCGATCATTCGGCCCCAACTCGGCGTTGGCGGCGGAACGCCCAGGCCCAGAAAGCTGAGTGCCGCGTCGAGCAGCAGCGTGTCAGAGGTTCTGAGCGCGGCCATCACGACGATTATCGGCAGGACGTTGGGCAGGATGTGCAGCGCGATCAATCGGCGTGACGGCGCGCCCAGCGCCTCGGCGCCGACCACGAAATCCCGCCTCGACATCGCAAGCGTTTCCGCCCGCACCACCCGGGCGATCGACGTCCATGAAACGAGCCCGATGACGATGAAGATCGTGCGCAAACTCGGTCCCAGCACCGCTACCAGCGCCATCGCGAGCAGCAGCGGCGGCAAGGACAGCATCAGGTCCGTGAAGCGCATCAGCAAAAAATCGACTGCGCCGCCGAAGAACCCCGAGCACAGGCCGATCGCGATGCCGATGGTCATCGTGACGGCCATCGCAGCGACGCCGACGGTGAGCGATATGCGGGCGCCGAAGATGATGCGCGAGAGCACGTCGCGGCCGAGTTCGTCGGTGCCCATCGGAAATGCGAGTGATGGGCGCGCCGGGGTCGCCAAAGGTCGGCGCGACGACGATCGCCGGATCGTGCGGCGCGAGGACGGGCGCAAAGATCGCGACGAGCACCAGCACGGTGACCATCGCAGCGCCAACGGTTTCGAGCGTGATCAGCCGGCGGATATTCATCCGGTCTCCGCCAGCCGAATACGCGGATCGAGCCACGCGTAAAGCAGGTCCACCAGCAGGTTGACGACCACAATCAGGAACGCGGAGAAGAGCACGGTGCCCATGATCACCGGGATGTCGAGATTGAAGATCGCCTCCGCCGCCAGCCGCCCGATTCCCGGCCAGTTGAAGACCGTCTCGGTCAGAACGACGCCCGAAAGCAGTCCCGCCAGATCCAGGCCGGCCAGCGTCACCAGCGGCAGCAGCGCGTTTGCCATCGCATGCTTGAGCATCACGCGCACGCGCGAGAGGCCCTTGCCGCGCGCGGTGCGCACGTAATCCTGATCGAACGCATCGCACAGGCTGGTGTGAAGAACCCGCGAATAGTAGCCGGCCGAGCCGAGCGCCAGCGTCAGCGTCGGCAGGACAATGCTCGTCGCGCCGCTGTAACCGCCAAGCGGAAACGAACGAATGGTGGCGGCGACCCCGATCAGCAGCATCGTGCCCAGCCAGAACACCGGAATCGAGACCAGCGCCGAGCGATATGACCAGCAGGATGTTGTCGGCCGCGCGGCCGCGATACGCGGCAGCGATCGCGCCCATCGCAATTCCAAGCATCAATGACAACGCCATCGCGGCGCCCGCCAGCACCGCGGTTGCGGAAAAGCGATCGGCTATCAGCCGCGTCACGCTCTCGCGCCGGATATACGAACGGCCGAGATCACCGTGAATCGCACGATCGAAGTAGCGCGCGTACTGGACGTAGAGCGGCTGGTCCAGACCCATCTCGATCCGGATCGAGGCGAGAGTTTGCGGATCGGCCTTCGCCCCGGCCATCGTGACCGCGGGATCGGCAGGAACGACGAACGCGATAGCGAACGTGATGACCGACGTTCCGACTAGGACCGCCGCGCCAAATACGATTCGCCGCACCAGGTAAGCGAGCATCGTTCAGCCCGCAACCATCCCGCGTGCGGCGAGCTCGCGGCGGAGTTGGAGCTCGGCGCGCTCGCGATGGCGTCTGGCGCGGGCGCTGTCTTCGGCGCAGTCGAGTGCGGCGCGTGGCTCGGGCCCAAGCGCCGCGATCGCCGCTGACATCGCGGCCAATAGCTGCTCGTCGCCGGGGCCGCGCGATCGGTCTGATTTGAGCGCGCGATAGTGCGCCAGAAATGCGGCCAGCGACGAGTACGCGGGGAGTTTCATGGCAGCCAACGTCAGCCTGCCGTCGCACCCAGCGGCGAGATCGCCAGCCCGATCAGATAGCCGACGGCCGCCGCGCTCATCGCGATTGTAAGGAAGCGCACGCCCGACCGCCAACGATCGTCGCGATGCGCGAGCCATCCTTCGAAGTATCCAACCCCGAACAAGGTGAGTGCGGTTGCGACGAGCGCGCCGCCAAGGTCGTACCGGGGAACGGCAATCAGCATGTACGGCAGCAACGGCACCAACGCGCCGGCCAGGAACGCGATTCCCATCACGACTCCATCCAACGCCGGCCTGCCGATCATCGCGCCGCTGAGCCCGAACATCTTGGCCTCGGCGGTTGACGCCAGAGCCCTGGGCGAGCTGCTGAGCAACCGCACGATGCGATAGGCGCCCTCGCGGCTTAGGCCTTCCTTGCACAGCTCGTCGAGCAATCCCTCCTGGACGGTGTACGGCTTGGCGGCCGCGTCGGCGCGCACGAGCTCGAGCTCGGCGCGCAGCACCTCGGTTTCCGCGCGCGTGCCCAGGTACGCTCCTGCGCCCATCGAGAGCGCGCCGGCCGCGGTGGAAGCCAGCGCGGCGAGCGCGACTTGCGAATGCAGTGAGACAGCGCCACTGAGCCCGCACAGCACGCCTGCGGTCGTCAGCACGCCGTCCTGCACGCCGAACACAATTTCGCGGACGCTCGAGAGCCGCTCGAACAGCCGCTTTTTTTCCGCCGGATCGATTGCAGCCAAGCTCGTCCTAGAACTCGCGGTCGGCCGGACCGAACTCGACGCCCGGCGTCCAGTCGGCGGGGCAGAGTTGGCCGGTTCGGAGCGCGCGCACGATTCGAAGCGTCTCGATCACGCTGCGTCCAACGTTCAACGGGCACGACGCGGCGAACACAATTTTGCGTTTCCGATCGAGGATGAACGTCGCACGCAACGCGACCTTTTGCTGGTCGTCGAAAACCCCGTAGGCGCGCGCGAGCTTGCCATCCGGATCGGCGAGCAGCGGGTAGCCGATTCCGCCGAGCTCGCGGGCCCATCGCAGATGGCTTTCCACGTCGTCGATACTGACCCCCACGATCGTCGTCTCCTCGGCGGCAAATTCCTTCAGCGCCTTGTTGAAGCCCGTGACTTCAGTGGGACAGATGAAAGAAAAGTCGCGCGGATAGAAAAAGATCAGAACCAAATCGGAAGAAATCTTCCCGAGACTACAGCGTGCCGTACGCCCGTTAAGGGCGGATTCGAGGTCGAACGTCGGTGCGGGATCGCCGGGCTTCAGCATCGCAGCCTCAAGTGCACGCTTGGTCGATAGCGCAAAAGCAAAACCTACTCAATCTCGAAGATGAGAGAAACCGTCGCCGGCACAGTGACCTCGCCGGGTTCGACCGGTGTGGCCACGTTGGCCGACATCGCCATCGCCCCTCCCATCCGCATCGGAATCGGCCGCGCTTGCGATACTGTCGTCGCCTTGAGCACCCTGCCGAGCTTCACGCCCAGCGCAGATGCGAGCGCTTCGGCCTGTGCGCGCGCGTCGCGAGTTGCAATCGCGATCGCTTCGGTGCGCGCCTTGGTGTTGTCCTTGACGCTGAAGCCAAGCGAATTGACGCGATTTGCACCGGCCGCAATCGCGCAGTCGATGAGCGGGCCAACCAGCTCGAGCGCGCCGGTATTTACCGTAACCGTATTTTGAGCGCTGTAGCCGATAATCCTGGGCTTCTCGCTCGCACGCTGGTCGTACTCGGGATTCAGCGAATAGCCGCCGGTCGTAATCTTGCCCTTGCTACCGAGCTTGGACTTGAGCGCGTCGATCACCTTGGTGGCCAGCGCGGCGTTGCGATTCGCCGCTTCCTCGGCGGTCTTCGCTTGAGTATCGATCGCCAGATCCAAATCCGCGGTGTCAGGCGATGTGCGCGTCTCGCCGATCCCGTCAACTTCGATCGTCCGCATCGCGGGAGCATTCGCACCGCTGTCCGCCGACGCCGCGGGAGCGAGCATCGGGATTACAATCGCAAGCGCAAGGCCGGCGCCGACTGCTCGGAGTCTCAGCTTCATGGCTTTCACCTCGGGCACGCTCCGGAATAAGTTGATTCAGGCTGACTTTATCCGGAGACTGTACCAATTGACGATAATCACAATCGTCACACAAGACGAATGGCGGAAAAACAAGCAAAGCAAAATGACAAGCGGGTAACCCCTCGCAGCGAGGACTTCGCCGCGTGGTACAACGACATCTGCCTCCGCGCGGAGTTGGCGGACTACTCGCCGGTGCGCGGATGCATCGTGTTTCGTCCCGACGGCTTCGCCATCTGGGAGGCGATCCGCGACGAGCTCGACAAGCGCATCAAGAAGACCGGCGCCCGCAACGCGTACTTCCCCCTGTTCATCCCGCAGAGCTTCATCCAGAGGGAGGCGCAACACGTCGAGGGATTCGCGCCCGAGCTTGCGGTCGTCACGCACGGCGGCGGCAAGGAGCTCGAAGAGCCGCTAATCGTGCGCCCGACGTCCGAGACGATCATCAACCACATGTTCGCGCAGTGGATCAGATCGCATCGCGACCTGCCGATGATGCTCAATCAATGGTGCAACGTCGTGCGATGGGAGATGCGCACCCGCATGTTCCTGCGCACCACCGAGTTCCTGTGGCAGGAGGGGCACACGGCGCACGCCACGCGCGAGGAAGCCGAACGCGAAACGCTCACGATGCTCGAAGTGTACCGCCAGTTCGTCGAGGAGTTTTTGGCGATTCCGCTGATCGTAGGACGCAAGAGCGCGGCCGAGCGGTTCCCGGGCGCCGACGAGACCTATTCGATCGAGGGTCTGATGGGTGACGGGCGCGCGCTGCAATGCGGCACCTCGCATTTTCTCGGCCAGAACTTCGCCAAGCCGTTCGAGATCCGCTACCTGGACGATCAAAATCAGATGCAGTTCGTGTGGCAGACGAGTTGGGGTGTATCGACGCGGCTGCTCGGCGCGATCGTGATGGCGCACGGCGACGACCAGGGACTGCGGCTGCCGCCGGCGGTCGCATCGACCCAGGCGGTCGTCGTGCCGATTTTCCGCAAACCCGAGGAGGGCGAAAAAGTGCTCGCCGCCGCCCGCGCCGCGCTCGAATCGCTGACGGCGGCGGGAATCCGCGCGCGCATCGACGATCGCGAAGGCCTGACGCCGGGTTTCAAGTTCAACGATTGGGAGATGCGCGGGGTGCCGGTGAGAATCGAGATTGGGCCGCGAGATGTCGCCGCGGGCGAGGCGGTGCTGGCGCGGCGCGACAAGTCGGGACCGGAATCGAAGAGCAAGGCATCGCTCGCGGCGATTGCCGATACTGTTAGCACGCTGCTGGGCGAGATTCAGAAAAATCTCTACGCGCAGGCAAAGGCCGCGACGATCGCGAATACGCGAAAGTTCGACGACTACGCCAGCTTCCGCAAGCACATGGAGGGCGAAGGCGGCGGTGGATTCGCCGACGTCTATTGGTGCGGGAATCCAGCGTGCGAGACGCGGATTCACGAGGAGACCAAGGCGACTTGCCGCGTAATTCCGCTCACCAGCGATGGTGTCGCGGGGGTGTGCATAGTATGCGGCGAGCCGGCACCCGAGCGCGCCTATTTCGCCAAGGCGTACTGAGTATCTGTCCCCTCGCCCGGCGAAGTCGCCCATCTTGATTTCCTGGCATTGGGTGCAGGGGTCACCCCTGGCCGTGGCGACGGCAGCGCAGAATTAAGCCGTCGGCAGGGTTCGCGTCCGCCAACGGCGGGCGGCCTTAACACTGGGTGCAGGGGTCACCCCTGCAATTTGTAGCTGATCTTCATCGCGGTGCGCACTTCGGCCATCGTCTCCTGCGCGACCGCGCGTCCCTTCCGCGTACCCTCGACGATTATCTCGCGGACGTGCTCGGGCTTCGACGCGAAATGCGCGCGGCGCTCGCGAATCGGCTCCAGGAAAATGTTCAGCGCCTTGAACAGCTTCTCCTTGACCTCGACGTCGCCGACCGTGCCCATCCGGTAGCGCTCCTTCAGATCTTCGACTTCCGCCTTATCCGGATTGAACACGTCGTGATAGGTGAACACCGGGTTGCCTTCGACGTGGCCGGGATCCGTGGGATGCAGCCGCGTGCGATCGGTGAACATCGACATCACGCGTTTGCGCACGACCTCGGGCGAATCGCCAAGGTAGATG
Source organism: Binataceae bacterium (SeqCode) (assembly GCA_963722605.1). Classification (GTDB taxonomy): domain Bacteria; phylum Desulfobacterota; class Binatia; order Binatales; family Binataceae; genus Binatus. The sequence goes on along the minus strand of CAVRNO010000004.1, from coordinate 662,750 downwards.
CAATTGCCCACCGACTTCGACATCTTTGCGCCGCCGTCAGTTCCCGGCAGCCGCGCCATCTCGCCGACCAGCGCCTTGGGTTCGATCAGCACCTTGTCGTACATGCGATTGAAGCGCCGCACGATTTCGCGCGCCTGCTCGATCATCGGGAGCTGATCTTCGCCTACCGGGACCAGATGCGCCTTGAAGATCGTGATGTCCGCAGCCTGCGAAATCGGATACGTGTAAAAACCCACCGGCAGGCCCTTGGTGAAATTCCTCTGTTTGATTTCGTCCTTGAGCGTCGGATTGCGCTCGAGCGTCGCGGTGGTGACCAGGTTCATAAAGTAAATGGTCAGCTCGGTAAGCTCCGGCACCATCGATTGAACGACGATCTTCACCTTGTCCGGATCGAGCCCGACCGCCAGATAGTCGAGCGCGACCTCGAAGATATTGGCTTCGAGCTTTTCGGGATGCTCGAAATTGTCGGTCAGCGCCTGGATGTCGGCGATTAGCAAGTAGGTATCGTATTCATCCTGCAGGCGCACGCGGTTTTGCAGCGATCCTACATAATGACCGAGATGCAATGGCCCGGTGGGACGGTCTCCAGTGAGTATTCGTTTCTTCATCGGTCAATAGTCAGTTTTTGAGCAGACTGCGCAAGGTCGCCAGGTTCTCGATATCTTCCTTCAGGTCGGGACCCTTGGGCGTCTCCAGGCACATCGGCAGGCCGAAAAACCGCCGGTCGTTGAGGATGCGGCGAAACGCGCCGAGCCCGATAAACCCCTTTCCGATATGCTGATGGCGATCGACGCGCGAACCGAGGTCCTTGATCGAGTCGTTGAGATGAAACGCGGCAAGTTTTTTGATTCCAATAAACTTGTCGAGTTCGCTGAATGTATTTTCATATCCTTCCGCAGTGCGCAGCTCGTAGCCGGCGGCGAATGCATGCTCGGTGTCGAAGCATAGCCGCAGTCGCTCGTTTTCAACGACGGCACCGAAGATTTGCGCCATCTGCTCAAAAGTGTGGCCGAGCGTGCTGCCCTGGCCGGCCGTGATTTCGAGCGCGATCTTCACCTTGAAGCCTTTGCATCCGGCGTGCGCCTCGTCGATCGACTTTGCAATCGCCCTGATTCCTTTCTCAACCCCCGAGCCGACATGAGCGCCCGGATGCGCGACCAGCGTGGGCACGCCGAGCACCTCGCATCGATTCAGCTCATCGATAAATGCCCTGACCGATTTGGTCCGCAGAGCTTCGTCCGGCGCGCCGAGATTCACCAGGTAGGAATCGTGCGCGATCACGACCTCGATGCCGGTTTCGATTTGATTGCGTTTGAAATTCTCGATTTCCTCCTTGCTGTACGGCTTCGACGCCCACTGCCGCGACGATTTGGTGAAAATCTGAATGCATTCGCAGCCGGCCTGCTTGCCCCGGGTCAGCGCCTCGCCGACGCCCCCGGCGATCGACATATGCGCGCCGAGGATTGGACCGCTGGATTTGCCGGTTTTTGTCATCGTGACTTGCAGCCTTTACGCGCCGGGCTCGGCGGACGCAAGCGCCGTCGCGATTTTATACGATTGAACGCCCAAAGCGAGGATCGGCAATCCGCTGCAGCCGCTCTTGCCCGCGACGCCCATCGGTGGATACTTCATTACTCGTGCGAGCCGCGATTATCATAGGACTGACGATTGCCGCCGCGGGATGCGCCCGCGTCATTTCGCTGCCGCCCCAGGTGACGCTTACGGAAGTGGAGCCGTCGGGCCGCGCCGCCAAGCCGCCCGATTGCAACATGCCGGTCTTGCGCCATGAGCCGCTGACGGATTTTCGCAAGGTCGCAATCGTGGACGGATTGGGAAACGTCTTTGCCAGCGAGGCCGACGTGCTGCCCGCCGTGCAGCGCAAGGCCTGCGAGACGGGCGCGGATGCGATCGTCGTATACACCAGCAGGTCGCAGACCAGCGAAGCCAGCACCGGCTACGTCATCGACGCGGTCGCGATCGTGTACGGCAAGGAAAATCCGGCCGCGGCCAGCACCGCGTATAAATTGCTTCGGTGAGAGCACCGATGGGCATCGATCGCCTTCGCGTTGCCGCCGATTTCAGCGCATGATAAGTGGCTGAATCCGGTGGCAAAGCGGTCCATAAAGACGGTCGGCCTGGTGGTCAAGCACGAGCGGCCCGAATCGATCACCATCGCGCGAACCCTCACCCGCCTTCTGCGCACCAGGCACAAGACTGCGCTCACGGACGCTGAGACGGCGAAAAAGATCGGCGCCGAGGCGGTAGAACAGCATGACCTCGCCGATCGCGCCGATCTGATCGTCGTGCTCGGCGGCGACGGCACGTTGCTCGGCGTCGCGCGCCTGGTCGCATCCAAGGGGATTCCGATCCTGGGCGTAAATCTCGGCGGACTCGGCTTCCTGACCGAAGTGACCATCAATGAGGCGCGCGCCGCCCTGGGGCGCATCCTCGACGGCGACTACCAGGTCGATCGGCGGATCATGCTCGCGGCAATCGTCGAACGCTCGTCCGAGGAGTCCAACCGGTCGTTTCTGGCGCTCAACGACGTGGTCGTCGCCAAAGGCCCGCTCGGCGGGATGCTTCAGCTCGAGGTATCCGCCGACCACAAGCGCTTCTGCTCGTATCGTGCCGACGGATTGATCGTCGCAACACCCACGGGCTCGACCGCATACGCGCTCTCCGCCGGCGGGCCGATCGTTTATCCCACTGTCAATGCGATCGTGATCGCGCCAATCTGCCCGCATACTCTGAGCAACCGTCCGGTGGTGCTGCCGGATTCGCACGAAATCGAAATTCACCTGAAGCCGCCGGATCACGAGCCGACTTTCACCGTTGACGGCCAGGAGTCGGTGCAGCTGGGGGCCACCGACGTAATCAGAATCCGGCGCGCCCGCCACGTAGTTTCGCTAATCCGCTCCACTCATCCGAATTTCGAAATCTGGCGCGACAAGCTCCACTGGGGATAGGCGCGAGCGCCCCAGATGCTGCTCGAACTGCACATCCGCAATTTCGCGATAATCGAGGAGGCCCAGCTCGAGTTCGGCGCGGGCCTCAACGTGCTTTCGGGCGAAACCGGCGCCGGCAAAACGATCATCTTGAGCGCGCTCGGATTGCTGCTCGGCTCGCGCGCCTCGCCCGATATGATTCGCACCGGCGAGAAGGAGGCCGTGGTCGAGGGACGGTTCGGGCTCGAGGGCGAGGCCGCGATTCCTGAACTGGCCGGGAGCACCCTCGACGGCGACCGCCGCGAGTTGATCGTGCGCAGAGTGATCGCGGAGGGCGGCGGGCGCTCGCGCGTGACGATCGACGGCGAACTCGCCACGGTGCAAAGCCTCGGCAAATTAGGCGCGTCGCTGGTTCAGGTTTACGGACAGCACGAGCAGCATTCGTTGCTCCGTGCCGAGAGCCATCGCGAGACCCTCGATCGTTACGCGAACCTCGATGACGACCTCGCGTCATATCGCGAACGCTACGCCCGCGCGCAAGAGATCCAGTCCCGCCTGCTCGAACTGAACCGCCGCGAACGCGAACGCGCGGATTTGCTCGAACTCGCCAGGTTCCGCGCCGCCGAACTCGAGCGCGCCGACCTCGCCGCCGGCGAAGACGAAGCGCTGTCGCGCGATCGAACCGTGCTCTCCAACGCAAGCAAGCTCGCCGCCGCCGCGCTCGAGGCCGAGCAGGCGCTCTACGGCGCCGACGGCGCGGCGACCGACACGGTTTCGCGGGCCGAAGCGCGATTGGCCGATGCGGCAGTGCTCGATCCGAAACTGGGCGATGCGCTCGAGATGATCAAGTCGGCCCGCGCGAACCTCGAGGAAGCGGCGCGCACGCTCGGCGCGTACGCGTCCAGGATCGAGGCGGATCCGGCGCGGCTGGAGGAAATCGACAACCGCCTTCAGGAACTGACCCGGCTCAAGCGCAAATACGGCGGGTCAATCGATAGCGCGATCGAGACGCTGGAGCGATCGCGGGCCGAGATTGCCGAGCTCGAAGGAATCGGCGAGTCGAAAGCTCAGGTCGAAGCCGCGATGGCGGCGGCGCTCGACGAGCTCACCGTCCATGCAAACAGACTGTCCTCGATTCGCCGTCGCGCTGCCGCCGAGCTCGGCCGCAAGATGGAAGCCGAATTGAGGACGCTTGGGATGCGCTCGCCGGGCTTCGAGCCGCGGCTCGGCGCGCTCGGCCCGGACGAAGCCGGCTTCGTGCATGGCGGCGTTGCGCTCGGTCCGTTCGGTATCGATACGGTCGAGTTTCATCTGTCGCCCAACGTCGGCCAGCCGGCGATGCCGCTGCTGAGAATCGCGTCGGGCGGCGAACTTTCGCGCGTGATGCTCGCGCTCAAGCGCCTCGAGGCGCAGCGCCGCGGTGTCGCCACGATGATTTTCGACGAAGTGGACGCCGGTATCGGCGGCGCAGTCGCCCAGGTGGTCGGCCGCAAACTGAAACAACTCTCGCGCTTTCATCAGATTTTATGCGTCACGCATCTGGCGCAGATCGCCGCCTTCGCCGACCGTCATCTCACGGTCGAGAAAGAAGAGCGGCGCGGCTCGACTCGCAGCCGCGTGGCGGTTCTGGAACCCGCCGATCGCACCGAAGAGATCGCCCGCATGCTCGGCGGCGAAGTATCCGACAAATTCCGCCGCGCCGCCCGCGAGCTGCTCGATCGCGCCCGCGAATGACGCGCGCCCGCGCCGCCGCTGAACCGATCTCTAACGACAAGCGCAGACCCGGTCGGTTGACTCTGCCGGCTGTATCCGGTTAGCTGAAAAATCTCGCCCGCGGTGGGGCTGTAGCTCAGTTTGGGAGAGCGCCTGAATGGCATTCAGGAGGTCGCGCGTTCGATCCGCGTCAGCTCCACCAATTTAATCAAGCACCTGGACCTCCGCCATATTTTGCTTCTTCGATCCCGGTGGAAGCGGGTATTCTCGCGCCGATCCCTGCCGAAGCCTCAATCCGCCGGCGGGACCCGGATCGTCAGCACGTGAGGTCCGCGGTAATAGCGGTCAAACTCGCCCCCGACGTAGCTCCAATTGTCCCTGGGATTGAACCACGCATCCATCGTTGGCATGAACGGCGCCAGCAGCAGGTTCAAGGCTCCGAGGTCGGGCCGCATATCCAGCCGCACGAGATCGCCCGGGTATAGAGGCCAATGCTCCGATCGATCCGGCAACGACGTCTCGACGCTGAAGATCTTAGGCCCCGGCACGCATGCGAACGCATGGAATTTGACATCGCGGATCCCATGCCTAAGGCTCGCGACCACCATCATCAGTTCGGACGCGCCGGCGAAAGAATCGGCCGGGACCTCGAGCTTGCGACTTGCGCACTTTGGTCTTGTCCGCGCTATAGCTCGCGCACGAGGCAATGCCGGACTCGACGTTAAGCGTGTCGATCATATGCAGCGTGCCGTCGGCGTTGTAAAACCAGTGCTCGTAAGTGTCAAGCCTGGGTGTGGAGTCCGGCTTTCCCAGGTATAGCTGTTCGATTTCGTTGTCGTGTTCGCCATTCAAGTATCTGGTCTCGCCCTTGACCTCTTCGGTCGAGTTGTCACGCGAGGCCTTGAACCGCGTGTATCCGATCGTTTGCTTCCCGTCGGGACTTAAGACCTTCAACTCGAGCGCCCCGAAATCGAAGGCGCCGCTGAGATTGGCCTCGAATGCGATCGCATTGCCCCAAGCCGCCGCGATCGCGGCGATCGAGAACACGGCCATCAGTGCCGTTTTCAAAATCCGGTTCCAGGGCAAAGGCGCAGTTGCTGGTCAGGCACTCCGGCGGACTTCCGCTGCGAATTGGGCTGCGGTTGAAGCGGGTCCGATCCCCGAGTTTGCGGCTCGATGCTGAGAAATCAAGGCGTCCAGAATTTCGGGAACTTCAAACACCGCGCGATTGTCCAGAGCTTTTACGCTCGCACGCAGGCCCGTCAATTGCTCGCGATCCAGCATCGTCGCAACCGCGCCGGCGATCTGCCGGAAGGAAGGCAACACTATTCCGAGCTGATTTTGCGCGATCCAATCGGTGTTGTAGCGCTCCTGCACCATCGTCCAGGCGTTGCGCTCCACGATCACCGGCAGACCCATAACCAGCGCCTCGCTGATACAACCCGGACCCGGCTTGCCGATGAAGAAATCAGCCAGCCGCATGAAGTAGGGAATTTCCTGGGTGAAGCCTGCGCAATGAAAGGGATAGGACAGCTTCATGCTTTCGATATGCTTGCGCAGCCGGTCGTTGTGGCCGCATAGGAAGATAAGCTGGGTCTTCAGCCCCGCGCTTTCGATTCTTCGCGCGATAGCTTGCCATCTGGCTCGAGCCGTAACTGCCGAACATCACGATCCCCGTCGGCAGTTGAGGGTCTAGCCCCAGCCTGGTTCGCTCGGCTTCGCGGCTTAGCTCCATCTGGCTATAGAACTCGGGACGCACGATCATCCCCGAGGTGCGAAACACGCGCTCGCGATCGTGTCCCATAGCTATCGCCTGCCTGGCCGCGGTAGCAGTGCCGCAAACCAGGTACTGCTTTTGCCGTTCGATCCAGAAGTGAGGCGGGCAGTCGGCCAGGTCGGTAAGAATCGTCACCATGGGAGTCTCGGATCGTGCCCGCATCGCGTCGGCCTGCCGCAGCCCTTCCAGGATCGCGTGATTGAAATTGGGGATCATCGAGACCACCAGCTCGGGCTGCGACTGCTGCCAATGGCGCGCCAGCAGCCGAATAATCGACGGCTCCAGTTGCCGGATCAGCATCTGCACTATCCGCAGCATCGGGCCGGTGCCCAGCGTAAGGCCGTACTTGAGCTGCGAATTGTAGAAGTCTTCCACCCGCACGCCGGTCAGCCGCCGGATCACGTCGGCCGGTTCGAGCAGATCGCGCAAATTGATCGGATTGATTTGCCACGAACGATGCTGTCGTTCAGCCGCCGATATCAGCGCTCTTGCCGAGGCGCGATGCCCGCCGCCCGCGTCGAAGTAGATCAGGTCGAGTTGCGCATCCGGGTAATTCGTCGATTCGATTTCGAGAGGATAATAAGTTGTCATAAGGCCACCCCCTCCGGCATCGGTTCGGAAAGCGAGATGTTTTGATGTGAGCCACTCCAACGGACGACTTGCAGCATGCCGTCCTGCTCCTCCACCACCGCCGTCCGGTTCTGCACCCAGTCACCGTCGTTCAGGTACAGGATGGTTCCGATCAGCCGATAATCCGAGCGATGAATATGTCCGCAGATCACGCCGTCGGCTTTGTGGTCGCGCACAGCCGCAAGCACCGCCCGATCCCGGAAGTCGGTGAGGAACTCAAGCGCCTTGCGCGCGGGGTAACGGAAGTAGTCGGAAAACGAGCGGCCTTCGTCGCCTTGCTGCCGGGACTCGCGATGGTACCAGTCATGGAACCGCTGGGCGCGCGCGTACCCGTGATGCCCGATAATCGGCAGCAGGCGGTTTGGATTGAGCGAGCCGTCGAATTGATGCCCATGGGTCACGAGCATCCTGGCGCCGTCGACGGTGGTGTGGATCAGGGAACTTATCGTACGGATCGGGCCTAACAGTTCTTCAACCAGGCTGAGCCTGGGCTCGTCATGATTTCCCGGAAAGAACACTACGTTGGCGCCGCGCCGGCGCCAGTGCGCGATCTCATTCACCAGCTCCTGTTGAGCCGCACTCCAGTGCCACGAAGGCCCCCAGTTCCATCCGTCCACGATGTCGCCGACCAGGTAGAGGGTCTCCGCGATATGCCGGCGCAGAAAATCGAGCAACGCGCCCGCCTTGCACGCGCGGGTTCCGAGATGAAAATCGGATATCCAGATCGCCCGGTAATACCTACGTTCGGTCATCGCTATCCCTGTTGATATGCAATCAGATCGAGATTGCGATAACTACACAATTAGTGAATTGGGGCTGAAGAGTGAGATAACACAGAATGATAAATGCATTAGCCAGTTGCTACTCGCATATTAACGCATTGCTACATCCAGGATTAGCTATTAGATGCGCTGTTGCGTGCTCTCCAAAAACGCCCCGCTTCTAGTGCGCAATAATGAGGCGCCGGATTTCGCCGCCGCCCGCGTAGATGCCGATGCCGCGCCGCCAGCTACGCAAGTGAACCCCACTGCGATATAATCGCGCGCATAGTGGGAGATGACCGATTGATGCCGAACAAGCCGAAAATGCTGGAAGGTTACCGGGTTCTGGATTTCACGCAGTTCGTCGCGGGACCGACCTGCACCCGAATCCTCGGCGAGATGGGAGCCGAAGTGATCAAAGCTCGAACTCGCGCCCTACGGCGACCGCATCCGCACCGAAGGGCTCAAGTCGCGCGCGCCTGAATTCAAGCACTCGAGCCACAGCACTTACTATCTTCAGCACAACCACTCGAAGCTGAGCTTTGCAATCGATCTGAAAAAACCCGGAGCGCGCGAGATCGTGATGGCGATGATCCCGCAGGTTGACGTGGTGGTCGAAAATTTCGCGCCGCGCGTGATCGACCGGCTCGGATTTGCCTACAAGGACGTCAAGGCGGTCAATCCGAAAATCATCATGTGCTCGATTTCGATGGCGGGGCAGACCGGGCCGCTCTCGGCCAAGCCCGGCTACGATTTTATCGGCCAGGCATACGCCGGAGTTACCGACGGCATCGGGCAGGTTGACGGGCCGCCGGCGCTGACGACGATGGCGGTCGGCGACGTTTCAACCGGGGTCGCCGCCGCGATGGCGGTCGGCTTCGCCCTGTTGCATCGCGAGCGCACCGGAGAAGGCCAGTACCTCGACGCTTCGCTGCTGGATACCTACTTCCACATGCACGAGAAGAACGTGCCCCTCGTCTCGCTGCGCGGCGACAACTTTCGTCCGACCCGAACCGGCTCGATCCATCCCGACGGCGGCACCAGCGGAATTTTCCATCTCCGCGCCGACCAGTACATTCTGATTACCTCGACGCCGCATCAATGGCCGCAGTTGCTGCGCGCGCTTAAGATGCCCGAGTTGGCGGCAGACTCGCGCTTCAAGGATCCGCGCGGGCGCCGCGACAACAAGGAACAACTGCGCGACGTGATCGAGAAGTGGCTCAAGAAATTCCCGACCCGCGACGACGCGCTTGCCGCGCTCGACGCCGAGCGCGTGCCGTGCGCTCCCGTGCTGACGCTCAACGAAGCGATCAAGCATCCGCATCTGAACGAGCGCAAGACGGTCCGATGGGTCGAGGATCCGATTCTCGGCAAAGTCGCGATTCCGGGTGCGCCGGTCAAGTTTTCAGCATGGCCGGACCGGACGGAACTGCATTCGTCGAGACTCGGCGAGGACAACGAGCGAATTCTGCGCGAACTGCTAAAGATGCCGGCGGCGCAGATCGGCAAGCTCTACGCCGAAGGAATCCTCGTCCGCGATCCAACGCTCGACAGCAAGGCGCCATAGCTCAGAAGAATCGCCAGCGCAGGTAGCGCCATAGGAGGGGATTCGGTGCAATGCGAGTTGTTAGACGATTTCTGTTGCTGATCTTTTTCTTTGCAACGATAAGCCAAATTTTCTCATACCTGTATCTGCAAGCAACAGCACCGAGGAAACCCGACGCTTCTCTCGGCGCAATTTATTTAAGACGAATGCAAGGAAATACCGTATATCTCACAAAAGCGCAGTCGTACTATTGTAACGACCGGATTGTTGATATTGGCGTGTTTTGCGGGCTTCCTGTGATTTTCTACGCAGGCATGGGCTCAGCAAAAACGATCAAGAAAGCGAAAAGAAGAGGTGCGGCAGGCTTGAAGAAAAGTCTGAAACAGGAGCGAAAGCCCTTTGGTCCTGAGCCAGAAGTCCTGAAAATCGAGGGTAATTGGAAAGACGCGATGCGAAAGCTGATTTCTAAGAAGAAGCCAGAGAGCGGCTGGCCAAAGGTGGAGGAACGATGAGTAAATGCGAAATTTGTGGGAGCGTCGAAGATGTAGCCCCTCGTGACGTGAAGCCGATAATTCGTGCAGCGCGCAGGGAACACGACCTTTGCGAATTATGCAAAGATAAAGTTAATCAGGGTGATGCCCAGATTATCCTTACGCTTGGCGGTATCATCGGCCAAGAATTGCTACGAAAGACCATGCAACCGCCGACAAAGTAGCGGTCAAATCTCAACGCGGACGACCGCGACGATTCTCCAGTGAAATTGCGTAAGGTATATACTCCCGGATTCTTCGCTTCGCTCAGAATGACACAAGAGACAGAAAGGATCCGGGGTCCCTCCGCTTCGGTCGGGATGACGGAAAAGAAGGGCGCGACGACTCTAAGCGTGGCGGCGAATAGTGCCGGCGGATCGGAGCCGCTGGCAGGACCAGTTCACGACCTCGGTTGGTTCGGGCTTCAGCAGATGGCCGGGTTCGCCGAGAAATTTCTCCCACTCCCCCACCAGCGACTGGTTAACTGCGACTACCGTCGGCAGGCCCGAACTGACGGCCTCCGCCAGCTCAGCGCGCATCCCATGTCCCTCCGCCTCCTGCTTGCCGAAGCGATTGACCATCAGAACGTCGGGCCGTTGCGTAATAGCATTCCTCAGCGCACAGGCGGCTCGATTCAGACCGTCGGAGTCCAACCTGCAACCGCTCGCTTCAGGTCCGCGCGGAATATCGAGCCTAATCCGCTCGCCGCTTGAAAGATCCTCGACGTACATCTTGCGCTTTCCACCGGGGAGCGGCTCCCCGAGGTGCTGCAACAGACCCGCGACGCGGACGCCCCTGGACCGCAACAAATCAACGGAAGCGGAAAGCACCGCGTCGATGTCGAGGATGCCGTCGTAAACCACGCCCACCACGGCGATATCGTCCTGCTGAAGACATTCCCCATTCATTGCTTTGCTCCTGCCAAGCGCAATCCGCAGCCTCCTGCGCCGCGCCAATATTATAGTTGCGAATCGGACTTTTCTCGACCCCGACGTCCGATACAACCTCGCAAGCAACCCGCACGTCCAGTGCGAAACGCCGATTTCGTACGTGGTCGCGCCCGCCAACGGCGGGCGGCCTTAACACTGGGTGCAGGGCTCAGCCCTGCCAGGGGTCAGCCCCTGCTCACCCCTGCATGGGGGCCAGCGCCTCCAGGCGCACAGCGCCTTGTTTTGGCCGGGCTTCCCGTCCCCGGTGACGCACCCAGACCTGAGTAAATTCGACTCCCAGCAGAAAGATCAGCGCGGAGTAGTAGGTCCACATCAGGATCAGAGCGATCGAGCCGGCGGCCCCATAAGCGCTGGCCTTGCCCGCGTGCGCCAGGTAAATCCCGATCAGAAATTTTCCGACCACAAATAATACGGCGATAAAGAAACCGCCCGCCCATACGTCGGCCCATCGCAGATGCACGTCGGGCATGACCTTCAGAATCGCCGCGAAAAGTATCGCAAACATGATCAAGGAGGTGGCAATCTCGCCGGCGTGCGCGGCGCCGGAGAAAGGGATCAGATGCGCGAGCGCCGAAATCGCGGAACTTGCCGCCACCGACACCATCGCCAGGATCCCGGCTCCGATCAGCAGAAAAATCGAGCGGACCCGTTGCATCGCAAAGTGCTTCAGGCCGGAACCGACCACTCTTACTTTCCACGCCTTGTTGAGACAATGCTGAAGTTGCAGCAGCACGCTGGTCGCGGAAAGTATCAGGCCGGCAAATCCCGCCGCCGTCGCGATCAAGCCGCCGGTATGGTTCTGAGCCACGTTGGTCACCATCGTCTGGATTTGCGCGGCGGCCTGCGGGCCCATCGCGCCGCTGAGCTTCGACGCGATTTGGCCGCTCGCAGCCTGCGGACCCAGAACGAGGCCCGCAATGTAAATGACGATCAGCAGGAGCGAGGGCAGCGAGAACAGCGTCGCGTATGCCAAAGCGGCAGCCATCGACGGGCATTCGTCCTTGGAGAAATCGCGAAACACATGTTGAAGGAACTCTTTTGAAGTCGTCAGCATTTGAGTCCTACCTCGCCCGTTGGCACGGGCCAGGGGCTGACCCCTGGACCCAGTGTTAAGGCCGCGCTCCGTTGTCGCGCGGCAGGGGTGACCTCCTTCGGCTTCGCTAGCGACAAGCTCTGCAGCCAGTGTCAATAAAGAAGAGGTCAGCCCCGCACCTTAGCATGCGGCGGGGCGGCGAACGGCCGCAATTCGAGCGTCGGCGTAAGTATCGCCGCGCTAAAGCCGTACTTCGACGAGGCCGCGGACGGAATTGCCGAGAAAAATCCTGTCGGCCGACGCAAGCTCCGCCACCGTCAACACGCATTCACGCGTCGCAATCGCCTGGCTGTCGAGCATAAATCTTCGCAGCGTGCCATCAAGCAGCCCGCACCCAAGCGGCGGCGTAAGTATCTCCGCGCCGCGCTGGATAAACACGTTGGTGCGCGAGCCTTCGGTAACTTCGGCGCGTTCGTTGACGAAGATGACGTCGAAGCATCCGGTGCGCGCCGACCAGGCCTTGAACTCGGCGTCGTACAAGGCGCGCCGGGTCGTCTTATGGCGCAGCATCGGATCCGCGCTCGAAACCGCGACGGTGGAAATCACCACGCGCGCGATGGGTTCCTTATAACCGGGTGGTTCGATTGGGGCGGCGGAGGTGGATAGCGCACCGTCCGGGGCCAGCGTCAATCGAACCCGCCAGAAATCCTCGGCGGACAGGTTATCGGCGCATCCTTTCAGCGTGCGGACGATCTCGCCCGAGTCGCATGCGAAGCGCATCGCGGCCGCCGACGCCGCGATGCGCCGCAGATGGTATTGCAGGAGCACGTAGCCGGACGACCTCGTCCAGAGGATGGTTTCGATCAGGCTGAATTCCACGTCAGTGCCATCTGCAGGGGTGACCCCTGCACCCGTCAACGTTTGAAGGCCGCCCGCCGTTGGCGGGCGCGCCACCTTGCCAACGGCCTAATACTGGCCAGCCGTGCCAACGGCTTTCACTCGCAGGTCATCGCGATCGCGCGCAGCGGCGCCTGAGCCTTTAGTATAGCCTCTTCGAGCTCGCGCGCGGGATCAGAGCCCACCACGATAGCGCCGCCGACGCCGATCGAAATCGCGCCGTCGGCGACAACTATAGTGCGTATGACGATTGAGAAATCCGCCGCGCCGGAAATCGAAAGGAACCCGAGCGCGCCGGAATAGATTCCCCGCGCGTGGCGCTCCAGGCGATCGATGATCTCCATCGTCCGAAGTTTCGGCGCGCCGGTCATCGAACCACCCGGAAACGCGGCCATCAAGCAGTCGATCGCGGTCACGCCCGGACGCAGGCATCCGCGCACCGTGCTGACCAACTGATGGACGGTAGCGTAGCTCTCGACCTCCATCAGGCGGGGCGCCTCGACCGTGCCGATCTTGCAGACGCGGCCCAGATCGTTGCGGATCAAGTCCACGATCATCAGGTTCTCGGCGCGCTCCTTTTCGCTGGATTGGAGCTCCCGGCGGATGCGATCGTCGTCGGCCGGGGTCCGCCCGCGCGGCGCGGTGCCCTTGATCGGCCGCGATTCAACCTTGCCTTCGGGACAGATTTGGACAAACCGCTCCGGCGACGCGCTCAGGATCGCCAGCCCCGGAAAAGTGAGAAAGGCCGCGTAGGGCGCGGGGTTGATCGCGCGCAGCACACTATAAGTGGCGAGCGGGTCGATTCGCGCATCCGGCAAAATTTTATTGGTCAGGCAGATTTCGTAGGATTCGCCGCGGCGCAGCTCGCGCAGGCATCGCTCGATCAGTTCGAGGTACTCGGGCGGCGAATGCTGGTAGCGGAGCGCGATCGCGGTCTGCGGTCGGTCGGGCGACGGCGCGCCACGTCCGGCCGCGACGCGGCGCAGACGCGCCTCGATCGCATCGAACCAGCATTCGCTTTCGCCGGCGCCATCCCCGGCGGGCACGAGGCAGACCAGATAGGTGACGGCGGCCAGGTGATCGATTGCGATCAGCCGGTCCGCAAATAGAAAGTACGCATCGGGAGTGGCCGACTTGTAGGCGAAGCCGGCGCCACATTCACGCTTCAGTTCATAGCCAAGGTAGCCGACAAAACCGCAGGTGAAATCAAAGGGCAGATCGGCGGGAGCAACGCGCACATCCTCGATAAATTCCCGCAGGTACTCAAACACACTTTGCTCGATCCGGCGGCTCTTCGATGAATCGGCGACGGTGACCGTACCGCTGTGAGTATCGTACTGGACCCTGAAACTGTGAGGACCCGAGCTATCGCCCATGAAGGAGAAGCGCGATAGGCCGGGAACGATGAGGCTGCTGTCGAGCCAGAATGCGCTTGGCGAACGGCGATAAGTTGCGGCGAACACGGCTTGCGCGTCGGGACAGATATCGAGACGGCGCGATCGAAGCTGGAACCTCGGCGGGCGATTCGCCGCGCGCTCGCCGCCGGGCGGGACGGGGGACTTTGCGGGCGGAGAAGACGGCTGCGGACGGCATCTGCGCGTCTCTGTGAAGGAATGGGACAGATCGCGAAAATTCGCCAGTATCCGATGGCCATAGTCGCTGCAGATCGATTCCGGATGAAATTGAATGCCCCATATGGGCCGATCGACGTGGCGCAGCCCCATGATGACGCCGTCGGCGGTCCAGGCGATTGCCGTCAAGGGGGGATGGATGGGAGGCACAACGCAAAGCGAATGATAGCGAACGGCGGAAAAAGGCGACGGCACTCCCGCGAACAGAGGATCGTCACGATGATGGACTTGGGCGACCCGGCCATGCATCGGCTCCGGCGCAAGCGCGACGACGGCGCCAAACGCATCGCCGATCCCCTGATGACCGAGGCAGACGCCGAGGATCGGCGCCCTGGCGAACAGGATCGCGTCGCGCGAGATGCCGAAGTCGCGGTGGTTTTGCGGGCGCCCGGGCCCGGGCGAAATAACGATATTGTCGAAGCGGTAATTCTTCAGATCGTCCCACGCAAGCTGATCGTTTTTTATGACGATGGGTTCATTTCCGTTCACCTGCGCGATGAGCTGAAACAGGTTGAAAGTGAAGGAATCGTAATTGTCGATCAGCAGAGTTTGAATCATTTCGCGCGCCGCGGTGAAAACTGAAATTGCAACCTTTCGGCAGGCGGCAGGCGCTACAGCTCGGCGTCTCGATCAAGCCGCCCCAAGTCCGTCTCAGAAACTAGCGGCGCGAGATCCGCAACTCAACCTCCAGGCGATCGGGGTTGGCGCAGCGCAAAATTAACGGGCGCGCGCCCGGTTGGACGCGCGCCCGTTGCCGATCGGTCCGAAGATCTAGAAGTGATGAACCGGCTCTCCGGTGGACGGATCCAGAATCAGCGTGGAGTTCTGCCCGTCCGGATGATGGTCGAAGTCCAGCATCGAGTCGATCGAGTTGGAGATCGCGTCGAAGGAGCCCTGACCGATCCGTGTTCCGCCGAGCCAGTTATCCTCGATGAAGCGGACGGGTGAGACCTGATTGGTCAGAGTGTGATCGACGAAGTTGGGTCGTGAGAACGGCGAGATCACCAGGAACGGCAGGCGCGGCCCGAAGCCGCAGCGGCCTTGCGCATGCGCGAGCGCCGGATTGACGCCCGGCAGGGCGGCGTCTCCGGTGCCGCACTTCCCTGCGCCGGTCAACGCGTCGGCGCTGCTCGCCGAGGTGTTGAGGATCGGCGACATCACGTGATCGTACCAGCCGTCGGAATCGTCCCACGAGATCACTACCGCCGTAGAACTCCATAGGGGCGATTTCTGGAGCGCATTGAGCACGGTCACGAGAAAGGCCTGCTCGTCGAGCGGGTCGGAGTAGCCGGGATGACCCTCCTCAAAGCCGGGCGGCTTGATGAAGCTGACCGCAGGCAAGTTGTTGACCGCGAGCGCGGCGAAGAAGTCGTCGGTGTCGTACTGATGATTGGCCGTGGTGTCGGCGCTGGTACCGTAACGGCTCGGCGGAACGTTGGGACGCGCATGAGTCAGGTTCTGCGTGCTCGTGTAGTACTGGAACGATGCATGATGCGGGATATAGTCGACTTTGGTAACGCCCGTCACCGCCGAGGTGGTGGTGCGGCCGCATCCGGTGGTTCCATTGGGATTGGTCAGAGACAGATTGAATCCGCCGTGGAACCATCCCCAACTGATCCCTGCGGCGTTGAGCAGATCACCGATGTTCTTGCCGGTCATATGGACCGGGTTGCTCGAGACGGAGCAGACGTCGCCGGTCGGGTCGGAGTCGCTGATCAGGGTGTACGAGCCGTCGGTGTTCGGGCCGACCAGCAACTGGGAGCTGACCCCGCTGCTGGGATTTTTGGCCACGGCGCCGTTGGTCTGTCCGGAAACGAGGTTGATCGCCCCGGGCGTCGACGGGCCGAAGGTCGTGTCGAATGAATTGTCACTCATGGCAAAGCGTTGCGCGTAGTTCCACAGCGCAGTGACGGTGTTGCCGTCGTAGTAGCCCATCGTGAGGCCGTCGGTCGTAACGGCAGCCGGCGGCGGACTCGGCGGCGAGCCGGCGTAGCCGACATTGAACGGGAACAGATCCATCAGGCCTGAGTCAGCCGCGGCCTGCTCGGGGCTGTAGTCGTGATTCTGGTCCGCGGTCGCGGCCTGGCTCCGATCGAGGCGAAACGGATTGACCGCGGCGCCAGGGCCACCGCCTGTGGCGGAGGTGTCGTTGTTGATGGAGTTCAGGAAGTTTGGGTTGTTGGTCAGCAGCCCGGCGCTGAGTCCATCGACGGTCGGCGTTCCGGGCGAGGCATAGAACGGCGGCTCACCGCTTGGGTTGGCTGCGACCGGATAGGTGGCGAAGTAATGATCGAAGGAAATGTTTTCCGGGAAGATCACTACCAGGTGCTTGATGGGCGTGGCGGTGGGCGGCCCTTCCGGCGGCGGGCCCCAGGCAGCGCCCGAGCCCTGTTGGATGAGCAGGCCCACGAGGCCCAATGCAATGGACCGCGCAATTCTCTTTCGCATTCTCTTGTACCTCCTCGTTCGATTATTGCGGCCGATGAAAATTTCGGCAGAATCGGGAGGATAGAGAAGGCTGATTGCCCGGTGATTAGAGTGATATTAATTCGCGCGCTTTTCAGATGAAGCCGCGGTTATGCTTCCGAGATCTGGAAGTCGCGCAGTGGTTAACGTCTGGCGCTCCGGAACTCTTTTCCCAAACCCTTTCGCAATAGGCTTTTGCGCGGCCGGAGTCGCGGGGCTCACCACCGGCTGGTTTCTCGGACGACGGTGAGGTTGATACTAATGAGTTCGAAACAGCCTGATATGATTGCGACAAAACGATGAATACCGTCGATTCGGCGACCGCCGGCGGCGTGACGGGCGACGCGAACCGGCAGGCTTCTGAGGAAATCCTTGCCGTTTTGCGGCGGTTTTGGGGCTTTGAGAGTTTGCGGCCGCTGCAAGCGGAGGCTATCCAGGCCGGACTCGAGCGGCGCGACTCCTTAGTCGTGATGCCGACCGGGGGCGGGAAGTCGCTATGCTACCAGGTGCCGCCTGCAGTCGCAGGACGCACCGACATCGTTGTCTCGCCGCTTATCGCGCTGATGAAGGATCAGGTCGATGCGCTCCGTCTGTGCGGCTATCCCGCGGCGGCGCTGCATAGCGGGATGGACCAGTCGGAGATTCGCGGCATTGAGCGCGAGCTCGCCGCTGGCCGTCATCGTCTTATCTTCGTCGCACCGGAGCGTTTGCTCACGTCGCGTTTTATGGAGCTTGCGGCGCGGCTGGAGGTTTCCAGCTTCGCGATCGATGAAGCACACTGCATCAGCCAATGGGGGCACGATTTCCGCCCCGAATATCGCCGGCTCGCAGAGCTGAAGACGCGCTTTCCGAGCGCGAGCATTCACGCATACACCGCAACCGCGACCGAGCGCGTGCGCCGCGACATCATCGAGCAACTCGGGCTCGAAGAGCCAACGGTGCTGGTCGGATCCTTCGATCGCCCGAATCTTCTCTACCGGGTGCGTCCGAAGCTGGATGTGAACGCGCAAATCGCGGATACGATCCGGCGACATAAAGGTGAAGCGTCGATCGTCTATAGCATCAGCCGAAAAGACACCGAGCACATAGCGGCGTACCTGGCATCGGCGGGCGTCCGCGCGGCGTTTTATCATGCCGGGATGGAACAGGACGAGCGCCGTCGCACGCAGGACCGGTTTGCCGCCGAGGAAATCGACGTAGTGGTGGCGACGGTCGCGTTCGGCATGGGAATCGACCGCAGCGACATCCGATGCGTGATCCACGCGGCGATTCCGAAATCGATCGAGGCCTACCAGCAGGAGACCGGCCGGGCAGGCCGTGACGGCTTGCCCGCGGAATGCGTGCTGTTCTACTCGGCGGCCGACGTAATTCGCTGGCAGAGCCTGATGGAGCGGAGCGCCGAAGAAGCGGCGGCTCCTCCTGAAGTGGCAGAGAGCGGCAGGCTGCTGCTCGAGGAGGTACGCCGCTTCGCCACGGTCATTCGATGCCGTCATGCGGCTCTGTCGGCCTACTTCGGCGAGATTTACCCCGCATCAAACTGTGCCGCGTGCGACTTTTGCCTGGGCGAGGTTGAGGGCGTCGCCGATTCGACCGTGCTGGCGCAAAAGGTGCTCTCCTGCGTTGCGCGCGTCGAGCAGCGCTTCGGCGTCGAGCACGTCGTCGACGTGCTGAGCGGCGCGAGCAGCGAGCGGATACGGCGATGGGGCCACGAGAGGCTTTCCACCTATGGCATCCTGAAGGATCTGCCGCGCAAGACCTTGACCAACCTGGTCTATCAGCTAATCGATGCGGGCATCCTGGAGCGCACGCCGGGCGACCGGCCGGCGCTGAAACTGAACGCCATGTCATGGGAGGTGATGCGCGGGGGACGGGCAGTCAGCCTGCTACAGGCGAAGAAGCCCAAATCAGACAAGGACCCGAATCGAAGAAGCCTCATGGCGCGACGTGGACGAGGCGCTGTTCGAGAGTTTGCGCAAACTCCGCCGCGAAATAGCTGCCGAGCGCGGCGTCGCCGCCTTCGTAATCCTGCACGACGCCACGCTGCGCGAACTCGCCAGCGTACGGCCCACAACCATGGAAGCGATCCGCTGTATCCGCGGGATCGGCGAGAAAAAACTCGCCGACTTCGGCGCGCGCGTAATCGAGTGCATCAAGTCTCACGGTTAAGACGCAAAGTTCAGATTTCGCGCGATCCTGGGTAGCCCGAGCCGCGCTCCGGAACTCTTATCCGGCGCCATCTCGCGGATTGATCGTAGACAACGCCGCCGCCCGAGCGCCGTTTGCGTGGGATGCGACGGCGTTGTAATGAATCAGTTACATCTGCCCGCAGGGTTTGCGCATATAAGGAGTTTCAGAATGCCCGGATACAGCATGACTATCGACGGCAAGGCGGTGAAGGGATCGAAATCCACCGGGGTGATCAATCCCGCCACCGGAAAAGTCTTCGCCGAGGTTCCCGATTGCACCAAGGCCGAACTCGATCAGGCGATGTCCGCCGCCCAGCGGGCGTTTGGCGCCTGGAGCCGCGATATCAACGCGCGGCGCAAGGTTCTCAACGAATGCGCGGTTGCGTTGCAACAACCGCCTGAAGGGCTGGCGCGGACTCTGACCATGGAGCAGGGCAAGCCGCTGGACAGGTCGGGACAGGAAATCATGGGCACCTCGATGTGGTGCGCATACACGGCGATGCTCGATTTGCCCAGCGAAGTGCTTCAGGACACGCCGCAGGGCAAAATCGAAATAAAGCGCAAGCCGCTCGGCGTCGTCGCGGCGATCACGCCGTGGAATTACCCGCTGATGCTGGGGATGTGGAAGATCGCGCCGGCGCTGCTCGCGGGCAACACCGTCGTGCTGAAGCCGTCGCCGTTCACGCCGATCACCTCGCTGATGCTGGGCGAGATTTTGCGCGACATTGTTCCGCCCGGAGTTTTCAACGTGGTCTCCGGCGGTGACGAGCTCGGTGCGTGGATGACCAGTCATCCGGCGCCGAGAAAGATCTCATTCACCGGCTCGGTTGAAACCGGCAAGAAGGTTGCTGCGGCGGCCGCGCCGGATCTTAAGCGGATTACGCTCGAGCTCGGCGGCAACGACGCCGCGATCATTTTGCCGGACGTTGATCCGGCGGTGGTCGCGCCGAAGATTTTCTGGGGTGCATTCGAGAACTCCGGGCAGATCTGCAGCGCGATCAAGCGGGTGTACGTTCCGGAAAAGATGTACGCCGCGTTGATCGAGAAGCTTGGCGAGATCGCGCGCGGGGTCAAGGTGGGAGACGGGCTCGAGGCCGGGACCCAGCTCGGTCCAATCAACAACAAGCCCCAGTTCGAGCGGGTGACCGAGCTGGTCGAGGACGCCAAGAAGCACGGCGCCAAGATTGTGTGTGGCGGCGCGCGGGTGGGCAAGGAAGGTTACTTCTTCGCCCCCACAATCGTCGGCAATATTTCCGATGGGGTGCGGCTGGTCGATGAAGAACAGTTCGGCCCCGCGCTTCCGGTCGTTCCTTATAAGGACGTTGATGATGCGATCCGCCGTGCGAACGCGACCCACTTCGGGTTGAGCGGTTCCGTGTGGTCCAACGATACGGCGCGCGGCGCCGAGGTGGCATCGCAACTGGAGTGCGGTTCGGCCTGGGTCAATCAGCATGTTGCGATCGCACCGAATCTTCCGTTCGGCGGAGCCAAGTGGTCCGGGATTGGCGTGGAGAACGGCCCTTGGGGTCTGCTCGGCTTTACCGAAATCCAGGTGGTTAACTCCGTCAAGCTGTGATGCGCGCACATCGGAGACATCTTATAGTGGGTTGAGAACTGTCGGCTGCCCGGTATCGTGAAATTCGAGCGATACCGGCGCAGTGGGCGGCGTTTTTCTGAAATGGGACGTTACGACGAATACAAGCGGCGAGTCCTGCGCATCAGCCAGCGGCTGTCCGCCGATGGTTACTTCGGATCGAAGTCCGGCAGCGCGGGCAACGTCTCGATGCTGGTCGAGGACGAGGATGCCATCGTCGTCACGCCGACCCACCTTCGGTACGACGTGATGACGGTCGAGGACATCTGCGTCGTGGACTTCGATCTGGCTCGAATCGAGGGCCAGCGCAAACCGTCGATCGAAACTCCGATGCACGTGGCGACGTACAAGGTGCGCGCCGACGTCAGCGCCGTCATTCATACCCATCAGACGTTCGCGAGCGCGCTCAGCGTGCTGAACCAGCCGATTCCGCCGCTGTTCGACGAAGTCACGCTGGCGATAGGCAGTATCGTCGACGTCGTGCCGTACGCCCTGTCAGGCTCGCGCGAACTGCACGACAACGTCACGCGCAAGCTCGCCAATCGATGCCATTGCTACATAATTCAGAACCACGGCGCACTTTGCGTCGGTACCGATCTCGACAAGACTTTCACTCTGGTCGAGTTGCTCGAGAAGTCCGCCACGATCTATATGCGAGCGCTGGCGACCGGCAAGCCGGTGACCGTTCTTCCTGACGAGACGGTTGCCCAGCTTCAATCCGAGATGATCGCGCGCCAGGATCGCGAAATCGCGCGCAAGCATGAACGCCGCATCGCACGGATAAAAGCTGCCCCCGAAGCGGAGCCAAGCCACGGATGAGCGGCCCGGCGGTGACGCTCGGCGCGCACGTCCTCGACATCCTCGGCCGCTACGTAACGCATATCCCCGAGGGGCAAGGCAGCGTGTTGCTCGACGAGATTCGGCTCGCACCGGCCGGGTCTGCGGCGGGCACGGCAGTTGGCCTGGCGAAATTGGGACTCCCGGTTGCGACTGTGGGTGCCGTCGGCGACGATGCCCTGGGAGACGTACTTATCCGCGCGTTGAACGGCTTCGGCGTCGACACCAGCCACGTTATTCGCAAGCCCGGCGTGCAGACCTCGGCCAGCATCCTGCCGATTAGGCCAAACGGAGACCGGCCTGCGCTTCATGTGATCGGAGCCAACGCCCGCTTTACGATCGACGACGTGCCCTGGCCGCTGATCGAGCGCGCGGCCCATCTGCATCTCGGCGGCAGCGATTCGATGCGCGGACTCGGGCGCGATGGAGCCGCCGAGATACTCCGGCGCGCACGCGACGGCGGCGCGACCACCAGCATGGACATCCTGAGCGAAGGCTCGCCCAAGCTCCTCTCCATCCTGAAGCCGTGCCTGCCGTTCGTTGATTGGTTCATGCCCAACGCCGATCAAGCTTGCAAGCTCACGGGATCGCACGCACCCGAAGAGGCAGCCCTGCGCCTGCTCGACCTCGGCGTGCGCGGAGTTGTGCTCACGATGGGCGCCGACGGCAGCCTGCTAATGACCGCGCTGGAGAAGGTGCATCTGGCGGCGCACGAGATCGCGGTAGTTGACACCTCGGGATGCGGCGACGCGTATTGCGCCGGCTTCATTCGCGCGATCCGGCTGGGTTGGCCGCCGCCGGAATGCATGAAGCTCGGCAATGCCGCGGCGGCGTTGGTGGCGCAAGGATTGGGGTCGGACGCCGGCATTTGCGATTTGGACGATACCGTCCGCTTCATGCGCGAAACTCCCTTGCGTGATAGGTCCCGATACCCTGCACGGCTTTAACGCCGGCTTTCGTCCCGGCTGCAAGCCGGAAGCCGCCAAAGATGGATGGAAGCGGATGCAGGCCTAGTTCAAGGAACACGGCGCAGGCTGAAGTTCCGACGCGAGTTTTCTAGTCGCGAGCCATTGGTCAATGTCGGCCTGAGCGTTATTTCTCTCGCTCCCGATCTTCAGCATCGGCGGCGAATTTTAAGTAGTACGCAAGGTTCTCCGCGTCATCGTGTGCAATGAAGAGCTCGAACCCAACCTCGCGCTGGAAGAAGTGCCCCTCTATCCTGTTCAAAACTGCTCGAACCGCGCTCAAAGCCTGCTCGATATTCGCGCGGCTGATCCCGGGCAGTGGTTTCGCTCGTTTGTCCATCGCTAGTTCCAGGTCCTTGTGTGCGAGATGCCGATTTCGCCAGACCCTCGCGAATTCGGCATGCGCTTGCGCTTGCCCGACTAAATTTTCAATTTCAGATGCAAGCGCCGGAAGCTGCAAAGCCGCCGTCAGCCGCCGCAGCGTGAGATTGTCCTTCCCTGCGGATCGCGGTGGATCCGTTAGCCGCGCAATATGAAGCACGACGTCTTCCCAAAGGACACTTTGAATTACGGAAAAGAAAAACCCTGCGATACGGTTCAACAGTTCAACGCGCTCTTTAGATTCGGCAAACAGAATCCGGTATTGGCCCCATTTTGCATGTAGCCGAGTGACCTCGTAGTAGAGAGCGCAGTAGAGCGGTCCAAGAGTCGGACCAAGCACGCGCAGATAGTCATCCCGATCTTGATCGGCCGTCGTTTTTGTCGCCATTCACTTAGTCCTTACAAAGATCTACGGAATTGCGAGTGACTATTGCTGTGGCTAATCAGCCCGGATACGGATAGCCATTCGCCAGCACTCTGGCTAGCGATGCATCATAGCCATAGATGTCATCGAAGAAGCGGACTTCGCCGTCCGGCTCAACTACCGCGGTACTATAGAGAATCAGTACCGGGATAGGCTTGTCGAGATTCACTTGTATGGTGGTGTCGCCGTTCATCGCGGCGCGAATCTTTTCCACCGTCCACTCGGGCTTGTCGCGCAGCACCCAAGCCGCCAGGGCGACCGGATCCTCAACCCGGATGCATCCGTGACTGAAGTCGCGGCGGGCTCGCGAGAACAGTTCCGGCGCCGGCGTGCCGTGCATGTACACGTTGTATTGATTGGGGAATATGAACTTGACCAGGCCGAGCGAATTCCTGGGTCCGGGTATTTGCCGAATATTCAGTTCGCCGGAACGAAGTCCGCTTATGACCTCGCCCGTCGCCGGAGATGACGCAACGACGTTGCCGCTTCCATCCACGACTTCGAATTGATGATCCGCCAGATAGTAAGGATCGCGGCGCGCCTTTGGAATCAGCTCCTTGCGCTGAATCGACGGCGGAACAAGCCAATACGGGCGGAAGATTACGTACCGCATGTTCTCCGCGAACACGGGCGTCTGCGTACGCATCGCCCTGCCGACGACTACTTTCATCGTCAGGTAGTGGGCAGGCTGGCGGCGCATCGTACGTAGCCGGAATTCCGGGATGTTGACGACGATTGGCGGCTCGGGGAAGTTCGGCGGTATCCACCGATATCGTTCCAGCGTGAGTTCGAGCTGATCCACGCGGGTTTTGAGCGACACGTTCAGTTGGGTCACGGTGCCCTTGCCCAGCACGCCGTCGGTATCGAGCCCGTGGCGACGCTGGAAATGTTTCACCGCGGCGACGACAGCGCCGCCGTAAACGGTCGCGTCGGCAGGCACGTCGGCGCCGGATGGGAGGTCGCCGAGCTGACGCAATCGCGCGATTAGCTGAGCCATCGAGGCGAAGGAATTTCCGGGGCGCACGCCTTTTTGCGGTATAGGTATGAGCGGAGCATCGCCCGCGCTCGCCATCTTCGAGTAGTTGAGGAGCGCATCCTCGGCTCGCCGATAGCCATCATAATTCGGCTCGACTTTCGCGATGACCGCGGGAATGTCCGACGCCGGAAGAACTTGCGTCCTCAGCAGTTCGGCCAAGTCATACTGTGTAGGTCCTACGACCAGGCCGAACTTGAAGTGTTTAGGGTTGACCCTTCCGACATGCAGGGCGGAGATGTAGCGCATCGCGGAGACAGTCAGCGCGAGATCGATACGTGCAAGCTCGGTATCGGACGGCTTGGGAGCAGGCGGCTGGAGCTTTGCCAGCCGCGCGTCCCATCGCGATGCGTCGTAGTCCTCGGGGTTGAGGCCCTTCGAAGAAGCATTCTGAAAGAGCAGGATCATCGAGAGGGCTTGAGGGCTGGCCTTGCCGTTTTGGAACCAGGCAATCGAATTGCCGCCCGAGGCGTAGAATTTTCTTACGTCGTCGCGATAGTCGGTGAAATTGGGCCAGCGCAAATCCGCAAGCGTGCCTGCGGCGATCAGAGCGCCGAGATCAGCCGGGCCCTGCGCCGCGGCGTTGCCGGCTTGTTCCGCGCTCGAAGCTGCCGGGGAAGGGCTGGCGGCGAAGGCGTGGCTGGATGCGGCGGCGCAGCAAATCGCCGCGATCAATGCCGCCAACGCTGATTTGTGAATTTTCATGCTTGCCTGACCCTCGCGAACACACAGTACATAGGTTGCGCGCCGATTCGCCGCAAGAGCGCGGCGATGAACGTATGAACCCGAAAATATTGGCGCTAACCGGCCACCCAGGTCGATTTCTCATTTCCGTTCGTGCTGGTTTCGCGGGGGCGAATCAATTGGCGGGAGATTCGGGTGAAGGCCACTGCAGATTGAGTTCGGAGCAGATCGGCTCCGCGTGCCCTCAGTGAAGTCAAAGTGTTTTGCGCCGAGAAAGATTCGGGTTTCTTCGCTGCGCTCAGAATGACACAAAAAAAGAGCGCGCCAGCGCGTATCGCTTCAGCATCAACACCCGGTTATGCAAAGCTCTCCTAACAGGGAGAGGAAAAATAAAGGCTCGATCAGGATACACAAAGCTCTCCTTTGGGGGCTCTACCCATCGACTTCTATTATCTTCCGTTCGCAACCCGGGCAGATGTCGCTGGGATTTGCTTGAGGCACCGGGCAAATTTCTGGTTCACAGGCGTACTCAAAATCGCAAAGATGGTCTACCAGAGGACAGGGCCGTCCCTTCCAGTTGTATCCGTCGCGCACGGGACAAAGCTTCCAAGCACGACTTTCCCTCCGAAACAGGCAGCTATCTTGGCGCTGCTTCGCGCACATCTGTGGCGAATAAATGAAAGAGACATCAAACTGGCTCGGCCAGCATGTGGGAGGCAGCTCCCGGCTGGCATTGAGCTGTTCATACCACTCTCGTATCGCCTGGGATCCTACTTTAGGATCGAAAATTTTCTGGAGGAAGCGTGCATTCCAAACGTCCCCGGGAACCTCCAGCCCTTTCAGAAGTTCCTCGACGTTAGACCTGATAAAGCCGCCGACCTCGGGTTTTCCAGTGGAGCCCATTCCGTTCAAAAAGGCGCGCTGAAGGGGGCTACCTGGCGCGATCCAGTCACGCAAGGCAGCCCAAACGCGCTTGTTGTTGCTGTAACATTGTTTACGCCACTTCCCATACAAAGTTTCAAGTTCATCCTTATCTGACAAGGTCTCGGCCACTTCGTCCGCGCGCTTCTTTGCCGGCGGCATGTAGTCGTCAGGATCACGCTTCGGTCCCGGGTTCCAGTACGAAAGAATGTGAAAAAGAAAGGCGATGCGATGCATGATTTCAGCCACATCGCCTTGCTGGCAGAAATTCCAATGATTCGAGATGTAGACCAGCGGGCTTCGCTCATAAGGTTCTAACACCAGCAATGTGCTTGCAATGGGAACGATTGCCGGAAGGCGAGGTGTAAAGCTGATTGCTTCACCGTCTTGGGGCTGGTCAGCAGCTTTATACCTGAAAGCCTTGGCTGACGGTTCTTTGCTTACGACGTTTTTCAGCAGGTCTAGGACATCGGAACCGGAGGAGTACTCCTGAACGAGGGACGAAAAGACGCGCCCCCCAAGGGGCCACAACTTAGTCGCATCTTGCCGTCTATCGCAAATGTAACACAGCCAGTGTACCAGTACCTGATTGCTGGGCGAGAGACGCGCAAAGACCGGACCCTCGAACGCGACCTGCGGTGAAATGGGGTGGAACCAAACATAATCCAGCCACGCTAAGAAAGGCCAGAGTTGAATGATCTTCTGTTTGTCCACCGGTCTACCTCTCCCCGAGGCGTTCCCTCAGCGCATCGCCGTTCTGATGTTACCCGGGATTTCCGTTTTGACTCTCTGATTCCAACTCGCCGTATAGACCGAACGGCACTCCTCAGCAAGGTTTTAACCGGTTTTGGTCCATGGTGTTCCCAGCGCCGGCGGGAAGAGCCGGTTCATCGCAAGAACGCGGCGATGAGCGTATCGATCAGTTGCGCGGCGCTTTCGCGGTTGCGGGGTGCTTTTGCGCGGGGGGCTCGTCGTGCTTTAGATTGAAATTCAGATGCCAGGTTTCGCGTGACTTAAGAAGAGACGAGAGAAATATGATTCCGAGTAGCCTTCTGATCGGCAACCGTAGCGAGATCGCCATTCGGACCATTCGTGCGGCGGCCGAGATGGGCATTCGCACGGTGGCGGTTTTGCGCTGACGGTCGCCGCGGCGGGGTGACGGTGAACGTATCAATCCGGATTTCCGTTTTCTAAGTGAACCGCCGGTTTGATAATATGCGGGGAAAGCCCTGATGGATAGGAGTTTGGATGCGAGCGAGGTGGTGAGGAAGAGGGCAGACAGTGGGTGAGACCCAAAAGCGGCCCTTTCAGTTCTCGCTCAGCGGGATAGGCGGCCCGCAGAGCGGAGCAGATTTCGGTGACGAGATAGCAGGCTGTTGAAAAAGTAATTTTCAACGCCCGCTCCCTCTCTCTTGTCTCCCCCAAAGGGGGAGATGTTATAGGTAAGAAGACAGCTTTTACGCAGGGTGTTGAAGAGCTTGAAATCGAAATTGACGATTGATCCCAGTTTTTCAACACCCTGCTAGAGGGAAAGGGATAAGTGTCTGAAAACTCGATCGGAAAAGCGTCAGTTTCGGGTTTTCTACGCCAACGCGAAGCAGAACTGGTCCGTCGCGGCGCGCTGGAAAGTCCCTTGCACTCAAAACCGGGCTCGAACTTCGCGTTTGCAAACCGCGTGCTCCGGGTGCGAGCGTGAATCCGGGTTAAAACGGGAATCCCGGGTTAAATCGGCTGATGAGCGAAAAACGCGTCAACGACTATCCGTCATCCAACCGCGCGCTCGGGACGAAGCCGGTGCACTTCGGTAGAGTGGAAACGTGAGGAGAGAGCAGTGACACTATCCGGTATTGCGCGGGTGCGTCTGGCATTTTTGCCCACGCCGATCGAGCCTCTTCCCGCATTGACCAGGTATCTGGGCGGCCCTCAGATATGGATCAAGCGCGACGATATGACGGGTCTGGCGATGGGAGGGAACAAGGCGCGCAAGCTCGAGTTTCTCCTTGGCGAGGCGATTGAGAGGAAGGCTGATACGATAGTCACGTTCGGCGCGGTCGAGTCGAACCATTGCCGGATGACGGCAGCGGCGGCGTGCAAACTGGGTCTCAAGTCCTTTCTCGTGCTGTCTGGAGAGAAACCGGACGTCACGAACGGCAACTTCCTGCTGGACCGAGTCATGGGATGTGAATACCTGTTTGTCCCTGATTTCAATGACATATCGAAGTTCGACGAGATGGGGATTGCTGTACGTGACAGGATGCAAGAGCTGACGGACGGTGGCCGTGCGCTCTATATGATTCCAGCGGGCGGCAGCACGCCGCTTGGAGACGTAGGGTATTACCTCGCCGCAATTGAAACGTGTGAACAGGCGCGACAGATAGGGATCGAGATCGACCACATGTTTGTCGCCATGGGCACGGGCGGTACGCAAGCGGGCCTTCTGGCGGGAGTCAAGTCGCTGCGCAAGGCGACGCAGGTAATCGGAATCTCGGTCAACAAGGAGAGCTCGAATCTCGGATCGCCTCCGATCGATGTAATGGCAAACCAGGCCGGCAAACTCATCGGACAGGAGCTGGCTGTGCAACCGCAGGACGTAATCGTGCACTACGGCTACTACGGTGAGGGTTACGGGAAAGTGACGCCGGAATGCGTCGAGGCTATTAAGCTGGTGGCCAGACTGGAAGGGATTTTCCTCGACCCGGTGTACACCGGCAAAGCAATGGCCGGAATGATCGATCTCATCAGAAGAGGCAACTTCAGCAGGGATGAAACCCTCTTGTTCGTGCACACCGGCGGTTACCCCGGGATCTTCCCCTACGGCGAATCGTTGTGTGGGCAATAGAGCTCCAGATGGCCTCGGGCACATGCGTACGATATAAGGCACGATAAGACGTTTCGAGGAGAGGGACACTTATGGATCCTGCGACCGGAGCCAGCGGCAATTGGGATGCGATCGTGGTCGGAACGGGTCCCGGGGGAGCGACGGTGGCCAGAGAGCTGACGCGCCGCGGCCGCAAGGTGCTCATGCTGGAGTTGGGGACGGGGAGACCGATAAGTGGAAGCTTCTCCCAGGGGCTGCGGGAGCTGATGATGCCCGGCAAGAGCCTGCTGGTGACCAACAACTTCCTCGGCGTCGTGCGTGGGATCACCACCGGGGGGAGTTCGGTCTTCTTCTACGCCACCTGCTTCCCGGTGCCTTTCGAAATGCTCGCCGCGCACGGCGTGGACCTCACGGACATCGTGCCGGAGGCGCGGGCAGAGCTTCCCGTCGGCCCGCTCAAGGACGAGATGATCACCCCGATGGCCGCCCGCCTGATGGAGAGCGCGCAACGGCTGGGGTTCAACTGGCAGAAGCTCGACAAGTTCATGTATCAGGAACGCTGGAAGCCGGGGTACCCGTTCGGGTATTACGGCGACCCGACCGGCGTCAAGTGGAGCGCCCGGGTGTACGTCGAGGAGGCAAAGGCGCTGGGGGCGACGTTGGTAAATTATGCCAAAGTCACCCGCGTGCTCGTCGAGAACGGCACCGCCACCGGGGTGGAGTACCTCGTCAACGGCGAGCGCCGCACCGCCTCCGCCCCGGTCGTCGTCGTGGCCGCCGGCGGCATCGGCTCACCGCTCATCCTCCGCCACAGCGGCATCCACGCGGCCGGCTATGACTTCTTCTTCGATCCGCTGATCACGGTCTGCGGCACGATGAAGGACGTGTCGTCGCGGCGCGACGAGATTCCGATGTCAGCCGGGGTGCACATGAAGGATGAAGGCTACGTCATGACCGACATGGCGCTCCCGCCATCGGAACACTTCATTTTCACGGCGCAGGTACTCCGCCTGACTAAGCTGTTCGCCTTCCGCAGCACCGCCCGGATCATGGTGAAGGTGAAGGACGAGCTCAGCGGCCGGCTTACTGAGCGCGGCGGGGTGCGCAAGAAGCTCAGCACTGCGGACCACGCCAAGCTGATGCATGGCTACGAGAACGCCAAACGGATCCTCCGCGAGGCAGGCGCCACGGACATCTACAAGACCTGGTACCTCGCATCGCACCCGGGCGGCACCGTGAAGATCGGCCAGTTGGTCGACGCCAATCTGGAGACGGAGTACCGCAATCTGTACGTCTGCGACTGCTCGGTGATCCCGGAAGCGTGGGGCTTGCCGCCGGTGCTGACCATCATCAGCCTCGGCAAGCGCCTGGCGCGCCATCTCGCGGCTGAGCCGAAGCCAACCTCGGCTAAGAACGCAACGCTCCAAAAACTTGCGTCGTGACGCGGTCACGCGATTTCGCAGCACAGGCTCCGGCATAAAACCGAGGGCGAATAACGCTCTGGCGCACCCTGTGGCTACCGAAAACTCAACTCCGAACGTAATCGTGATGCAGTCCTGTCGTTACCGAAAATTGGATCCCAACATAAAACCTTCGCAGTCACAGCCGTAGGCCTGTCGCTGCTCATAATGACGTGTGGCGCGTAAACATTGGAGTTTTGCGCCGACGGTCGCCGCGGCGGGGTGACGGCGGACGTGGATTTTGCTTTGGTGCTTGCGCGGTTTCGCGGTGCTTTCGCGCGGGGGGCTGGTCGTGCTTTAGATTGAAATTCAGACGCCAGGGTTCGGCGTACTGAAAACGAGACGAGAGAAATATGATTCCGAGCAAGCTTCTGATCGCCAACCGCGGCGAGATCGCCATTCGCATCATCCGCGCGGCGGCCGAGATGGGCATCCGCACGGTGGCCGTTTTCCCCGACGACGATTCCACCTCGCTGCACACGCGAAGGGCCGACGAGGCCCGCCGTCTAAGCGGCGCGGGCGCGGCCGCGTACCTCGACGGAGAACAGATTATCGCGATCGCCAAAGAGGCGGGCTGCGATGCGATCCATCCGGGCTACGGCTTTCTCAGCGAGAACGCCGGCTTTGCCCGCCGATGCGCCGAAGCGGGCATCACGTTCGTGGGACCGCGAGCCGAGATGCTCGAACTGTTCGGCGACAAGGTGCAAGCGCGGCGGCTGGCCGAGCGATGCGGCGTTCCGGTTCTGCGCGGCAGCTCGGGGCCGGTGAGCCTGGATGAAGCGCGGCGCTTTTTTTCGTCGCTGGGCGAACGGCGCTTCGATGATGATCAAAGCGGTCGCGGGCGGCGGCGGCCGCGGCATGCGCATCGTCTCGCGCCTCGAGGAAATCGAGAAAGCATACAAGCGATGCCAGTCCGAGGCGCGCGCGTCGTTCGGCAACGGCGACGTGTACGTCGAGCAGTTGATGCCGCGCGCACGCCATATCGAAGTGCAGATCATCGGCGACCATCAGGGCAACGTCAGCCATCTCTGGGAGCGCGAATGCAGCATCCAGCGCCGCAATCAGAAGATCGTGGAGATAGCGCCGAGCCCGGGACTGGATCCGGCGCTTCGCGATCGGCTGACCGCGGCCGCCGTGCGCATCGCAAAAGAGGTGCGTTACGACAACCTCGGCACGTTCGAGTTTATCGTCAATCGCGACGGGGCCGCGAACGTGGGCGAGCCGGGCTTTGCGTTTATCGAGGCCAACCCGCGGCTCCAGGTCGAGCACACCGTCACCGAAGAGGTGACGGGCATCGACCTGGTCAAGCTGCAAATTCAACTGGCGGCGGGCCGCTCGCTGGCGGAGCTCGGGATGGAACAAGCGGACATCCCCAAACCGCGCGGATTCGCGATGCAGGTGCGAATCAACATGGAATCGATGCGCGCCGACGGCAGCGCGAAACCGGCGGGCGGGACGATCACCGCGTTCGAGGCGCCGTCGGGACCGCGGGTGCGAACCGATTCGTTCGCCTACGCGGGATATACGACTAGCCCGAACTTCGATTCGCTGCTCGCCAAGCTGATCGCGCACTCGCACTCGGCGGACTATGCCGACGTGGTGGCGAAAACATACCGAGCGCTGTGCGAATTCAGAGTCGAAGGCGTGCCGACCAATATCGGATTCCTGCAAAGCATCCTGCAGCATCCCGAGTTCATCGCCAACCGGGTTTACACGCGCTTCGTCGAGGACAATATCGCGGAGCTGGTTGACGAGGCGAAATCCGCGCATCGGCGGCTGTTCTTCGAGCGTCCGGCGCCGCCCGCCGCAGCGCGCGCCGAGCATGCCGGGGCGCGGCGGGCAGGCGCGAAGATCGACGCGAGCGATCCGCTGGCGGTGCTCCATCATGGCAAATCCGCGATTGACGTTTCGTTGCCGTTGCCATCACCGCCGGCGGTTTCCTCCGCCGTCGCGGCGCATCCGGCGCACAACGAAAATATCGCGGGACCCGCGAACACGGTCGCGATCGAGGCTCCGATGCAGGGCACGATCGTTTCCGTCGATGTCAGTGAAGGCGACCTGGTCCATCGCGGCCAGCAAATGTTCGTGATGGAAGCGATGAAAATGGAGCACGTGATCGAGGCGGACAGGAGCGGGATCGTGCGACTCATCACGGTGGCCACGGGCGACGCAATCTTCGAAGGGCATCCAATTGCTTTTATCGAGCCGGCCGACGTCGAGACGACGCATCGCGCGGAGGCCGAGGAGCGGGACCTGGATCGGGTGCGTCCCGACCTCGCCGAAGTGGCCGAGCGCCATGCGCTTGGACTCGACGCCGCGCGGCCCGAGGCGGTCGCGCGGCGGCGCAAGACCGGGCAGCGCACCACTCGCGAAAATATCGACGACCTGTGCGACCCGGGCACCTTCGTCGAGTACGGCCCGCTGGTGATCGCGGCGCAACGGCGGCGGCGCACGATCGAGGACCTGATCAAGAACACGCCGGCCGACGGAATGGTCGCCGGAATCGGGCGCGTCAACGGCGATCTGTTCGAGGAATCAAAAGCGCAATGCATCCTCATGTCGTACGACTACACCGTGCTCGCCGGAACGCAGGGGGCGCAGAACCATCGCAAGAAAGACCGGATGTTCGAGATCGCGCAGAAGTCGCGCCTCCCGGTGGTGTTCTTCACCGAGGGCGGCGGCGGGCGTCCCGGCGATACCGAC
Organism: Binataceae bacterium (SeqCode); assembly: GCA_963722605.1. Taxonomy (GTDB): domain Bacteria; phylum Desulfobacterota; class Binatia; order Binatales; family Binataceae; genus Binatus. Next base: position 629,865 of record CAVRNO010000004.1, on the reverse strand, counting down.
GGGCTTGGGGTGGCGGGACTCGACTGCCTGGCGTTCAACTACTGGGGGAAGTTGAGCGGGCTGGTGCCGCTGGTAGGCATCAACTCGGGCCGGTGCTTCGCCGGCAATGCGGCATTGCTGGGATGCTGCGACGTAGTAATCGCCACCAAGGGATCGAACATCGGGATGGGCGGTCCCGCGATGATCGAAGGCGGCGGACTGGGTATCTTTCGACCGGAAGAAGTCGGACCGATGGACGTGCAAGTAGCTAATGGCGTAGTAGACATTCCCGTCGCCGACGAAGCCGAAGCAGTACTAGTTGCCAAGAAGTACCTATCCTACTTCCAGGGAGACGTTCGCGACTGGGAATGCGCCGACCAGCGTTTGTTGCGCACGATCATTCCCGAGAACCGGCTCCGCATCTACGACGTGCGATCGATCATCGAGACTCTGGCCGATACCGGATCGGTGCTCGAGATACGCCGGCAGTTCGGCCCCGGGATGGTGACGGCGCTCGTCAGGATCGAAGGACGCCCGGTCGGACTCGTCGCCAACAACCCGATCCATCTGGCGGGCGCAATCGACAGCAACGGCGCCGACAAGGCGGCGCGGTTCATGCAGCTTTGCGACGCGTTCGACATCCCGCTCCTGTTCCTGTGCGACACTCCCGGCATCATGGTCGGCCCGGAGGTCGAGAAGACCGCGCTGGTGCGGCACGCGGCGCGGATGTTCGTGACCGGCGCGAACTTGAGCGTGCCGTTTTTCACGATCGTGCTGCGCAAGGGCTACGGACTGGGCGCGCAGGCGATGGCGGGCGGCAGCTTCAAGGCGCCATTTTTCACGGTCGCGTGGCCGACGGGAGAGTTCGGCGGCATGGGGCTGGAAGGAGCGGTGAAGCTCGGCTATCGCAACGAGCTGGCGGCGATCGAGGAGCCGGAGAAGCGCAAAGAACTGTTCGACCAAATGGTGGAGCGGATGTATCGCTACGGGAAGGCGGTGAACACCGCGTCGCACTTCGAGATCGACGACGTAATCGATCCGCTCGATTCGCGCAAATGGATCACCGCGGGCCTGCGCTCGTCGCCGCCAAAGGCGCCGCGCACCGGCAAGAAGCGGCCCAACGTCGATAGCTGGTGACGCAGTGCGTGAAGCTAACGACGCGCGGCTAATCGCGAGTTCGTGTTCCTGACGGCACGCTCGCTATTTTGCATTTCAAGCGAGGTGCACTAAGCTGGAAATATGAACCGTATATCCACTCTGTTGATCGCAATTGCGCTCCTCGTCGCTTTCGCTGCTCCGGCGATCGCGCAGGAAGGAAAAACGCTGGGCACCGTCGTCAATGGAAATACCACGACCACGTTCAAGGCCGCCGGCACTCGCGGTATCGACATGCAAAAGCTCCAAACGTGGAACGCTTTCGCGGCCGGGCATCCGAAGGTCGCAAACGAGCTCGCCCACAAGCCTGCGCTGATCAATGACGACGCCTATGCGAAGAAGCATCCGCAACTCGGTGCGTTCTTCTCGGCGCATCCGGATATTCGCGCGGCAATGGCGGCGAATCCCGGCAACTACGTTGCGATTGCGCCGCGTCCCGGCGAGTAGCCGCGCGCGCTGCGCAGCCTGATTCGATCGGCCAGCCGCAGGCGGAGCGTCATGAGGCGCCCGCTCACTCGGCGGTCCTTTCTCGCACCGTGCGGCGGGCGAAGCCTTTGGAGCGGCGTTTCTTGACCTTGGTCGCTTCGGTCTGGCGAGTCTCCGCGAAATCTATCATCGCCTGCTGGCAGGCCGGGGATGCGTCGGCGGCGGCGGTCCTGATGTAGGCTGCCGTCGGCCATCATTTCCCACTGGCATCGATTGGGCCGCAACTGGAGGTCGAGCACGATGCGCAACTCCTTGCGCAGTTGAGGGTCCTCGACCGGCGCGACCACTTCGACCCGGCTCTCGAGATTGCGCTTCATGCAGTCGGCGGATCCGATCAGATAATCCTCCGCTCCGCCATTGCGAAAATAAAAAATCCGGCCGTGCTCGAGGAACCGGCCGACGATGCTCACCACGCGCACGTTTTCCGACAGCCCCGGGATTCCCGGCCGCAGCCTGCAGGTGTCGCGCACTATCAGATCGACCTTCACCCCCGCCTGCGACGCGCGATAAAGCGCCCGCGTGATGTCCACGTCCTCGAGCGCATTCATCTTCAACTGAATCAGCCCGGGTGATGCGGCCGAACCGAGCTTGATTTCGCGCTCGATTCGCGCGAGCAGCCCGCGCTTGAGCACGGTCGGAGCCGGGATAATCTTGCGGTAGGGACGATCCGGCATATAGCCAGTCGTCAGGTAGTTGAACAACTCAGTCAGGTCTTCGCCAATAGTAACATCGCAAGTTAGTAGTCCGTAGTCGGCGTAAAATCTCGCCGTCCCCGGATGATAATTGCCGGTGCCGATGTGTGCGTAACGGCGCAGACCGTTGTAGTCCTGGCGAACCACCAGAATTACCTTGCTGTGAGTTTTCAGGCCCACCACGCCGTAGGTTACGTGAATCCCGAATTCCTCCAGCCTCGTCGCGAACTGGATGTTGGCAGCTTCGTCGAAGCGCGCCTTCAACTCGACCACCACCGCCACCTGCTTGCCGTTGCGCGCCGCGTCGCACAGGTAACCGATGATCTTCGAATCGGGCGAGGTCCGATACAGAGTCATCTTGATCGCGCGCACCTTCGGGTCGTCCGCGGCTTCACGCAAAAAGCGCTCCACCGACGTCGAGAACGACTCATACGGATGCAGCAGCAGGAACGAACCCGCGTCGCGAATCACGTGGAAGATGCTGCGCCCGACGGTCAGGCGCGGATGATCCACCGGATGATGCGGCGGATCGTGCAGCGCCGGAGCGTCGATCGCCGCAAGCTCAGCCAGGTCGCGCATCGAAAGCATCCCGTCCACTTCGAACACGTCGGCGCGTTCGTCCAGCCCCAGCTCAGCCGCCAGCATCCCGCGATGAACCGTACTGATTCCGCTCAGCACTTCGAGCCGCACGATTGGCGCGAATCGCCGGTCGCGCAGCTCGGATTCGATCAGCGCCAGCAAGTCGTCGGCTTCGTCCTCGTCGCGCTCCGTGTTGGCGTTGCGCGTTACCCGAAAAAGCTCGTACGAGTCGATCAGCATCGACGGAAACAGCAGATCGAGATTGTTCGCGACCACGTCCTCGAGCCGGACAAAATCGCTTTGATTGCCGACCCGCAGAAAGCGCGGAATTCCGAACCCGATCGGCACTTTCACCCGCGCCATCAGCGCGTCCGAGTCGTTCTGGGATCGCGCCGTGACCAGCAGGTTGAGCGACAGGTTCGACACGAACGGGAACGGATGCGCGGGGTCCATCGCCTGCGGCGTCACCAGCGGAAAAATGTTCTTGTAGTAGTACTCGCGAATCGACTTGCGCTCGTCCGCCGACAGGCTCGCGTACGGGCGCACGCGGATGCCGTAGTTCTCGAGCTGGCTCAGAATTTGCGGACCAAGCTCGCGTTGCCGGCGCTCCAGCTCGCGCACCACGATGTAACACTCCGCGATCTGTTGTTGCGGCGTCCGCCCGTCAACCGTCAGCTCGTGCATCCCCGCGACCACCTGCTGCTTCAGGCCGCCGATCCGCTTCATGAAAAACTCGTCGAGGTTGGACGCCGTGATCGCCAGAAACTTGAGCCGCTCGAGCAGCGGATTTCGTTCGTCTTCCGCTTCGTGCAGAACGCGTCGATTGAACGCGAGCCAGGTCAGCTCGCGATTGAGGAACAGCTCGGGCGCGACAAGCTCCTTGTCGATTCGCACCGGCGCCAGGCCCTTCTCGGCAGCCGAAATCGGCCGGTCAGCAATAGTGGCTGCTGCCGACGGATCGCCCGCGCCTCCATTTTGAAGCGCCTGCCCGTCCGCGGCGCTCGCCGCGCCAACTATCGCGGGGTTATCCGCCTGATTCCCCATTTGCTCATCCGGTCCCATCCTGGCCCAACCATTCTAGCCGCCCGCGCGGCCTAATGCCTATCCCGGTCCCGCCGCCGTAAAGGCATGAGCATTTACGCAATGTTATAAGCAGCCTATTTGTCATCGGCACGCCGATTGTGCGATTGTCCTGAGTGGTTCTTTTGCCCCGGTGGCAGCATGAATGATTATTTGTACGAAGTCGCAAGCCGCCTGGTCGCGTTCGACACGGTGAGCACAAACTGCAATCTCGACGCGATACAATACATCGGAGCCGAGCTCCGGCGGCGGGGATTCAAGACCGTGCTTCAACCGGTCGAGTTGCTCGGAGTCTCGCAGGCCAACTTGGTCGCATGGGTTGGGCCGCCGCGCTCCGACGGCCTGATAATTTCCGCTCACGTTGACACCGTCCCCTACCAGGGTCAGCCGGGATGGCAGCGGGAGCCCCTCAAACTGGAATCCGCGGGGGAGAGAATTTACGGGCGCGGCACCACCGACATGAAAGGATTCATCGCGCAATGCCTCGACGCGGCGCGCACCCTCGATTCCGCCAAGCTCAAACGCCCGCTGGTATTCGTCTTCACTGCGAGCGAGGAAGTCGGTTGTCTCGGTGCTTATAGCGTCGCGCTTGCGCTCAAAGAAATTTTGGGCGAAACCCCCGTCCCGCGCCTGGCGTGGATCGGCGAGCCGACCTCCTACGCTGTGTGTCACGCGCACAAGAGCAACGTTGCACTCGCCGTAACCGTCCGCGGCATCGGCGGCCATAGCAGCGTACCGGCTTCGGGCGTCAACGCGATTGCCGTGATGGCCCGCGTGATCGACACCATCGGCCGTTTTCAGCAAGAACTCGCGACCCGCCGCCATCCTCAGTATGCCGCGATTTTTCCCGACGTGCCCTACGACGTGCTCAATTTTGGAACGGTGAATGGCGGGATCGCGCTCAACATGATCGCCGAGGAATGCAAGCTGCGCCTCAGCTATCGCACCCTGCCCAACGCCGACCCGCTCAACGTTTATCATGAGATCGGGCGCCGGCTCCGCGAGCTCGACGGCCACGACTACGCGGGCCGCGAGCATCGCGCGAAAATCGAAACCCAGGTTCTGAATCTGGTGCCTCCACTGGACTCTCCGCGCGGGACGCCGCTGGAAGCCGCCCTGTTCGACGCGACCGGCGCCAACACCTCCGGCGGCGCGCTCTACGCCACCGACGGCGGATGGTTCACCTTCTCGGATATCACCTCGCTCATCTGCGGCCCAGGCGATCTCGAGCAGGCGCATCAGCCTAACGAGTACATCCGCCGCGACGCGTTCGAACGCGGACCCGCGATGATCCGCAAAGTCGTCGAACGCCTGTGCTGCACCGCGTGACTTACTGAACTGAAATCGGTATTCGAACTTCGAACGACGATTCGATCGCCACCCCGTTGTGCACCGCGGGGAAAAACTTCCACTGCTTGAGCGCGTCGAGTATCACCTGGTTAAGCCGCGGACTCGAGGTCGGCTTTTCCAACGTCACCTCGCTCGCGCCGTCGAACGATACCTTGAAGCGCGCGACCGCCTCGGTCTGGATCACATCCTCGCGCAGATCGTCGGGTATCACCGGCGTCGGCGCGTAGATCGCCCGCGCGCCCACCGTATCGCTCCCGATTCCGCCGCCCGCTCCTTCGCCCGTTTCGCCGCCCGCCCCGCTCTCCCCCGCGCCCGCGCGCGGAGCTTCTTCGACCCCCGGCGCCTCGGTCGGTTTCTTGGTGCCGTACTCCGAGCGAATCACCGGCGCCATCGGCGCGGCCTTCTTCATGTGAGCCGCCGGATGGGGTTTGACGATCGGCACTGCCGGCGCCGCCGGATGAGCCGCGCCGCCTTTGCCCTGCAGCCCGCCGACTTCGTGCGGTATCTCGACCAGCCGCGCCTCAATCGGCGCCAGCTCCTCCTGCGGCGCGACCGTCGTGCGCATCAGGATCAGCGAAAATCCGCTCAGCATAATCGCCCAAATCGCGATCGCCGCCGGGACTACCCACAGCAGGCGCCGCGCCGGTTCGTCCAACTCCGGCGGTCGCATCGCGATACGGGCGGCATCAGTCGTGGTCAATGCTTCACCGCGATCAGAAATTTCTCGACGCCAGCGCGCCGCGCCTGAATCATCGCCTCCACCACCGTCCCTTCCGGCGCATCGCTGTCCGCGTTGACCACCACGCTCGCCTCGTTCGCCGCGAGCAGCGGTTTGAGCACGAACGCAATCTGCTCAAGCGTGGCCGGCGTCTTGTCGATGAAAATATGACTGTCGCGCGTGACGGTCAGCGTGATCGGCTCGCGATGCTGCATCGATTCGGCTTCGCCCCTGGGCAGGTTGACGGCGATCGAGTTGAGCGTCTGCATCGATAGCGACGCCAGCATGAACGTCACCAGCAGAAAGAACATCACGTCGATCATCGGGATGATTTCGATCCGCCCGTGACGAAAATTGCGCGCCCTTCGCAGTTTCATCGCGTCTCCGCCGCGCCCCGCGCGTTCATCGCGCCACCGCCGCCGGGCGCGGGCTAACGGCAGGCTCGCCGCCGCCTTCCTGGTCGAGCCGTATGTGATCGACCAGCCGCGAGCCCAGCCGCTCCATCGTGTCGAGCGCCTGCGATTGCATCCGGGAAAACAGGTTGAACGCGAACAGCGCGAGCACCGCGATCAGCAGGCCGAGCGCCGTGGCGATCAGCGCCTGCGCCACACCCGCGGTCACTTGCGTCGGCGCCACCAGTGTTGACGCTCCGATCACGTTGAACGATTGCATCATGCCCGTGATGGTGCCGAGCAGGCCGAGCAGCGGCGCCGCGGTCACGATTGTCTCGAGCACCCAGAGTCCGCGTGCGAGCGTCTTTTCGATCCGGCCCGCCTCGTCGCCGGCCCTCGATTCGACCCACCACGCGGGTTTGCTGCGATTGTCGGCGATCACTTGAAGGAAGCGTCCGTAAGCGTTGCGCGGGCCGAGCACGCCCAACTGCTTCTCCAGCTCGACCCACGAAAATCCGAACGTCTCGACCAGTTCGGCAAGCTCCGCAGGCAGCCGAAGGCATCGCGCATAGAGCACCGCCCGGTCGATAATTATCGCGATTGCGAGAACGCCCAGCGCCAGCAGCGGATACACCATCGCGCCGCCGAACTTGATCGCGTTCCACGCTACTAATAGTTGCTGCATTGCTCGGTTCTCCTTACGATCCTGACACGATACTGACGCCCGACGCGCGCATGCCGTTTCATGGCGTCTATGTGCCCGCGGGTTTGGTGAATGGCAGTTCCCATTTTATCCCCCCGTATAACGCCCGGCGCGGCCCGTACTGAGCTGCGAATACTCCGATGCCGGTGCCACTGCGAATCTGGTAAGTACGATCGTTCATGTTCACCAAGGCGGTGCGGAATTCGAGCACGCCTCGATTGTCGGGTAGAGTCACGCGCCGCGTGATGCCCGCATCGACCTGGATGTAGTAGGGCAGGTTCCCGGTATTCGCGAAGCCGCTTCTAAGTCCGCTTCCGTAAATCCCATCGATGCTGAAGGCGAATCCATGCCAGTTGTAAACCGCCCCGGCGGAATTGGTGAACGTCTGGTCGTGATCCAGAAAGATATAATGACTGTTGATGTACTTCAGTTCGTCGGGCGCGAAGTTGAATTGTCCCGACTCCACCTGCGTGCCCTGCGCGACGCTATAGGCGAAGTTATTGTAGGCGTAGATATTCTGGTGAGTGTACGAACCCGTGAACTCGACTCCCCAAACCCGCCCCTTTGCGTAGTTGAATGTTTCGTAGATGAGCGCCGGTCCGAACTGTCCTTCGTCTATTAAGTCAACGGCCTTCTTGTAGTAGGAATCGATGCCGACATTCAGCCCGGGAATCACCTCTTGCGTCAGCTCCCGCGTCAAACAAATGGTCGCGCTCGACCGTCGGCGTGCCGTTGCCGGTGGATGCGGGCGCGCCAGTGGTGTTCCTGGAGTTCGCGATTGAACTCAAGGTTACGAGTTCGGTTGGCGGCGGCGTCATCTCACGCGCGTAGCCGGCGTGAAGCGTGGTGCCCTTGAACGGCGTGTACACCAGCGCAACGCGGGGACTGGCCTGGTCTGCTCGCACCAGCCCGTCGTACAGGTCGAAGCGGACGCCGTAATTGAACGTCAGTTTTTCCGACAGCTTCCATTCGTCCTGGACGTAGACGCTGTAAATCCAGGTCTGCAGCGCGATGTCCTCAACGAATGAAATGGGGAAAGGAGACGATTGTTTGCCGGTTATCGGATCGGCCGGGAACGTTGACTCATGATTGTCGATCTCGGCGCGCTCGGCGTCGAAATATCCGCCCAGCCGAAACGTATGATTGGCAATCCCGTGATAAGCCGTATCGATCTGAAAACCGTTGCCCCAGTCGCTGCGGAAAACCCTCGACGACGCGCCGTTATAGATCAGATCGCCGGTGTGGTCCGGATTGAAAGTCACCTCCGAATAACGGCTGAACGGCGCGATCTGGTAATCGAAATTCGCTCCAGCAGTGCCTTGCAGCGCTAGCACGTTGAAGTAATTTTGCTCGAACTGGTTGTCGCGGACTTTCGCCGACGGATAGACCGGCACCCCTGCCAGCGCAAAAGCCTGCGGCTGATCGGGGTTTGCGGGAATCTGAAAGTGATTGATCGCGGTTCCCGTGATCAAACTCAGCCGCGTCGTCGAATTTATAAAGTACGAGAAATATCCGAAGTCCGCGCCCTGGTTGCTCGTATCGTGAATCGCTGTTGGTCCCGGCGTCGGCGGCTCCACTCCGCGATCGGTGCCGAGGTATTGCCCCGTCACATAGTAGCTGAAGTTGCCCTTCGATCCGCCGTACTCGAAGCTCGGCTGCGTCGTCCCGCGCTGCCCGCCGTAGAAATCGACGTCGGCCAGGTTGTCGAGCAGCCCGTCCTTGGTCTTGATATCGATCACTCCGGCGGTGCGCAGGCCGTATTCGGCCGGCAGCACGCCCGTCAGCAGGCTGATCGAGTGGGCGAAGCGCGGACTTATCACCTGCCCGAAGCCGGTGATGCCCTCGGGAAGCTGGATGCCATTTATCCGGTACTGAAGATTGGCGTGGTCTCCGCGTACGTGGATCGCTCCGTACGAATCCTGCGCGACGCCCGGCGCCTGCAGTATCACCTGGTTGAGGGGAGTATTCGCGCCCTGCGGCAATTGCTGGATCGCCTGCTCGGTGAACGTGTATTTGCTGCCGCCCGTGTCCGGCGACAAAGAGTTGCGCGACTTGTTGAGCCGCGTCGCCGCGACCTTGAGGCTGACCGCCTTCTCCGCTTCCATCGCGACTACCACCGGCGCGGCGCCCTTGGCCGAGACCGCCGCGATCGCCGTCGCCGTCTTGAATCCCTCCTTCTCCACCACCACCGCGTAGGTGCCGCGCGCCTTCACCTCGAACGAAAATTCACCCTCATCGTTGCTCGAAGCCTGAGCCACGACCCGCCCGCTGGAGGCCTGGATGGACAGCGCCGCTTGCTTGATCGGCCTGCCCAGAGCGTCCTTCACCACGCCCGTGATTCGATATGTCGTGATCGTCTTCTTATTTGCGCCGGGCGCGACTGCCGCCTGCCGGCCTGCAAATAGCCAGTTGAATCAGGATCCCGGCAACCGGGATCCACGAAATTAAATTCCTTCGCATCGCAAGCTCCCATAACCTTTAACGTTCCCCCCGCGCCTTCGCGACGCGAGTGGCGCCGCGCGAACTGATCGCGCGCACCCCAACAATCGGATCTGTCGAAAAGGAGGCTTAGAGCGATACGGGCGGAGCGCGCACCCGCGCGGCCGAGAACACCGGCGACTCGGATCGGATCGGCGCGGCGAAGAATATCGTCCCGGCTATCGCCGGTCCGCGCGCGACGGTCGCCGCCGGCGAGACCGAGCCCGGCGAATGCAACGCGAGCTGGCAAATGGGGCAGAGCCCCTCATCGACGGTGAGCTGCGCAATCCCAACCCCGTCTCGCGAAGCCGCGCCCGCATGAAAATGAGCCGCGCCAATCGCCTGCGACACGAGTATCAGCGCCGCGCCGAAAATTGCGATCGCGCGCGCCGCCACTGTGCCGCCTTTGTGAAACTTCGAGGTCATCAGGTCTTGAGACCGCCCGATTGGCCGGATTCTGTCTTCCGATCGAGCCTGCCGTCTGGCAACCCGATGTGTCAAGCGCTCGCCTTGAACCTCCCACGTTTGGCGAACCCCCGAAAATCCGGCTAAGTTCGCAGCAATCCGGCTGCTCGGAAGCAATGAAGAATTGGAGACCGCGAATGAACCAGTTCAAAGTCGGCGACGTCAAGATAACCCGGGTCATCGAAAGCGAGACGCCATGGCCGGGCACCTTCATCATGCCCGACGCCACGCCCGAGAATGTGCTGAAAGAGGCCGACTGGCTCTATCCCACCTTCTCCGACGAAAAGGGCATGATCCGCGTGAGCATCCACGCGTTGGTGGTCGAATCGCAGGGCAAGCGCATCATCGTCGATACCTGCATCGGCAACGAGAAGGTTCGTTCGTTCCCGCAGTGGAACAATCTGAAGTTGCCGTTTCTGAGCGACCTGAGAAAAGCGGGTTACGCGCGCGACCAGATCGATCGCGTCGTCTGCACGCATCTGCACGTGGACCACGTGGGGTGGAATACGATGCTGAAGGACGGCAAGTGGGTGCCGACGTTCCCCAACGCCCGCTACCTGATTGGCGGCACCGAGTGGGATTTCTGGAAGAATTTCGAGGGCAAGGACGTGCGCGATCCGGTCGATGATTCGGTGCGCCCGATTGTTGACATCGGAATGGCCGATCTGATCGACTCGAACTTTCGCATCACCGACGAAGTATGGCTCGAGCCGACACCCGGCCACACTCCCGGACATCACAGCGTGCGGATTTCGTCCAAGGGACAGGAAGCCGTGATCACCGGCGACCTGATGCATCATCCGATTCAATGCCGATATCCCGAATGGGACGTCGGATTCGATGCCGACGGCGCGATGGCGAAAAAGACGCGGCGCGCGTTCTGCGAGAAGTACGCGGACACCGACGTCGTCGTCTTCGGGACGCATTTTGCCACTCCGTCGACGGGAAAGATCGTGAAGAAGGGCGACTCGTTCAGATTCCTGAGCCGTCCGGCGTGACCGCGGCGGCGCGCGAGCTGACCGGCCGCAGTATCGCGCTCGGCATCGCGCTGGCGCTGATCCTGGGCGCGGCAAACGCCTATCTCGGCCTGTACGCGGGCTTGACCGTATCCGCGAGCATCCCGGCCGCCGTGATCTCGATGGCGATGCTGCGGATTCTCGGCGGCTCGACCATCCTCGAGAACAACGTGGTGCAAACGATCGCATCGGCGGGCGAGGCGGTCGCGGCCGGCGCGATCTTCACGTTTCCGGCGCTGGTGATTCTGGGCGGCGTCAAGACTCTGCCATACGTCGAGGTGACGGCGCTGTGCGTCGTTGGCGCGACGATGGGCTCGTTACTGGTTGTCTTTATCCGCCGCGCGTACATCGTCGAGGAGCGGCTGCCGTATCCCGAGGGGATGGCGTGCGCGCAGGTGCTTCGCGCCGGCGCCGAGCAGGCGAATGTCCGCCCGCTGGTCGCGGGCGGCCTGATTTCGGCGGCTCTCAAAGCGCTCCAGGACCTCGCCGGAATTATTCCGGGCGCGGTCTCGGGCGCGCGATGGGTCGGCAGCGCGGCGGTGGCCGGGTCGATCGATATTTCGGCGGCGCTGCTCGGCGTCGGCTACATAATCGGAGTCAGGATCGCGGCGCTGGTATTCGCCGGCGGAGCATTCGCGTGGATAGTCGCGATCCCCGCGCTCACCGCGTTTCATTCCGCACGCGGAACCGGCGACGCCGCCGCGACCGCGTCGCAACTGTGGAGCGGCCAGGTGCGGTATCTCGGGGTCGGTGCGATGCTCACCGGCGGACTCGTAACGCTGTGGCGGTTGCGCAGCCGTATCGCGGCCGCGATCGCCGACAGCATCCGGATCGTGCGCTCGACGCAGGCACTCAGCGGCAACGGCGCGCGAGGACACCGATCTTTCGGCGCGCGCGGTGCTGATCGCGGTGGCGCTTTGCGTTCCGGTTATCTTCGCCATCTGCGTGGGGCTGAGCGGGCAAGTCGCGCTCAGCGCGGCGCTGGCAATTATCCTGACGACGGTCTGTTTTTTCGCGACGGCGATCGCAGGCTATCTGACCGGAATAGTCGGCGCGTCGAACAATCCGGTTTCGGGCGTGACGGTGATTGTATTGCTGGCGGTGGCGCTGTTTCTGAAATTGGCCGGCGTGTCGCAAAGCGTCGGACCGCAACTGGCGATTCTTTCGGGCGCGATCGTGTGCACGGCGGCGGCGATGGCGGGTGATTCCACTCACGACCTCGCGACCGGATACCACGTCGGCGCGACGCCGCGTGCGCTCGAAATCGGAGTGCTGGTCGGCGCGATCGCGTCGTCATTCGTGATGGCGCCGATTCTGAACCTGCTGATCGCCGGCTACGGCATAGCAGGCACGGCGACCGCGCGGGCCGGCGCGCTTGCCGCTCCGCAAGCGTTTCTGATGGCGAAAGTGACGCAGGGAGTTTTTCACGGCGGGTTGCCGCTGGGAACGATCGCAACCGGCGCCGCACTCGCGGCGATTCTCGGATTGAGCGACAGCTATCTGGAAAGCCGCGGATCGAAGTGGCGCACGCCGATCATGCCCGCCGCGATCGGTCTCTACCTTCCGCTCGGGCTCAGCGTAACGATTTTTATCGGCGCGCTTGCGCATTCGCTCTTTGGACCCGAAGACGAGGCCGAGAGCGGGCCCGGTATTCTGCTCGCGGCCGGTCTGATCGCGGGCGAGGCGCTGATGGGCGTTGCGAGCGGGGCGATGGTCACGGCGGGAGTCAGACTGCCGATTTTCTGAACCGGGGATTCGATACGGAAACTCGGTACTGGTTCAGCAGATTTCCATGGCGGCGCCGGGGCGCAGGGAAAAGTGCCTACGGAACCGAGGAGGAAGAAGGGCTTCTCCGGGCGTTGCGTGCCCACCAGATGCGAGGCCAGCCCCGCCCGGTGCCGCTGGAAACAGCGTGGACCAAAACTGGCTATAAGCTCGCTGGGGAAGGCTCTTCAGTCTACATTGCGAGTTGGAATCGGAGAGCCAAAACGGAAATCCGAGGTAAATCCGAATCCGCGCTGTAGCGGGCCGGCGCGCGAAATGCTTCTATCTGCTTGAGAATGAGCCGGTGCTGCGCAGCTTGTGGCGCCCCGCTTTCGGCGAACGCGCGCTTTTGCAGCGACTGTGGAACCCAGTTGGTCGCCGCGCCTCGGACTGATCCCGCAATCGGATTTGCGCTCTCACAGCCAGTCGGCGAGTTCTGCGAGCTTCGCTGCGGGGCGTTCTTCAGCCATTGGTGGAAAGCCTACGGCGTCCTTCGTGGCGGCCGTTACTATTTCAACGACGAGGATCAGATATGCCCGCGTTGTGGCCGGCGGGCCGTGTCCGCGATGGGGCAAACCGACCGGATGGTTCAGGAGCAGCGCAGGACCAATTTCTGGCTCGCGCTTCTCTACCTGTTTCGGCGCTAGGAGCAACGCTTGCTGCTGGAGATTTAGGATTGAAAAGAGACGAACGCAAGCCCGAGCCTAGCGGACCCGCGGCGCTCCCTTCTGTCGAGGCGGCGAGGGCGCTGGAAGCCGCCCTCGGAACTTATTTGGCCGAGGTCTACGCCCATCTCCGGTCACGACGGAAGTCCACCGTCTCCCGTAAGGTGCGTCGCCTGACCGCTCTCGACAGCAACGAAGTAGTCCGCGGCTGGTTTGAGGAGTGCGAGATTTTTGAGAGCTCGCGCCTCCTGCTCTCGGCTTGGAATGCGTTGCTCGACGATTGTGGTTGGGTGTTTGACGAGAAGCGCTCCCGCCTTGGCACATCAGGCCTACTCAGAACATGGCTTCGGCGGCGCGGCGCCTACTTGCAGATCGCAGCGGGCAGCTCTCCAAATGTCGAGAAGTTAGCGGCTAGCCTGCTAGAGGACGCTCGAATAGCTGCACGCAGAAGACGAGTCATCCGGATCATGGCGGTCAGCCTTAGATATCCATATGACGCCGAGACGGTCTGGAAACCTGAAGAGTCATTCTTAGTGGGTCTGCAGTTTCCCAAGGGCCGTATCAACCTACGCGGCGTAAAGTTGTGGTCGCAGCCCGACCGTACCGAGCTGGAGAAGTTCTTCGAATGCGGTTCTAACGCCTTATTCTTCCCCGAGTCTGTCACTTCGGTGGATTGTCTCGATCGTACACCCCTCTGGTTGAAGCCGAAGACGCAGCGGGTTTCTAATTGGTCGTGGCCGAAACAGCGCCTATACATGAGCAACCGTCTGGCGGAGAAGCCTATTCTGGGCCCTTCTCCTATACCTTTTCGGTCTTTGCTTAGGTCGGATATGCCTAGGCCAGATAGCTACCTGCGCGAGAGCGGGTGGTTCGCTTATAGTCCCTGGGAAGAGGAGATGCTCAGACCCCTACTACTGTGGAGGTGGCTCGATAACCGGCGGCCGGGTGGGGAGGAACGCTCAATAGTGCCCGACTTTTTTTTGGAATGGCCTGCCGATCCTTTTGAGCCACCGCCCGCCGTGCCACGGACGACCGGTGCCGCCCGGTATCACGAGGTTGATCGGGAATTACACGGAGCCGACGAGCCTTGCGTTCTGTCTCTCTGCCTCGACCAAGCGCAAGCTTCCGAATTCAGGGAATTCGTCGCAGATCTGTCTTATGCCCTAAACAGGATTCGCAGAACGAAGTGGTGGTCCTGGATCGACACCGGGGTGCTCTTTCTTGCGAAGGCGGCGATGGCCGAGCATCACGTCGAAAGGTTTCTGTGGTCGATAGTAACCCTTGAGTCGCTGCTCGGTAGAGATAAAGAGAAGATCAAAGAGAAGATCGGGCAACGGCTCGGCGTTCTGTGTCATCCGTGGTATGTAGATCGGGAACTAGCTGGCGTCATCAAGGGCACTGACCTCGTCCAGGGCGCTTATGAGGTCAGAAATCGGATCGTTCACGGGGAGCAGGAGAAACCCGTTCACCGGAAGCAGGACGAGCGTGCGGACATCGAAAAGCTCGGAATCGACGCTTTCGCTCTGGCCCGTGGAGCGGCTGTAAGAATGATTTGTCTGCTGGGCGAGCTCTCATCGGGGCCCAAGCACAATGTTCAAGATCGCGATGCAATCCTGAGGGCGATCGGCAGCCTGCACGCCGAGCAGGAAGGTGCCGACGACGAGTTGGCTCAGGAAATTGGCTCGATACTTCGAAAGAAGCCCTTCCGCTGGCCGACGTGATGATAACCCGAATAGCGTGAGATCACCGCAGATGAAGCAGCAGCGCATTCGACCGCAGCCCGAACCGCCCCGTTTGGCCATAAGCCTATGCGAATGGTGCGCTCATCCCCATCCGCCAATCGAAATCCGACCGGGCGATCCGACCTCCCAAGAAGTCGAACGGAGCGTAATCCGCGCGATTCAGATGCTGCTTCGCCACGACTCTTTCCTGTTGGACAAAGACGTTAACGAGCGGTCGGTTACTCACAAACTGGCCGAGTATCTGCAGCGAGAATTTGGCGGGTGGCACGTCAACTGCGAATATAATCGTGTCGGCAACAACAGCAACAGCAGTAAGATCCTCATGGGCCTCGCAAAGGAGCTGTATGAACATCGCTTTCGAAGGAAAGCGCCGACGGACGACCCAAAACAAAACACCGTCTTCCCTGACATCATTGTTCACCGTCGGGGCGATAAAACAGACAATCTTTTGGTACTGGAGGTAAAAAAATCCGATACCCGCAACGTCGCCCAGTCCAAAGACAAAATAAAGCTGAAGCTATATGTGGAACGGCTTCAATACAGATTTGCGGCCTTTCTGGTTCTCCGGACAGGAGTTCAATCTGCAAATGATCAGCAATGGTCTCTCGAATGGCTGTGGACATGCTCCGCCGCCTCCAACCCGAGCTAGCTTTCGCGCATCCTCGCAGCGCCACCACCCAGCGCTGGACCATCAAGTTCGCGGAGAGATTCATCGGTTGGCTCGTCGGTATTCGAATCAAGCTGGCCTGCTGCCCAAGGTTCCCCGCGTTCATAAGTAGAGTCGGCTGATGTTTGATCATCGCACGTTTCACCATTCCCATCGGCAGGGTGAATTGGGCGACAAATGTGGACGGCGCGCGTACAACCGCCTCAAAATGACCCACCGCCGGAAATTCCGGATTAGATCGCGGGTTGCGCGTTTGACGGAATCCCCTTGCGATGCGATTGTCGCCCATCGCGTCAATCGCGAGTGGGAAATAAGGCGCAAAATGAACCGAGCCGCACGATTGGGTTGTATCTTGCTTCTCAGCTTTTTGGCCGGCTGCGCGACGGCGCCAAATGTTCCGCCGCAATCCCCGACCCAGGACTTGCTCAACGCGGCATCTGGTGGCGATGCGCCTGGAGTACAGGCGCTGCTCGACGGAGGGGCCGACGTCAATGCGAAGGATAGCAATGGCGCGACCGCGCTGATGTTGGCCTCGCAGAACGATCACCGCGAGGTGGTGCAGGCGTTGCTCGCCAAGGGGGCCGAGGTCAATGCCAAGTCGAGCGGGGGCGCGACCGCGCTGATGTTGGCCGCGCAGGACGGGCAGGTCGAGGTGGTGAATGCGCTGATCGCCAAGGGGGCCGAGGTCAATGCCAAGTCGAGCGGGGGCTTGACCGCGCTGATGGTGGCCTCGCAGAACGATCACCGCGAGGTGGTGAATGCGCTGCTCGCCAAGGGGGCCGACGTCGATGCCAAGTCGAGCAAGGGCTTGACCGCGCTGATTTTGGCCTCCCAGAAGGGCCACCGTGAGGTCGTGCAGGCGCTGATCGCCAAGGGGGCCAAGGTCAGTGCCGTGGCAAACAACGGCATGGGCGCGGCGGATTATGCGACGGAAGGAGGACACGCCGACATCAGGGCCTTACTGGTGCAGGCAGGCGCCAAACCGTGACCGCATCGGGATCGACCCCATAATTTCTTTTGGGAATTATATCCTTGATTCCCCCCTGTAAAGACCCAACGCGCCGAATCGCGGGAAGCCCAAGAAGGGCGCGCCGCACTCTAGAAAGTTCTTTGGCTGACGCTCGTTAGCGTCCAAGGAACCGGCGCAATCGGGAGGCTAGAGGACGCTCCTCTTTCGTCTCGCATTCCCAAATAACGAGCGTCCGCCATCCGCGCTTTCCGAGTGCGCGAAGCTGTTTTTTGTCACGGGCCGCATTCAGGGCGAGTTTCGGACGCCAAAACCCGACATTCGATCGCGGTTCGCTTGCTCGCGCGCAATGTTGATGCCGATGCCAGAAACAGCCGTGAACGAAAATCACGCTCCGGCGGGAACGAAAAACAAGGTCCGGCGTCCCCGGCAGGCTGCGATCATGCAGCCTGTAACGGTAGCCCATGCGGTGCGCAAGCCGCCGGACCATCATTTCCGGTTCGGTGTCTTTCGCGCGCACGGCGCGCATATTGGCGCTGCGCTGCCCGCTGGAGAGTCTATCTCTATCGGGCGCCGAACTTCGCGCCTAACTTCTCATAAACAGCACGCTGATCGTTAATTGTCGCGCGCCGTACGTGTGTGAGAAGTTCGATTAAAGTCGGTTTTGCCAATGAAATTCCATCCGCTCGCAACCTGTTAAAGCCTTCATTGCAGGGGGTGCATTCGACCCTAAGGTTTTCGGCAACGTCCCGGCGGCCTTTAGGGTTTTCGGTTATGTAACCTATCGTGAGACCCACCGTCTTGCCGGGATGAAGGGGATTGGAGTCCCCCTCAACAGCTCCGCATGTCTGACACGTAAACTGGTCTCGTTGAAGGACCTGTGCTCGGAGTTTCTTTGAAATCGCGCCACCAACTACCGGCCTCGGACGGCCCTTCGCCTGATTCATGCACGTACTCCACTATGGTATCGCGTGTCGGCAAGCCTATCGAGAAGGACAGGTCGCAACGACCTGTCATTTTCAAGCAAAATCGGATCGCGCCCCGCTCTAGCGCTCCTCGAAATGCTTTCGAAGGATTTCCCTGAGCTGTTTTAACGCCTCAGGTGAAAACCGGATAGATTGGCTCATTTTGCCTGGAACCCGTCGATGCTGAGAGCCGTAAGTGTCGATCTGCAGCATCTTCGTTCCACTAGATTCCTCAACGATCGAATACGTGCACTCCGCCTCTGTATGTGGAGAGTCCTTTTCGAGGACGCGCAGACACAGTTCCCGCACTATAGCCACTCGAAAACTCCTTCACAGCGAAAGCCGGTCGCTTCCAATCCGAGGGTCCGCCAGCTCGCGCCAGCGCATATTTCAAGGACAATCGGCGCCATTTGCTTTGGGAAATCGAGAGAAGAACCCGCCATTCCCGCGAAAGTGCAAATCTGGCCTGGCATGTTGGCGGGCGCACCGTCCACGTTCTCTATGATGTACGGCAGCCCGGATCCGATAAGCATCTTCCGCACCGGCTCAATCAGGCGCGGCCATTCATCGGCGTTCCTGTTGCGCTTGGCTAGATCCGAATAAGCCTGACAGGGCGGCGAAGCATGAACTGCGTCGAATGATGCTACGAATTTACGATCGAGCGTGAGCGCGTCCGCTTGAATGAACCGGAACGGATAATTCGGTTGAGGCTTAATATCGACACCGACAACCTCGAACCCGGCTCGGCTGTAACCGATTCCGGCGCCGCCGGCGCAACAGAAAAGGTCAAGAAGGCGCGGCTTACGCCCGTTCGGCGCCGCTTCGGCCACGGTTAATCGCAACGCACCTTCCCTCCCGATATGGCCGAAAATAGCAGACCGGCCCCGGCCAGTCGATCCCACTAAATCCCGCTTCACCCCGCGTGATCCCGGTTCAGGTGGCGCACCAGCCGATCACGTCGCGCCCATCTTGCGCGGGCCGTCGCCAAGGGATTCAGGTATATAATTCCCATTTCTTTTTGGTCAGCGGCGCGATGGTCACGGCAGGGGTCAGGCTGCCGAACTTCTGAAGCGGTCCGGGAGTGAGCGCGGCGCTACTTGCGCATCTGGCGCAATTGGCGATGGGTCAGCATCCAGCGCAGCTCGCCGCCGCCGCGGTCGAAGCGCGGGGGCAGGTCAATCGCGATGCATCCCCCGGTTTTCAACCGCAGATGAACGACGTCGGCTGCGCCGGCGAGCAGAATCGACGCGATGGCGCTCAGTTGGGGCTCGTGTCCGACGATCATCACCTCGCCATTCTTTGCAAATGCGCGCAGCGCGGCCACCGCGTCGGCGGGCGCGACACCGGTGGCGAGTGCGGGCAGTACCTGCGGCGGCGGAGTATTTTCGTACGCGGCGGAGACGATCTCGGCGGTTTCGGCGGCGCGCGCGAGCGGACTGGTCAGGATCGCGTCAAACTTCAGGCCCATCGCGCGCAGGCCCGCGGCGGCGCCGCGCATTTTTTCCTTCGAGCGTTCCGAGAGCTTGCGCGCGCCGTCGTCGCCGCTCGATGCGGCCTCTTCGGCGGTCGCGTGACGCAGAATGTAGAGCATCATCAGATTGCTTCCGTGGTGGATTGCGAGTTTATCGAATTGTGATCGGACTGCGGTGCGTCTTCGGTCTCGGGGCGCGCGATTTGCGATCGATTCGGCAGGTCGGATTCGCTTTTTTCAGTAACTGGAGCGGGCGGGCTGACGGGTGCCAGCGCCAATCTGCCGGCGCGGCGAATCTCCGCGAGCGCATCGCGAATCGCGTCGGAGCGCTCGAACCGGCGCCACGCTTTGGTGCATCGCCGGCGCAGTTTTCTTTCGCGGCTGTCCAACGACTGAATCAGCGCGCCGGCCGCGAGTACGGTCCGGGGCGGCGCGGCGGATGTCTCGGCATACGACAGCAGCCAGGCGTGCGCCACCGAGGTGTCGTGAAAAAGTCCGAGCAGCTCCTGGAGCGCTTCGAGCCGCGCCAGGGCCTTTTTGTGGCGCCTGGCGCCGAGGGGAGCGACCATCTCGAGCTCGTAGCGCAGGCGCTTGATCCGAACGCGGAGCTTGTGGAAAACGATCGCCGGGGCGTCGGCGTGGAGTTTTCTGCCGAGGCGTGCGGCACTGTGGGTAGCCGGCCTGATCAACTGGGCGGCGACCGGCCCGAGCATCCGGTCGGCGCCGATTTTTTTGATCGCCGGGTGCGACAGTTTCGCGATCAAGCCGCGATAGCGCTTCGACGCGAGCAGAGCGTACAGCTTCGCGTGCTCGGACTTGCGCCGATCGCCGAGCGCCTCGACCATCGGAGCGATCGCGTCCTTCAGGTCGGGATCGATTTTGGCGGCGCGGACGCCGATCAATGCCGCGGTCACGTCGCATTCGCGGACGGCGCCGGCCTGAGCGCCGACCCACGGGAGGTCGCGCCGGTATAGCTTGAGCTGCGCGGCGTAGATGACGCTCGCGAACAATTCGATCGACGCGCGCAGGCGCCGCGCCGCAACGCGAAGCTGATGCAGCGGCTCCTCGTCGCCCGACTCGGCCGCGCTCTGATGCCACAACAGCGCCTCAGCCCCGAACGCGATCGCCTTGCGCGCGGCGGCGGCGACGGTTTCGCCGGGCGAGAGCTCCAGCCTGCGCGGCGGCGCATCGGAGCGCGGAGCTTCAACCACGGTGCTATTCCTTGCGCGCCGGTGCGCGGTCGCCGGGCGAATCGGGAGGCGACTTGGCGTTGGCGCGAGACAAATATTCGGCGATGTGCTGTCTCAGCTCGCCCTGCAACTCCTCGATCGGAAGGCGCGCATCGACCGAGACGAAGCCGAACTCGCGGGACAAGCGGCGGTACTCGTCGATAAGGCGGCTCTGGTAGCGCTCGAAAGAATCGAACAAGTCGGTGCCGAGCGCGAGATGCATCCCGGATTCCCAGTAGTCCATCCCCTTGCCCATGATCACGCGGGGGATGAGCGAATCGACGTCGATGTCGAGGTAGAGGACGAGGTCGGGCACCAGCGCCATGCCGAACACCTCGCGGGTCCATTGGGGATCGGCGCCCATCACGAAGTTGCGAGCGAACGCGGTGTACATGTAGCGATCGGCGATGACGATGAAGCCGGCCTGCAACGCGGGCAGGATTTCGTGCTCGAGGCGATCGGCAAAATCGGCGGCGTAGAGCAGTGAGAAGGTGGTGACGGTGAGCCGATGGCCGGCCTTGGCCTCGTTGATGGTCTCGGAGAGCAGGGGAGAGCGGGTCCATCCGGTGTTGCTGACGGCGTAGCCTTCGAGTTCGAGCCACGGGCGGAGCAGTTCGATCTGGGCGGAGCGGCCGACGCCGTCGGTTCCTTCGATCGCGATCAAGTGGCCGGGCAGCCGCTTTTTCGCGAGGTAGGGCATCCCGTGCCCGTACCAGGTCTTAGCGCGACCGGGATGCGACGCCATTTTTCTCGTCCGCTCGATTGCGGTCGTAGTTGCGAAGAATTTCCTGAACCATCGTGCGCACCACTCTCTGTTGATTGGGGATCTCGGCGGTCGCGTCAATCGAACGCATCCCGAACTCGGTCGTGAGGTGATCGTAAATTTCGAGCACGCGGCTCTGAAACATGCGGAAGCTCTCGACCGGATCGGGCGAGAGACCGACATCCATGCCGGCCTCGTGGTACTTGAGCTTGGCGCGGCCGGAGAGCAGGCGTTCGAGCGAAACGTCGATGGGGACGCGAAAGTAGAGGGTCAAATCGGGGCGCAGGGCCAGGCTGTAAACGGCGCGGACCCATTGGGGATGGACGCCGCGGGCGACGTCGCGGGCGAAGGCGGTGTAAACGTAGCGATCGGCGAGCACGATCATGCCGGCCTTGAGCGGGGGCAGGATCTGATAGGTGAGCCGATCGGCGAAATCGACCGCGTGCAGCAGGGAGAAGGTGGTCGGGGTGAGCAGATTTTTTTTCTTGCCGCGTTGCATCGAACGCCGCACCAGGCGCGACGAATTCCACTCGGTGAAATGGACCGGGTAGCCGCGCGAGCGCAGCCATCGCTCGAGCAGCAACAGCTGCGTCGATTTGCCCGAGCCGTCGATTCCCTCGACACAGATCAATCGCCCGCGATACGGATGGGGGGTTTCGAGGAGGGTCCTGGGTACGGCGCCGGGCGCAGGCTTGGGCGCGGCAGCGGACGGAGCAGCGGCGCCGTTGGGGGAAGGCGCCGCAGCAGAGAGTTCTGGCGTTGGAGGACCACCTGGCGATCCAGCAGTCTCGATAACAAGTCCGTCCTTTTCTCGCATGTCCATAGCTCGAGGTCGGCGTTCTCGGGCTTCGAATCGACTCCTACGATCAGACGGCCGGGTGAGTACCTGACCTCGATATTTTTAACCACACCAAAGTGGCTCCGGTCCAGCGCGTCGGCAACCCGCAGAATCGCCGCGAGACCTCTGACCACACGGCGCCTGGCGGGGCTAAGCGACTTCAAATCGGGCGAATCGAGCTTGGGGGCCTGCTTGCGATGTCCGCGAGCCGCCTGAGCGATGACCTCGATTTCGTCAGCGTCGAAGCCGAACAGCTCCGCATTCTTAATCAGGTAGTAAGAATGGCGATTGTGGCGGTCATGATCAATCGCGTGGCCGATATCGTGCAATAGCGCCGCGAATTCAAGCAGTTCCCGCGAGGACTCGGGCAGGCCCAGGGCCGGCGCGGTCGCGTCGAACAGCTTGAGCGCAAGCCGCGCGACCTGGATCCCGTGATCGTTGGCGCCGGCGAATCGGGCAGCCAGAGCGCTGACCGAGCGGCGGCGCGCGTCAGCGACGGAGCGCGAGTCGATTTTTTGCGCGAGGCCGAGCAGGACACCTTCGCGCAGCGCCCAGCTGCATGCGAGCAATTCCGGCGCGCCTGAATTTTTCATGATGAAATTCACCAGGGTGGCCGCGGCCGGCATCAGGTCCGCCCGCTTCGCGTCCATCCCGGGAAGATCGGCGCGCACGTCTGCGTTCGCCTCGGCCAGAGCGCGAGTGAGATCGGAAATCTCGCCGGCCGAAGCGCCGGCGCCATGCAGGCGGCCGAATTCCTCGCCGCGCGCGGCGCGCGCCATCGCGACCAGGGTGTTGATGGTGCCCGAGGTTCCGATCGCGCGGACCACGCCGGCGCTCCGCGCCATTCGCATCAGCGGGCCGATCGCGCGCTCGAGATGGGCTTCGAGCCTGCTCAAATCCGCGGGCAAGGGCGGGTCGCCGATGAGAAACCGCTCGGTGAGCCGAGCCGCGCCGAGTTTCACGCTGCGCATCCATAACGGCCGCCGGTCAAGCACCAGCACCAGTTCCACGCTGCCTCCGCCGAGATCGATGAGCAAATGAGGTCCGCCGTCGAGTCCCAGAGCGTGGCGCGCGGCCTGAAAGATGAGCCGCGCCTCGGAAAGTCCGGAGATTACTTCCAGCGTGAGTCCGGCCTCGCGCTTGATGCGGCGGATGAATTCCGCACGATTGCGCGCTTCGCGCACCGCGCTGGTCGCGACCGCGCGCAAGCGA
This sequence comes from Binataceae bacterium (SeqCode), assembly GCA_963722605.1. Classification (GTDB taxonomy): domain Bacteria; phylum Desulfobacterota; class Binatia; order Binatales; family Binataceae; genus Binatus. Next base: position 606,489 of record CAVRNO010000004.1, on the reverse strand, counting down.
TCCACCTTGCGCAGTTGCAGAACCCGTTTGAAATTCAGCAGCGCGCGCACGGCGAGGTCCATCGATTCTTCGGTCAGGCATCCGGTGGTGAACGAGAGCCGGCCCAGCCGCACCATCTCTTTGACGCGATCGACGACCTCGAGGTGACCGTCGCGGCTCACGTCGGCCACGATCATGTGGACGGAGTTGGATCCGACGTCGATGGCTCCCAGGCGCATCGATGGAAGTTGGCGATCGTGGCCGTCGGTGTCATTCATACATATAGGCCTGCATCCCGCCCCGCATCCGCACGGGTGCGCCCAAAAAAAATCGCGCACTCACCCCCAGGTATGATTAGACGGGATGCGGGTTACGGCGCGATGAACGCGGGATGTCGAATTGATTTTTGCGGTATCATCGGAAATCCATCAGGTTTAATTTAAACGGAGCACGCCGGACGGGCGTATCAGCTTGGCAGCCGCAACTTCATCCGCGATTGGAATCGAGTATCCCGAGTACGGGAGTTCCAGCCACAAATGGCTGATTGCGGTGGCCGTGATGCTGGGAACGACGCTGGAGGTGCTGGACACGTCGATCGTCAACGTGGCGCTGCCGCACATGCAAGGCAGCTTCTCGGCGAGCGTGGACGAGATCGCGTGGGTGCTGACGAGCTACCTGGTGGCCAACGGGATCATGATTCCGATGACGGGATGGATCTCGTCGCGCTTCGGGCGCAAGCGCTACTTCATGATGTCGGTAGCGGTGTTCGTGGCGGCGTCGGGGCTGTGCGGAGCGGCCCGATCACTGGATCAGATGGTCGTGTTCCGATTGATCCAGGGCGCGGCGGGCGCAGCGATGATCCCGTCGTCGCAGGCGATTCTGATGGAGACCTTCCCGCCCAACGAACAGCAACTGGCGATGGCGACGTGGGGGATGGGGCTGATGGTTGCGCCGATTATGGGTCCGACGCTGGGCGGATGGATCACCGACAATTGGAACTGGCGCTGGAATTTTTACATCAACCTGCCGGTCGGCGCGGCTGCGTTCCTGATGGTTTGGACGTTCGTTCACGACCCGGCGTACTTGCGAACCCGGCGCATCAAGGGCGGCAAGACCGACTACACCGGGATCCTTCTGCTGGTCGTCGGGCTCGGGCTGGGGCAGGTCGTGCTCGATCGCGGGCAGCGCGCCGATTGGTTCAGTTCGCCGTGGGTGGTTTGGTGCACAATTGTTTCCGCGATCTGTCTGGTGGGACTGGTGATCAACGAATTGCGCACGATCGAACCGATTCTGGATCTTTCAATCCTTGGGATTCCGGTGTTCTCGATGTCGGTGATGCTGATGGTGGCGCTCAGCTTCGCGCTGTTCGGCACCGGACTGCTGAATCCGATTTTTCTGCAGGAGCTGATGGGTTACAGCGCGTGGAAGGCGGGGCTGGTGCTCGCGCCACGAGGACTCGGCACGATGGCGGCGATGCTGATCGTGGGACAGCTTGCGCGCTACCGGTACGATACACGTCCGTTGATCGGCGTCGGGTTCATCATAATGGCGATCGCCTTGTGGACGATGGCGGGATGGAACACCCAGGTCAGCACGTGGACGGTGACGTGGCCGAGCCTGGTCATGGGGGTCGGGATGGGCATGATTTTCCCTACGCTGTCCGCGACTACGCTTTCGTGCGTCAGCCGCGAGCGGATCGGTTACGCCGCGAGCCTCTACAACATGACGCGCAACACCGGCGCCGCGATCGGAATCTCCTACATGACGACCGTGCTCATGAATCACGAGCAGACGCATCAGGCTTACCTGGTCGAGCATTTCACCGCCTTTGACGCGTGGAAAATGAGCAACGCGGCACGGCTCACTCCCGGCGGGCGCAGCTTTGACTATATGCCGCAAATACTCACAGGCCAGAAGCAGGGACTGGGCATGGTGTACGGGATGATTCAGCGCCAGGCGATGATGCTGTCATTCAACGACATCTACCGCACGCTGGCTATTGTAATGATGGTTCTGATTCCGACCTTTATTCTGCTGCGCCGGATCCAATCCGGCAGCACTGCGGCCGCCCACTGAGATTCTCCGCGCAATAGCCGGGCTTGAGAATCGACCTCGCGCTAATCTTTCATCGCGGCTAGCGCCCGCTCGAAGACTTCCAGCGCGGGGCGATCGAAGAGGACAAACTCGACGCGCTCGAGCGTCGTCGGAGCGCCGAGATGGGCGCGCACTTCCTCGAGCATCAGCTGGGCGCATCGCTCGATCGGGAAGCCCGCGATGCCGGTGCCAATCGCCGGAAACGCGATCGACTTGAGCGCGTTCTCATTTGCGCGCATCAGCGAGTTGCGCGTCGCCGCGCGCAGATTCGCCGGCGACGTGGATTCTCCCAGCCGCATGCTCGCCGCGTGGATTACGTGCCGCGCACGGAGCCGTCCCGCGCCGGTAATGGCAGCCTCGCCGAGCGCGATCGGGCCAATCCGGTCGCATTCATTCTGAATCGCCGGCCCGCCCCTGGCGCGAATCGCGCCCGCGACGCCGCCGCCGAGCATCAGGTCGTTGTTCGCGGCGTTCACAATCGCATCAACGTCCGCGTCGGTAAGGTCGCCCTGACGCAGCTTGATCTTTGCGCGCCAATTCTTATTCATCGTCGCCTCACACCGAGCGAAAAGTAAAAAGTGAAATGCGAACGTCCCCGATTAGTTCTGTTATTATCGCGCCATTCGGGTATAACTGCGATTAGGAAGTGAGCGTGCGCAATGGCGAAAATTGAACCGGGCGAAATGGTCCGGCGGCTGACCGGCTTCATCCGCAGCGAGGGCGGTTTCGACAACGTCGCGATCGAGAATTTTCGCAAGATGCCCGGGGGGGCGTCGCGCGAGATCTGGTCGTTCGAATGCGCGATGGAGCGCGGCGGCGAAACGACTCGGCGGGCGATGGTGCTGCGGCGCGATCCCGGCGTACACAACATCTCGAGCAATCGGCGGCACGAGTTCATGGTCATTCGCGCCGCTTTCGAAGAACGCATTCCAGTGCCCGAGGTGTTTTGGGTTTCGGAAGATCCGGCGGTTCTCGGTTCCGCGTTCTTCATTATGGAGCGGATCGAGGGTGAAACTCTGGCCCGCCGCCTGCTCCGCGACGACGCTTACGCGCGCGCGCGCGAAGTGATGCCGGCGCAACTTGCGGAAATTCTCGCGAAGATTCATCGAATCGATCCGGTCGCGCACAAGCTCGACTTCCTTGCGGAGCCGGGCGACAACGCGGCGCTGACCGAGGTCCAACGCTTCGAACAAACCTTCCGGATGCTCGCGCTCGAACCGCATCCCGCGTTCGAACTGGCCTTCCGGTGGCTGCTTGAGCGGGTTCCGAAAACGCCCCGCACGACGCTGGTGCACGGCGATTATAGAATCGGCAACGTTATTTTCGGCCCCGAGGGCGTGCGATCGATCCTCGATTGGGAGTTGGCGCATCTCGGCGATCCGATGGAGGACCTCGGATGGATGTGCGTGCGGGCGTGGCGCTTCGGCAACGATCAGAAGCCGGTCGGAGGGCTCGGCACTCGCGAGGATTTTTTCCGCGCCTACGAAAAAGCCAGCGGCACCGCGGTCGATCCCGAAGCGGCGCGATTCTGGGAGGTCTTCGGCAATCTGCGCTGGGGCATAATGACCATCAGCCAGGCCCGTACCCATATCGACGGATTCGTAAAAAGCATCGAACTAGCCAGTATCGGACGGCGCACTGCGGAAACGGAGCTGGAGCTGCTAAACCTGATCGAATAGCAACATGCTAATGCCGTGATGCGCTAATGGCTATTTCACCAATTAGTCAAACGTAAATCGAGTAATCAATATGCAGGACCGGCCGACATCAGTTGAATTGCTCGACGCCGCCGCAGATTTTGTCGAGCGCGAATTAGTACCGACGATCGAAGGCGCGCGCCAGTTCCAGACCCGAGTGGTCGCCAACGTGATGCGAATCGTCGCGCGCGAAATTAAAATGGAAGACCAGCTCGTTCGGGCAGAGGTGAAAACGCTCGCGCGGCTGCTCGGGCGCGACGCGCCGCATCTGCACAGCCTCGACGATTTGCGCGCGGCCGCTGCCGGCATGGGCGAAGAGCTGACCGCGCGGATTCGCGCGGGCGACGCGGACAGCGGCGGCTGGCGCGGGGAAGTACTTGCGGCGGTGCGTCAAAGCGTCGAGGACAAACTGCGTATCGCGAATCCGCGCTACCTTGAGAGTGACATGGCAATTCGCAACGCGAAAAGGGAGAATTGACTAATGCCGGAAATCAAAGTGGTACTGCTTGAACAAGACGACTTGATGCATCCCAATACCGGCGAGTCTAATTTCAACGAAAGTGCATACTATAATTTCTACGATCGTAATCGGCGCGTCGGCGGTTTCATCAGACTAGGTAATCGCGCGAACGAAGGTTACGCCGAAATGACCGCGTGCCTGTACCTTCCGGACGGCACCGTCGGCTTCATGTTTCAGCGGCCCGAGATCAAGGACAACAACGCTCATGACGCCGGCGGCGCAAGGTTCGAGGTCGTCAAGCCGTTCGAACGCCATCGCGTCAGCTACCACGGCAATCTTTGCATTCTGAAGAACCCGCTCGAGATGGCCGATCCAGCCAAGGCGTTCAAGAGTAATCCATACTCGCGGGCCGCGCTCGAAATCGACTATGTGGCTACTTCTTTGGCATGGGGCGGCGAAGTGCGGGAAAAAATTGGAGATCAATGGGTCTCGCCGAAACTATCCGGTGACCTCGAGACTCAATTCGCCAAGGGGCACCTGGAGCAGCTTGGCCACGCAACGGGAAAACTGGTGCTGACGGCCGGCGGCATCGAGCGCGAGTTCGAAATCGACGCGCTTGGCCTGCGCGATCATAGCTGGGGACCGCGCTATTGGCAGGCGCCGAAGTTCTACCGATGGCTTACGATGAACTTCGACGAGGGGCTTGGCGCGATGGCTACGATTACGGTGAATCGCGACGGCAGCGAACGCCCGGGAGGATTCATTGCGCGCAAAGGCCAGCCGTTTCTCAATCTCATGAAGGTGGATATTCAGACCGAATTCATCGGCGAGCAGCAGCTCCACGACAAAATCAAGGTAACTGGCCAGAGCATCGAAGGTGGAGCGCCAATAGTAATTACCGGCAAGGTGCTATCGATGATTCCGCTGCGCAACCGGCGCAAGGGTGTAGTCACTCGGATCGCCGAAGGCATGACCGAGTGGAACTGGGACGGGAAAATTGGCTACGGGCTTTCCGAGTATCTGGATCAGTTTGATGAGTAGGCTCGGCGCCGCCCGCGCCGGATAAGCCGGTCATCGTCCGCTTTTCAGCACGCGCAAGCTCTCCGAGTAGGGCGGATAGGCGACGCCGCGTTCGGTGATGATCGCGGTCACCAGCTCGGCCGGGGTGACATCGAACGCGGGGTTGAACGTGCTGACGCCCTTCGGCGCAATCTGCATCCCGCGGTACTCGGTGAGCTCGCGGCCCGGTCGCTCTTCGATCGGGATCGCCGCGCCGTCGGGACAATCCAGGTCGATCGACGACAGCGGCGCCGCGACGTAAAACGGCACGCGGTGGCGCCGCGCCATCACCGCCAGCGGGTAAGTGCCGATTTTGTTGGCGACATCGCCGTTCGCCGCCGTGCGATCCGTTCCCACCACCACGCAATCGATCTTGTTCTGCGCGAGCACGGTCGCCGCCATGTTGTCAGCGATCACCGTCACCGGTATGTGATCTTTGTGGAGTTCCCACGCGGTCAGGCGCGATCCCTGCAAGAACGGCCGCGTCTCGTCGGCGAAGACCTGGATCTTTTTGCCCGCGTCGCGTGCGGCGCGGACCACCCCGAGCGCCGTGCCGTATCCGGCGGTGGCCAGCGCGCCGGCGTTGCAATGCGTCAACACCGTGGCCGGGTTTCCGATGAGTTCGGCGCCAAACCGGCCCAGCGCGTGATTCACCGCCAGGTCTTCACGGTAAATCGCGATCGCCTCCGCACGCATGCGGCGAAACAACTCTGCCGCTCCGAGCGAAGTGCTGTCGTCGAGCGTGCGGCCCATTCGATCGACTGCCCACGCCAGATTTACCGCGGTTGGCCGAGTGGCCTTGAGCGTTCGCGCGACCACCTCGAAGCGTTTTCGCGCTTTCGCGCCTGCGGTGCCCTTGATCCCGAGCGCGACACCCATTGCGGCGGCGACGCCAATTGCGGGTGCGCCGCGAATCACCATCGTGCGGATAGCGCGTGCGACGCCACGGTAGTCGCGATAGGTTCGAATTACCTCGCGCGCAGGAAGCAGGCGCTGGTCGATCATACGGACGGTGTCCGCCCGCCATTCAATTGTCTTCACGGCCATAAGGTTTCAGAAAAGCTTATAGCAACCTTGCGTAGCTGTCATTCTTCGCTGTGCGGAGTTTATTCAGAGCGCAATTGGAACGCAGGATGAGGCTCGGATGCTTCAGGTAAATTGAACAATAGAAAACGGCGCAACTGATGCTTCGCGGCGCCGCTCGACTCTGCTCTGATTGCGCGATACCGATCGCGGCCGGTACGCGCGCAGCCTGGGCTAGACTTTTTCGTACGCTCCGCGAGCCCTTCGCTTTGCAGCTCCGGCATCGATCCATCGCGTGATCGCCGCAAATATCTCCGACGGCCGCTTCTCCTTGAGTCCCCGCACCTTGCGCACGTCGGCGGCCTTGAACTGCCTGGGAAGCTCCGAAAGCACGTTGCGCCAATTGACCCGGCCGCGTGGTCCGCCGCTGACCGCTTTCGCGTTGCCGCCGCGACGGCCGATCAACGATCCCAGCCGCGCTTCCTCTTCTTTGAGTTTACTCAGTATCGACTCTTTCAAGCGGATGTCTTTGCGCAGATGCGTGAGCAGAGTGCGCGCTTGCCGCTGTACTTGTTGAAATGCCGACGCGGATCCGCGAGAGGCTTTCTTCCGAGGCATTTAGCAAGCTCCTTTGGGGGAATTGGTCAGTACAAATCGAGTGTGAATATACGCATTCGATCCTAATCCTACAAGTATCAAAATCATTTTGCCCATTATCAACATCAGTCAACTGGGTATAGCGCGAGGTGTTCTCAATGCCTCTTCTGTTCCGGCTCTTCATACTAATCCGCACAGCGTCAAGATACTGTCGAAACTGTGCGCGACTAACGCCGGATTCCGGACCCCGGATTCTTCGCCTTCGAGTACTTCCCCGTGCCGAGGGTGTTGAAACGACAGGTTGAAAGCCAATATTAGGGAACGATGACCGGCCGACGATTTCGTGCGATATAGCGATTTTAGAATCAATCAGGAATCATAATGCATACAATATCGTGCATAGGCATTCGTTCAATTCGGTAGTCATAATTCCTATTTGTCCGCGGGTCTCTACGCTGTCAAGCTGTTAACGATTCCCGCATCGAATGACTTGGGCAAAATCGAGAAAGAAAGCTCGGGGATTGGACAGAAAGCGTACAGAGCACTATGTTTGCGCTTGGTGCGATGCTATAAGCATTCGGGAATTTGGATTAGATGCGTGCCGTAGGTATCGCCCCGCCGCTTGGCTGTCTGTACCGCCGATCAGGCTTCCTAATGCCTATAGATACAGACGGAGTATGCTGCGGAGCAGCCGGGTCGCGCGCGAGGAGAGGGTAATGGGCCGCAGACTGTATGTTGGGAATCTGGCTTGGACTGTGACCGACCAGGATCTGCTCGACGCGTTTTCAGAAGCAGGAAAGGTGGACAGCTCGCAAGTCATCATCGACCGCGCCACCAACCGCTCGCGGGGATTCGGCTTCGTCGAGATGGCGACCGATGAGGCGGCCGAAGGCGCGATCAAGAAACTGAACGGCCGCGACATCAAGGGCCGTCCGATTCGCGTCAACGAAGCGCAGGCGCGCAGCGGCGGAGCCGGTGGTGGCGGCGGTGGTGGAGGCGGCGGCGGCGAACGCCGCGGCGGACGCGACCACTAGTCAGTTCCGGCATTTCCGTATAGCGCGCGATTGTAGTTCGCCTTCACGTCGCGCCGCACAGTATGTACTGAACCCGCTTGCGGGGAGGCCCAAACCTCGGGCCGAAGCCATGCGGTCGAGCACTCCCCGGATTGAACCATCACCGTGGAACTCATAACGCTTGAAGCGGACCGCGAGCGCGCGGTGATTGCGCCCGGCGCCGGGTGCCAGTGCCTGGGCTACCGCGCCGGCACGCTCGACGTCGTCGCGGGTCCCGCCAGTCCCGACGCATGGCGCGAGCATCCGCATCGCAGCGGCATTCCGATTCTCTTCCCGTGGCCGGGGCGCGTAGCCGGCGCACGCTTCACGTTCGAGGGCCGCGAATACCGGCTGCCGGTGAATGAGCCCGCACGCGGGCACGCGATTCATGGCTTAGCGTGCGAACGCGCCTTCCGCGTGACGCGGCGCGGAGCGTATTTCGTGACGGCGATTCTCGATTCGTCGGACTATCCGGATCTAAATTCGATTTGGCCGTGGCCGTTCGTGCTCGAGATAGACTACGAAGTAGGTAATGGACTGAGATTGAAGGCCCGCATCAGCAACACCGGCAACTCGGTCATGCCGTTCGGATTCGGCGCGCATCCCTACTTTCACGCCCCGCTCAATCCCGCAGGCTTGCGCGATGCGATGCTGATCCAGCTCGACGCCATCGCTCGATGGCCGCTCGACGCGCGCCTGATACCCACCGGGGCCGCCGAGCCGTTGGCGGGCAAGTACGATTTTCGCGCGCCGCGTGCTCTTGGAGCCGATACTTACGACGACGCATTCCGCATGGCGCCGATCGCGGCGCGATCGGCGAATAACGACGGGTGCGCGCCGCGCGCGCGGCTCGTCGATCCGTCACTTAAAATCGCGATCGAGCTTCGCGCCGATCCCGCGTTCGGCGAGTTCATCGTCTATGCCCCCGAGGACCGTCCAGTCGTCGCGATCGAGCCGTACACCTGCGCGCCCGATGCGTTCAATCTTGCGGCCCGCGAGATCGCGGCCGGGATGCGCGCGCTGGCGCCCGGCGATACCTTTGAAGCCGGCTTCGAGATTCGCCTCAGCGCCCCTTGAAGCGCGGCTCGCGCCGCCCGGCCAGTGCCGCCGCGCCCTCGCGAAAATCTTCGGTGACGATCAGCGAGCTCTGCGCCAGCGCCTCGAGTTCCTGAAACGTCATCTTGTCCAGGCCGTAGCCTCTGTCGATGATCCGCTTCGCCAGCCCGACTGCGAGCGGGGCGTTGCGCGCCATCTCGCGGGCAAGCTCTTCGGCCGCCGCGATATGCGCGCCTTCGGCGACGACGCGATTCACCAGCCCAATCCGCTCCGCCTCCGGCGCGTCGATCATCCGCGCCGTCATGATCAGCTCCTTCGAGCGCGCATAACCGACCGTCCGCGTAAGCCGCGTGGTGCCGCCGACGTCGGGCACCAGGCCGACTCGCACTTCCGGCATCCCCAGCCGCGCGCCCGCCGCCGCCACCCTGACATCGCACGCGAGCGCCAGTTCGAGCCCGAGACCGCCGACGAAGCCATGGAGCGCGCCGATCACCGGCTTCTCGATACTCTCAAAGCGGTTCAGCGACGCCTGCGACTCCGCCACGAAGCGCCGAAAGCGCTGCACGTTGGGGCCGCCGCTCTGACCGCCCTGCACGCCGGTGTCGTTGGCGAGCGAGGTGAAATCGATCCCCGCCGAGAACGCCTGCCCCTCGCCGTAGAGGATGATCGCGCGAACCTCGGGACGATCGACCTCGTCGAGCGCCGATGGAATCGCGCGGAGCATCGCCTGGTTAATCGCGTTGCGCTTTTCAGGACGGTTGAGAGCGATATACGCGAGCTCACCCTCGATTCGAACTTTGATGATTTTTTCTTCCATTTCTTCCACCTTCGTTGCTATTCAACCGCATGCGGGCGCGGCCCACCAGACGCGAAACCGGCCTGGAACCTTGCAGATGGAGGCCGCCCTAGTCTATAGCGGAACTGGAATCGGAGGCTCAAACCGGAAATTCCGGTTTGATTCGCAGCCCGCTGGGCGAACTGCTCCAACTGAGAGGGGGTTCAGCGATCAATTTTCATGTCGTTCGCGATGCAGCGATCGTATCGCCGGACGCCTAGCTTGGAGTTGGAATGGCAATCAGGATCGAAATCCCCGAAGACAATGCGTCCCTGACCGAATTCGTTGGGTTCGCCGACCGCGTTTACGCCTACCGCAGCGCCCGCTGGCCCGCGTCGGCGGAGATCGAGCTGCCGTTTCTGATGGGCCAGAGTCCGTTCTGCGAGGGGCGGACGCTACACCCGATCGCCGCGCGCGACGGTGGCGAGTTGGTCGCGCGGGCCGCAGCGGTGGTCGATGAGCGGTACTGCCGCCATTGGAACGAACGTCTGGGCCACGTCGTGATGTTCGAGGCGATGCCGGGCGCTCGCGACGCGGTCAAGTTGGTCATGGACGAAGCGTGCCGATGGCTTGAGTCGCGCGGCACCGTCGCCGCGCGCGCGGGCGATCTCTTCCCGCTCGATTGTCCCTTCGTGATCGATGAATACGAACTGCTTCCGCCCAACCTGCTCAGGCAGAATCCCGACTATTACCATTCGCTACTCAAGGATGCGGGCTTCGAGACCGAGAAGGGGATGGTCGATTACAAGATCGAAGTGACGCCGGAGCTGGTCGCGCGCTACGAGAGCGCGCTCGAAGCGGCACGGCGGGCGGGATTCGAAATCGTGCCGGCCAAAGAGATACCGAACGACCGGCGCGTGGCAGATTACATCGACGTGATGAACGACGCGTTCAAGCGGCATTGGGGGCACGTTCCGAGTTCGCCCGAGGAAGGCGCGCTGCTCGACGCGCTGGCAGCCTTCACCGGAGGGCATGAAACCTCGGTTATCGCGTACCGTGAGGGCGCGGCGGTGGGGGCGCTTTACGTCACGCCGGACATTTCATCGGCCGCGATCCTCGAATCGGGGCGGAAGATCGCAGACTCGGAAAAGCTGAACACGCTCGGAATCGGGGTGCGCGAAGCGGGGCGCGGGCGCGGGGTCAACCTGGCGATGGCGTCGTACGCGTTTCTGAAACTGATCCGCAAGGGCGCGAAGTATCTGAGCTACACGCTGGTGCTCGACGACAACTGGCCGTCGCGGCGGACGGCGGAGAAGCTGGGCGCCAAGGTCTGCGCGAATTACCTTATCTACCGCCGCAATTTCCGGCAGGGGTGAGCAGGGCTGAGCCCTGCACCCAGTGTTAAGGCCGCGCTCCGTTGTCGCGCGGCAGGGGCTGATCCCTGCACCCGGTCTTAAGGCCGCGCTCCGTTGTCGCGCGCGTCCACTGCCGCGGTTGCGCGGTTTCTTAATACTGGCCAGCCGTGCCAACGGCCAGGGGTGACCCCTGCGCCCGGTGAAAAGTAAGAAAATCGGCACCGCCGCGGGATGCGGGTGGAGTTTATCCTGAGCAGGCCGAAGGACCCTGTTAGAACAAGTTAAGATGGAGATGCGGCGCCGCTGGAAAGGGCGTGGGCCAAAGCCGGCCGGGAACCTTGCTCTAGGGAAGCCGTCGGGTCTATAGGGGAACTGCAATCGGGGACTCAAGACGGAAATCCCGGATTAGTTGGCCGCGCCGGCCCGCGTGCGACTCAGGCAGGGAGAGCTGAGACGGACAGGGTCGTCAAGCCGCACAAAATATCTTTTCCGGGACAAGGGCCATCAGGTTACTTCCCGATCGCGGAGCGGAGGGGAAATTCATGCAGACACGAATCGTTCAGACCGGCGCGGCAATAGCCGCGGTTGTACTTGCTCTCGTCGTGGCTCGCGCCGAGGCGTTCGCGGCCTCGGACAAAGAGTCATGCTCGACGATCACCACGAACGTCTCGGCTACGAACGTTGACGGTACTGCGGTCACCTGCGATGCTTCAACCGGCCCACCGAACAGGGCGACAGCCCACGCATCGGACCAAGGCGCGGCGGATTCACTGGCGGAGAACGGCAGCACGGCTAAAAGTTCCGCGTCGGGAACGGGCAGCGCGGCGACGGCTGTGGCAGATAGTAACAGCAACGCTACCAGTTCCGCGTCGGGAACGGACGCCGCGGCGGTGGCCGAGGCACTAAGTGCCGCCAAGGCTGGAGCAACCGCGTCGGGAGACCACGCCGTGGCGGATGCCGTCGCGGCCAGCGGTGCAACCAAGGCGGCGGCCAAAGGCAACGACAGCATAGCCGACGCAGTGATTTCGGAAAGCGGAGGAGGCAAAGCGACCGCGACCTCCACCGGCGGCGCTACGGCCGTGGCGGAGATTCCATCAGGAGGGGGCGGGAACGCAGTCGCGACGGCGAAGGATGCGACCGCTCAGGCAGAGTCCATAATAGAAGGCGGAGGCGGGAAGGCAAATAGCGTTTCAAGCGGAAATGGAAGCACTGCGACGGCCCAGGTAGCAAACGGCGGCGCCGCTGTGGCATCCGCGTCGGGAGTGAACGACACGGCGGTGTCCTCGGCAATAAGCGGGGCAACCAAATCGACCGCCAAAGGCGATAGCAGCACGGCCGTCGCGGAGATTACGGACACCGGCGGAGGCAAAGCCACTGCGACCTCCACCGGCGGTGCTACGGCCGTGGCGGGGATTCCGTCAGGAGGGGGCGGCGACGCAGTAGCGACGGCGAAGGATGCGGCCGCTCAGGCCGTCTCCGAAATAGAAGGTGGAGGCGGGAAGGCGAACAGCGTTTCAAGCGGAGCTGGAAGCGTTGCCGTGGCCCAAGCATCAAACGGCGGCGCCGCGAAGGCTGCCGCGAGCGACGGGGCGAATGATGTCGAGGGAGTAGCGAACGCGGCGCGGTGCAAGGCGACCGCCACCGGTTCGGCGCCGGCGGCGAGGCGGTAGCGGTTTGTGTGAACACCGGGAGCGTTGTAACCGCGCTCGCGACCAAGGGCTCGATAGCGGCCGGCACCGACACTGGTGCGCCGACTTGCACGCCAAAGAATGGCGGTATCGCCAAGGTCAGGAGCCCGATGGGAAACTGCGGCTGAGCACAGCACCCCATCTCAGGGCTTCAACAGCACCTTCATCACGTTGTCTTTGCGGGCGCTGAAGATTTCGTAGCCCTTGGCGGCATCGCGCAGCGGCATCACGTGGCTGACCAGCGGGCGCGGGTCGATCGCGCCGCGTTCGATCAGGCGCGTCAGTTCAGGTATGTGCGCGTTGATGTTCGCAAGCCCGATCCGAAGCGTGAGATCGCGCATAAACGCGTAGCCGACTGGAAAATTGAACGAAGGCGCGCCGAACACGCCGATTACCGACACTGTTCCTCCCCCGCGCGCAGCCATTATCGCAGCCGTCAGCGCGCTCTCGTTGCCCACCGCCTCGATCGTCACGTCGGCGCCGCGTCCATCGGTGCGATCGAGAATCGTCTGATGCGCTTGCTCCAGGTTCACCGGCATCGCACCGAGCTTGCGCGCCCGTTCCAGCCGGTACGGGATGCTATCGACGGCGATCACCTCGGCGGGGCCGAACAGCTTGGCGCACATCACGGCGCATAAACCCACCGGACCGCATCCGAAAACCGCCACGGTGTCGCCCGGCCGGATATCGCCGTTGACCGCGCCGAAAAAGCCGGTCGGCAGGATATCGGCGAGAAAGACCGCGGCATCATCGTCGATCGCGTCGGGCAGCGGATAGCATGTGTAATCCGCCATCGGCACCCGCACCGCCTCGGATTGCTCGCCCCCCAGCCATCCGAGCTTGCCCGCGGAATTGGCTCCGTAGCCGAAGATGGCGGACCCACTTTCCGCGCATTGCGCCGACTGCCCGCGCCGGCAGAAGTAGCATCGGCCGCAGGCGACCACCCCCGACATCACGACCCGATCCCCCTTCTTCAGCCGATCGACGCCCGCCCCCACTTCCTCGATCACGCCGACGCCCTCATGGCCCAGCACGAAGCCGGGCACGATGGGCAGCGCGCCGTCATAGAAGTGCAGGTCGGAGCCGCAAATTCCCGCGCGGGTGATTCGCACCAGCGCGTCGGTGGGAGTCTGCAGCGCGGGGTCGTCAACACGCTCAACGCGGACGTCGTGGGGGCCGTGGAAAACAGTTCCCTTCATGTGAAATCCCTTCCTGTCCTTGTGGCGCCGAAGAGGCGGCGGTTTGCCGGGATAATGGCATAGACCGGGGCGGGTTTGCAGTGGCGGCGAAGCGCATGGTAATCCCAGACTCTGTCCATCGCAGCCGGGAGGCCCTTATGATTCAGAATATCAAGAAAATTCTTGCCCCGATCGACTTTTCCGAACACTCGATGGAAGCGATGCGTGGCGCGATGGAGCTGGCGAAAGACCTCGGCGCCAGCGAAGTTCACCTGATGCACGTGATCGCGCCGCAGCAAAGTTTCATCCCGTCCACGATCGAGCAGAACCGCGAGCTGGCGCGGGAATCGGCGATGCTCGAGCAGGCGGAACAGGAACTCGCGCGGATCAAGAAGGACGAGTTCGGCGATTCGAAGAAGGTCATCACGTTTGCCGTGGTCGGCGCTCCGGTTCAGAAACTCGCCGCGTACGCCAAAGAGCAGGAGATCGACCTAATCATGGTTGCGACGCACGGGCGGACCGGCGGCGAGCGTCTTTTGCTCGGCAGCGTCACCGAGAAGCTGTTGCGCATCGCGCCGTGCTCGGTACTGGTTTACCGGCACCGCGAGCGGTAGCGGCAGGGCTGAGCCCTGGCAGGGCTGAGCCCTGCACCGCAGGGGCTGACCCCTGCACCCAGTGAAAAGAGAATCGGACGGGACGGTTTACGGCGAGGGACGGCTCCGGTTGCGGTTGTTCCGCCATTGGAGCGGTTGAAGATTGGAAAGCTCGTCGGTTCCGCCTTTTGCAATGGGCCTAATGTGAGCGATCTCCCAACCAAAATGAGACGACGTATTACCATGCGCGCTGTACTGCATCCAGGTACCGAACGCGTCACGACGGTAGAAGATCGGGTTGTACCCCATGGCGGTCTCACCCTTTGCCCATACGCTCAGCTTCAACTGTTCGCTGGCTGAGGCAAACGGATATTTGTACGTCATTTCAGTCCTCAATCTTGTGATGGCCGAGATTTATATCGACGCGACAGGCAGTTAGCAAGAAGATCGAACTGAAGGCTGGAAGTCTGTTAGCATTGTGGAAAGGAAATTACTCCGACGCGGCGGTCAGGAAATCATACCGAACCAAAAAAATTAGGGCCAGGCAGATTGCTCCACCCGGCCCTTAGCCAACCGGGAAAAGGGGGGCAAACCCCGGCCGACAGAGGTATTGTACGCAACTGCGTGTACGTTGCAACTGCGCTCAGGATGCCGGTCTAACCCGCTATCAGCAGGGAAACAGCGCCTTTCGCGCGCGTCCTTTTGGCGCTCAGGCCCTGCCTCCGCCAATCGCGGGAAAGAAATGCACTTCGCTGTTCTCGCCGACGGTGTCGAGCACGCCGCCGGTGGCTATTTCACCGTCGATGGAGACCGCGATCGACGGCCGGATGTCGCCATTGTCGAGCAATTGGCGGTCGATACCCGGAAAACGCTCGCCGAGGTTCCGAACCAGC
This sequence comes from Binataceae bacterium (SeqCode), assembly GCA_963722605.1. GTDB lineage: Bacteria > Desulfobacterota > Binatia > Binatales > Binataceae > Binatus. The sequence continues at coordinate 590,990 of CAVRNO010000004.1, read as the reverse complement.
TCGCGAATCGATTTTCCCGGCACCTCGACGCGCTCGACGCCGCCGGTGAATTTGCGCAGCAGCGCGGGAATCACAACGGTTGGCATTGCAGAAAAATAGGCGGGCGGCTTGGCCCGCCGCTTTTCGATCACTCGCTGTCAATCCGCCGCGGCGGAACGTTAGTTGGCGCCGCGATGCTTCAGGATCGCCTTGAGCAACCTGGGCGGGGACATCGGCGTCTCGGTCATCCGGACGCCCACCGCGTGATAGATCGCATTGGCGACCGCCGCCACCGCCGGCACGATCGACGCCTCGCCGACGCCGCGCACGCCTAGCGGATGGCCGGGGTTTGCTTCCTCGACGATGACCGTCTCGATCATCGGCAAGTCGAGGCAGGTCGGGATGCGGTAGTCGAGGAAGCCGGTATTACGCAGCGTGCCCTTGTCGTCATAGAAGTATTCTTCGTTGAGCGCCCAACCGAGTCCCTGCACCGTTCCGCCCTGCATTTGTCCTTCGACGTAGGCCGGATGAATCGCCTTGCCGGCGTCTTGCGCGACGGTGCATCGCAGCACTTGCACCTTGCCGGTGTCGGGATCGACCTCGACATCGACGAGGGTGGTGGCAAATCCGGGGCCGACGCCGCGCGCATTGACGCTGGCGCGGCCGGTGATCGGACCGCCGGTGCGGGCCAGGCGTGGTGCGAGCTGCTTGATCGACATGGGGGGCACGCCGTCGCCCTTTAGATGGACCATCCCGTCGCGGAATTCGACATCGTCGGGCTTTTTCTCCCAGACCTTGGCGGCGCGCTCGATCAACTGGCGCACGGCGTCCTTGGCCGCCTCGTACACCGCCATCCCGGTTGCAAAAGTGACGCGGCTGCCGGCGGAGACGTCGGTATGGCCGATCGAATCGGTGTCGGCGGTGAGCGGCCGCACGTCAGTCACGGGGAGTCCGAGCACTTCGGCGGTGATCATCGCCATCGACGCGCGCGAGCCGCCGATATCCGGGGAGCCGGTGACGACGCTGGCGGTGCCGTCGGTGTGGATATTCACGGTAGCCGAGGACTGCATCCCGGCGTTGAACCAGAAGCCCGAGGCGACGCCGCGTCCGCGGAACTTGCCGGTCAGTTTCGAGTTGTAATGCGGGCTGTTCTTGATCGCTTCGCAGGTCTGGATAAAGCCGATGCGCTTGAAGGGAGGGCCCATGATCTGGGCCGAGCCTTCCTTGACGCCGTTCTTGATCCGGAAGTCGAGCGGATCGATTTTGCACTTTTCGGCCAGTTCGTCGATCACAGTCTCGGAGGCGAACGCGGCGTTGGTTGCGCCGGGCGCGCGATAGGCGTTGGTCTTGGGCCGATTGACCACTACGTCGTAGGCGTCGATTTGAAAATTCTCGAAGGTGTAAGGCGCGATGATGCACATCGCGCCGGCCGCCACCATCGAGCCCGGGAATCCGCCGGCCTCGTACGCCATCCAGATTTCGGCGGCGACGAGCGTGCCGTCCTTGGTCGCGCCCATCTTCACTTTGATCTTCGAGCCGGGGGTCGGCCCGCTCGCGCGGAGCACTTCCGAGCGCGACATGACGAGCTTGACGGGGGCGCCGGTCTTTTTGGAGAGCAGCACCGAGAGCGGCTCGAGGTAGATGGTGGTTTTGCCGCCGAAGCCGCCGCCGATTTCGGCCGGCACGACTTTGATTTTCCCGACCGGCATCCCCAACACCTGCGCGCTGAGCGAGCGCACGTCGAAGGAGCCCTGGGTCGAGCAGTAAATCGTCGCCTGTCCGTCGGAGTTGTAGATGCCGACGGCGTTGTGCGGCTCGATGTATCCCTGATGCACCATCGCGGTGTTGAATTCGCGCTCGATCACATAGTCGGCAGCCTTGAAGCCCGCCTCGAGGTCGCCGCGTTTGAACTGGTAGTGCTGCGCGACGTTGGTCGGCTTGTCGCCTTCCTCATGGTTGCGCAGGTCCTGGTGGAGAATCGGGGCGCCCGGCTTCATGGCGGCATCGACGGTCATCACGGGCGGCAGCACTTCGTAATCGACTTCGATGAGGCGCAGCGCTTCCTCGGCGATATGCGGGCTGGTCGCGGCGACGGCGGCGATCGCATGGCCGTCGTACAGGACCTTGTCGCGCGCGAGGATGTTCATCGACAGGTGCCTTGGATTGATCATCATCTCGCCGGCCTGTTCGAGCTTGTTCTCGATATCCGGGAGATCCTTGGCGGTGACGATAGCCTTGACGCCGGGGAGCTTGAGCGCCTTGTCGAATTTGATCGATTTGATAATCGCGTGGGCGTGCGGGCTGCGCAGCACCTTGCCGTGGAGCATCCCGGGGAATGCGTAGTCGGCGCCGAACTTGGCGCGGCCGATCACTTTGTCGACGCCATCGGGCCGAATCGGACGCGTGCCGATGACTTTGAAATCGCCTGTGGTGGTTGATTCCGCCATGCCCTTACCTCTCGAATCGCCAGCGCGTATCGGTGGTCCGGTCAGTCATCCGATGGTCTCATCGTGCGGCCGCTTTGCCTTCGTGCTGGGAGCGAATATCGGCAGCCGCGTCGAGCACCGCCTTGACGATCTTGTCGTAACCGGTGCATCGGCACAGATTGCCGGCCAGCGCGTAGCGGACTTCGTGCTCAGTCGGTTTCGGATTGCGATCGAGCAGCGACTTGGCCGAGATCAGGAATCCGGGCGTGCAGATGCCGCACTGCAAGGCCGCGTGCTCGAGAAACTTTTTCTGCAAAATGTTAAGCACGCCGTTGATGGCGAGCCCTTCGACGGTCACGATGTTCCTGCCTTGCGCTTCGACGCCAAGCATCAGGCACGAGCAGACCGGGCGGCCGTCGACCAGCACGGTGCAAGCGCCGCAATCGCCGGTGAGGCATCCTTCCTTGGAGCCGGTGAGTTCGAGCACGTCGCGCAGGGTTTCGAGCAGGCTTTGGCGCGGCTCGCACAGAAACTCGACGGTTTCGCCGTTAATCGTCGCTTCTACCAGAGTCTTTTTTGACATTGTGATATTTGCCGTTGGGTTGAGTCGTCGTGATTCAGTTCTTTTTCGCGCGTTCGGCGGCGATTGAGAGCACGCGGCGGGTGAGCACCGCGGCGATGTGAAGCCGAAATTCCGCGGTTCCGCGCATGTCGTCGATCGGCGAACAGGCGGCGCTCGCCGCACGTCCGGCGGCCTCGAGCGCGGCGTCGCCGAGTTTCTTGCCAATGAGCGCGGCGGAGGCTTTGCTTGCGAAGATCGGAGTCGGCGCAACGGCGCCCAGCGCGATCCGCGCGGCCTTGACCTTGTCGCCGTCGAGGGTAAGCGCGGCGCCCACGCCGACGACGGCGATATCCATCTCGTTGCGCGGGATGAAACGAAGATAGGCGTCGCTCGAATGGGGCGCGGGGGCCGGAACCAGGAGTTCGACCAGCAACTCGCCGGGCTTGAGCACGGTGCGTCCGGGCGATACGACGAAATCCTCGACCGGCACCTCGCGCTCGCCCTTGGGGCCGGCGATTCGGGCGCGCGCGCCGAGCGCAATCAGGGCAGGGGTGGTGTCGGCGGCGGGAGATCCATTGCACAGATTGCCGCCCACCGAGGCGCGGTTGCGAATCTGAATCGAGCCGATGAGATTGGCCGCCTCGGTCAGGCCGGGGTAATGACGCCGCATCACCTTGCTCTCGCCGACGTCGATGCAAGGCACGGCCGCGCCGAGCCGCAATCCCTTCTTCGCATCGAAGGAGAGAGTTTGCAGCTCCTTGATTTTCTTGATGTCAACGAGATGCTCGGTGCGGCGGACTCCGGCGCGCAATTGGATGATGAGGTCGGTACCGCCGCAGAACGGGCGGGCGTTTTCGCCGTGGGCTTTGAGGATGCCGATCGCCTGATCGAGCGTGGTTGGGGCTTCGTAGTTGATGGCGTGCAAGACTGGGAAACCTCCGGGCCGGGGCAATTGTCAGCCGCCGTTGTACCTTGGATAGCCTAGTTCCGGCTGGGTGAAAAGGGGACGGCAGGCGCGGCGCGCGTCACGCCGCGCGCTTGCGGGGACGGACCTCGCGCTCGATTTTGGGCGCCAGCTCGTCTTTGGCTTTTTCGAGTTCGTAGTCGCTTTGCAATCCCAGCCAGAATTCCGCCGACGTACCGAGATAACGAGCGAGGCGAAGCGCGGTGTCTGCGGATATCGCGCGCTGGCCCTTCACGATTTCCGCGATCCGATTGGCCGGCACCCGCAAATCCATCGCGAGCTGATGGATGCTGACGCCGGTCGGAACGATGAAGTCCTCGTACAGGACCTCGCCGGGGTGAAGCGGCGGTATTTTCTTTGCGCGAGCCATGCTTACAGCGTACGAACGCCTCAATCGTCGGAAATCGGTCTTGTTGTGATCCAGTCTTCAAACCGTTTCCTGATTCGTTCTTGTTTGATCTGCAGGTTGTAGTAGCAGAACATATCCCATTCAGGCTGCTCCGGGGAGACAACCACAAGACGAGGCGTCGGCGACCTTCCGTCCAAAGCTGTTGCGAACAGCCTTCGTGCGGCTGAGTCAGCCTTGTTGAGACTGAAACCGATTACGATTATCTCATCGGCTTGGCGTAATGCCGCTTCCGCTTGGTTCCATATACGGACGAGAAGACGATTAGCGCTCGGGTCCTTGATGTAGCTCGGAACGATCAACTGTCGCCCCATGTTCCAAGCACCGCGTCGTTTCAGAAATGTGTTTCGATCGTCAGCCGCGCCTTCGAAGAAATCTCTCTTGTTCTCAATTTCGGCTGCAATGTCCATGTCTGATTCTTGGGCCCAATTTGACGGATCCGTGCAGTTTCAGAATCTTGACGGGTGAGTGAGTAGAATCTGGCGCGTCTCTACATTGAAAGCCATAGCCGTCTGCAAAATGCCATTTGCCGGCGCGCCACAAAGCCGATTCGTGCAAAAAGATCCCAATTGAAACTCAGTATTGTATCCCCCGGTTTGAGCGTATCCGCCCATGCATCGAGGACGGACAACGCTAAGGTGCGATCTACCTCAAGACCCGACTGGTAACGGGCATGAACTATCTGCCCTTGGAATCGCCATTCTTGCCATCGGAAATTTTCGACTATTAGACGCACAATTTTCATTCGGATTAGGGGCCAATCTCCGAGTCTCAGTTCCTCCGGGCCGATCCCCATGTGGCCAAGGTCCAACTGTGTAAAGAGGTTCTCCAGATTCGGACGGCCATCTTCTTGCGGAAGAAGGTTCGTTCGCACGATAGGTTCTATGACCTTCATAACTGCCGCGTGCGCTTCGCGAGCTTGAGACTCTGCCGGGTCCGAGTCGCGAATAAATCGCCACAGATCCAGAGCGAGGGGATACCCAGCGAAGGCGGATGCGCCAGCACCCAGAACGAATACTCTGCTCATTTTGTTGAGCGTCCTTTTGCGGGTCGTTTCCCGAGATTTACCGTGGTGAATATTGTGCTCTAATCTTCGCGTAGTTCACAATGTTGAGGTTACCGAACCAACCATTGGGGTCTAAACCAGATGAAGCAAAAGCCCAGCAACCCGGAACGAAACCGTATCCCCACAGGAATCAGAGAAGCCGATCTCATCAATGGCATCGAGAAATCTGGATACCCTCTCCAGAGCGTGGTTGCTGATCGGTTGGTGAAGCGCGGATTTAACGTCACCGAGGAGTGGGGATATTCAGATCGGGACAGCGGCGACACAAGAAGCCTAGACGTACTTGCATCGTCGGAAGGGAGATTCGATCTAAGAGCGGAAGTGATACCAGGCATTGTCCTAATGATCGAATGCAAAAAGTCGGAGCACCCCTACATTTTCTTCCGAATGGTGACTCGTCCAGACATGCTCTGGTTCCCTTCCGTTTTCGGCCTGCCATATGGAGGGGTTTCGCTTTGGGAAAAGAACTCGTCAAAGAATCCCGAGCGGCACGAACTCGTCTCAGCTTCTCGGGCTCTGGGACTATGCGAGCTGCCTTTCGTGTCGCTAGGGACAGATAGAGCGGCCTCGTTCAGTCAGGCCAGACCGAATGGCAACAAAGTCGAGCTCTCAGGCGCTAACCCTTTCAACAGTCTCGTTCTTCCTCTGTCGAAGGCCGCTGATCATGCCAGATCGGTCTACGGTCACGCTCACAGCCCGGACAACAGTGGCGTCTTCGCAAGAGCGGCCTTATCGGTAGCGGTGCTCGATGCCCCTATGATTCTGGTGGAAGGCCCGGATCGCGTCGCAGAGCCCGTCTATACTCCTTGGGTAAGGATAGTTCGGCAGGAACCAAACGTGGCTCCCCTCAGCGGCGACACCCCCTTTAGGCACTCCGCGATTGATGCCGTTCACATCGATTTCTTCGACAAATATCTTGAAGACCACTTGACTCCGTTTGCGCAGCAATTTTCACATCGTGCGAAAAATCTTGGCGAGGTATTCATTGACGGCGGCGAGGTGCCGAACCTCGAGAGTTGGAGCTGGAACGAAATCCGGAAATGGTCGGGCGCACCAGCCCGGCGGTCACGATAGCGGATTACCGGTCCGCCACCGCGCGCGGCGTGGGCTCCTGAGACGCGCCGAAGTGTTACTCCTTGAAGCCGAGGCGGGAGGCTACCTGCGCGGCGGCGTGCGCGAGCGCCGGCGCCATCGGACCCATCAGGGCGAAGCGCGGATCGGTGGTCTGCCCGCGCACGTAGCGGACGTAGATTTGCTCGACGACGGTCGCAGTCTTCCAATGCGCCCACGCCCAGTAAAACGGGATGCCGCTCACGTCGCGGCCGGTGCGGGTCGAATAGCGATGCACCAGCTCGTCGCGGGTCATGAAGCCGGGGCGCAGCGTGTGCGCCTCGCCGTAGGAAGTCACCAGCAGTTCGGGCGGGTCGCTCTTGTCGCGCCAATAGCCAATCGCGATGCCGAGATCGACCAGCGGATCGCCGATGGTGGACATTTCCCAGTCGAACACACCGACCACCTCACCGTGATTGACCGCGCCGAGCATGATGTTGTGCAGGTAGAAGTCGTTGTGCACGAGCACCGGCGGGGGCGACACGGGGAGGTTGTCGAGAAACCAGGCGCCGAGTTTCTCCATCAGCGGCACTTCGCGGGTCTTGGCCTTCTCCCATCGCCCCATCCATCCGGTGACCTGGCGCTTCAGGAATCCGTCGGGCTTGCCGAGCGAGGCAAGTCCGATCGCCGCGTAATCGACTTCGTGCAAATCGGCCAGCGTGTCGATGAAACCCTCCGAGATTGCGCGAAAGGTCGCCGGTTCGTTGCCGAGTTCCGGGGGCAGCGGTTCGCGATTCTTGATGACGATCCCGGTGCGCCGTTCCATCACGAAAAATGGAGCGCCGATGATCGACACGTCGTCGCTGTAGAGCATCGCGCGCGGCGCCGGCTTGAAGACCTCCCACAGCCGCGAGAGCACCTTGTACTCGCGGCCCATGTCGTGCCCGCCGACGGGCAGCGGCCCGAATGGCGGCCGTCGCACGACCCATTCGCGGTCGCCGAAGCGCAGCAGGTAGGTCAGATTGGACGAGCCGCCGCGGAACTGCTGGACGGTGAGGGGGGCGTCGGCGCCGGGAATCTTGCCGCGCAAGAAGGCGGCGAGCTTGACCCAGTCGAGCTGCTCCTCGTCGCGGACGTCGCCATATTCGGGGACGATTTTTGCCGCTTCAGCCATGCTTCACTTGCTCAGGATGCGACTCGGACGCGCCGGAGAGATCCTTCGCAGGAGCTCAGGATGACCGCTGGGACACGCCTCGGGGTCACTTGTACTTGCGCACTTCGCGCCGCGCGATGGTCATGCGATGGACTTCGTCGGGGCCGTCGGCGATTCGCAGCGAGCGGCTGTCGCGCCACATCCGCGCGATCGGGATGTCGTCGCTGACGCCGGCCGCGCCGAACACCTGGATGGCGCGATCGAGGACGATCATCACCATGTTCGCGCACATCACTTTGATCATCGAGATTTCGTTGCGCGCTTCGCGCTTGCCGACGGTGTCCATCTTCCACGCCGCATGCATCACCATCAGGCGGCACGAGTCGATCTCGATTCGGGAGTTGGCGATCCACTCCTGGATGTTGGCCTTTTCGGCGAGCAAGCTGCCGTGGGTGAAGCGGGTGTTCGCCCGCTTGCACATCAGCTCGAGCCCTCGCTCGGCGACGCCGATCATCCGCATGCAGTGGTGGATGCGTCCGGGGCCGAGCCGCGCCTGCGAGATTGCGAAGCCGCCGCCTTCCTCGCCGAGCACGTTGGTCACCGGCACGCGGCAGTCCTTGTAGATTATCTCGCAATGCCCGCCGCCGCCGGTGTGGCCCATCACCGGCACGGGGCGAACCAGGTTGAATCCGGGAGTGTCGGTCGGAACGATTATCTGGCTGGCGCGGCGATGCGGCGGCGCGTCGGGGTCGGTGACGACCATCGCGATCGCGAAGCTCGAGCCGATCGCGTTGGAGGTGAACCACTTGTGGCCGTTGATCACGTAGTAGTCGCCCTCGCGAACGGCGCGGGACTTGAGCTGGGTCGGATCGGAGCCGGCGGTATCAGGCTCGGTCATCGAGAAGCAGGTGCGCATCTCGCCGTCGAGGCAGGGCTGGAGCCATTTCTTTTTCTGGTCGGGAGTGCCGAACTCGGAGAGGATTTCCATGTTGCCGGTATCGGGCGCCATGCAGTTGAACGCGCGCGCGCCAATCTGGCTGCGGCCCATCAGCTCGCAGAGCGGCGCGTACTCGTGGTTCTTGAGGCCGGCGCCGTCTTTGCCGGGCAGAAATAGGTTCCAGAGGCCCTCGGCCTTGGCTTTTTTGCGGACGTCCTTGAGGCATTGGGGCTCGGTATGCCCGCTCTCGCCCATCTCGCGCTGAACTTCCTTTTCGATGGGATAAACGTGCTGGTCCATGAAGTCGGAGACGCGCTTGCGCAATTGTTCGGTTTTTGGGGTCAGCGAAAAGTCCATTTTCAATCCTCGCGAGGCCTGCTGATTTGTATCGCAACAGGTAACTCAGATCGCCAATAAATGAAAGCGAGCAGGGAGAGGTCAATTTGATCCAATCAAACCTAACCCCTAATCCCCTTCCCATGTGGGAAGGGGAACAATCGCGGTGAGCGGGCTCAGGCGGGTTTGCGCATCACGTAGAAGACGTATCCGTAGGCGCCGGGATGCGCGCGGAAGAGATCGTGCTCGCGCTGTGCCTCGTCGAGGGTTGCGAGGACCTCGCGATCGCCGGCGTACTTTTCCCGCAGCTCGGCGACCCGCATCTCGGCCGGCCCGTAGTAGTTGCGCCAGTCCTGCACCGGAAGCACGAACCAGTCGGCGTCGACGTATCCGGCTTGCGCGACGATCCGGCAGTTGCGCTCGATCGATCCCATGCCGGGATAGCCTCGCGCCCAAAATGCGACAGCTTCGGCGGGAGGATCGGGCACCAACCACGTCAGTTCGGAGACCGCGATCCATCCGCCGGGCTTCAGGAACCGCCGCCACGCGCCAAGGCCGGCGGCGAATCCCGCGATATAGATGGCGCCCTCCGACCAGATCAAATCGAACGACGCGTCGGCGAAATCCATATCGAGCATCGAAGCCTTGACGGTCGTCACATCCGGCAGAACTCCGGCCGCGGCGGCGCGCTCGGTCAGTTCATCGAGGAATCGCTGGCGGATATCGACCGCCACGATCCGGCCGCCGGTGGCGCGCGCAAGCTCAATCGTCTGCGCGCCGGGACCGCATCCAACGTCCAGAATTCGCGGACGCGGCGGCAGCCCGCGCGCCAAGGCGAGCGCACGCAGCGTTGTCTTAGGGGAGCCGGGGGCCTGTCGCGGCAGGCCTTCGGTCAACTCGCGGAAGATACTCATCTCCCACAGGATACTGCCGCCGGACGCTGGCGAACTCAAACGCCCCGGCTGTCAGTCACGCGGCTTGCCAGCGGCAAAGCGCAGCCGAACGTAGTCGGCGAACCAATTGCCGTCGCCGTCGCAGAGTTCCGGCCGCAGCGCTTCGCGAACCTCGTCGATAAAACCGGCGCGATCACTATCCGCCAGCGGCGCCATGAAGCTTTGCGCAAACGTATCCAGCCATCCGTTGATTGCAGTAGGCAGCGGCGTGGGGCGGGGGATTAGTGCGATGTACCTGACGGCGAATCCGCGGCGCGCGAGCCGGGCGGAATAATCCTCGACGGCCGGGAAGTACCACGGGTTGAGTGCGTCAACGTCGATGCCGCGGCGCCGGAGCGCGCCCTTCAGCGCGCGCTCGATCGTGGCGACGCAGCCGTAGCCGCCGAACTCAGCGACGAAGCGGCCGCCGGGCTTCAGCGCGCGCCATACACCGGCGATCACGTCGTCGGCTGGCTTCATCCAGTGGATTGCGGCATTGCTGAACACGGCGTCGAACTCGGTGTCGAAGGCAAGCCGCTCGCCGTCGGCTACGCGCGCGTCGAGACCGAGGCGGCGGGCGGCCTCGACCTGGGGCGCGCTCGAGTCCACGCCGACGACGTCGCATCCCAGCTCGACGAGTTTTTTGGTGAGAGCTCCGTCGCCGCATCCGAGGTCGAGGATTCGCTCGCCGGCGCGAGGCGCCAGCAGCTCGACCACCGGCGCGCCGAGGTCGGAGACGAAGCGTGCGTTGCGCGCGTACGCGTCCCGGTTCCAGCTCTGGTTCGCAGCCGGCATGTACTTAACTATAGTTAATAATCTGCCCGATGCAATAGCTTGCTTGCGTTATCCCGGGCGAAGTCTGTGGAGCCGGGTGACCCTGCATCCGGGATTGAACGGAGATCGTGCGATGGGCGAGGATAATCACGGCGCGCGGCGCGTTTGCGGGAGATCGAAATGGAATTGGCAAAGCGATTCATCGACGTGGGGATGTTCACCAACCGGCTGGACGAGATGCGCGCATTTTACGGCGAACGAATCCGGCTGCCCTACGAGGAGATGCTGCCGGTCGGCGCAGGCGTGAGGCAATATCGCTACGGATTGCTCGGATCGGTGCTCAAGATAAATCACGTCCGCGATCCTCTCCCGGCCCGTGTCGCGGGCGGCTACCGAAAGCTTTTGATTTCCGATCGCGCGCACGCCGATGCCGCTTCCGTTGCAGGACCCCGACGGCAACGAGGTCGAGCTGACGCCGAGCGGCCAGCGCGGCGTCAATCAGATCGAAATCCATATCGGCGTCAGCGACGAGGCCGCGTTTGAGAATTTCTATGCCGGCGCGCTACAGGCGCAGAGGATTGGCGCGGGCCGCTTCAAGCTGGGAGAGACGATTATCAGCTTCCGGCACGATCCCGCAGCGGTACGCGCCCGGAAAACGCCGCCGGCCGGCGCGGCGGACGTGATCGCGTCGATGCGCGCAGTGGGAATGCGTTATATCACGGCGCAGGTGCGCGACTGCGACGGAGAGCATCGACGGTTCATGTCGATGGGGGTTTGGGAAGGCGCGGCGCCGGTGACGCTGGGCGCGGTGGCGCGGATTTCGTTCATCCGCGACCCCGACGGCAACTTCATTGAGATTTCGCAGCGGGCGTCGCTGACCGGTCCGATCCCGCGCTGACGGACGGCAGGGCGGGTGCAGCCGCCGGTTCGGAAGCGAGCAGAGCGCGGACGATCGGCACCAAGGACAGATGCGACGGCACCGTACCCGCGGCCTTGTCGACGATCCTCTTGAGCTTGGCGCTGGGATAATCTTTGCGCGCCACGATCAGCGGTATGTGGCTGTCCTGTGGCGACGCGCTGCCATGCCATGAGTGATACGGGCCCGAGAAGTAGTATCGGTTCTGGATGGGATTGTTCAGTCCCGATCTTGTGAGCAGCAGGATATCGCCGCTGCGATTACCGTACGGCCCAGCGCTCAACCATTCCATCCGCTTGTCGAGTTTGATCAAGTCGGGTCGCGGATGCCTTATCAAGTATTCCCAAATCGGCACCAATCGATGACCGTCGAAGATTTCGTACTCCTTCGTAGCTTTCCCGGCCGGAGTCGGAACCCGCGCGAAGATCAAGTCGAGCGCGCCCTTCATCATCGGCACCGGCTTGCCGGTTTTGTTCGAGTTGTAGAATGCCCGCGCGGCCGGCAGCACGTCCTGCTTGTACCGAGGCGGACGCTTCCAATCGCAGGTCATGCCGGGATTGGGACAGGTTGAGCGGTCGGCCAAATAGACGTAGGCGATCGCGCCCTGGTATGCGAAGGCCGCCTGGTAGTCCTGTTCGTTGGCGCCGGGGTTCAGGACAAATTTTCTCGGCCGGAATCCCGCCGCTTTGACCACCGCTCCCGGCCCGTCATTGGTGTCGGCGCCAAGCGCGTGCTGCGGATCTCTCAACACAGGAGTATGGCCGTGATCGGCGATCACCATGACGTATGTCTGATCGAGAATCCCGTAATCTTGATAAGCCGCGAGAATTTGGGCAACCAGAGGATCGGTTACCGTCTCGAGGTAGCCGACTTCCATCGGCAATGGATCGGCGGCGAGATGCGTGTACAAATCGATTCCCGGAAAATAGACAACTTGAATTTTCGGAACGCCATGATCTTTCATGGATTCGAGCAGCTTCGGCACTGAATCCTTGTCGAGATCCTCGTAGATATCGATTTTTTCGGGCGAATTCTCGCCACCTGCACGCACCAAAAAATCCGTGTACAGCGTGACCATCGAGACCGGATCGATGACCGTGAAATAGTCGGCGCCCCGATAAACCGGATTCAACGAAACGGACGATTTTACCCCGGCCTGCTGAAACAACGTCGGGCTTTTGAGCGACTTGCCGACCAGCCCTTCGGTTATCATGGCGCGATTGTCGTCCATCTCTTGGACTGAGACGGGCACTGGCGCGTAGAATTTCATCTCCTCGCGCACGAACCATTCGTTGCCCGCCACCCCGTTCCAGGCCGTAGGCGCGCCGGTGAAAATGGCCGACCAGGCGGCGATCGTGGTCGAGGGCAGAATGCTGACCGCATTTGGCACGGAGTAGGCGTGCTCGTACAATCCGCCCCCCTCGGGCTTGCCAAGCATCCCGGCCATCGCGGGCGCTTTGCCCGATTGAATCGCGGCCATCAATTGATCATAACCGGCCCCATCAAAGGCGAAGATCAAAACGTACGGACCGGGCTCGGGTGGCCGAGGCTCATGTTTTATTTGCCTTTCACCTCCGTGAAGCAGGAGTTTAGCCGAACTGCACGAAGTCAGGGCCAGCAGAGCGACGCACGTCGAGAGCAGCGCGCGGCGGATGAGGATTGAAACCGGGTATTGGTGCAGCATCAGACCGTTTTTAGCTCAATACGACTCGCAAAAAACAGAGAGGCACGATCGCTTCCGGCTGGCGCGTATCAGGGTAGCGATTTTTCGTACTGACGCGCGACTGCGACGGAGAGCATCGACGGTTCATGTCGATGGGTGTTTGGGAAGGCTCGGCGCCGGCGACGGCGGGGATGGCCGTGGTGATTTCCACCGAGCCGATCGCGGTTGCGATCGGCTCGGCGGTGGACGGACTCAGTTGCGGGAAATTACGGCGGTTACGCCCAGCGCGAGCGCGGGCGATTGCGCGCCGATCGATTGCGCGCGCCCGACGAGCGGAAGACGGTCACCGGCTTGGGCGCGTGAATTTCGATTTTTTCGAAACCTTCGACGTGCTCGCGATCGAGCGCGTTGCCGAGCGTGCGTTCCAGCCGCGCCAGGTTGACGCGCTCCTCCTGGGTGACGAGGCTGATCGCTTCGCCCGCCTTGCCCATCCTGGCCGTGCGGCCGATGCGATGGATGTAGCCCTCGGTCTCGTCGGGAAGATCGAAGTTGATGACGTGCGAAACGTCGGGGATGTCGAGTCCGCGGGCGGCCACGTCGGTCGCGACCATCACGCGGAACTTTCGCGCGCGGAAGCCCGCCAACGCCGCATTGCGCTGGCTCTGCGAGCGATCGCCGTGAATCTGCACCGCCCTGACGTTGGCGCGTTGCAGCATCTTGGCGACCCGGTCGGCGCGGCTCTTGGTGCGGGTGAAGACGATCGCGCTCTCCACTTCGGGACGCTTGAGAATCTCGAGCAGCACGGGTCCCTTGTTTTCGAGCGTGACCGGATAAATGGACTGGCGAATCTGCGACGGCGGCGCGGATTTGCCGCCGACCGTGACCCGCTGGGGCGTGGTCAGAAATTCGCGCGCGATCATTTCGGGACCGGACGCCATCGTCGCCGAGAACATCATGGTCTGGCGATTCTTCGGCACCATCCGCATGATCCGGCGCAGCTGCGGCAGAAAGCCCATGTCGAGCAGCCGGTCGGCTTCGTCGATGATCACGACTTCAATTTTGTCGAGCTTGACGATGCCGCGCTCGATAAAATCGATGAGCCGTCCGGGACACGCGACGAGCACCTGCACGCCCTTGCGAATCTCGTCGATTTGGCGCCGTTCGGATTCGCCGCCGACGACGGTCGTGCAACGGATGCGGGTGTGGCGTGCGATCAGATCGAACTCGCGCGCGGCCTGCGCCGCGAGCTCGCGCGTCGGCATGATCACCAGCGCGGCGAGATGCCGGGTGTTCTTGCGATGCAGCCGATCGATAGTCGGGATCAGAAAGGCCGCGGTCTTGCCGCTGCCGGTTTCAGCCGTGGCAACCACGTCGCGCCCGCTGAGCGCGACCGGGATAGCTCCGGCCTGGACCGGGGTCGGTGTGTGATGACCGCGGTCTTTGATTGAACGATGGATCTCGGGTGATACGGGGAATTCAGAAAACGACAAATAGTATCCTATGGTTCAGAGCCCCGGATTCCAGTTCGAAGGTAGTACCGAACGTGTGGGTCTGATGGGTTGAGGGGGTGGCGTCACGGAATCCGACGCGCGCATAAAGTCACGATTGACTTGAGAGTAAGGGTACAGGAAGTGGGGCAGCGGCACAATGCCCCCCCTCCACCGGCAGTTAAATCGAGTCTGCGCTCAGAATTTGCCGTGCCTGCCCACTCCCGACGCGAAGCGCTCGGCGCCGGCGCGCGTCTCACCTGATTGGATCGTCGCGATCCCGTGTCGGTACTCGTTTTTGAGCGCATCGTCGAGCGCGAGCCGTCCAGCCCTCGTACGCGGACATCCGGTCCGAGCGCATGCATCGCTGCGGAAAGCCCGCGATTTGTTTGGCGAGTTCACGCGCCGCCGCCAGCGCTGCGCCCGGCTCGACCACTCGATTCGCCAGGCCGATCGCGAACGCCTCTTCGCCCGAGACACCGCGGCCGGTCAGGATCATATCCATCGCACGGCTCATCCCAATCAAGCGCGGCAGCCGGATCGTGCCGCCATCGACCAGCGGCACGCCGAAGCGCCGGCAATACACGCCGAAGGTCGCGTCGCGAGCGGCCACGCGCAGGTCGCACCACAGCGCGAGTTCGATCCCGCCCGCGACTGCGAATCCCTCGACCGCCGCAATCACCGGCTTGCCGAGCATCATCCGCGAGCATCCCATCGGTCCGTCGCCGTCCTCGGTCACGCGATTGCCGCGATCGGTGGCGACCGCTTTCAGATCCGCGCCCGCGCAAAACGTCCCGCCCGCGCCGGTCAGGATCGCGACCGAGAGAGCATCGTCGGCGTCGAAACGGCGCATCGCGGCGGCCAGCGCGGCGGCGGTGGGCCGATCGACGGCGTTGCGCGCCTCGGGACGGTTGATAGTTACGATTGCGATTTCGTCCTCGATTGCGAACTCGACCAGACTCATCGAATGACCTCCGCGGCTTTGGTGCGATTGCCCAAGAAACTTACTTGCTCAACATTTTGCTTGTCGAGCAGTGGAGATGTACGACGCCCGATTCCAAAGAGCGGCTGCTCTTGAAACCGCCGTGGGCGAACACCTCCAGCATCTGGCGGTTGTCGCCGAGCACGTCGGCTTCGAATTCCGCGATCCCGTTTGCGTCGGCGATAAGGCCGAGATGCTCGAGCAGCAGAGTGCCGATGCCGCGGCCCTGGAACTCGTCGAGAATTGCGAACGCGACCTCAGCGCGATGCGGATCGGAGCCGCAAATGTAACGACCGACGCCGATGAAGCGCTCGCGCCCATTCTCGGTTACCGTCGCGGCCAGACCGGCGTGATTCTTGAAGTCGAGCTCGGTCAGACCCTTGAGATCGTGCGCCGACAGATCGCGCTTGGCTCCCATGAAACGAAAGTAGACGGACTGTTCGCCGAGCCCCCTGAAATGTTCGTACAGGCGATCCTGATCGTCGGGGCGAATCGCGCGGATCCGGATCGCGGCGCCGTCGAGCATCCTGGCATCGACGCAATATTTCCGCGCGTCGCCGTGCATGTCACGATCTCCTGATCGCAGCTCGCGCAACGATTGTGCGCGCGGGCCGCCGCGACTCACGGCTTATTCTGTTCGCCGGACTTGATGAACTTGAGCGACGCGGAATTCATGCAATAGCGCAACCCGGTCGGCCGCGGACCGTCGTCGAACACGTGGCCGAGATGCGCATCGCATTTCGCGCACAACACCTCGGTCCGCTTCCTGAAAAGCGAACGATCAGTCTCCGTCTTGACGTTCTCCGGCGCGATCGGCTGATAGAAGCTCGGCCATCCCGTGCCGGAATCGAACTTGGCGTCGGAGCTGAACAGCGCGTTGCCGCAGCAGACGCATCGATAGAGACCCTTGTCGTGATTCTCGGCGTACAGGTTTTGGAACGGCCGCTCGGTGCCCTTCTTGCGCGTGACCTCGTACTGCTCCGGGGTCAGCTCTTTGCGCCATTCCTCGTCCGTCTTGACGACTTTATCTTCCATCACGAGTCCCTTTCTCTGGCCCGAATCGGTGAACTCTACTATCGGTACTTTGACGATGCCCGGCGCGTCCGGATCCGGCGAATTGCCGGATGCGTCGGATGCGGCGGCGGTTTCAGCGCATCCGAATGCGATGATCGCCGGTATCGCGGCAATCGCGGCGATGAATACCCGCCGCGCGATCAGACGCTCGCCCTGCCCGGCGGTGTTGTTCCCGGCTTCAGCCAACTTTCGATCCGCTGTCTCGATCATTGCATATTGGACAACGGCTACGAAGGCCGCGCGGTTCCCGGCGCCAGCCGTAATCGTTAGACCAGAGTCGGAATCTTCTCGATCCGATTGCCAAGCCGGCGCGCGGCTTCCCACGTGTCGTAACGCCCCTGCAGCCTGATCCAAATTCCCGGGCCGTTGCCGCATAGCTTGCCCAGACGAACCGCCATCTCGGAGCTGATAGAGATGTCGCCGACCATCACGCGATGCAAAGTCTGACGGCTCACGCCGAGCAGAGTGGCAATCTCGCCGATCGTCCGATGACGTCGCAGTTCAGGCATCACCTCTTCGGCAAAAATAATACCGGGATGAATCGGCCTGCGGGCGGCTACCTTTTCGCGATCAACGGCATACTCCGGCCTCATTTTCCAAATTACTCTAGACTCATAGTAACGTATGGATTAAACTATAGGCGTAATGGTAACCGGTGCTCTCAGTGCCAGTACGGTCGTTCGTAATTCGACCAGCAGTGACGGTCCCCCTCCTCAAATTGAAAAGCTAATCCGCCATTGACTTCATTGACCGCCATCGCATATCGCGGCGGTCTTCGTGTGCAGCGGATGGATTGCCGACATGCCCGGGCCTTCAGTGCTGACAAATCACTCAAATTCTCGGCTTCGTCCAGGACTTCCATTAAACGGCACCTTCGTCCGCAGTCG
This sequence comes from Binataceae bacterium (SeqCode), assembly GCA_963722605.1. Classification (GTDB taxonomy): domain Bacteria; phylum Desulfobacterota; class Binatia; order Binatales; family Binataceae; genus Binatus. The sequence continues at coordinate 573,396 of CAVRNO010000004.1, read as the reverse complement.
CTTGCGCCCTTGGTAGGCATTAAACCCGTATGTGCTGCCTCCCGTCTCGAACCAGCTCTTTGAGCCGCCGTTGTGTCGAAGTGCTCCGGATCACTTCATCGCGCATTGTGCATAGCATGCAATATAATTGTCAATCGCAGTGCAACAGTCAGCCGGCGAGTTGAAAATACCCGGGCTCCGGAGAAACGTATGCAAACTGCTAGATCGTATAGACGAACAGCTTCGGTTCCTTGGGCCTGAGAAACACGTTCGCGCCCGGCTCCAGATGCAGCGCCTGGTAGCGTTCGTGATCGATCTCGACCTGCACCATGTCGCCCCACTCGGCGACCAGCTCGATCTTGACCTGCGGACCGGCCGGATTGATCGACTTCACGGTCGCGGGGAACGTCTGCTTGCCGTTGGGCTTCAACACGATTTCGAGCAGATGCGGCCGCACGTAAAGCACCGCCTTGCCGGTCTCGGGATGCGCGTGGGTATGGGTATTTTCGAGCTCGACGGCGGTATCGCCGAGAAACACGCGGCCGTCCTCGATTCGTCCGTGGAACAGGTTCACGTTGCCCAGGAAGTTGTACACGAAGGCATTGGCGGGATGGTGATAGACTTCCTCGGCCGTGCCGATCTGCTCGATCCGCCCCTGGTTCATCACCACGATCCGGTTGGCGAGTTCCAGCGCCTCTTCCTGATCGTGAGTGACGAAGACGCTGGTTATCTTGATCTCGTCGTGCAGGCGGCGCAGCCATCGGCGCAGTTCCTGCCGCACCTTGGCGTCGAGCGCGCCGAACGGCTCGTCGAGCAGCAGCACTTTTGGTTCAACCGCGAGCGTGCGCGCCAGGGCGACGCGCTGGCGCTGCCCGCCGGAGAGCTGCGAGGGGTAGCGATCGGCAAAAACGTCAAGCTGCACGAGTTTCAGCAGCTCGTGCACGCGCCGCGCGATCTCGGCCTCGGCGGGCGTGCGCGCCGCGCGATCACGCGCATCCCGAACGCGATGTTCTCGAACACCGTCATGTGGCGAAACAGCGCGTAGTGCTGAAATACGAAACCGACTTTGCGCTCGCGGACGCTCACGTCGCTGGCGTCCTCGCCGTGAAACAGCACCTCGCCGGTGTCCGGCGTTTCCAGCCCCGCGATTATCCTGAGCAGCGTGGTCTTGCCCGACCCCGACAGCCCCAGCAGCGCGACCAGCTCGCCGGTTTCGATATGCAGGTTGATATTGTCAACCGCAACGAAGTCGCCGAACTTCTTACTGATATTTCTGAGCTCGATGCTCATGCCGCAACCTTCACCGCCATATCATCTTGTTCCTGCTTCGCGGGAATCACGCGGCGCACCAGATAACGCTTGGCGATGAGCGTCGCGATCGCGAGCAGGGTAAGCAGCGACGAGACCGCAAACGCGGCCGCGAACTGGTAATCATTGTACAGAATCTCGACGTACAGCGGCATCGTGTTCGTGTGCCCGCGGATATGCCCCGAAACCACCGAGACCGCGCCGAACTCGCCCATCGCGCGCGCGTTGCACAACACCAGCCCGTACAGCAGCCCCCACTTGACGTTGGGAATCGTCACCCGAAAAAACATCTGCCATCCGCCGGCGCCCAGCACGATCGCGGCTTCCTCCTCCTCGCTGCCGACCGCCTGCATGATCGGGATCAGCTCGCGCGCGGCCAGCGGAAAGGTGACGAAGATTGTCGCGAGCACGATCCCCGGCTCCGCAAAGATCACCCGGATGCCGTGATCGGCGAGGAACCCGCCAAGCGGCGCGCGCACGCCGAGCAGCAGCACGAACAGCATCCCCGAGATGACCGGCGAGACCGAGAACGGTATGTCGATCAGCGTCAACAGCGTTTGCTTGCCGGGAAAATCGAAACGCGCGATCGCCCATGACGCGGCGATTCCGAAACTGACGTTGAGCGGCACTGCGATCGCAGCGGTCATCAGCGTCAGCCGAATTGCGGCGCGGGCCTCTGGATCGGCGATCGCGGCAAAGTAGGCGCCGATACCTTTTTGCAGCGCCTCGGCGAAGACCGCGATTACCGGGAGGAAAAGAAACAGCGCGAGGAACGCGAGCGCGATCGCGATTAGCGCGATTCTGACCGCGGGCGGATCCGCCGTCCCGGGCCTCTTCGGTTCGCGTTGCGGATGGCCGGTCATCTTGAACCTCAAGCCGCCAGCCGGCGGCTGCTCCACCTTTGCAGCACGTTGATGCCGAACAGCAGCACGAACGACACCGACAGCATCACCACCGCGATCGCCGTCGCGCCGGCGTAATCGAATTGCTCGAGCTTGCTCATGATCAGCAACGGTACCACTTCGGTGCGCATCGGCATGTTGCCGGAAATGAATACGACCGAGCCGTATTCACCCAGCGCGCGCGCGAACGCGAGCGCGAATCCGGTCAGCAGTGCGGGAATCAGCGCGGGCGCGATCACCAGTACGAACGTCTGCAAGCGGCTTGCGCCGAGCGTCGCCGCGGCCTCCTCGTATTCCTGATCGAGATCCTCGAGCACCGGCTGGATGGTGCGAACCACGAACGGCAGCCCGACGAAAGTAAGCGCGACCACCACTCCGAGCGGGGCGTAGGCAACTTTTATTCCAAGCGGCGCGAGGTACCGCCCGATCCATCCGTTGCCCGCATAAATCGCGGTCAGAGTGATTCCCGCCACCGAAGTCGGCAGCGCGAACGGAAGATCGACCATCACGTCAATCAGGCTCTTGCCCGGGAATTCGTAACGAACCAGGCTCCACGCCACGACGAACCCGAACACCGAGTTGGCCAGCGCTCCTGCAATCGACGCCCCGAAGCTCAGCCGGTAGGCCGCGATAGTGCGCGGACTCGCGACCGCGGCCCAGAACTGGGGCCAGGTCAGAGTGAATGTCTTGAAGAAGATCGTCGAGATCGGAATCAGCACGACGATCCCGAGGTACGCGACCGTGAAGCCCAGGCTCAGGTTGAATCCCGGCAGCACGTTGTTCCGTTTCGTGTTCGATCCCATCGCGCGCGTCGCTTTGCCCCGCCCTGCCTAGCTTCCCGGTTGATAGATCCTGTCGAATACGCCGCCGTCGCCGAAAAACCTGGGCTGCGCCTTTTTCCATCCGCCGAAATCCGAATCGATCGTGAGCAGGCTGATGCCCGGAAATTGGCTCGCATACTTCGCGGCGACGGCCTTGTCGCGCGGACGGAAGAAATTCTGCGCGATTATTTCCTGGCCCGCGGGCGTGTACAGAAATTCCAGATACGCCTTCGCAGCCGCGGCCGTGCCGTGACGGCCGTCAACCTTGTCCACCCAAGCGACCGGAGGTTCGGCCAGGATGCTTACCGACGGATAGACGAGCTCGAACTTGTCGGCGCCAAATTGCTTGATCGCCATCTGCGCCTCGTTTTCCCACCCGATCAGCACGTCGCCGATTTCGCGCTCGACGAAAGTAGTGGTCGAGCCGCGCGCTCCGGAATCGAGCACCGGCACGTTTTTGTAAAGCGCGCGGACGAACGCCGCCGCCTTCGCCTCGTCGCCGCCGTTGCGCTTGAGCGCGTACCCCCACGCCGCCAGAAAATTCCATCGCGCGCCGCCCGAGGTCTTCGGATTCGGCGTGATCACCGAGATGCCCGGTTTCACCAGGTCATCCCAATCGTGGATCTTTCTCGGATTTCCCTTGCGCACCAGCAGCACGATGGTTGAAGTGTAGGGACAACTGTTGTCGGGCAGGCGCGATTGCCAGTTCGACGGCAGCAGGCTCGCCTTCTCGGCGATCGCGTCGATATCGCCGGCCAGGCCGAGCGTCACCACGTCGGCCTCCAGGCCGTCGATTACCGCGCGCGCCTGCTTGCCCGAGCCGCCGTGCGATTGGTTGACGGTGACGTCGTCGCCCGTCTTCGCTTTCCAATCCTTCGCGAACCGTGCGTTGATCGATTCGTAAAGTCCGCGGGTCGGATCGTACGAGACGTTGAGGAGTGTGACCTGGGCTGCGCGCGCGATGCCCACGCCGAGAACAACGCTCGCCGCCAAAGTGACGGCAGCGAGCGTCACGGTAAATTTGGATTTTCGACCGGACATTCCTTGCACCAGTTTCATTAGAAAGAGATTTGCAGTTCCGACTCGAACACGCTTTCGTTCGGCCGGTCCTTGGGCGCGGCGGTCGTGCCGGCGCCTCCGTCGAAGAAGGTGTTCGCGTAGTCGAAATACCACTTGATGTTGCTGGTCAGGTACCAGTTGACGCCGAGCGCGAACTCGGTGGCGGTTTTCGCGGACACGCTCGGATTGGCGAACCCGAGCTGGAACTGGCGAGTTTGCGCGGCGACGTTGCTGATTCTGGCCGCCAACTCCCATGCGCCCCACGCTCCGTTGCGCGGGTCGAAGGGGCGAGATGGCTTGACCCAGCCGTAAGAGGACATTTTCTCCGGTCAGATAGTAGGAAGCCTGCGCGAAATAGCCGGTGTCGGTGAAGGTATCGGTCCGGTTGATGGGCTTGACGAACGGGGTCTTCCCGGCGCTGGTGAACAGGTTCAGCGAGTGCTCGTCCTGCGCGTACGCGGCCATCAATCCGAAGGGGCCCGCGTAGTAGTAGGCTTGCGGCTCGAGACGCGCGCGCAGGCCGGACGCGGTCACGCCCTTGTTGTACGAGAACCAGGTGCTCGCGCCATACGTCTTGTAGGCCGAGGTGGTGGCGCCGCGCTCGTCGCCATAGGAACCGGCGAAACCGAAGCCCAGTCCCTTGAGCCATTGGTTTTCGCTTAGCGTGAACGGCGTGGTGAAAACGCGGCCGACGAAATCCTTGCCGTCGTTGTTGTCGAGGTCCACCGTATCCGACGCGGTGTTGTTCGGCACTCCGTTCATCAACGCGGCGTCATAGAAGACGAGACCGTCCAGAAGTTTGCCGTGCAGGTCGAGACCAGTGTCGCGGTTCGGGACCAGGTTCTGAATCTGCGATCGCTCGCTGAACTCCAGGTCGCGATCCGACTGCAGGCGCTCGAGATCCAGCGGCGCTTTGAACTTCCCGGCCCTCAGGCTGGCAAAATCGAAATAGGTGTTATTGAGGTAGGCGTCTTGCAGCACGACCTTGCCCTGGCCGAAGTCGGGTGTGATGTTGAAGTTGTAGTACTTCGCAAGCGAGCCGGTGATAATCGGGCGCACTCGGTTGAGGTAAAACGTGCTGCTGACGTTCTTGTCCGCGCCGCTGGTGAAGAAGCGGCCATCGCCCTGGATGATCCCGCCGAAATTTATGTTGTAGTCGTGGTTGGGCGAAGAGAGCGAGAATCCCTCGTCGCCCGCCTTGACAATTGGCATCTCGAGGAACTTTTTCTGCTCGGTGGCGGCCTGATCCCTCTGGGTCTCGGCCTGAACCTCAAGCTTGCGGTCGATCACTTTCACTTTCTGATCAAGCCCTTCCAGCGTATCGACCCTCTGCTCGAGTTGCTTGATCTCTGTCTTGAGCAGTTGGATTTCCTGATCCTTCGGATCGGCGGAAAGCTTCGACTGCGCATGCGCCCGCGCGGCGGGAATAAACACCCCGGCAATTACCGCCGCCAGCAGAACTGGCAGAATCGGCAAAGTGCATTTTCTCATCTCGAAAGCCCCTCATCGTCTTGGGAACTTCCGGATGACCGGTCGGCTCGCGGTTGGTGATTAACGGCTCTGTCATGGCGTACCCGGATCCTTCCCTGGTCCGGGCTCCTGCCTGAATTTGCGATGGTCGTGGGCGATTCATTTCTTTAGGCGGATGCGGTTACCCACGGCCGGGCTTGTCGAAGCGAAACTTCTCTTTGCGCTCGATTTGCACGACTCGCGAGTCCTGGATTACGACCTCCACCGAGCCAAAGCGCACGCCGCTGATGGCGCTTGCGATGCGCCGCAGAATGTCGTCGCCGGAATCAAGTTCGGACTGACCTTCGCGCCGGCTGGTCAGGGTTGAGTCGATTTTCATAATCTATCCTATTAGGTGACTGGACTAATCCCCAAAAAAAAGCAAAACTGCTTTCAAATCGCGAAATTCAGCGATTCCTTGCCGCTGACCATTGCCTCGACGTTCTTGAGCATGTCCACCAGCGAAGTCGAGTCCATTATCTTTGCGGTCGCGTCGCGGACTTCCTTCATCACGATTCTAATTCCACAAGTGCGCTCGTCGCGGCATTCGCGGCATCGCATGTATGCCATCTTGCTGACGCAGGGCAATGGTGCGATTGGCCCATCCAATACGCGCACAATGTGCCCAACGCTGATCGTCTGAGGATCGCGCGCGAGGAAATATCCGCCGCCCTTGCCCTTCTTGCTCTGGAGGAGTCCCTGGTTCTTGAGTTCGAGCAGGATCAGTTCCAGAAACTTGCGCGGAATAGCTTCGCGCTGAGCCAAATCGGATATGAGCACGGGTCCCTGCCCGTATTCTTTGGCCAACACCATCATTGCCTTGAGCGCGTATTTCGACTTTTTCGAAAGCATCTTATCGACAATTTAGTCGATAGGGTCGCTAGATTAAAGATCGAGACCGGTTCAGTCAAGAGCTCGGATTACAAATATTTCTGCCGCAAAGAGGGGAGTCGCCCGATTTCGGACTATGCTTGGCGAGTTCTGAAACGGCGGCCGTGGCCCGGTCCGCCGGGTGCTTATTCCGCGGCTCGGCGATGCTGGCCGTAAGAATGGCGCTTTTATATGATCAGTTCGCCGTGCGGCGTTCCGTGGGAAATGAAAAAGGAGAAGCAATCAAATGAAGGTCGTTGTCGATCAGAACCTGTGCGAAGGGAACACGAAATGCCAGCAGGTGGCGCCGGAAGTATTCGAGGTGCGAGAGGACGAAAAGAGCCACCTGTTGATCGACAGGCCACCCGAGCGCATGCGCGAAAAGATCGAGCTTGCGGCGCGGATGTGCCCGCGCCAAGCCATTACGGTCAGCGACGACTAGCAGGCCCGAGGGGTCAGAATACGGAATCAAGACTGAAATCGCGGGATAGCGGAGACAATTTTTAATGGAAGCTGAGAACGCACTGTCACTGGAATCGTTGAACATAATTGGGCCCGACCATTACGCAAAAAACGGCTATCCGCATCGCGAGTGGACGTATTTGCGCAAGCACAAACCGGTTTTCTGGTGCGAGTATCCAAAGACCGATCCATTTTGGGCGATCACCAAGCACGCCGACATCATGGAGATTTCCAAGCAACCGCGGCTGTTCCTCAACGGTCCCCGCTTGCTGGTGTTTGTCAACGAGGAAGGGCTGGAGCAGAGTCCGACGCCGCCGTTCCGCCACCTGCTCGACATGGATCCGCCGGAACACGGCGACTATCGCGCGATCCTGAGCCGCCGTTTCACGCCGCGCCAGGTGCAACCGTTGCAGCCTGAGATCGAGAGGATTACGCGCCAAGTGCTCGACGACGTGACCGGGCGCGACAAGTGCGACTTCGTCACCGAGGTATCGTCGAAGATTCCGCTCGCTGTGATCGCCGAGCTGCTGGGCGTCCCGCATAAAGATTGGGAACAACTCTTCCGATGGACCAACGAGACGATCGGCGGCGGCGACCCCGAGTTCCAGGCTGGGACGAGCGCGCAGGAGACGATGGATCGTTCGCGGCTGGGATTGTTTCAGTATTTCACCGACATGGTGGTGGAACGGATGAAGCACCCGACCAACGACATCACCAGCATCGTCGCCAACGGCAAGGTCAATGGCCATCCGATACCGCAGTTCGAGATGCTGTCGTACTATTTCCTGCTGGTGGTGGCCGGCAACGAGACCACGCGCAACGCGACCACCGGCGGCCTGCTGGCTTTCATCGAGCATCCGGCCGAGTGGCAAAAGCTCAAGCGCGATCCCGGGCTGATCGACTCGGCGGTCGAAGAGATCGTGCGCTGGACGACACCGGTTATTCAGTTCGCGCGGACCGCGTCCGAAGACACGGTGATTCGCGGCCAGAAGATCAAAGCCGGGGAATCGGTGTGCCTGTTTTATCCGTCGGCGAACCGCGACGAAGAAGTTTTCGAGCAGCCTTTCAAGTTCGACATCAGCCGCAGTCCGAATCCGCAGATCGCATTCGGCATCGGCCAGCATTCCTGTCTCGGCGCGAACCTGGCGCGGCTGGAACTGAAGGTGATTTTCAGCCAGTTGGCGGATCGCCTCGATCAGGCCGAACTCGCGGGCCCGGTCGAGCGGCTGCGCTCGAGCTTCGTGGGCGGAATCAAGCACATGCCGATCCGCATGAAGATGAAGCCGGCGGCCGCGGCAGGCTGAGGAGAAGTCCTCAATGATAACTCCGCGCAGGTCCGCCGAGCGCGGACGCACAAAGATCGACTGGCTCGACAGCCGCCACACTTTCTCGTTCGGCGACTACTACGATCCCGGCCAGGTGGGATTTCGCGCGCTGCGCGTAATCAACGAGGATCGCATCCGCCCCGGCGCGGGTTTCGCCACTCATGGGCATCGCGACATGGAGATAATCACCTACGTCCTCGAAGGCGCGCTCGAACACAAGGACAGCATTGGTACCGGCTCGGTCATTCGTCCGGGCGAAGCGCAGAGAATGAGTGCGGGGGCGGGAATCACGCACAGCGAATTCAATCATTCAAAAACCGACCCGGTTCATTTTCTGCAAATTTGGATCACGCCTTCCGCGCACGGAATCGCTCCGGGTTACGAGCAGCGGACGATCGACGATGCGAAGGCGCGCGGCGGCTTCGCTCCTGTAGGCTCTCCCGATGGCCGCGATCATTCCGTGAAGATTCATCAAGACGCCGTGCTATCAGTCGCGAAGCTCGATCACGGACAGACTGTCGCGACCAACCTGAAGGAGGGGCGCCACGGATGGGTGCAAGTGGCGCGCGGCACCGTCACAGTCAATGGTATCGCGCTAGCGGAAGGCGACGGCGCCGCGATTAGCGACGAAGAGAAAGTGACTATCGTCGCCAACTCTCCCGCCGAAGTGCTGTTGTTCGATCTTGCGTGAGTGCGCCGCGCTGCTCGGGCAGACGACGGACCGCTTTGCCGGCGGGATGATCCTGATGCTGGCCTGGCTTATCGCGCGGCGGGAATGCCCGGCTTGACACCGCGGGTCCGGTTGCGCGAAAGGGATGCATCGTGAGCGAGAAAATCAGCCTGCCGAGCCCTTCGGCGCTATGGCGACGGCTGGGGCTGGCGCGCCACAACTGGCCGGGCAGATTTACCGTTCTGCTGGCGACGATTCTGTTGCTGCTCGTCTCGCAGCCGTTTTTCTCGAGCCACATCTTCGCGCAGACTTTTGCGACCGTGACGATAGCGCTGGTGCTGCTGTCCGCTCTTTATGCATTTCGGACGACCAAGACCTTCTTCACGATTGCGCTAATACTGATGGTACCTGCGCTTGGAAGCCGATGGGCGGCGCAATTCACGCTGAACCCGACGCTCGAGATGGCCGGAGCGATCTGTTCGTGTCTGTTCCTGACCGTAACGGTCATTGCGCTGGTATCGAGGCTGTTCACGGTAAAGAGCGTTACCGTGGACACTATAAGCGCCGCAATTTGCTCCTACCTGCTGATTGGCGTCGCTTGGGCCTATGCCTTCGCAGCCGTGGAACTGCGGAATCCGGATGCGTTCAGCGCCGCGATCCTCCGAAGGCCGGCCGGCAACATCGCGCCTATGCTCGCCTTGATTCACACCTTCACCTACTACAGCTTTGTGTGCCTGACGACGACGGGCTTTGGAGATATCCTGCCGGTATCCGAGGGCGCCCGCAGCCTCTCGGTGATGGAGGCGGTGTTCGGCCAGTTGTATCTGGCTATTCTGATCGCGCGGCTGGTCGGCCTCGAAATCGCTCAATCGATGAGAGAGGAGCGTTAGCCAGAGGTCCGGACTTTATTTCGATGAAATCGAAGCCGGTCTGATTTGCAACCGCCCGTTGGCGTAATCCGTATCATGTACTAAGTAATGATTTGCCCAGGTAGATTGGCTTGCGATGCGATTGACCTGACCATTATTCCGGGGGTGGCATCGATGACCAGAATCAAGCATCTGCTGACGACAACGACGATTCTGCTGATGCTGGCGACGCCCGCATTCGCAGAGTACAGACCATGGCCAACCCCCTTTCCTGCCGCGCCTGCCTGGGGTGAGTACGATGGCGGACACGTATGGCGCGATGCCGCATGGTGGTGGCAGAACCAACCAGCCTGGGTGCCCCAGCATCATCCCGAATGGTGGGGCGATTTCGACGAAGGCCGCATCTGGCATCCCGCGTGGTGGTGGTGGGATAGCGACCCCGCCTGGGTCCGCGAACACCATCCGGAATGGTGGGGCGACTTTTACCAGCGCGCGTGGTACCCGGCCGCATGGTGGTACCAGTATCAGCCGGCTTGGGCAGCGGAGCAGCATCCCGAATGGTGGGGCGCTCCCTACCAGGGGGTTTGGTATCCGGCCGGATGGTGGTGGTGGCGCAATCCCGGCGCATTCGGCGGACTCTATCCCGAATGGTGGGGCTCTCCCTGGAACGGGATGTGGTATCCAGCGTCGTGGTGGTGGCTGCTGCAGCCTTCCTGGGTGTCGCAAAACTATCCCGAATGGTGGGGCGACTATTATGGGGGCGTCTGGTACCCCGCTCCATGGTGGTATCGATTTCATCCCGACTATGCGCGCGAGCATCATCCCCATTGGCATGGTGACTTCGACGATAGACACGTCTGGCACACCAACAGCTGGTGGTATTCTCACGACCCGGCGTGGGCGCGCCAGCATCACCCCGACTGGAAAGGCGATTACGACGACAAACACGTATGGCACGATGTCCACTGGTGGGCGGTGAAAAATCCCAGATGGGCGCAGGAGCATCATCCCGATTGGAATGGCGCCATGCTTCGATCAGTCCAAGGCGCACACGGCGACCAACGGGTGGCGCTGCAGCATCAGCAAAACGTCAAGTCGCTGGACCTCGAGCGCAGACGCGGCCAGCAAGAACAGCAGGCCGAGCGCGAGCACACCGAGCAACTGCGGTCGCTTCAGCAAAAACATGAGCAGGAGACGCAGGACCTGGAGAGCCGGCATCTTCAGGAAGAGCAACAGGCACGCGAGAAGGCCCAAGCCGAGCAGGAATCGCGCGCGCTAGAAGAAGCCCATGAAAAGCAAGCGGCGGAACTCCAGCGTCGGCAACAGCAGGAGTCGCAGGCGCTCGAGCGCCAGCGTTCAGAGCAGCAGCAGGCGGCCGAGCGACAGTATTCAGCACGCCTGCAGGAGCTACAGCGTCAGCACGCCGAGCAGGCGCAATCCTTTGAGCGGCAGCATGCGCAGCAGTTGCGGACGTTCGCGCAGCCGCACGGCGGCGGCGCTGGTGGCGGTGGACTTGGCGGCGGCGGTGGGGGGCATCGCTAGAGCTGAAACGGGGAGTGGTAGGCCGGCCATCACCGTGATGCCTGGTTTCACGGGGGACGCTCCCCCGCTCCGCTATTGCGGAATCCAGATGGGAGCGGCGCTGAACAAATGGTCAACGATACCTATCTGGTAGGCGAGGAACAGGCCAAAACCGAAACTCAGGAGCCCGGAGCCGGTGACGAGGATTTGGTGGATCCGCGACGCTCGCCGCGACACGATCATGAACGGCGTGGCGATTGCGGTTGTGATGAGCCCCATTCCGATTATCGTACCGACGCAGAAAATCGCGAGGTAGAGCGTCGCCCAGAGTGCTTGCGGAATCGCGCTCAGGACCAGCAACGCAATCGCGGCGCTGCCGGCAAGTCCATGGACGAGTCCCACTGCGAATGACCTGAGCAGCGGACGGCGCGCGGCGAACGGCGGCAATTGGCCGGCCGGGATGCGGTGATCGTGATGCGTCGCATCGCCGGTATTTTCGTGAGGATCAACGTGAACGTGCGAATGCAAATGCACCGCGCCGCCATGGGTGTGAGCGTGCGCATGGACGAGCAGGCCCTCATGTTGCGATGAACTCGCGCGCATCCGAGTCGCCGCTTTGCGAACCAGGCTGGCCGCTGCGCCGACGCCGAGCATAATCAGCACGACCGCGACGGCGAATTCCATCGCCAGTCCGAGCCGGACCGGGATCGCAATTTTGAAAACGATGATGGCGGCGCCCACCAGCAGCACGGTCAGCGTGTGGCCGAGTCCCCATACGACACCGATCCGGGTGGCAACGGCCAGGCGGCGTTCGCGGCTCAGAATGGTCGTGACGGCGATTACGTGATCGGGATCGGTAGCGTGGCGCATTCCGAGCATCAATCCGAGGAGCGCGATTGCCAGCGGCGCGGCATCAGCAGGGATCATCTGGTTGGTTCCTTCAGCCGATCGAACTGATCGACAGTACAGACATTATTCTGAGCGAAGTGCAACGACGGCCAAGGGCAACGCCCATAGCAGGCAGATATGGCGCGGTACCTGCGAACCAACCATCCTGGTGCGCATCCAGCGCGAATTTCCGGCAATGGTTAACGAAATTGCAGAATTTTCAATCCGAGAGATTCCACGCACCTGGTGAATACAGATCGGGACGGTGCAGCAAGATATCGGCGCGACCGGCGGGCACGCCGCCCAGATCGTGCCCGCAAATCAGCACCGTCCCGGGCGCGGCGACGAGCAGGGCGCGCACCCGGTTTCGCGTCTCGGCCGCCCGCGCAGGATGCGCCGCGATGCGCTCGACGTCGTCGCTTCCGAGCCAGTCGTGATGCACGATCACGTCGCCGGCAAGCAGCGCCGGACCGCCCGGAAGCGCGAGCAGCGCGGCAAGATCGTTGGTGGCGTGGCCACCGCCGCCGATCAGCATGATGCTGCGGTCGCCGAACAGATCGATCACCCGATCGAAGGTCGCGTAAGGCTTGCCATCGTGCTCGAAATCGATCTCGCGCCATCGGTTTGCTGGTACCCAATCGGTATGCCCCGGCGCAAAGCCTTCATTCGGTGAGCGGTCGGTGGCGCGCGCATCCGCTCCGGCAATGAATGTCGCGTTTCGGAATGCGTCCGCGTCGCCGACGTGATCGAAGTGCAGATGCGAGAGAATTACGAAGCGGACCGCGAGTGGATCGAGTCCATTCGCGCGCATTTGGGCTGCCAGCCCGAGCCCCGGCCGCGAGCGGCTCTTGAACAGAAATCCGACGATGAACGGCAGCGCCGCCTCGCCTTTCTCCGCGATTTCGGGCCCGAGTCCCGCGTCGAAGACGATCAGTCCCCGAGCCGGATGCTCGATGACAAATGCCGGTACCGGGCGCCACTTGGTATCAGCGCCCGCCAGCAAGCCCGACACACGGTTCATCCCGGTGTTGAATACGTGCAGACGCATGCCGGGAATAGCCGGCCAGTTTGAGCGGTCAAGCCCGATCAGCGCCGGCGAGATATCGGGCCCACGCACGACGGTGGGGCGATAGCGGATTGCGTTTGCCGCCACCCCGATAGCGGCGATCACGATAATGGCGAGAATCAATTTCCATCGCAGGGCTGACATCAAGCACCTGAAATTGGTGGAGGCGGGGGGAATTGAACCATCAAGCCGTCCCGCCAATCATAAAGTCTTTGATTTTCCTACACTCTCGATATGCACAAAGCGCGGAAAACGCGCCTCCCAAGTACGCCCCAAGTACGCCAAAAAGAAAGGCGGTCAATCGACCGCCCTCCTCGTACCCTAGCGGGACACCGTGTTCTCCCGCTCGAAGCGTTGCACTCGCTCTCGTGAATACGGCGCACATTGTACACTCGGCTCCGCACGGACGATTTGCCCGGCATGACGAGCGCCTTCAAGTGCCCTTTCTTGATCCGCCGGACTATCGTATCCCGTCCGACTCCGTACCGCGCTGCAACCTCCTTAATCGAGTACCAGCGTTCCGAACCGTCCATGCGCGTCTCCGCCTCTCCCAATAGCGGGAGAAGTGAGACTCTCAGACGCTTCCGCTACGGCGGCTTGCGCCTGTGCGCCCCCTACCCAAAAGGGTAGGGGCTGCCCTTTACATATCAAAACTTCTCCACTATGAGAAGAACGCAGAATGAACGTGAGAGTTTACAAACCAAATACACCCCCCGAACGGAGTTGCGCGGATTACCCGCGCGAATGCACAATTTTCCCGATTGACTGGTTGCCGCCCCGTCTCGCCTCTAACGAGGGGCAGTCCCCGCTCATCATACTATCGTCTGATGACCCTTCACTATCGTTCGGGCTGCGCTACCGCTTGGTGTGGACTGCCCCTCTTTCGAGTCGCCCTAACGGGACGACGGGGCGGCTATGAACTGGGCCAAACAACCGAAAGATGAATACTTCGTTCGCGCCGGACTCTGTTATCTCGCAACCATCTCAACTCTCATCGGCATCGGTATCCTTTTATATTTCCACCTGCACCTTTTCATTGCCTATCTCGATATTTTCGCCGCGATAGGATTTCTTCTCTTTGCCCTGTACTACACGCGCCTCCATCTCCAAGGCGTACCCTACGATGGCTAATTACGAAGACGCCCTAGCGGACGACCCTCAAAACCCACACCTCTACATCCAGGGCAAAACCCAATCCGGTAAATCAACTCTCGCGTTCCATCGCATCCTCGCGGACATCAATCGCGGGCGTGGCGTCACCGTCATCGACGCCAAGTCCGAGCTCGTGCTGCAGCTCAAACAATGGATTCCTCGCGCTCACGCTCACCGAGTGATTTACCTCGATATGAAAAGCCAGATTCCTATCGACTTTATGAGCGTGGAAGGTCAAGACGAATGGGAGCGACATATCGAAAAAGACGAAGTGGTCGCCGAGATTAAGTTCCTTCTCTTAAAGACGGCCAACACCGTATCGATGCCCATCATCAAAGCCAATGCCGATTGGATCGTGAGCGCATTCCTCGACTACAACGACAACCCCAAAACCCCATCCGAGAAACGCGCGACATTCCTCGATCTCAACTATTTCCTCACCAATAAAGTCCGACAACGCGAAATCATTTCCAGATTGCGCCAGCAGAAATTACGAGATTATTGGGCGGACCCAAACAACATTCCGACCGGAGAAAATCTCCGCCATCTCACGACACGTCTATCGGACTTCATGACATCCGACATCCTCCACCGCATGTTCGATTGCCCTAATCCGAAACTCAATATCAGCCAAGCAATCCGGCAACAACGAATTATTCTCGTAGACATCGGCAGGCTTACCGAGCCCCAGAAGATTTATGCCGGCCTCATTGTGGCGAAAATCCGGCAGCACTTTTACCGATTTATCGGCAAACCCATTCCTATGCACCATCATCTCTATGCCGATGAGTTTCATCTCTATCAGACTTCGGATTTTCCCGACATGCTCTCTCGTGCCGGAGGACTAGGGTTACACCTCACCCTCATTACCCAATACCCCAGCCAAATTGATTCAGCGACATGGGCCGCCACATTCAAAAACACCAACAATTATTATCTCTTCAACAGTGACCCCGAAGACACCGCCCGATTCAAACCCTATTTCCCGCAGCCGCACGTCCCCAGGGACCGCTCCTACGAACTTGAGCAGCTACAAGCCGAGCTCCATGATGCCGAAACACTCGCGGGGCTAGCCAACGAATCCTATCTCCAAAAAGAAAAGGGCCAAACCATGGCGGAAAAAAGGGAACGCGAAGCCTACAACGACAGAAAATTAGACGAATACATGAGATACAACGGCCGCGCTTACGACCTTGAGGAGAAAATCTCACACCTCGAAAGCGAGATTGCGAAAGACCAATCTCTCTCCACTGCCGACTATCAAAAAGAACTTCTACACATGCCCAAAGGGCAATGTCTCTATCTCTCTATTCCTCACCGAATATGCCGCACCATTCCCACTCCACCACCGTACGATAAGCACAATCCAGCCAGTTGCGCAGAAATCATTGACCGCGTCACAGACCACCAGTACAAAGCCGAACCGATGGACAGAGCATGTTATACTAACAGTAATGCCTCAAGTTCTAGCAAAACGAAGGATCTCGACGGCGGGCCGCCGGACGAACCTACTACTCAGCCCCCGAACCCGCACAAAGAGAAGCGTCCTAAGCCTCCTCGCTGAATACTTCTGCCTCCGGCCCCAGGACGTAGCCGCATTGCTTTCAGACGGCGAACCTACTCCCGCCGAATCAGCTCCGCGCCCGTCTCACGCTCCTCAAGCTGTTTAACGACGGATGGGCGAACCGCCTCCCCTACTTCGAACTCGGCCGCGAGAAAGGAGGCATCGGTTACGTCTATGGCCTATCGGACAAAGCCGTTGCCGAGTTCGGCGGCAAGACGTTCGATGAACACTCTCGACGTACTCTCGACCACGAGCTCGAAATCAGTTTTTTCCACATCGCTACGAGAAAGTTCGCCGAAACTCAAGGCTTTGAACCTTACTGGCAGCAGTCCGACTTGAAGCGCGGTATTCACCCCGACGCCCTCCTTAAACTGACCAAGGAACAGGGCGAGACGCGATTCTTCCTCGAAATCGAGAAGTCGAAGAACAGCAAATACATCGACGGCGAACCGAACATCATCAGGAAGCTGGCAAGATATGCCGAATACTACGACACCGACGAATGCCTTAACGATTGGGGTTTCAACAAATTCCGCGTCATTGTCGTACAGACCAACGACACCCGGCGTCAGAACCTCTTAAAAGTATTGCGCGACAAGCTAAACCACCGGATGTTTTGGCTGACCACTGAAGAGCTTTACAAGTCTGATATCAGCGGACCTGTTTTCGAGACTCCAAAAGACGATTCGCACAACACATATTCACTTCTTTCGCTATACTGAAACTAATCGCTCGAAAGAGCGGGACGCTCATCCTTCTTGCCCCCGCGCATATGGCATGGGTCGCGCGAGGGGCGAGGACGGTGGGATTCTTACATGAACATTCCTATCGGCCTCACCCATACTTCCGGCGGACAAAAATACTTCTCGATTGATCTCGATCGCCGCCAATTCCGCCACGGCTGGCTTCTCGGAAAGTCCGGCACAGGAAAATCGACGCTTCTCCGCAACATCATTGTCGAGGCGATCCGCAATAACTTCGGCGTTGCCGTGATAGACCCTCACGGCGATTTGATTTACGACATCTTCAACTACATCCCGCAAACGCGCCTTAAGGACATCGTCTATATCAACCCGGAAAACGACCGCGCTCCCGACCTTGGCATCTTCGATTATCCGGACAGAGAAAAGGCTGTGCAGGCCTTCATGAGCCTCATGGAAGCCCACGCTGGAAGCGGCTGGGGTCCGGAGACCGCGCATATCATCCGGGGCGCTACGGATGCCGTGCTCGAAACTCAAGAACACCCCACCGTTTTAGATATCTACAAAATCCTCGCACGCGGCAAATTTGCGGATGCACTCCTCTCAAAATCCGCCAACCCGCTCGTGCAGGACTTTCACCAGCAATACTTCCGCGACCTGAAGCCCCAAGAACGCGCCCGCAACTTCTCCCATCCGCTCAATAAAATCGAGGAACTCATGCGCCCCGGACTCGTCGAATTCCTCGCGCAGAAGCGCTCGCTCAACTTTCAAACGATTCTCGACCGACAGAAGATATTGCTTTGCCGGATTCCCAAAGGGCTCATCGGCGAGCGGCCAGCCAAAGTCCTTGGCTCGCTCATCCTCTCGAAAATCAATCTCGCCTCGTTCCGCCGGAAGCACCGCAACAAGCCCGTCCTCGTCATCGTGGACGAAATCCACAACTTCACCGACGGCATTGACTTTGAATCCATGCTCGCGGAATCAAGAAAATTCGGCATCCATTATTTGTTCGCTACGCAGACGACCCAGCAGATGCGCGACGAGAGCCGCCGCATCTTCAACGACCGCATCGCGTTTGGGAATTGCTCGCACATCTTCTCGTTCAGAGTATCTGGAGACGATTCCGAGAAAATCGGCATCAACTTCGGCGACAAGGAGATCGCCGAACAGCTCGTCAAGCTCCCCAACTATCAATTCGTCGCGTTCACCATGAACGACAACCAGCCAATTTTGAGCGATCCCGTAGCCCTCATTGAAAAGCCCGAAGCCGCCGGAGACGAATTACCGGCCCGCAAAGCAATCGCCTGGGCAATGGCCAACACCGGAAAACCAAAGACCGAGATCCAAACCGACATCGAGCGTATTCTGCGTAACTAGCCCTGCATACACCACCCCGCAAAATATCTAGCATTTGAATTGACGGATACCGAAGCCCCGCTTGCGGAACGCAAGGTCAACCGTCCGCGTGAACGGGGTAGGGGACGCAATGAATAACTCTCAAAAACTATGTCAGAAGATCTGGGTGAGGTTTGCGTAGTCTGCAAAAAGGTGGTGCATGGTGGGTTTAATGTGCGCGAGGGCACACGGGCAGATGGTGCTTTTGTCGTATCAGTCGAAGGCACTGAAGATCGCGACTTCAATGTTTGCGACTTGTGTAACGATGCAGTGCATTACAAATGCTCGGAGGCCCCTGACACAGGATTCTGCGATACATGTCTTCGCAAAACACGTGAAGGATATGCTCGCGATGTTCGGAAACGTATGCGTCAGTAATATAAACCGTCCCTTACCCCAACGCGCATCAAAAAGGAGAAATTACGAATGACCCCCGATGAAATCCGCGCGAAAGTAGCCAAACTCCGAGAGATCACCACCGCCCGCGGCGCGACACTGCCTGAAGCCCTCACTGCGGGCAAACTCGCCCGCCAACTCTTGCTCATCATCGATCCGTATCCCGAATGGCACGAATACTCGCAAGACGAACTCGATGAAATGGAACGCTTCGGCAAGGAACTAGGAGAAATCGAACGACAAGCCGACGAGTTGTTTGCGAAGCGAGCGCGAAGTAAGGATACAACCAAATGACCACTCCCCGCGAACATGCAGAACAGTTGAGACAGGAAGCCATTAGAACCCTTCTCGAAGAACGGGATGCCATAGATGCGCAGCTTGCGTTGCTCGGGCATGAAAAAACCGCGTCCCCTCTTGCGAAGAAACGCGGCAGACCTAAGAAGAATCCTACCGATCTGGCCGAGCAGACTGAGCCGCCTTTCCGTTCCGATAACTCTCAATCAGTTTGCTCTTGATACCCGTGAGCACTCGCTTTTCAAAACCGGCGTCATCCTCTCCCTGTCGTCGCGTGGTCAGCTCTCGATACCATTCCTCCACGTGCGCCGTGTACTTCGCCTTGACGCTATCGCTCGCGGGCTTAGAATCTGAATAGCCCTTGATTGATGCGTGCTCCTGTGGCACGCGGCGCTCCTCCATGTGAGGGGCGCTTTTTATTCCGTACCACTCGGCGAGCTTCTCGGCAGCTTCTCTCATTCGGCAACCTTCCATGAGCGCAACTAGATCGATTACGTCGCCGCCGCGCCGGCCCCCATTCTGCGAATTGCACGAGGCCGAGAAGCACTGCCAGTAGTTGCGGTCGAGGTGGACGCTGAAGGTTCGCTCTTTCTCGCCAGCTCGGTGCGTTTTGAGTGGACAGAGCGCACTCGCTCCTGTCCCGTTGAAGTGGAGCTTGACCCTGTAGCGCGCCAGCACCTGCACAACAGGGATCCGTTTGATCTCATCGAATTTGAGCAAATTGCCCATGATGGTTCCCTGGGAGGCTCGGCGCGCCTCGGGGTTAGAATGGGATATCTTCCTCATCCGCGCCGGCCGCCCGCCCTTCCTGGACCCGTCTCTCAAATTCCTTTTCCTCGACGAGCACAAGCTGCGCGCCGGCCGGATACTCAAGTTTCACGCCCACATCGAGCACTATCCCGATACTGCCGCCCTCGCGCCTCCACGCCGCGCCATGACGATGCCAGCGCGTCTTCTTTTCCTGATTGTTCCCGTTCCCTACCGTTGCGGTGACTGGGAACATCACCCGGAAGTCCGGTTTCCTTCCTTTAGCCATTTTGATTCTCCTTTCAAGACTCAGTTCAATACCGAGTCATGCTCATTTCACCCTACGACAGATAGTCATTTCGGCAAGCTGAGTTATCCACAGAATGTGCGGCGGCTCTGAGTGGCGGTCTAATAGCAGAGGGTGGAGTGGTAAATGCCGTACTCGTGATAGTGATGCTCGCCGTCTTGCTCGTGCTGTGTGACGTGGGACTTGGAGAGGATCGGCTCGCCGCACAAACTGCGAATATCCATAACTCCGCTTACAACGAGGCCTGAAAGAACTCTCCCAAGCTCGCGGTTGCGCGATACATCGGTATCGGGTCGAGCTGTTTGAATGCGCCGGTGAAAGCGTTTTGCAAGCTCCACTTCGTCCGGGGCGTGAACTCTTCAATTTGAGGGTTGAAGTAGTTTGCGTGGACGACCTTCGCGAGATGCTTCGGCGCGTCGAGCTGGTCCTCGATGAACGCGCGGTAGATGATGCGCCGGGCGTCATCGTCCTCGATCTGCGCCGCTCTCCATGCTTCGACTTGATCGGCCATGGGCTTGAAGTTGCGCTGCATCTGGTCGATGCCCACGGCAAGCGCGTTGTGGAGATTGAAGTGCTTCGAATGCTTGGCGAGCACGGGTTGGAAGTCCCCGTAGAAGGCCATGTTGTCGCAGCAGAAGACTTTGATGCCGACGACAAGCCCCAGGCGCATACTGCGATTGTTCGCGTTGCGAAGGCCGAGAGCGAAGCGGAAGCCGTTCATCGCCGTCTCGAGTTCCATGACCCCGAAGAGCTTCATGCCATCCTCGGAGACGGCGTACTCGTCCTTGACCACGTTGATGTGGCGGAATGAGAGCGTCTCGTGGACGGAATCGACGAGCTCGGCGTGAGCGATGGGCCTGAAGGTATCCGTGCCCTCGGGGGCAGGGATGAGCTTCAAGTCGTTGCGGGTAAGTTTGTGAGAATCAACGTGCGCGAATAATCCTTCCATTTCTGACTCCTTATTTGGCGGGAATGTTAAAGGGCTGTGGAGCGTAGGCTCCCCGGAAGGAGTGACCTGGTCCCTCTGGGGAGCCCGCAGTTTTAGGCCGAGGGCTGGTTGTAGTTTTAGGACGGCTTTACGTAGAAGGATCCGGCGAGACTGCGCGGTGCACAACGGGTGTCAAGCTTCACACCGCAAATCGTTGTAGATTGTCCCTCTCCATAAACCTAACGATAACACGCAGACATAAGGTCCCTGTGAAATGGATGGGGATAACCGACCGAACAGTAGCCTAGCCCGATTCGAACGCGGCCGAGACCAGCATGAAACGACCGCCTCTAATCCAGTGAATCGATCGCGTCAGCCAAGCTGTCGTGATTCGGTTTCACGTATCGCCAGATGTAGCGGTCGCTCCGGTGACCGGACGCTTCCTTCGCGTACTGCACGCCCTTCTCTTCAGCGAGCTTTCGGAGAAACGTGTGCCGAAGCACGTGCGGCGAGACCGTGAGGCGCTCCCCGTCTTTCCGATGCGCGTTCGCTTGATCGGCGACTCGCCGCAGCGCCTTGAAAAATTGCATTCGTGATAGGCGAGCTCCGGTCCGCGTGGGAAAAATTGGGTCTGCCGGTGCGCCGGCGCGGACGGCGAGCCATTCCTCCAGCACTTGGCGCGCGTCGTTCTTCACCGGAACGAAATCGCGAATGCGTCCGCCTTTGGCGAGAAGCTTTTGAAACCCTCGGCCGGTGTATTGGCCGCAGTTGAGATTCAAGAGTTCGGAGACGCGGAGCCCAGAGCCCAAGAGCACGGCAATCGCGGCGTGGTCTCGCAATCCTTGGTTCGTCCCCCGCCCTGGTCGGATGCGAAGGGTCTGGGCGGCTGCGAGGAGCCTGAGTTCATCGGCCCGCGAGAGTCCCTTCCATTGCGGCTCAGGTTCGCGAGGAGGCCTGACGCCGTCCGTTGGGCAGCCGAGCGGAAATGCCTGGACTTTGAAATGAATCCATCGCGCGAAATGCCGGACGCTTGCATACGTGCGCGCGAGGGTCGCTTCCGCAACTCCCTCGCGTGCGGTCTGTCGCAAGAATTCGCGCGTGACGGATGCGTACCACTCCTCCGGATGATCGTGGCCGTAAAGTTTTGCGTAGAAGAGAAAGAATCGTGTGAGGTCGCGTCGCTTCGCGTCGATCGTCGATGGTGCCTGGCCGGCAACCTCGGTTACGAAGTACGCGCGAGCGAGCGCCCGGAGACTGTGTTTGCCTTCCGAAAGGAGCTTCGGAACATTATGTTGCTGATTATCTGCGGGAACGAGATCACGATTGGCCATGTATTTCGGAACCGCTCCCCCCGCTCCAGACCGGTTGTCTGCAACATAAGGGCGATTATGTCTCAGACTAATTGTAGCATCTTGTGACAATACGTGTAGGCTGTGAAAAAAGTCCAGGCTATGGGTTACGATTCAATCTGGACGCAGCTGTCAGAGAGTTGATCAATCTGGCTCCGGTATTGAGATAGAAATTTAAGACGATCGGGACTTGCGACCGGAAGCACGTCGTCCAAATGAACAGTTGTCGGCGCAGGTGACAGTTTAGACTCAAGGCCGAGCACCAAAGCGTGTATTAGATGACCAGTCCGCTTTTCCGTAAGCACATACAATAGACAAGCTCTCTCGATTCGGTCGACACTCGGAAAGGCCAACTTGACCTTCGAAGTGAAAATCAAAACAGAGTCTTCGAGTTGAGGTTGAGGAAAGCCAAATTGATATGGGGTGCGATTTAACAGGTCGCTCGGCTGCTTGGGGCAAAGCTCCTTAATTTCTCCCGTAAGCTCTTCAAGACTTTTACCGCGGCTGCCTGCCACTACGAAGACGACCCGACGGTGAGGATATTGCTTGGACGGAAGTAGGAAGGGAAACAATGTGTTCAACGGCCATTCGGCGCGAGGTGTGGTTATCTCATCAATTAAACATATTATCGGCTCGGGTGTCGCGTCGATCTCGGCGAGCTCTTGTTTGAGGTCAACCTCCTTGTTTTTTAAGTTTGCGACATTGAGAATCTTCGACTTGACGCCGAGCACCTTCAGGTCCTCTGCGATCTCCTCGATGAAAGAGGTTTTCCCCCAGGCGGACTCACCCCACATTAGGAAATTGGTACAGGGTATCTTCTTGTCTCGAAGAGGATTCTCTATCTGATTTCGCCAATACCTGAGCGTTTCCCGAGCTTCCGGGGAATAACGGTAGTAGTTGCGAACGATTCGCGTCGTTTTCAGAGAGACGGTATCGCCGAAGGACTGGAGAGCCTTAAGTGCGAGGATTCCAAGCGGCGGCGGTTTAAGGCCGCTGGCGAGAAAATCTGTAATCTCGCGCTGTCTTTGTTCCACCTCGTCCATATCTTTTGCAACGATAAGATGAACTTGTTCGCGTTGAACGAACACCTCGTCTGTCGGTGTCAAGCGGAAATACTTGAGGACCGCACCGGTAAGTTGATAGTTCTCCCATTCCTCGTGCGCCTGCGCCACAAGCGTCGGCAACTCCCGTCGTACTTGGTCGGCTTTCGACTTCGGCACACTTCCTTCTGAGAAGTAATTCTCCTTGCGTTCCTCCAAACCTTCCAGGAGTTCCCGAGCGAGCTTTAACGTCCAAGAGTGAGGCTCCGCGATCAGTTCAACGACTCTTTCCCTCTCTTGATATAATCTGACAGACCGTGGCTCGCCCGAATTATAGTACTCTCGCCAGCTGTCGACGTCTTTCTTAAAATGAATGAATAACGCCTTCGGAGTAGCGGTCAAATCACTATCTTTTTGGGGTGGATGCGACTTGGCGATCAGCTCCCAGAGTCCCAGCTCTTGACTAAGCGCCCGAGACAATCCTTCGCGCGGTTCTGAAGGCACTTCCATGAAAGGGCGAAATACCACGATGGTCCTGGCTGTAGAGACGAGCAAATAGTCTCTAGACGCGAGTGCTCTCTCGCATTGCCGTTCAAACTCTCGTAAGAGTACATTTGCTTTCTGGTCGACTTTCACCGTCGTGGTGCCGACCGGTTGAAGAAGTTTTCTTTTGCGGTCCCAAGTTTCGTAGCGAAGTATCCTGGTGTGTTCCCAGTCGTTATCCCCGGGTGGAGGCGTATAGAGAAGTAACGAGGCCTCCGCCTGTTTGGGAGATGGCCAGCGCGCCTCTAGTTCTACGTGCATGCGCTGCAGCGGCCCGCCGTCTCCACGCTTGATACGCCGTTCATCAATTGCTGTCGGCATCAGGACGACGACATTATCTTTCAATAAAAGACGCTGGAAGCGAAAGATTTGTTCTGGGAGCTCTCCCCAATCACCGCTTTTTCGAAATTCTCGACGCACTCTAGAGATAGGATGCGATGCGTACACTTGAATCGGTTGAAGGCTCCTCAACCAGCTGGCTGCAGCCGCAATTGCTTGCTTCGTACCATACACCATGAACGGACAGCCGATCTGGCGAGCTACACCTTCAGCGACGACCGTCTCAAGATGTCTCCACGAAAGCAAATGTGTCATCATCCCAAGCTTCTCGGCAAGACAAAGAGTTATCAAGTCCTCGTCTTCTAGTTTGTCTAGCTCTATCTCCTCCTCTTTTTGAATAGTCGCAAGAGTAGAACGCATCGCGCTCTCTAAACTAAAGAAGGGTTCGACATTGGTGCTCAAACGCATATACATGTCATAGATATCGTCGATGAGCAACAGAAGGCGCGTTGGTTTTAGCTGTGCGGAAAGAAGCGTTGGGTCTATCCCGGTATAAAACTCAAAGCGTTTACTCCCGAAATAGGTGAGATGACACGATAGGACCAGAGTAGGCTTATCTGAATCCGCAAGTTTCTTCAGTGCATTGAGTAATCCCATGTTTGCTAGGTTGATGACATTCTCGCGAGGCAGGTAGAATGTGACATCGTGCATTGTTATCTTGTTAGACTCGACCTTCCGCCCCGCCTTTAGCAGGTCGGCGGGCGTTGCGGAGAGATGGCGGAGTTCCCATTCGACGTCCGCAGTTTCCACGGCGGGCGTTCCGCCCAGGGCGTCGCGTATCTTGTTTACTGCTTCAGTAAGAGATGTGCCTGCCGGGGCGCAAACTATGATGTAATCTTTGCTCATGTCGTCGGCGGAGCGTAAATGAGATCAAGTATCTGGAACCAATTGTGTATCGGAAATGACTGCTGGTTGTCCATATTTTCGAGCAAAAAAAGCGGGTCGACTCTTCGTCGACCCGCCCGTGGAGCATTTCTTGGATTCTGCTTCGGCGACCAGCGATATTCCTACTGGCTTCTGAGCTCGGCTACTCCGGCTCGGATTTCGTCGATGCCTCGGTAGTAGGTGCCGTTTAGCAGAACTTCCGGGTAGGGCTGTCCCGTGACCAGGACCGTTGTAACTGCGCAGCCAGCCTCCTTGAGCAGCTCCCATCACTTCGAACGTAGTTCGATCCGCTATGTTTGCCTTCAGCCTAGCTGCCCGCCGCAGGCCCCTCCCGGACGCGGGATCGGTGGCTTTCATCTTGTTGTTTTCGCGACCCATCTCAGCTCCTCCTCCTCCTCCGCTCAAAGGTTGACGAACTGTCTGCATCTTTTATCAGGAAACTCGACTTGCGGCAAAAGATATTTGGCACCATTAGCTTCCTCCTTGCGCGTTTTGGCTAAAGTTCTCTCTACAGTGTTCGCTAATTATTCGCTCGAATCAAGCCCGTCCTGTGGATAAACCTTTACTCTATTTGCATTCGACGGCTTGGCGGTCAAAAAAATCATTACAAAAGATCATTACAGATGATCAGCAAGATCCTCCAAAATCACATTATCCTTCAGCGAAATCGACATGACAATGATTCGACGGCTCGAATACGCGAAGTCTTCGACGCGGACGGTTTATTGTCTTTGCGAGCCTCGAGCCAGGCATTTTCATACCGGAGTAGCAGAGGGCAAGTTGTTTCATTACTAGGGCGCATAGGGCTGGGGCTTTTCGGCGTCGAGCGCAGCGCGCAAATCAGGTGTGATATCAATGCCGCATTCGACGAGTCGTTCTTCTAAATAACCGTCTGAGACCGCGACCTCATCCCACTCACTTGCGTACGGCAAGATGGACGTATCCCAGAAGCGATGCCCCAACGGTTCCATCACTTGAAACAAGAACTTGAGTGTCTCACAGGCAAAGTCGTGATCTGGAACGGCGAAATGGATGATAGTGTTTCGAAGTTTCCCGAACCGCTGGTACTCTTCGACGCCGTCCATCCGAATGCCGGTGGCAGCCCAGAGCGACTCCGGAAGATCGTGAAACTCGATGGTGCGTCCGTACTCAAACAGCTCCGCAACCGTCAGTTGGTTTTCGGCGTTGGTTGATTTTGGGAGACTCTTAAACAAGAGTAATGGGTGCTCCTGCGCAATGCGCGCCTTGATGGCGATTTCTGCGCCGTGCGCCGCATGCGCCACAGCCATTGCATGCGCAAATGGCTTCGTCATCTCGGAGAAAGTAACGTCGTAAGTAGCCCGCCCGAGAATAGTCAGACCGAATTCTCGCATGTGGTGCGCCACTTCTCGTGTGTCCGGATGCACCGTTTTGCCCTCCGTCAATGGATTTCGATCCGCAGGAGTGTGCTAGGACACGCGTCTCCGTTTCAGTTGTTCCGATTTCTGCGGGTTGGATCGATCGTTTGCTAAGGGTTGAGCGCGGATTGGTAGCTTCTTTTTTATCCAGCGGCCGGTCGTCACGATTTCTGGAGGTTTTTCGTGATTGTTCCTCGCAATCGCGTTCTTGGTGATTGGTTTACCCTGGCGGATTTGGGCTGTACGCAGCACCGGAAACTCGATGCCTTCGCGAACGCAGGGCCTTCCATCGACGGCACCTGACAAAATATCCCACCAGTTTCTCCGCTGTTTGCTACCCCGAGCTACCATTTTGGCGATAGCGTTATCGATTAACAAAGCTACGTCTTCGTAGCGGTTTGCTAGGAGCCAGTCACGACACGTCATGCTTCCTCCTGTTCTTCGGCTTCTCCTCCATCGTCATCGTCCAGCCGTTGCCAGATGTGAACGCGATTCTGCGGTCCTGTCTCGATCATCCAGATCTGCTCTTCGCCGTTCACCAATTGAATTATGCTCCGCACAAACAATATTCGGAAAAGGTAACGTATGTTTTCGAGCTCGTCGGAATCTTTGTATGGAAAGATGAACCGTGCTACTGCTGTCGTCTCGTCGATCAGATATTTCTCGCCCCGCTTCTGAATGTTGGCGACTTCGTCTTGGGTCTTGAGCTTTCCGGCGCGGAATCGTCCGTCGACATGAAAAATGGAGTAACCGACGAAGTGGTCCTCGATGAATGCAAGAACGGTTTTCAGATAAGCGTCATCGGGCTGATCGACAAATTTCAGGTTGCTTTTCAGCGCGGCCGCTCCGATGGTTTTGAGTCGCGCTACAAGGCTATCTTTGAAGAACAAGGCGTCGAGAGTTGTTCGCAGATGTGCTTCGTTCGTGAGAGGCATGAGGAAGTCGTAAATCATCACCTCCGAAATGCTCGGGTCGTAGCTAGTTACGACGCGACGGACTTGGGTGACGTGTTGCTTGAATTTTGGCCAACTAACGAGCTTTCGAAACGCCTCGGATACCCTGTACTGATCGGTGCCGATCTTTTCGAATAAACCTTTGTACTGCTTGCGGAGGTACGTATTTAGCGTTCCAGGTTTCTTCCATCCGGTTGCCGTACGGAACTCATCAATTGTGAATGGCTCTTGAGACTGGAGATGTTCCAAAATGAACCCGTGAGCTGCCCGTTGAGTGGTGTCGTCTGCCATTACTGCTCCACTACTCTCTCGCGTCGCGATACATCATGCTGGAATGGCGAAAACAAGTTGTTGAGTTCGCCGATTTGAAGATGTTAGCGCTTTGCTGTTTCCCAATAAATAGGGGGAATTTCAGAAGTGCGCTTTCTAACGTAGGACCCCGGCGATCGCGGGGTGTTTAAATTACAGCTTGCCCTGATTTGCTCTCCCGACGAAGCCTTCGAGGGTCAAGATGTCAACCGTATCAGCGTCTACAAGATACGATTTCAAACCCCCTCCAACAAAAAAACTTCGCAGCTTCCAGCCCTCTCCCCCGAGCACGAGGTAGGCTTTGTCATACGTGCCCTGACGAACCGCGTCCGCCAGGCAGATTATCTCGAAGGGAACTTTCTGCTCGGCCGTGCCTGAAACCTGTTGCCATTTGAGCGACACCAGATATTTCAGGCCGTTCTTTTCTGCGATTACGTCGACGAAGTGTCGGCCACCACCGAAGCGATCACCGATATGTTGTTGCGTCAGAAATGTGTAGCCGCCCTGCTTGAGCGCGGGCAGAATCATTGCTTCGAGAACTCCGCCCGTTGTGGTGTTTCGAGGGGACATTACTTAGAAATTTCTGATCGCAAGAACCTCCCGAGCCGGAGTGCGATCGCCGGTGCAACTTATCATGCGAGGAGCATCGAGAAACTTGAGCTTGAATTTTAGCTTCCGGTACAGGGTCACGATTCGTTCCGTGGCTTGGTTCGAGAGCACAACGGGGCCCGGGTGCTTCGCGAGCCACTCGGCCGCGCGTACCTGTTCCTCCCAACTGAATCCCTGCTTTGAATATTGCGTGAACTCCACGTCGTACGGAGGATCAGCGTATACAAAATCTTCGTCTTCGAGCGGCACAGTCTCGAAGTCCATGCTCACGAATTCCCATTTGGCGAATAGCCTGCGGTAGGGCATGAAGTCGCGCGTATATGTGATTTGGGCATACTGACCGAACGGCACGTTGAAACGGCCGCTCTGATTGAATCTGCAAAGACCGTTGTAACCCGTTCGGTTGAGGTAATAGAAAAGAGCTGCGGCTTCCTCGCAATCACCTTTGCCTTCCGCGAGAAGTTGGTTGAAGCGGGCGCGTTGCTCGTAGTACGCGAGCTCGTCATTCATCATCGCGACCGAAGTTCTCAGGCCGCGCTTGAGCGAGCGGTAGAAATTTATCAGATGCGGATTAATATCGTTGAGAAATGCCCGGTCTGGAGAGAGTCCAACCGTAACTGCGAGTCCTCCGCAAAACGGCTCTACGAGGCGACGGTGTTTATGATCTGCCCACAACGCGCGCAGGTGTGGAACCTGCCACCGCTTGCCGCCCGCCCACTTTAACGGCGGTTTGAGGTCGCCGTTTGCCTCCTCCTTCCTCACCTTACTCATCGCCAATCTTGGAGTTATCACAGGTCTTTTGATTACGGAAATGGCTTTCATGGTTGTTTCAACAGGTGTTTAGACTGCCCCTCGCGGCGGAGCCGGGATTCGCAAATCGATTCCCCGTTTCCGGGCGAGGCGCATCAATTCGTCCGTAAAAAAAGCGCCTTTTGATTTTCTAATTTTTCCGGTTTGCGCCTGATACTTGGTCTCGGAAAGCGCCGCGCGGATTACTTCAGCCGGCAGCTTCTGCACGACCCGAGTATAGAAACCGCGCGAGTGCTGGTCTCCGCAGACTTCCAGAATATCGGCGATCAACATGCGGCGTTGGCGTGCAGCGTGCAATTCGGAATCTGAAATGCCCTGACTCGCGTCCCCTTTTCCAAAGCTGACTTTTCTAAATCATTAACGTTTAAACGTCTTGTTAATCTCTGCATCTGGTTAGTGTCCGTGCCAACGGTGTCCGTTATCACGGTGTCCGTAGAAGCGGACACGGTAGCACGCTTTTGAGCCATGTCCGGATTTGCGGACACGGTAGAACCCTCGGTTTTATCGAAGATTTTGAGCGCCGAGATTGGTTGGATGCGATAGACGTTGTTGTTCCAACGACCGCGAATTCGAGTTTTGCGGTTTAGGCTTAAGACCGGCTGACCATTAAAGCGGAAGTTCAGGAGGTTTTGAATCCGCTCGTTTACCCGCTGTCGCCGAATGCCCAAATCGCGCGCGATTCTGTCTTGCGTCGGATAGCAGTTGCCGTCTTCGTTCATATACGTTGCGAGGCAGCATAGCATCTTCCAAAGTTCACCCGGAATCGCCGCGAGCAACCCGCTGTCACGCGCCTCGAAGTACATTTTGATGAACATCCGCCGCTCGCGGTCGCCGGTCGCGACATCAACCTCCGTCTGAAATTCGACACTGACGAGGGGCTTGCGTTGTTCGTTGTTTGGCTGTGACTCCATGGCGTTTAGGGTAAATGTTTGAGAGCGTCCTTGAGCGCGGCTCCGACCTCCGATCTCGTAGCCTTCGCTTTGGAGAAGGTGACGAGGACCTGGAATGTTCGGCCCTTGGGCTTGTGCAAAAACCGGTATCGCCCACCCGCACGCTTCCTTCCGGCAGACCGGGAGCTTCGTCTCAAATCTCTCACGGTCGCGCCCGACCCGTCCTTAATCCTCGCCCACACTCCCTCAATCTCTTTGGGTGATCCCGCGCGAACGAGCTGCAAGAGTTGACTGCGGGTCCAGATGTCGGACGTTCGACATTGTTTTTTTATCGACTCCGGCAGCTGATTGAGGGTCAGGAGCTCGGTCACGCTCGTGCGCGATTTGCCGATGATCTTGGCGAGCGCCTGATCGGTAAACCCGCGTGCTTGCTTGAGTCGCATGAGCGCCTCGGCTTCTTCGAGCGGTTTCAAGTTCTCTCGCTGCACGTTCTCGATGAGCGCGACTTCGAGCGCATCCTGAGCATCGCGCATGAGCGCCGGAAGCTCTTTGAGGCCGACCGCCTTGGCGGCACGCCAGCGGCGTTCACCCGCGATGATGACGAATCCCTCGCCGGCCGCTTCCTTACGAATCAAAATCGGCTGGAGTACGCCCTTCTCCCGGATCGATGCGGTGAGATCGTCGAGCGACGCATCGTCGAAATATTTGCGGGGCTGGTCGGGATCGGGCCGGAGCAGTTCGAGCGGGACATAGAGAAAGCCCGCATTCGCCGCCAAATGGGAAATGGGATGCGCGGTGGCCGACGGCCTCCTCGGGCTTACTGCGTGCAATCCGATTTCTTTGAAATTGAGTTTTTTAGCCATGGGGCGCAACGAGTTCGCGAGCGAGGTTCCGATACGCCTCGGCGACCGGCGAGGTGGGTTCGTAAGTCAAAATGGATTGCGCCGCCGCTACGCTGTCTTTCGCACTGACCGAATACGGCACGATGGAATCGAACACGGCGGGACCGAATGCGGAGCGGAGCGCCTCCACCGTTCCCCTGCTGTGTTCCGTCTTCGCCTGGTATTGGGTGACCACGATGCCGGCGATTTTGAGCGACGGATTGAGCTCGCGGCGAACCTCCTCGACGGTATCGAGGAAGTCTCTCAGCGCTTGCACCGCGAGGTATTCGCTCGAAACCGGAATGAGCACCTCGTCGGCAGCCGCGAGCGCATTCATGGTGAGCAAATTCAAGGCGGGCGGACAATCGAGGAGTACCACGTCAAACGCTTCGCTGAGCGGACGCAGCACGCGGCCGAGCGATCGCTCTCGATTGATTCTCGTGATGAGTTGGGTCTCGACGTTCGCCAGTTGGCCGTTCGCCGGAATGAGGCTCACGCCGGACATCGACGTGGGCTGTATGATTTCCTCGGGCAAGAGCGGCGGCTCGGTTTGCAGCAGGAGGTCGTAAAGCGTGCGCGGCAGCGTTGCAAGATCGAAGCCCAGGAGCTTCGTGAGACTCGCCTGCGGGTCCAGGTCACAGAGGAGCACGCGCGTTTTCCCATCGATCGCCAAGGCGTGCGCCAGATTGAGCGAAGACGTGGTCTTCCCTACCCCGCCTTTATGATTCGCGATGGCGATAATCTTGGTCATGGTCGCGTTGCGGTTTTTGGCAGGACGGTCCCGCTCGCCTTTGGCAGCGGGTAGCCGACCTCGTTGGGTTTCTCGTACCGCTTGAGTTCGCGTTCAATCGCGTCTCGAACAATCACACTGCGGCTGACCCTCGCGCGGTCGGCTGCTTCATTGAGCCGTTCGAGCTGCCGACTTCGAGGGTGACTGATGCGGTAATTTTTTGGAGTTTGGGGTCGCGCATGAAGATGCATTACACGCTCGTCCGCGCGGCGGCACGAATAGTGTACTGATTGATTCATTATACAAAACGAAAATCCGACGGCTGTGCATAACTCGTCGCCGAGGGCGCTGTGACGGACGGCAGCGGTCCACAAAAAGGAGGTGTTTGGAGGAATGTCGGACGTCCGACATACTGCTGGATTTCAGAGCAAAGGTATAAATTCGTTGGTCCGTTGCGGGGCCATGGAAAGCGCCTTGCACTCAAAATCTAGTTCGAACTTCGCGTTTGCGAGCTGCCCACGGTTGGTGCTAAGCGAGATCACGATTCAAAATGGAAATTCCACCTAATATGAGCGAACCAAACCAGTGCGTTCGCTGCCGGCTGCGCGGGGGACAGTCGAACCTGATTCTCGCAGCACTGATTTCCCTGCTGGCCCTGGCCATATCCGCCTGCCAGACGCACGAAGAGAAGGCACGCGCCAAGCTGGAGGCGATGGGAGTCGAATACAGTGAGGCTGCCTTCCTTCAAAAGGTTCAAGAGGGAGACAATACGGCGGTCCAGCTCTTTCTCGCCGCAGGAATGCAACAGAATAAGCCAGCACTACAGGAGGCTCTAATGAGGGCCATATGGGGGAACCACGCGGAGACTGTGGGCGAGATTATCGCCCACGGGGCTGACGTAAACGCCCATGGTCCGTGGCGCGGCAATACGGCGCTCATAGATGCCGCCGATGGGGGAAATGCTGTAATCGCGAGCGAGCTTATTGCCCACGGCGCTGACGTAAACGCCAAGCAGAATGAGGGCCGGACAGCGCTGATGTATGCCGCCCAGATGAGAAGCCCCGAGATCGTGCACGAGCTTATCGCCCACGGCGCTGACGTGAACGCCAAGGAGAATGACGGTGGGACAGCTCTGACACAAGCAGTCTGGAGCGGAAACGAGGAGACTGTGCACGAACTTATCGCGCACGGCGCTGACGTGAACGTCAAATACTCCGATGAGACGCCGCTACTGCGGGCCAAGCAGATGGGACTGGCAGAGGTTGTGCGCGAGCTTCAACGTGGCGGCGCCAAGGAGTAGTAAGCCCGCTGCCGCTTGCGTAAGAACGGCCGCTTGGTGGGCCGAGCTTCAGATCTCGGCGATGGAACGGTACGACCACAAGGCCCGGCTTGGTTGGATGGCGAAAGAAACGATGCGAGCCGGTCGAGAGGTCGGCATGCTTGAGGATGCCGTTCAAAATCCCTGGGACTCAAACTGCGCGAGGACTCCGCGTTTGCAAAGCGCCAGCTGTCGGTGCTAATCCGATTCAGGATTGAAAATGGAAATTCCGGTCTATGGTGGGTTGTGAGCACGAGGACGAGCGTCAACTCGAAATCAAGCTATTGACGTCGCGTCTGCGTGGTGGTCGTCGGGTCGGAGGGAAAAAATGCTGCGCGAGGCGAAGAGGTGCCTAGGCCTCTATCAGGGTGCCCTTCTAGCACGGACTCTTCGGTTGGCGTTCGCGCTCTCGTGCGCTTTGACCCTCTCAAACTGTTCGAAACGCGTTCCTCCGGAAGCATATCAAGCCGTATTCGAAAGCGCCCCATTCTCAGACCCTATTGGTCTGAAATGGGATGCGGCCCTTGACCCGGAGGCGGTCAAGCTGATCGAAGCGCGTTGCAGCGACGATCTCGGTAAGGGCGCCGGTCCATTCCGCACGATCGTCGATGGGGACACATTGTTCACATCCGATGTGAAACTGAGTTTCCTCAAAAGAACGGGCGCCGTGAACGTCTCTCCTTGCACTGCTCGAGATTCTCATGGAATTAGTTACTACTTCGTCCGGCCATCGTCAGCCGCATTCACCGTTACGAGAGCGCCTCTCCAAAGCTACGGTTGGCTGCCGGGTTCGCAAGCGTTCACTTTTGAGCTTCAGCTGGCAAAACGAAAGCTTCGCTCGATCACATATGTGAATGAGTATCAGGCTTCGCCTATGGGCACCCCTCTTCAGATGCTGGCAGTCAACTTTACCTACGAGCCAGTATCGTCGACCAAGCTGAATAATGACCAGACGTTTGAGGGACGCGCCGTGACCTTCCTAGACCCAACGGACGGGCGCTGGAAGAAAGCCAATATTGAGCTAAGTGATACAGGACTCGGCGCGGTTCGCTGGTAGCTGGGCGAATCTCGTACTCGCAACCTCACGCGAATAGAGCAACGTGCTGATCCCGACTAAATAAAAACCCGGCCGGAGCAGCGCTCGAATCACATCAGTGAGCGTGCAAGCGGGCAGGTGCGGCATGAGTTCTCAAATAGTTATTTCGACGCGCTCCACGTTGGCGGTGCCGGATTCAATCGGGATCTCTTCGCCATGCTTCACCAGACTCTCGATGTAACCCCGGATGGCGTCCTTGACCATCGCACGGGCTTCTTCGATGGTGTCGCCCTCGGTAACCAGCCCCGGGAGCGCGGGAACAGAAACGATATAGCCGCCCTCTACGGCGGGCTCAAAAACGGCCGTGTAGTGATACTGCGGCACGCGACCACCTCCTCTTTTTCTTCTTGTGGCCAAGCTCATGACCTCTTGATTGTAAGGCACTAGCGCTCTTCGTCAAGGTTGCAGTCAGGAGTTGGTGAAATGCTATTGATCCCGAAAGTCCGAGGGAAGTCGCATATTCACCCGAACATGAGACTATCTTCAGAATGAAAAGAAGAGGGATGAGAGGTATTGTATGGGCGAGAATCTCACTGAGAGCCAGCTCATCGAGAATCTTAAAGCGCGCGGACTTTCCGATCACGACATCCGCCATCTTCTTTCTGAATTGAAACGGCAGATGCATAAAACGTGGCCCGTACCGCCGCGTCCAACTCATCCTGGCGGGACTTTATCCACAGTGCATAGTGCATTTCGGCGACCTTCGCGGAATTTCCCGAAATCGCCGCGACGTTTTCCAAGCTCGCCCCGCGATTCAAAAGACGGACCGCGAGAGCAGCGCGGAACATAGTCGCATTGACAAAATAATCTGTGATATAGAGATTCCGCGGCGGTGAAAATTGAAATCCCAGACTGAGCGAACAGATACCCTCTTCGGGCACGATATTTTCTCATCATACGCCCCGAACGCCGAGGTGGTAATTTCACCCGGAGACTGTCTGGATACGCTTCGCAAACTGCCCGACGGCCTGGCGAAGCTGATCATCACCTCTCCTCCTTACAATCTAGGAAAGGCGTACGAAAAGGCCACCAATCTCGACGCGTACCTGACCGCGCTGAACCCCATCGTCGATGAACTCGTCCGCGTCCTCTCACCCAAAGGATCACTCTGCTGGCAGGTCGGAAACTTCGTCGACAAAGCCGAGGTCTTCCCGCTCGACATTTTCTACTACCCGCTTTTCACGAAGCACGGCTTGAAGCTCCGGAACAGAATCATTTGGCACTTTGACCACGGGCTTCACGCCTCGAAACGATTCTCCGGCAGATACGAAGTCTTATTGTGGTTTACGAAGACCGACAGCTACACCTTCAACCTCGACCCGGTACGAGTGCCATCGAAATATCCCGGCAAGCGCCACTACAAGGGACCGAACATAGGCAAGCTCTCGGGCAATCCTCTCGGCAAAAACCCATCAGACTATTGGGTCCTCCACCAAGATTGGGAGACCGCAGTCTGGGAAATCCCCAACGTCAAAAACAATCACCCCGAGAAGACCATCCATCCTTGCCAATTCCCGATCGAACTGGTCGAGCGCTGCGTCCTTGCGCTCACCGACGAAGGCGATTGGGTGCTCGATCCGTTCGCCGGTGTAGGTTCAGCGGCCCTTGGAGCAATCCTCAACGGCCGTCGCGCACTCGCCTGCGAACAAGACGAGACATACATCAAAATCACGAAAGAGCGAATATCTGATTTCTACGGCGGCGCGCTTCGGCATCGCCGCTTGGGAACCGCCGTTTACAAGCCAACTGGCCGAGAGAAAATAAGTCAGATCCCCATGGAGTGGCGAACTAAGCCGAAAGCATGAGAATCGCCGGTGTATTTTCCTTCAACAAAGGAAAAGAAATCGTCTCCAAGCGGTATCCAGACCTCCTGACCGAGGTCAATGCCGTTATAAAGGCTGTCGACGCGAGAAAGCTCAAGACCAAAGAAAGCGAAGAAAAAACTATGCGCGGCCGGATGTTGTACGACCCGGTGGCAATCAACAAGGCCTTCAAGTTTGAATTCGCTAAACGGGATTGGGTCAAAATCCGCGTAAAGTGCGATTACCCGACCGGCTATTATCAGCCGGATTACAAAGTCCGCGCCAGGCTTCGCGGCGCCTATCGCGAGATGGACTTCCTAAAGAAGAAGCTCGGCATCGAGGTTCAGTTCGGCAAGTACGCCTTCATGGTGTACAACGTCTGCGCAAAGATGACCATTTTCCGCAATCTTGGTCACATCGACGCCGGCATCGAAATCGTACCCATCAAAGAACTCGCACAGGAAATGTCGACCGGCGTTTCATACTTCGAGCAAATTGTCTGGGATCTCGAACAGCGCGGAGTGGCAGACATAGATATCCCAGTTCTCATTCTCGGCCTCGCAGATTAGCTCGCGAAAGTCCGCCGTACTTCCACATCGAGAATATCCTGACGCGATTTAATCCAAGTGGAGTAGTGCATCTCGACGATCTTCGCGGAGTTTCCTAAGATCTTCGCCACATTCTCCAAGCTCACCCCATTTTCGAGCAAGCGCTTCGCCAGCGTATGCCGGAATTTATGGGCGTGCCCCTCAACCCCCGCGAGCTTAAAGAGCTTCGAGAGCGTCCGTTGCCAGTCGGCAACCGCCGACTTCACTAGCCCGAGCCCTGACCAGAACGGCATATGCGGCAATCCCTCCACGATGCGTACCACTTCATCAGGAAGCGGTATCCGCACCGCCTGCCCCGTTTTCTGAGTCCGTAATTCGAGCGTCCCGCCAGAAATCTTGTCCATCGTGAGCGTTACCACGTCCCGAATCCGCAATCCCGTATGCATCAGAATCAACACAAACGCCTGGACGCGCTCGCGCCGGCCGCGAGGCCGATCCGGATACAGTTCGAGCGCATCCCGAATCTTCTCCATCTCATCCGCGCTAAACGGCAATGTCGGGACCGAGGTTATCTTTGGGGGTTTCAAGAATACGGCCGGATTATCGTCCGACCATTTGC
This sequence comes from Binataceae bacterium (SeqCode), assembly GCA_963722605.1. Lineage (GTDB taxonomy): Bacteria > Desulfobacterota > Binatia > Binatales > Binataceae > Binatus. The sequence goes on along the minus strand of CAVRNO010000004.1, from coordinate 536,545 downwards.
GCTCCGCACAGAACCTGAAGAACGTCCGCATCCGCTCGATTTTCTTCCGAGCCGATATTCCCGATAGTTTCCACGACTGCCGATACTCGGCAATCTCATGCACCGAGAGCGAGTCCACCGGACGCAAGCCCCACAGGGCAACCATCTCGCGCTGGAGCAGCCGATATTTCCCCACTGTCTCGGGCGCGAGCTGCCGCGCCGCGCAGTCCGCCATGAAATACCCGAAGGCATCTATGACCGACTGGCTCCCGCCGTTGATCCGGGCTTCCCAATCGCGGACGATTTTCTGCGCCGCTTCCCAGTTCCGAATACCGAGGGACTTCCGCATCTCTTTGCCGTGCAGTTTCCCTTGTATCCAGATTGGACACGTACAATTCGCCCGGCGCTTCTTCCTGCCACACGACCCCAAATGCCGCCGATAGATGTGCAACATGCGCGGGATATAGCATAAACACAGGTACGCGTGAAGGACGCGCATCCTGCCTGCTTCAAAATCCCAATGATTTCAGCTAGTTAGCTGGTGGAGGCGGGGGGAATTGAACCCCCGTCCGAAAACCTTCCGGCGACGGCCACTACACGCTTAGTCTGCGAATTTTAGCTCGCGCCCGGAACGCCCACAGACGGGCTTTCCTGACGCCAGCCGGCTGAATTTTCGGGACGCCGCCCAGCCGGTGAACTGCGGTTCCCTAGCCCACTAAATGACGCCCCGACCCGCTGCCATGGGCGAGCAGCGGCGGGACGCTAGCGGCCCTTAGGCCGCCAGAGCGTAACCGTTATTGTCTGCGGGTAAATTTCGCAGTCTGCCAGTTTTACGGGTCGACAGCACCCGGCGTGCGACCATGGCCATATTGTCTTCGTCGAATCCAGTTCGCCCCCACAGATCGTGGGTTTTCGATACGAGGCCAGTCGAAACGGTTACGTCATTCAATCTAAGGCTCAATCGCCGCGTTCGCAACCATGCTTTCGCGCCCCCCTTATCTGCGCCGCCGCCTGCGGATAAACTCGCCCTGCGATGGCACGCGACACCCGCAACGGCAAACCATCCGGCGACGGAATCGATCTGGTCGCGGATAACCGCAAGGCGCGGCATGATTTCTTCATCGAGGAGACGCTCGAGGCCGGCCTCGCACTCACCGGCACGGAGGTCAAGTCGCTGCGGGCGCATCGCGCAAATCTGCGCGACAGTTACGCGCGGATAAAAAACGGCGAAGCGTTCCTCGAGAGCGTCCATATCGGCGCCTACGCTCCCGCGGGCCAATTCAGCCACAAGGAAACTCGCGCGCGAAAACTCCTGATGCATCGCCGCGAGATCGATCGCCTATGGGGCCGCGTGCGCGAGAAGGGCTATTCGATCGTTCCGCTGAAACTTTACTTCAAAAACGGCCGCGCCAAGGTTGAACTGGGGCTCGCCAAGGGCAAGCACGCTTACGACAAACGCGACGCGATCGCGCGCAAGACCTCCGAGCGCGAAATCGAACGCGCCCTGAAAGGACGCAACCGCTAGTGCGCCTGCGCGGACGAACGCCGGCGCGGTCTCGACCTCGGTTCTAACTGCTGGCGGCAGCGCCCGCCGAATCCAGCAAAGCCTGCAGTCGTGCGATGCGCCTGGCCAGCGGAGGATGGGTCGAAAACAGGTTGGCAAAGAATCCTTCGCCGTCTGCGCGCAAACCCTCGCGAGGATTAACGATGAACAGATGCGCGGTGCCGGCGGTGCCTTGCTTCAGCGGCGACTCGATTTTCGCGATGTGCTCCAGCGCGCGCAGCAGCGCCCGCGGGTTGCGCGTGAACTCCACCGACGACGCGTCCGCAAGGTATTCGCGCTGCCGCGACACTGCCATCGCCAGCAACTGCGAAAAGATCGGCGCCACCGCAGCCAGCACGATCACCGCGACCGTGATCAGCACCGCCGCCTGATTGTCCCGATCGGAATTGCTCCTGCCGCGCGCGCCGAATCCGCCCCAGAACATCCAGCGGTACACGAAATCCGAGAGCATCGCGATTCCACCGACCATCACCGCGATCATCATCATCGTGCGGATGTCGTAGTCGGCGACGTGCGACATCTCGTGCCCGATCACTCCCTGCAATTCTTCCCGGTCCATCTGATCGACCAGTCCCTGAGTGACGCAAATCACCGAATGGGAGGGGTCGCGGCCCGTTGCGAACGCATTCGGCGACGGATCATCGATGACATACGGCTTGGGCACGGGCATCCGCGCCGCGGTAGCCATTTCGTTGATCACATCGAGCACCATCTGGTGTTTGCCGGTGTCAGGCGTGAGCGGGCGCGCGTGAACCGAGAGCAGCACCAGCGATGCGCCACTGTAATATGAGACGATCGATTGCACGCCGGCGAAGACGATCGCGGCAATCGTCAGTACCGGGAAGCCGATCAGGTGTCCGTCGATAATCGCAACGTCGCGCGCCGCGAAGTCCAGCCCGAGCCCAAGCGCTCCGAACAGCAGCATGAACGCGGCGACCAGCACCGCGGTCTCGCGGCGATTGGCCGCCTCGAGGCCCCTGAAGTTGCTTAATCCCATCGAGCATGCCCGGCCGCGACGCGCGTGCTCAGGCGCGCGGCGTGGTCATCGAAAGATCAACCTTGGGAACCGCCTGCTCTTCTGGAGCGCCTTTGAAATATTCCGCGGCCTTGAAACCGAAATTGGTGGCGATGAAATTGGTCGGGAAGGTCTGGATGCGGGTGTTCAGACCGAGCACGACGTCGTTGTACGCCTGTCGCGCGAATGCGATTTGATTTTCCGTGGTCGTCAGCTCTTCCTGCAGTTGGAGCACGTTCTGGTCGGCCTTTAGCTGCGGATAGTTTTCCATCACCGCCAGCAGCTTGCCCAGCCCGGCAGTAATCTGGCTCTCCGCCGCCATGCGCGAGGCCTGGTCCGGCGCGCTGACAGCCTTGGCCCGCGCCTCGACGACCTGCGTGAGGGTGTCGCGCTCGAACTGCATATAGCCTTTGACGGCTTCGACGAGATTCGGAATCAGATCATGACGGCGCTTCAGTTGCACATCGATCTGCCGCCAGGAATTATCTACTTCGTTGCTCAGACTGACTAATCGATTGTATGCAAAGGCAACCCACGCGACGATAGCCACTACGATAATCAGAAACGGCATCTGCGATTCCTCCGCTAGAAGGCCGGCCCGTGTACGTCTTTCGCCGAAAGCGCCCTGCATCCCGGATTGTCAAGGTAAATATGATAGCGCATTCGTCAAGGCAAATCGCGGCGGCGCCGCTGGGGAGGCCGCCGGGCCTGTAGAGGAGCTGGAATCGATGCCTCAAAATGGAAATTCCGGTAGAGTCACAAAGAGAGGGAAAGTCATGACCGGTATTCAATTTCTGACCGATGAGAAGGGCCGCAGGGTAGCCGTGCAGATCGATCTTCGCAAACACGGACCGCTCTGGGAGAATTTCTACGACGGCCTTGTCTCGGAGCGCCGGCGCAAGGAGAAAGGCGTTTCCCTGGAAACCGTCAAAGCCGATCTGATCAGGCGCGGACGCCTGCGTGGCTAAGTACGGCATCGAGATCAAGCCGTCCGCCCGCAGGGAGATGGAGAACCTGAGTGACAAGCTCATCGCGCGGCTGCTACCGAAGATCGAAGGCCTGGCCGCCAATCCAACGCGATGACGGCGAATTCAACCGACGACAACGACACTCGCGACACGATCCTGGACGGGCGGATCACGCTGGTCCAGCCCAGGCATGGTTACCGCTTCTCGGTCGAGGCGATCCTGCTCGGCCGCTTCGCGCGCGCCAGTGCGCGCGAGCGAGTGCTCGAGTTGGGCGCGGGATGCGGCGTCGTATCGATCATGATGGCCGCGCTTTATCGGCCGCGCGAAGTCGTCGCCGTCGAGATCCAGCCGGCGCTGGCGGCGATGATCGCCCGAAACGCCGCGATCAACGGGCTTGAGCAGGTGAACGCCGTTTGTGCCGACCTTCGGCAGAGAAAAATCGCAGGCGCCGAGCCCGCAAGTTTCGACATGGTCGTGGCGAATCCTCCCTATCGCGCGGCAGCGGCCGGCCGCGAGAATCCCGATTCCAGCCGGCGGATGGCACGCGGCGAAAGCGACGGCGCTGCCGTGCTGATGGATTTCGTCGCGGCGGCGCATCGCTACGCGCGCCGCGGCGGGCGGGTTGCGTTTGTCTTCACCGCACGCAGAAGCGCCGAGCTGATTTCCGCGATGCGTTCGAAGCAGCTCGAGCCCAAGCGTATCCGTTTCGTTCATCCGCGGATTGCGGCGCCGGCTTCGGTGATGTTAATCGAGGCCCGCGCGGGCGGCGGAATCGAGGCAACCATCGAGCCGCCGTTGATTCTCTACGAACGTCCGGGGATATACACGATCGAAGCGCGCGCAATACTCAGTTCGGCCGGCTGAGCAATAGTATATTCGATATTGTACTATTGCCCGGTCGTAAGGAATTCGGCAGCTCGATCCGCGACGTAACCGGGCATTTCCATCGGCATAAAATGACCCGCGCCGGCCACATCGATCACGCGTCCGTGCTTGAGTTGCTTCGCGACTTTTCCGGACAGCGCCGCGCCGGGCGAATCGCCACGCGCACCGAACATTACCAGGAGCGGCGCCGTGCAGTGGAGAATCCGCCCGAGTCCGTCGAAATCGCGCGCGGTCTCGTAGAATTTTGCCTCGATCTCGGGCGCGCATTTGAGTTCGCGCTTGCCGTCGCTCGTCGGGCGCGTGCCGAACTCGCAATAGTCGCGCAAACTCTGCTCATCCCAGGTGCTATACGGCAGCTTGTTGCGGAAACTCGAGTACATCGCCTCGACGCTTTCGAAAATGCGCCTGCGCTTCAGCGTCCGCTCGATGAACGGATTGCGCCATCCGAGTTCCGGCGCGGTCGGCGACTCGAAGATTACCGGCTCGACCAGGACCGCGCGTGAGATCAGGTCCGGGCGCTCGCAAGCAAGCCCGCCGATCGCCGTCGCGCCGGCGGAATGGCCCACAGCCCGGACGCTCGTCCATCCCATGGCAGTTATAAACCCTTCGAGGTCCCGCATGGTCGCGTCCCAGCTATAGTCGCCGTCCGGCGCCGCCGCGCTGTCGCCGTGGCCGCGCTGATCGTAGCTGTACACGTGGCCGATCGCGCGCAGCGGCTCTGCGAGCGGCCGGTAGATGCGGCCGAGAAATCCGGTCGCGTGCAGTATCACGATCGGCCGACCGTCGCCGCCCCAGTCCAGCGCATGTATCCGCATGCCGTTGACGTCGATGAAGCTCGACGCCGGTTCACTGAACTTCGAGCTGGTGGCAGGGGGTTCGATTTTTTCCATGTCTTGAGGAATCGATTGTCAGGGCGAAGCTTGCGCGATGTCAAGTGTGCGGGCGAGCGGTGCGTTGCGCGCGCGAGCGCTTTGCGATTAGCTCATCGTTCATGGCTCGGCTGGCAGCGCACGGAAAATATCTTTTCGACGGCGCGCAAAAAGTTTATCTTCGCGGCGTTTCGTACGGGCCGTTTCGCTGCCAATTCCCGCGGCGAAAGGTATCCCGAGCCCGAGCGCGCGGCAGCCGACTTCGCGCTGATGAGGCGGCTCGGCGCCAACCTGATTCGGCTCTACGTTCCACCGCCGCCGTGGATGGTCGAGGAGGCGCAAAAGGCCGGACTGCGCCTGATGGTCGGCATCCCGTGGCCGTTTCACATGGCGTTCTTGGATTCGCGCGACATGATGCGCGAAATCCGCGACGCGATCCGCAAGACGGTTCTCGAGACGCGCGAGTTCGGCGAGACCATCGCCGCCTACAGCATCGGCAACGAGATTCGATCGGATATCGTGCGCTGGCACGGGCCGCGCGCCGTCAGCCGCTTTCTCGCCGAACTCCGTGATTTGGGAAAACAGATCGATCCCGGCGCGCTTTTCACCTACTCGAACTATCCGTCGGCCGAGTATCTCGATCTGAGTTTTCTCGATTTCATTTCGTTCAACGTGTACCTGCATCGCGAGGAAGACTTCCGCCGCTACCTGACGCATCTGATGGGACAAGCCGGGGAACTGCCGCTGGTGCTCAGCGAAACCGGCATGGATACGGTCCGCGAAGGCGAGAATCATCAGGCCGAACTCCTTTCATGGCAGTGCCGTGCGGCATTCGAACTCGGACTGTCAGGCTTCATCGTGTTCGCGTTCACCGACGAATGGCACACCGGCGGAGCCGAGATTACCGACTGGGCGTTTGGGCTGACGCGGCGCGATCGCTCGCCCAAACTTGCCTTCGATGCGGTCGCCAAAGTTTTCGGCGGCAATCTGCCGCCCCCGCTTGCGACCGCTCCTAAAGCGACCGTGGTAGTGGCCGCCTACAATGCGGCGTCGACCCTGGGTGAATGCCTCGGCTCGATTCGCGAGCTCAACTATCCGGACTACGAAACCATCGTCGTGGACGACGGATCGACCGATTCGACTTCCGAAATCGCCGCCCACGCCGGAGTGCGTGCGATTGCGGTCGAGCACGATGGCCTGGCCGCCGCGCGCAACGCAGGCGCCGGCGCCGCATCGGGCGAAATCGTCGCGTTCATCGACGCCGACGCGCGGGCCGATCGCGACTGGCTGTATCATCTGGTCGAGACGATCGAGCGCCGCGGTGCGGCGGCGGCGGCCGGCCCGAATTTCGCCCCTGCTCCCGGATCTGCCCGCGCCGCCGCGATGGCAGCCGCGCCCGGACTGCCGCGCGAGGTGCGTGCCGGCGACGATCGCCTCGCGCAACTGTGCGGATGCAACATGGCGATTACCAAAGCCGCGCTGCGCAACGCCGGCGGCTTCGATCCGATGTTTGTCACCGCCGGCGACGACGTGGATCTTTCGTGGCGGCTGGCGGCGTCGGCTCAAACGCTCGCGTACGCGCCCGGAGCGGTCGTAATTCACGAGCGGCGCGCGACGCTTGCCGCCTATATCCGCCAGCAACGCGGCTACGGCGCCGGCGAAGGCCTGCTGTGGCGCAAGTATCCACTTCGCAGCGCGGACCAGGGCGGGATTTACGCGGGGCCATCATGGATCGGCTCGATGCTCGGCGGAGCGCGGGTCTATTACGGCGCGTTGGGTCGCGGGCTGTTTCAGACCGTCTATTCGGCGGACAACTCGTACGCCGAGCTGCCGCTGACCATTCAATGGGTCGGGTTGTCGCTGATTTTTCTGATCCTCGGCGGATTCAATCGGTTGATCGGCGTGCTCGGCGCCGGTGGAGTCGCGCTCTCGATGCTGGCCGCGGCGGCGGGCGCATCGTCGGCGCCCATGGCGCGCGCTTATCGAGGCCCGGCGGCGCGAATCTATCTCTGGATCGTCAATCTGCTCGGCCCGGCCGTTCGCAGTCTCGCGCGCGAGCGCGTCAAATGGCGATTCGAGCCCGCGATTCCCGCCGGAGATTACAATGGCCCGGTTGGATTAACCGGCCAAGTCGAGTTCCTTACGTCAGACGGCGCCGCGCGAATCGATTCCGCCGCGATCCTTGCCGCGATGCGCGAGGCGTTGGTTCGCCGCGGCGTGGCAGTAGCCGAGAGCGACGGCTTCCAGTCCTACGACCTCGAGATCGTCGTTGCGCCGATGATTCGCGTGCCGATAAACGCGTTGCTCCGGAGCGACGGTATCATCGCGCTGCTCTGGCGTCTTCGATTGGCGCCGCGCCGGGCGCTGATCGCGGCGGCGATCGCGCTGCTGGTTTTGCTGGCCGCGGGATTCTCAGTGCGAGCGGGAATCGCCGGCCTGATATGCGCCGTAATCGCAGTCGGGCTGTTGGCGATCAATCGCGCCAGGCGTATTCCCGCGATCGTCAGGCTCTGCGCATCCGAAGCGGCCGAATCGCTCGGAATCTCAATGGCAAAGCGCCCGGAAGACGAAACCTGATGCGCACGCTGGAACTGTACGGCCACGTCATCCGCAGGATGCGCCCGCATCTGGGCCGTCTCGCGATCGCAATCGGCGGTGTGCTGCTTGCCTCGGCGGCCGAGGTGCTGAAGCCGTGGCCGCTCAAGATTGTGATCGACAATGTGCTGCGCGGCGCGCCGCTGGTGAGCAAATGGATTGCGCCGATGCCGCGCGGCGAGCTTCTGGCAGCCGCGTGCTTCAGCCTGGTCGTGTTGTACGCGCTGCTCGGCCTGCTCAACGTGATGACGAATTACGTCACCGTTTCGATCGGCCAGCGGATGGTCAACGAGTTGCGCGCCCGGCTGTTCGATCATTTGCAGCGCCTTTCGTTGTCATTTCATCGCCGGCGCGAAGTCGGCGACTTGATGGTGCGGATCACGTACGACACCTACTCGATTCAAACGATCGCCATGAATGGATTCTTCCCGGTGTTGTCGTCGCTGATCCTGCTGGGCGGGATGTTCGTGGTGATGATCAGGATGGACGCGACGCTGACGCTGGTAGCGCTCGCGATAATACCGCTGCTGATTGCGCTGATCATGTCAATCAGCGGACGAATCGACGCGATCGCCGGCGGCGCGCGAATCAAGGAAAGCCGCCTGTTCACCGTCGCGCACAGCGCGCTCGCCGCGATCCATGTCGTGCAGGCCTTCACCCGCGAGGGCGAGTCGTACCGCGAGTTCGTCCAATCGAGCAGCGAAAGCCTGGAAGCGACTCTGCGCTTGTACACGCTGCAAACGATTTACGCCGGCGCGGTCGGCGTGTTGATCGCGTGCGGCACCGCGACGGTGATTTACCTGGGCGCGCAGCACGTGCTTGACGGGCGGCTCACGATCGGCGACCTGATCGTTTTTACGACTTACCTCGCCTCGCTCTACGCGCCGGTGAACCAGATTTCCCAAACTTACGGGCAGATCGAAGGCGCGAAGGCGGGACTCAGGCGGTGCCTCGAGTTGCTCGCAATAGATCCCGAAATCAAGGACCGTGCGGGTGCGCAGGCGCTTGGCCGCGCACGCGGCGAGATCGAGTTCGACAACGTCGTGTTCGGCTACGAACCGGGAGTAACCGTGCTCAAGGGGATCAGTTTCAAGGCCGCCCCGGGCGAGACTGTCGCGATCGTCGGTCCGAGCGGTTCCGGAAAAACCACGATGGCCAGTCTGCTCGCGCGCTTTTACGAACCGCAGCAGGGCGCGATCAAGATTGACGGCAACGATACTCGATACCTCACGCTCGATTCGATCCGCCGCAACATCGCGATGGTCCTGCAGCCGCCGCTCGTGCTCGGCGATACCATGCGCGTCAACGTCGCGTTCGGGAAGCCGGCGGTTGACGACGCGAAAGTGCTCCGCGCGATCGAGATGGCGCGGCTCGGGCCCGTGCTCGCCAAGTTGCCGGCCGGCCTGAACGAAGTGATGGGGCAAGGCGGACACAGTCTTTCCGAGGGGGAGGCGCAGCGCGTCACGATCGCACGCGCGTTGCTGAAGGACGCTCCGATTCTGATCATGGATGAACCGACCAGCGCGCTGGATCCCGAGACCGAATCGATGGTGCTCGCGGCGGTGCGGGAGGCGATGCGCGGACGGACCACGCTGGTGATCGCGCACCGGCTCTCGACGGTCCAGAACGCCGATCGAATCCTCGTGCTGCGCGACGGGGTAATTGCCGAGCAGGGAACCTTCAACGAATTGCTGGCTCGGGGCGGCTTCTTCAGCTACCTCTACAGCATTCAGGCGTGGAGCCGCGAAGCCGCGGGCTAGAGATTCACGGCGCCCGGCGCTGCGCCCGTTTGGCGGGAAGATAGATGCTTACAATTGGCCTCACTGGTGGAATCGGTTCGGGCAAGAGCACCGTCGCGGAGATCCTCGGCGGATTCGGCGCGCCGATTCTCGACGCCGACAAAATCGCGCACACCACTTACGCTCCCGGCGGTCCCGCCTACGACGCAGTGGTCGCGGCCTTCGGCGGGCAGATCGTTGCTCCCGACCGCACGATCGATCGCAAGCAACTCGGTTCCATCGTGTTTGGAAAACCCGAGCAACTTAAGAAACTGACTTCGATCGTATGGCCCGCCACATACGAGGCCATCCGCCGCATCGTCGCCGAATTGCGCGCGCGCGGCACCAGGATGCCGATCGTTGCCGAGGCTGCCATTCTGATCGAGGCAAATTGGCAACCGCTGTTTGACGAAATCTGGCTCGTGCGCGCCCCGCGCGAGCAAGTGGTCGCCCGAATCGAGCGCCAACGCGGACTGAAACCGGCCGAAACCGAAGCGCGCATCCGCGCGCAGTTGTCCGACGAGCAACGCGCGAAGCATGCCAGCCTTGTGATCGAGAACAACGGATCGCTCGACCAGTTGCGCGAGCTGCTGAAATCGGTGTGGTCCGATGCGCTCAAGCGAAACGGCTAGGCGCGCAAGCGCCGCCAGCACCGCAAACGTAACCACTTCGACCAGTGCGCATCCTCCCGCCAGCGTATAGCCCGAGGCCCCGCCCATGCGGCGGCTGAGCACCAGCCGCATCGCCAGAATGGCCAGCGCTATCGCGACGATCACAGCCAGCCCGAGGTTTTGATATAGCCCCATCGTGAGTCCCAGAGCTACGGCGCTGCTGACGGCGAACTCGCGAAACGAAATGCCGCCTTGGTACGGGATGCCGAGGCCCCAATGCTCCAGCGGTTTCAGCCCGTAGCCGATCGGAACGATCGCCCATCGCGACAGCATCATCGCCATCACGATCGCCGCCGCCCGTCCCGCGTCGTCGGTGATTCGCGACAAGCACCAAATCTCGAACGCGAACGCGACGATCGATGCGGCCGCGCCCACCGGTCCGATTCGCGCGAGGCCGGTCGAGGCCGGCCGTGAGCCCCGGCGAATCACCTCGACCGTGTCGGCGACTCCGCGATTTGCCAGCCCCAGCGACAGTCCCGCTCCCGCGATCAGCACGACCAACGAGCGGCCGGCGGGTCCGAATGCCAGGCCGGCGGTTCGATCGGCAATTGCGAGAATTACGCCGAGGATGAATCCGACGATCGGGAAATAAACCATCGCGCGCGAGCGCTGCGCGGCGTTGCCCTGCGACCTTTCGTCGAGGATCGGCCACAGCGTGAGCGTCGCGGCTGCCAGCGCGGCTTCCAGCAGCAGTTCGCGCACACCCGCAAGACTCGTATCGCCCGCCGATTCCATCGTGACCCGGTTGAACAGTTGAACAGTTGAGTAGTTGATTACAACAGACCGATCCGGCGCTACGATAGGCAATGAAAAAGTGAAACACTGAAAAGTGGGAAAGTGATTCTTCATAAAAGAAATCGGATCCCGCACTGCGCCATGAATATTCTGGTGATGGGCGCGGGCGCGGTCGGCGCCTACTTCGGCGCGCGGCTGCGCGCGTCCGGCGAGGACGTCGTATTGTGCGCGCGCGGCGAAAATTTGCGCGCGATACGCGAGCGCGGCCTCGACATCACGAGCGTTCGAGGCGATTTCCGAATCGAGGTCGTATCGACTGACCAGCCGCGTGACTTCGCTCCGTACGATCTGATCCTGTTCTGCGTTAAGGCCTACGACACCACCGCCGCCGCCGAGGCGGTGTCAGGATGCCTCAAGCCGGGCGGCGCGATTTTGACGCTTCAGAACGGCGTCGAGAACGAGGCAACGCTCGCCGGGATCTTCGGCCGCGAGGCGGTCATGGGCGGGAACGCGCGCGTGGGAGTCGAGATGGTCGCGGCGGGCAAAATCGTTCATCTGAGCACCGGCGAGATCGACTTCGGTGAACTCGACGGCCGCGAGACGGATCGGGTCAGGGCGATCGCCAGCGTGTTTCGACGCGCGGGAATTCTCGGCCAGGTCTCCGCCGACATCGTGACTGCGCGATGGGACAAGTTGATCTGGAATGGCGCGCTCAACACCGTGGCGACACTGACCCGCCGGCGCGTCGGGGAAATTCTCGACGACCCCGAAGGGCTGAAACTTTCGCGCACGTTGATGCGGGAGATTGTCGAGGTTGCGCGCGCCGAGGGCGCGGATATTTCCGACGGCCGGATCGAAGCCTATATCGCCCACTCGCACAAGAACTTGCGCGCGCTCAAGACCTCGACCCAGCAGGACCTCGAGCGCGGCAAGGCGCTGGAATACGAGGCGCTCAGCGGCGCCGTCGTGCGCGCGGCGCACCGCCACGGCTTGACCGTCCCCGCGGTCGAAACCGTTTATGCGCTTTTGCGATTGCTCGACGGCGCACCGAAGCCGCGCGGCTAGCAAAGCGCCGCGTTGTCTAGCGCTTCTCGAACTGCTTTTTGCCGAACAGTATCTCCCACGATCTTTCGTCATGGGCCGGTTGATTCGCCTGCACGGCCGCGCGCATCCTTTCCATCACCTCGCCCATCACGGCGAAGCCGCGCTGGGTCGCCGGCCGCGCGCGCAGTTCGTCGTACCATTTTTTCAGGTTCGGAAAATCTTCGAGCTCCTGTCCCTGCATCGAATGCGGAACCAGCCACGGGTAGGTCGCAATATCGGCGATCGAGTAGTCGCCCGCCAGGTACTTCGCTTCGCCCAGGCGCTTGTCGATCACTGCGTAAATCCGCTTGGCTTCGTTGGTGTAGCGGTTGATCGCGTACTCGAGTTTCTCAGGCGCGTAGCGGCGGAAGTGATGCGCCTGGCCGAGCATCGGGCCGACGGTTCCCATCTGAAACATCAGCCACTGAATCACGTTGTACTTTCCGCGCGTGTCCGACGGCATCAGCTTTCCCGTCTTTTCGGCCAGGTACATCAGGATCGCGCCCGACTCGAAAATCGAAATCGGTTTCCCGTCGGGACCGTCGCTGTCCGTGATCGCAGGCATCTTGTTGTTCGGGCTGATTTTCAGGAACTCGGGCTTGAACTGATCGCCGGCGCCGATATTGGTCGGGATCACGTTGTACTTTAGGCCGACTTCCTCGAGCATCCAGGTGATCTTGTAGCCGTTGGGCGTTGGCCAGAAATATAAGTCGATCATCTGCAACTCCTTGTACGCTTAATCCGCGAACGATTGATTCGATCGCGTTCGTTTCATATTGCAACTTTGGTCAGTCGGCGCGCAACGCAACATGAAACCGTGAAATCTCAGTTAGAGCGGCTTCATCTAATGGCGGCAGGCGCTTCGAATAATACCAACAAGTCGAAGAAGATATGCGAGACCATTGCAGTTTCTAAACCGTGGCGTAGATACAGCCATCCGAGGAATACTCCAACGACAGCCTGGGGCCGAACGACTGGACAAATTGCAACTTTCCCCAGTCCGATAATTCCCCTGGTCAGATGGAAATCAGAGACGAAGTGCGCAAGTGAAAAGAAATAGGCCTGCACAATGTTCGCCAGCCAAAGCTGACCTCTGCGGGGTCGCTGGTCCGCATTTCCTCTGAAGGTCATCAATGCCCACGAGACTAATCCCACGAGTACGAAGCGAAATAGGATTTCCTCTTGCACACCGGCTGAAACCGCGGAAGTCACTACACCGGATGCAAGCCAAATCCAGGATGGCTTGACGATGGGTGCGTGCTGGATCTGACGGGCCGGAATGCGCGGAATGAAAGAGGGGAAGAAATAAAAAAGCAAACCGACGCCAACGAAAAAGGCGATTGCAAAGACCAGCAGCGCAATCACCGACCAGAGCACGCCAGCTAGCAACACTTCCCCCCATCCGTACGGCTGCGGCTCATGGTTTAGCGTCGCGGTAATCAATGGGCCACCCGGAAGGGCGAGCTCATGATTTACCTTGACTGCAAAAGGGATCGCAGCAATCAGAACTATACTGAAAACGATAAATTCGGTCCAAACGTTTAGGCCTGTCCCAGGCCTCAAATGTGTTCTGCTGATGAAACTGAATCCAAGCGGAATGATAGTGCCCAAGCCAGCTAGAATCATCCACATAGCCGACTCGCGTCGATCCCTTGAGCGATCTCCGGGCCTACGGTCGTCCGACATGTACCATTGCATAGACATCTGCCGCATTGCCTATCTAGCGCGGCAGCAGGTCCAATTCGGCCTCGGCTGACGACTGCGCGCGGGTAAAGCTCGGGTCGAGCGCGTGATATTCGCCGCGGCTCCAGGGGCCGATCATATCGTCGTAGTGACGCGACGCCGGATGATCCGATTCGCCGGTGTGATTCATCCCGAGCGCGCCTTCGGGATCGGCAAGGTCGGCGATGAACCGGTACGACGAAATCTCCGTGACCTTGAATTGATCCGGCCCCTCCCCGCCCAAATCGAACCACGAGTTGTTCACCGTATGCCGCCCGCCTTCGGTCGGGTATGGCCCGCGGTTGAAGTACCATCCGAGCACGCCGCCGCGCTCGCCCAGCGGATGCTGAAATTCGATCGTTTCCATCGCGCCCCATCGCCATTTGCCGCGATCGTTGCCGAGCCGGGCCGCGAGCAGCGCGAGCGAGTCTTTCAAACTCGCGCGCAGCGTCGCACTAACGGCGCCGGCTTCTACCGGCCGCAGCGGACTTGCAGGCCGCACGATTATATCCTCGCTTGCCGGATACGTTCCCCCGTCCTCCAGCAGCATGAACGATTTGTAGTCTTCGCCGAGGATCGGTTTGAACACCCGTTGCGCCATCGTCACTTCGGTCGCCGCGACAATCGCGGCCGGCCTGCTGTTCGCCGTCATTGCGCCGTCCCATCCGCGGAGTTCGCCAAGCGCCCATCGCAGGTCCGGGTCGCCGCCGTCGCCGGCCTGTACCAGCGCGTCGCGCAGCTTGAGCGCAAAGATCGATACCCGATCTCGTTGGATCGATTTGAAATCACCCGCCGTCATCTTGTCGCGCGCGCGCAGCAGCTCCGAGATGCGATCGAAGCGCCACGGCGCGACCCAGCTTCCATTCCAGGGTACGTCGGCCAGGCGATTGTTCGCGGTGACGATGAAATGCGCGGGCGGATTCTCGGTATGCGGCAAACTGTCGAACGGGATCATTCCGTTCCATTCGAACTTTCCCGTGAACCCCGCGGTCGGATATTTGCCGTCGAAGCCGGTGCGATTCGGTATCGCGCCAACGATATGCCATCCGATGTTTCCCGAATCGTCGCCCCAAACCAGATTGAGCGGCGTCGTGGTGAAGCTGCGATAGGCTTCCACCAGCTCCTTTCCCGAGCGCGCGACGGCCGAGCCGAATCCCGACGCGGCCGCCGGTCCGGGAGCCAGTCCCGCAAATCGCAGCGCGAGCGCGTAATTTCCGCGCACCTTGACCCTGCTCAGCGGGTTGTCCTCGCGCGCCAGCACGTCGCTGACTATAGGGCCGTGGCGCGTCGAGAGGATCGTCCGCGTCACGTCGCCCGCGTCTCTGACGTGAATCGTCACCTCGCGCCGCTCCAGCGGAAGCCATTTCCCCTGAAACTCGTAATTCATCCCGTCGGCCGAGAGGTGCTCCAGGCTGAGATCCATCACGTCCGCGCACACGCTCGTCACGCCCCACACGACATGCCCGTTGGTGCCGATCGCGACGGCCGGGGAACCCGCCGCGAGCGCTCCCGAGGTGAAGCCGTCGGGAGTGACCAGCACCGCCTCGTACCAAATCGACGGGAGCGATTGCGGCAGATGCGGGTCGCTCGCGAGCATCGGCTTGCCGGACATCGACTTGGTGCCATCGACCACCCAGTTGTTGCTCGCCGGGATGCCCATATGCCCGGCGCGCGCGAAGCCGGGCGCGAGATGGAACGACAGCTTTGCGCCGCCGCCGAACGCCGCGGTTGTCTCGGGCGGCGGCGTCTCCAGCGGCATCGACGGATACACCGGCATCAGCGCGGCGATCTCGCTCGGCGCCATCTTCGGCGCGAGGTTGGCGTACACCGACTCCTCGGTCGCGTTGTAACCGAGCAGCGTCGCGATCGTCAGCGCGCCTGCTTCGAGATCTTCCGCCGTGTAATGCGCCGGCTTGATGCCGACCAGCCGAAACGCGGGCTCGAGGCTGTTCTGATGGCCGTCGATATAAGCGTTGATTCCGCCGACGAACGCGTCCACTTGCGCGCGCATCTCGGGCGGATAGAGCGCGACACTGTCGCGCGCGAATTTCTCGGGATCGTACAGCCGATAGACATAATCGGTTTCGACCAGGTCGGCGCCGAACACTTCGGCCAGACGGCCCTCGGCCAGCCGCCGGCGCATCTCGAGCTGGAACAGCCTATCCTGCGCCTGCGTGTAGCCGAGCGCGCGGGCGAGGTCCAGCCGATTCTGCGCATAGATATGCGGCACGCCGGCCGCGTCGCGAATCACCTTGACCGGCGCTGTCAGCCCGGCAAGGTGGATTACGCCGGACTCCGGCGCGAGCCCGCTCTGGGTCGTCTGGTAGAACAACCCGGTCATCACCGCTACGAAAATGAACGCGACCACCAGTCCGACCACCGTGCGCCTGCGCGCGCGCGGCGAACGATACTTATGGCGCCGGGGACCTTCGCTTGGATGCTCCGCCATCGGGCTTTTTCGTTCTCCGCCGTTCACACTGGATCGGCGGAGCCATGGCGCGCAAGCCTAACTGGGCATCGAATCCGTGTCGCCCTTGCGCACGCCCATCAGGTAGGCCTGGATAAACTCGTCGATCGCGCCGTCGAGCACCGCACCGGTGTTGCCGACTTCGACGCCGGTGCGATGGTCTTTGACCATCTGATAGGGCTGCAGCACGTACGAACGAATCTGACTGCCCCAGGCGATATCCTTTTTGTCCTTGCTGAACTTCTCGAGCTCTTCTTTCTTCTTGCGCTGCTCGAGTTCGAACAATCGAGCGCGCAATATCTTCATCGCCATCGCGCGGTTCTTGTGCTGCGAGCGTTCATTCTGGCAGGTCACCACGATATTGGTCGGGAGATGCGTGAATCGTACGGCGGAGTCGGTCTTGTTGACGTGCTGGCCGCCCGCTCCCGATGCGCGGAACGTGTCGATTCGCAAATCTGCGGGATTGATTATTATCTCGATCGTGTCGTCAACCGCCGGAAAAACAAAGACCGACGCGAACGAAGTATGGCGCCGCGCGTTGGCGTCGTACGGCGAGATTCGCACCAGCCGATGAATCCCGGCCTCGGCCCGCAAATATCCGTACGCGAAGTCTCCTTCGACCGTGACGGTTGCGCTCTTGATTCCCGCGCCGTCGCCCGGCTGCAAGTCCGCGATCTCGGTCTTGAAGCCGCGCCGCTCGGCCCATCGCATATAAAGCCGCAGCAGCATTTCGGCCCAGTCTTGCGCCTCCATGCCGCCGGCGCCGGGATGGATCGAAAGGATCGCGCCGAGGCGATCGTACTCGCCGCTGAGCATCAGCCGCAGTTCCTGGCGCTCGAGCTCGGCCCGCGACGCCTCCAGCGCGGCGGCGGTCTCGCGCGCCGCTTCGGAATCGTCGGCGCCTTCTTCTTCGGCCATCTGCAGAAACACCCGCGCCTCGTCCAGCTTGTCGCGCAGCATCTTGTAGCCCGCCAGCTGAGCGCGAATCTGCTCCTGCTCCTTGAGCGATGCTTGCGCGGTTTCAGGCCGATCCCAGAAATCGGGCCTGGCGGATTGTTCGACGAGTTGGTTCTGGCGGGCGGTCAGTGCGGGGACGTCAAAGACGCCTCCCGAGCTTTTCGGCGCGGTCGTCAAACTCGGAAAGCTGCTGTTTCATCTCGCTAAGCATCGAAAATCATACCTCACGCCGGCGCTCTCCGCCGGCCAATCCAATTATTATGACATGGACCGCCGCCCGGCTTAATGGGGCCTGCCGTTGGCAGGGATGCGGCGCGATCGAATCGCCTCGACGGGCGCCGGGCGCGGCCGTCGCCACGCGAGAATCAATCCGATCGCCGTCAGCACGAAGCAAATCTCCGCGAACAAATCGCCCACGATCGTGTAAACGGTCCGCACCCGCCGCCACGGCACGTCCACCATCACCGTGCCCCGCTTGAACAGCGGCGTGCGATTGGTGATTTGCCCCGACGGCTCGATCAGCGCGCTGATCCCCGTGTTCGCCACCCTGACCATCGGCACCTTCGTTTCGACCGAGCGCATCACCGCCATCGCGAGCACCTGGTATGGCGCCGAACTCTCGCCGTACCACGCGTCGTTGGTGATATTCACCAGCACGTCGGCGCCTTCGTTCACCTCGCGCCGGGTGAAATCGGGAAAGATACTCTCGTAACAGATCAAAATTCCGAGCCGCGCGCCCTTGACCTTGAACAGCGTCTGCTCCTTGCCGGGAATAAAATCGCCGAAGCCTTCCACCACCCGGTTGACGAAGTAGCCGAGGATCGCGCGCGCCGGAACATACTCGCCAAATGGCACCAGCTCGATCTTGTCGTAATGCGCATCTACTTCGCCCTTGGCCGACACCAGGTACGCGCGGTTGTATTCGCCCCGGCGGCCGTCCTCACGCGCCATCGCCGGTGCTCCGAACAACACCGGCTCGCCGATATTGCGCGCGAGCGTGAGCAGCGCGGTGCGATACGGGGCGTAATAGGGTGCGGCGTTTGCAAGCTCGGCGGGATATTGATCGCCGGACTCGAGCAGGAACACCGCCGCGGCCTCGGGCCATACGATCAGGTCGGCGCCGTGCTTGGCCGCGCTCGCGGTTTCGTCCTGGTACACTTTGTAGCTCTCGGGCAGGAACTTCGGATCCCACTTGAGCGATTGCGGGATATTTCCCTGCACCATCGCCACCTTGAAGCTCCCCGTGTGCGGCGCCTTCTCGAGATTGCCAATCCGCCACGCGCCAAACCCGCCCAGCACGATCATGGTCGCGGTCAACGCGCCGAGGCTGATCGCCTGCAGGCGATAGACGCCGCGGCGGAAAATCACGAGATACACCACGGCGTTGAAGAACACGATCAGCGCTGAGACGCCGTAAACGCCGGTGAATTCCGCGAATTGGATCAATTCCAGATTGCGGTAGGCCGTGTAGCCGAGCAGATTCCACGGGAAACCGGCCGGGAAATAGCTGCGAGTCCATTCGACCGCCGTCCACGCCACCGGTATCGTGACCACGGCCGGAATCCGCGTCCGCCGCGCGACGAATTCACCCGCCCAAATCGCAGCCGCCGTGTCCATTGCGGCGACCCCCGCCAGCATCAGCATCGGAAGGATCGCCAAACCCATTCGCACGTCGGCGAAGTCGTGCAGCGGAATCGCAATCCAGTAGAGCGATACGACGTACGAGGCGAAGCCTTGCAGGTATGCCCACCCGAATACGCGCCGCATGCTTTCGCCTTCGATCGCGTAGAAGAGCGGCACGAACGCCACCCACGCCAGCAGTCCGTAGTCGAACTTCGGGAATGCCAGCCCCAGCGCGAGACCGCTGGCTACGGCGAGCGCCGCGCGCGTTGCTTTGTTCGACCGCATCGTCAGGCGGGGGAGCCAAACATCTCGGCGATCGGAATCACGCCGGCGCAGGGCGGCCGACCGTTGAAGCGCTCGAAAATCTCGTCCACGTCCTTCCAGCTTTCGACCAGCGCCGCCGCCAGAGCCGGCTCGAACGCGAGATCGCCCGCCGCGCGCCATTCGCGCTCGAAGCTCCAATCGACCGGCGGATTCTTCCCTATTTCGATCGACACCACGCGCCAACTCTCTTCCGGAGCGAGGATTTTTTCCGCCTCGCGCCATGGCAGGTAAATGACCGGACGCGCTCCCATCGTGAAAGCATACCGCTTGTCCACCGCAATCCCGAATGGTTCATAACGGCGCCGATTGCGCCGGTCGAGGATCGTGCGCAGCTCCGCGATCGGCACGTCGAACATGCAAACCGCGGGACGCGCGCCGCGGACCATTCGCCGTCCGCCGCGAATCACCCCATCCTTGAGAATCGCCACCAGGTTGTCCAGCGCCGACCCGGCCGCCGACGCGCGCGTGAAATGCGTCAGCATCGCGACCGCGGGAATCCTGGCGGGCGCGCGTTTCATCGCGAAAAGTTGCCCTCTTTTTCTTCCATTCTTGCCGCGAGATTTCGCTCGCGCGCGGACATCCGCCGCGCGGCGGTTGCCGAGCGTTCGTGGTCGTAACCGATCAAATGCAGAAATCCGTGAATCAGAAGCCGGCGGAGCTGCGACGGCGCGCTCACCCGAAGCTCGCGCGCATCCCGGATTGCCGTATCGATCGAGATCACCACGTCTCCGACCGGGAGCCCCGGACTGTTCTTGACGCTGCGCGGATCGGGCGGCGCGGCGCCTGCCTGTTCGATCTGCGAGAAGGAAAGAACGTCGGTGGCCGCGTCGATTCCCCGAAAATCGCGATTGAGCCGGCGCATCGCGCGATCGCTCGTGAGCGTGAGCGACAATTCGCACTCGCCCAGCCCCACCGCGCGCATCATCCGCTCCGCGTCGGCGCGAAGCTCGCGCGCGTAGCCGCGTCCGCGCGCCGTCGCGCATCGGAACTCAACCGCCACGCGCTTCAATCCCGATGGTTACTGTCGGTTTGCGGCGCCGGCCCCGGTGGTCCCTCAGCGCTGAACGATTCGTACGCCTTGATGATCGATTGCACCAGCCGATGCCGCACCACGTCGCGGTCGTTGAACCGGATGAAGGAAATCCCGTCGGTGTTGCCGAGCACGATGCTCGCTTCCTTGAGGCCCGACAGCTTGCCGCTGGGCAAATCGATCTGCGTGACGTCGCCGGTGATGACCGCCTTGGAGTTGTAGCCGAGCCGCGTCAGGAACATCTTCATCTGCTCGGTGGTCGTGTTCTGCGCCTCGTCGAGGATGATAAACGAGTCGTTCAGCGTGCGCCCGCGCATGAACGCCAGCGGCGCGACTTCGATCGTCCCGCGCTCCAGCATCCGCCGCGCCCGATCGAAATCCACCATGTCGTGCAGCGCATCGTACAGCGGCCGCAGGTACGGATTCACCTTCTCCGCCAGGTCGCCCGGCAGGAAGCCCAGCTTCTCGCCCGCTTCGACCGCCGGCCGGCACAGCACCATCCGCGTCACCTGGTTCTTCATCAACGCCGCCAGCGCCATCGCCATCGCCAGGTAGGTCTTGCCGGTGCCGGCGGGACCGATTCCGAAGACGATATCGTGGCTGCGAATCGCGTCGATGTAGAGTTTCTGGTTGATGCTCTTGGGAGAGATGACGCGCTTGTTCGGAGAGACGTAAATCGTGTCGAGAAAAATATCCTTGAGCTCGGCGTTGCGGTCGCCGCGGATGATTCGGATCGCGTACTCGACGTCGCTCGGATAGATCGGGTAGCCGCGCTTGAGCAGGTCGTAAATCTCGCTGATCACCTTGCCCGCGAGCGCCTGCTCGGCGTGCTCGCCCGAAATTTTGAGCGAGGTCCCCGTCACCCCAATCCTGACCCCCAGCGTCGCCTCGACGGTGCGGACGTGGGCGTCATGCTGGCCGAGCAAATCGGTGAACAGGCGCGGATCGTCGAAATGGAGTTCGAGCGAATCTTCGGTGGCTAACTGAGAAATCGCCGGGCCTCTTGAGGTACTGATTTCGTTTTTCGTTGCTATCGTTGCTGTCGCCCGCCGGCCTGCGGTCGTTCAAGCGCCGGCGAATCTAATCGTAATCATTTCACTGGTTGTATGAAAGTGGTTTCAAAAGCGGGGACAAGTGTCTGAGAACTCCGTTGGCAAAGCGGCCGTTTCGGGTGATGTAGGCCGACGCGAGGCGGAACCGGTCCGTCGCGGGCCGTCGAGCGCCCCTTGAACTCGAGACCGGGTTCGAACTTCCCGTTTGCAAACCGCCCGATGCCGGTGGTAGGCAGAATCGGGTTTGAAATGGTTGCGAACCGCCGGATAGTGTCTTGATTCGAAATCGGGACACTACCAGATTTCTGGTGGCTGATGAACGCTCGCGCGGCAATTTGGTAGATGGGGGGCGCTGACTGGGTTTGCCTCCCTTTTCCAGTCGGCAGCGGGCTGGCATTCTCAGGTGCGCTGGCGCGTTCGTTTTTAACTTTCCCTTGAAGCGAAGACAGACGCTGTTCGTTCCTGCTAATAGCGAATCTCAAGGCCGCGAGAGCGCTCGCGCTCGATGACGATTTGGCAGTGCAGCGGGCACGACGGGCCGCTTGTTCAGGAACGGGCTTGATGGCTTCAATACTGCCGACGGCCTGGCTCGTCGGCGTCGTTACGTTTGCGCCACATCCGCTCACCTCTCTCCCAAACGACAGTGTCTTCGGTGATCCTACGGAACGCCGCTAACACTCTCGGGTCGATCGCGAGGTTGCCATTCTGGTTCACGTAAGTGAACTCCTCTCCGAAACGCTCTGCAATCTCAGACGCGACGACCTGCTGATACAGATATTGTCCGCGCTCAAGCTCCTCGACCATCCACTCCGCAATCTGTTCTGGCGTGTGGGTTGTCATTTTGGCTTCGGCTCAGTGGCGGGAGCAATCACGAGCGCTTCTTCCGGGAATGAAGAGCCTCTGCGCTCTTGCTCCCTGCGAACCAAGTCGTCCAAACGATGGTTTTACTACTAAACACATCTTTATCGGTCCCAGTGACTGTCATCTTAGGCCCGCCAGATTTTAGTGTTACTATGTCACCTACGTTAAATTTGCTTGCCATCGATCCTCTCCAAGGGTCAAAAGTCGCATCTCGCGCATGCCATTACAACACGAACCGGGACGGTCCACCCACGTGGCCCAGAGCCTGCCCTGCCAGCGGTATTGAGGGCGCATCCCGCTGAGGCACCATCAGATACTGGCCCAAAAGCGTGAGCGGGGCGGGGGTACATGGGAGCTACTTTACCCCTCCGAACAATTGCCGAAGTATTCCGGTCATAAGAACTTATCGAACAGTCTAGAAATTATCGAAGTAAGGATAAAGGCAGGTACTGAGACGAAGGCAAACTTCGACCAACGGCGCCAATTTTCTACGCTACGGGCGCCCTTACCGATACCGATTGATACTTTCGGGCAAATTGACAGAACTAGGCAGACGGCGAATCCGGCGACGACCGAGACGACAAACCATATTGGCATGGAAATCGTTCGTCGATAGTTCGAAGAAATGGCCAAAAGGAGCTCCAGTGCTTTACGCTGCCTGTCAGGGGTCGTGAGCCCAGCAGCCAACAGGCTGTGTGCGTCGCTTTTGTATGGAGATTCGGGTGTGAGAAAAACGAGCGACTCAATCATAACCAGCAAGAGAAATATCGCCCAAATGATGGGAGTACCCGCTAGTTCAAACCATGCCCTCTGCCACCGCGGAGGTTCGACCCTATGTATCCAAGACCGAAGAGTTCCATATAGGGTGGCCCCTTCAGCACTCAACTGGTAAGCAGATAATTCCATCACACCTCTGCGCGAAAGCGATAGAGTGATGGTTGTTCCGGCACTCTCGAACGCCGCGTCAAATCCGATCGCAACGTCACTCAAAACTTCCGGATGTATCGCTATATCGCCGAAGGTTTTTCCCGACAAAACCCTTTCCTTCTTGAGATAGATCTCGATGGACCTTTGCGTTTTATACCTGCGAGCGAGCCTGGGTCTGACTACGTTTTCCCTTTGCGTACGGTCTCGTTCGATTTCTTCCGCCGGATACACTCTCCCAATGTGCGCTCTCAGGGCTGTCCTCTTTGTTATAAAGTCGTCGCAATCAGTTCTGACCGCTTCATCCAAGCTTTCTTTCGCGGCGATCTCTAAACGCGAGAATTCTCGGCCAATCAAGTTATCGAACTCCACCAAGTGTTCTGTATCGATAAGCCAAGGTCCAGAACGACTAATAATCTGCGGATATTGGAGTTCAGCCACAAATTCCTCCCGAGGGTCTACTGCATGTACAGCGCGACGACGATCCGACGCCGACGTTCGCTGTCGAGCCGCGAGCGAAGGCGCGCTCAAGTCGCTGGATGCGTTCGAGTAAATCGCTGGTCGTGTGCTCTAATGTGCGTCTGTCGTCGCGACGAGTGCCCACATGTCGCCCGATTGTACGCTCGAAGTGGGCGCTCGGAAACTCTAACGAAACCGCCTATCTACACTCGCTGGCGCGGGGCGCGCGTATGCCAAATGGCCGCTCGCCGGTCGCGGTTGCGCGTCGCCTCGCCGCCGGGCACGATGTGGCGTGATGGCATCGGCCCGAGAGTTCTGAACTGCCTCTCAGGGGAGCAAGAGAAATAAATGGACGCCCAGCTACGGATGGTCCAGCGGCTTTCGATGTTGATGACGGTCGGGTATGCGATTATAGGTGCCGTCAAAACTGACGAGGGGAGTGCAGACCCAAGCATCGAGGGAATGTACACAGAATGGCGCTTGGGTTCTCAGTCGTTCTTCGCGACCATCTTCACTCCGGACAACGCTTATGTTAAGGCATTCGACCAAATCTCTGCCAAGTGCCCAGCCAACTTTTATCTACCGCGCGAGGTGGAGAAAGGCTTAGGCATCTTGCGTGCGGCGCAGACCGAGATTGACTTCGGTGCCTTGCCAGGAATTGAAACATTGTTTTCAGCAGAAATTTTCGAAGATTTTCTTGCGATGGCCGAACATCTGTTAGATCAGAAGTACTTTGCAGTCGTTCCATCTCTCGTCGGGGCGGTTCTGGAAGACGGTCTTCGGAAGATCGCCAAGAGGAAGGGAGTAACCGTCAAGCAAGACGACAACATCGCTGGGTTGAATACCAGACTATTTGATGCAAAGACCTATTCCCCTCTGGTTCGGAAGAAAATTGAAGTCTGGAACAGTATTAGAAACAACGCAGATCATGGCAAATTCGAACTGAACCCACCCCAGGACGTTGGACAGATGCTGGAGGGTATCCGCGGATTTTTAGCCGAATACTTGAAATGAGACAGTTTGAGGTTCTGAATTTTCAGCCGCTCGCGGAGGCGTTCCGCATCGACCCCGAGCACATCGCAGACTTTTCGAAACGCGAATGGCCCGTCACCGCCGTCATCGAATATCCAATCGATTGCCGACGCGGCGCGTTCCCGTGCACGTTGCGGCTGGCCGCCTGTGCGAGGTCGGCCGGCCGGCACCTCGCCGCCGACGATCGGCGCGATATGCTTGATAATGTCGCCCGCTTCGATCTTCGCCGTCAGGTCAGCCATCACCGCGACCTACAGCGCCACCTTGCCCTCGCCCAGGTTAGAGCAGCTCGGCTCCGCGTGCCCTAAGTGAAGTCGAGGTGTTTTGCGCAGAGAAAGATCCGGGATTCTTCGCTGCGCTCAGAATGACACAAACAAAAGCTAGTGCAGGAGCGCGGCGACTTTGGACAGGGCTTCGTCGAGCTTCGACGCGTCGCGGCTGGCCGCCTGCGCGAGATCCGGCCGCCCGCCGATGGTGTTGCCAGCGCGGATCGGCGCTGGCCGCTGACCGGCTTGCAGCAGCGGCTGGTGAAGACCGACGGACGTTTGTTCAAGCACGCGCGGTACTACTGGTTGCTGTTGGCCGAAGGGAATTTGACTCGGCGGCTCTTTGGCAGCATCCTGCAAAGGATCGCGATGCTGGCGCCGCCCGCGGCGTAGCCGGACCGTAAGAGCGGAGCAGATTTCGGCGACGAGCCAGGGGAAAGGGATAAGTGTCTCGGAAAATGGAAATTCCGGTTAAGGTTGGACAGATGAGCCCGATCCCCAAGCCATCTCCGAAGGCAAGCGTCGCACGCTGGAACTGTCGCGCGAGTATCTCATGCCGGCGCGGGTGAAGGCGTGGGAGAGTCTTGGGGTGCCGCTGGTGATCGGACGGCGCGAGGGGTACCGCCTCTGGGACGTGGACGGTCACGAGCTGCTCGACGTTCACCTCAACGGCGGCACGTACAATCTCGGACATCGCAATCCCATCCTGGTCGAGGTACTGCGCAAAGCCCTCGACGAGCTCGACGTCGGCAATCATCACTTCCCCTCGCAAGCGCGCGGCGAGTTGGCGGAGAAGCTGGCTGCCCTGACGCCGGGCGATCTGCACTACTCGGTGTTTGTACCTTCGGGTAGCGAAGCCAACGACCTCGCGATTCGGGTTGCGCGCCGCGCCACCGGGCGGCGCAAGATCGTCGCGCTCGAGGCCGCCTTTCATGGCCGCACCGGGCTCACTGCCGCCGCCGGACAGGACGAAATGGCGATTTACTTCCTCGCCGACTATCCCGACGAGTTCCTGAAAGTGCCCTTCAACGATCTCGGAGCGATGGAACGGGCGCTCGCCGGCGGCGACGTCGCCGCGGTGCTGATGGAAACCTCGCCGGCAACCTACGGCTTTGCCGTTCCGAGCGACGACTATCTTCCGGGGGTGAAGTCGCTGTGCGAACGTTTCGGGACGATCTACATCGCCGACGAAGTGCAAACCGGCCTCGGCCGCACCGGCCATCTGTGGGGAGTTGAAACCTGGAATATCGAGCCCGACATCCTGGTTACCGGCAAAGGTCTCTCGGGTGGTTTGTATCCGATTTCGGCCGTCGTCATGACCCGCCGCGTCGGCCACTGGCTTACGGAGCAGGGATGGGGCTACGTATCGACCTTCGGCGGCGCCGAGCTGGGATGCAGGGTCGCCTCGCGGGTTCTCGATATGTGTTCCGATCCGGAACTTCTGGCCGGCGTCCGCCGGCTTTCCCGACGCTTGGCCGCCGGACTGGAGGATTTGCGCCAACGCCATCCGTTTCTCAAGGCGGTTCGCCAACTGGGCCTGGTGATCGGTTTGGAAACCGCCGAGGGTGCCGGCGGCATGCAACTTTCGCGCGCTCTGTATCGGCGCGGCGTATGGGCGATGTTCGCCGGTTTCGCGCCTTCGGTCTTGCAATTCAAAGTTGGCCTGCTGGCCGACGACGCCTACCTCGACCTCTTGCTCGCGCGCCTCGACGCGGCACTCGGCGACATCGAGCGGGGGAATTCGTAAATGGAATTCGCGCAGCTCTCGAACGACGAGCAGGTCGCGGGTTTGCAGGCCCTGGCCGCGCAAGCGATACAGGCCTGGAACATCGATAGGCCGCGCATCGAGCTCATCAAGTATCGCGAGAACGCGGTGTTCGCCGTGCACGGCGCAGACGCCGGCCGTGCGGTTATGCGCGTCCATCGCCCGCGCTACCGCACCGACGATAATATCCGCAGCGAGTTCGCCTGGATGGAAGCGCTCGACGCGGCTGGTATTCACACGCCGCAGGTGCTGCGTACCCGCGGTGGCGACGTGCTGGCGGTCGCCAGCTCCCAGCCGGTTCCGGAGCCGCGCCAGTGCGATTTGATGCGATGGGTCGATGGGCAGCCGCCCGGCACGCTCGAAGGCGGCGTAACCAACACCGAGGCTTCGCTCCGCGAGCTGTATCATCGCGTCGGAGCGCTCGCCGCGCGCATGCACGAGCATGGCGCGAGCTGGCGCAAGCCCGCCGGCTTCGTCCGTCCGTCGTGGAACGTCGAAACGCTCGTCGGCGAAAACCCGACCTTCGGCCGTTTCTGGGAGCTCGACTTGGTGACGGCCGAACAGCGCTCAATCCTGCTGGCGGCGCAGGATCGCGTGCGCCGGCGGCTGGAGCAGCTTCCGGGCGACGACGTTCTGATCCACGGCGACCTGGTTCCCGACAATCTCCTGGTCGAAGGTTCCAACGTACGCATCATCGACTTCGACGATTGCGGCTGGTCGTGGACGAGCTTCGAGATGGTCACGTCGCTGTTGCCGCTCCAGATCAGCGGCGGGATGGAAGCGGGCCGCGACGGCTACCTGGAAGGCTATCGCAGCATCCGTCCGTTTCCCGACCACGAGCTGGAGTTCTTTCCCGACCTGATGATAGCGCGCGGGCTCAGCTATCTCGGATGGCCAGTTGGACGTCCGGAGATTCAGGCGGTCCGGATGCTGGTACCCTTCATCGCGGCGATGCTCACCGAAACCGCCCAAGCCTATTTGGCGTCATAAGCCCCAATCGCGGCGACCCGTTGGCACGGGAGGCCAGTATTATAAGACCGCGCGCCCGCGGCACTCGCCGCGCGCGACAACGGAGCGCGCCCTTAACCCTGGGGGCAAGGCTCAGCCCTGCCGAAGCCCGGATCTTTGTTTTAACACTGGGTGCAGGGGTCAGCCCCTGCTCAGCGCGGCTTCAAACGGTAAAGCCCCATCTCGGGGTAGTCCGCGATCATTTCAAGCGAGAAGTAGCGAACGATCTCGACGCCCTCCCGCCCAAGCTCCTTGAACCAATATTCGGTCAGCGGCTTCGTTAGCAGTAAGTACACCGGGCGTCCCTTGTTATCCTGCTGCGCCAGCCTGCGCGCTTCGACCAGGTCGAGGTTGCCATCGGGAAGAAGTATCGGCGGTATCGGCCCGGACCATCCTTTGGACTTTTTCTGGTTAAGGCAGTACAGACGGAATTCGCCTGCCGGTTGCTTTTCCGTATAAAGATTGTTGAGGCCGACGAATTCGGTTCCTTCGCCGCCCGCATAAAGCTCGAGCCATTGCAGGGAAATATTGCTGATCACCACGGCGTTCGTCAGCCGGGGCCGGATCGCGAGCACATGGGCGACCAGCTCCGATGGCGGCGCCGGCATCGCCGCAAGCCGGGGAGCTGTCTCGAGCACCATCGCGCCGGCGAGCAGCGCATCCAGGGCAATCACCGCAAGTCCCGCCCATCCCCACTTAAGCCTTCGATTCGCGCTGACCAGCCCCCAGCCCGCCGCGGCAAAAACGATAAACAATGCTGGTAGCATGAAGCGGGGATAGAAATCGAAATAAGGGAGGTAAATAACCAACAGCGAGGCAAGAAAGCCCAAGCCCAGATACAACGCGCGCATCGTGCTTGCCTTGTGGCGCTTGTCGCGCATCGCGAAGAACACGCCCAGTCCTGCGAAGACCACCACTGGAAACGGGTAGAAAAAGTAGCGCGCGTGAACTGACGTTCGGAACTCCGTATTCACAGCAACCTGGCCGAAGATGCCGTCCAGACCAAGCATCGGGATGGCATAACCGACAAGATTTCCGTGCCGATTGGTCGGATCCGAGGGCACGACGAGGTAGCTCAGCTTAAAGGAGGTGAAAACTGAGCTGAAGTCCTCCGGCCACCAGAACGTGTAACCGCTTGAGAAGATCGAACCCAGGTAGTGCAGGTTTACCCAAGCCTGCAATCCTGGAAATGCGGTGAATCCGATCGCGAACGCCGTCACTCGCGCGAACTGCAATCTGCGTGGCCGAACCAGCAGAACCGCCGCGAGCATCCCGGCCAAAATAGCGCCGTCGGTGACGCGGATCGTGACGGCCAAGCCGGACAGGAGCCCGCACAGCGCGGATGCAACCAGACTTTGTCTTTCCTCGGCGTACAAGAACGCGAGTACAGCGAGGACTACGACGGCAAGCGCAGGAACATCACTCATCACCAAGGTGGAACACACGAGAAAATATGGCGACGTAGCCAGTAGTAACCCGGCCAAAACCGCGCTTGGCCGGTCAAACACCCACAGGGTCAGCAGATAGAGCGCGGCTATCGCGATTAATGCCATCAGCCCCGTAACCAGGCATAACCGCTCGGGCCTATGGCCCAGAAACGGATACGCCGCGGCCAGGATGAGTGGATAGCCAATCGGGTGGAGGGTCGGATAAGAAATCCCCCCAAAATGCAGCACCGGACCCAGGCCGCGATCCAGGTTTACCGCAGTTGCCGCGTATTCCTCCGCGTCGGGCGTCGGCCAAAATTCCTCGCCGAGCGCGAACCCCGTACCCAAGGTCAGGAGCAGCGCAAGACCGAGGATGAGCGCGAGGATCGCAGCGTCGATTCCTTTGAAGCGAAAGACGGACGTTTCGCCCGCATTACCACCGGCCCCAGCGGGCTCTGAAAAAGCGGAATCCGAAGAATCCCGCCGCTTAACCGGGATCGATCCGCCTCGGGAACGCGCCTTGGCGCGCCTGCTTCGCGACATTCAGGGACCTCTGTGAATCACCGGGAATTTACCGGGATTCTCCGTTTTGACGCTCCGATCTCAACTCGCCTTATAGACCAACCGGCGTTCCTCAGCGAGCTTCGATGCCGGTTTTGCTCCACGATCTTCCCGCCGCCGCCGGGAGGTCAGCTCAATGTAAAGCTCTGTTCCACGCGCTCGGCGCCGACGGTCTCCTGGTAGGTACAGAAACCCTGAAGCACGCGACGCCAGAATGCGATCGCGGCCGCGTTTTCCTTGAACTCCGAAAGATGCCAGCGGCCGGGAAAGCGCGCGAACAGTTCCCGCGCGCTGCCAGCGCCAATTCCGCTGCGCCGATGCTCTGGCCTGATACAGAACTCAGCCATCTCAAACGCGCAATCGTCGCGCTTGCGCACCAGGGCGAATCCCGCGATCGCCTGTTTCGAATCAAACGGCCAGCGGTCCGGCTCCTGCCAGTAGGCGTCAAAATATCGATATGGAAACACGCCGTTCATAGCCGCCCGCCCGCCAAGTCTCGAAAGTTCGGCGAGGTAATTCTGGAGTTCTTCCCAGAGCTTCGGTTTCTCCGATTCCGGGACGGCAGTAATTTCGAAGCGCATAGCTTGATTTGAATAGTAACTGAACTCTCTCGGCTCGTTGAGTTGCGATGACGCCGGGTCTGGCGGCGTATTTCAAAATTCAGGGCAAGGACGTCCCTGATTTTGAGCGCCTGATGCTCGGACGTCCGCAGATCGAGTCAGCCCGCATGCCGATGCCCTTCATCGCGGCGATTATAACCGAGGCCGCCGAAGTCGATTTAGCGTCATAAGCCCCAAACGCTGCGACCCGTTGGCACGGGAGGCCAGTATTAAGAGACCGCGCGCCCGCGGCACTCGCCGCGCGACAACGGAGCGCGCCCTTAACACTGGGTGCAGAGTCAGCCCCTGCTCAGTGCTGGAATAACCACCGCGTCGCCGAGCCCTGGAACTTTCCGGGTCGGCGTCGATTCCCAGTACGCGCTGCGGCCGCACGAAGAATACCGGACCGAGCTCGCGAACCATCCTCGGCGTGAGGTTCCAGTGGTATTTGCGATTGTACACTGCGCAGAACCGCTCGATCGTGGTGGCGTCGTCGGTCGTTTCGGCCACCCCCTCCAGTGAGACCGCGTGATCAGCGTTCTCGGGACAAATCACGATGCGTGGATTCGCGGACAGGTTGATTGCCTTCCGCGATTTCCATCCCGCGCTGAAATACACCGCGTCGTCCATCCAAATCGCCCACACCGCGGTGCAATGCGGCCGCCCGTCGAGCCACGTCGTCGCGATCCAGTAGTTCTTCGACGCAGTTAGCCGCTCCTCGGCCCATTCCCACGGCAGCAGCCCGCCACCCTCGTTCGCATCGAGGATTCCGTATCCGGGCATGTACGGTCTGCTCGCCTTGGGTTCGATCGCTTTCGGTTTCGCATCCGCCATTGTGATTCTCCCGCGCTTGCGATTCACCCCATGTCCGGCGGCGCGCCCGCCCAAACGTCAGGGCCGATTTCGCCGGGGCTATGAAGGTGGTTTGCGAAAAGCGATGGTGACGCATTTTGAATATTGCCACCATTTCATTCGACCCGAACGCTCGCGCCAAAGCCGCCGAGCCGACGACGCTAGCCAAATTAAGACGCGATCCAATCGCTACCGCACCAGCGCGGCGACTTTGGATAGCGCTTCGTCGAGCTTCGAGGCGTCGCGGCCGCCTGCCTGCGCCAGATCCGGCCGCCCGCCTCCCGTGCCCCCGACTATCGGCGCGATATGCTTGATGATGTCGCCCGCCTTAATCTTCGCCGTCAGGTCAGCCGTCACCGCGACCAGTAGCGCCACCTTGCCGTCGCCCAGGTCGGAGCCGAGCGCGACCACCGCCGAGCCGTGCTTCTGACGCATCCGATCCGCCATCTCGCGCATCGTGCGCGGATCGACGCCGTCGAGCTTGCGCGTGACGATCTTGACGCCGCCAACCTCGCGCACTGCTTCTTCGGCCGCGGCGCCGCCGGCGCCCCCACCCGCGGCCAGCTTCTGCTCCATCGCGCGCAGCTTTTTTTCCAGCTCCTTTTCGCGCGCCAGCAGCTTTTCCAGCCGCTCGATCGCCGCGCCGTCGCGCGCGCCGAGATGCGCGCCGATTTCGTCGAGTATCTTCTCGCGCTTGCGAATCGTTTCGAGCGCGCCCTGTCCCGTCATCGCTTCAATTCGCCGCACTCCCGCCGCGACGCCCGACTCGGCCTCGAGTTTGAAAACGCCCACGTCGCCGGTGCGCGAGATATGCGTGCCGCCGCATAGCTCGACCGAAAAATCGCCCATCCTGACCACCCGCACGCGGTCGCCGTACTTGTCGCCGAAAAATGCGAGCGCGCCCGCCTTGATCGCGTCGTCGTACGCCATCTCCTCGGTCGTCACCTCGGCGTTCTCGCGGATGCGCGCGTTGATCTCTTCCTCGATCGTCGCGAGCGCCTCGTCCTTGACCGGCCCCTGATGCGCGAAGTCGAAGCGCAGCTTGTCCGGATCGACCAGCGAGCCCGCCTGATGCACGCTATTGCCCAGGATATCGCGCAAAGCGTAGTGCAGGATGTGCGTCGCGGAATGATTCAGCATCGTGGCGTCGCGCCTGATCCGATCGATCTTCAGCTTGACCGTCGCGCCCTCTCGAACTCGCGCAAGTCGCCGTGTAGCAGTCGCACCGACGTGAACGATGAGCCGTCGGCTTTGCGCGTGTCCGACACTTCGAGAATTGCGCCGTAAGGGTCTTCGATAACGCCGCGGTCTCCGACCTGTCCTCCGCCCTCGGGGTAGAAGGGAGTCTCGGCGCACAACCAACGACATTGTCCCGAACTCGTCAGCCTCGCCGCCAGTACTTCGGACTCACCCTCGTAGCTGTTGGTAACCGACGAAGCGCGAGCCGTGACGGGACGAGCTTGATCTCCGGCGCCATCGGTCCGTCTTTTCGGGCCGCGCGCCGCGCTCCGTTGCTCGTCCATCAATCTGTCGAATTCTGGGTGTCCACGGTGAAACCGTCTTCGCGAAGGATGTCTTCTGTTAGGTCCAGCGGAAACCCGTAGGTGTCGTAGAGCTGGAAAGCTACATCCCCTGGGACGTATGCACGCGCTCTTGATTCGTCGCTAAACGTTCCGCGTCGATCAGCGATAACGCCAAGCCCGCGATCAAGGTCTCCGCGAATCGCTGTTCCTCGCAGAATGACTTACTTGCAATCCTGCTCGACGCCGCTTAACAACTCCTTATAGGCATCTGAAAATCGCGTACCACACCCTGAGCGCAGACATTCGAGAGAAACTCTCCGTGATACCGATTCGTCTTCCGTGACGCACAGCACGTCGAATCAGCCTTCTCAGAACGTACTCGCGACCGCTGTTACCTGGAATAACACCATCGGCGATCAGAAACGTGATCGCACGCGCGTGATCCGCGATCGCGCGAAAGGAAATATCCTCCTCCGCGTTCTGCCTATATCGGACGACTCCCGAAATTTCGACCGAGATGCTGGTCCGTCGGTCGTTGGCTCGCACCGGAGAGACCGACGTGGTGTTCGATCTGTCGGATAATCGATTGAAATAAATCGATGTCGTAGTTGCCGAGGATGACCGGCTTGCCGAGCCGCTTGCTCTCCTCAATGCTCTGCAAGGCCGCCGCAATGCGCTCGAGTCCCGAGCCGGTATCGACGTGTTTCTTCGGCAGGGGGGTCAGTACTCCGTTGGCGTCGCGATTGTATTGAATGAAAACCAAGTTGGCGATCTCGATGAACCGCTCGCATCCGTCGACATTGACGAAACATTTCTGCCCCGGATGATTTTTTTCAGGGTTGCAAGCGCCTTGACCGCGGTCGATGTTGATTTCCGAGTTGGGACCGCATGGCCCCGTCGGGCCCATCTCCCAGAAATTATCTTTGTCGCCGAAGCGCAGAATCCGCTCGCGCAGCAGCACGCCCATCTTCCGCCAGATGTCCTCGGCCTCTTTGTCGTCCTTGTGAACGGTCGCGTAGAGGAGGTTCGGGAGATTTCCCAAGTCGTGGTGATAAGTTCCCAATGCCAGCGAATCGCCTCTTCCTTGTAATAGTCGCCGAACGACCAGTTGCCGAGCATCTCGAAAAACGTGTGATGGTAAGTGTCGCGGCCGACCGCTTCGAGATCGTTATGCTTGCCCGAAATTCGCAGACACTTTTGGACATCCGCAACCCGCACCTGCTGCGGCGTCCGCACGCCGAGGAAATAATCCTTGAACTGCACCATCCCGGCGTTGGTGAACAGCAGGGTGGGATCGCCCTTGGGAATCAGCGACGCGGAGGGCACGATCGTATGACCGCGCGCGGCGAAAAAATCGAGAAACGATTGCCTGATCTTTGCGGTGGTCCAGCGCATACAGTGGAAGGGTAAATCATTTTATTTGAATGTGAAACCCGCGTGGGTTTCACACTTCCTTCGGCAGGGGTGACCCCTGCACTCGCAGTGAGAAGACGCGAAAATATGCGCAGCGCATCTTTTCGCGACTACGCGATGGAAGAGCCCCCGGGCGCACGGTGTCTTAATGTTGGCCAGCCGTGCCAACGGCCAGGGGCCGCGCCCGCCAACGGCGGGCGGCCTTAATACTGGGTGCAGGGGTCACCCCTGCCAGTTGGCCCGGCGCGAAAGGTCGGCCAAACTGGAGCCATGGACATCAGTATCGACGCGCCTACCCGCAGCGGAGAGCATTTCTCCTTGACCGAGTTTTTTCTTTCCCACAAGGGCGATCTGACGCTGGCTTTTTCGGCGTTCGTTTATGTCGTCAGCCTGGCCGCGCTGATGCTCACCCGCTGGAGGACCTCGTCCGAGATTGCGGTGTCGATGGCGGAGGCGGCGCTGATCGGCGGGCTATGCGACTATATCGCGCTCAAGATGATCTTCGAGCGGCGTTGGTACCTGCCCAACTCCGGCGTGATCCCGCGCAATCGGGCGAAGTTGATCGACGGGATCGCCGCCACTATCGAGAACGAATGGCTCACGCCGCAGATGATCGGGCGCAAGCTTGGCGAGATGGATCTGGTCGGGCGCCTGGGCTCGTTCCTGCAGGAGCTCAAGCTCGCCGACGTGCTGGGGCAGGCCGGGCTCGAGCGGATGATCGGCAATGCGATCGATTACCTCGAATCACCGGAGAAGCGCGATCGGCTTGAAGCGATTCTCAAGCGGGTGCTGCCGAAGACGGTGACGCGAATCTACGCGGTGATGAGCCGGCTCGGGGCGGAGTCGATCGGCGCGCGGATCGCGGCGAATTTGCGCAGACGGCTGCCCGAGCTGCAAAACGACCCCGAGCTTCGCGACACGATCGAAAGCGCGATTCACGAGTTCGGGAGCCAGCTTCACGATCCCGGCAGCTACGCGAATCAATTGGCGCAGCGATTGATCGACAACCTGGTGCGCAGGACGGTCGAGGCAAGCCGCGGCCAGATAACGCAGATGGTCCGCGAGAATCTGGCGCAGCTCTCCGACGACCAGATCAGAATTCAGATTGAATCGAAGACGCGCACGCATCTGGACTGGATTCGCGTCAACGGCGGCCTGTTCGGCGCGTTCTTCGGGCTGGCATTCGCGCTATCGCGAATCCTTTCGCACAACGCCCCCGCAATCCTCGCCCATTTCCACTTGCAGGGGTGACCCCTGCGCTCAATGCTAACGTCAGCCCTTTTTCTTTGGCGAGGGTGCGGGCGTCTGGGCCGGCTCCTCGACGGGCGCGTCGGGCGGAATCGCGACCGGCTTGGCCGCGAGCTTTTCGCGCACCTTGGCTTCGATCTCGTCGGCCAGCTTAGGATTCGCCTTGAGCAAATCGCGCGCGTTCTCGCGCCCCTGCCCGATTCGCTCGCCGTTGTAGGAGTACCAGGCGCCGAGCTTCTCGATGATGCCGTGCTCGCTGGCCATGTCGACCAGCTCGCCTTCCTTGGAGATGCCGGTGCCGTAGAGGATGTCGAACTCGGCCTCGCGAAACGGCGGCGCGACCTTGTTCTTGACCACTTTGACCTTGGTCCGCGAGCCGATCACTTCGGTCGCGTTCTTGATGGTGCCGATGCGCCGGATATCGATTCTCACCGATGAATAAAACTTGAGCGCGTTGCCGCCGGTGGTCGTTTCCGGATTGCCGAACATCACGCCAATTTTCATCCGAATCTGGTTGATGAAGATAACGATGGTGCGCGAGCGCGATATGATCGAGGTGAGCTTGCGCAGCGCCTGCGACATCAGGCGCGCCTGCAGGCCCATCTGCGGCTCGCCCATCTCGCCTTCGATTTCCGCGCGCGGCACCAGCGCCGCCACCGAGTCGATTACCAGCACGTCGATCGCGCCCGATTGCACCAGGGTCTCCGTGATCTCCAGCGCCTGCTCGCCGTTGTCCGGCTGCGAGATGAGCAGGTCCTCGACCTTGACCCCGAGCTTGCGCGCGTAGGCCGCGTCGAGCGCGTGTTCCGCGTCGATAAACGCGCAGGTACCGCCCGTCTTCTGCGCTTCCGCGATACATTCCAGCGCGAGCGTGGTCTTGCCCGACGATTCCGGGCCGTAGATTTCGACTACGCGCCCCCGCGGCAATCCACCCACGCCGAGCGCGAGGTCGAGTCCGAGCGAGCCGGTCGATACGACGGCGACGTCGGCCGAGATCGCCTGCTCGCCGAGCTTCATGATCGAGCCCTTGCCGAACTGTTTTTCGATTTGGCTCAACGCGAGGTCGAGCGCTTTACTTTTGATCTCTATCGCCATCGGTTATGCCCACGTGGAATTTTGTTTATCGCGGTGCGAATCTTGTCACAAACTCGCGTCGATAGCTCTATCCGCGCCGGGGCCGGTGTCCACAGGGGTGTTGAGAAGAGGGCGCCGGTGTCACCAAAAGAACAAAAACCGGCACTGCTGCCTGCTAACGCGACTGGAACAGAAATGCCGCGAGCGCTTCGTAGCTGGATCCGTCGGGCCCGAGATGGCTCTGGTAGAGCGTGATCGATTCGATCCTCGAGAGGCCGAACTCGCGGTCCCGCGCCGCGTATAGTGCCTGGCGGGTTTTGCCCGCGATCGGCTGATCGCCAACCCGCCCGATCGTCAGATGGCCGCTCCAGCGCCGCTTTTCGCGCTCGAAACCATAGTCAGCCGCGACCGTCTCCAGGCGCGCGGCCAGCGCGGCCAGCGCCCCCGATTCCACACTATGCAATCCGACCCAGATCGTGCGCGGGCGCTCGAGGTCGGGGAACGCGCCGACTCCCACCGCGGCGACCTCGAACGGCGCGGTCCTGGCCGCGAGCTGATGAAGCCCGGCGCTGAGCCGCTCCAATCGATGCGAATCCACCGCCGGTCCAAGAAACTTGAGCGTGATATGCAGATTTGCCCGCGGCACCCATCGGATACCGTCGCGGGGATGCTTGATCTCGGCGATGGTATCCGCCACCGACTTCTCGACCTGCTCGCTCATCCGGACGGCGACGAACGCGCGCACCCCGCCGGCCTCGCGCGGGCCGAAGTCGCCGTGCGTATGCGCTCGTGCCTGATCTTGCGCCCAATGCGTCATTCGATCCTGATTGAAGTCAAATCGTCCGATTTTTTTCCGCCACTGATATTAGCTCAGTCAACCGCGGCGGGACCATCACTTTTGCGCACTCTCGGTTCCACCCTTGCCGTCGATCTTGATCAAGTCCGCGCGCACGTAACCGATGAACGCCTGCGCCTCGATCCGCAGCGGAAGATGGCGCTCGTCCGCCGAGATCCACAACACCGTCCCGTGCGCCTGGCGGCGCAGCGCGCCGTCGCTGACGTACCAGATGTCGGGCACGATGCGCCAGGCGTCGAAGTCGCCGAGCGAGAGGTGAACTTTCTCCCGCTTTTCGACCTCGAATGCGAAGACATAGCGCTGGCTGCCGCTGAACACGTCGAAGGCATAGGTTTTGCCCGGCTCGAAGCTCTGCGTCAGCGCCATCATCGCGCCCGATATCGGTCCCCACGGATCCGACGCGATGTACTGCTGGCTGCGCGTTCCCTTGCGATTCTTCCTGGTTATCGTGACCATCTGCGCGGGCCGATCGACGGCCACGTCGTAGTAATTGAGCCGCGAGTTTTCGTGTTGGACCAAATAAACGCCGCTGGTGTGGAGGGTATCGTCGGCCATGCTCTCGCGCATGTAGTCGCGCATCTTGTAGAAGACATCGGCAAGCGGGCTGGTCTCGATCCAGATTTCCCCGATCCAGCGCGAAGGATCTTTTGGCCGTTTGTGGAACTCGATACGCGCCTGCGCCGCCGGAATCCCGACCCAGGACGCCTGAAAGATCAACTGCTCGCCGTCGTGAAACGGTATCGGCCCCGGTTTGTACGCCGGGACCTTCGCTTTGACCTCGGGCGGCAGCGCCATCGGGGTCGGCGCCGGTGTGGGATGGCGAGGCTTGTGCGGAGGCGCCGGCTGAGCTGCGGCCGGCGGATCCGAATACGATGGGCCCGATGCGGGTATCGGCGCCGCGAAAGCGCCCGCGCCGGTCGCGGCTATGAGGATCAACGCGGCGACTACGATGCTCGCGAGCAGCTCGCCGCGAACATTCATGCGCCCCGCTCCGGCGGCGTGTTTCCTTGCAATGACTGTCATAATCACCAATAATTTTGGCTGATTGCGGAGGTGCGGGAAATGACTGTCACGCGAAATTTATTTGCGATCTTCGCGCTGGGCGTCGCGCTTGCCGTTCCACACCTCGCCTTTGCGCAGTACGGCGGCCAGGGTTTGGGCAGCGCTCTCAATGCCAACCCGATGTCGCATCAGGGGCAAGTGAAACCCGGCGTTGATGATGTGACGAATCGCGCGATGCAGGAAACGCCGTTCAAGATCATCAAGGACGTGAAGCTCGGCCTCAAGGATGCCGACCCCGTGGTGCGCGTCTCCGAACTAATTAAATTGCGCTATCTGCAGGATCCGGAAGTCAACCAGATCCTGATGAACTCGATGTCCGACCCGGACGCGCGGGTCAAGATAAAGGCCGTTGACATCCTTGGCGCGCGTGAGGCCGATGAGTCCGTGACGGCGATGTCCTCGATGCTTTTCCTGCGTTCCACCGAGCCCATCGTCAAGCTGCATCTGGTGGCGGCGCTTGGCAGGATCGGCGATGCGCAAGGCGCGATGCCGGTCATGCAGTATCTCGGGGAAGATCAGGACGAGCGGGGCCGCGGCACCGCCGTCTTCGCCCTTGGCGAAATTGGGAGCGACAAGGCGGTGCCGCTGCTGAACACGGTGGTGGCCGAGGATCAAAGCCAGATCGTGCGCCGCCTCGCGCAGGAAGCGCTGCAAAAGGTCAGCGGCCAGATGCCGACCGAGCGCGCCAAGACGGCGGCCAAGGATTCGATCAAACAGAACGAGCCGACCGATCAGAAACTGGCCAAGCTGCGTGAGATGGACAAGAAGATGGAGGACGCGGAGCGCTGACCGCGCATCGTATCCCCCCAACTTGCGGCGGCCGTGCGGAAAATCTCCGCGCGGCCGTTTTAGTTCCCGCCGCGGCAGCGGGAGGGCTGCCGGCGCCGGGGCGTGCGCCGGCGATCTCGCATCCGCGGCGCATCCGATCTAATACAATACCGTCGCGTGGTGAGTTGCTGTCAGGAGCAAGGAGTTGCGTATGGCAGAAGTAGAAACTCTCTCGCCGTGGTGGCGGCGTTCAGCGATTGTTACGATCGTCGTTTGCTTCT
Source organism: Binataceae bacterium (SeqCode) (assembly GCA_963722605.1). GTDB lineage: Bacteria > Desulfobacterota > Binatia > Binatales > Binataceae > Binatus. The sequence goes on along the minus strand of CAVRNO010000004.1, from coordinate 497,249 downwards.
GCGTACTCGGATGGCTCACGAAGCTGACCTATTCCGGCGCGCCGCCGATTCCCGAACGCGTCGTTGGCCCAGACAGGGCTGTACTGTTCACCGACCGCGATATCACGGCCGGCCAACAGGTCTTTCTCCGCTACGGCCTGATGGAGAACGGCACGCTCTGGGGACACGGCGCGTACATCGGACCCGACTTCTCCGCTGACTATCTGCACACGCTCTCGCTCGACGCTGAAGAGACCGTCGCACAGCGCCACGGCTTCGTCATGCAGGCGGCGCTGCGGCCCAGCCAGCGATTGATCGTCAACGCGGAAGTCGCGCGTTTGCTCAAACAGAATCGCTACGACCCGGCCTCGAAGACTCTCGCCTTCACGGAGGCCGAGGCCGCGTCCTTCCAGCGGCAGATCGGCCGATGGACGAAATACTTCGAGGATCCTGAAAAGAATGGCGGCCTTCCGCACAATTACATCGGGGACTCTGCGCAACTTCGTGAACTAACGTCATTCTTCGCATGGGCGGCGTGGGCTTCGGTCACGGATCGGCCCGGGCTCAATTACTCGTACACCAACAATTTTCCCTATGATCCCGCGGTCGGCAACGTACCGACGAGCGGCGCCGTGCTATGGAGCGCACTCAGCTTGATCACGCTGCTCGGGGCGACAGCCTTGGTGCTGTTCGCGTTCGGGCGGTTTGACTTCCTTGGATGGCGCGGGCGGCGCGGGCATGTGCATCCGAAGATGCTCCCCGGCGTGGCGACGCCCAGCCAGCGGGCGACGATCAAGTACTTCACCGTCGTCGCGCTGCTCTTCCTCGCGCAAGCGCTTGTCGGTGGCGGCACAGCGCATTACCGCGCCAGCGCCGGCAGCTTTTACGGAATCGATCTCTCCGCGATTCTGCCGAGCCAGATCCTGCGCACGTGGCATCTGCAACTCGCAATTTTCTGGATCGCCGCATCGTACGTCGCGGGCGGACTATTCCTGGCGCCAGCGATTGGAGAAAATGAGCCGCGCGCGCAGACCTTGTGGGTAAACGTGCTGTTCGTCGCGCTCGTGCTGGTCGTCGTTGGCAGCCTGCTTGGCGAATTCGCCGGAGTTCATCAGTGGATGGGGCAGCTGTGGAGCTGGTTCGGTGACCAGGGATGGGAATACTTGGACCTCGGGCGCGCGTGGCAGATGATGCTCGCGGCCGGTCTGGTGCTGTGGGTCGTGCTCCTGTACCGCGCGATCGCACCGCGGCTGCGCGGCCACGAATCGAGCGAACTCTCTGCGCTGTTCATGGCCGCCGCGGTCGCGATCCCGGTCTTTTACGTGCCCGCGTTCTTTTACAACACCGCGTCGAACTTCACCGTCGTCGACCTGTGGCGATTCTGGGTCATCCATCTCTGGGTAGAGAACTTTCTCGAGCTGTTCGTGACCTGCGCGGTCGCGATCATCTTCTACCAGTTGGGGATTGTCTCCAGCACAACGGCGTCACGCGTCGTCTATCTTGACGCGCTGCTCTACCTCGGCAGCGGGATTATCGGCACGGGACATCATTGGTACTTCACCGGCCAGGCGCAGATCACGATGGCGTTCAGCGCCGTCTTCTCAGCAATGGAGGTCGTGCCGCTCACGCTGCTTACACTCGACGCGTGGGATTTCGTCGCGCTGACGCGGGGCCGATGCGATGTCTGTGGCGAGGATATTTCCGTGCCGCATCGATGGACGTTTTACTTCCTGATGGCGGTGGGAGTCTGGAATTTCGTCGGCGCTGGTGTCTTCGGCTTCCTGATCAATATGCCGATCGTGAGCTACTTCGAGATCGGGACGATGCTCACGCCCAATCATGCGCACGCGGCGTTCATGGGCGTATTCGGGATGCTCGCGGTTGCGCTCATGGTCTTCGCATTCCGGCAGGTGACGCCCGATGAGCGATGGCGTGATACGGAAAAGTACATCCGCGTCTCGTTCTGGGGGCTGAACGTCGGGCTGGCGATGATGGTCCTGAGCAATCTTTTCCCGGGCGGCGTTCTCCAGCTCTATGACGTGCTGCAAAACGGATACTGGCACGCGCGTAGTCCCGCGTTCGGACACAGCGCGCTGATGCGGGCGCTCGAATGGGCGCGGCTGCCCGGCGATCTGATTTTCATCGCGGTCGGTGTCGTCCCGCTCGCGATCGCCGCACTCAAAACTTTTTTCGGTCTCTACAGGACGCCGGATATAACACGGAGACAGGACATCGCGGGCAAAGCGGCATGAACGCCAACCACTGGCCTGATTGCGCCAAAGGCTGAGGCGCAGTTAGCTAGAGTGCCCGTGCCAGTGAGGCCTATCCCCTGCCAATCCACTCGCCCGCCATCACCCCGTCGCCGCACCACTTCCCGTCCGCGACCACCGAGCTTGCGTTGACCATCACATGCTCGATTCCAACCGGGGCGAGCGCCGGTGATCTCGCATCCGCGGCGCATCCGATCGTTTCCGGATTGAATATCACCAGGTCCGCCGCGTATCCCGGGCGAACCAACCCGCGAGCGCCCAGCCGCATCCGATCGGCCGCCATCCCGGTCGCCTTGTGAACCGCGTCTTCGAGCGTCAGCAGTTTCAACTCCCGCACGTAGTGGCCGAGGATTCGCGGATAGGTGCCGAAGCTCGCGGGATTCTGATGCCCATGGGAAGTCAGAATCGTGTCCATCTCGAACATGTTGAGCGGATGCTTCATCGCCTCCTTCAGCGCATGCTCATCGCCGTAGTCGTCGCCGCTGTAGAGATGGTTCAGCACGCGCGCGCGGGTCCCGCTCTCGCGCGCGATCGTCAGGTACGCATCGATCGGATCCAGCTTCAGTTCATCGGCGATCTGGCCGAAGAACTTGCCCTCGAGATGCGCGAGCTCGGGCTTGACCGCCCACATGAGCTGAACCGCGTCGGCGATGAACGGCGCGAGCGGCCGGAATCCGGCGCGCAATTTCGCCCAACCGTCCGATGAATCGAGCAAGCCCTCGAGCCCCGTTTGCGACCACGAAGGAAAAATGACGCGAATCGTCGTGTTGCCGCAGGTGTAAGGGAAAGTGTCGAACGCGATATCAACTCCGGCGCTCTTGTGACGCTCGACTTCGGCAAGCGTGTCTCCGACTGTCGCCCAAGTTTGCGGGCCGACAAAAATCAGATGTGAAACTTGCAGCGGTACGCCCGCCTCGCGCGCGACCTCGGCCATCTCGCGCACGGCCAGGATGTTGTGCGGCACGCGGCTGTCGAAGAACAACGAGCGCTCCGTGTATGCGCGCAGATGCGAGGTCAACACGCCGCCCGCCGCCGCAGCCACCCGCGCCAGCGATGCGAGCTCGGCCGGCTTCGCGATCATCCCGGGAAAATAGCCAAGCCCGCACGACAGCCCCACCGCGCCATCTTTCATCGCGCCCTCGACCATCGCCTGCATTGCGCGCAACTGCTGGGCCGACGGCTCTCCCGCGTCCGCGCCCATCACGCTCAGGCGAATACTGCCATGCCCCGCCAGATGCGCGACGTTGAGCGCGAGCCCCTGGCGCTTGAGATACGCAGCGAAGCCCGCCACGTCGTCCCAATCCCAATCGAAGTCCCGCTCGGTGCATAGCCGCCCCGACTCGTCGAGCATCCGCCGGCGCTCGCGCATCACCGGCGCCACCGAGAAGCCGCAATTGCCGCCGACAAACGTGGTCACGCCTTGCAGCAGAAATGGCTTCAGGATTTTCCCGTGATCGGGAATCGGCAGAACCCAGTCGGAGTGCGAATGCATGTCGATGAAGCCGGGCGCGATCGCGAGTCCGGTCGCATCGATTTCGCGCGCCGCGGAGGCGCTGGCGGCGTCGCCCGGATCGATCAGCGCGGCTATTTTGCGATCTTTGATTGCGACGTCGGCCCGGTAGCGCGGCTTGCCGCTGCCATCGACCACGACGCCGTTGCGGACGACGATGTCATATTCCATGAACGCGATTATTCGCGCGTCGCGGCGCCGAGCGCAAACCCGCGCCCGCGCGGATTCAGGCAGGGGTGACCAATGCCCCATCCCATGGCAGGTTTCACATCAAGATTAAATGTATTCCCTCGCGTCAGCGGGGGGCGCGGCCCCAGGCCTCGATCAGGCGCTCGAAGGCGTTGCGCAGCTCGGGATCCTTCAACTCCGGCAGCTCGATCGATTTCCGCGTCGCGCGCGGCACCGTGCGCAGTTTCGGCCGCTCGCGCCGGCTGAGCCGTCCCTGGACAAAGCGCAACTCACGCACGACGTCGTCGCCCAAGCGCTGGGTCACGCGCGAGAGAATTTGCGATTTCATCAGGTTCAGTTCTTGTATCCACATCGCACCCGACACTTTCACCACCGCGGTGTGGAATTTCAGCGAGACGATCTCAGTGCGCCGCGCGATCGCCTCGCCGACGATCTCCGGCCATGCTTTGGCCAGGCGCACGATCGCGAAATGACCTTCGCGATCGATGCGATCGAGGATCGGCTGCATCGCGGCTCCGATCTGTTCCGGAGCCTTATGGCGTCGAATCGGCATGCGCGCTCCACGATAGCGCGCCTGCGCATCGCGCGCATACCAAACGGCTTGGCCGGCGACTTTTGGCGCGCGCCTAAGTCGCCGGAATCGAGCCTAATTTCTATTAGCAGAACTAATTTGAAGTAATGCGTCGGTAACAGCTATCAAATTTAAGCGAAGATTTATCAAAAGTTATCAACAACCTGATATATGGTTTATGAACAGATTGTTCTACACTACCTGTAGGGGTTTGGGGCTTGACAGGCCGTATGAGCTGCGCGCATATTGTCGGCCACGAGTCACTTAGCGACTTCTAGATTGAATGCGGACTTAACGCATATGTAATCGAGGTGGGGAGGATGCGGTGATGGGCGGGGGAGCGATGGATCTGGAGATGGGATCGAAGTCCAAAATAACCGACCGCGCACCAGCCCCCAACGCTGCGCCCACCGACTCTGCCGCGGCTGGCCGCGGAATCACCCTGGAGCGTTACTTCACCACCGCCGGTGTCGATCCATATTCCGAGGTCGAATGGGATCTCCGCAGCGCCGTCATCTCGGGCGAAGACGGCCGCGTAGTCTTCGAGCAGAAGGACGTCGAGGTGCCGCGCGGATGGTCGCAGACTGCGACCAACGTCGTGGTCTCGAAATATTTCCGCGGCCCGCTCGGAACCCCCCGGCGCGAGACCAGCGTCCGCCAGCTCATCTCCCGCGTCGTCGATACCATCACCGGTTGGGGCGAAAAACAGGGCTACTTCGCAGGCCTCGACGCGCGCGAAACCTTCCACGCCGAGCTCAAGTACCTTCTGCTCAACCAGAAAGCCTCGTTCAACAGCCCGGTCTATTTCAACGTCGGCATCGAGGCCAAGCCGCAGTGCTCCGCCTGCTTCATCCTCAAGGTCGATGACAGCATGGACTCGATCCTGAGCTGGTACCGCAACGAAGGCATGATCTTCAAAGGCGGCTCCGGCGCGGGCGTGAACCTGTCCGCGCTGCGCTCTTGCCGCGAGAAACTGTCGTCGGGCGGGACCGCGTCGGGACCGTTGTCGTTCATGAAAGCCGCCGACGCGAGCGCCGGCGTCATCAAGTCGGGCGGCAAAACGCGGCGCGCGGCCAAGATGGTCGTGCTCAACGCCGACCATCCCGACATCGTCGATTTCATCAAGTGCAAGGTCGAAGAAGAAAAGAAGGCGTGGGCGCTGATCGAGGCCGGCTACGACTCCTCGCTCGACGGCCCGGCTTACGGCTCCGTGTTCTTCCAGAACGCGAACAATTCGGTGCGCGCCACCGACGCATTCATGCAGGCAGTGCTGGACGACGCCGATTGGCAGACCCACTTCGTCAAGTCCGGCGAGGTCGCCGAGACCCGTTCCGCGCGCAAGCTGCTGCACATGATCGCCGAGGCCGCCCACGCATGCGGCGACCCCGGGATGCAATTCGACACGACGATCAACCTCTGGCACACCTGCCCGGCCAGCGGACGAATCAACGCGTCCAATCCGTGCAGCGAGTACATGCATCTGGACAATTCGGCCTGCAATCTCGCCTCGCTCAACCTGATGAAGTTCATCGACGATCGCGGCGAGTTCGACGTGCGCGCATTCCGCCACGCGGTCGACGTAATGATCACGGCGCAGGACATCGTGGTCGATAATTCCTCGTACCCCACCGACGAGATCGCCAGGAACGCCAGCACGTACCGCGAACTCGGGCTTGGCTACGCAAACCTAGGCGCGCTGCTGATGGCGCTCGGGATGCCCTATGACTCCGACCAGGGCCGCAGCTACGCCGCCGCGATTACCGCGCTGATGACGGGCGAGGCCTATCTCCAGTCGGCGCGGATCGCCGAGCAAATGGGTCCGTTCGCCGGCTACGCGCCCAATCGCGAGCCGATGCTGAAAGTGATCGAGCGCCACAAGGCCGCCGCCTACAAGCTCGATCCCTCCTACGTTCCGCTCGACCTGCTCCGCGCCGCGCGCGACTCATGGGACGACGCGCTGAAGCTCGGCGGCTCGGCCGGCTATCGCAATTCGCAGGCTACGGTGATCGCGCCCACCGGCACCATCGCATTCATGATGGATTGCGACACCACCGGGATCGAGCCCGACATCGCGCTGATCAAGTACAAGAAGCTGGTCGGCGGCGGGATGCTGAAAATCGTGAACAACACGGTCCCGCGCGCGCTCAAGCGCCTGGGCTACGACTCGAAGGAAGTCCAGGAAATCGTCGAATACCTCGACGAGAACGAGACGATCGAAGGTGCGCCGCAGCTCGCCGACGCGCATCTGGCCGTCTTCGATTGCGCCTTCAAGCCGCGCGCCGGCGCGCGCACGATTCACTACAACGGGCATCTCAAGATGATGGGCGCGGTGCAGCCGTTCATCTCCGGCGCGATTTCCAAGACCATCAACATGCCCGCCGAAGCGACCGTGGACGAAGTCGCGGAGGCTTACGTCACCGCGTGGAAGCTTGGGCTGAAGTCGGTCGCGATTTACCGCGACGGATCCAAGCGCGTGCAGCCGCTCAACACGGGCCGCAGAGAAATAGAGAAGGCGGTCGAAACGGCGGCGGCGATCGCGCCGCCCGACGAGCGCATGCAGCGGCGCAAGCTGCCCGACGAGCGCAAATCGATCACCCACAAATTCGATATCGCCGGCCACGAAGGTTACATCACCGTCGGCATGTACGAGGACGGCACCCCGGGCGAAATTTTCGTCACGATGTCCAAGCAAGGCTCCACCATCTCGGGCCTGATGGACTCGTTTGCGACCGCAATTTCCTTCGCGCTCCAGTACGGCGTCCCGCTCCAGTTCCTGGTGGACAAATTCTCGCATATGCGCTTCGAGCCGTCGGGCTTCACCAAGAATCCGCAGATTCCGTACGCCAAGTCGATCGTCGATTACCTGTTCCGGTGGATGGCGTCGAAGTTCCTCGGCGAGGAAGCAAGGCGCGAGGTCGGGATTATCGAGTCGGAGAAAGAGCTCGTCGGCAAAGCCCGAGGCGGCGCGCGCGCCGGTGGCGGCGGTCGTCAGCCTGCGCGACGGCAAGGACGGCAGCATGCGCCAGGCCTTCATCAATCAGGCCGACGCGCCGCCGTGCCCCGACTGCGGCAGCATAATGGTGCGCAACGGCGCCTGCTACAAATGCATGAACTGCGGCACCACCAGCGGGTGCTCATGAAGAAGGAGTATCAAGGGTCCCGGAGAATTGGCGGGGGAGGATTTCCAGAGACTGGCGATGATGAGGTTGATGGGGACGGGCAGGTAGGTACGAGCGGCGGCGGTGAAATTTCAGCCAGTCCTCGGAGAATATGGGGATGACGAGTTTTCCGGGACCCACTTAATTACAGGCGCGGCGCGGGTCGCGCCCTTAAGGGTTGTGGTGGGGCGGCGGATGTGGTGACGGCAGGGGGCTGGGAGCAATCCCAGCCCCCGAATTTTTTCGCATCGATTGTTCCGCCAACCTCTGAAGTAATATCCGCCGATCAGTGGGCGGGGCTCTTGGCGGTTGATTCGGCTTCATCAAGCAAGCGCTGCAAATGACCGGCCGGAGAACCGCGCCCGACGTGGCCGTCGCGCCCGGTGTTCAATGCGCAGGCCGGCGCAGCTCTCGCATTCGGCGGCTTGAACTCCGTGGGGAGCAAGCGCTCGCGAGCCGACCACTGAGCGAAGTTGCCGGGACTATCCACCAGCACGCGAAATCGCATGCAGACGGTTGCACAGCCGCAACCGGAGTCGCAATTTCCCCAGAGCTCGCCCGGTGATTTTAGGAGCAGGTCAAGCGGGCGCGTCACCCCGGGCAAGATGTCCACCGGCTCCTTCATCCCAACAATCCAGAAGCTGTGGACGACGTCGGCGGAGGCAAGCTCGAGCCGAACGCTGGTAGCGCTTGGAACGTGCAAAACGTCACTGGTCTTGAGGCCCAAAGAGGGGTAATCGAATTCCCACCACCACTGATGCGCGACCACTCGGACCGTGAGTACAGGCCGGCTTACGCCAGCGCCGAGGATTCGACCTGCAAAGATCGCTCCGGCACAGATGCACGCTAGACCCATCAAGGAGCCGGCTAATGTCCTCGACGATTTCATCGGTTCACTGCTTAAAGCGTACCCGCGTAGCTGGTGCTGTCGCCAGCCGCCACCGGCTTGCGCGCTGCGACTTTTTCCACGTCGCTCGCGACCCAATCCGGGTCGGCCTTTTGACCTATGTACTGAAGCAAGGCACGGCCGTTGCCATCAACCAAAAAAAATTCGAGAACGTGATCGACGGTTCCATCAGGTTCGCGCTTTCGAATCACGTTGAATCGCGCCATCACATCTTCGATCTGTTTGGGCGTTCCGGTCAGGAACAGCCAGCCGTTAACGTCGGCGCCCTGCTTGCTCGCGTATGCGAGAAGCTGGGCCGGGTGATCGTGTTCGGGATCGACGGTGATCGACACGATGCGGGCCTCGGTTCCAAGCCTGGGCCCGAGGCGATTCGCGACCTGTTTCATCTGCGTCGTAAGCAGAAGACACGGTCCGGGACAGGTGGTGTAAATGAAATCGAACAGCACCGGCTTCCCCTTGAGCGAGGCCAGGGAAACATTGCGGCCGTGCTGATCGACCAACGTGAGGTCGGGGAAGCAGTCGGAGGTATTGCGCACCTCGAATCCTCCGCGCTCATCAATGTCTTCGCTATGCTGGCGGCAACCGATTAGAGCCGTCGCGCTCACGGCGACAACCAGCATCGCCAAACAGAGGCCTATCCCGAGACTCCGCTCCTTGAGATTAAGGCTTAGCATTGGCATCGTCTCGATTCCCTGAAGTCTGCGTCGCGGGTTTCTCAACCAGCAGTGGCAGCACGATGTCGGCAAGAGTTTTCTCGCTAACCGGCGTTTGCTCGGGAGTGAGCTTGGCGCGGAGGACTCCGCTGCGATCTACAACGAATGTGACGGGCAGGACGTCGGGCGCGCCGAAATCGTTGACCTTGGCGTCCTCCAGCATCGCCGCCGGATAGCTGTATGATTGCATGACCTTGGCGACGTCGGACCGATCGTGCGGGCGGTCGGCGCTGAGAGCGAGCAGCTCGAGCCCCTGTCCATGATAGCGCCGATAGAAGGCGTCGAGCGCCGGCATTTCCTCGCGACAAGGCGGGCACCATGTGGCCCAAAAGTGAACGAGTACGACTTTCCCGTGCATCGCGCTTAGATCGAAGGCCCGGCCGTCCAGTCCGAGCACCTCGAGCGCCGGCGCGGGGTCGCCGACATTTGCGGAGGCGAACGCCGGCGCAGCCGCACAAACGATCGCGGCAATCCCCGCACCAGCGGCCCACAACGCTATTCGCCTCACGCTTGCCTTCCCACGCTTCAGAAACTGTAACTCACGATCAGCTTGGTCGCGAAGGGCGCGGTCAGCTGTAAACCCCTAACGTTTTGAAAGATTGGCACCTCGATGTCTGCGTAAGCCCGGATGACCCCGAGTGCGATCTCGCCTCCGGGAGCGACGATAAAACGGGTGTAGCCGCTGTCGGCGGGATCCGCGTTATTCCCTGTGTCCCGAGTACGGTCAGAGGCGACAAAGGTGAGCATCGGAGCAAGTTCCTTGAGCGGGCCGACTTTGCCGAAGTCGTAGAAGGTTCCCACTGCGCCATCGACTTCCCTGCCGGGCGTGTATTGGTCTTGTTCCCAGAGCGGCAAATCGTAGTTGACCTGCACGAAGTAGTTGAAAGGGCGCTCCTTGAGGGTCAACGGCAACGTTCCCAACTGCTTCGGTAATGTTCCGATGTGGTAAACGCCCATTAGAAGGTCGGTGCTTCCGGTGCCAATCTGCGTATCCCGATCGTAGGGTGGATAGGTCCAGTCGCCGCTCGGGACCTTGACCCCCATCAGGAGTCCGGTCGACATGTCCTCCGACAGGCCCGTGTACATCCCCTGGATCCGGATATCGCCGAAGGAATCGTTCTGGTACCAACGGATGCCGGCGTTGTCGCCATCATAAGCACCCTTGTAATCGCGCGACCAATACGGCACCTCGAGCATCACTCCCCAGTCCCGGTTGAACATGTACTGCACGCCGGCTTCCATGAAGTTTGTTCGGATGTACTTGTCGTTATTGTAGAAGGCGGAGGCTGGCTGGGTCGCGTGGAAGTTTATGTACTGATCCGTGTACTCATATTGAAACCACACCTGGCCTCCGGACCCCTGAGGAAAAAGTGATGCGGTTCCTACCTCAAAGACACCGCACCCGCATGCGCAGGCCCAGGCCAGGCTGGGCGCCAGACCGATGAGGAAAACGGTCGCCACCAGGAGGCGTCTGCACGTTTTTCTGCGGTCATGCGGATAAATCGCCGCTCCAGCCGAAAGGACAAGCTCAGTAATCCGTCGCAAAGGACATCTCCCAGCGGACACCTGTGGTGCGCCGCTTGCCTGAAGGAAGAAAGACTGGCGCCGCGACATTTTGCGGCGCCGGGAACCGAAATCAGGAACGCCGTCGAACGAAGATTCTTAGATGGATTGCTTTGGCGGCGGGGTGTCGGGGGCGACCTTACAGTCGGCTAATCGTACTGTCCCTTTTGGCGCAATCGAGCCCAGATGGCGAACAATGAACTCCGGCAAGACCGCCGCAGGGCGTGCGAGCGATGTGTTCGACACGCGGTCGAGCATTTGAATCGGATGGCAAATGTTGATCGTCAATTCTGGCCGGCTCGGTCCGGAGACGACCACCAGCCCGGCACTTGAGGGGACGCTGGCCAACAGCACCACGATGGCCATGATCAGACTCAGGTCCCGCAAGTCCGCCTTTGAAAACAACTGCCTCATGCCGCAAGGATCATTTCTAAAGCAACCCTCGCTCCCGTTCAAGGTTTGCCGCCTCTATATTCATTTTATCCGCGCAGCAAACGGGTAATCAGAAAAATTGCGATCATCCCCACACAGGTGGCGACGGCAACCAATGGAGAGTCATGCTCGCGAGCTTCCGGCAGCAGATCCGAGGCGCCGATGTAAAGAAAAGAGCCGGCGAAAAATGCAAGCAGGCACGGCAGCAGCCCTGCCCCCAAATTGAACATCAGCGTTGAGGCCGCACCGAGAACCGGGGCCAACATATCCACTGTCAGCCAGAAAATGGCGCTTCTGCGCGACTTTCCATGCGCAAGAACGACCGTCACGGTGTTGAGTCCGTCGCTGAAATCGTGCGCGATTATGCCAAACGCAATTAGGAGTCCCATCTCGATGCTGGTCTGAAAGCCGACACCGATCGCAACCCCGTCCAGGAAACTGTGAAAGGCCAAGCCGCCCGCGGATATCGCGCCAAGCTCCGCCTCATGCGCTCCGACCAGGTGAGGATGCTCGCGGGCGCGGTGCATCGCCGTGTACCGTTCAAGTCCGAAGAAGGCAAGGAATCCAAGCGCGGTGATCGGCATGTACGCTGAACCGTGGTCGAAAGCGAAAACCTCCGGCAGTAGGTCGAACAGAGCCACCGCCAACACCGCGCCGGAACTGAAGCCGAGCAGCAAATGAAGCCGGTCGCGCAACCGAATGGCCGCCATCCCGCCCAACCCGGTGGAGATGAACGTGACCAGAGCAAGCAGTATTGGCGCCAGTCGCATCGGTGGATCTTGCTCAGAGTTCAATACCAGCGGTCAAAAAGCCAGTGCGGTACGCCGCGTCCCTCAAGCGTTCCCGGATGCTAGTATGAATGGACACGGGGAAACATGCGCGCCCTGCACCCGGAGAAGCCACAACGATGATGTCACGAACGAAGTGGATAGCAACGCTATTGCTTGCCGGCGGCGTTTTATTCGGTCTGGCGCCGATCGGGGTCTTGGCCGAGGCCGGCGACCACGCCCGCGCGACTGCGGTTTTTTCGGGCGGCTGTTTCTGGGGCGTGGACGGCGTCTTCAGGCATGTCCACGGCGTGTCCAAAGTTGTTTCCGGATACACGGGAGGAGCCGCCGACACGGCGAACTACGAAAGCGTCGGAACGGGTACCACCGGCCATACCGAGTCGGTGCAGGTCACTTACGATCCGTCGAAGGTGTCGTACGACGATCTGTTGAAAGTATTTTTTTTCGTCGCTCACGATCCGACCGAGCTGAATCAACAGGGCCCGGACTCAGGAACTCAATATCGGTCCTCGATCTTCTATGCGAACGCCGGTCAGAAAAAGATGGCCGATGATTACATCGCCCAACTCGAACGCAAACATTCATTCTCCAAACCGATCGTAACCACGGTAGTTCCGCTCACCGCCTTCTACCCGGCCGAAGACTACCACCAAAATTACCTGGCTCTGCACCCGGATGCGCCCTACATCGTCGTCAACGATATGCCGAAACTCAAGCGCCTCCGGCAAGACTTTCCCGGGCTGTATCAGCCGTAGTCCCCGACGCGGAGAATCGCGCTGCTTCGCGTGGAGCAGGCCGGGGTGCGGGGCAAAGCTATCGTGGCGCGATCAGGCAGCAGCTTCGCGGCGAATCTCGATTTGACGCATCTCCTCGGCGCGCGTGCGGGCCTGATCGGCGGCACGGCGCGCTGAATCCGATGCGTGGTAGAGCTCGAGATCGGCGCCGAACTCGCCATCAGCGACCGGGCTGAGCGCGACATCGGTATAATGCTTCGACGCCGGATCGTTCTCAATCTTGCTTCGCAGCCGTTCCAGCCGCCACATGAACCACAGGCCGGGCACATAGGTCGCTGCCATCTCGCGCGCGCGCCGGAAAAAAAAGCTGAGCGCGTTCTCGCGCGGAAACCCGGGACGGCGCTGGGTGCGCGGCTTGCGCCGAATGATCCCGCCTTGCAGCGGATGCACCCGCTCGTAGGCGTGACTCGCGTAGAAATAGAAAATCATCGAGGTCATCCGCCGCGTGCGCATTCCGCTGGCGACGGCCCGCTTGATCAGCGTCTCGATGTGCGCCGGCGAGTAGTACAGGTGCCACGCCCGCTGGTAGATATCCTGCCACTGGGCGGCGCTCATCCGCGGATGATCGGCGGTCGCGTGCTCGGCGTCGTACTTGTTGGTATCCGCTTCCATTCGCTCGCCGCGCAGGTACATCTCCTGGTGATCCCTGGAGCCGGGCAGCGGCGTAAGCATGAAGAACTCCATGATGTCGATCGGGAGTTCGCGCTGGATGATCTGGATGTCGCGCTCGATGCTCTCGGGCGTGTCGGACGGGAAGCCGAGGATGTAGCCGGCGTAGGTCAGAACCTTGCCGCGCTTCCACGCCTGGAGCATATTGCGGTATTCGGTGATGCGGTTCTGGCCCTTCGATGCGCCCTTGAGGCTGTCGGGGTTGATGTTCTCGAGCCCGATAAAGACTTTCTTGCACCCCGCGCTCACCGACTTCTCCACGAAGTTCGGGATTTTGTGACACATGGTGTCGACCTGCATGATGATGTTTATCTTCAGCCGGTCGCGGCGCTTGAGCTGGATGATGCGATCGAGAATGGCTTCCCAGTTCCGATTGCGCGAGAAATTGTCGTCGGTAATGAAGAAACTGCGCACGCCTTGCGCCGCGTGCGCGCGAATCAACTGCTCTATGTCGTCGGCGGTGCGATGACGTGACTTGCGCCCCTGCACATTTATGATCGTGCAGAAGCTGCAACTGAACGGGCATCCGCGCCCCGCGTCGAAGCATCCGATCGCCCCGGCGTAACGCTTGACGTACTGAATTGGAAGAAACGGAAGCGGCTCTCCGTCCATCGCGGGCAGATCCGCGATGAAGTTGTAAACCGGCGGGAGGCGATTCTCGAACGCATCGATGAGCAACTGGTCGAGCCGATGCTCAGCCTCGCCTGCGAAAAGCGTGATTCCGAGCGCGAGCGCGTCCTTCAGCTCGGGCGGCATCTCGGCAAGCATCGCGAGACATCCGCTGACGTGGAATCCGCCGATCGCGACCTGGACTCCGGCGCCGCGCAGTTCGCGCGCGATATCAAGTGCGCGTGCAAACTGGTTGGTTTGGACTCCGATCAGCAGCACCACGCCGCGGTTCGAGTTGCGCTTGAACCGGCGAATTATCGAACGCACCGGGACTCTGGCGTTTGTCTCGTCGTGCGCAGCGATCTCGAGATTAACTCCGGCGCCGAGGACGGACCGCGCCTCCGCGTCCAGCGCGAGGCCGTAGATACTCGACAGCGAACTCGACGGCACGAAGCCGCGCCACCATTGGATGAGATAGCCGTCATCGTCGTAATGCGAAGGCTTGATCAGCTCGACAAGAAATCTGCTGCGACCCACTTCTTTACATTTTTTCCAAGGCATGAACCGTTGACTGTATTGGTTATCCACAATTATCGCTACCTGCCTCATCGTCCCCTGCTCGCGCGAGGAATCCCCGATATTCTGCGTGATTGGATCGAGCCGATAGAAAGAGTAGGTATTGCGCTGGTACCAGTCGGCGTGCGCATCCTATCCGGGCATCGATAGGGTGAAAGTCATAACGAGCAATTACGCAACGGCGCGAGCTGTCATGCGGCAAGCGCGCCAAAGGAGCGAATCTTGGACCTGGATAAATTAGTGGAAGAGTTGAGAGAGGAGAGCGACCGGCTCGGTCGAGCTATCGCGGCGCTGTTGGGATCGGCCTTGTCGCAGGCCGGCAAGAAGATGGGCGTCGGCAGGCCTAAGGGGAGCACGTCGAAAAAGCGCAAGCGCGGAGGCCTGACTCCCGAAGGGAGAAAGCGGTTGTCACTGGCGATGAAGAAGCGTTGGGCAGAGCGCAGGAAGATGGGTGTGTAGCAAACTGCTCGAATCGACGCGAAGACATAGGCTTGCGCTGCGCGCGCGGGTTGCCAGCGCCAATCGGCAGGAGGCGATTGCGGCCACCCGCCAGTTGACGCGCAACTTGTTTACTCAAACCAGGTAATCAAGGAGGGAGCGGAATGGCTTTACTTGCAACTCAGTTGGGAATCGAAGAAGTAAGGGCGCATCGCACCTGGTTTCTCTGCCTGGGAGCGGTGCTGATCGTCATAGGCACCATCGCGATAGGCAGCGTCGAACTCATGACGATGGTTTCCGTGATATTCCTCGGATGGCTGCTGATCTTCGGCGGCCTGTTCGAAATCATTCACGGGTTTGCGCGACGCGCGTGGGGCGGTTTCTTCATTAACCTCATGGGTGGCGCGCTATACGCGGTGACCGGCATCCTGATGGTCACGCATCCGGAGGTGGCTGCCGTGACGCTGACCTTGATGATCGCGATGCTGCTGATCGTCGCCGGCACTTTTAGAATTTTCGTAGCCTTTTCGACTCCGATGCATCATCGGGGATGGCTGATCTTGAACGGCGCAATTTCGCTGTTGCTCGGATTTTCGATCATGAGCTGGTGGCCGGCTTCAGGACTGTGGGTCATCGGACTGTTCATCGGCATCGATATGATTTTCGACGGCTGGACTGAAGTGATGCTTGCGTTGAGCAGCGGGCGCAGCGGAGGATCTGCAACCGCTCAAACCGCGGGTGCGTGACCCTGCCGCAGATTATCCATCAGGGGCGCGCATATGGCTCGATCGATAGGCTTCCAGCGCGGCGCGGACTCGTGCCGTCTCCGCGACCATGGAATCGATCGCCGTTTGAAGGCCGTCGGTCTGTTGGCGCCTGACCCGGCCTTCGATCTCACGCGACAACTCCGTCAGGCGCACCGCGCCAAAATAACCGCAGCTGCCCTTGACCGCGTGTGCGGTCATGGCAATTCCGGCGCGGTCGCCGTGGCTCATCTGCAAGCCGATTGCGCGAACGTATTCGCTCAACTCGCCAAGGAACACGTCGATGATATCGGCGACAAATTGCTCGCCGAGTCCGCCGCCTTCGGCGAGTTGAGTAATCGCGCGCATGTCAATCGCCGGAACACTAGCGGTTTCGATGCTCACTCTTCTTCATCCGGTAGCTGGTTCACTCCAACCGGCCAGGCACGAAGAACATGCCTTCGCGCTTGATCGATCCAAGTTGCGTGCCGAGGCAACGCAACGGCCTGCAAAGCGTGGCTTACGCCGCCAATGATTGGCTGTGGCGGGCAGTCGCGCGCCTGATGAACTCGTGGGAATTTTGAGCGGTGATAAACTGGCCGATGCGCGCGCCTGGAGCGCCGTCAGAATCGCACCGCAGTGTCATTTGTTTGTCGCTGCGCGATTCGGAGATGTTTCACTTTGCGCGCGTTACTCCGCGCGGTTCGATCAGCGCCATCAGCCGGCTTGGCATTGCGCTGCGGAAATCCATCGAGGCGCCCGACACTGGATGGCAAAACTTCAGCTCGCACGAATGGAGCGCGAGACGCCGGGCGGGATCGATCGTCGCGCCATATTTACGATCGCCGACGATAGGATGACCCAGGCCAGCCATCTGCACGCGAATCTGGTTCTTGCGGCCGGTTTCGAGCGTAAGCTCGACGAGCGACCTGCCTTGGCATGTTCGAAGCACGCGGTAGTGCGTGATTGCCGGCTCTCCACCCCGCTCGACACGATGCATCCGCAATGACCTGCTCTCTACAAGATTGTCCCGGATGGTTCCCTCCGCCTTGGAGGGCACGCCTTCCACGACGGCAAGGTATTTCTTGGTCACGCTCTTCCAATTCTGCTGAAGGGCCGCCTGGATCGGGCGGCTTCTTGCGAACATCATCAAGCCGGAGGTCTCGCGGTCGAGTCGATGCACGATGAAGGCCTGTTGATGCGGCGATTTTGCGAGCGCCTTCAGATGCTCGTTGAGGATCCGATGCGCCGTTCTCTCTTTCTCGCCCTCCGATCCCATCGAAAGCAGCCCCGCTCGTTTATCGACTACGACGATATCATCGTCGAGATAGATAATTTTCAGGCCCTGGCGCTCAAGCGACGCGGCGGGGATTTGCCTGCCCGCGGCGATAGTCACAACGTCGCCCGGCTCCAACTGAGTGTCATGCCTGACGGCGGTCAATCGCTTTACGGTCACCGCGCGGAAGCGCAGGAGATCCTTCGCCTGTTTGCGCGACAGTCCGAGCGGAGCGCTGAGCAGATACGGCAGCAGTTCGCATCGCGACGAGACGCTAAACTGATGGTCACGCGTGGGCATTGCGGTAATATGGTCGTCCACTATTGATGAAGCGGCAAGATGAGTAGCCCGAGTCAGTATATCGCCGACAGGTTTCCGTGGCTTACTCGCCGACGCGCGGCGGCCGGCGCCTTTGGAATCGCGCTGCTGGTTGTTTTCATCTGGCCGCATGCTCGGTTGGCGGCCGATTTGGT
Organism: Binataceae bacterium (SeqCode); assembly: GCA_963722605.1. Classification (GTDB taxonomy): domain Bacteria; phylum Desulfobacterota; class Binatia; order Binatales; family Binataceae; genus Binatus. The sequence goes on along the minus strand of CAVRNO010000004.1, from coordinate 479,591 downwards.
GATCGTCACTGCCATTGCGGGGACGATTGGCGCGATTGTGTTCGGCTTGACGTTTTGGTCGAAGGCGCGGGTTCAGATTGGGCGGCGCCGGCTTCGATACATGGCGGTGCGACGAGCCGCGGGCATCGTTGCCCTGGCCTGCCTCCCGTTTGTCCTCATGCAGCGCGCTTCGATCTATCTTCGCAGCCCGCGCGAGGTCATCTCCGAGGTTTCGGAAGCTTACCCGAACGTGAAGCAATGGCGCATGCGTGTCGTCGTCGCGATTGCCCATCTGGAGGGAGACGACGGCAATCGGATCGAAGGGCGGTTGCGCGACGCGCTTGCCGGTCTCGATCCTCGCTTGCACGTCACTCCGGTCATCCTGAATCGCACGATTGCGGTTTCAGGCCGACCGCAAGGAATCGCGCATCTCGACGCGCTCGAATCGGTAACCGATGTGCGGGCAGAGGCGTTGATCTGGGGCGGCGCGAAGGGCGGCGCGCCTCCAGCCGTTGGTCCGCTCTACCAGACGATGTTCAGCAGCGATGCGCAATTCGGCGGGGTGTACCTTCCATCCGACTTCAAGCTGCCGGAATTGCCGGTGGACGATCTGTGCACGGTGCTGCGTTTGATCGTCGCGACGGAAAGCACCCATTTCATGCAGGAGTGGGATTTCAAATTTTATTTCAAATTTGGCGACGCGCTCGAACCTCTGATCAAGCAGGTCCGCGCCATCGCCGACGATTCCCGCAAAACCTCGGGCTGGTCTGCCGACACGCGGGCGCGAGTAGACCTGGTGCTCGGCATCGCGATTAGGACCTCAGGGTCGGAGCTCAAGTCCGAAGATTCCTTGCGTACGGCGATCGCATACTTTCAGCGGACGCAGGCCGATTGGACGCGTGAACGCGACCCGCTCGAATGGGCGATGGCGCAACGAAATCTTGGCTCCGCGCTGAGCGACCTGTCTGATCTCAATATGCAGGCTGCGCCTCTGCACGCGGCGGTCACAGCATACCAGAATGCGCTCTCTGTGTATCAGTCCCGCTCAGATCGCCTCGATTCGGCGAACGTTCAATTCGAACTCGGAGGTGCGTTCGAAGAAATCGGAGGGCACGAAGCGGGCGCGGACAGCCTGCGTCGGGCGGTGGATTATTATCGCGCGGCAGTGAAGGGATTTGACGTTCGCTATTACCCGGTTAGCTGGGCAGAAGCTCAACGCAACCTCGGCAGTGCCCTTGATGCGATGGCGCAGCGGGATGCGAGCGCCAAGGAATACGAGGATGCGCTCGCGGCATCTCGGGAAGCGTTGAAGGTCTATCACAAGCGATCGTGGCCGATTTATTGGGCGGGAACCCAATGGCAAATCGCCGCGAGCCTTAAGGAGCTAGGCGAATTGACCGCGAATCGCGACGATTTGAAACAGTCGATCGCGTTGTCCCGGCAAATTCTCGATGGATACCCGCGCGAACACAACCTGGTCCTCTGGGCGGACACCCAAACCGTCCTCGGCGATGCACTCGTGGAGCTGCACCGGCTGAACAAGGACCCGGCGTGCGCGGAGCAAGCCGTGGCCGCATTTCGCGCCGCCCTCGAGAAGCTGTCGATCGAGCATGCGCCGTCGTATTGGGCATATGCGAAAGCCGGCCTCGGGAAAGCGCTGCTGGCAATGGGGGAGAATGGGTCGGACACTTATTACGCCGAGCAGGCGGTCGACGCGTTCAATGACGCGCTCAAGGTCGTCACGCCGGAACGGGATCCTGCCATGTGGGCATGGACGAAGTACGACCTCGGCGACGCGCTGGTTGAGCTAGGCGAGCGCAGTTCAGGAGTCAGGTATCTCAAGGAAGCAGTCGATACCTACCGTGAAGTGCTGACCGTGTGTTCGAAAGATAAAATGCCCGACCTATGGGTCAAGGCTCAAGACCACCTCAAGATTGCGCTCGACGACCTGCACCAGCGCGGATCGAAGGGCAGTTGATCGAAACTACACGCGGCTCGGGGCGGTCCCGGCAAGCGCGGGCGCATCTTCGGGTTCGTCGAGAACGATCATCTTGTATGCGAGCGCCGGCCCGGCGAGCGCAGTCGTCGCCATCGCGACCAACAGCATATCCAGGCATCCCTTGGCGGCCGCCCCAAGGCCGGGCGGGTAATATCCGATGCCCCAATCGAGAATGTGGCGGAGGAGGTGGAATGGAGCAACAGAAAGAATGACGATCGCGGCAAGCCGCTCGATATTTCCCCTGGTTTGCGTCCATGCGGCCGATATTCCCGGATATTTCCCGATCGCGATCGCCGGAAAAACGAAGGCGAGCCTCACGAATCCGATCGCGAATAGAATAAGTCCTCCGCAAAGGAGCGCCCCTGCCATGGTAATGACCTGGTTGTCAAGGTTTTGCTGGCCGTAGCGCAACAGTGCGGCCGGAGGGCCGGCAATGATCGCGAGCGAGATCATCATCACCGTGGTCGCCAGCAGGTATAGCCATTGAGATCGCGCGTAGGCGAACGGAGGGTCGGTTGCGATAGCCGGGCGGCCATAGATCGCGAGTTTCGACCAGGTTACGGAAAAGGGAGTAAACAGAACAAAATGCGCAACCATCAAGACGCCCGTCGCATAGCTTGAGGCATCCTCGCGCTTCAGCAGAAAGCTGATTGCACCTGAGACCAGGCTCAGCGCAAACGGCATCCCGCCATACTTTACGAGTTCGGGCAGATACCTGAACGGCAGCGTCAACGAATCCGCCACGATCGAGAAGACGGGCAGTTCGATCACGGTAAATCGGCGCCGCAAGCGATCTACCCCGCTCTTCCAGGGCTGCGTAGAGCTCGGCGCTGAGCGGCGTCGCCAGGCAGGCCCTTACGCGTCCCCGGCGCGGGTCATCGCAGCTGCGCGGGCGAAATGATCGCGACAGTCCAGGCGGAGTGCTGAGCAGATACGGCGGCGGTTCGCATCGCGCCGAGACGCTGAAGCGATGGTCACGCGCAGTCATTGCGCTAATATGGTCGCCCACTATTGATCAAGCGCCAAGATGAGCACCCCGAGCCAGTATATCGCCGAAAAGTTTGCATGACTCGCGCGCCGACGCGCGATGCCCGGCGCCTTCGGAATCGCGATGCTGGAAACACCGTGGACCCAAAACCGGCCAAACCCTTGCAGGGGAAGGCCGTTCGGCGTACACGACGAGTTGGAATCGGAGAGTAAAATGGAAATTCCGGATAAATCAGGTCCAAACGCGCACGCGCCTCTGGAGAAAATAATGCTTCACTTTCGCTCGACGGTCCTGCTCTTTCTGCTTGGTTTTCTTGCCATCTTCGATATCTCGACAGCGACGCGACTGGCGGCGGCGGATAGTCAGGCAGAAGCGGTTTCCACCTTCGCCGCTGCGAACCTGGTGATCGGGCAGCCAGACTTCACGAGCAATCAGTGCGATCGCGGTGGCGCCCCCGCCGCGAACAATTTTTGTTCGCCAGAGGGCACTCTTATCATGGTGGGCAAGAAACTCTACGCTGCCGACAGCGACAATAACCGAGTGCTGGGCTTCAAGAAGCTTCCCACCAAGAACGGCGCATCGGCCAACTTCGTCCTCGGCCAGCCAAATTTTACGAGCAACAACGGCGGGACGAGCTCTAAACTTCTGGGTTATCCTGTCGGAGTAGCGAGCGACGGCAAAAAGCTATTCGTCGTCGATTTCGACAACAGCCGCGTTCTTATCTGGAACAAGCTTCCGACCAAAACGCGTGCGGCAGCAAACGTAGTGGTTGGACAACCTGACTTTACGTCGAGCAATGGCGCAACGACGCGGTCCGGGCTGGATCACCCAGAGGTCGGGGTGGCTGTGGCGAAAGGCAAGCTCTTTGTGGCGGACCGCAACAACAACCGCATCATGATTTGGAACAAGATCCCAAAGTCCAACGGCGCAAACGCAGATGTCGTCGTTGGGCAACCGGATTTTACAAGTTCCGCTCCCGCCACGAGCAAAACGGGGCTTGACGAGCCCGAAGGACTCTGGAGCGATGGGACCCGCTTGGTCGTCGCCGATTTCTTTAACAACCGGGTCCTGATTTGGAACAGCATCCCGACAACGAATGGCGTGGCAGCCGATGTGGTAGTCGGCCAACCCGATTTTATTACTGTCAACAACCCGCAGCCCCCAACTGCGCAGAGCTTAAATGAACCGGGAGCCGTCACTTCGGATGGATCGAGATTGTTCGTAGCGGATTCCAGAAACAACCGAGTACTGATATACAACCCGTTCCCGACCTCGAATCAGCCGACGGCAAGTGTGGTGCTCGGTCAAGCCGATTTCACGCATAGCGGCGACAACGCCGGTGGCTCTACATCGGCGCAATCGCTCAGCTTTCCGTTCGGTATATTTCTGAATGCAGCTCACCTGTTTGTGAACGATGGTGGAAATTCTCGATTCCTCGTCTTCAATAATCCGTAGGCAATATCTGGATCCGTCAAACCCTGGTCTGCTCGCGGAAAATTGTACCAGCTCCTGAATTAGCAAAAGCTGGCGCGACCCCGCCCCGTTGAGCCAGACCGCTCGAAGGTTGGCGATTCGGCTTTACTGACCTACGTGCAGTACGCCTATGATCAGGCGTCGATGCTCGCGCAACTCGGCGTGCTTGATCCTGAAGGGCTGCCGAAAGCGGGGAGCGGCAGTCGCGCGGCGCTGGATGGGCGCGAATCGGTCGGATACGATCGCGCGATGGCTATGAAGCGAGACTGCGTTTATTGCGCGTCGAGCCGCCAGTGCGATCCCGCTTATCACGACTTAGACGCCGTTGCCGTGATACGCTCTCTTAACGCGATTTTGCCAGGTCGATCTGCGTGAGTTCGACCACGTCGAGGGCGACGACGCGGTCACGTGCGGTATTGCGTACGCCGCCCGCGTCGCCCCACCCGAAGAATCATGTGCCTTCCCTAGCAGGCTGTTGAAAAGTAATGGGGATTCTGCACTTGACAAAAGCTGATACGGGATCAATCATGTTTAGATGGCAAAATTTTCGAGCAATCTTGTCGCGAAGGTCCGAACGCACGAGGCCGTACGCATTGAAATCAGCCGATTGTACGATGCGGCGGACGGAAAACTAGACCGTCTCGCAGCCATAGTGGATCAGCATCCTGACCAAGAAACGAGGATTAGGGAGTTAGAAAAACTCGTGAAAGCACTAAAGAGAGAAATGGAAATCAGCCTTCACAAAGGGCGCGTGATCGCGAGTGAGATGCACAAAGACAAGCCCAATGAGCAAATCATGGGCCAGGCGCTAGACCGCGCTATAGTCATCGCGCGACGTTTAGAGACAGACTTGGTTAAGTACAACGCTGCGTTGGATGAAATTCTTGCCGCTTGCGGGCTTGCTCCTTAATCGCACCTTTGCAATACGCGGTCCATCAGGTCGAATTCGCCACGGTTGTTGAAACGAAAAGAAAACTCATCGAGATAGAGCGCAAGATACTTGGCGGAGACTTTGTGAAAGGTTCCCATGACAGCACGCTTGAACAGGGACCATACATTCTCAATTCCATTGGTGTGCACGCCAGCAGCGGTAACGTAGGTCCGGTTGTGCCGCACCGTCTTATGTGCAAACTCGGACGAATCAAGCCACGCATAGCCGCGCCACTCATCGGTGTGCAGGATAGAGCCGCCCTGCACATGCTTGCGAATGAACTCCGCGAGCACATGGCTAGAACAGTCCTTTACAGCCTGCAAGCGGACTTTGCCTGATGTTTTCTCTCGGATACCGACTACGGGAATCTTATTGGCGCTTCCGCGCCCGTGCAGACCTTTTCGTGTGCCGCCTATATAGGTTTCGTCCGCTTCAACGATTCCGGAGAACTTTGTCGCAAAGTCAGAGTCTTCCCCCATCGCTAATCGCACGCGATGGGCGATGTACCACGCAGTCCGATAAGAGCCGAGACCCAAGTACTCTTGAAGCCGCAACGCCGCGATTCCTTTCTTCGCCGTGCAAATCAGGTAGATCGCAATGAACCATTTGCGGAGCGGAATATGAGAGTCGTGAAAAATCGTGCCCGTGGTCACGGAGAACTGATAGTCGCAATCAGGGCAATAGTAGAGATGGCGCATCTTCCCGGTCTTCCCCGCTTGGTCGAATTTGTGAATGCGCATCGCACCGCAACGGATGCACGCCAGACCTTGCGGCCAGCGGATGCGCTCGAAATGCGCGATGCACTTCTCTTCGGACGGGAACCGTTCGACGATTTGAAGCAGCGACGGTTGAATCGGCTTCGTGGACTGTTTGGGCGCGTCTTTCTTCATGATTTGGAACTTTACCAGAGACGCGCACTTTTGTCAAGTGCATAATCACCAAGTAATTTTCAACGCCTGCTCCCTCTCTCTTGTCTCCCCCAAAGGGGGAGATGTTGTAGGTAAGAAGCCATCTTTTACGCAGGGTGTTGAACGGTTCGCGACCCGGGCTACCCTTCGATATGTGTTATTCAACACCCTGCTAGGGCAGCTTCCCGAACGCGGGACCGAACGTAATTCCCCACGAATCTGTGGCTGCAGCACCGGTCAAGAGAACCTTCGGAGCAGGCGACCCACTGCGCTTAATTTGAGAGGGAATAAACTCCTGGGCGTTGCCATCGCCGTAGTCCATCACCCACAAGTCGCTGCCGTGAAAAGCGAGGCCCCATGGCCCGTCCAGACTTGAGCTACTAATCGTTACAGTCGGCGCGTCGTTGTTCGAGCTGCTGATTTGGCGCTTCGGGAATTCCACGACGGTATTGTCGTCGTAACTGCTCACCCAGAGATTGCCATGGCCATCGAATCCGATCTGGCCCGGATCGCTCAAACTCCCGCCGCCCCCCAGGACAACTGCCGCGGTCTTGTCGCCGCCGGAGGTGAGCTCAGAAGCAGAAAATTCGAAGAGCTCCTCGTCATCCCCGCCGTCCATCCACAGATTCCCCGATTTGTCGAACGTAACGAAGCCCGGAGCAGCGGACGACATCTCCGCAGAATCCGTAATGATGACGGCGGGAGTGATGATGCCGCTGCCGGCTTTCAATTGCGCCGCAGAGATCTTATCCAGACTGTCTTTGTCGAGGTCCGCCAGCCAGAGATTGCCGTGCTTGTCAAAGGCGCAGCCAACGATGTCTTTGAACGACGAGCTGGTGATCGTTACTGTTGGACTGGGAGCGGTTGGGAGTTTCTTAAGCTCCGAGGCGGTAAAGCCGAGTATCTGTTCGTCGCTATCGATGACCCAAAGATTCTTCGATTTGTCGAAGCACACCCCATATGGCGCAGCCCCAATCGAAACAGTGAGCGGAGTCGGCGTGTGGCTGCTCTGAAGCTGACTGGGCAAGTACTCGTCAACCCGGTGATTGTCCGCGTCTGCAATCCATAGAGCGCCTGACGCGGCCCGTGCGGCCGGCGCGGCAACACCCACCAACGCCGAACAGATCAGAAGCGCCCCTAACCCGCGCCGAAGCGCGCGCGACCTTGCCGGTTCAGATTTTCTCGAGCATTGCATTTGAACGATTCCCTTCTCCGGCCTTCCAGCCGTAATTTGGTTCAGGCAAACCATCCTGGGTTAACATCGGGCGGCGGGGCTGCGCCCCCCCTCACCAATCGGGTGAGAGGCACAAAAGGACTTAATCCGGGATCTCCGTTTTTGAGTTTGCAGATACGCGGTTCTTAACCCGATGGCCGTTCCAGCGTCAAGTCGGCGCCAGATTGGCGGTAGCGGGCCGCTCGCGATTGCGGGCCTGGCTGATCATCGGCTCCGTTCGTTAGCCCGTCTAGCTGTGTCCGTACGCATCAGCGAGGGCGGGCCGGTGGTGCTATGGGGGACAGCTTCGGATCTACATAAATGACGGCTTGAATTAACGAATCTAATAATTTTGCCGAGGCTTCCGCGAAGCCGCGCAGATGCTCTCTTTGTTACGGGAGAGAGACGAGAGGTAGAATCGAATCGGCACGTCGATTGCACCAATTATTGTGCCGCCGTGAACAATAAAATCGAATCGCCGTTAGCAAGCCCCGATTCGTTTGAAGCTCTAATCGCGAGGCTTGGTGAAATCCGCCGGTCGCTGCTAAGGCACGAAAGCGAACTTCACCAGCGCGCCTCGACGGTCCATCCCGCGTATCGGAAAAGCGCGATCAATTTGATCCATTATCTCGCGCTCAGACGCGAAGATATTCGGATACTGCAGGACGAACTCGCGGTGCTCGGCCTCTCATCGCTCGGCCGGACGGAAGCCCACGTGATGAGCACGCTGAATGCGGTGCTGCTGGCGCTCCATCGCCTGGCAGGTCGGAAGATTGAAGCGCCGGCGCCGTCGGAATGTCCGGGCTTTCGCGAAGGCAGGTCGATCCTCGCGGCGAATACCGAGGCGCTACTGGGTCCCGCGCCGGAGCATCGCGGCGTCCGCATCATGGTTACGATGTCAGCCGAGGCTGCGGATGACTACGCGCTGGTGCGCGACCTGGTTTCCCATGGAATGAACTGCATGCGGATAAACTGCGCGCACGATACCCCGGAAATCTGGGGCCGGATGGCCGATCATCTGGAGCGCGCGCGGCGGGAACTGGGTCTGCCATGCCGTATCGAGATGGACATTGCCGGGCCGAAGCTCCGAACCGGGGAAATCGAACCGGGGCCTCAAGTGGTCGCGTGGCATCCCAGGCGCGATAGTTTTGGACGGGTGACGGAACCGGCGCGAATCTGGCTCGCGGGCGCCGAGCCGGCCCGCCATCCTCCCCCGGGTGCGGACGCGGCGATCCCCGTCGCCTCAGCGCAATGGCTGGATGAGGTCAAACCCGGAGAACGCATCCACTTCAAAGATGCGCGCGGGAAACGGCGGGTGCTCGAAGTGGTCGGTATCGGCGAGGCAGGGCGATGGGCTCAATGCAGCCAAACCGCCTACGTGACCGCGGGAACGGTCCTGATCCGCGTCGATGTGGACCGCGAAGCAAGGCGCGAAGCGCAGGTGGGAGAATTACCGCGCCGCGCGCAAGGAATCATGCTGCGCAAAGGGGACTTCATTCTGCTCACGGGCGAGCCGATCGTGGGCAAAAACGCTTCGGTCGATTCGGATGGACGGACGCTCAGTCCGGCGACGGTCTCGTGCACGCTGCCGGAGGTTTTCCCGATGGTTCGCGTGGGCGAGAAGATTTGGTTCGACGACGGCAAGATCGGCGGAATCGTGAAGGAGGCCGAGCCCGGCGCGCTTCGGATCGAGATAACCGAGGCCAAAGCGGGCGGGACCCGGCTGGGGGCCGACAAAGGAATCAATCTGCCCGATACCCACATCAACCTGCCCGCGCTCACGCCGAAAGACCTCGAAGATCTTAAGTTTATCGTTCGGCACGCGGACCTGGTCGGGATGTCGTTCGTGCGCCATGAGCGCGACATCGTTCAACTTCAATCGCGACTGCGGGAGCTTGGCGGCGATCATTTGGGAATCGTGCTGAAAATCGAGACGCGCCAGGGCTTCGAGCGTTTGCCCAACCTGATGCTCGCCGCGATGCGGCAGCAACCGGTGGGTATCATGATCGCACGCGGAGACCTGGCGGTGGAGTGCGGCTACGAACGGCTGGCGGAGGTTCAGGAGGAAATTCTGTGGATCTGCGAGGCGGCGCATCTGCCGGTGATATGGGCGACGCAGGTGCTCGAGACGCTGGCCAAGAAAGGCCAGGCGTCGCGCGCAGAAATCACCGACGCCGCGATGGGAGAACGCGCCGAGTGCGTGATGCTGAACAAGGGGCCTCACATTGTCGCGGCGGTCAGCGCGCTCGACGACATCCTGCGCCGCATGCAGGACCATCAGTCCAAGAAGTCGTCGCGGCTGCGTCCGCTAAGTTTGAGAGCAACGGAAGAGCCGGAGAATTCGTAGTTGCGGCGCGGCGGCAAGGAGAGTAGACGGCAGGCTGCGAGGAGTGAGTATGGCCGAGCCACTCAACGTCTACGTTTGCCCTTCCTGTAAAGGTCCGCTGACGCGCGGCGCCGTGGCGTTCGATTGCCGCGCCTGTCAGGCCAGCTATCCGATCGTCGAAGGTATCCCGGATTTCACCGGGCAAGATTTCGCTTCCAGAATCGGCCCCAGAATGAACCGGGCATTGCGCGCGATGAATGTGCCACTGATCTCGCGATTGTACGAGACCAAGCTCTGGTATCCGGTGATCCTGAGAATGGTCGGTGGAAACAAAGCCCCGTCCTTCGGGCAGCTGATGGACAAGGTCGGGGCGATAGTGGCGGCGCAAAGCGGACCGGTGGTGGACGTCGCCTGCGGGCCGGGGACGCTGGGACGCCGGATCGCGTCGCCGACCAGGAGCGTTTACGGGGTCGACATTTCGTGGAGCATGTTACGGCAAGGCGCGGCCTACGTAACTCAGGCGGGCATCGGCAACGTCGAATTCGCGCGCGCGAGTTCGGACGCCTTGCCTTTCCCCGACGCGTTCTTCAACGTCGCTCTGTGCGGCGGCGCACTCCATCTGTTTCCAGACACGGTCGCCGCGCTCAGCGAGATTGCGCGGGTGATGAAAGCGGGCGGAATCCTGGCGGTAACGACCTTTGCCGCTGTGCGCACGGGTATCCTGCGCTACCAGCGCATCCGCGAGCGTATCGAGCGGGTTGGGGTGCGGCTGTTCGAACCGGCGCAGCTCGATGGATACCTGACTCAGGCAGGTTTCGAGGATTTCCGCCCGCAACTCGACGGCTCGGTGCTGACCTTCGGCGCGCGCAAGCGAGCTTAAGCGAATCCGCCGAGTCACCGGATAACAAGCGATTCAAGCTCCGGCAAGCGCGGCCGCCTGCGGCTATTCGATTCCGTAGCGCCGGCGCTTTCGCCAGAGCGTCGTGACGTTGATGCCGAGCGTGTCGGCGGCTTCTTCAAGCGTGGCGCTGGCGGCGAGCACGCGCGCGATATGCTCGCGTTCGACCTCGTCGAGGCTGGCGGCGTTGGGGATGCCGGTGAGGGCGTCGGTGGATTCGTGAAACAGCGAATCGGGCAGGTCCTCGGGCGCGATCGTCTCGCCGTGCATCAGGACGGTGCCGCGTTCGATCGCGTTGCGAAGTTCGCGCACATTTCCGGGCCATCGATAGTGCGGTCAACGCCGCGATCGCTCCGGGTGAAAATGCCAGGCCGGGATGCGAATTGCGCACTGCGGCGACGTTCAGCAGCCATTGTGCGAGCGGGATAATATCCTCGCGGCGTTCGCGCAACGGAGGCACGCGCAGGGTGATGACGTTGAGGCGGTAGTAGAGATCCTCGCGAAAGTGATGCGCGGCGACTTCGGAGTCGAGGTCGCGATTGGACGCGGCGATTATTCGCGCATCGACGTGAATCGTGCGTTCGCCACCGACCCGCTCGAAGTTCTGATCCTGGAGAAAGCGCAGAAACTTGGTCTGCAGGGTGGGCGTCAAGTCGGCAATCTCGTCGAGGAAAACCGTCCCGCCGTTGGCCGCCTCGAGCCGCCCGGGCTTGTCCTTGACCGCGCCGGTGAACGCGCCGCGCATGTGCCCGAACAACTCGCTCTCCAGCAGTTCTTCCGAGAGCGTGGTGCAATTGACCACCACGAACGGCTTGCTCTGGCGCCGGCTCCATCGGTGAATCTGGCGGGCGATGACGTTCTTCCCGGTGCCGCTCTCGCCGGTGAGCAGAATAGTCGCGTCGCTGGCGGCGGCCTGGCGCGCAGTTTCGAGCAGGCGTTGCATCGCGGGGCTGCGCGAGTCGAGCAGCGGCTCCTCGTCGATCGCGCTGCGCAGTGCGCGATTTTCCGCCTGAAGCACCCTGACGTGCAGCGCCCGATCGACGGTGTGCTGGATCTGTTCGAGCGAGAACGGCTTGGTGACATAGTCGTAGGCGCCGGACTTCATCGCCTCGACCGCATTTTCAACGGTCGCATAAGCGGTCATCAGAATTACCAGGCAGTCGGGGGCGCGCCGCTTGATCTCGCGCAGCAGTTCGAGCCCGGTCATCTCGGCCATCCGGTAGTCGGTCAGCACCAGATCGAACTGGGTCTCGGCGAGCATCGCGACGGCCTGCGTGCCGTTCTCGGCGGCGCGGACCTCGTGGCCAAGCGACTCGAAAAACGCGACGAGGCTTCGGCGGATATTGCGCTCGTCATCGACAATGAGCAGCCTGGCCATCAAAGCTCCTTCGCGGCGGGAATTTCGACGATGAATCGGGAGCCGTGAGAGTTGGCGCTCTCGACGAAAATCCTGCCGCCGTGGGCCTCGACAATTTCCTTGACGATCGACAATCCCAGCCCGGCGGATCCCTTTTCGAGCCCGTCGGAACCGTACTGCACGAAACGCTCGAAAATATAGTCTTTCAGCTCGGGCGGAATTCCGGGCCCCGAGTCGGTGACTTCCAGCCGCGTCGCCTGCTTGGCGCCGCGGGTCGCGACTTTGATGGTTCCGCCGGCGGGCGTGTAGCGGAGCGCGTTGCCGAGCAGGTTCGATATCACCCAGGAGAGCTTGACCGGGTCGCCGATCACCTCGGGCACCGGTCCGATCTGCTCCTGGATCTCGACGTGCTTCTCGCGGGCCTGGATTGCGAAGCGCCTGGTCACATCGGCCGCCAGACGGGCAAGATCGAGACGCTTTTGCTGAACCGCGATGGCCGGGATCTCGCCGCGCGCGAGGTTGAGCAGGTTGTCGGTAAGCTGACGCATCCGCGTGCATTCTTCGATGATCACCTGCAACAGTTCGGTGCTCTTCGGATTTGAAGCCGGCATATCGCGGCCCAGCAGCTCCGCCGACAGCGCAAGCGAGGTGAGCGGGGTCCTGAGCTCGTGCGACAGGGTGGCGACCAGGTTGGTGCGGGCGCGATCCTGATCGCGGAGGTAGGTCACGTCCTGCAAAATCAGCAGCGTGCCGAGCGAGGCGCCGGCCGTGTGATGAAGCGGGACAGACTTGAGCACGTAGGAATGGGCGCGGCCGCGGACGTGAAGATCGATTTCAGTGCGCTGGCCTTCCGGCCCGGCCCGCTGAAGTGCGCGCAACGCATCGCGAACGCGCAGGTAATGAGGATGGTTGCTGCTGAGGTCGTCGAACGGGCTGCCGAGCGCGTCCTGAAGATCGACGCCAAGGATCAGCGACGCGATCTCATTTATGTGCGCAACGATTCCTCCGGTGTCGATCAGCACGACGCCGTCTTCGAGGCTCTCGATGATGGCTTCGGTCTTGCTCTTTTCGTAAACGAGGCGCTCGACGTTGAGCTGGTCGTAGTGCTCGAGCCGCTCGGCCATCTGGTTGAATTCGCGCGCGACCGCTTCCAGCTCGGCCAGCGGCTGCGGGCCAAGCCGCACCTGCGACTTGCGCTGACTGATTCCGCGCAGGCGCTCGGCGAGTTCCGTCAGCGGCTTTGAGAGCCGCCATCCCAGACCCCACGACACCGCGGCGCCCACCAGCAGCACCAGCGCAAGCCCGCCGGCGAATTCGTACGCCAGCCGCCGCCCCAGCTTTACCGAGCGGCTGTCCGCGCGGAACATCGCGGCCTTGTTCATCGCGATCAGATCGTCGAGGCGGCCGTTCAATTCGGCGAATTCGCGATCGTGCAGCGCGCCGGGCGGCGCGGCGGCGACGGCGGCGAACAGTTGGTTGCCGCGCCGGGCGATATCGGCGGCAAGATCAGGCTCGCCAACTTCAGTAAAGTCGTGATTCTCGACGTCGATCCACTGCAGGAAATTTTGCCGCGCCCCGGGCAGAACGTCCCTGGCGCGGCCGTCGTGCTCGGCGACCTGAAGCGTCGTGAGCGCGGCGTGCATGTTCTGTGCGGCCTCGATGCTGACGTAGTTGCGATAAAGGGTCTCGCGGATTGCGCCGCCAAGCGAGTAAACCCGCGGCAGCGTGTAGATTCCCAGCACAACGACCAACGCCAGCATCAGCAAAGTGCCGTTGCGAATCTGGCGTTGCAGCGATGCCGCGGTCATTGCGATTCCTCCCGTTCCTCGGTCGCGACTATTTCCACGTCCAGGTCGCGTGCGTCCTCAACCAGCCGCGCCGGCACGTCGCCCTTCAGCCACCGGCGCCATCGCGGCTGATGGGTCCGGCCGATGATCAGCTTGGTCACGCCCTTGTCGTGGGCGAAGTCGATCAACGCCTTGACCACGTCGTCGGACTTGAGCCACACGGTTTCCGCGCCGAGGTCGCTGGCGACATTGATGTTGTTGAGCAGCGCGACGAAATCACTGGTGCCGATATTTTTCACCGACTCGGCCGGGGTCTCGATGTGCACGGCGAACCATTCCGCGTTGAGCTGCCCGGCGATGCGCGAGGCCTTGCGCAGCAGCTGTCCGGTGTCGGCGGCGTTGGACGAGATTCCGACCATGATGCGCTCGATCACGTTTGCGTGGCGGCCGCCCTCGCGCTTGAGCGCCTCGCGGTCGAGGCGCTGGCGGTCCAGACTGCGCGCGACCTCTTGCAGCGCCAGTTCACGAAGCGAAGAAAGGTTGCTCGGCTTGAAAAAATTCTTGAGCGCGTGCTCGATCTGCGCTTGCGGGTAAATCTTCCCCTCGCGCAGCCGTTCGCGCAGCGCTTCCACGGGCACATCGATGTTTACGATCTGATCGGCCCGCGCCAGGATCGAATCGGGCACCGTCTCGCGCACGTCGATGCCGGTGATGCGGCGCAGCAGCGCGTTGAGGCTTTCGACGTGCTGGATGTTCATGGCGGTAATCACGTTGATGCCGGTGGCCAGGATCTGCTCGACGTCCTGGTAGCGCTTTTCGTGGTGCGAGCCGGGGGCGTTGGTGTGGGCAAGCTCGTCAACGATTACGAACTCGGGCTTGCGCGCGATGATCGCATCGACGTCCATCTCTTCGAGGGTGACTTCGCGGTACGAAATCTTGCGGCGCGGAACGGCCTCGAGGTTGCCGATCCGTTCCTCGGTCTCGCGGCGGTTATGGGTTTCAACCAGGCCAAGCACCACATCCACTCCCCGAGCGCGGAGTTGATGCGCCTCCTCGAGCATCCGGTAGGTTTTGCCTACGCCGGCGGCCGCACCGATATAGACTTTGAGCTGTCCCCGTTGAGTTTGGGGCACCAGACCGAGATAAGCTTCGGGCTCAAGTCGTTTATCATCGCTCATTCAAGTCCCGGGAGTTGTTCCGCCATGACTTCCCGCGGCGCGATCCAGGGCGAGGTTCAACAGCAGCACGTTTACCCCGGGCTCGCCGAAGATTCCCGCAAATCGCGGCCGCGTGTTCTCGGCTATCAACTGCCGCACCTGATCTTCGCTTATGCCGCGCGCGTGGGCAACACGTGCCACCTGCAGGCCGGCGGCGGCCGGACTTATCTCGGGATCGAGGCCGCTGCCTGAAGCGGTCACCAGGTCCACCGGAACCTGGCGCGGATCGGCGGCCGGATTGCTCTCGATGAAGTTCTTCAGCCGCAGCTTGACCGCGTCGATCAGCGCCTTGTTGGTCGGCCCGAGATTCGAGCCGCTGGAGTTGGCGGCGTCGTAGCCCTTGTCACCGGCGGCGGAAGGCCGGCTCTGAAAATAGCGGGGCGAGGAAAAATTCTGCCCGATCAGGCTCGAGCCGGCGACCTTGTTGCCCGCGACGACCAGGCTGCCACCCGCCTGGGCCGGGAAAATCGCCTGCGCGATGCCCCATACTGCCAGCGGATAGACGATGCCGGTAATCACGGTGAGCAGGGCAGTTACAACCAGTGCCGATATGAATGTTCGCACGGAATTTTCCTCAGGCGAGATGGAGCGCCGCCACGATAATGTCAATCGCCTTGATAAAGATGAACGGAATAATCACGCCACCGACGCCGTAGATAAAAAGATTGCGGGTCAGAATCGCGGCCGCGCCCACCGGACGGTAGCGCACGCCGCGCAGCGCCAGCGGTATCAGCGCGACTATGATCAGCGCGTTGAAAATTACCGCGGACAGAATCGCGCTCTGCGGCGTCGCCAGATGCATCACGTTGAGCCGCTGGAGCTCCGGATATTCCACGATGAACAGCGCCGGGATGATCGCGAAGTACTTGGCGACGTCGTTGGCGATCGAGAACGTGGTCAAGGCGCCGCGGGTCATCAGCAGTTGCTTGCCGATCTCGACGACTTCCATCACCTTGGTCGGATTCGAGTCGAGGTCGATCATGTTGCCGGCCTCGCGCGCAGCCTGGGTGCCGGCGTTCATCGCGATCCCGACGTCCGCCTGCGCGAGCGCGGGTGCGTCGTTGGTGCCGTCGCCGATCATGGCCACCAGCTTGCCCTGGTTCTGCTCCTCGCGAATCAGCCGCAGCTTGGTTTCGGGAGTGGCCTCGGCCAGGAAGTCGTCCACCCCCGATTCTTTGGCTATCGCGGCCGCGGTCAGCGGGTTGTCGCCGGTAATCATGACCGTGCGCAGACCCATCGCGCGCAGCCGCTCGAAGCGCTCGCGGATTCCTTCCTTGACCATGTCCTTCAGATGAATCACGCCAAGCGCCTTGGCCTCGTCGGCGACCACCAGCGGAGTTCCGCCGCCGCGCGCGATGCGCTCGACGATCGCTTTTAAGTCGGCAGGCGGCGTGCCGCGATTGTCCTGGACGAAACGTACGATCTGTTCGGCAGCGCCCTTGCGGATTCGACGCCCGTGGAAGTCAACGCCGCTCATCCTGGTCTGCGCGGAAAACGGGATGAAGGTGGCGCCGTCCTCGCCGAGTTCGCGCCCGCGCAGGTTGTATTTGCGTTTGGCCAGCACGACGATCGAGCGTCCTTCGGGAGTCTCGTCGGCCAGCGACGCGAGTTGTGCGGCCTCGGCCAGTTCGCCCTCGTCCACGCCATCCACCGGGATGAACTCCGCCGCCATCCGGTTTCCCAGCGTGATGGTTCCGGTCTTGTCGAGCAGCAGGGTATCGACGTCGCCGGCCGCTTCAACCGAGCGGCCCGACATCGCGAGCACGTTGTGCTGCACCAGGCGATCCATCCCCGCGATACCGATCGCCGAGAGCAATCCGCCGATGGTCGTCGGAATCAGGCATACCAGCAGCGCCACCAGCACCGGCAGCGCCAGCCGCGTGCCGCCATACAGCCCGAACGGGTAGAGGGTAACGACCACGAGCAGGAAAACGATGGTGAGGCCGGACAGCAGAATGCTGAGCGCGATCTCGTTGGGTGTTTTCTGACGCTGCGCGCCTTCGACCAGCGCGATCATGCGGTCCAGGAAGGTCTCGCCCGGGTTGGCGGTGATCTTCACCTTGATCCAGTCGGAAATCACCGTGGTTCCGCCGGTGACGCCGCTGCGATCGCCGCCGCTTTCACGAATCACCGGCGCCGATTCGCCGGTGATGGCGGCCTCGTTAACCGCGGCGATGCCCTCGATAACTTCGCCGTCGCCGGGAATGACGTCGCCGGCCGCGACCATTACGATGTCGCCGCGCCGGAGTTGTGCGGCCGGCACGAGATTCGTCTTGCCGCCTTCGATGACCAATTTGGCCTGGGTTTCGGTGCGGGTCTTGCGCAGGTTGTCGGCCTGCGCCTTGCCGCGGCCTTCCGCCATTGCCTCCGCGAAATTTGCGAAGAGCACGGTGAACCACAGCCACAGCGCGATTTGAAATTCGAATCCGGCCAGCGCCATCCGATGAGCCAGCAAGTCGCGAAACAGGGTGAACATCACCATCACGCTGGTGACTTCGACCACGAACATCACCGGATTCCTGATCATCAGGCGCGGGTCGAGCTTGACGAACGATTCGATCGACGCGCGCGAGACGATTTCGCGATTCCAGAGTGCGGGAGCCTTGCGATCACTCATGCTTGGGACACCATGCCTAGAAGAGTTTCCCGGCCATCATCAGCAGTTGCTCGACGATCGGTCCGAGTGCGACGGCGCAGAAGAACGTCAACGCGCCGACGATCACGATTACGCCAATCAACAGGAACACGAACGGGACGCCGTCGGTCGGGAAAGTGCCGGCGCTGACGGCGGTGGTTTTCTTGGCCGCGACCGAGCCCGCGATCGCAAGCGCCGGGATCGCCATCATGAACCTGCCGAGCAGCATCACGATCGCGATTGACACGTTGTAGAAGGGCGTGTTCGCGCTAAGCCCGGCGAACGCGGAGCCGTTGTTCGCGCCCGCTTCCGTGTACGCGTACAGGATTTGCGAGAAGCCGTGAGGCCCCGGATTGGAAATGCCCGACAGGCCGGCGGGCAACACGGTCGCGAGCGCAGTCGGTATCAGAATGACGGCGGGGAAGATGAGCACGTAGAGCATCGCGAGCTTCATTTCCCGCGCTTCGATTTTCTTGCCCAGGTACTCGGGCGTCCGGCCTACCATCAGGCCCGCGATGAACACCGCCAGCACCGCCATCACGATGATTCCGTAAAGACCCGAGCCGACGCCGCCGAAGATCACCTCGCCGAGCTGCATGTCAACCATCGGCACCAGCCCGCCAAGCGGCGTGTAGCTGTCGTGCATCGAGTTGACCGCGCCGCACGAGGTGTCGGTGGTTACGGTCGCCCACAGCGCGGAATCGACGATTCCGAAGCGGACTTCCTTGCCCTCCATGTTGCCGCCGCTTTGCGTTGCGGAGGCATGCTGATCGATTCCAATCGCGCTGAATTGCGGATTGCCGCCCTGCTCGGCCCAGATGGCTGTGGTCGCGCCGCCCAAAAACAGAATCGCCATCACCGCGAACAGCGCCCATCCCTGGCGCCGGTCACCGACCATCTTGCCGAAGGTGTGGGTCAGGCCCGCGCCGATCGAGAAGATCGCGAGCATCTCGATCAGGTTGGTCAGCGGCGTCGGATTCTCGTAGGGATGCGCCGAGTTGGCGTTCATGAAGCCGCCGCCGTTGGTGCCCAGCTCCTTGATTATTTCCTGGGACGCCACCGGTCCTTGCGCGATCGTTTGCGAAGCGCCCTCCACCGTCGTCGCGTTTACGTACGGACTGAAGTTGTCCGGCACGCCCTGCCAAACCAGAACCAGTGCAAAGATCAAAGAAATGGGAATCAGCACCCACAGCGTCGTGCGCGTGAGATCGACCCAGAAGTTACCGATCGTCTTTGCGCTGCGGCGCGCGAATCCGCGAATCACCGCCGCCGCCATCGCGATTCCGGCCGCCGCCGAGAGAAAGTTGTGCGAGGTGAGCCCGACCATCTGCGTCAGATAACTCAGCGTCTGCTCGCCCGAGTATGCTTGCCAGTTGGTATTGGTCGTGAAGCTCGCCGCGGTGTTAAAGGCGAGTCCCGGCGGCACTCCGGCGAGTCCCTGCGGATTCAGCGGCAGGTAGTACTGGAGCCGCTGCAGCGCGTACAGAAAAACCATCGAGACCAGGCTGAACGCGAGCATCGAGACCGTATATCCCGCCCAGCCCATCTCGACGCCGGGGCTTATCCCGCAGATCCTGTAAATCAATCTCTCGATCGGCAAGAGCACCGGGTCCAGAAAGGTGCGCTCATTCGAGAACACGCGCGCCATGTACAGGCCCAACGGCACGCTGATCGCCGTGACAAGCAGGAAGTAACCAACGAGCTGAACTACCGAATTGGATAGCATGTAGGTATGTACCGGCTAGTGCGGTTCAGAATTTTTCGGGACGGATCAATGCGTAAATCAAGTAAGCACCCAGCAAGACAGCGCATATCCCGCCGAACACGGTTTCAACCGGACTCATAAGTAGTCGCACCCCCAAACGTAGGCGATTGCAATCGCAAAAAATGCGATGCTGCCGAGAATCGAAATCAAGTCCCACATAATGGCTTCCCCACCTGGTAAAGTTCAGTGCGGTCTCTTAGTGAGCCGGGAGTTCGGAACGACGAGAGTGTTCCTGGGGCAACCAGGGAGCGTGGCCGTCCGATGCGTCCAGTGCTTTGACCGCAAACACATGGCGCATCGTCGCTGCTACGGTGTGTTTCATTGAGACCTCTCCCTCGCATCGCAATTGAGCGACAAGGTTATCAGCACCGCGCGTGCCAAACCGGAAAACCCGATACTACAAGGTTTTTTGCATTCTGCAATCCCATGAGATTTCAAAATGCATCGTGCTTTCCAGTGCAAATTTCATTGAAATTCCGAGCCTCAACGATGCGCCGATCAGCGTTGTCTCATGGGCTCGTTTCCTGCGTTCGACGGCGACGAGTTTTTTCGCGACGTGAAGAAGCCCGAAGCGCAAGAAATGATTCAAAAGTGGCTCGATCACACTGGATAGCCCTGACGGCACGAACGGTCCGGCACGAGAAGAACGGCCGTAACGAAACACGCCCGCGGTGAGGTTCATTCTGGCGGTGAACTATGTCGTCGCTGCTCCTCCTATCCAGGCAATCAAACCGAGGGCGGCGCGCGACCGTCAGAGATTTATTTGCTGGTTCTTGTGCCGTCGGACGTACCAGCACGGACTGTAACCCAGGTGCGGGAATATCGAGTTGACACAGGTCTGAGTCTCAGGCTCACCGGGCTCGAACTCGGTCTTGCCGTTTTTCTGAGGCACCGCGTAATACTTATTGATCTGCACGGTTGCGAAAGGCTCGCGGCTTGCGGGAATTCTATACTTAACTGAGATAAATTCGCCCGCATAAAAAATACATAGTAACACGGCTACGACCGTAGCTATTCGTTTGACCAGTGGAGCGGCGTTCTGCATCTTAGTCGCGCAAAGAAAACGGCCGGCATTCGCTTATGCCGGCCGTTCTAACCGCTCAGTAAGGATCGGGATTCTTCGTTGCGCTCAGAATGACAGCGCGACTAGCCGACCTGGCTGCCGACCACCGACACGAAGCTGACGCATCGGCCCGGCGCGCCGCCCAAATTGTGCGTCAGTCCGACTTTCGGATTCTTGATCTGACGCGGTCCCGCCTCGCCGCGCAACTGCAGCCACATCTCGTACATCATGCGCAGGCCCGACGCGCCGATCGGATGACCGAACGACTTGAGACCGCCGTCCGGATTGACCGGCAGCTTGCCCTCGAGGTCGAAAAACCCGTCCAGCACGTCCTGCCATGCGGTCCCGCGCGGGCTGAAGCCGAAATCCTCGTAGAGCACGAGTTCGGTGGGCGTGAAGCAATCGTGGACCTCGGCCATGCTGATCTGCTCGCGAGGATTGGTGATGCCCGCCTGCGCGTACGCGTCTTTGGCGCTGGCGACGACCTCGGTGAAGGTCGTGAAATCGTAGTCCGGGCGACAGCGGTCCTTCCGCCGGCCCGGCGATGAACGAGAGCGCCTTTATGTAGATGGGATTCTTGCAGTACTTGTGCGCGTCCTCGGCGCGGACGACGATCGCGGCCGCGGAGCCGTCGGACACGCCCGAGCAATCCATGATTCCGAGCGGGTCGGCAATCTTGGGCGAGTTCTTGATCGCCTCGAGCGATATTTCCTTCTGGAACTGCGCCTTGGGATTTTTCGCGCCGTTCTTGTGATTCTTCCACGCGATGCGCGTCAGCACGTCCTTGCCCTTGTCGGGGTCGAGTCCGTACTTCTTGAAATACGCCGGCGCCAGCAGCGAGAACGACGCAGGCGCCGTCATGCTGCCCTGGGTGCCGTCGTTGGGCGGATTGTTGATCACCAATCCCGAGTAGCCCGAGTCCTTGAGTTTCTCGACGCCGATCGCCATCGCGACGTCAAACGCGCCCGACGCGACCGCGTAGCACGCCTGCCGCAGCGCCTCGGATCCCGTCGCGCACATGTTCTCGACGCGAGTGACCGGCTTGTACTGAATCTTGAGCGGCTCGGAGAGCGTAAGCCCCGAGATTCCCGAACCCATGGTGCCGAGCCAGTACGCGTCGACGTCTTTGGGCTCGACGCCGGCCGATTCATAGGCCTGGTACGCGGCATCCACCAGCAGGTCTTCGGTCCCCTTGTCCCAATGCTCGCCGAACTTGGTGCATCCCATCCCGATGATCGCGACGCGGTCCTTGATTCCTCTGCTTGCCATTGATTTTCTCCTCGGGCTTAACGCTTGGGGCGCGCTTTCCAGAAATAGTTGTTGACGCCGGCGGCGGTAAAGAGCCGGCGAAACGTCATTTCGACTTCGTCGCCAATCGCGACCTTGTCGGGTTCGCAGTCGGTCATCTCGCACAGGAAGCGGCCGCCGCCGGCGAAGTCGAGCACGACGTTAACCGTCGGCGGATTGAGGGAATAGGCGAGGCGATCGATGGCGTAGGTGGCGATTTTCGCGGTGCGGTCGGCGAATCCATAAGGTTCCATCTTGCCGCGCTGATGGCATTTCACGCAGACCAGCTGCGGCGGAAGCTGCGGAGTCCCGCAGTTGGTGCATCGCGAACCGATAAACCCGAACTTCCACTTCTCCGAGCGCATCATCGGGGGTCCCGCGGGCCGATCGGGATCCGGGCGGCGCGGCGGCTCGGTGGGCAGAATCTCGCGCCACTTGAGATAGCTGGCGTAAGACACGTCGCCCTTGGACTCGATCATCCGGCCGACGGAATGCACCGGCTTGAAGCCGGCGTTGGCCGGCGTGACGCGGAACAGAATCGCATCGGCGCCGTCGGCCACGGTCGCGACCAGTATCCTGTCGCCCGGCTTAGCGGAGGGCAGCGCGGCCGCGAGCATCAGGCCCGCGTGCGCGGCGCCGGTTTGTCCGACCGTCAGGGCAAATGAATCGGAGAATTTGGCGGGATCGATCTTGAGCGCACGCGCGATTTCGTCGGCCGCGCGGACGTTGGGCGCGTCGAGGATCACCTTCGACAGATCGCCCGGCGCGACTTTCGCCTTCCCCAGCACGTTCTTGATCACCGCGCCGAGCAGCGGAGAATGCGCCTGCGTCAGCGTGAAGCGCTCTTCCCACGAATGCGAAAAACGCTCGCCCTGCGCGCGCCAACTGTCCAGGAACTCGCGCGTGAGCGAGGCGCTCGCCTCGATTTCGGCGATCACGCCCTCCGCACCGAGGACAAAAGCGACCGCGCCGTCGCCGGTCGTCTGCTCGGCCTTGCCCTCGGGCGCCGCCAGCCGGCAATCACCGATGGCGACCAGCGCGCGCTTGGCGCCGCCGCCGATCGCATCGGCGCCTTGCAGCAGGGCAGACAAGCCGGCGCGGACCGAGCCGGTCATATCCGATGCGCGGATTTCCGCCGGCAGCAAAGCGGCTGCGCCGATCACCGCGGCGCTGAGTTTTTCCGCGTAGGGCGGCGTCGTGGTTGCGAAGATGAGCGCCTGCACGTTGCCGGGCGGCGCAGCTTTCAGCGCGTCGCGAACCGCTTCGACCGCCATCGATACGCTGTCTTCGTCGAAGCTCGCGATTGCGCGCTCGCCCTTGCCGGCAGGCGTGCCGAGGACGGCGGCGATCGCGGAGCGCTTGAGGCGTCGGTACGGAACGTATGAACCGTAAGAAACTATTCCAGCCATGACGGGCATTAAAGACCGAGTCGGGTGACGCCGTCAAACGAAAGCGGCGCCAGGGCGGCGCGGCCATTAGCCATCGCTACATGTCGCTCGATCTCAGCCGTCGCGTACGCCGTGGGGGTGTCGAGATGCGACAGCGTCCGCAACACGTTGGTAACAATTAGGTGACATCTTGACGACATGATCGCGCTGCATGCAGTCGCTCGGCTGCTTAGCATCGATGAGCCGGCTTGAACGACGGTGTCTATGAAAATGGCGGAGTATTCGCGACTCGCGGCCAATGTTTTGCGAATCGCAAATGATAGGCACTGTGTCGGTCGAAAATAATCCAATGAAATGAACGATCGGGTCCTTGGCATCAGCCTTGCTCTTCCCACGGTGACGGCGAACTTTTACAGGAGGTGAGGAAAATGGCTGCTACCACAGTTGATCGGAGACTCGCAGGCTTTCAGCAGGTAAGGGAGCAGACCGAGACTGCTGCGGCGGTTCGTATCGCGCAAAACAGTATGCTCAGCGAATTGCCCGGTGTGACGTTCGCATTCCTGACGCTGGCGTATATCGTGCTCTCGTTCATGGGCCTGTAAATCGACGCATCGCATACCACGCTCGGGAAGGACCCGGTCAAGCGAATCAACTTCGATCGGCTTCCCGAAGCGTTCTTGAGTTACTTCCTCGACAGATGCGCGCATCGCGGCACGCCACGCGCATGAGCACCTCGCACGTGCGGATGGACGAGCCGTGAACAACCGACCTGAGATTGCGCTGCGCAGCTCGGCCGCGAGCTCGGCGGGAGGGAGTGAGTTAGCAACATGATCATGATGATGGAAGCAATATCTTTGGTGGCGGGATTGGTTATTGCGATTGTGATAATCGCGGGTCCCGCCAGGCCCTACTACAAGAGCCCAAAGGCCGAGCAGTAATCCCGGCCGGCCGCGCCTGAATCCGGCGCCGGCGCCGCAAGCGACTTGCCTTTTCTGCGGGGCGGAGTGCGAATTGTCTTCGTGCTCCGTCCCGCACTCGTTTTTCCTCGCGCCGCGTTCTAAACTTGCGCCCAGGCCGGGGAGGTACAAAATGAAGCAAATTATGATCACCCTGATTGCGTTCGCATGCGCGATTGCGGCGCCGCATCTCGCGTGCGCGCAGGCGACTTGTCCTCCCGCCCTGGTGGTCGAACAGAAAACGGCGGCGCCGGCGCCGGAATGGACCGTTGCTTACTCCGGCTACAATACTGCGCTTGCGGGCGTCACCATCTTCGAGGGCCCACCCGCCGAGCAGGCGTCGCTCGTGCCCGATCGCGAGCAAACGACCAGCGAGATCGTGGTCCAGACCTGGAGTTTGGCCAAAAGTGACCGCGGTTACTGGCTGCAGTGCGAGTATGCGAACACCACGGCGCAGATCTCCCGGCGGTTGCCGGCGGATGTCTCGCGATGCGATGTCACCTACGAGCGCAACGTTCGCTTCGGCGGGGAGGGCCGCCGCGTAGTCAAGAACGTGAGCTGCAAGTAGCCTGTCGCCGATCGAACCGGGCGACCCTTACTTCTCGGGCGCGGTCTTTCCCGCGGATTTCTTCTTATTCGCCGAATCGGCGCGCGCTGTGACCAGCGCCGCCATCGCGGCGAAGCGCTCCTGCCCGACTGCGATGAACAGTCCGTCGGCTTCCGCCGTCAGCAGGCCGTTGGCCGACAAGGTTCCGTGGGTGAATATCTTGCGCCCCTCGACGCGATCGACGTAGGCCTCGAAGGTGAGCTCGGTCAGCAAGGGCGTCGGGCGGCGGTAACGAATCGTAAGCGTCCCGGTCATGCCGGGATTGCCGGTGAGCGACTGCGCCATCCCGAGCACTTCGTCGAAGGCGGCGGCGAGAAATCCTCCGTGCACGTGTCCCGGAGGCCCTTCGTATGCGACGCCGAACGTCCCGCGGCCCTCGACCTTGTCGCCGAGCACGGCCATCCGAATCGGCGGCGCAAGCGGATTTGCCATTCCAATCAACGGGCTGTGATCGAAGAAGGCGTGCGGGTCGCCGGCGTTGGCGCTCTCGGCAAAGCCCTCGTAGCTGCGCGAGATCGGATATTTCGACAAGCGCCGGGCGTAGCGCTCCAACGCGTCGGCGGCGGCTGACAAGTCTTCCTCGGGCGCGGCGACCTGCACCAGATGGTCGATCACGCGGCGCATCGCGGCGGCCAATCGATAAGCCTGGGCACGGCGCCTGGTCGCGGGCGGATGCATCGCAGCCCACGCGGATTCGAAATTGACAGTTTGATCGCTCATTTTTCTTGGTTGGTATTGATCGGAAAATCCTGCGAACTTTTCTCGATGGTAGCTGTCGATTCGCGATCAATCTACGCCGCAGCCGCCAACAGCCGCGCCATTCGAGAGGCGTTCGAGTATAGTAGAATACCAGTGAGATGCTCGATGCGGAGTCGTATTCTCATACTGTTTGCGCTCGCGTGCGCACTTGCTTCGAGTGGGACTCGATCCGCCCGCGCGCAAGCGACCCTGGAGGTTCCCGGACCCGCGCAGCAGAATCAGCCGAATATTCCCCCGCGTCCGGCGCCGCCAGCGGCCACGTGGGCGCCGTCGGGGGCCGATAACGGCGACTCGATTCAACTGCTGCCGCAGGAGTTGTGGAAGCCCGCACCCGCGCCGCTCCCACCCGCGCAATCGCCCCCGCATCCTCCCGTGAACGCCGCGCCGATGACGGCGCAAACGCTTCCTGCTTTGCCGGCGGTGTTCCGCGGATGCTGGAACGGACAGGTGAATCAACTCGATTGGATCAGGCGCGAACCGGGTGCGCACAAGATAGGTTTCTGGACGCCGAAGACCTACCGGCTGTGCTACAAGCGCGTCGGCGATCGGCCGTTCACGCTCACGTTCACCGAGACCGGCGTCGCGCCGAGCGAGAAGATTATCAATCCGCATGGCAACGTGACGGCGATCACGACCGACGGCCGCGCTTACGCCGCGATGCGCTCGCGCCTGGATTTCGACGAGTACAAAACTCGCGCCGACGGCTTGTCTCCAACGTTTGCGGTTGACGAAACCACCAATCTCGACTGCCGGATCGCCGGCGACGAGATGATCGTCAACGCCGACGTGTACGGCACGCGCGACGGCGAGCCCTGGTTCCGCGCGCATTGGCGGGCGGACTTTCATCGCTTCGAGAATTAGCGCCGCGCGCGCGGCGGCGCTTGCGTCTCGGCCTCGCCTAACTTAAGTATCTCGCTGAGCTCTGGACCGTCGCCGAGCACGGTCAAACACGCGCGGTCCAGGAGGAGTTTTTGCATGGCCACCGCCCTCGATCCCCAGATGAAAATGCTCCTGGACATGGTCAACGCGGCGGGCCCGATGTTCCTGCGCGCGGAAACCGCCGAGCAGGCGCGGGCCAAGCTGCGCGCGCTGGTCGAGTCGAATCCGACGCCGGCGCCCCCGATCTATCGCGTCGAGGACCGCCAGATTGCGGGCGCCGACGGTCCGATCGCGGCACGGATTTACACCCCCGAGGGCAGCCCGCCGATGGGGGTGCTGGCCTATTTCCACGGCGGCGGATGGATGCTGGGAGATTTGGACAGTCACGACCATCTCTGCCGCGGGCTCGCCAACGGCGCGGGATGCGTGGTGGTGTCGGTCGATTACCGGCTCGCGCCCGAGCACGTTTTTCCGGCCGGCGCCGAAGATTGCTACGCGGCGACAAAGTGGATAGCCGAAAACGCGGCCGCGATTGGCGCTGACCCGGCGCGGATAGCGGTGGGCGGCGACAGCGCGGGTGGAAACCTGGCGGCAGTGGTCTCGATGATGGCGCGGGATCGCGGCGGACCCGCGATCAAATTCCAGTTGCTGCTTTATCCGGTCACCGATTGCGCGCTCGACACTCCCTCGCAGAAGGAATTCGCCGAAGACGGCTTCGCGCTGTCGCGCGCCGACATGGAATGGTTCTGGAAAAATTACTGCGATCCCGGCACGGAAAAAAATAACCCCTACGCCTGTCCGATGCGGGCGAAGAACTTGAAGGGCCTGCCGCCCGCGCTCGTCCTGACTGCCAGCCACGACCCGCTGCGCGACGAAGGCGAGAGGTTCGCCGAGCGCCTGATCGCCGCCGGGGTCAAAGCGACCTGCACCCGGTATGAAGGCGTGACCCACGCCTTTGTCAGCTTCGCCGACCTGCTCGACAAAGGCAAAGAGGGCGAGCGCCAAGCCGCCGAGGCCTTGAGGGCGGCCTTCGCCCGCTAGGCCCGGCGCCGCAGCCGAAGGAGACGAAGATGGCGTTTCAGGACATCATCTACGAGAAGCAGGACGGGATCGCCACCGTCACGATGAACCGTCCGGAAGTCCGTAACGCGTTTCGCGGTCAAACCGTGGACGAGATGGTGGAGGCTTTCAGGGACGCCTGGCGAGACCGTTCAGTAGGGGTGGTGATTCTGACCGGAGCTGGGGACCGCGCGTTTAGCTCTGGCGGTGACCAGGCGGCGCGCAGTGGCACAGGCTATCGCGGCGGGATGAACGTCGAGGAGCTGCACGAAGTGATCCGCGACATCCCCAAGCCGGTTATCGCCGCGGTCAACGGCTACGCAATCGGCGGAGGACACGTCCTCCATATAATCTGCGACCTTTCGATCGCGGCCGATACCGCGCGCTTCGGCCAGGTTGGCCCGCGGGTTGGCAGCGTCGATCCCGGGTTCGGCACGGCCTACCTGACGCGCCTGGTCGGCGAGAAAAAGGCGCGCGAGATTTGGTACCTGTGCCGCCAGTATTCGGCGGATGAAGCTCTGGAGATGGGGCTGGTCAACAAGGTGGTGCCGGCGGCGCAATTGATGGACGAGGCGCGGGCCTGGGCGCGCGAGATGCTCGCCTTGAGCCCGACCGCGATCAGGATCGCGAAGGCTTCGTTCAACGCCGAAACCGACCATATCAAAGGAATCGGAGCGATGGGCGCAATTTCGCTCGGGCTGTACTACCGCACCGAAGAATCGATGGAAGGACGCAACGCATTCATGGAGCGGCGGACGCCGGATTTTCGCAAGTTCCAGAAGTAGGCGCCGGCGCGGAGAATCCCGCGCTCCATTAGACAGTTTGCATGCGCGCGAGTAACTTTTGAATCGAGCGCGGCGGGCCCATGCCTCGAATCTCTGGCGCCTTGCCGCAGCAGGAGAGCCGGCCATGATTGACTACGCAGAATTCCAGAGCGCAATCGGACTTAACTGGTACGAGATCGATCCCAACCTGCAATTTCTGATGCGCCGGATGCTCGACCCCGCCGACTTCGAATGGCTGGAGCCGGAGCTGCGCAAGATCGGGGCGCTGTGCGGCGGTCCGGTCGCCGCGCGCGCCGAGGTCACCGACAAGCATTCACCCGAACTGGTAAAGTTCGATCGATGGGGCGATCCGCTCGACGAAGTGCGCCACCATCCGGGCGCGCTCGCCACCAAGCGCGATCTCTGGGAAGCGGGAGTAAGCGGCCCACGCCTGTACAACGAAGCGCAGCGGCGCGGCCGCCATCTGCACGAAGGAGTCCCGACCGCGCTCAAGTACATGCTATCGCAGGCCGAGATTGGGATGCTGTGCGCGGTCGGCATGACCAGCGGGGTGATCGGCCTGGTGCGCCGCTTCGCGCCGGCCGAGGTGCAGCGCGAGTTCATGCCGCATCTCACCGCCGAGCACTTCGACGACGCCTGGGACGGCGCGATGTTCATGACCGAGAAAACCGGCGGCTCCGACCTGGCCACGCTGACCACCGTCGCGCGGCGCGACGGCGATCGCTGGATCCTGAACGGCTCCAAGTGGTTCTGCTCGAATGTCGATGCGAGCGCGATTGCGACGCTGGCCCGTCCCGAGGGCGGCGCCGACGGACTGCGCGGAGTGGCGCTGTTCCTGGTGCCGCGCATCCGGCGCGACGGCTCCCGCAACGGCATCGCGATTCGCCGCCTGAAGGACAAGCTCGGCACCCGCGCGGTGCCCACCGCCGAAGTCGATTTCGTCGAGGCCGAAGCGTCGCTGCTCGCGGGCAGCGGCGGCACGGCGACCGACGGTCAAGGGATCAACCGCATGATGGAGATGGTGGACGAGTCGCGAGTCGGCATCGCCGTGATGGGCCTTGGCATCATGCGCCGCTCGTTCCTCGAGTCCGCGATCTTCTCCTGGCAGCGCCGCGCGTTCGGCCGCGCACTTCGCGATCTGCCGATGATGCGCGAGATGCTGGTAGGGATGACGGTCGAGCTGGAGGCCGCCGCGGCGCTGGTATTCGCCTCGGTCTCGGACAACAAGGCGCTCGCGCGGCTGCTGGTGCCGGTGGCGAAGCTGCGCGCCAGCCGGCGCGGGATCGAGTTCGCGTCGCAGGCGGTCGAAGTGCATGGGGGAAACGGTTATGTGGAGAACTGGCCGCTCGCGCGCCAGTTGCGCGATGCGCAGAGCAACACGATCTGGGAGGGCACCGAGAACATCATCTGCCTCGACATCCTGCGCGCGCTGCGCAGCGAGCAGGTGATGCAGGCCGCGTTCGCCGCGCTCGGCGAGCGCGCCGAGGCGGCGGGCAATCTGCTTGCAGCCACGCGCGAGAAGGTGGTGGGCGCGCTCGGCGAAGTGCGCGAGGCGCTGGCGCATCTGTCGCGTGTCGATCGCGAGGTGGCGCAATTGCGCGCGCGAGTCTTCGGCAACTATCTTGCCGACGCCGCCTCAGCCGCCTTGCTGCTGGAGGAGGCCGCCTTCGAGCTCAGCACTTCCGGCAGCGCGCGCAAGGCAGTGATCGCCCATCTGTTCGCCGAAACGCATCTCGGGCACCATCCGATGCGCGGCCTGCTGTCGGACGACCGCACGATACTCGAGCTGTTCGAGCCAATCGTATGCTACGGCGCGATCGAGCCGAGCCGCGCCGCGGCTGCGCTTCGCAAGGGCTAGCCGGGCGGGGCCCGCGGCCCATCCGATCAGGGTTTTTTCGAGCAGCAGCGCCTGGCTAGGCGGCGGAGCGGGCCGGTTGGTAGTTGCACCACGGGTCAGTCGCGAGAAAGTCGCCGGTCAGCGCGTAGGCGCGCGAGCGCGAGCCGCCGCAGAAGGAGCTATACTCGCACCGCCCGCATCGGCCATGCAGCGCGGCGGGATCGCGCAGCGTGCGGAAGAGCTCGGAGTCGCGATAAATTGCGGTCAAGCTTTGCTCACGCACGTTGCCGGCAGAAATCGGCAGGAATCCGCTCGGATAGACCTCGCCGGTGTGGGACACGAAGACAAAGCCCTTGCCGGCGTTGACGCTGTGAGGCGCAAGCCCGACGGTGTGCCCGGGACCTTCCGATCGGCGAAGCATGTCGGGCATCGCGACCGAGCCGGGGTGGACCTGGTGCTGCTTGCCCGTGCTTTCCGCCTCGTGTTGCGCAACAAAGCGCCGGTAGTGGGGCGCCTCGGTCACCTTGACGACGAAGTGGGACTTTTTCTGAACCGCGTATAAGACGGCGAACAGTTCCTCGCACTGGCTTGCCGCGACGCCGTCGAGGGCCTCGCCGCGACCCATCGGGACCAGGAAGAACACCTCCCAGAAGACCGCTCCAAGACGTTCGACCAACTCGGCCATCTCGGACAGAAACGGCGCCGAACCAGCCCACAGCGTCGTGTTGATCTGCAGCGGCAGGCCGCATTCGCGCGCCCATTCGACGGCCGCCATGGTCTTCTTGAAGGCCCCCGGCACTCCGCGGAAACCGTCGTGAAGGTCAGCGCGCGGATAATCGAGGCTCAGCGCCATCTGGTCCAGGCCCGCCTCCTTCAACTGGCGGACCACGGCCGCAGTCAGCGCCGGAGTCGCCGCGGGGATGGTTCCCATGCGCAGACCGAGCCGCTTGCCCTCGCGCACGAGGCCGAACAGGTCGGGGCGTTTGAGCGGGTCGCCACCGCTCAGGATGAACACCGGAGTGCCCATCGCGGCGGCCTCGGCAAGCAGCGCGAAGCCTTGCGCGGTGTTCAGCTCGTCGCAATGGCGCAGCGGCTGAGCCGAGGCGCGGCAATGGCTGCAGGCGAGGTCGCACGCCTGAGTCGTTTCCCAGATAACCAGAAAGGGCGCTTTCGCGAAGTCAATCGAGGGCATCATGGATACATCACCTGACCATTTCGAGTATATGCGCTCCCGCTTGCATCGAACAAGTTTTGACAATGGGCGCACGGCCCCGAGCGGCGAAAAGGCCGGGCTCGGTTCGCAGCATCACGATTCATCCCTGGCGACTAGACATGCGCCCGCCCGCTTGAATTTTCTCTGCGCATCGCCTAATCATGTAAGTGGTTATGTATGCTTGGTTGCCTATGGGCGGCCAAGCATTTTCTTAAGCCGGATTTCCGTTTTCGAATTCGTCTACCGATTTGATAAGATCCTCGAAGAGTCCTGATCGATGCGGGTTTGGATGCGCCTTGAGGTGGTGTGGAAGAGGCAGCTGGTGGATGAGGCGCAAAAATGGACTTTGCAGCTCCGATTCAACAGCTCCATCCGGGTCGAGTTCTAGGGCGCGCGAGTGATTCCCGACGCGCCAGCGGCGCTCGTCTCCAGCGCGGGCCCGATCAATACCAACCACGACGACAATTCCAAGCCGCAGAGCGAGCTTCAGAATAAGGCCCGCAGGGGGAATCTGACCCGCCGTTTCATACTAGGCTACCTAATCGCCACCATACCAGGGACGATCCTGTTGGGGCTTTTCACGATCTATTCGATCCGCTCGCTGGTCGCCGTCAACCGCCAACTCGACGAAATCAGCCTGTCGCTCGAGGCCACCGACCATATACAACTGGCACTCTTTAGGGCAGACGCGACGGTGGGGGCTTTCCTGCTGCACCGGCGCGACGGCGGCCCGCAGGAGTTCGAGGGCGCGGTGCATTCGGCACAGCAGCAACTCACGTCATGCGCCTCGGCCTCCTGTCACGGGAACTCGCTGTTGACGACCAAAGAGATGGCGGCTTCACTCAGCCCCAAGTTCGAGCGGCTCCGGATCAAAGGCCTCAAGGTCTTCGACGCCGCGGGCCCGAGCGTACAGTCATCCCGCCCGGGCGAGGCGGACGATGTCGACCTGCTGGTTTCCGGGATAAGTCACCGACTCCAGACGATGGCGGACATCCTGGTCAAACGGGTCGCGGTCTTGCGCGAACAGTCGCAGGCGCTGAGCGAGCGCGCATTGACGCTGATGATCCTGGTAAGCGTTGCGGTGGTGGTGATGGGCTCGTGCATCGCGGCCTTCCTGGCGGACCGGGTCTCGCGCCCCATCCAGAGTCTGCTCCAGGGCACTCGCCGCGTCAGGGCGGGAGACTGGGGATACCGAGTGATGGTCGGATTGGGCGAGATCGGTGAACTGGCCCTGTCGTTCAACGCGATGGTGGAGGAGGTACAGCGCTATCGCGATCAGCTGAACCGGTACAGCCGCACCCTCGAGGAGCGCGTCATGCGGCGGACCGAGGAACTGAAGCGAAAGGACGAGGCGCTTCGCCAGTCGGAGAAGCTCGCCTCGCTCGGGTTGCTCGCCAGCGGCGTGTGCCATGAACTCAACAACCCGCTGACCGGCATCCTGATGAACGCTAACCTGCTGATCGAAGAGGTCGGGCATGACTCCCCGCTTTACGGTGAGCTTAAGAGGATCGACGAAGATGCCGGCCGTTGCAGGCGCATCATCGAGGACTTGCGCGCTTTTTCGCGCCGCCACGACCTGCGCAAGGCGCTATGCAGGCCTGAGGATGTGATCGATCAGGCGTTGCGGCTGGCCGAGCATGAAATCGAACTCCGCGGCATCAGCGTTGAGCGCCGAATCGAAGCCGGCCTTCCCGAAGTTTTCTGGGACTCCGAGCGAATGGTGCAGGTTTTCACCAACCTGTTCGTTAACGCCGCCCAGGCGATGGAAAGCGGAGGCCGCCTGTCGGTCAGTGCACAGCTCACCGGCAATTCGCTGACGATCGAGGTCAAGGACACTGGCGTTGGAATATCGGAGGAGAACCGTTCGCGGGTATTCGAGCCGTTTTTCACCACTAAACGCGAGGGCACCGGGCTCGGACTTTCGATCAGTTACGGCATAATCGAGGAGCACATGGGCCGACTTGAGATGGAAAGCTGCACCCGTGAGGCGGCCGGTCCCGACGGCCAGGGTGGAACTACCGTAAGAATCGTGCTTCCACTTTCGACGGAGCTGAAGGCATGAGCGAGACGCCGTTGGGAAGGATCTTGGCGGTTGACGACGAGCGCAACGTGGTCGAATCGGTCAAGAAGGCGCTGGAGCGGGTGGGCTACTCGGTCGAGGTTGCGGGCAGCGCCGAAGCCGCCCAAGACAGGCTCGAGCGCGGTCCGGTGGACCTCGTGCTGTGCGACATCAAGCTGCCGGGCATGGACGGCATGGCGCTGCTCGAACATATCAAGCAAACCTGTCCCGGTACGATCGTCGTCATGATCACCGGTTACGCGACCATTGAGTCCGCGGTGGCCGCGATCAAGATGGGGGCGACGGACTATCTGCCCAAGCCTTTCACTCCCGACCAGCTTAGACATGTGATCGCCCGGGCCATGGAGCAGAAGCGGCTGCTCGACGAAAACGTCTATTTGAAGCTTGAGCTGCAAAATCTGTTCGGCGACGGTGTGGTGATCGGCCAGAGCGAGGCGATGCAGCGTCTGTTCAGGCTGGCGAAAACCGTGGCGGCCACCGATAGCAGCGTGCTAGTGGTCGGCGAGAGCGGTTCCGGCAAGGAGGTGATCGCGCGTTTCATCCATGCCGAAAGCCCGCGCAAGGGTCATCCGTTCGTCACCGTCAACTGCGCCGCTATCCCGCCCAACTTGCTTGAATCGGAACTTTTCGGCCATCGCCGCGGCGCGTTCACCGGCGCGGTCTACAGCCGGCGCGGCAGCTGGGAGCTAGCCAACGGCGGGACCCTGTTCCTCGACGAGATCGGAGAAATGCCGGTCGAGATGCAGGCCAAGATCCTCCGCGCCCTGGAAGAGCACCAGATCAAGCGGGTGGGTTCGGAAGAATCGATGGACGTTGACGTCCGGATCATAGCGGCGACCAACAAAAGCCTCGAACAGGAAATCAAGGCCGGCAGGTTCCGCGAAGACCTCTACTGGCGCCTAAACGTCGTCCAGTTGGAGGTGCCGGCGTTGCGCAAGCGTCCCGAAGACATCATACCGCTGGCTCGCCACTTCCTGGCATTCTACGCCCACGAACTTAAGAAGGCGCCGCTCGATTTCTCCCCCGAGGTGCTCGCGGCCTTGGCTGACCACGATTGGCCGGGCAATGTGCGCGAACTGCGTAATGTCGTTGAGCGCGCTGTGATTTTCGCCACGCCCGGAGAACCCATCCGTCAGGCTCAACTGCCCCCGAGCCTGCACGCGGAGCAACCGCATCGTGAGCCAGCGCCCGTAAACCCCTTACGCAGCTTGCGCGAGATGGAATCCGAGCATATTCGAAAGGTACTCGATGCCTGCGGTGGCAATCGCACCCGCGCCGCCGAAATTCTCGGCGTATCATCAGTAACCCTATGGCGGAAGTTGTCTAAGGAAAATGATGAAGAGGAGCGATGATACTTGGACTGTTTCATTTTGAAATAGTATTTCTGTAATTCCTGGCCTTGGTTACATTTTGTAAGGGTACCGCCCACCCGCTCGCACCGCCGCTCTAAAATCTCCAGCAATCTCAAGCCTTATTTGCAAGGCTCCCTGCTCGATCCGCTGGCACCCTGCTTGCGATAGAGGTCTGTAGTACCTCGATACGCGAGGAGATTGGCAGATGGACCTGCATGGAGCAATTGGGCATACGGCGCCCGTAATCGGAAGCGGCACGGCGCTGCGTTCGGTTCAGCGCCAGGATGCCAAGATCAGTGTCCTCTATCAGCGTGAGAACCTGGAGGTGCTGGCAATCGAGATCGGTGGCGGTGCAACTCTCGCTGAGCCTTCGTTGTGGGCGGGTTGCTCCTGGCATCTGGTGGTCGAAGGCCAGCCAGTCATCCAGCGAGACGATCAGAGTTGGGAATTGCTTCCCGGCCATTGGCTGTGCCTCGACCAGCCGGGTCCCTACAGAATTGTGAACCCAGCTCCCACGCGGGCGAAGCTCGTCAGCTTGTTCTTCGCACGCGAGGGCGCAGACATTCAGCAAGGAGATGAACGATCATGAACGCCAAAAGAACTGCCGTTGGGATCGCCGTTGCGATCTTCGTCTGGATCAACGTCCTGACCGTGCTGCTCAGCACCTACCAGTATGGATACGTGGACTGGGCAGTCGTGGGCCAGATGGGATTGATCGCCGTTGCCCCGCTCGCTGTTGCAGCGGTATTCACGCTGCGAGGCGCGCACGGGATGGCGACAGGCGCCCATCGAGGGTCGGCTTCGGGACTCGGAAATGTTCATAGGACAGCGGCGGCAGGACGATGAACGCCGCCACGCATCTTAACGCCGCCGCACATGTTAGCGGTGCCACGCATGTTAGCGACGCCGCGCATGCTGATGAAGGCCGAACTTTCTTCGTGGTCATTAACATCCTGATCGGACTGTCCGTGTTATTGACGGCGGCAGCGATGGGAGTGCTGGTGCTGGCAGCCGTCAGCGGTTGAGGAGAAAGGGAATGAATTACAATGACCAATTGAATGGGACGATGGACGTCCCAAGAGGCAGCCGGACCCCCTATTGGGCCGCGGCAGCGGTTTTCGGGGCGCTGATTGGCTGGGCCATTTACATGTACTCCCAGCAGTTCACTGAGGGGCTGGGAGTGACGGGGCTCAACCGACCAGTGTTCTGGGGCCTGTATATCGCCAATTTCATATTCTGCGTCGGCTTGAGCGCCGGCGGAATAGCAGTTTCCGCGCTGGTCCATCTGCTCGACAAGAAAGAGATGAAGCCGGTTGCGATAATGTCTGAAATTCTGGCGGCGAGCTTCCTCGTCCTGGCCGCTTGCTTCATCATCATGGATCTCGGACGGCCGCTGTACATGCTCAACGTGTTTCGCCACCCGAACATTGAATCGCCGCTATTGTGGGATTGCTCCGTGATCTCATGCTACCTGATTCTGTGTCTCGCGCTGTTGTACTTCAGCGCGCGCCAGCAGTTGGTGCAACGCCTCCAGGATCATCCGTCGCTGCGTCCCCTGGTGGAGTTGGCAACTCTGGGCCACACCAGCCTCTCTCCCCGCTCCCTGGAATGGGACCATCGCTGCCTGAGCGTGCTTGCGATCATTTCGGTCCCGGCCGCGGTGGCGCTCCATTCCGTGACCGCATGGATTCTGGGACTGGTAAAAGGCCAGCCCGGCTGGAACACCTCGATCCTGGCGCCCCTGTTCATTGCCTCCGCGCTGGTCTCGGGGTTTGCCATGGTCATGCTGTCGATGATCGTTGGGCGCCGGTTGTTTAAGTTTCCGGTCGCTGAAGAATCCGTACGGATGCTGGCGCGGTACTTGATTGTCGCGATCCTGGTGCTGATGTATATGATCTTCACCGAATTTCTGACCGTCGGATACTCGGGAACCGTGCCCCACCTTGCGGTGTTCAACGAGCTGCTCTTCGGCCGCTTCTCCAAGATCTTCTGGTTCGACGCGGTCGTAGGCCTGCTGATCCCGCTTTTGTTGCTCGGGCTACCGAAGAGCAAGCGGGCGACCGCCACCATCGGAGTAGCCTCGCTGCTGGTGGTCGTGGGGGTGTTTGCCGAGCGCCTCTACCTGCTGCTGCCTTCGTTGATGCGGCCCGCCGCTTTCACGGGCGCCGTCTCCTCCTACGCGCCAACAACGCTGGAATGGTCGCTGATGGCCGGGGTGTACTCGCTTGGTTGCCTGGTGTTTCTGGCGGGGATGGGCCTGGTCTTCGGCATCCCGCCGCGCAGGGCGCGAACGGTGCAAGAGCAGGAACGCGCAGGCTACGGGTTCGCCGGCGCCGCCGCAGCGCAGCACCAGTTCTACCTGGGTGGAGAGACCGTTCGCCCGCCCGGGTGACGCGGTCTTGTGAACCGTCAAAAGGCCGATTTCCAAAAGGGCCGCGGGCGAAAATCCCGCGGCCCTTTTTATTTTCCGATCGAGGAGATGGAGGGCGCGATCTGGGCGCAAAGGCCGGGAATGAAACAGGAAATCAGCGCGACTGGCGCCCCGCCCGCCGCTTAATCCGCTAGCGTTGGCTTGCGGCGACGGGCGTCGGGTGGTCGCAGAAATTGCGGATGTAGGCGACTAGACCCCTGATTTCGTCGTCGCTCAATCCCTCGCTGAACCCTTGCATCGCCTGGTCGAAACCGGCCACCGAGCCGCCATCTTTGATGATCTTGAAGAGCGTGTCGTCGGTAACCTCACGCATCTTGGTGCAATCCGTCAGGTCTCCCGGTTTGGTCACCAGCGTCGCGGCCGCAGGCCCGTCACCCTTTGCGGACACTCCGTGGCATTTGACGCAGAGAGAATCGAATTTGCCCTTTGCCGCCGCCAAGTCCTGCGCGATGCACGGACCGGTGGCGGCCAGTAGTAGAGCGCCCGCGATCGTCAGGCTTGCCGCTGTAATTGCCAACCGCTTCACATTATCTCCCGTTGCGGGGAGTGCCCAGCGCGCGCAGCCGGCGCGCGCAAGCCTCCCGTGTCCAAGCCTCGATATTCCGATCAGGATCCGGCTTTAGCAGGCTGGTCAAGCCCGCCGTCGCCCGGCAGGTAGCCGCGTAACCGCTCGGTGACTTCCGCGACACCTTGCTCGCGTCCCTCGCGTATTTCCCAAATGGAAATGATCGGGAACAGTTTGATGAAAATCGCATAAAGCAGGATAAATCCCGCGATGAAACCGGCAAACAGCGAAATCTCCACCCAGGACGGGGCATACGAACCCCGCGCCCAAGGCAGGCGCGGATTGACCAGGGTTGGCACGACGATCGTGAAACGCTCCAGCCACATGCCGATGCACACCGATACCGAGGCCACCGCGATTCCGGGAATCTTGCGCGTCTTGCCGTTGCACAGGATCGACAGGGGAATGACAAAGTCTGTCACCACCATCGTCCAGAAGTATGGCGCATAGTGTCCCGTCACCTTCGCCCAGAAGATCTTCATCTCGACCGGCTCGCGCCCGTAGAATGCCGTCAGGTACTCGGCGAACGTGAAGTAGAACCATAAGAGACACATGGCCAGCAGCAACTCGCCGAGATACTCGAAGTGGATTTCCTTCAGGTAGTCTTCCAGATGGTAAATTTTGCGCAGCAGAATCATCGTCAGCATCAGCGCCGCGATGCCCGAGTAAATCGCGCCCACCACAAAATAGGGCCCAAAAATACTCGAGTGCCACATCGGCTGGATCGTCATCGCAAATACCCACGACACCACCGTATGGACGGAAACCGCAATCGGAATGACGGCGATCGCCAGGATCGCAATCGCGGTCTGCAGCCGCTGCTCCTGCTCATGGCTTCCGTTCCATCCCAGCGCGAGCACCTGATAGATCGGCTGGCGCCAATCCGTGATCCGGTCGCGCAAGAGCGCCAGGTCGGGAATCATCGCGACGTACAAATAGGTCGTGCTGCCGCAGAGATAGATCGTGATGCTGATACAGTCCCACATGAGGGGCGAAGTGAGGTGACCGTAACGGAACATGTAAAGCAGCCGGTCCGGCCGCCCGAGGTCGAGCAGGATGTTGCCGGCGCCGAAAAACAGGACCAGCACCGTAATCGCCTCGGCCATCCTGGTTATCGGCCGGCGCCATTCGGCCTGGCATAGCCGCAAAATCGCCGAAATCAGCGTCCCGGCATGGCTGATACCGACAAAAAAGACGAAATTGGTAATGTAGAAGCCCCAGTATACGGGCCGGTTGAGCCCTGTAACCCCCAGCCCCAGGCGAAACTGGGTCACGTATGCATACACCGCCCACAAGACGATACTGACCAACACAAAGATCAAGAGCCAATATCCGGGCCCGGTCTTTAGCACCGGCTCGAAGAGAATCGCATCTTGCTCTGAATCGCGGTTTTCCACCTAGGTGCTCTCTTTTAAGTAAATGATGTTTGGCGCGGTCCCCAGCTCGTCCATTACCCGAAAGGCTCGCGAGTCGCGCGATAGGTGGGCGACTTCGGTCGTGTGATCGTCGAGGTCGCCGAAATACATCGCCTTGGCCGGGCAGCTTTCCACGCACGCCGGAACGAACTCGCCTTCGCTGCGCACCTTGCGCCCTTCGAAGGCGGCCTGATCGCGGGCGCGCTGAAGGCGCTGAACGCAAAACGTGCACTTCTCGATCACTCCCTTGGGCCGCACAGATACGTCGGGATTCAGCGATTGCTTAAATTCGCGCGGCCAACTGGGCGGGAACCAGTTGAAGTACTTGACCTGGTACGGGCAGGCGGAGGCGCAGTAACGGCAGCCGATGCACCGCGGGTAAATCTGGCCGACGATCCCCTGCAAACTCTTCTGGGTCGCTCCGACCGGACACACCCGCACACACGGGGGATTTTCGCACTGCTGGCACAGCATCGGAAGCATCCGCAGCTTGGCGTCCGGGTAATCGCCTTCCATCACCGTGATCACGTTGATCCACGAGATCATGCGGCTGGACTCAGCTTGTTCCTGGGTCGAGGGGGCGATGTTGTTCTCCTGCTTGCAGGCGACCACGCACCCGCGGCATCCGGTGCACCGGTCGAGATCGATCACCATTCCCCATCGCGGCATCGACTGTCCCATACTAATTCCTATCTCTTTACGATCCGCACTTTCACTGGGCCGCCGCCCTCGGGCAGCAGCTTGAACGGGTTGACGCCGCGCCCGCTAGCCCAATGGCCCAGGGAAGTATGCCCTTGGCCGAGCGGTATGTTCACCACGTTGGGCATCGCTCCCGGATAGAGGTGAGCTTGCAGTTCGATCTGCGCGATGGGCGATACCACCACCACCCAGTCGCCGTCGTCGATTCCGAGCGCGGTAGCGGTGGCAGGGTTGATCTCTATGTAAGAATCCCATGGCCAGTCCTCGGGAGCGCCCGCCACCTCCTGCAAGTATGGCAGATTTGCCCCCATGGTGCTCATCAAGGCGATCGGCTGGAAAAAATTGAGGTCCAACGGATAGCCGGGCTGGCCTGCAACCACCGGCGGTGGGGAGCCCAGCAACTCCGGCATCTCGAATTTGCCCGACCGAGTCTTCAAGACCGACTGGTAGTCTCCGAACGAATAGCGCGGGTCCATCCAGCCGCCGCGTTTGATGACCAGCTCAACGAATTCATCACGCTTGATCGAAGCATCCGCCGGCCAGCCCCACGCCCTCATTTCCGGGCGCGTGTATTCGCGGCGGAAGCGCTCGGAGAAAATCTCGCCGTGCGCAGCGCCATGCAGCCCCACAAGCATTTCCTTCACCGCCTGGCCCGGATCACTCCACGCCAGCGCGCCGGCCACCTCGCCTCCCATCGCCTTTGCCAGGTCCAGGATCACCTGTGCCGCCGGGCGCGAACCGTAAAGGGGAGCGATCGCCGGGCTGCCAACTCCGACCGAGGTCAGGGCATATCCCGGGGTCGCCGTGCGGATTTCCCATCGCTCCAGCGAAGTGCAGTCGGGCAGCACCAGGTCGGCGTGGGCCGCGGTTTCGTCGAGCAGCGTTGTGAAGGCGACTTTGAATGGAATCCGGTCAAACACGTCCGGCCGGATCGGTTGGGAACCGAACAATGGATTGGTCCCGAGCACGAACACTGCGCTCGGAAGGTACGGATGTCCCCCCTCGGCAGCGGCGGCAAGCTCGCTTAATTTGAGCAGGGGCGGCTGCTTGGCTTGATCAGGCTGCGGTTTGATTGGCGCCCAGGCTGCCAGCGGCGGTTCGCGGTTTACCAACACTCCCCCGGGCCGGTCGATCGCGCCGGACAGCGCGTTCAGCGCCTGGGTGGCCGCATCCAAAAAGTCTTTGTCTTGGCGTCCGGGGCGCGCTCCCGGCGGCACCGCCAGCGCGGGCCGCATCTGGGCAAACTCATGCGCCAGCCGGACGATCACTTCGCTGGAGACGCCGGTGATGGCCGCAACTTTGGCGGGATCATAGTCTTGGAGGACCACCTCGCGCAGGCCGCGCACCGATTTCTCATTGGGCGGATTCTCAAAGCCGGCCACATGGTCTTTCACGAACCCGGCGTCGTACAACTGGTATCTGACCAGCACGCCGGCGATCCCGAGCGCCAGCACACCCTCGGTGCCGGGGTTCACCCGGATCCACTCGTCGGCCTTGGCCGCGGTAGCTGAAAGGCGGCTCTCGATCTGCACCAGCTTGCCGCGCTCGCCGAGCCATCCTGCGCGAAAATCCGCGATGTCGCGCATCTGGCGCACCGGCGACATCCAGGCTTCCACCAACGGTGCGGCAAAGCTCAGGATGTAGCGGCTGTTCTCGAAATCGTAGGCCACCCGGCCATTGATGGCCTGGGTCAAATCCTGCCCGTGCGAAGGCTGTGCGGACTCGTCGGCGATGAAATTCGCCGAGCCATAGGCGCGCAGCAATCGCGCCATCATCAGTCCCGACAACTCCGACGTGCCATCGCCGATTGCCACCACGGTATGCGCTCCGGCGCCGGAGCGGATCGCCTCAAGCCGGCTCTTGATCAGCGCGATCGCCTCGGCCCAGCTTATCTCGCGCCATCGCGGAGCATTTGGATCGCCCTCCCGCACCATCGGACTGCGCACCCGGTCGGGGTTGTAGACCAGTTGCAGGATGGCTTGGCCCACCGGGCATAGGCCGCCGCGATTGCTGGGATCGAGCGGATTGCCCTTGACCGCAACCGCCCGGTCTGAGATTTCGCGCACCGTCATCGAACATCGCTGCGGGCACATCCCGCACAGCGACACCATGACGGATTCCGGCCCGCCCTGCGGAAACTCGTCCTCGCGGACCTCCAGCGCGCCGGAAACAGCGTGCGCCACCGCGGTCGAGGCGACCGCGGCCGCGACCGTGCCTGCGCCGGCCAGCTTGAGGAAATCGCGCCGGGCAATCCCTCGCTGCTCGCCGTCGCCGCGCGGCAATGCGTTTTGCTCTTCCGCCGGGTGCTTCATTTGTGGCACGCGATGCAATCCTGCGAGGCGCGTTTCTGTTGATGGCAATTCATGCACCAATTCATCGACTGATTGACCACCGGACTCATAACCGGTTCGACCATATTGCGCACGTCGCCGTGGCAGTTCGCGCAAGCGAGTTTCGCGACTGCGACGTGGCGGCGGTGGGAGAAATAGACATAGTCAGGCTCGGCATATACTCGCTCCCACGGGATGCGGCCGAGGACGACGAACTGCTTGAGCTTGGCGAACTGCGGTTTCTTCGCCAGCTTCTTCGGTGGCATCCGCATCACCATCTTGTGGCAATCCATGCAGGTGTCCACTTGGGGAAGCCCGGCAAACGTTCCGGTGGTGGCGG
Source organism: Binataceae bacterium (SeqCode) (assembly GCA_963722605.1). Lineage (GTDB taxonomy): Bacteria > Desulfobacterota > Binatia > Binatales > Binataceae > Binatus. Next base: position 437,070 of record CAVRNO010000004.1, on the reverse strand, counting down.
AGCTATAGCTGTGACAGGTATCGCATTTGATGCCGTCGGCACCGGCGGCATGCTTGCGATGGTTGAAAGCAATGGGTTGTTCCACCGCCGCCGGCGGCCCGAACCACGGGACCGTCCAGTTGCAGCCGCCTAGCATCAACGCGGAGCCGCATAGCAGCAGCAGAAATGCCGTGCTCCAAGGCGTCGCCCTCATATGGATGGATGACCTCAAATCGATAATCTCAGTTTGGAGGGCGGAGCAATGGGCATGCCACAAAGATCCACACAGCCAATTCAATTTCCTTGCGATTCCTGCCACCTATTCGCCCATCGGTCGGCACGCTGATTCCGACCGATGCAGCCGGTTGGAAATCGCCGCTTCACTTCGCGCAAAAACTGCGGATATAGGCGACCAGACCTTTGATGTCGTTGTCTTCAAAGGCATCGCCGAACCCCGTCATCGCCTTGTTGAGGTTGGCCGCCGGGCCGCCCTCTTTGATCACCTTGAGGAGGACGTCGTCGCTGACCTTGCCCATCTTCGCGCAATCGGTCAGGTCTCCCACTTTCACCGATAGTTTCGCGGCCTTGGGTCCGTCGCCTTTGCCGGTCGCGCCATGACAACCCGCGCACGACTCCGTGTAGTTGCTGGCTGCGGCTTTCAGATCGTCGGCGCGGGCGGCGGTTGAGATCAAGGCCGGCGCTAAAACCAACGCTAGTGCTGCCGCCGAGGGTATCCAGCCCCAGCTTTTCGATCGAATCTTCACCGGTGAATTTTCTGACATGATCATTTCGCTCCTTGTTTTCTCCAAATTTTCGCTTCGTTACCAAAAATCGTGACGAAAGGCTACAAGTGTATTCGGTCGATACATGGTAACATTCGTCTCGTTCTGACTTTCGTTATAGATTACCCTTGCTTCATCCGCTTCGCTTAAGCATTAGCAATATTTATTCCAAGCTGAGTTGTCAGCCATAATAATCCATCGGCATCCGACCTCCTGCAGTCGTTCTTCACGTCCCAGGCCGTCTGCCAAGACCTGCACGCGAGCGCGGAATGTGCCACCCGCGCTGCTGCCCGCAGCCGTCAAAATCATTGCCAACGCTGCAACTGCTGCGCGCCACATCCCCACGGCGGCGCGGTGCTCTCTCCCCCTTACTTCGGCTTGCCGGCGTCGCCGGCGCCTGTCACCTTGCGAAAGGGCTCGAGCAGATCGATTGGGAGGGGAAACACGGTGGTCGAATTGTGCTCGGTCGCGATCTCGGCCAGCGTCTGCAGGTAGCGAAGCTGGAGCGTGATGGGGCTTTTGCTCATGATTTCCGCCGCCTCGGCCAGACGCTGCGCCGCCTGAAATTCGCCCTCGGCCGCGATCACCTTGGCCCGCCGTTCGCGCTCGGCCTCGGCCTGTGCGGCGATGGCGCGCTGCATGTCCTGCGGCAGATCAATGTTCTTCAACTCGACGAGCATGACCTTGATTCCCCACGGCTCGGTTTGGGCATCGACGATCGCCTGGATGCGCGCGTTGACTTTGTCGCGCTGGCTCAGGAGTTCGTCGAGCTCGGTCTGTCCGCCTACCGAGCGCAGCGTGGTCTGCGCGAGTTGCATGGTAGCGAACAGGTAATTTGCCACCTCGGTAACCGCGCGCGACGGATCGATCACCCGGAAGTAGAGCACCGCGCTCACTTTGACGGTCACGTTGTCCTTGGTGATTACGTCCTGCGGCGGGATGTCGAGCGTGACCGTACGCAGATCGATGCGGACCATCCGCTCCATCACCGGGATCACGTAAACTATGCCCGGGCCGCGGTGCGGCGCGAGCCGCCCCAGGCGGAAGATTACGCCGCGCTGATATTCGTTAAGAACCTTAACTCCGCTCAGAATAAAGATTGCGACGATGAAGATCGCTACGCCGGATACCATTGCGATTCTCCTTGTGCGATAGCGGAGTTCATAGGTCTCTCCACACCCGTTGAAGCCTTGCGCCTTTGCTGCATCTGTCGCAGGTGTTCCGGCGCTCCAGCTCAATGGGATGCTGGAATTTGATGCGCGTCAACATACGGCGGGCAGGCCGCAAAAACAAGCCCGCGCGACCCTTACGAAAAAACTGTGAACGCCGGTCATACACCTATTCACACCTATTCAGCCCAAAAGGAGATCACAGTAAGCACCAGCAGTGAAAAGCCGATTCCGACTGAGATAACCGCGATCACCCGCGAGAAATTCTCGAGCCAACGGGGAGGCGGGTCGGCGCGCAAGGTTTCAAGCGCGCCCGACTCGCCAAGCCGCGAATAATCCAGCGGGCGTTCGTGCTGATAATCCCCAGCGCTGACGCGGCCGGTGAATATCACCTGGTCGAGCGGAAATTCCTCAGGGCGCAGGTGCGAATTAAAAAAGTGGACGATAAAGATGAACCAGACGGCGAGCAGAGCTTCCTCACCGTGAATCAGGAGCGCGATATTGAGGACATAGCCGGGCACGTAGCGGGCAAAGAAAGGCCCGAACCACATCATGTAGCCGGTCATGCCGATAATCGCCATTCCCCAGAACACCGCCCAATAGTCGAACTTCTCCCAGTAGGCAAAGTGGTCGAATTGGGGCCGCGGACCCATCCAAAGAAACCAGCGCAGCATCGCAAAAAGGTCCATGGCGTCCTTGGGCTGCGGAGTCATCGAGTATGGCCCCAAAAAGAGGCCCCGCTCCTTCTTGATTATCGCCCTGAAGAGGATCGCTCCAACATGGTAGATAAAGCCGGCTGATATGAGCACCGCGCATAGCTTATGCAGAGATAGGACTGCGGTGAATCCGCCGATGGCTTCCGCCAGCCACTTTGCCCAATCCCGCTCGCTGAACCGCAAGGTCATTCCGGTGGCGGCAAGACCCAGAAAGGTTATGATCACCAGGCCGTGCAGGTATCGCTGTCCCAGCGAGAACCGAAAATAATAGCGGTCTGAATCGTTACTGTTCACCGCTTTCTCCATTGCCATTCCCCTGCGACCCGCCCATCGACGACCGCGCAAGCCATAGCGCCGTGTGCATGCCGAAGAAGAGGAAAACCGCCGAAAGCAGCAGGTTCATAAATAGCGCCGCGTAATATAACCCCGGGTTCTGCTTCCGGTCGTGCGGATTGGGATGTGGCTCGTAGCTGACAAAGCTCGCGGTTACGCCTTTGTGGCATTTGCCGCAGGTAATCGGCAGGTTGGCCGGCGCCACCTTGGACTTGGGATTGGAGGCCCGAAGAATCAAGTGAGAGCCATGGCAACTCCAGCACCGCGCCGTGGCGACGAAACCCAGTTGGGTCACCTGCCCGTGGAAAGTATCGTGGTAGCTTTGCAGCCTGGCCTTGTGGCAGTTGCCACAGGTGGCGACAGTTTTGAGTTGCCAGCTCGCGCCCTCCACCTGGGCAATCTGATGGGCCGTATGGCAATTCGTGCATACCGGAGCATTCGGGCGCCCGGCGATCATCGCGGTGCCGTGCGCTCCGGCGAGGTAATCGGTTTGGACGCCGGCATGGCACCCGCCACAGGTGGCAGGTACATTTCTGGGGAAGGTCCGGCTCTTCGGATCCTTTCTGCTAAGGACGTCATGCGCCCCATGGCAACTGGCGCAGGTGGCGGCCACCAGCAGCCCGTCGCTGGTCAGGGCGAAGCCGTGAATCGAATCCATGTAAAGCCCGTACACGTCCGGAAAGCCATATTTCTTGGCAATCTCGGGGTTTCCGTGGCATGTGCCGCAGGTGCGCGGCAGGTTGAGCGGATAGACTCGCGACTTCGGGTCGGTCTTCGCCCGCAGGCCGTGGGGGTTTCCGTGACAATTGAGGCAGGCCGGAAAGCGGCTCTTCTTCTCCCGCTCGGCGGTTGCGTGAACGCTGATCGCGTAGGCCGAGGTTTCTTTCGCGTGGCAGCCGGCGCATGAAACCGGCGTGACCGGATCGGGATGCGGAAAGGAACGGATGTCGGTATGGCAGGAAACACACCCCTGCTTGGCGTGGATCGATGGCTCGTAGATCTCCGCATTGACGTACACGCTGACCGGCCGCGCCTGCAACTTGGCGCTAGCCTTGAGATTATGGCAGCCCAGGCAATCCTTATCGGTGGGCGTCTTCGTCGTCGCGGCGGCCGGCGTCGTCGCGGTGGGCTTCGTCGCCGCAGCAGCCTTGGTCGCAGCAGCCGCCTTCGTCGTCGCGGCCGGCGTCACAGCGGCCTTCGTCGCAGCAGCGGCATGGCCCATCGCAACCGCGCACAGCATCATTGCGGCAATAGCGGACGCGATGCGCCCGCGGCCGCCAGCCGTCCGCCCGGAGCTAACCATCCCCCATGATCCCTGCGCCATTTGTTCCTCCCGCCTGCGCCGCGCCGATGCGCTAGAGCACGCCCCCGCTGTGACAGGTGCTACAGGTCGCGCCGCCTACATCGCTCAGATCAACCGGATGCTTGAACTCGGCGACGCTGGTGGGAGTTGCAAGGACGGTGTGACAGGAATCGCATGCCTGGGGAATCACCCGGCCATCAGCGCTGACGTGTTTCCCGTCGTGACAGCGGAAGCACCCCGGGTAATACAGGTGGCCGATGTTGTCGGGATGGGTGCGCCAGTCAACCCGCATATACGGAAACATGTTCTTTTTGTAAATCTCCTGCACCGCGGCGATGGCAGCTTTGATTTGCGGCCACCTCGGGCCATAAATCTGGGGATAGCGATTGCGGTAAAAGGTATCGAGGGCGGTTGCGATTCCCTCGGCCGCCTTTTCCGGCGAGTCGTAGTGCTTGACCAGGGTCTTGACCGCCTGCCTCTTCAAGAAGGGAAGAGTAGGGTCGAGCTGACCCGCCTCGAACGCCGCATCGACCGCCTGATCGGGCGGAAGAAACTTATGCGACGGGCGTGCATGGCAGGTCACGCAGTCCATCGTCTGAATCGGAATCTCCGCGATCTGCTTTGCGCTGAGCGAACTGTCCTTGGCCACGTATTCGGTGGTCCTTCCGTCAGGGGTCTTTACTTTTACCCAGGGAATCACCTGGGACTGCTTGTCAGCAGGCGCGAACCATACTTCGTTGGCGATGTTCATGTGCCAGTGGATTCCGGTGGCGTTGCCGAACTCGGCAGCTCCACCGCCGGTCTTGATCAGCATCTGGATGCGCATGGGCGTGTTCTTCTCGTCGTATCCATAATGCGGGAAGACCTTGAGTTGCGCGCCGTAGAACTTCTGCGGCCAGTGGCATTGCTCGCAGGCTGCCCGAATCGGGCGCAACTCCTTGATCGGAGTTTCGATCGGCCTGGGGTACTTGTTGAACATCACCGAATAGACCTGGTAGGCGCCCGACAGCTTGGAGCGGACAAACCAAGTGGCGCCGGGTCCCACGTGACAGCCCGCGCATGCGACCCGCGCGTGCGGCGAACCCTGGTAGGCGTCGAATTCCGGCTTCATCGGGACGTGACAGGTCTGGCCGCAGAACATCGGCGAGTCCGTGAACTGGTAGCCTTGGTAGCTTGCCACCATGCTGAGAATCACGAAAAACAACGAGAAGCCTACCGCGCCGAGAAAGCCGCGCCGAACCGAAGCCTCGTTGAGATCGAGCTTGGGGAAAGGCGGCATCTCACCCGGCAAATACTTCCGGCGCCGCCGCCGTTCGAACAGCATCCCGACCGGAATGAGTAACAGGCCCACTATCATCACGGCCGGGCCGATCAGGTAGGCAAAAATGCCGACGTAGGGGTTCAACTGCACCCCCAGCATCGTCATGCCGGCCAGCGAAAGCATGTTCGCCAGCACGACGATGGCGATGATCAGGCCGGCGATGCTCAGCCGGTTGCGAGCCAGGCTTGGAACTTGGCGCTCGGCCTCGGCGCCAGTCTGCTGTTCCTTGCGCTCCGGTCCCGGCGCGCCCGGCTCATCTCCGCTCGTTTGCATATTCCACCTGCGTTGCTTCTTTCTTGTATCCGGGGAAGCGGCGCCCGGTTACCGGGCGGCAAGCGGTCCGATCCCGTGGATCGGACCCGCTTGTCCTGGGTCGCTCTCTGATGAGATTGCGCCGGCTACCCGTCCCAGCCCTTTCACTTGGCCGCTTTGGGTGGTCAGGGCACGGGCGAGCACAACTCCCCGGGCATACCGCCGGCGAACTCCGCGCCAGCCGCTGCCTGAGTCTGCTCGCTCCCAGCCCGGCGCGCCGGGGCTCCTCGTTCTGGAGCCTGGCGCGCGCCGCTATTTCTTGCACAAGGTCCTGACGTACGCGACCATCGCCTTGATCTCGTCGTCCTCCATCGCGTCGCCATACGGGGTCATGAACTTGGTCTTGCCCACCGACGCGCCGCCTTCCTTCAACTCCTTGAACATGTCGTCGTCGGTGACCTTGGCCATCTTGGCGCAATCGGTCAAATCTCCGCAGGCAACGACCTTGCCATCCTTGTCTTTCAGGTCCTTCGCCTTGGGGCCGTCGCCCTTGCCGAGATCGCCGTGACACTTCGCGCACGTATCTTTGTAACTGCTCGCCGCAGACGTCATATCGGCCGCGCGAGCGACAGTTGAGATCAGCGCCAGCGCCGCAACCGCCGGTATCGCCGATGCGGTCCAAACCAACAGCCTCGATCGAATCCCGGTTCTCAAACTCTTCGACATGGCTTCTCCTCCATCTTGCTTAACGTCCAGCTTGCCGTTTCCATCTGGGGTGCCTGCCGTTGGCAAAAGCGCGCGTTCAACCGCCCACCGCTGCTCAGAGCCTGTCGCGCGCCGCTACTTCTTGCACAAAGTCCTGACGTACGCGACCATCGCCTTGATTTCGTCGTCCTCCATCGCGTCGCCGTACGGGGTCATGAACTTGCTCTTGCCTACCGACGCGCCGCCTTCCTTCAGCTCCTTGAACATGTCGTCGTCGGTGACCTTGGCCATCTTGGCGCAATCGCTCAAATCTCCGATCGCGACCGGTTTGCCTTCCTTGTCTTTCAGTTCCTTCGCCTTGGGGCCGTCGCCCTTGCCGAGGTCGCCGTGACACTTCGCGCACGTATCTTTGTAACTGCTCGCCGCGGACGTCAGATCGGCTGCGCGAGCGACGGTTGAGATCAACGCCAGCGCCGCAACCGCCGGTATCGCCGACGCGGTCCAAGTCCACAGTCTCGATCGAATGTTGGTTCTCAAGCTCTCCGCCATGGATCCTCTCCTTCAGTTCTTTTTCCGCCAGTTGGTTTGCGGGCCGGGCCGCGGCGGAAAGTTAGGTCATTCGTTGTTGGTCCCGGCCTCTTCCTCGTCTTGATCGTCTCCGGACCCGATCCGGTATCTTCGTAGTCAGCTTCGCCTTCTCACTGCTCTGGAAAAAATCTGTTTCTGCCCCAAGACAAGGACAACTGCCTCCAAAGGGCGATGTGTTCGTATCCAAAAGAATCATCATCGGCCTGAGCCCTTGGGCGCTGTCCCTGTAAGCCATGGGGGAAATGCCGTCTCATAAATAATTCTAAAAACATTTGCCTGCCAAGTAAGCAAATTTTATACCGCCTTGCAAGCCGGTAACAGTTCTCGCGATCGTGTTTTACCCTTTAATTTGAACCCGCTTTTAGTTCAAACAGGCTGCCTCTGCAAGATTCCAGGCCGCCTTTATTCCACAACCTCTCCAAATCGGACGCAGACCACAGATGAACGCTCGATAGACCTGATAAGGCCATCGTGCGCCCGTCGGCGCGATCAAAATCCGTCCGGTCGCGATCTCGCGCGCTTCACGCGCGCCTCATCGCAGGCGGATTCAGTGAATGTCCGAAATGTCCGGGAAAATCAGCGAATCGATTCGGGTCAGGAAATCTTGTCGGGCTTTGCGGCCTCTGCCGCTTTGGCGTCGTCGGTCTTCGCGACCGTCTTGGCCGCATCGTCGGGCTCGTTCATCGCGCGCTTGAAATCGCGAATCGCTTTGCCCATCGCGCCGCCGACATCGCCGAGCTTGCTGGGCCCGAAGATGACCAAAATGATCAGCAGAATGATCAGCAGGTGAGTTGGCGCAAACAGATCCATATTTTTCTCCGGGCCCGCCGCCATGCAGCCAGCCCGCTAAAAGTCTATATCCTTGACCGCCGGATTGCCACGCCTACGCGGTGGCCCTCTCACGCCGAGCGCGCGGGCTCCTGATGCACGGGGATGTCGCCGTCGAGGTGGTAGCGCTGCACCTTGCGATACAGGGTCGAGAGGTGAATCCCGAGCACCTGCGCCGCCTTCACCTTGTCGTTTTCGACCTTGTCGAGCACGCGTTTGATATGCTCGCGCTCGAGTTCCTCGAGCGTGAGCCCGCTGTTCTCGACGCTCTCCATCACCGGCGACGTGCTGAGCAGCTTGTCGGGCAAATCGTGCGAGTGGATGACGTCGGTCTCGGCCAGAATCGCGGCGCGCTCGACCGCGTTTTCCAGCTCGCGCACGTTGCCCGGCCAGGCGTAGTTGATCAGCAGGCGCATCGCGCCTTTGGAAAAGCGCATCGCGGTTCGCGGCAGTGACTTTTCGTACTTGCGCAGGAAATGGTTGGCCAGCAGGGGAATATCGTCCTGGCGCTCGCGCAAAGCGGGAAGGTTGAGGTTGATGACGTTGATTCGGTAGAGCAGTTCCTCGCGGAAGCGCCCGGCCTTTACCTCGGCTTCCAGGTCGCGATTGGTGGCGCAGAGCACGCGCACGTCGAACGCCACCGGGTCGTTGGCGCCCAGCGGGTAGACCTCGCGCTCCTGGAGCGCGCGCAGCAGCTTGACCTGCAGCGCGAGCGGCAACTCGCCAATCTCGTCGAGCAGCACGGTGCCTTTGTCGGCGGCCTTGAGCAGGCCCACTTTGTCCTGCGCGGCTCCCGTGAACGCGCCGCGTTTGTAGCCGAACAGTTCGCTCTCCAGCAGGTTCTCGGGCAGCGCCCCGCAATTGATCGGCAGGAAGCGGTTGTTGGCGCGATCGGAGCTGAAATGAATCGCGCGGGCGACCAGTTCCTTGCCGGTGCCGGACTCTCCGGTGATCAGCACGCTGGTGTCGGTGCGCGCGACTTTTTCCATCACCCGGAACACGCTTTCTATCGCGTCGCTTTTGCCGATGATGCTCTCGAAGCGATACTTCTCGCGCAGTTCCTGGCGCAGAAACCGGTTCTCCCGGAACAGCGCCTTGCCCTCGAGCGCGTTGCGCATCACCTTCTTCAGGTGATCGTTCGCAAACGGCTTGGTGATGTAATCGTAAGCGCCCTGGTGCAGCGCCTCGACCGCTGACTCCACGCTGGCGTAGGCGGTGACGATTATTCCCATCACCTCGGGGTCGAGTTCGCGCATCTTGCGCAGCAGATCGAGTCCGCTGCCGCCGCTGGTCAGGTTAAGGTCGAGAATCGCAAGATCGATTTTTTCTTTTTCGAAGATGTGCAGCGCGACCTCGGCCGCCGGCGCCTCCATCACGTCGTAGCCTTCGCTGCGCGCGAGCTGCACGATGATCGAGCGCATCAAGGGTTCGTCTTCGACGATCAGCAGCCGGTAAGGCCCGCGTTCCTGCGCCGTCCATGATGCGTCGTTGTTCATCGCAGTCCGATTCTCAGGACGCGGCCATGCTCGCCGCGGGTTCCACGCGCGCCGAATCCTCGGCTGCCGCCGCCAGCGTGATCGTGACTGCGGTGCCGCGGCCGACCTCGCTGTCAACCCGAATCGTGCCCTGATTGGCCAGGATCATCCGCTGGCATAGCGACAGTCCCAGTCCGACCCCGGCGCCCGCGGGCTTGGTGGTGAAGAACGGATCGAACACGCGTTCCAGATGTTCGCGCGGGATTCCGATCCCGTTGTCCACCACCTTGATTACCACCCGGCGCGATTTGTCCGCGCCCTGTCCCGCCCGCTGGTTCTCCGTGATCACCTTGATCACGGCCCCCTCGGCGGGCGAGGCGTCGGCGGCGTTGAACAGCAGATTGAGCAGCACCTGCTGAATTTCGTTGTCGTCGGCGAACACCCGGCGCAGATCGGGTGCAAGAATCGGTTCAATCCGGATGCCGCTGAAGCGTTTGTTGTAGCTGACCAGCCGCAGCGTCTCGGCGACGAGCCCGTTTACGTCGATCGCCTTGCGCTGCGCGGTGGTGGGTCGCGCGAAATTCATCAGATCCTTGAGCGTGCTCGAAATCCGCGTGATCTGGGACAGGATGGTGTGCAGCGAGGTGCGCCGCTGGGGATCGTTCTCGCCGCTCAGCAGCGATTGAACCAGCGATGAGATCGACGCCAGCGGGTTGTTCACCTCGTGCGCCACGCCCGCCGCAAAGGTGCCCGCCGCCGCCAATCGCTCGGCCTTGATCAGCGAGTCGAGCATGTCGCGCCGCTGCGTGACGTCGCGCAGGATCATCTGCACGAATTGCTTCTTGCCGTAAGTGATGAGCGCGGAGTTTACGTCGAAGAAAAACGGCCCGAGCGGAAACTCCGAGATCTTCGTCGATCCCTGGTGCAAAACCGGGACCACGCCCGCCTCCAGGCTCTCGATAACTTTCCCCCTCACCTCCGGCGGTACGCAATCCGGCAGCGGACGCCCGATCACCGCCCCATACTCGCCCGATTCGTCCACCGTAGCATCGAGCTGATGCGCAGCCGCATTCATCCCGGTCACGATCCAGGTGTACGGTTCGATCTCGTACATTGGATCCGGCGCGTGGTCGATCGTGTTGCGGTACTTCTCTTCGGATTCGCGCAGCAGCCGTTCGCGCGACTCGATGTAGAACTGCGAGACCATCAGGCGGCGCTCGTCGATCGCCGCGACCACCAGGTCGCGCACCCGTTCCATCGCCGGACCGGTCATCGTGGATTTTACGTGATTGAGAATTATTTGCTTGAGCGCGATGTGGATGGTGTTGAACTGCGACGGTTTGGCCCGCGCCAGCATCCCCTCCTGGCAATGCCGGCGCAGATAAACGTAGGTGCAAATGTCGTCGGGATCGCGCAGATGATCGACCAGCCGGATCAGCGCATTGGCCAAACTCGCTCTGCGCCCCTTCTCGTCGTAACTGGAATGGCCGTCGATGATGACGTCTATCGAATCTCCCCACTGTTCGACGATCCCGTCGAAGTGCCGGTCGATCAGATCCGCCGCCTCGGCGCGAATCTGGATGCACTCGGGCGTGCGGCTCCAGATTGTCGGACCCCATAGCCGCGAGAGCGATTGCTCGATCTCAGCGAGCTGCTCCCTCATCGCCTGCAGTTCTTCGGCAGTGGCCTCGATTGGCGCGTCGGTCGTTTGACGCTTTCGTTCGAGCTTCGAGGGGCCCCGGCATCCACAAGTGAGCGATAGTTTCATTGCGGTAAAACCCGGTGGAAGGATTCTTGCGTTAGCATCTCAACCACTGACGTATAACATTCGCAAAATAACCAATCTAGCGGTGTCTATCCGGGCGGCATGCGTGTATATCACGACGGCATCCTGCCTGATTTTGCACCCTGCGAACCCCTCGCTCCCGGTCCCGCCCGGCGCGCAAAACGTACACGGCTCATCCCAATTGGTTTGTGCGAGGCGGAGGTTCGCCGAAAAAGCCCCATAATCGCTGGACTTTCCCGATGGCATGGCTTTGGCACTTGGTTCCTGATCCAGAGGACGCCTACATCAGATGCTTGCCAATTCCGGTCCTGTTCAGCCACAACACGTCACCCCGCACGGTAAGTTCCTTTCCCGCGCAGGACAGAAGTTCTTTTTCAAGGCGATGCGCCTCGACGGCGTCGGCGCAACCCTCGATTTCGCCCACAAGCTCAAACTGAGAAAGCGGTTCGACGATCTCAGAGCCGCGCACACCACCGGCGTCGTCCTGACCGAGGCGCAGTCGCAGCCCTGCATGGACATCGCGGCCCAGTCGGGACTGGTCGCGATGGTCGAGCTCGAGAATCACCGCCGATGAGCTTGCGCGCCGCCGCGGATGGAAATCCGTGCTCTCGCGAATCGCGCATACTGCAAACATTTTTGGAAGGCATCCTGCGCTCGCCGGTTACATCCTCGATTGCGAGATCGGCCAGGACGCGCTGCGCGCGGGCGGACTCGAAAACGCGCGGCGGCGGATGCGCGCCGTCGTCAACACGATCAAGGAATACGCCCCCGGCGCGATTGTCGGAATAAAGGTCCGGCCGGAAACCCGCGCCCTTTCAATCCTGGAACAGGATTTTCTTTACGCCGAAATTCCCGCGCTCGAGCCGGTCCAGATTCGAGACTTCGTCGTCGCCTTGCACAACCTCGCCGAAGCGCGGCCGGTGGTGATCGAATTCAAACATGCATCGCCGGGGCAGGACGAAGCGGTCGCAGTGGCGTTTGGCACGGGTGCGGCTGGCGTGGTTGCTCCGCCCGTTCCTGCTCCGGTTTCTCACGACTGGCTTGGCGTGCGCATGATGCGCGCGTCGGAGCTGATGCCCTTCGTCACCCTCAACGGCACCTGCCCGCCGCGGCCGCCCAGGATGCCGATGGTCTCCGTCGTCATTTGCGCCTACAACGCCGAGCGCACCATGCGCGATTGCCTCGAGTCGCTGCGCCGCCTCGACTACCCCAATTTCGAGGTCATCATCGTCGATGACGGCTCGCGCGATCGCACCGCTCTCATCTCCACGGATTTTCCCGAGTTCCGCCTCATTCGCCAGCCCAACAAGGGCCTCGCCGTTGCGCGCAACGTCGGGATGCAGGCGGCGCGCGGCGAAATTATCGCCTACACCGATTCCGATTGCGTCGTCGATCCGCATTGGCTGACGCTGGCGGTCCGCTCGATGGTCGAAAACAACTTCGACGGATGCGGCGGTCCCAACTACGCGCCGCACGAAGACGGATGGATCGAAGCCAGTTGCGCCGCTTCGCCCGGCGCCCCGTGCCACGTGCTGGTCGCCGACGATCGCGCCGAGCATCTGGCGGGATGCAACATGCTCTTCGCCAAGGCGGCGCTCGCAAAAATCGGCGGCTTCGATCCGCAGTTCACCGCCGCCGGCGACGACGTTGACATCTGCTGGCGGATGCTCGACGCCGGCTTCAAGCTCGGTTTTTCGCCGGCCGCCTTCGTCTGGCACTTCCGCCGCAACACGATCAAGGCTTACTACGGACAGCAGCGCGGCTACGGACGCGCCGAGGCGATGCTCTTTCCGAAATATCCCGAGCGCTTCAACCTGCTCGGCCAAATCGCGTGGCGCGGGGTGATTCCCGGCCTGGCGCGCACCATTCCCGGCGGGAGCAGGATGCGCGTGATGTGGAAAAACGCGACCGCCGGCGCGCAGACGCTTTCCGATCCCGGACTTACCCTGGCGATGGTTCTCCCGCAGACGCTCGAATGGACGATGCTCTCCGCAATCGCGATCGCCGCGTCGATCGTACTCGGCGTCTCGATCGTTCCCGCGGCTGCGATGCTCGCGTTAGGGCCGATTTGGGCGCTCTACTATGCGTGGCATGCGCCGCTCGAAAAATCTCACGAAAGTCTCACCGCGCGGCTTCTGATCGCGTATCTTGCTTACACGGGCCCGATGGTGCGAACGATGACGCGCTACAAAACGCGGGCGAAAGCCCTGACCGCACTCGCCGGCGAAAGCGGCGTGCGCCAACGCCCAACCATCCACTGGCTAAGGCGCACCATCCGGCTGGACTATTGGAACAACGAAAGCATCACCCGCGACCGCCTGATCGACAGGATGCTCAAGCTGTTCGCGCGCAGCGGCTACGGCCCGATCGTCGATCCCGGATGGAACGACTACGACCTCGAACTACGGCTCAATCCGTGGACCCGAATCGAACTCAAGACCGCCGACGAAGAGCACGAGGCGGGCAAAGTCACCAACCGCGTGCTGGTGCGGATCAAATCCACTCGAATGACCAAGATAGCTCTGGCGGCGGGCACGCTAAGCGCGGGATTCGCCGCGATAGCGGGATTGCCCGAGATAGCGCTTGGCCTGGGCGCGCTCACGATAGCCGGCGCGGTATGCATAGCATCCGAAATGATAGAAGCCGGCCGCACCGCCCATCGCGCCACCGAGCATTGCGCAACCGAACTAAATCTAGCCCCGCTAGGCGTTCTGATACGCCCAGCCTTCCGTCGCAAAAGATACCGCCGCCGCCCGCAACCCCGCCCCCGCCCAATTGGCTTCGCAAGACCGCCTCTCCGACTAGTTTCTTCAGTCTTCTTCTTTGCGTCGCCCGATGCGCCGCGCCCGTGTCATTCTAGAGCGAAGCGAAGAATCCCGGATCTTTTTCTTTGCGTCGCTCGTTCCTTTGTCATCCCGACCGAAGCGGAGCGCCCCCGGGTACTCGCCCGAAAGGTCGGGCGCTTTACTAGTGCCCAGACCTTGGAGGCTGGGACATCTTCATCACAGCCCGCATCGGTCTCTGGACCGTATTTCCGTCCAAGCTAGCGATAAACTGTGGTTCCACGGAGCGCGCATATGCGAGGTAGCCAGCCAAATAAGCCCGCTTTTCCGATTCCAAGCCTGCGACGACATGCTTATGTATCCTGCTTCGTATCTCGCGCTTCTTCTCTCTTCCCAATGAAACCTTTCCGTCAGAGGAAAGCGACAACCCTGTGACCAGCCGCTTCTTCTTCCGTGAGGTGTGAACCGTTTTATCGTCGTTTAAGCGGAGCCGCGGGTAGTCTATTGAATTCAAAAGCTCCACGACCTTTTCGCGAGCACCGTCCAAGACGCCAGGCATGCGAGTGGAGAAATATAAATCGTCAGCATACCTCGAATACGTCACGTTTGAGTCAGCACACCATCGGTGTAAGAGATCGTCAAATTGAAACATAATCTGATTCGACAAGGCAGGCGACGATGGTGCGCCGATCACTAGCCCACCGCTGCGAGTAACTGCGGCGACCAGTAGCTCAATATCGCTGTCCTCGACAAAGTGAAGCTACGGCCGATTTTTAACGAGATGTCGTCTTATGTCGATCACCTTAATCGAAGGGAAAAACCGCTGAAAATCCAACCTCAAAAGGTAGTTGTTCGCAACATGCCGCTCAGCATGCAGCCTAATGCTGCTGCCCTTTACGTACGCCGCCGCGGCGGTATGGATCGGAATATCTTGTATAACATTGGCGACAATCCAGCGCTGGAGAAATTTGAGTGCGCGCGAAGGCTGCTGGATGATCCTTTTCTGTCACCATTACGCTTATCAATAGTATAGACCTTATAAAAATGACTAGCCGAGCGTGCTAGCTGCTCTATATACAAAGCAGTTACACCAGTCTTTCCGGCTAGGACGTTAGCTAACATCAGCAGTTCTTTATGCAGGCACCAAAGTCGGAAATATCGTGAATAAATATCGAGATGTTGGATTAGCAGTTGACTGGGTTTATGCCTACGATCTCTATCAACGATGGTGGAGACGGCGCGGTCCGATAAATGATAATAGTCGTTATCGGCTGCCAGATGGTCGACGTATTTCGCCGAGACGAGGATGGACAAGAGGTGGCTCACGCGTTTAATATCCCAGCCTCCTGTGCCAAATACCGACTGAAAAATTCGCTTCATACCTTCCAGGTCGAGGGACGGGAATAACCGAAGAGGTAAAGCAAAAACGCCAATTGCTCGACGCCCCTTAAACCTTTGAAGGACTCCATGGAGACCCCGGTCCTCCGTTTGGGAGGACTCCCTCGAGACGCGCTTTTATGAGTGAAAAGTTTGGCGGGTTTGCAGCGAAGTCCAACGCGAGTTTCTTATTAGTTGGGATTCGCTCGATTTCGTCAATCGGCCCACGGTTAAGGAATGAATTGCTTTGCCCAGCGTCAGAGTCGGAGTTTACGATCAAGATATTATCGAGGGCCTTGGGCTTGGCTGAGAAGTAGCCCGTCTCCGCAAAAGACCCAACCGATTCTGGGAATACGATCACACAGTCGGCAACTCTGCCAAGAAATTCTTCGAATTTGGCGAGTCTGAGAGGGGGCGGGTTGGTGTTGGAGAGCGCATCTTCCGCGGCCTTCTCGGCCAAGAACATCTTCCAATTAGGCATGTTGGTGGCCGCCCAATCAAGAAACTTCTGCCGTACAGTAGGCGGGACCGAGTCGGTAGGCCCGCCACAAACGAACATAAGCTTGGCTCCTTGAAGTAAGGAAACCCGTTTTGTTTTGAAGGCATTGATCGCGCTGTCCAAAGGCTTGGACAGCGCCGGATGATCGAACGGGTGGCTCATCGTTGCTCTTACTTTGAGCGCGGCGGGTTTCTCAGCCCGGCTGAGCGTGCTCGGCGGGGTGAGAAACCCGCCCGCAGCATGACGGTCAATACATAACAGCCTGGCGAATCGCCCGGCATAAGGCTCGCGTTTCGTCAACGGGAACCCAGCTAAGAGCGAGACGAGAATACGAATTGGAATGTATCGCGTCAAGTGGAGCAAGCCGGAACTTCCGTTTCGACTCTCCGATGCCCAGCTCCGCTACAGACCCAACGGCCTGCCTCTGCAAGGTGCCAAGCCGGTTTTGTTCACACGGTGTTTCCGGCGCCGCGGGGGCACAGTTGGCCTCCCACGAAATCGCCCGAAAAGCCAGTTTCGCGTCGGTCACGGGCGCGCAATGCGCGCCGCACCACAAAATCGCGCCGCGAGGGGAGTCAGCATTCGCCGGCTGCACCCTCACCTACCGGCCGCAAGGCGGCCGGCCGCCTCTCCCGTGAAAATAACGGGCGAGGTATCTCAGCGCGGATCATACGCAGATCCGGATCCGGGGTCCCTCCACTTCGGTCGGGATGACACAAAAAGTAGGCGACCGCAGGGCGCTGCTCAGTCTTCTAAAATTTTGTGGATTGATTCGAGTTCGCGGCGCACCTCGTTGAGTGCGCGGCGGGCTTGGCCGTCGATTCCGGCGGGGCGATGAGGCGTGCGCTCCGATTGCGGCGGCGGCGGTGCTGGCTTTGCCACCGGCTTGCCGCTCATTAAGGCTTCGATTCCGAATTCCTTGATGTGCTTGTTCGCGCCCGCGATCGTGAAGCCTTCGTCGTGCAGCAGGCGCTTGATCAGGCGCAGCACGTCGAGGTCCTTTTCATTGTAGAAGCGATGCTTGGTGCGGGTGTGCCGGGGTTTCAGAAATGGAAACTGGGTCTCCCAGAAACGCAGCACGTAGGTCTCGACCCCAAGCGCGCGCGCTGCTTCGCCGATCTTGAGCCCCCGCTCGGGGAACAGCGGCATCGTCGCGCGCGCATCCGGCTTGGGTTTTCGCCGCGCAACCGATGGCTGGCGTGGCATCGGCGTCATCCGGCCTGCTTGGAGCCGTTGTTGACCCGATCCTTCAACACCTGGCTCGGCTTGAAGGAGAGCACCCGGCGCGAGTCGATGGTAATCGGCTCGCCGGTCTGCGGGTTGCGCCCGCGGCGCGCATGTTTTTGATTGACCAGGAAGGTGCCGAAGCCTGAAATTTTCACTTTCTGACCGTGGCGCAACGAATCCTTGATGATCGCAAACACCGCCTCGACCACTTCGCAGGCTTCCTTTTTGGAGGAGCCTACCCGCTCGTAGATCAAATCCACGAGATCAGCCTTAGTCATGCCCTGCGGCGTAACGATCCCCACCCGCTCGCGTTAGGCACGCTTACTTCCGCAACTCAGCCCCTAATCGCACCCGCGCCTGCTCCACCAGCAGCGCGTGAATGCGGTTAACCTCCTCATCGGTCAGCGTGCGATCTTTTGCACGGTAACGACAAGCCAACGCCACGCTCTTTTTTCCGGCCGCCACCGCCGTCCCCTCGTACACGTCGAATACCTCGACGCTTTCCAGCAGCGACGCGCCGCACTCCCGAATGGCTTTGACTACCATATCCGCCGGGAAATTTCGATCCATCACCAGCGCCAAATCGCGCCTGATCGCGGGATATTTTGGCGGCGGCTCGAAAGCTTTGCGCGGCGAGAAACCATAGGCAATGAGCCCACTCAAGTCAAGTTCATACACCGCGCAGGGACCGCTCAGATCGAGCCGCATCGCTTCCGCCGGATGCAACTCGCCGATCAAACCGATCGCCGCGCCGTCCAGCGTGATCACGGCGCTGCGCCCCGGATGCAGAAATGGAAGAAATGGCGCTTCGCCGCTCTCGACAGCTTTGTACGCCACTCGCGGCGAAATGCCAATCGCTTCCAGGTACGTCTCGAGAATTCCCTTGATCGAAAAAAATCCCGCCGCCACGCTCTGCTCGCCGATTGCGGACACGGCGTACGTTCCGTAGCTGACCGCGGCGAGATGATCGTGCTCGGTCGCGGCGTCGCCGTGCATGCAAAAGGTCTTGCCGATTTCAAACGCGTGAAAGGCGCGCGCCTCGCGGTTCAAATTGAACCTGAGCGAGGCGACCAGCCCCGGCATCAGGCTCACCCGCAGCTCGCTCAGTTCCGCCGACAGCGGGTTGGTCACCTTGACCGGCCGCGTCGCCGCTTCAATACCCGGAAAGCGCGCGTTGTCGGCGGGCCCGATGAACGCGATGGTGGCGGCCTCGGTCAGCCCGCATCCCAGCATCACCTCGCGCGTGCCCTTCAAGAAATCACGCTCGCGATTGACCGGAGCCAGCGAGCTGACGCGCGCGGGCAGCCGGGCCGGGATGTCCTCGAGGCCGCCCAGGCGCGCGACTTCCTCGATCAGATCGGCCTGCTCGGCCAGATCGGAGCGGTACGACGGAGGCACGACCGCGAGCACACCCTTGGCGCGGGTGCTCACTTGCGCGCCCAGCGATTTGAGGCGGCTGCGGGCGACGGCCGGCGGTATCGCGGCGCCGAGCAGCGATTCCATCGCGCCCAGGTCGAGCGCAATCTCGCGCGGCTCGGCCTTGCGCGGCTCGAAGTCGGCGATCGGCGACGCCTCGCGTCCGCCGGCGATCTTGCGGATCAATTCGGCCGCGCGAATCAGCGCGCCGACCTGTCCCGCGCGATCGACGCCGCGCTCGAAGCGGTAACTTGCCTCGCTGCGCAAGCCCAGGCGGCGCGCGGTGCGCGCTATCGTCATCGGCTCGAAGTATGCGCTCTCGAGCAAAATAGTCCCGGTCGAGTCGCCGACCTCGGAGTTGAGTCCGCCCATCACGCCCGCGATTGCCAGCGGCTTGTCGCTGTCGGCGATCAGCAGATCGTTTGAATCGAGAGCGCGCGCGACGTTGTCCAGCGTCACGAACTCGCTGGTGGCGCCGGCGCGGCGGACGACAATCCCTCCGCCCGCAATTTTGCCGAAGTCGAACGCGTGCAAGGGCTGGCCGAGTTCGAGCATCACGTAGTTGGTCGCATCGACCACGTTGTTGAGCGCGCGCATCCCGCATACTTCCAGCCGGCGCTTAAGCCACGCCGGCGAAGGACCGACCTTGATTCCGGTCATCGCCAGCGCCGCGTAACGCGGGCACAGATCGGGCGCTTCGATCGAAACCGAAAGCGAAACGTGCTCGCCGCCGGGCGCGACGGGGCTATGCGCCGCGCGCAGCCTTGGCGCGCGCAGCCTGGCGGCGAACAACGCTGCAATCTCGCGCGCCAGCCCGAGAATCGACAGGCAATCGCCCCGATTCGGCGTGATTTCGACATCGAGCACGATGTCGTCGAGGTGCAAATACGCGGCCACGTCCCCGCCCAGCGGCGCATCCGCGCCGAGCGCAAGGATTCCAGCCTGTTCATCCGACAGGCCGAGCTCGCGCCCCGAGCAGAGCATGCCCTCGGAGCGCACGCCGCGAATTACGGCTGCCTCCAGCGGCGGCTGCTTGCCCAGTTGCGCGCCAACCAGAGCGAGCGCCGCCATCATCCCGGCCTTCACGTTGGGCGCGCCGCACACGACTTTGAATTGGCCTTTTGGGCCGGCGTCCACCTCGCAAAGGCTGAGCCGGTCGGCGTTGGGATGCTTTTCGACGTGGAGCACCCGGGCGGCGTACACGCGGGCGAATCCGGGCGTGAGTTTCTCGACGTTCTCGACGACTAATCCCGCGAAACTGAGCCGGCGCGAGATTTCCTCGACCGGCGCGTCGATGCTGACGAAGTCCCTCAACCAACTGAGCGGGAGCTTCATCGCACGCCTCCGCTGAGCGCCGGGAACTGGCTCAAGAAGCGAAGGTCGTTCTCGAAAAACAGCCGCATGTCGTCAACCCCGAGCTTGAGCAGGCCGGTGCGCTCGACGCCCAGGCCGAAGGCGAACCCCTGGTATTCCTCGGGATCGTACTCGACCGCGCGCATCACGTTGGGATGGATCATTCCGCAGCCGAGCACTTCGGTCCATCCCGAATGCTTGCAGACCGGGCATCCCGCGCCGTCGCATAGCAGGCAATGCATGTCGAGTTCGGCGCTCGGCTCGGTGAAGGGAAAATAGCTGGCGCGAAACCGGACCGCGGTCGTGCCGAAAAACGCGCGCGCGAATTCGGTCAGCACGCCCTTGAGATGCGCCATCGTGACGCGCCCGCGCTTATCGACCATGAAACCCTCGATCTGGGTGAACATCGGCGAGCTGCGCACCGTCAGGTCGTCGCGCCGGTAGCATCGCCCCGGACAAACGACCGCCAGGGGAGGCCGGCGTTTTTCCATCACCCGGATCTGGCCGTTGGAGGTATGGGTTCGCAGTATCATCCCGCCTTCGAGGTAGAAGGTGTCCTGCATGTCGCGGGCGGGATGATGCGGGGTGAAGTTGAGCGCGGCGAAGTTGTGAAAGTCGTCCTCGATATCCTGGGTCATCGCGACTTCGAAGCCCATCGACTCGAAAATTTGCAGCATTTTTTCCAGGATGTCGGTGATCGGATGGATGCGGCCGCGCGCGATGCGCATGCCGGGCAGGGTCACGTCGAGCCGTTTTTCACTGAGCGATTGGGCGAGAGCCGCGGCCTTTAGTTTCGCGCTCAGGCTCTCGATCCGCGCTTCGACTTCGCGCTTGATCTGATTGATGAGCTGGCCGAGCGCGGGGCGCTCGGCGGCCGGCACCTCGCGCATCCCGCGCATGATTTCCGTAAGCTCGCCCGAGCGGCCGAGCACGCGCACCCGAACCGCGTCGATTTGCGCTTCGGCGGCGTCGTCGCCGAGTTCCGCCATCGCGCGGCGCCTGATTTCTTCGAGTTGTTCTCTCATCGTGGTCTTCCCCGGACATCCAGCAGAGTGCCGCCATCGAATCGATCCGCCGTGCAATCTTGCGCGCGCCAAAAACAAAAAACCACGTGGGCGGACGGCCCACATGGTTCCTGGTGCGCGGCGCTTGGAACGGCGCGGCTCTATGCTGCTTGCGAGCCGAGCGCGCTCTTGGCGGTGCGCACCAGCTCGGTAAACAATCCGTCGCGCTCCTGCGCCAGCTTCGCCAGCATCTTGCGATCGACCTCGACGCCCGCCTTCTTGAGCCCGTTCATCAGGCTGCTGTACGAGATTCCGCATTCGCGGGCGAGCGCGTTGATTCGCGCAATCCAGAGCGTGCGGTAGTCGCGCTTTTTCGCCTTGCGATCGCGATAGGCGTAGGTGAGGCCCTTTTCGAGGGTCGAGCGGGCCTGCCGGTAGAGTTTGCGCCCGCCGACAAAGCCGGAGGCGAGCTTGAGTTGACGCTTATGACGGCGGCGCGTCTTGGGTCCGCCTTTGGCGCGAGGCATCGGGGTCGAATCCTTCCTTGGTAGATATCGGCTAAGTTAGGGGGCGGCGCTCAAGCGTACGGCATCATCGCGCGGACTTTTGCGGCGTCGGCCTTTCCCAAAATACCGGTGGTGCGCAAGTGCGCCTTCTGTTTCGGGCTTTTGGCCGAGAACATATGGCGGGCATACGCGTGTTTGAACTTGACCTTGCCGCTCTTGGTCACGGAAAAGCGTTTGGCGGCGGTACGGCTGGTTCTGATTTTCGGCATGGTCGCTTTGCTTCTTTGCTTAAATTTTCTTTTCCGGCCTATCGCGGCGTCAGCAGCACCGACATGTTGCGTCCTTCCATCCGCGGCGTGCCTTCGGCCTGCGCGATGTCCGTGACCTGCGCGATGATTCTCTCGATCAACGCGCGGCCGAGTTCCGGATGGGTAATCGCGCGGCCGCGGAACGAAACCGTGAGCTTAACACGATGACCCTCTCCAACAAAGCGCTTGATGTGGGCAACTTTGAAGTCCACATCATGCTTCCCGGTCGCCGACCCCATCTTGACTTCCTTGATCATGCTGACGGTGTGCTTTTTGGAGTCGTGCGACTTTTTCTTCTGCGCGTACCGGTATTTGTCGAAGTCGGTGACCCGGCACACCGGAGGCGTCGCCGTGGAGGAGACCTCGACCAGGTCCAGGCCGCGGCTCTCCGCGACTTTGACCGCGTCGCGCAGCGGCAGGATTCCGATCTGGCTACCGTCGGCGTCGATTACACGGACTTCTTGAGCCCGAATCATGTTGTTGATGCGAATCGCGGGCTCCCTTGAGGGCGGGGTTCTGAAATCTCTTCGGATAAGGCACCTCCTCCGGCTCGGTGGCCGGATGAACTTCTCTAAGCCGGAATCGGCTCGTTCTTCAATAGCTCGACCAGGGCAGCCAGCGGCATCGCATTGCTCTTCTCGCCGCGCAGCAGGCGAAGCGACACCGATCGATCGGCCGCCTCGCGCTCGCCGACTACTACCATATACGGCACCTTGGCGAGTTCCGCTTCGCGGACCTTGAAACCGAGCTTCTCGTTGCGGATGTCGGCGTGGGCGCGGAATCCCTCGCGCCTCAGCACGGCGGCGACTTCGGCGGCGTAGGCCTCGACCTTTTCGCTGAGCGACAGCACCCGCGCCTGCTCCGGCGCAAGCCACAAGGGCAGCACGCCGCCGGTATGCTCGATCAGCACGCCGATAAAGCGTTCGAGCGAGCCCAGAATAGCGCGATGAATCATCACCGGACGTTCTTCGGCGCCGGCGCTGTTGGTATAGGCCAGGCCGAAGCGCTCGGGCATGTTGGAATCGAGCTGTATCGTCGCCACCTGCCACCGGCGCTTGAGCGCGTCGGACACGTAAATCTCGATTTTGGGGCCATAGAAGGCGCCTTCGTTCGGATTTATCTCGTACGCAATATCGTTGCGCTTCATCGCGTTGCCGAGCTTCGCCTCGGTGATTCGCCATTGCTCGGCGGTGCCGAGATGATGCTCGGGCATCGTCGCCAGCTTGAACTCGACGCGCTCGAAACCGAGCGCGCCGTAAACGTCGCGGACCATCTGCAGGTTGAGCGCGATTTCGTCCTCGATCTGATCTTCGCGGCAGAAGATGTGCGCGTCGTCCTGCGACATCGCGCGCACCCGCATCAGGCCGTGCAGCGTCCCCGAGCGTTCGGCGCGATGCAGCCGGCTGAACTCCGCCACGCGCAGCGGCAGATCGCGGTACGAGCGCTTCTCGGCGCGGTACACGAAGGTGTGGCCGGGGCAATTCATCGGCTTCAGCCCGTAGCCGTGATGCCATCCGTCGGGGCCGGTGTCGATCGGCTGCGCATCGCTGTCGGGATCCGGCGAGAGAAACATATTCTCGCGGAAATTTTCCCAGTGGCCCGAGGTGTTGAAAAGCTCGTTCTTGAAAATCAGCGGCGTGACCACCTCGTCGTAGCCGTAGCGCCGGTACAGCCGCCTCATGTAGTCCACCAGCGCGTTGAATATGATGACGCCCTTGGGCAGGTAGAACGGCGAGCCCGGCGAGATCGGATCGAAAATGTACAGCCCCATCTCGCGGCCGAGCTTGCGATGGTCGCGCTGGCGGGCGAGCTCGACCAGCTTCAGATGCTCCTCGAGCGCCTCTTTGCCGGCGAACGCGGTGCCGTAGATGCGCGAGAGCATCGCGTTGTGCTCGTCGCCGCGCCAGTACGCGCCTGCGACGCTGGTGAGCTTGAACGCCTTGAGATAGCGGGTCGAGGGGACGTGCGGTCCGCGGCAAAGATCCAGCCAGTCGCCCTGGCTGTAGATCGACACGTGATCGTCGGCGATGCCCTGGATAATCTCGACCTTGTATTTCTCGCCCATCGCCGAGAATTTGCGGATAGCGTCCTCGCGCGAGATTTCGCTCCGCGCAATCTTGAGGTCGGCCTTCACCAGCTCGCGCATTTTGGCTTCGATCTTCGGCAAATCCTCGACCGTGAACGGCGCGGCGGGGGCGAAGTCGTAGAAAAAGCCGTCCTCGATTACCGGTCCGATCGTCACCTGCGTGCCGGGATAGAGCGATTGCACCGCCATCGCCATCAGATGAGCGGTGGAATGACGGATTATCTCGAGACCCTCGGGCGAGCCGGCGAGCACCGGCTCGACCGACGCGTCGTGTTCGAGCTTGCGCGTGAGATCGACAATCTTGCCGTCAACCCGCGCGGCCACCAGCTCGCGGCCCGGAATCCCGCTGAGTACTTCGCGAACGATAGTGCCGGCCGGCACGACGCGCGATTCGCCGATCAGCGTTACGGTTACTTCGGAACTCATCAAGCGAAGATTCTAATCATTGCAGGAAACTGGCGGGGCGAAATGCGCGCGCGAGGCTGTGGGCACGGACCTGGTAGGCACGGGCGGGATTGAACCGCCGACCTCTTCCGTGTCAAGGAAGCGCTCTCCCACTGAGCTACGTGCCTTCACGGGGCAGCGGTGTTGGCTGGATACGTCAAGCAAACGCAAACGGTAACCGATATTGGGCGCGCGGGCAACCGAAGCGCCGGGCGCCCCCGATCCGCCGTGGGCGGGCAGGCGACGGCAGCGGGGGCATCTGCTAGGATTTCGCGCCAAGTATCGCGCGCGCACGGAGGGACGCCCACGGCTCAAAAAATGGAACGCGAGCGCATAGTGCAGCTCTTCTTCTTCGGCTTTCTGGCCGTGATGGCCTACGAGCTGTACGAACTGATGCTGCCGTTCCTGACGCCGTTGGCGTGGGGAATCCTGCTCGCATTCATGGCGCATCCCGCGCTGATCGAAGTCGAAAAGCTGGTCAAGCGGCGCTCGCTGTCAACGGCGATTATCAGCGTTGTCGTCGGGCTTGGCGTCATCGTTCCCGCAATCTGGCTCTCGGGCCGGCTGGTGGTCGAGGCGCAGGCGCTGTACGCGCAGGCCGCGGAATCGGTCAACGGTGGGGGCGTGACGAAGCTGCACGACTGGGCGGTCCACACCGATCTTGGCGCATGGGTCGCCAGAAAAATGGGGGAGCGCGGTTACAAGCTCGACGAGCAACTGCCCAAGCTCACCCTGCAAGCGGCGCAGATGACCAGCGATTACGTGGCCAGGAACGCGACCCAGGCCGCGAAAAACGTCCTCGCGTTCGTCGTCGATTTCGGAATCGCGCTGCTCGGCTTCTTCTATATGCTGCGCGACGGTGACTACTACTACCACAGCCTGCGCGAGCTGACCCCGCTGCATGAAGACGACAAGAAGGCGATCTTCGACACGCTGCGCACGACGCTTTCGTCGGTGATGCGCGGGCTGATGCTGTCCGCCGTGCTGCAGGGCGTGACGATCGGCCTGGGCATGCTGGTCTTCGGCGTGCCATACTGGCTGTTCCTGGCGATCGCATCGTCCGCCGCGGGACTGATGCCAATCGGCGGCACTGCGCTGGTGTGGATTCCCGCGACGCTCTACCTGGGCTTGACGTCGGGATGGTCGGCGGCGGTCGGGCTGGTCATCTGGTGTGCGATCGCGCTGGCGGTAATCGACAACTTCATCAAGCCGCTGGCGATGAAACACGGCACGGGCCTGCCCACGATGGCGCTGTTTCTGGGGATTCTCGGCGGGCTGGAAGCCTACGGGCCGCTGGGCCTGTTCCTGGGACCCGCGATCATGTCGGTGTTTGCGTCGTTGCTGCGCGTCTATAGAAAGGAATACTCGGGCAATCGCAAGGAAGCAGCCTGAGCGCCGGGCGCGCACGCAACCGTCATCCAGCCTCTCCCCCGTATGGCGCCTCACAATCGCGGCGCTATAAAATGTGCGGCCGGAGAGTCGCCCATGAGCGACAAAGAGCAAAAGGCGCTCCATATCATTCGCCGCCTGGTCGAATCCGGCTTTCGCGCCGTCTTCGCCGGCGGATGCGTGCGCGATCGAATTCTTGGCGTCGAGCCCAAGGACTACGACGTCGCCACCGACGCGCGTCCCCAGGTTGTGCAGAAACTGTTCGATCGCACGGTGGCGGTCGGGGCGAAGTTCGGCGTGATCGGCGTAGTGTTTGACGACCTCAAGCCGATCGAAGTCGCGACCTTTCGCGCCGACGCCGAATATACCGACGGACGCCGGCCCTCGTCGGTGCGCTTCGGCGCGATCGAGGAGGATGCCATTCGCCGCGACTTCACCATCGGCGGGATGTTTTACGATCCGATCGCCGATCGCCTGATCGATTTGGTCGGCGGGATGCGCGACTTGCGCGCCGGAATCATCCGCGCGATCGGAAATCCCTACGACCGCTTCGACGAGGATCATTTGCGCATCCTGCGCGCCGCCCGCTTCGCCGCGCGGCTCAACTTCACGATCGATCCCGCGACCTGGGCCGCGATGAAACGCGCCGCGCCGACGATCATCGACATTGCGGCCGAACGAATCGGCGAAGAAATCGTGATGATGATGACCGAGGGCGCCGCCGCGCGCGCGATGGACCTGATGATGGACAGCGGCCTGATGCAATTGATCCTGCCCGAAGTCGCGCTGATGGCCGGATGCGCGCAGCCCGAAAATTTCCATCCCGAGGGCGACGTGTACACCCATACGCGGCTTGCCGTCGCGATGCTTGGCGCCGGATGCAGCGAGACCGTTGCGTTCGCAATCCTGCTGCACGACATCGCCAAGCCGCAATGCCGCGCGGTCGCCGGCGACAAGGTCACCTTCTACGGGCATCCCGAGGATGGCGCTGCGAAGGCGGCGGAAATCATGGCGCGGCTCAAGCGCTCGCGCGCGGTCCAGGAGCGGGTCGCGTACCTGGTGAAGAATCATCTGAAGCTCTCGATGGCGCCGCGGATGCGCCCCTCGACGCTCAAGCGAATGCTCGCGGAAGACGGGTTTGACGAATTGATGGAAGTCGCGTTTATGGACGCGATGGCGTCGAGCTCGCACCTGGGCTTCTGGCATTTTTGCCGCAGCGCGATGACCACGATGACCCCGGCCGAGATTCGTCCGCCGCGTTTAATCGGCGGCGAGGACCTGAAGCAATTGGGGTTCACGCCGGGGCCGCGCTTCAAGGAAATTTTGAAGGACGTCGAGGACCATCAACTCGACGGCGCGCTCGAAACCCGCGAAGCCGCGCTCGAATACGTGCGCGTCCATTACGGCGCAAGCGCCGCCTAGTTGCTCCGCGCCATCGCCATAACCAGGCGCTTCGGCCGTACGCTCGCGCTCGACGCCGTCGATTTCGACGCGCTCCCCGGCGAGATTCACGCGCTGGTCGGCGAAAACGGCGCCGGCAAGACCACCTTGATGAACGTGCTGGCCGGCTCGCTCGCCGCCGACCATGGCGAAGCCATCCTCGACGGACGGCCGCTGCGGGCCGGCTCGCCGCGCGCCGCGCTGGCGGCCGGAATCGCCGCGGTGCATCAGAGCCCGATGCTGTTCGAGCGGATGACGTGGGAGGAAAATCTCGCGTTGGGCGGCTTCGATACCAACGCCGGCGCGCTCGACCTCGATGCAATCGCGGCGCGTGCGCGGGCGCTCGCCGCAAAACTCGGGTTCGAGCTGCCGCCGGCCGCCGCCACCGTAGAGAATCGTTCGGTTGCCGAGCGCGTTCGGCTCGAAGTGTTGCGCGCGCTCAGCTTCAATCCGCGGGTCCTGATTCTCGACGAACCGACCAGCGTGCTCGCTCCGTCGGAACTGGCCGCATTCCTGGACTTGCTGCGCAGCCTGCGCGGCGAGGGCCGAATCGTGGTGCTGATTACGCACAAGCTCGCCGAAGCAATCGCGATCGCCGATCGAATCACCGTGCTGCGCCGCGGCCGCGTGGTCGCCCGCACGACTCCGGCCGAGACCAGCGAGGAGAAACTGGCCGGCTTGATGATTGGCGAAATCGCCGCCGAGCCCGCTCGGCCTGTGGCGAGCCCGCGTCCGGGCGATACCGCGCTCCAAATCGAAAATCTGACGCTGGACGATCGTAACGGGCGGCGGATTCTCGACCGGCTTTCGATTCGCGTCGCCGCAGGCGAGATCGTCGGGATTGCCGGCGTTGACGGCAACGGCCAGACCGAACTGGTCGAGGTGCTTGCGGGCGTGCGCCGTCCGAGCAGCGGGAGAATAACGGTGCTTGACGGGTCGCCGGGCGGCGCGATGGCGGTGATACCGGAAAATCGCGACCTCGACGGGCTCATCCTCGAGATGCGGCTGTGGGAAAACCTGATTCTCGCGCGTCCGCTCCGGGAGCAGGTGACATCGCACGGATGGCTCAGCATTTCGCGCGCGGCCGATCTTTGCCGCGAACTCATCGATCGTTTTCGCATCCGCGCTCCCGGTCCCGAAACGACCGCCGGCGCGCTTTCGGGCGGCAACCGCCAGCGGCTGGAAGTGGCGCGCGCGATCGCGTCGCGGCCGCGAGTAATCGTCGCGCACAATATCTGCCGCGGCCTCGACCTCGCCGCGACCGCTGAAGTCCATCGGACAATTCTGGACTTCGCTTCCGATCCCAGCGGGGGTGCGGTGATTCTGATTTCGAGCGACCTCGACGAGCTGCTCGCGATATGCGGGCGGCTGCTGATCATCAGCCGCGGGAAAATCCGCGAGACCAATCCGGGCGAGCGCGATCCCGAGCGGCTGGGCCTGCTGATGGCCGGGGCGCGCGACTAGCGGGCTGCGCGATGATCTCCTCGATTGCGAAACCATTTGCCGCGCTGGCGCTCGCCGCCGCGCTCATCTCGATCGTGCTGGCCGCTCTCGGCGCGTCTCCGCTCGGCGTGTTCGCGGCGCTTGGCGAAGGCGCGTTCGGCAGTTGGTATGCGTGCGCGGAAACAGTCGTGAAATCCACGCCGCTGGTTTTTACCGGGCTTGCGGTCTCGCTCGCTTTCTCGGGCGCGCTATGGAATATCGGCGCCGACGGACAGCTTATCATCGGCGCGATCGCGGCCGGCGCGATCGGTCCGCATCTCGGGGATTTTCCGCATGCGATCGCAATCGCGACCATTCTCGCCGCCGGCGCGCTTGGCGGCGCGGTTTGGGGTGGCGTGGCGGGATGGCTCCGCGCGCGGCGCGACGTAAACGAAGTTATCAGCACGATCATGCTGAACTTCGTCGCGGTGCAGGCGCTCAGTTGGGCCGTGCATGGCCCGTTGATGGAACCGTCGCGCGCGTATCCGGCCAGCTCGCCGATCGCACGCGCCGCCCGGCTTGAATTTTACTTTGCGCCGAGCCGCATCAACCTCGGCATGCTGCTCGCAGTCGTGCTCGCCGCCGCGTGCTACTTGCTGTTGTTCCGTACCGGAGCCGGGTTCGAGCTGCGCGCGATGGGCCGTAACCGGCGCGCCGCGACTTTCTTCGGCGTCCGAATCCCGGCGCTCACGTTGTGGGTGATGGCGCTGTCGGGCGCTCTGGCCGGTCTAGGCGGCGCGGTGCAGGTCTCCGCAGTTTCGCATCGATTGTACGAGAAGCTCTCGCCCGGGTGGGGTTTCGAGGCAATCGCGGTCGCATTGGTGGCGCGCCTCAATCCCCTCGGCGTCATTCCCGCCGCGCTCCTGTTCGGCGCGCTCGACAACGGCTCGCAGGCGATGCAGCGGACCCAGGGCATCTCACCCGAGCTGGTGCAGGTTATCCAGGGCCTCGTCATCTTGATCATCCTCGCCTTCGACACCCCGGCCTGGAGCGGACTGCGCGAGCATATTTTCGGCGCGCCGCATGACGCGGCCGCGCCGCCGACGGTTGCGGAGGCGCCGGATGCTTGAAGCGTTTCTAACCTCGGCAATCACCATGGCGACGCCCATTCTGCTGGCTGCGCTGGGCGAGCTGCTGGTCGAGGAAAGCGGCGTAATCAACATCGGTATCGAGGGTGCGATGCTGGCGGGCGCGTTCGTTGCGCTGGCGATCGCGTACTTCAGCGGCAGTATTGCGCTGGGCCTGGCGGGCGGAGTCGCGGCGGGCGTCGCGATCAATGCGATCTTTGCGATGCTGGTGGTGAATCTCGCCGTCAACCAGGTCGTGACCGGAACCGCGGTCAGCATCCTCGCGCTGGGATTGACCGGCGTCTTCTATCGCAAGCTGTTCGGCGTGACCGGCAAGGCGTTCATGGTGGCGCCGATTGCGAAAATCCCGCTCGGTCCGCTGGCGCGAATCCGGCTTCTCGGTCCGGTGCTCTTCAATCACAACGCGCTGGTGTATTTCACCTTTATTCTCGTGCCGGCGGTTTGGTACGTGATCGCGCGCACCCGCTATGGCCTGAGACTTCGCGCTTGCGGTGAGCGTCCCGAAGCGGCGGACGCGCTCGGACTCGGCGTAGTCGCCATTCGATGGCAGGCGCTTGTCATGTCGGGAGCGCTGACCGGGCTGGCGGGGGCGTTTCTGACGCTCGCGTACGCCAACACGTTCGTGGAAAACATCTCGGCCGGCCGCGGCTTCGTCGCGCTGTCCGTGGTGATCGTCGGACGATGGAATTCGTGGGGCCTGGCGGCCGCGTCGGTGCTGTTCGGCGCCGCGATGGCTTTGCAATTCGGATTGCAGGCGCTCGGCACCGTCGTTCCGTACCAGCTATTTCTCGCGCTCCCCTATGCGCTGACACTGGTAGTGCTGGCGGGCTTCGGCGGACAGGCGGCGGCGCCAAGCGCGCTCGGCGAGCCATATCGGCGGGATTGAGCGGGAAGGGTAAATCACTTCAGTTTGTTTGGTTTTGCGGATGCGGAACGCTAATTTCGAGTCCGCGAAAGATGGCTGATTTTCCTGCATTTTTTGTAATTTTTCCAAAAGTTTCGCCTCTGAAACCGCCGCCGAATGGGGGCGTCTATAGATCAGAGGTACAGAGCAATGAAACGCAAAATCCTGACGGCATTTGGAGCTCGTCGCTCGTATTCTTTATGGTTACGACGCAGGGCTGCTTCGACGGTCCAGGATGGGGTTATCCAGGATACGGCTACGGTGGCGGATACCCCACTTACTCCTACGGATCCTGGTATGGTCCGGCATACGTTGGTCACCCGGCGGTCTACGGCGGTTGGGCGCATGATGGACGGGATCACGACGGATGGGGTCATGAGGGGTTCGAGGGCGGGCATGGGGATGCGGCAGGACATGGCGGCGAAGGCGGAGGACATGTCGATGCGCACTCGGCGCACGGCGGTGGATCGCATCGCGGCTGAACCAGCCGGACATCGAATTTCACATGTTGACCCAATCGTGTAACGTTAATTCGATGCTCACTCGTTTACCCGTTCCTGGAGATGCGTCATTTCCGATGGCTGATTGCGCGGCTTGCGGCAAGCCGGTGCTGACCTGCGTCGCGCTCGACGAGGACGGCGCCGAACGCCGCGTCTGCGTGCATTGCGACACCGCCGTCGCCGGCCATCTCAAGT
Source organism: Binataceae bacterium (SeqCode) (assembly GCA_963722605.1). Lineage (GTDB taxonomy): Bacteria > Desulfobacterota > Binatia > Binatales > Binataceae > Binatus. Next base: position 405,832 of record CAVRNO010000004.1, on the reverse strand, counting down.
GGGTCTCGCCCGGCGAACTCGAGCAGGCGGGCTATTATTTCGGCGCGCCGCCCGCCGACACCGGCGAGAAGGGCGGTTGCGGCACGGGATGCGGCAGTTGCGCCGTCAAGAAGCATTGAGCGCGCCGGTCTGGCGCAGCGCTTCATAAACCACGATCGACACCGCGTTGGAGAGATTGAGGCTGCGGACGCCCGCCTCGAAAATTGGAATCCGATACGCGCGGTCAATTCTTTCCAGCACGAAATCGCGGCCCAGACCAGCCGTCTCGCAGCCAAAGAAAAGAAAATCGCCGCGCGCGTAGTGCGCATCGAGATAGCTCGCGCCGGCGTGAGTCGAGAAAAATTTCGTCTTTTTCACCGTCGTTGCCAGTGGATCGCGATGCGCCGCGGCGAACTGCTCCCATCCTTCATAAGTGCGCAAATCCACCAGCGGCCAGTAATCGAGCCCCGCGCGCTTGAGATAGCGATCTTCGAGCGAGAATCCGAGCGGACCCACCAGGTGAAGCCGGACCCTGGTCGCGGCGGCCAGACGCGCGATCGATCCCGTGTTCTGCGGAATTTCCGGGCGCACCAGGACGATGTGCAGATTCGGCTCGGCCAGATGCATCAGTCGCCCGGCGCCGGCGCGCCACCGAGAGGATAGCGATGGCCCCCGAGATTGACGTAGAAACGCCCGGCGTCGTCGGCTTCGAAGTGGTCGCTTAGATGGTAGTAGGCGGTGCGAAGGAAGCGCGCGCGTGCGTCGCCGCCCTTGACCCGCGCGTAGAGGACGTGACCGGCGCCGACCTCCAGCGCGATGGGATCGAGCGGCTCGCGAGTGTCGTCGTTCAGCACCATCATGAATCCGCCCAGCCCGTCGTCTTCGAGCGCCTTGACTACGTAGGGCGTGTCCTCGACCGTGATCGGCGCGCGTTCTTCAGCGACTTGCAGATAGTAACCGCCGTCGGGATCGCGCTTGATGCTCCGGCTGAAGAGCAGCGAAATTCGCGGGTTATCGATCCGCTCGCCGTCGCTGTACCAGTTGCCGTCGCGCCGAAACGAGATCTTCCCCGGTTCGGCGGTATAGAATCCCGCGCGCGGCATCGCAACCTACATCTCCAGTCCTTCGATTTCTTCCATCTTCACTTTTCACGGCTATCGAGGATGATCGTCACCGGGCCGTCATTGACGATTTCCACTTCCATCATCGCGCCGAACTCACCGCTCTCGACCTTAACATCGCGCGAGCGCGCGAGCGAGAGAAAATGCTCGTAGAGGCGGCGCGCATCGTCGGGCGCGGCTGCTCGCGTGAACGACGGCCGCCGGCCTGAACTGGTGTCGGCGAGCAAGGTGAATTGCGACACGACAATCATCGCGCCGCCGACCTGCGCCAGCGAGCAGTTCATCTTGCCGGCGTTGTCGGCAAATACGCGCATGCCGGCGATTCGATCCACCAGATGCGCCGCGTCGGCCTCGCTGTCGCCGGCGGCGACGCCCAGCAGCACCATAAAGCCGCGCGCAATTTTGCCCAGGATGCGCCCGTTGGATCGCACCTCGGCCCGGCTGACGCGCTGAATGACTGCCCGCATACCTGCGTCATATAGTAGCGATCGGCGCAAAGCGCGAAAGCCTTTGTGGCTTGGGCGGGCCGCCGCGTACTATAATTCGCAGCGATAATGATTCCTGTCTTGTTTCACCTGGGCCCGCTGACCGTTTACAGCTACGGGCTGATGATGGCGCTGGGATTCCTGGCCGCCGACTACGTTGTCCGCCTCGAATGCATCCGGCGCGGCCTCGATCCCGAATACTCCTCCTCGCTCGTGATCACAGCCGCCGTGATGGGGATCGCCGGCTCGCGCATCTACGCCATCCTCGACGATCTGCCCACCTACCTTGCCGATCCCAGGTTGATGATCTTCTCCGGCTCGGGATTCGTGTTTTACGGCGGGATGATCGGCGGAATCCTCGGCATCTACTTTGTTTCGCGGCGGTATCGAATCGGATTCGGCGCGACGATGGACATGTGCGCGCCCGCGCTTGCCATCGGGCAGGCGATCGGCCGAATCGGATGCCAGCTCTCCGGCGACGGCGACTGGGGGCTGCCGTCCACGCTTGCCGTGGGCGATGGCCTATCCGCAGGGCGATCGTCGGCTGGACTCCGCAGACCGTGCTGAAACTGGACGAGCATTACCAGCTGCTGCGTCTCCGGCTTCTTCCCCGGCGTCCGCGTGCATCCGGCGCCGATTTACGAAACCATTCTGTATCTCGTCGTGTTTTGGATTTTGTGGTCGATGCGCAAGACGTCTCATCCCGCCGGGCGGCTGTTCTATTGGTACCTGGTGCTGGCGGGCGCCGCCCGCTTTGCGGTCGAGTTCGTGCGCGTCAATCCGCGGGTCTTCTATGCTTTCAGCGAGGCGCAGTTGATTGCGATCGCGATGATGGTCGTCGGCGGCGTCGCGCTTGATGCTCACCAGGGAAAACGCCCAGGCGGAAAGCGGCGATCGGCCCGGCGAAAAAAACCGCGCTCCGGCGATCAACGCGGCACGGGCTTGAGGCGCGATGGAGATCAAGGACAAACTCCTCTACCTCGTCGCCGCGATCGTCGTGATTTGCGGGATTGTGCTGGTTGCGCTGATGCCGCATCGCGGCGCGCGCATCGAACCCGGCGCGAACGCACCCGGAATCGGCGAGCAGTCCGGGGCGACGGTGGCGGCGGGCAGCCGGGCGGCCGATTTCAAGCTCGAGACGCTTGACGGTACAACCGTCTCGCTCGAATCGCTGCGCGGCAAGGTCGTATTTCTCAACGTATGGGCCACCTGGTGCGGACCGTGCCGGGAAGAGATGCCCTCGATGCAGACGCTGTACGACGACTTCAAGGCCAACAAGGACTTCGTGATGCTGGCGGCCAGCCAGGACACCAGCGGCCGCTCGGTGGTGGCGTCCTACGTCAAGAAGAACGGCTACCGTTTCACCATCCTGCTCGACCCCGAAAACAAGATCAGCGAGACCTACGACGTGAGCGGCGTGCCCGAGACTTTCATAATCAATCGCAAGGGCCAGATAGTCGCGCATCACATGGGCGCGTTCGACTGGTCGCGGCCCGACGTGAAGGACGCCTTGCAGCAACTGCTCGACTCAAAGCAGGGGTGAGCGAAGGGGCGCGGCCGTATGCATTAGAGCGCCGCATCTGCTTAAATATATGGACTCATTATCACGAGTCCCGAGCGGCACTGAATAAACGTCTAATGATTAAACGACATCGATGGTCCATCACGCTGGCGCTCTTTCTGGTCGCCAGCTTCATCGTCCTCCAGGAGGTCGCCGTGCGCCGGGCGCAGGCGCTTTCCAACGACACCTACCAGGAGCTCGACACGTTCGCGAACGTGCTCGCAATCGTGCAGAAAAACTACGTCGAGCCGGTCTCGACCAAAAAGCTGATCGACGGCGCGATCACCGGGATGCTGGCGTCGCTCGACCCGCATAGCGCCTACCTGACGCCCGACCTGTACCGCGACCTCGAGGTCGAGACGCGCGGCAGTTTCGGCGGACTCGGTATCGAAATAACCATCCGCAACGGCGCGCTCACCGTGGTTGCGCCGATCGAGGACACGCCCGCCTATCGCGCCGGACTCAAGGCCGGCGACCAGATAATCAAGATCGACGACGACTTCACCAAGGACATGACGCTGACCGAGGCGGTCAAGCGGATGCGCGGGCCCAAGGGCAGCAAGATCAAGCTCACGATTCATCGCAACGGCGTGCCCGAGCTGTTCACGGTGTCGCTCGCGCGCGACGTGATCAAGATTCAGTCGGTCAAGTCCAAGACGCTCGAGGACGGCTACGGCTACATCCGCGTCACCACCTTCCAGGAGAACACGGGCGAAGGGGTGGAGAAGGCGATCGACGAGTTCGCCGCCAAGGAACACGGCAAGCCCAAGGGAATCGTGTTCGATCTGCGCGACAATCCGGGCGGATTGCTGAACCAGGCGGTAAAGGTTTCGGACGATTTTCTCGACGGCGGGCTGATCGTTTACACGCAGGGACGCGAGGAAAATCAGCAGCAGAAATACTTCTCGCACAAGAAGAAGGATTTCACCGAGTTTCCGATGGTGGTGCTGGTCAACGGCGGCAGCGCCAGCGCCAGCGAAATCGTGGCCGGCGCTTTGCAGGATCAGAAGCGCGCCGTGATTCTCGGCACCCAGACTTTCGGCAAGGGCTCGGTGCAAACGATTCTGCCGCTCGACGATCATTCCGCGCTGCGGCTGACCACGGCGCGCTACTACACTCCCACCGGCCGCTCGATCCAGGCGGTGGGAATCACGCCCGACGTCGACGTCGAGCTGCCCAAGGAAACGATCGCATCGCTAAAGCAGCACGGCGCCGAGTTCGACGAAAATCCGGAAATCCACGAGTCTGATTTGCCCCATCATTTCCAGAACGGGCAGAAGAAGAACGGCAAGACCCCGGCGACCAACGAAAGCGCGGTTCCTGCCCCCGGAACCGAAAAGGGCGAAAAGGGAGCCGCCGCCAAGGGCGCCAAGCCCAAAGAGGAAAAGGACGTGCAGCTCGATCGCGCGATTGCCATCTTGAAACATTGGAACTCCTTCAAGCTCCAGTTGGCCAAGGGCGAGTCGCAGCCTGCCGAATCCACCGCCGCCGAGGGCGACAGCGCAAAGTCCAAGGGCGACTAGCGCAACGCCAAAGTCGACCGCAACGCGCCGGGCATCATCACGATGTCCGGCGCGTTTTTTTTCACCCCTGCCCCGTGTCGCTCAGACCAGGATTGCTGGCTCAGGCCTCCGATTCCGGTGCCCGCCGCGACAACGGAGCGCGCTCTTATCACTGGGTGCAGGGGTCACCCCTGCCTAGGTGCCCGGCGACTGGTTCTGATAAGCTAAACGGCGATGGAGGGGGAAATCGATCTTTCGCTCCGCGACCGGCGCTCGGGCCCGATCAGCGTTTCGGAGCTGGTGCGGATGGTCCGCGACGCGCTCGACGCCAACTTGGGCGAGCACTGGGTGGTCGGCGAGATCTCCAACGCGCGGCTGGCGCCGTCGAATCATTTTTACTTCACCCTCAAGGACTCGCGCAGCGCGATCAACGTCGTGATGTTCAAGTCGGCGTTCAACCGGATGCGGTTCAAGGCCGCCGACGGAATGGAAGTCCTCGTCCGCGGACGGGTGCAAATCTTCGAACAGCGCGGCGCGTTGCAGCTTTACGCCGAGGAAATGGAGCCGCGCGGCGCCGGCGCGTTGCAGCTCGCGTTCGAGCAGTTGAAGCGCCGGCTGGAAGCCGAAGGACTGTTCGACCGGGCGCGCAAACGCGCCATCCCGTACCTGCCGCGCAGAATAGGAATCGTGACCGCGCGCGGCGGCGCGGGACTGCGCGACATGCTGCGCATCCTGTTCGATCGATTCCCGAACCTGCACGTGATTTTCAGGCCCGCCAAGGTGCAGGGCGACGGCGCCGCCAAGGAGATCGCCGATGCGATCGACGATCTCAATCGCGACGGCCGCGCCGAGGTCCTGATCGTTGGACGCGGCGGCGGCTCGCTCGAAGATTTGTGGGCGTTCAACGAGGAGATTGTCGCACGGGCGATTTTCCGCTCGGCGATCCCGGTGATTTCCGCGGTCGGCCACGAAGTGGACTACACCATCGCCGATTTCGTCGCCGATCTCCGCGCGCCTACTCCCACCGCAGCCGCGCAGATGGCCGTGCCGAGCCGCGCCGAGTTGACCGAACGGGTCGCATCGCTCGGCGCGTCGCTCGCGAGCGTGACGGGCCGCGAACTTTCGGGCCGGCGCGAATCAGTGGACGATCTGGCGGCGCGGATACGCCATCCCGGCGTCGCTATCGCCCGGGCGCGCGAGCGCGTGGCCGAGGTCGAGGGCGAACTGGCGGACGCGGTCGCTGCGCGAATCGCCGACCGACGGCGGAGCGTCCGCGAATTGCGGCTGCGCCTTCGCAGTCCCGAGGCGAGGGTGCGCGAGATGCGGCTGGCGGCCTCGCGGCTCGGCAACAGTCTTGTTCATGGCGCGCACTCGGCGCTCGAAGCGATGCGCCGCCGGCTCGGCAGCGACCGCGGGCCGGCTCGACGCGTTGTCGCCGCTGAAAGTTCTCGATCGCGGCTACGCGGTGGTGATCAACCGGCGCGATTCGCGCGCGGTGCTCGACGCGGCGACGGTAATGCCGGACGACGAGCTCGATATCAGGCTGGCCAGGGGGCGGGTGAGCGCGCGCGCGACCGGCCGCGCAATCTAGAGACGATGGCCACCAAGGCGAAAAAATTCGAGGACGAGCTCAAGGACCTTGAAAAGATCGTCGATCAGATCGACTCGGGCGAGCTTTCGCTGGAAGAATCAATCGGAGCCTTCGAACGCGGCGTGATGCTGGTGAAGGCGCTCAATGGAAAACTCGACGAAGTCGAGCGCAAGGTCGAATTGTTAACGCGGAGCGCCGGCGGCGAATTGCGCACGGCGCCCTTCGAAGGATCGCCTGATGACGAGCACCCCTCCGGCGCAAAGGACGACGACGAAACACCCTCCTAGCAATGGTCCCGGCGCCAAGCCCAAGCCCAAGCCGCGGCGCGCTGCCGCGCCGCTGGCCCGCTTCAGGCTCGACGCGGAAATGGCGCGCCGCGGACTGGCCGACAGCCGCGAAATCGCCCAGCGCCTGATCATGGCGGGACGCGTGCGCGTCAACTCGCGCCCGGCCTACAAAGCCGACCTCAAGGTCGATTCCGAAACTCCGATCGCGCTGATGGCGGGAGCGCCGCAGTTCGTCTCGCGCGGAGCGTACAAGCTTATCGCAGCGCTCGAGCATTTCGGCATCTCGGTCGAAGGCAAGCTCGCGATGGACGTGGGCGCATCGACCGGCGGCTTCACCGACGTGATGCTGCGCCGCGGCGCCAAGGCCGTGATCGCGATGGATGTCGGCTACGGGCAATTGGCGCTCAAGCTGCGCCAGGATCCGCGCGTCACCGTGCTCGATCGCATGAATATCCGCCTCGCCTCGCCCGACGACCTGCCCCACGTGCCCGAGCTGGTGACGATCGACACCAGTTTTATCTCGCTGCGGCTGGTGATTCCGCCGGTGCTGGCGCTGATCGCGCCGCGCGCCGAGATAGTCGCGCTGATCAAACCGCAGTTCGAGGTCGGCAAGGGCAAGGTTGGCAAGGGCGGCATCGTCAGGGACGAAAAGCTCCGGCACGAAGCGGTCGCGGGGATCGTCGAGTTCGCCCAGAGTATCGGCCTCGGCGTGGTCGGCACGATCGAATCGCCGATTGAAGGCGCAGCCGGAAATCGCGAATTTCTCGCGCTGATGAAATTCCCCCGCGAATCCGGAAAATGACGCGCGCATGGGTGGCCGGATTGGATATGGGCGGCACCAATATCCGGTGCGCAGCCGTGACCGCCGCCGCCGGCGAGGTGCTCCTGATGGAGCGCGGGCCGTCGCATGCGTCGCGCCAGGCCGCAGCCGTCGCTGAAAACATCGCCGCGCAGCTAACTCATCTGCTGGACAGCGCGCGCCGTCGCGGACTCGGATCGCCGCGGGCGATCGGAGTCGCAGTGCCGGGACCGCTGAACGTGTACTCGGGAACCGTGATGCAGGCGCCGCACGTCGCCGCATGGCGCGGATACCCGCTGCGCCGCAAGCTCGAAGCGCTGATCGGCAGGCGGGTGACGCTTGAGAACGACGCCAACGCCTGGGCGCTCGGCGAATACTGGCGCGGCGCGGCGCGCGGGCGGCGCGACGTGGTGCTGCTGACGCTCGGCACGGGAGTCGGCGGCGGACTGATCGTCGGCGGCAAACTGGTCCACGGGCAAAGCGGGATGGCGGGCGAATTGGGGCATGTCACGGTCAATCCGGACGGTCCGCGATGCGACTGCGGCGCCAAAGGATGCCTGGAGTCGTACGCGTCGGCGTCGGGGCTGCGCGGCCTGATCGAACGGCGCTTGGGCGTGGCGCCGGGTGCGCCGTTGCCGGCGCCAATCGTCGATTCGGACGGGAATTTCTCGGTGCGCGGACTGTCGGCCGAGGCTCGGCGCGGCGACCGGCTCGCGCTCGAGGCGTTCGCGACCGCGGGCCATTACCTAGGAATCGCGATTGCGGGTTTTCTTAACGTATTCAATCCCGAGCTGGTTGTGATCGGGGGCGGCGTCGCCGGCGCGCTGCGATACATGCGCAAAACCATGATGGCGCAGGTGCGCGAGCGGGCCTTCACCGCGATCGCCTCGCAGGCGAAGATCGTGCGTGCCGCGCTGGGTCCGCGAGGCGGCGTCGTGGGGGCGGCGTACGCGGCGCTGCATCCGCCCAGGCGCTCGTAGCATGTTTGCCACATCCTAGACCCTCGGCGGGATCTGATAGATACTGAAGTGGGTTGTCAGGCAAAGAGTCCATCATGAGCGCGCGACGGTTCAGGTCAGTTTTGGCCAAACTGGCCCTCGCCGCAACGTTACTCGTTGTTGGCGGCGGCCTTGCGTTCGCTCAATCCGATATAGGCGAGAGTACGATTGCGCCCTCTGCGCCACCCTCGCGAGTGGTGCAGCCGCCGAGCGAGGCCGAACCGTCTGAGGCGCGCGACACGGAACAGCCGGCGGATCAGTCGGCGCCGAAACCCGTCGCCAAGCCGGACCATCCCGCGAACCTCATCCCATACACGGTTCGGCCCGGCGATTCGATCGGCGCAGTTGCGCAAATGTTCGGGATCACTGCCGACGAGCTCGCTCGCGCCAACCGGATTCATCCCGACGATGAACTGCAGGTGGACGAGGTGTTGAAGGTTCCGCATCCTTTCACCACCGAAGTCAAAACGCTCAAGTCACAGGTCGAGGCGCTGAGCGCGCAGAATCAAACGGCGGAGCAGAAGGCCGATTCAGCGCAAGAGCAGGTCAAATCGCTGCAGACGCAAGTCCAGGAACTGAGCGGCGACAATCAGGACTTGCAGCTCGCCAGCAAGCTGCTGCCGTGGTGGCGTGCAACCGCGATCAGCGTGGGATTCTTTGCGCTGTTCATGTTCGGCGCGATGCTGCTGGCGCTGTTCGAATGGTGGCGGATGCGGCGCAGGTTCGTGGCGCTGGCGGCGATGACCGACGCGCTCAGCCGGCTCGACTATAAGTACAAAGCGATGTTCGCGAAGGCGGAGTTGCGCTTGCAGCAGCTCTATGGACGGCGCCGCGGCGCAATTACCGAAGGGCAGCCGCGGCCCAGGATGCCCGAGGAAATCGAAATCGAGCGGCTCAACGACGAGCTCAAGCAGATTCTCGAGCTGCACCTGCAGCGGCTGGGTGCGCGATTGCCCGGAGCGCGGCGCCGCAAGGGATGGCGCGAGATGTTCGGCGGCGGCGATGTCGGCTCGACGGTTGAAGCTCGCTCGTATCGCCGCTAGGCTTGGGTTTCGTCGAGCGCGTTGATCACTTTATCTTTTTCGGGTCTTTCAGGGGTGAACAATGAATCGTCTGGCGAATTTTGGTTTCGGTCTCGGATTCGTACTCATTTTAGTTGTTGCAACTGGACTGGCCGGCGTGGCGATCGCGGCTGACGGCAGCGAGAAATCGGTCACCGGCAACCTCGAAGACGCCTACTGTTACGGCACGATGGGTGCGAAGGGCGCAAGCCACAAGGCATGCGCGATAAAATGCGTATCCAAGGGAATTCCGGTAGTGCTCATAGAGAGCGGAACCGAGAAATCCTACATCCTGTTGCCGAACAAGGATGCATCGCCGCTGCCCGACAGCGTAATTCAGCGGATGGAAGACCAAGTGACGGTGACGGGCAAGGAATACAGCAAAAACGGCGTGAGCTACCTGGTCGTCGAGTCCGTGAAATAGTGAAATAGCCGCGGGCAAGCATCGCCGTGCTAGAGCGCATTCTGCCGGGCGCATCGGACCTGCAGAATATCCATCCCCTTCTGGTGCATTTTCCGATCGCGTTTCTCTACGGCGCGTCGCTCCTGTATTTCCTTGCGTCGATCAGCGCGAGCGAAAGGCTTAAGTGGACCGCGCTCTGGATGCTGATGCTGGGCGCGCTTGGCGCGGCAGCGTCGCTTTCAAGCGGCCTCTATGCGGCGCCCGGCCTGATGGTTTCGGAATCTGTCCGCCATGAACTGCTGCGGCATCATAAGCATCTGATGATCGCGGCGTCGGCGGTGACGGGCGTGCTGACGGTGTGGGCGCTGGCGGCGCGGCCGATGCCGGCCCGGGGACGGTACCTGTTTCTCGCCGGTTTGATAGCGGTGATGTGTTTGATAGCGGCGGGCGCGGACGCCGGCGGCGAGATGGTTTACGGTTACAATGCCGGCGGCTCAGCCTGCCCGCAGCCGATCGATTTCAGGAAGTAAAAAGCTTCCCCGGAGTCTCGTCCATACCCCGGTGCAGGAACCTTAGCCCGCGCCTATTTGCCCTTGCCCTTGAGTTTCACCGACTGCGGCTCGCGTTCCGCATTATCGATGATCGTCAGGGTGGCCTTATAGCGTTGCGCGGCGGTCGGCGTGAACGTAACTCCGATCGTGCACCTCCCGCCTGCCGGCAGCGGCGCATCGCATCCATTCGTCACGCTGAACGGATTGCCCGCTGCGCTCAGCCCCTCCATTAACACCGTAAGGCCGGGCTTCTTCTTGCTGCCCTTGGGATTGCTCACGGTGATGTTCTTCGGGCCCTTGGACGAGCCGACCTTCACCCTGCCGAAGTTCAGCGACACCGGCTTGATCTTCAGCTTGACCGGCACTGGCGTAGGCGTGGCAGTTGGCGTTGCGGTTGCGGTCGGTGTCGAGGTGGCCGTTGCGGTTTGTGTTTCAGTTGCGGTCGGCGTCGATGTTGCCGTTGACGTATCTGTCGGCGTTGCGGTGGTTGTCGATGTAGCTGTCACGGTCGCAGTTTGCGTTGCCGTCGGCGTGGCGGTCGCCGTTCCGGTTTGCGTTGCCGTCGGCGTCGCTGTTGCGGTCTCAGTGGCCGTTGCGGTGGCTGTCGGCGTTGCTGTTGCAGTCGCTGTGGCGGTTGCGGTCTGAGTTGGCGTCGGTGTGGCAGTTGCGGTTGCGGTCTCAGTGGGCGTCAGCGTTGGCGTTGCAGTTGCTGTCGAGGTTGCGGTCGCGGTCTGAGTTGCCGTCTCTGTGACAGTCGCAGTTGGGGTTGCGGTGGCTGTCGATGTAGCTGTCACGGTCGCAGTGGGCGTGGCCGTCCCTGTGACAGTCGCCGTCGCAGTCGGCGTTGAGGTCGGCGTGGCCGTCACTGTTGGTGTCGTCGCAGCAGTCTTAGTTGGCGTCGGTGTTGCAGTCGCAGTTGCGGTTGACATCACAGTCGGCGTTGCAGTCGCGGTCTGAGTTGCCGTTGCAGTCATAGTCGGGGTCGCGGTTGCGGTCTGAGTGGCCGTCACTGTGGCAGTCGCAGTCGCGGTTTGCGTCGCAGTCGGCGTCGCTGTTGCGGTCGCGGTCAAAGTGGCCGTCACTGTTGGCGTCGTCGTAGCAGTCTTAGTTGGCGTCGGTGTTGCAGTTGCGGTTGCGGTCTGAGTAGCCGTCACTGTTGGCGTCGCCGTCGGTGTGGCGGTCGGAGTCACGGTTTGCGTTGCCGTCGGCGTCGCCGTTGCGGTGGCTGTCGGCGTTGCTGTTGCAGTCGCCGTGGCGGTCGCGGTCTGAGTGGCCGTCGCTGTGGCAGTCGCCGTTGCAGTTTGCGTTGCCGTCGGCGTCGCGGTTGCGGTTGCAGTCTCAGTGGGCGTTGCCGTCGGTGTGACGGTCGCAGTCACGGTTTGCGTCGCTGTTGCGGTCGCGGTGACAGTCGCAGTCGCAGTCGGCGTCGGTGTGGCAGTTGCGGTTGCGGTCTCAGTGGGCGTCGGTGTGGCAGTCGCCGTTGCAGTTTGCGTTGCCGTTGGCGTCGTGGTTGCGGTTGCAGTCTCAGTGGGCGTTGCCGTCGGTGTGACGGTCGCAGTCACGGTTTGCGTCGCTGTTGCGGTCGCGGTGACAGTCGCAGTCGGCGTTGCTGTGGCCGTCACTGTTGGTGTGGTCGTAGCAGTCGCAGTTGGCGTCGGTGTGGCAGTTGCGGTTACGGTCTCGGTGGCCGTCACTGTTGGCGTCGCCGTCGGTGTGGCGGTCGCAGTCACGGTTTGCGTTGATGTCGCTGTGGTGGTCGCAGTCGCTGTTGGCAAGGCGGTCGCCGTTGCGGTTGCAGTCGCGGTCGCAGTGGCTGTCGCGGTCTTCGTTGCGGTGGCGGTCGCGGTGCGCGTCGAGGTTTTCGTTGCCGTGGCAGTGGCGGTCGGCGTGCCGCTTGGAGTGGCTGCCGCCGATCCAAACGCCATCACCAGGTTGTTCGCATTGACGGTGCCGATCCCGGTCGCAAAGTCCCATCCGGCCCCGGCCGCGTACGCAGCCTGAAACGCGGAATTGGAGGTTGACAGGCCTCCGTATGTGCCCGACGGCGTGTAGCAGTTATTGGCGCCCGTGCAATCGACATCCATGTCGCCAAGCGTGACGTCGTAAAAGATGCACGATGGATTGACGGCGTTTCCCAAGCTCGAATTGCACGCCGAACTGCCGCTGGCGCCGTACTCTGCCGCAGCAAGCGAATAGTAAGTCGGATTGGGGTTTCCCTGGCGGCTCGCGGTACGCTGATTGATGAGCGCCTGGACTCCCGCCATTATCGGCGAGGAAATCGACGTCCCGCCGTATCCGGCCCAGGTATCAGGGGCGCCCGAGCACGAGACGCCCCCATACTTCGTATCCGAATAGCAGACTACGTAGTAGTGTCCCCACAATCCGTTCGCGGCGAACAGTGAAACGTCGGGAATGTCTCTCACTCCGTCAGCGGGATTGCCAAAAATCGATTGCCACGTGGGCTTGCTATAACCGGCGCAGCTTCCGCCCACGACATAGCCGCTGGATGGCGTTCCCGTAGCGCAGCCGCTCGGTCCTCCGCTTCCCGACGCGGTGGTCAGGTATGACTTCCCCGCCGAGCTGTTGCAGAATCCAGCGGTTCCCAAGGGCGAGGAATAGCCTTCGAACGTAGCGAGTAAATCACCGGCGCACGAGTCATTCCAGGGAATTTCCGGAACATAGGAGAGCGCGGATCCATAGGTCGATCCGTTCGCCGATCCCCAATAGCTGCTCGCCGTACCCGCGTAAGTGTCGCCGAAATCCGTGCCGCCCACCGAGACGTTATTCGGTGTCGAGGTGAATCCGCTCACTGCTATGCCGTGTGTCGCCACCGACGTGTTCGGGTCGGCGCTTGCCGCGCCCTCATCGCCCGACGACACGAATACGGAAACGCCCTCGGCCGCCGCCTGCTGATACAGGGAATTGATGTAGGCGTTGGCGTTTGCGCCCAGCTCCGCCTCGGCCTCTCCGTAGCTGATGCTGACGATCGCAGGCGGGGTGCTGGATTCGCTGATCAGGTTTTGCAACGCGATGAACCCGCCAAAATTCGTCGTGCCCTTGCACGATGCCAGTTCGATCGTGGCGTTGGGCGCCGCGGCGCTGGCCCATTCCACGTCGATGGCCGCCTCGCCGGAGTCGCCGTTGACTCCAGGATCGGTGCAGGTGCCGGCGCCGCCGATGCCAAAGGTGCCCGGCGCCGGATGGACCTGCGTGAAAGAGCCGCTCGGGTAGGCGCTGGCCAGGCCAAAGGTGGAGCGGAACGTGTTCCAATCCCCCGGGTAGTTGTAAACGTCGGTGTCCTCGACCGTTACGATCGTCTGTCCGATGCCCGTGTATCCCGCGGCGAATAGCGGATTGAAGTCATAGATGGTGGCAAGGTCAGCGGGCACCACCAGATGGGCACCGCTGGCGGTCGTGTAGTCGGCGCGCCGCTTGTTCATCGGACGCGGCATGAAGTTGTTCAGCGACACGACTCCGACTACGGCCGGCGCCAGCGCGGCCGGGATCGCTGGATCGCCCATATTGGCGAAATGGCTTTTACCGTTTACCGACAGCGAATGAATCTCGGTGTGGAAGGCGTCGAGTACCGTCCCCGCAGCCCCCGAAAAATCGATCAGGATTGCGCCTGGATAAATGTAATTCACTCGGAACCCGTGCGCTCGAAGCCACGCGGTAATCGTGTCGATGTCCCGCGTGGTTGCGCCGAAACGCCGTCCAAACTCATCCGCGGTCAGCCAATGGTGATAGTTTGGCGAGTTTGGATCTTCGAGCTCGCCGAGCAATTGCTCCAGCGCACGCTCGCGCTCCGGCGAGCGCCGGAGCAATAGGAACAGATGGTCAAGCGGAAAATCGTCGGGCACGCGCCCGCGATCGTTGGCGGCCGTTGCCTCGGGGCGGATATTGCCCGGGACCGCGACAACGTCATTGTCGTTAATCGGCTCGGTAATCTGAGCCGGCGCCGAGCTTGCGCCGGAAAGCGCCCGCGCCGAGATCGGAAGGCTGCTCAGAGCCATCCCACCGATCGCCAGAACGATCGCCACCACCCATATCCGCTTGCTCATAGACCCAATTCGCCGGTGCTTCGACAATGATCGCAAGGATCACGCTATTTTGTAACAGGCAGCATTTAATCACGCGACCTTTACAAAGAGGCTGTTTTAACTACCAAGACAGCGCGTTAGTGTCGAATCGCTCGGCTGTCCGCAGGCGCGATGTTGGGGGCGCGTTCGTGATATTCGGTAATGCGAGGCTCCATAAATGGACACCCGTCCCGGCGACCGTTCGCAACCATTTCAATGGCTCACGCAGTGGCTTGCGCCCAGCCGCTCCGCCGCGCTCCGCCAATATCGCTCGCGCGCCCGCATCTATGATCTCGAGCTCGCATTGTTCGAGCCCGTGCGCCATCGCGCGATCGATCTGCTGCGCCTGAAACACGGCGACCGGGTTCTGGATGTCGGCTGCGGCACCGGGCTGAGTTTTACGGCCCTGGAAGGTCTGGTCGGGCGCAAAGGCTCGATCGTCGGAATCGAGCAGAGCCCCGAGATGCTTAAGCGCGCGCGCGCGCGGGCGGCCGAGAACGGCTGGAAGAACGTCGCGCTCATCTCGGCCTCGGTCGAGGAGGCCGCTATACCGCTGGTGGCCGACGCGGCGTTGTTTCATTTCACGCACGACATCATGCGCACGCCGGGCGCGCTCGCCAACGTCGTCAGGCATCTCAAGCCGGGCGCGCGAATCGTGGCGGCAGGACTCAAGTGGGCGCCTGTCTGGGCGATGCCGCTCAACATCCTGGTGTGGAACGCCGCGATGCGATCGACGAGCACGCTCGAGGGCCTAGCGCGTCCGTGGAGCCATCTCGAACCGCTGGTGTCGCGGCTCAAGTTGGAACAGATGCTCGGCGGCACCGTCTATATCGCCAGCGGCGTCGTAAGGCCGGGCGGAATTTTCTGATACAATTGTTGTAAGGCGGCGCGAGGGATTGAATCAGCGATTCCCTAGCACTCGGTTCGCGACGCCGCGATGCCATGAGACATACACTTGTTCTCGCGGTGCTTTTTGCTGCGACCGCCACGTTCGGATGCAGCACTCAGCAGCCGGATCAATCGCAATCGCAACCGGCCAGCGCGTCTCACTCGCAATCGCAACTTGTAATCGCGCCCAAGGTCAGCGATGAGCCGCCACATCCGTTGCCGTTCAAGGGCCGGTTGATCGCCGGGGACCCGGCTGAACTTCCACCCGCGGTGGCGATGTCCCTGTCGATCACTTCATCCGTAACCTTCAGCTATCGCGAGGAATTGACGCATGACGACTATCACGTCCCGCTGATAGTTTCCGCGCTCGACCCGGCCAATCTGGCCGGCGCCCCGCTGGGCGATATTGGGGTGACCGCGTTTGCCTCATTGTCGATCAGCGACGGCGACCGGATACTCGGCGACTACACCGCCAAGGAACACGTCTCGAAATCGTACAACATGTACTCGCAACCCACCCACAAGGAGGTGGACGACGCTGCTCGCGCCGCGGTCAGGAACAGGATCGATCAAAAGCTCTATCGCGATGAAGCCAGGCTGGCGGACGCCGTCGCCCGCGCCGGCAAACCCCCAACTGCTTCCGTCGGCCAATGAATCGCCGGATTCTGGTACTATTGCTCGGCGTCGCCGGCATTGCCGGAGTCGGATGCGCGGTCCAGGGCCAACCGTTTGAAAAGATCCCGCCACCTCCGGGCAACGCGGTGATTTACGTGTACCGGCCTTACAGCTACGGGTCGTCGGCGCTTCGCCCGGCGGTCACCTGCGGTGAGGACACGGCGCGGATCGGTCCGGGCGGCTATTATGCCTTCGTCGTTCCCGCCGGGGAAAAGGTCGTTTGCAGCATCCAGACCGACACCGCCGACGAAGTAGAAATCCAGACCGAGCCGCGGGCCTACTACATCAGAGAGGAACTTGGATGGGGCATGCTGACCGCCATTCCCCATCTAAATCCCGTCGACACCGATGCGGCGCAAACCGAGATCCAGAGTTGCGTGCTGGAACCTCAGGCAGGGAGCGCGAAATAGCGAAATCATGAACAAGGCGGCTGCTACCCCTGAAATCGTCAAGCTTGATGCAACTGCTCTTTCGAGCGCGATCAAGTCGAAGCAGCTCTCGTGCGTCGAGGTGATGAATGCATATCTCGATCATGTCGAGCGGCTGAACCCGCGCGTCAACGCGATCGTTTCGCTTTTGCCTCGGCAGGATCTGCTGGACCAGGCCGGAACTCGCGACGCGCAACTGGCTCGCGGCGAACATCTTGGCTGGATGCACGGCTTTCCACATGCGATCAAGGATCTCGAGCCGACCAGGGGCATCCGCACCACGATGGGCTCGCCAATACTGAAAAATTTTGTTCCGGCGGCGGACTCGATCCTGGTCGAGCGAATCAGGCACGCGGGCGGAATCATTATCGGGAAAACCAACGTTCCGGAGTTTGGATTGGGATCGCAAACCTACAATCCCGTCTTTGGCGCTACGCTCAACGCCTACGATGAATCGAAGACCTGCGGCGGCAGCAGCGGCGGCGCGGCCGTCGCGGTCGCGCTCAGGATGGCGCCGGTTGCAGACGGCAGCGATAACGGCGGGTCGCTCCGAAATCCGGCAGCGTTCAACAATGTGTTCGGACTGCGAACTTCGTTTGGCCGGGTTCCATCGTTGTTCAACGAGGTCTTCATGCCCTCGATTTCGGTGCATGGCCCGATGGCGCGGACGGCGGCGGACCTCGCAATGCTTCTGTCGGTGATCGCCGGATACGACGCGCGCACGCCGCTTTCGATTCGCCAGGACCCGGCCGAGTTTGCCGGGCCGCTCGGGCGCGACTTCAAAGGGACGCGTATCGGATGGGCCGGAGACTTTGGCGGACACCTCCCGTTTGAATCCGGTGTGCTCGATCTCTGCGAAGGCGCGCTCAAGGTGTTCGAGGCGCTCGGATGCACGGTCGAACCCGCGATACCCGACTATCCGCTGGAGCCGGTGTGGAACAGCTGGTGCAAGATTCGGGCATGGCAGATCGCAGCGATGCTCAACGGGCCTTACTCCGATCCTGTCAACCGCGCGCTGATGAAACCCGAACTGCAGTGGGAGGTCGAGCGCGGCCTCAAGGCCGGCGCGTTGGAGATCGCGGAAGCGTTGTCGGTGCGCACGGCGTGGTATCAAGCGGTGCGCAGATTTTTCGAGAAGTATGATTTCATGATCGCGCCCGCAGGCCAGGTTTTTCCGTTTGACGCGGCGATACATTGGCCCAAAGAGGTCGGCGGCGTATCCATGGACACTTACCATCGCTGGATGGAAGTGATGATTCCGATCTCGATGTCGGGCTGCCCGGCGCTCAGCGCACCAGCCGGGTTCAACGAACGCGGGTTGCCGATGGGCATTCAGATCGTGGGGCCGAATCACGCCGAGATGGCCTGCATGCAACTGGCCCATGCATACGATCAGGCGACCAACTGGCTGACAAAGCGCCCGCCGCCACTACTAAGTAGCTAATCAAGCGGCTATCAGGTCTGAATAGCCACAAGGATCAGGCGCGGGAGTCGGCCGGCGCGGCAGGTGAGCGGCGGATGATCCGGCGCCACAGTCTCGACCATCCCGCGCTGACCCGGTCCATATACAGATAGATCACCGGCGTCGTGTATAGCGTCAGCACCTGGCTCACGAGCAGTCCGCCAACGATCGCGATGCCAAGCGGGCGGCGCATCTCGGAGCCGGTGCCGGTGCCCAGCGCGAGCGGCAACCCGCCGAGCAGCGCGGCCGCCGTGGTCATCATGATCGGGCGAAAGCGCAGCACGCACGCTTCATAGATCGCGTCGTGCGGCGACTTGCCCTCGCCGCGTTGAGCCTCGAGCGCGAAGTCGATCATCATGATTGCGTTTTTCTTGACGATGCCTATCAGCAGGATGATTCCGATCAGCGCAATCACGCTGAGATCGATGTGGAACAGGAGCAGTGCGAGCAGCGCGCCGACGCCGGCCGAGGGCAGGGTCGAGAGAATCGTGATCGGATGGATGTAACTTTCGTAGAGAATCCCGAGCACGATGTACACGGCGAAGAGTGCGAAAGCGATGAGGAAACCTTCGTTCTTGAGCGAGTCCTGGAACGCCTGCGCGGTCCCCTGGAATGTTCCGCGAATGCCGGCGGGCAGGTGAATCTGCGCCTCGGCTTGCGTGATCGCATCAACCGCGTCGCCCAGCGCGACGCCCGGCGCTAGATTGAACGAGATCGTCACGGAAGGAAACTGACTCTGGTGGTTAACCGCGAGTGCGGTCATTTCGGGCGCGAAGTGCGTGAAGGCGCCGAGCTTGACCAGCTGCCCGGTGTTGGAGCGCACGTAGATCAGGTCAAGCGAGTCGGGGTTCTGCCAGAACTGCGGTGCGACCTCCATCACCACATGGTACTGATTGAGCGGCGTGTACATCGTGGACACTTGCCGCTGGCCGAAGGCGTCGTAGAGCGTATCGTCGATCGCCTGCTGCGAGAGGCCCAGGCGCGCGGCAGTGTCACGATCGACGACGACGTTGGCCTCGAGGCCGCTATTCTGCTGATCGCTGCTGACGTCGGTGAGAATTTTGACGGTGCGCAATTTCTTGAGCACCTTCGGCGCCCATTGGTTGAGCTCATTGAGGTCGTCGCTCTGCAGGGTGAACTGATATTGCGCGTTGCTGCCTCTGCCGCCGATGCGCAGGTCCTGGGTGGCCTGCAGATAGAGATTGACGCCGGGAACGTGGGAGACCTCCTTGCGGATGCGCCCGATAACCAGATCGGCGCTGATCTTCCGCTGGCTCAAGGGCTTGAGGCCGATGTACAAGTTCGCGGTATTGGTTGCGCCACTGCCGCCGGTGAATGCGATCGCGTTGTCCACGGCCGGGTCTTTGTCGATGGTTGTGACCAGTTGGGTAAGCCGATCGTGCATCGCCTGGAATGAAGTGTCCTGGTCGGCCTGCACCGCGCCCATCAGGCGTCCCGTATCCTGCTGTGGGAAGAATCCCTTGGGCACGACCATGAACAGAAAAATGCTGAGCGCGAGCGTCCCGAGCGCGACCATCAGAGTAAGCGGCTGATGGTCGAGAACCCGCAACAGGCTGCTTTCGTAAAGGTCCAGCATCCCCTTGAAAAATCGCTCGCTCGCCTGGTACCAGCGGCCAGGTTGCTTTTCGCCGTGCGGCCTGAGCAACTGCGCGCTCATCATTGGCGTCGTGGTGAGCGAAATGACCAATGAAACGAGCACCGCGGCCGACAAGGTGACCGCGAACTCGCGGAACAGCCGGCCGACGATTCCCGACATCAGCAAAATCGGGATAAACACCGCGACCAGCGAGATGCTGATCGAGATCACGGTGAAGCCGATGCCCGCAGCGCCCTTGATCGCGGCTTCGAACGGCGCCATCCCCTGTTCGCGGTAGCGGGAAATGTTCTCGATGACGACAATTGCGTCGTCCACCACAAAGCCGGTGCAAATCGTAAGCGCCATCAGCGAGAGGTTGTCGAGGCTGTAGCCGAGCAGGTACATGATGCCGAAAGTTCCGACCAGAGACAGTGGAACGACGATTCCGGGAATCAGTGTGGCGCGCAGGTTACGCAGGAACAGGAACACCACCAGGATCACGAGCGCGATGGAAATGCACAGCGTGAACTCGACGTCGCGCACCGACGCGCGGATGGTGGTCGTACGGTCCATGACCACGGAGAGCTTGATTGCGGGTGAGATCGAGGCACGCAACTGGGGCAGCGCGGCGTAAACTCGATCGACCGTATCGATGATGTTGGCGCCGGGCTGGCGGAAAATGATAACGCCGATGACGGGCTTGCCGTCGAGCATCCCGGCGGCGCGGACGTTCTCGACCGAGTCCCTGACCAATGCGATATCGGAAAGCCGAACCGCGGAGCCATTGCGGTAGCGAACGATCAGCGGCTGGTAGTCCTCGGCCTTGAGCAGCTGATCGGTGGTGCTCAGCCCCCAGGTCTGGCGATCGTTAGCAACTTCGCCCTTGGGCCGGTTCGCATTGGCGGCGGCCAGGACAGTCCGCACATCCTCGAGACCGACGCCGAGGTTGGTCATCTGGGTTGGATTCAGTTCGACGCGGACCCCCGGTAGCGCGCTTCCGCCGACCATGACCTGGCCGACGCCCTCTATTTGCGAGAGTTTCTGCTCAAGGATCGAATCGGCGGCGTCGTACATCATTCCCGGGCGCATCGCGTCCGAGGTGAGCCCGAGAATCAGGATCGGCGCATCGGCGGGATTGACCTTTCGATAGGTCGGCTTGCTCGGCAGAGTGGACGGCAGTTGCCCGGCCGCGGCATTGATCGCGGCCTGCACGTCGCGCGCGGCGGCGTCGATGCTGCGGTTCAGGTCGAATTGCAAAACGATGCTGCTGGCGCCGAGATAACTGGTCGAAGTCAGTTCCGTCAGACCCGCGATACGGCCGAACTGGCGTTCCAGCGGAGTCGCCACCGACGAAGCCATCGTCTCCGGACTCGCACCGGGCAGCCCCGCCGTGACCAGAATGGTTGGGAACTCGACCTGCGGCAACGGCGAAACCGGAAGCAGCCGGAATGCGATCGCACCGCCGAGCGCGAGCGCGATGGTCAGCAACGTGGTGGCGACCGGCTTCCTTATGAATGGTTCGGAAATGCTCATGAGGCTTGAGCCGGGACGGTTTCAAGAGCAACGTCCCGTTTCTTCCATTTCGACACTCGCGCCGCCAGGCGGTCGAAGGTCAGGAAGATCACCGGGGTCGTGTACAGCGTGAGCACCTGGCTGACGAGCAAGCCGCCGACGATTGCGATGCCGAGCGGGCGGCGCAACTCGGAGCCGGTGCCGGTTCCGAGCGCGAGCGGCAACGCGCCGAGCAACGCCGCCATCGTGGTCATCATGATCGGCCGGAAGCGGAGCAGGCAGGCTTGCAGATCGCGTCGCGCGGCGACTTGCCGTCCTTGCGCTGAGCCTCGAGCGCGAAGTCGATCATCATGATTGCGTTTTTCTTGACGATACCTATCAGCAGGATGATGCCGATGAGCGCGATCACGCTGAGATCGGAACGGCAGATCATCAGAGCGAGGATCGCGCCGACGCCGGCCGAGGGCAGGGTCGAGATAATCGTGACCGGGTGGATGTAACTCTCGTAAAGAACGCCGAGCACGATGTACACGGTGATCAGCGCCGCAAGGATTAGCAGCGGCTCGTTGGTCAACGACGCGCGGAACGCTGCGGCGGTGCCCTGGAACGCAGCCTCGATACTTGCGGGCATCCCGATTTCCCGGCGCGCCTGGTCGATGGCGGCGACCGCGTCGCCGAGCGAGTAGCCGGGCGCGAGATCGAACGAGATTGTGACTGAGGGGAACTGGCCCTGATGATTGACGGCAAGCGGGGCCGAACCGGGTTCGAAGTGGGTGAAGGCGGAGAGCGGCACCTCACCGCCGGCGGTCGAGCGGATATAGATGTCGTCAAGCGCGTGGGGACTGTTTTGGAACTGCGGCGCCACTTCGAGCACCACGTGATACTGATTGAGCTGGGTGAAAATCGTTGACACCTGCCGCTGTCCGAAGGCGTCGTACAAGGTGTTGTCGATCAGATTTGGGGTGATACCGAGGCGCGAAGCCGTCAGCCGATCGATGACGACATGCTCCTGCTGGCCGCCGTTCTGCTGGTCGGTGGCGACGTTGCGCAGCGCCGGCAGCGTCTTGAGCTTGTCCACGAGTTTCCCGGTCCAGAGAACCAATTCGGTGGCGCTTGGGTCTTCGAGGCTGTACTGATACTGCGTCCGGCTGACGCGGTCTTCGACCGTGAGGTCCTGCACCGGCTGCAAAAAGAGCGTCATCCCCTGGACCGCGGCCAGCTTCGGCTGCAAGCGGTTGATAACCGTGGAGATGTCCACGCCACGCTGCTCGAGCGGTTTCAAGTTGATCAGTATTCGTCCGCTGTTGACGGTGGTGTTGGTGCCATCGATCCCGACAAACGACGAGAGACTCTGCACCGCCGGGTCCTGCAGGATGATCCGCGCCAAAGCCTGCTGGCCGCGCACCATCGCGGCGAACGATACGTTCTGCGGCGCTTCGGAAACGCCCTGGATAACGCCGGTGTCCTGCACCGGGAAGAAGCCCTTGGGCACCACGATGTAGAGCACGATGGTCAGGACCAGGGTGCCGATCGCGACCATCAGCGTTTCGGTTTCACGCTGGAGAACCCATTCGAGCGTTCGGCCGTACAACGCGATTGTGTCTTTGAACACCTTCTCCGACCTGCGATAGAACCAGGTCTGCTCACGCTCGGGCTTGTGGCGCAGCAGCTTGGCGCACATCATCGGCGTCAGCGTCAGCGAGACGATCGCCGACATCAGAATCGTCACCGCCAGGGTGACCGCGAACTCGCGGAACAGCCGGCCGACGATATCGCCCATGAACAGCAGCGGAATCAGCACCGCGATCAGCGAGATGGTCAGCGAGAGAATGGTGAAGCCGATCTGCTCGGCGCCCTTGAGCGCGGCCTGAAGCGGCGGGTCACCTTCCTCGATGAAGCGCGAGATGTTTTCGATCATCACGATCGCGTCGTCGACGACGAAGCCGGTCGAAATCGTAAGCGCCATCAGCGAGAGGTTGTCGAGGCTGTAGCCGAGCAGGTACATCACGCCGAAGGTTCCGATCAGCGAGAGCGGAACCGCGATGCTGGGAATGATGGTGGCCGACAGGCTGCGCAGAAACAGGAAGATGACCATCACCACCAGCGCCACCGTCAGCATCAGCTCGAACTGCACGTCGGCCACCGAGGCGCGAATCGTGGTCGTGCGATCTGTCAGAATCTCGACCTTGACCGACGAGGGCAGCGAGGCCTGCAAGCGCGGCATCAGGGCCTTGATCCGGTCCACGACGGCGATGATGTTGGCGCCGGGCTGGCGCTGAACGTTGAGGATCACGGCCGGCGTGGTGTTCATCCACGCCGCGGCCTTGACGTTCTCGGCGTCGTCGATGGCGCCCGCGACGTCGGACAGCTTGACCGGTGCGCCGTTATGATAGGCGACGATCAGCGGCAGGTAGTCCTTGGCGGTCAGGAGCTGATCGTTGGCGCCGATGGTGAAAGCCTGCTGTTTGCCATCGAAGTTGCCCTTGGCCTGGTTGACGTTGGCGCTCGCGATGGCGGCGCGCAGGTCCTCGAGCGTCATTCCATACGACGCGAGCGAGGTCGGGTTGGCCTGAATGCGGACCGAAGGCTTCTGGCCGCCGCCGATACTCACCAACCCCACACCGGGCAACTGGGAAATCTTCTCGGCCAGGCGCGTGTCGGCCAGGTCTTCGACTTGCGGGAGCGGCAGTTCCCTCGAGGTCAGCGCCAGGGTGAGGATAGGCGCGTCGGCCGGATTGGTCTTGCTGTAAACGGGCGGGTTGGGGAGGTCCGCGGGCAGGTAGGTCGCGGCCGCGTTGATCGCCGCCTGCACCTCCTGCTCGGCCACGTCGATGTTCAGGTTGAGGTCGAACTGCAGCGTGATGACCGAGCTGCCGAACGAGCTGTTCGAGGTCATCTGAGTAAGGCCCGGCACCTCTCCGAATTGGCGCTCGAGCGGCGCGGTTACCGAAGACGCCATCACGTCCGGACTCGCGCCCGGGTAAAAAGTCATACACTGGATGGTCGGATAATCGACCTGCGGCAGCGCCGACACGGGGAGCTGGCCGTAGGCGACCAGCCCGGCCAGCATCAGCCCGACCATCAGCAGGGAAGTTGCAACCGGCCGGAGTATGAACGGGCGCGAAAGACTCACGGAGTACTCGCCGGCGGTATGGCCGCGGTCTGCACACTGACGTGCGACCCGTGTTGGAGCTTGTCCACCCCGTCGGTGACGACGAGATCGCCGGCGGCAAGACCCTTGGCTATGGCGATCATGTCACCCTGGGTTGCGGCCACGGTCACGCTGCGCATCTCGACGGTCTGGTCCGGCTTGACGACATATACGAACGAACCTTGCTGGCTGCGCTGAAGGCCGGCCGCCGGGATCATAATCGCGTCGTGGATGGTATTGACGAGCAGCTTCGCGTTGACAAATTGATTTGGAAACAGCGAGCTGTCCTGGTTGGGAAAGGACGCCTTGAGCTTGATCGTGCCGGTGGACTGATCGATCTGGTTGTCGGTGGTGAGCAGGGTTCCAGCCGCGAGCTTGTGCTTGAAGTCACGGTCGTAAGCCTCGACCGGCAACTGCGGGTTGGCCTTCATCGCGGTCTCAAGGCTTGGCAGGTCGTCCTCCGGAATGCCGAAATCGACCGCGATCGGCTGAAGCTGCGTGATCACCGCGAGCCCGGTCGCGTCGGTCGCATGAATGATATTGCCCGCGTCCACCAGCCTGAGCCCGACCCGGCCGGTGATCGGCGAAGTGATGCGGCTATAAGTCAACTGAAGCTTGGCGTTGTCCACGGCGCCTTTATCGCTCTCGATCGAACCGGCGTACTGTCCGACTGCCGCTTGCTGGTTGTCGAGGTCCTGACGCGCAAGGACCCTTTGGTTATAGAGTTCCTGGTCGCGTGCGAGGAGAACCTTGGCGTTTTCGAGCGACGCCAGGTCCTTCGCGAGCGTGCCCTCAGCCTGGGTGAGCTGCACCTGGTAGGGACGCGGATCGATCTCAGCCAGCAGATCGCCAGCCTTAACTAACTGCCCCTCGGTAAAATTTACCTTGTCGAGTTGTCCGTCCACCCGGCTTTTGACGGTGACTGTGTTGTATGCCGTCACCGTTCCGATCGCGGATATGTACTGGTTCATATCGCCGAGCCTGGCCGGCACCGCCGCGACCGGGACGACCATGTGCACCGCGCCCACAGGCGCCTGGGTGGAGGAATCCGGACGGCTGCGGGCGATAAGAAAGTAAAGGCCAACTGCCGCGACGGCTAAAACGATCAGCCGCATCCGCCATGTTTGAATAACTTTATCGAGCCGAGTGCGCACTTCAGCGTCCTGGATAAATTGCGAGGCGTTAGGTTTTCCGGTGGTGGGGGCGTCTGAATCCATCATGTTCTCCGTGGGACTCGTATCCAAGCAGGCAGATACCAATCCAGGGTCTATTGTTGCAATTTTGGACCCGCCAGTCCATATTTCAGATGAGGTCCCTGGAGGCGTCTACGCTTCTACGAATTTGATGATGGCAGGTTTCCGATCGTGAGGGTCAAGCGCGAGGCGGTTTCGCCGCCGATTCGCCGCAAAAACAGCCGTGGCAGGCCGTCAACGCCGTTCCTGCGCGAAAGAATCCTGCTAAGCGCCGCGGAACTGTTTGCCGAGAGGGAATTCGAGCTGGTGTTGATCGACGAGATCGCCGCTCACGCCGGGATCGGCAAGGGCAGCGTTTACCGCCAATTCAAATCGAAAGAGGAGCTTTACGCGGCCGCAGTAATCAACGGATTCACGGAATTGCAGCACGAAATTCGCGTAGCGCTGGCGGGATGCAAGTCGATGCGCGAGCAAATCGCGACGATCGTCGGTCATTCTCTGAGATTCTTCTGGGGACGGCGCCAGTTCTTCGCCCTGCTGCGCGATCCCAAGGCGTTGCGCCCCTCACAGGAGCGCCAGTATCAGGCTCAGCGCAAAGAGTTGGCGCGATTGATAAGCGGAGTTCTCGACGACGGGGTCAAGCGCGGCGCGATCAGGGCGGGTATCGACACTCGACTCGCGGCCGAATCCCTGCTGGGCATGATGCGCGGGATCAACCGCTACGGCCGCGAGTACACCACCCCCGAGCGCGCGGTCGATATCGTCACGTCGATCTTCCTCGACGGATGCGCCGGGCGATAACATTGGGCCGAATCAAAATTTTCCGGCGCAGGCTTTGGTCATGGAAAAAGCATCGATCCGAACTCACGTCGAGCGGCTTTGGGATGAATCGATAGTCGCCGAACTTGCCGAGTACATTCGTATTCCCAACAAGTCGGTCGCGTTCGATCGCGACTGGAAAGCGCACGGCCATATGGACCGCGTCGCCGCACGCTTCGAGGATTGGGCGCGCCGCCAGCCCGTTCGCGGCATGAAGCTGGAAGTGGCGCGGCTCGAAGGCCGCACCCCGCTGCTGTTCATCGAAATCCCCGGCGACTCCGAGGATTGCGTGCTGCTCTACGGGCACATGGACAAGCAGCCCGAGATGGCGGGATGGCGCGAAGGGCTGGGCCCGTGGCAGCCGGTGCTCGAGGGCGACCGTTTGTACGGGCGGGGCAGCGCCGATGACGGGTACGCGATGTTTGCGTGCGTGGGCGCGATCGCCGCGCTGCAGGCGAACTCGATTCGACACGCGCGATGCGTGGTGATCATCGAGGCTTGCGAAGAAAGCGGCAGCTTCGATCTCCCGCACTACATCGAGCATCTGGCGGCGCGCATCGGGCAGCCGAGCCTGTGCATCGCGCTCGACTCCGGATGCGGCAACTACGATCAACTTTGGCTGACAACGTCGCTGCGGGGGCTGGTTGGCGGGAAACTCCGGGTCGAGGTGCTCACCGAGGGCGTGCATTCGGGCGACGCCGGCGGAGTCGTGCCCGACAGCTTCCGCATCGTGCGCCAGTTGTTAAGCCGGGTCGAGGATGAGGCAACGGGCAGCGTGCTTGGGCAGGAATTTTACGCATCGATTCCCGCGGCGCGCCTCAAGCAGGCGGCGGCCGCGGCGGCGGTGCTCGGCGACGGCCTCAGCGCGAAATTCCCATTGGTCGAACACGCGCGTGCGGTAAGCGACGATACGATGGAGCTGATCCTGAACCGCGCGTGGCGGCCCGCGCTCTCGATCATCGGCGCCGACGGGCTGCCGCCGACCGGCAACGCGGGCAACGTGCTGCGCGCGGGCACGGCGGTGAGTGTGTCGCTCAGGCTGCCGCCGACGGTGGACGCAAGGGTCGCGTCGCAGAAGCTGAAAGGCATCTTGGAGAAAGATCCGCCGTATGGATGCAAAGTGAGTTTCAACGCGAACTGGGGCTCCAGCGGATGGGATGCGCCGGAACTTGCGCCGTGGCTCGAGCGCAGCCTGGAGGCGGCCTCGAATGACTACTTCGGCAATCCGGTTGCGTACATGGGCGAAGGCGGCACGATTCCATTCATGGGGATGCTGGGCGAGCGGTTTCCACGCGCGCAATTTATGATCACCGGGGTGCTGGGACCTCACGCCAACGCCCACGGGCCCAACGAGTTTCTCCATATCCCGACCGCGAAGAAGGTAACTTGCTGCGTGGCGAAAGTGATCGCCGATCACTTCGCCCGGACCACGGCCTGAGACCCGGCAAGCGTGCGCGGACTCATCGCGCGAGTCATCAGATGAGTCAAGCCCAGGGCGCCGACGATCCCCCGTCGCCGATCAGGGAAGGATCTCGAACCGTCCGAGGCGATGCGGTCGATAGATCTCGAAGTCTTGCCGGTCGATGGTAAAGACGCGGCGCAGACCCTCGCGCTCGGCCGCCCGCACCAACGCGGCATCGGCGAGGTCCATCGGCAGGTCGCGGTACTTCCACATCAGCTCGCGCATGCGGGGACAATCTTCGTGGCCGAGCTCGAGCAGCCGCACACCAATGGCGTTGAACATGTCCCACAGCGCTCGTTGGGCGTGCGCACTGGCACGCACCAGGTACATCGCCTCGGTAACTGCGGGCCAGACAGTGGCGAGCGGGTCGCGAATGGTCGCGAGCGCAGCAACGCAGCGCAGATGATAGGGGTCGCTTCGGTCAATCAGCGCGACGAGTGGACCGGCGTCGACCAGTACGCTTGGCATGCTTTTCTTCTTGCAGCATTCGTGCGAACCGCTCGCCGGTGCGCTCTGACAGGCGCATCCCGCCGCTATCCCAAGAGCCGATCAGGTGAGCCATTAGCTCGTAGGGCGTTGCGCGCGAGGGTCGCGCCTTTCGCTTGCGCAGGGTCGCAAGCGCCTGGCGCACCACTTCGGACTTGGTCAGTCCGCTCTCCCGCGCGACCCGCTCGACCAGCGCGGCGGTCTGCGGATCGACTCTTACATTCAAGGCGCCCATGGTGAAACTTGTATCACAGGATGTAATACAAGACCACAGCGGATCAGTTTGCGCGCGTGTCCTGGTACAGCGGCGACGACGCTTTCATGAAGCGCAGCAGCATCCGCATCTCGGCGATGCGCTTGCCGGGCGCTTCATCCAGGGCGCTCTCGAACCACATGAATTCGGTCTTGGGGCTCTGGCCAAGCGCCACGATGCTCCCGCTCACGCGGTATGGGCGTTCGACCATGACCGGGCCGTTGATGTTGCGCAGTTCGATCGCGCCATACAGGCCCACCGCCGCGCCGAGTTTGCCGTGCAGAGTCGCGATCGGTTGCGCGTATAGAAGGTGCACCATCGCCGCCGGAGTGGCGATCGCACCGCCCCACGGCGAGGGCTTGGTGTACCATTCCAGCGGTTCGGTGATGACTTTCATCCGCTCGTTCATCGCATCTTTGGTCAGAAATCCGTCGCAGGCCTCCAAACGATCGCCGACTTTGAGCGAGCGCAGGATCCGCAACTGACCCGCCTCGAATCGATCCAGCGGACGGCGCAGCAACGCGGTTGGCTGCTCGGGGCGTCCGACAGACGCGGTGCCTTCCGCTACCCGCATGCCGTCATCGCGCTCGATCCAGGCATCGACCTGCGCGTCGGTCGCATCGGCGGGCGGCTCTTTGAGGAACGCGCGGACCGCTTCACGGTCGGTCGTCGCGTTCAGGAAGTACATCGAGATAGTGCCGCGTTCAAACCATCGCTTGCCGAAGGCTTGCAGCAGGATCGGAGGAAACAGTTCCAGGTGGATCGATCCAGCGACGGTGCCGCCGCGAAAACCGAGCTTGGTCGCCATCGCGTCATCATGGATGCTCCCCGCAAGTTTGCGGGCGTCATTCACGGATCGGCGCAACGCGCCAACGAACACATGGTCGCGCAACTCGATTTCTGAATTCATGGTGCCATCCTCGAAGCGAATTCAAGCAGGTCCCGCGGCAATCGGCAAACTTAAGTCGCCGAGAGTGACCTCGCTTACCCCCGACTTGCCAATAGCCCGCGCGCTCGCCGGCCGCTCGATCCATTCAATTATCATTCAGTCAACTGTCGTCCGGGCTTGCCTCAGCTTCCGAGTGGTGCGATCGGATAGTCAGCGGGAGGTGCGACGCTTATGCCGGTTGGCGTAGTCAAAACTCCGGAAGACGAGATCGCGTGGGAACGCGCCAAGGCCCGCGCCCGCGAGGAATATCCGAACGCGCGCGGCAGGCAGTTCTGGGCCATCGTGATGACCATCTACAAGAAGATGACGCACTACACGCCTGCTTCGCGGCGACGGATCGAAATCCCCCGCTGATCAGGCCGGGGAACGGACAGCACATGTACGAAACGGAGTACAAATCCAGGTTGATGACGCCGGCGGCAGCGGTCGGGTTGATTCCGGCGCGCGGCACGCTCTCGATGGGCATGGCGTTCAGCGAACCGCCCGCGTTGCTGGCAGCGCTCGAGGATCGAGTGAAGCGCCGCGAGATCGAGGAGCTTCGCGTTTACTATTCGCACTCGGTCGCAGCCGCCGCCCTCACGATTCTCAAGTACGAACACATGGACGTCATCAAGCCGCATCCATTCTTCCCCACGATGGTCGAACGAACGCTGTTCGAGCGGGGCCAGCAGGACAATCGCCGCGTGGTTTTCTACATGCCGGGCAATTTCAGTGCGATGCCGCGGGTGTTGCGCGAAATAGGAATCGACGCATTCATCATGATGGTGGCGCCGATGGACAAAGGCGGATTCTTCAGTTGCGGCACCAACGCCGACTACACCATCCCGACCGCACGAATCGCAAAGAAACTGATCGTCGAAGTCAATCCCAGGATGCCGCGCGTGTTCGGCGATTCGTCGGTGCACATCTCGGAAGTCGCGGCGATTGTCGAAAATGAAAGCCCGCTGTTCGAGCTGCCTTCCCGGCCGCCGACGCCGTTGGACAACGTGATCAGCAAGCACATCGTGGAGATGATCCCGGACCGCGCGACCCTCCAGGTGGGAATCGGCGGAGTACCCAGCGCGGTCTGCGCCGCCCTGCACGGCCGCAAGGACTTGGGCATCCACAGCGAGCTGATGATACCGCCGCTGGCGGCGCTGATTCAGTCGGGCACCGTCACCAACCGGTACAAGAACCTCAATCGATACAAGAACGTGTACACCCTGGCGGCCGGCGACCAGCCTTTCTACGAATTCCTCAACGACAATTCGAGCATGGAGGCCCGCCCGGTTGACTATGTGAACGACCCCAACGTCATCGGACAGAACGATTGCGTAATCTCGATCAACGCGTTCCTCGAGATCAGTCTTGACGGCGAGGTCAACTCCGAAGCGATCATGGGCAAGCAGTACAGCGCTCCCGGCGGGCAGTTGGATTTCGTGCGCGGCGCTCAGCTATCCAAGGGCGGCAAATCGATTCTCGCCGCGTACTCGACCGCGGGCGACGGCGCCATCTCGCGCATCGTCCCAAAGATCGGAGGACCCGCCACCGATCCGAGAACCGATACTCAGTATGTCGCGACCGAGTATGGAGTAGCTTGCCTCACCGGCAAATCGACCGCGGATAGAGCCGAGGCGCTGATCGCAATAGCTCATCCGAAATTTCGCGAGCAACTTCGTCTCGGCGCGCGCCAATTGGGTTACCTGTGAAGCGGCCCCAGGCTTTTTTCGATCGAGCGGGAGATTTTTCGAGGTATGGTCCGTAGCAAACCTCTTGGGCGCCGGGTTGCCGCGAGGGGAAGCGGCCCCATCCGCAGGCATCGGGACCACTCCCGAATAAAAACCGGGCTGAGAGTTGCGCAGCGAGCGCGATTGATCTATAAGACAATCTGAATCATGAGTACAGCATAATTTCTCTTTGCTAATATGTGGCGGATTTGCGATGCAGCAACATCAAAATCCTGAAACGGGCGCGCCCTCCCGATTTGAATTGTTCAGACGCCGGCATCGTCGAATCAACGCACACGCGCCCAAGTCGTAACGCAGGCACCTCCAACCGCTAAAGCGCAGCCCTAGCGCCGAAGGGAGCAGCCGATGCAGTCCGACAATGAAAGTCAGAGACGCTGGGCAATCATCTTGGCGGGAGGAGAGGGAGAGCGGTTATCCTCGCTGACGCAGCGGATAGCCGGTGACGGCAGGCCGAAGCAATTCTGCTCTGTGCTCGGCGATTCATCGTTGATCGAGCAAACCCGCCGTCGCGTTTGCCTGTCCGTCACAGACGACCAGATCATGGTCGTGGTAAATCGCGCGCATGAGCGTTACTACGGGCCGCTGCTCGGGGACATGCGGCGGCAGAATCTCGTGATTCAGCCCGGCAATCGCGGCACTGGCGCTGCGATTCTCTATTCGCTGCTCCGATTGGCAAAATTGGATCCCACCGGATACGTAGCTTTGTTCCCTTCCGATCACTTCATCAGCGACGAGCGCCATTTCATGCGCCATGTTGACTTGGCATTCCAGGTCGTCAGATCCAGGCCCGAGCTGACAGTGTTACTCGGTATCGCCGCGGACAGTGCCGAAACTGCATATGGCTGGGTAAAACCCGGACAACCGATAGCCACCACGCGTGCGAGCGTCTTCGATGTTCATCAGTTCTGGGAAAAACCGTCTGCGGAAACGGCCAAACGGCTTCTGGATCGCGCGTGGCTGTGGAACAGCTTCATCATGGTGGCTCGACTATCCACGCTGCTGGGAATGGTCATGCTGACCGTACCGGACCTCTACCGCGCGTTTGCTCGCGTAAGTTCGAGCCTGCTCACGAGCGCGGAGGAGCGGACGGTCGAGAACTTGTACGCTGCGATCGAGGCCACGGACTTCTCTCAAGACGTGCTGGTCAGGCGCCCGATCAATCTTGCGGTGCTTCCAGTTCGAGGATGCCACTGGAGCGACCTCGGCGAACCGGCGCGGGTGATCGAGGTCCTGAGCCGTCAGAAAATCCAGCCTCGATGGAACGCGGCCTGATCCAAGGCGCCGATTTCCTGTAAAATGCTCCGCCCGACCGGCTTCAGCGATCGCTCTGTAGCGGCGCAGGGCCGGTTTGCGGGGCAATCTGTAGCAAGCGCAAAGGAGCACTGTGCGCCATGAAATGGCCGGCAGGATTCGAACCCGACAACTCATCGGTATACGCGCACAATGAAATTGCGATTGCCGCCGCGCCTGAGCGCGTGTGGCGGTGGCTTGTTCGCGCGGTCCAGTGGCCCCAATGGTACAGCAACAGCGCCAACGTGAATTTCATTCGCGGCAATCCGCCCGATCTCGCGCCCGGCACTGAATTTCGATGGAAGACGTTTGGCGCCACCGTCTTAAGCCGCGTGATCGTCTTCGAACCGCCGCATGAACTCGGATGGGACGCCCGTGGGGTGCTGAGCGCCTATCACGGCTGGCTTATCGAACCCGATGGCGGCGGCGGATGCCGCGTCATCACCGAGGAATGCCAGAACGGCCTCCTGCCAAAACTCACGTGGTGGTATCTGCGCCCGATGCTCGAGCGCGGGCATCAGAACTGGGTCGAGAGCCTGAAGCGCGTTGCCGAAGGCGGAGCGCCGCCGTAGCGATCGCCAGGCGCCGCGGTCTAGCGGTCTGCCAGGATAACCTCGAAGGCGGCGCTGTTGTCGCGGATGATCCCCATCGACGCGAGAAATCCCAGCAGCCGAAGCGCCGGAATCGCGAACCAGTACTTGCGCTCGAGCAAGCCGTTCACTTTCTCGCGTTCATTCGCATCCGTAATCACGCGCACGTCGCCGCTGAAAACTTCGTCGCCGATCCGAAACGAGATTGCGGGGCGCACCTTCACATTGCGCACCCAACTGCGCTCGGCATTCGCCGAGAGCAGGTACAGCCGGCCGTCATCGACCATGTACCAGATTACCACTTCGTAGGGGCGGCCGGTTTTGCGTCCATAATGAGTCAGACGCATCGTCTGCGTGTTTCCGACCCGGCGCAGCCGTTCGGAGGACTTCGATGCCATAGTCATGCTCCTCGAGCTCGACGCGCGGCTCGGCCGGTTCGCCCCGCATCCGGCTCCGCGGCGCGATTATTATTGGCGCGACCGGCTACCTGGTGACGGTTTCCATCACGCGTCCGCTCGCGCTGTCGACGAAATCGACCTGGACCTGCGATGAAACGTGGTGGTCTTTCTTGGCTTTGCCGATTTTCAGCTTCAGCTCGGCCAGGAAAGATTCTTTCGCGTTCGCAGGCATTTGATCCATCGGAAAGCTGTCCATCAGGACCCTGGCCTTGAACTTGGCGGGCCACTGGACGGAGCTGACCTTCGGTCCCGCGATTGGCAGGCCTCGCACCATATCCTCGACCGCGCCGTGAAAATCCTTTTTCCCGGCCGCCGGAGCGGCTGCGGGCGATGCGGATGCATTCGGCGCCGCCGTCGCGGACGATCCCGGCGTGCCCGCCGCCGCACTCTGCTCCGCTCCCGGCGAGGGCGACGCCGCGCCAGATTCGGCCGGCGCACCGGTGAGCTTTGCCAGCAGATCCTTCACCTGGGCGCGTGAATTGTCGTCGGGCGCGAGCGCCTGCGCCTGCTTGAGCGTGGCGACCGCGTCGTCGGCGTTATTCTCCTGCGCGTAGGCGATCCCCAGGTTGAGGCGCGCCTGGAAAAATCCGGGATTGGCGGCGATCACCTTCTTGTACTGCACGACCGCCTGATCGGCGTTGCCGGTGTAGAGATACATCGTGCCGAGGTCGGTGCGGACTTCCGGATCGTCCGGCTTCTTCTTCAGGTAATGCTCGTACGCGGCGATCGCTTCGTCGTAGTGCTGCTTGTCGTAGTCGATATCGCCGACACCGCGCAGCGCGTCGAGGTTGTCGGGGTCCAGCTTCAGCACGTGGCCGTACGCTTCCTCGGCCTTGCCGTAGTAGGTTTGATCGAACATCGCCGCGCGCATCGCGACTGCGCCGAACTTGTCCCATGCCGCGACGTCACCGGGTTTCGCGCGCGCCTCTTTTTCGGTCTTGTCAACAAAGGTGCGCGCCTCTGTCGGCAGCTCGATCTTTGGATGTCCCGGCGGCAAAGTGCCGCTCGGGCTTCCAGCCGCCGCCGGACTCGCCCCTGCATTCTGCTCCGGTGCAGCAGCATTGGGAGCGCCGGCCCCCGGACTCGCGGCGGGAGCGACAGCGCCCGGCGCGCTGGCGACGGCGACTTGTTCGCGCGGCGTGGCGGGCGTCTGCATCATTATCCACACGGCCGCCGCCAGGCCCACCACGGTGATCGCGAGGAACACGATCACAAACGCCGTGGTAATCGGGATGTTGCGCTCGCGATCCGCGCTGACCCTGGCCCTGCCCGATTCTCCCGCGAGCGGCGCCGAGCCCGCCAGCGCGCTGCCGCATTCCGCACAGAACTTCGCCTCAGCCATCAGCGGCGCGCCGCATTGTGGACAAAATCGCATCTGCAAACTCCTACACGACCTTTTCCTCCCAGTGCAACCCGCCCCGGATTTGGATTCCCGCTTTTTGAGCCGCCTGTTGTATAGTCCCGCCCGCGAGTCTATTTTCGCGACGCAGCCGCCCGGTGACGCGCGCCGAGTCCGCATATGCCCGAAAACTTCGAACAAGTAACCGCGCAGTTGACCGCCCTGGTGCGCGCGAAGACCGGTGACTCCCGCGCCCTAGTGCATTCGCTCGAATCGCTGCCCGGTCACGCCGGCTTCAGCTACAGCTTCATCCTCGAGCGCGATGCACCCGACGCCGCGCCGGCCGGGAAATTCGTCGTGCGCATCGCGCCTCCCGCGGTCAAAATCTCAGGCCCCGCCGACGTCGTGCGCCAGGCGCGCGTGATGGCGTCGCTGGCCGGCACCGCGGTCGCGGTTCCGCCGATTATCTGGTACGGCGACGAGCCCGAGTTCTTCGCCCGGCCGTACTTCGTCGCCGGCTTCGTCGAGGGATTCAAACTCGGCGAATCCGCGCTGCCGGCCGCGCACTTGAAACGCTTGGCGCGCAACGGTATCGCGACCATGGCCGCGCTGCACGCCGTCGCGTGGGAGCCGCGCCGCGACGCATGGGGCGAGCCGTTCGCGCTCGGCGAAGAGCTCAATCGCCTGGACTACCTGCTCGACCGCCCAACTCTCGATCCCGCCGTCGTCGCGCGCGCGCCTGAGCTTCGCCAGCGCCTGCGCTCGAGCCTGCCCGCGGATGCGCGCATCGGATGCGTCCACGGCGACTTCCAATGGTCGAACGTGCTGTTCAACAATGAACGCGTCGTAGCGCTGATCGATTGGGAAATCTCGCTGGTCGGCGCGACCCTGATCGACCTCGGATGGATTTGCTTTTTCTCCGATCCCGCAAGCTGGGTCGGCGCCGACGCCGGACGCGGCTCGATCCTCGACCCGGACGAAATCGTCGATGCGTACGCTGAGGCCGCGGGCCTTCCGGTGCCGGCAGCGCAGGTGCGATGGTTCCGCGCATTCGCGGGCTACCGCTTTGGCGTGATTACCTGTTTCAACCTGATGCTGCATCGGCGCGGCAAGCGCCACGATCCGTTATGGGAAGAGACCGCGCTCTCGGCGCCTCGAATGTTCGAACACGGCCTCGAATTGTTCGGCTGACCCGCGCATACCCGCCGGCACATCTTCGGTTTGGCCTACGGATGGCTTTGTGCTGGAATCGCGCCCTGCGCTTTCGTGATCGGAACTTTCCGTGACCGGAAGCCGGAGGTGGCGAAATGGACACTGCGGCCAAACGGCAGCCGGAAATTCTGACCCCCGACGAAAACCATCCGGCGCTCAACGCGATCCTCGGCGCCAACCCGTTCGTCGGCATCGACGCCACCCAGGTTGCCGGGACCTTGACCGCCTTCCTGATGCATCTGGCGTCCGAGCCCGCCGTCGTCGCCTGGCGCGCGTTCCAACTGTGGTTCGAGCTGGGGCAGGTCGCGGCCGGCGTTTCTACCCTGGCGCCCGAGGCCGGCGACAAGCGCTTCGCCGATCCCGCCTGGTCGATGCATCCGCTCTACCGTCGCATGATGCAGACCTACCTCGCGTGGCGCGCCGCGATGCTCGAGCTCGCCAGCGAGGATGAAAGCGCCGAGTGGAAGCAGGCCGAGCAGCATAAGTTCGCGGTCACGCTGATGACCGAGGCGCTCGCGCCCACCAACGCGTTCTGGCTCAATCCCGCCGCGCTCAAGCGCGCCTTCGACACCGCCGGGATGAGCGTGGTGTGGGGGCTGGGCAACTTCATCGGCGACCTGTGGAACAACGGCGGGATGCCCTCGACGGTGGACAAGCGGCCGTTCCAGGTCGGCAAAAATCTCGCGCTCTCGCCCGGCGCCGTCGTGTTCCGAAACCCGGTCTGCGAGGTGATCCAGTACGCGCCCGCGACCGACAAGGTTTACGAGCGCCCGCTGCTTTTCATCCCGCCGCAAATAAACAAGTTCTACATCATGGACCTCGCGCCGGGCCGCAGCTTCGTCGAGTACGCGGTCAAGCACGGACTCCCGATGTTCACGATCAGCTGGCGCAACCCGACGCCGCGCGATCGCAACTGGGGGCTGGACGAATACGTGACCGCGTGCAAGGACGCCATCGCCGCCGCCTGCGAGATCACCGGCAGTCCCGATTGCAACGTGCTCGGCGTATGCGCCGGCGGCATCACCACCTCGCTGATGCTCGGGCATCTCGCGGCCTTAGGCGACAAGCGGGTCAACGCGGCGACGCTGCTGGTGACCACGCTCGATACCAGCATGCCCTCGATGACCGGGATGTTCGCGACCGAGGATGCGATCAAGGCGGCGCGCGATCGCTCGGAGCAAAAGGGCGTGCTCGACGGCGGCGACATGGCGCGCGTCTTCGCCTGGCTGCGGCCCAACGATCTGGTCTGGAACTATTGGGTCAACAACTATCTGCTCGGCAACGATCCCGCGCCGTTCGACATCCTCTATTGGAACTCCGACGCGACCAATCTTCCGGCCAGGCTGCACGCGGGCTTTCTCGATCTGTTTCTGAGAAATCCGCTCACCCGCGCCGCCGCCGTCACGATTCTCGGCACCCCGATCGATTTGAGCGCCGTCAAGAACGACCTCTACCTGGTTGCCGGGACGACCGACCATATCTGCGGCTGGCGCGCGTGCTATCGCTCGACGCGGATGTTCGGCGGACGGATCGAATTCGTGCTCGGCTCCAGCGGCCATATCCAGAGCCTGGTCAATCCTCCCGGCAACTTCAAAGCCCGCTACTACGTCGGCGCGCGGCTACCCGAGGATCCCGACCAATGGGCCAAGGGTGCGGTCGAGAACAAGGGCACCTGGTGGGATCACTGGATCAAGTGGATCGCGGCGCGCTCCGGCGGCGAACGCCCCGCGCCGAAGTCGCTCGGCAGCGACCTATACAAGGCCGGCGAGCCCGCCCCCGGCCTATACGTCCACGAACGCCACTAGCGCCGCGCGCGACAACGGAGCGCGGCCTTGATACTGGGTGCAGGGGTCAGCCCTGCCTGGCGGCCAGCACTTCCGCCAGATGGCGCACTTCGATCTTCTCGCCCGCGCGGCTCAATCCCCCGCCGATCTGCATCAGGCATCCGCAATCGTTGGCGACCACGACCTCGGCGCCGCTCTCCTTGATCCGCGCGATCTTGTCCTCCATCATCGACGCCGAAATATGCGGAAACTTCACCGAGAACATCCCGCCGAAGCCGCAGCACTCCTCCCGATCGCGCAAGTCGCGGATTCTGATTCCGGCCACCGCGCTCAGCAGCGTCATCGGCTCATCGCGCACGCCCAGCTCGCGCATCAGATGGCACGACGGATGGTACGCGACCGCCCGCTCGTAGCGCGCGCCGACGTATTTCACCTTCAGCACATTGACGATGAACTGCGAGAACTCGAAAACCCACGGCCGAATCGCGTTCGCCCTGGCGGCCAGCGCGGGATCGCCCGCCAGCAAATCGCCGTAAAGAATCTTCAGCATGCTGGTGCACGATCCCGACGGCACGACGATTGGAATTCCCGGCTCGACCGAGTTCAGAAAGCGGCGCGCAAGACCGAGCGCCTCGTCGCGGAAACCCTCGTTGAAAGCCACCTGCCCGCAGCAGAACGCGCCGCCGACCGGCGTCACCTTGAGCCGCAACCGCTCGAGCACCGTCGCCGCCGCGTCGATGACCTCGGGAAAAAATTCCTCGGCGAGGCAGGTCGAAAATAGTTGGACTTCAGTCATCGCGGGGCCACACCACGGCTACGTAAATCGACTTGGGGCCGTGCACGCCGAGCACGATTCGTTTCTCGATATCCGCGGTCCGGCTGGGGCCGGTGATCAGCGTCAAACGATTCGCCGCGACCCCGCTTGGGCCCAGCTCGGCGAGCACCGCCGCAAGATTCGCCATCACCCGATCGATTTGAACGATCGCCAGCGTCGCCGGCGGGAGCAGCGTAATCGCGCTCGGCCGATCCCCGTTTGAAACCACCGCGAGCGTGCCGGTCGAGGCGATCGCGAAATCCGCCTCTGCGATCCCCAGGTCGGCATTGGCCACCCGCTCGCGCATCGCGCCGCGCTCCGTGTCCGCCACCGGGACGGTGCGAACGATCCTGAAATCCGCGCGCTCGAGCGCCTCGCCGATTGCGCCCATGTCGCTCATGACGCCTTGCCCAAGCGCGATCGTCTTTGCGCCGATCTCGCCGGCCAGTGTGACTATTCGATTAGTCACTTCGGATGGAGTGAGTATTCCGAGGAACACCCCGCCCACCTCTTCGAGCTCGCGGGCGAACTCCGATGCGAGCGCGGCGCGATGAGCCGACTCTGCGACCGGCACCGCCGCGCTCGCGGCCGCAGCGGGCGCGATACTCGCGCGCGCCAACCCCGAGCGCGTCCTTCACGCTCGCGATTATTTTGTGAATCTCGGCCACGTTCAGCCCGGCGGGCGCTCCGGCGCGGGCGCGGGTCGGCGGCGAGGCCGCGGCCGCGGGAAGTCGCGATACTTGGTCCAGTTGCCGAACGGCCCCGGCATCCGGCGGAGATAACCATTGTGCGCCAATGGTTTCAGCATCATCGCGGCGAATTTTCCAAGCGCCCGAACCGTCCGCGGATACCGCGCCATCCGCGCAAACCGCCGCGCGCCCCGCCGCGCCCGCTCGATCGCGCGCGGCCATCGGAGCGGATGCTCGCCGGCGCTCTCCTTCCAGCGCAAATGGAGCAGGATTCGCGGGATGTCGATCTTCACCGGGCAGATATCCTTGCACGCGCCGCACAGCGTGGACGCAAACGGCAGGTATCCCGCGGCGGCGCCGAATAAATTGGGGCTGACGATCGATCCGATCGGCCCCGGATAGACCGAGCGATACGCGTGGCCGCCGATTCGCCGGTAGATCGGGCATACGTTCAGGCACGCGCCGCATCGGATGCAATTCAACGCCTCGCGCGATAACCGGGTCGGCAATCATCGAGCTGCGCCCGTTGTCCAGA
Source organism: Binataceae bacterium (SeqCode) (assembly GCA_963722605.1). Lineage (GTDB taxonomy): Bacteria > Desulfobacterota > Binatia > Binatales > Binataceae > Binatus. Next base: position 366,102 of record CAVRNO010000004.1, on the reverse strand, counting down.
ATCACCACGTGCATCTCGCCCGGCCCGTCGAGCTCGCCCTCGCGCCTCGGCCCCGTGATGAAACTGGTGTAGCTCGTGATCTTCTGCCCGGTCGCGGTGCGCGCGAGGATTTCCAGGAAGTGGCTCAGGTCTTCGAGCCGCGGGATCACCTTCTCGATTCCCATCACCGCGACGAACGTCTCCGGCATCGTGCTCGACAGCCGCCCGTTGCCTTCGTTCTCGACGATCACGATCGTGCCGGTTTCCGCGATCGCAAAATTGACCCCGGTAACTCCGAAATCCGCGGCGAGAAAAATCGCGCGCAACCGCGAACGCGCTTCGGCGGTGATTTCCTCGGGCTCCGCGGTATACTCGATGCCGAAATTGTCGGTGAAAAGTTGCCCGATCTCCTCCTTGGACAGATGAATCGCGGGCGTGATGATATGCGACGGGCGCTCGCCGCGAAGCTGCACGATATACTCGCCGAGGTCCGTCTCCACCGCGTCGATCCCCGCGCGCGCGAGCGCGCCGTTGAGCTCGATCTCCTCCGTCGTCATCGACTTGCCCTTGACCACGTGCTTCGCGCCTTTGGCCTTGGCAAGTTCGACGATATAGTCGCGCGCCGCCGCCGCATCCTCGGCGAAGAACACCTTGCATCCGCGCGCTTCGAGCTTCGAGGTGAGTTCGATCAGCAATTCGTCGAGATGAGCAATCGCGTCGGTCTTGATTCGATACGCCGCGTCGCGCTCGTCGTCGTAGGCCGGGAACTCCGCCTTCACTTTGGCGAAGTGATCCAGATGCCGCGCGCTGGCGTTCTCGAGCTTGCGCCGCAACTCATGGTCGCCCACCGCGGCGCGGCTCGACTCGAAGAAATCGCGGGCTTTCGGAATTTCAGCCATCTCGGATGTCGCGCCCCACCTGCCAGCCGCTCGGCGCGCCGTCACTCTATCAGCGCGCCGTCAGTTTATCAGCGCGACCTTAGTTTATTAGCGCGACCTGGCGAATCAGGCGCAGCACCGCTTCGCGCGCCGCCTCGGCCGCGGGATGCTCGGGCGCCTGCGAAAGAAAACTCTGGAAGTCTTCCAGCGCCGGCTTGAAGCATTCCAGCCGCTCGAACAGTTCGCCGCGTTCCACCAGCTCGTCCAGCGCGCGCGGTTCCAGCATGATAATCCGGTCCAGCGCCGCCAGCGCGCGCGTCCAGTCCGACGCCTCCATGTAAATGACCTTCAGGTTGCGGAGCATCCGCGCCAGGATGTGGCGCGCGCCGCGGCTCTTCAGCATCGCGGCATTCAATTCCACCGGCTGTCCGTAAATTTGCGTCAGCCGCGCGCGAATCTCGTCGAGCGCGAGAATCTTTCCGCCGGCGAACGGATCGATAATCAGCTCGCCGCGCTCGTCGATCGCCTTGACCAGAAAATGGGTCGGGAACGAAACGCCGTAGAGGTTGAGTCCGAGCCGGCGCCCCACTTCCAGATACACCACCGAAAGCGTGATCGGAATTCCGAGCCGCCGATCGATCACGTCGTTCAGAAATGAGTTGCGCGGATCGTTGTAGTTCTCGGCGTTGCCTTCGAATCCCTTGAGCTCGAACAGAAAATGCGAGAGCAACTGGATGCGTTCCACCGTGTCGTCGCCCGCGCGGACTATAGGTTCGGCTTCACGCGCCAGCGTCGCCAGCTTGTCCAGGTATTCCTCCAGGTCAAGCTCGGGATACTCTTCTTTCGCGATCAGCAGTGCGCCGCGCGCCAGTGGCACCGGCTCCCTCGCCGCAAGCATCGCAAATTCTCGCCGTGCATCGTTCATCGGGAACGCACCGTGCGTAACAGTCTCGCCCTGCACCAATCCTTTGACAAGCGCCCGCCGTCGGTTTGTTCAGTTTGTTTCGAGCGCCGCCGCGGCTTCCTCGCGTACCGCCGGGTCGCAGTCGCCCAGCGCGCGCTCGATTGCGCGGCGCGCGCCGACGCCCCCGATCTGTCCGAGCGCCCATGCGGCGTGCGAGCGGATAAGCGCCTCCGGCTCGGCCTCCAGCGCGCGCTTGAGCGCCGCCACCGCGTCGGGATTTCGCGTGTTGCCGAGCGCGACCGCGACGTTGCGCAGCAGCCCGCGCCGCTTGGCCCGCTTCACCGCGCTCTTGGTAAAGCGCCGCCCGAACTCTTCGTCGTTGAGCGCCAGCAGCTCGGGCAAACGCGGGACCAGATCGTTCGAGCCGTCGTCAGCCGCCAATTCGTTCCACGGACAAACGTCGTTGCAAATGTCGCAGCCGAAAATCCAGTTGCCCAGCTTCGGCCGGATCTCGCGCGCAATCGCACCGCGATTTTCTATCGTCTGGTACGCGATGCACAGCTCCGAGCGCATCACGTAGCCGTCGGCGAGCGCCCCGGTCGGACACAGGTCAAGGCATCGCCGGCATCTCCCGCAATGCTCGCGGTACGGCTCCGTCGTGCCCTCGAATTCCGCATCGGTGAAAATCTCGGCCAGAAAAAAATACGAACCGTGGTCGCGATTCAGGATCATCGTGTTCTTGCCGAACCATCCGAGCCGCGCCGCCGCCGCCCATTCGCGCTCGAACACCGGCCCCGTGTCCACGTACGCGCGCGCGATCGAGCCGGGACGAATCTGCGAAATCACCTTGGCCACCGCGCGCGCCCGCCGGCCCACCTCGTCGTGATAGTCGCGGCCAAGCGCGTACGCCGCGATTCTGCCGCGCATCTCGCCGCGCCAGTCGATGTCGGGAATCGCGCGCGCCGCGTACGGATAGCCGAGACTCACCACCGACCTGTAGCCCGCGTCGAGGCGGCGAGGATCGAACCTGCGCTCGGGCTCTCGCGCCAGGTAGGCCATCGTCGCGTGACCGCCGTCCTCGAGCCATCGGCGATAAAAGCCCTCGCGCTCCTTGAGTCGATTTAACCGCGCAAATCCAACCAGAATGAACCCCAGTTCGTTGGCGGCGCGGGTCAGCGTTTCACGCGATACGTCCACGGCGATGCGAAAACCCTAGCATCTTGCTGAGCTTTTCGCGCTGGTAATGGTGGATGCATTGACTCCACTATTGCGCTATGATTAGTTTCTTGGTAACCGCAATATCGACGGGCAAGCGCTCCTTGCCGGAGGTTCGTGGAAGAAATGGCAGAAGGACTTGATATTGATCATCACGGCCCCGCCGAACAGGCGCCGGCCGAGCCAGTCGATCCCGCGTCGCTGCCGGACGTGAAGCTCACGCCGACCGCGATCGAGATGGTCCGCAAGATGCGCGAGAAGGAAAATCTTGGCGCGGGCCATGGGCTGCGAATCGGCGTGGTCGGTGGCGGATGCTCCGGGTTTCAGTATTCGTTGAAGTTCGACACGTTGAAAGAAGGCGATCGGGTGACGGATTTCGACGGCGTGCTGGTGTACGTGGACGAAACCTCGCTGCCGTATATCGCGGGCACCACGCTCGACTACGTTGAAGGACTGCACGGCGCGGGATTCCGCTTTGACAATCCGCGCGCGAGCCGCACCTGCGGATGCGGGTCGTCGTTCAGCGCGTAAGCCTGACGACTGGATGCTTTGCCGGGCCGCTCCGATTGGGGCGGCCTTTTTTATTCCGGCGGGCGCTGTGTTAGACCCAAGCCGCGATGCTCGCGGGATTGCTCTACTGGCTGTCTCCGGCGCGCCGCCGCTTCATGCGGCGGCTGGCAAAGCCGGGACTCGATGCGATGCGCGCACGATTGGCCGAGGCCGGATCGCCGCGCGCGATTCAGTTCATCTCGACGATCCTTTACGCCAACGCCGACTTCCTTGCCTACGCGCTTTCGCCCAAGGGGCCGCTTAAGATGTATTGCGATCGCGCGACGCCCGACACGGTGTCGGCGTGTATCATCACGATGCTGATCTACTCGGTGAATCTGTTTGCGCGCGGCCAGATGACGAACAACGAGAGCGAGATGATCGCATTGCTCGCGCATCTTGCGCGCGTCAAGCCCGTCCAGGTGATGCTCCGGCGCGACGCGCTGCGCAAGGCGCCGCGCTCCGAGGAGTGGATGGTGCTGACGTGGCTCGCCAAAGACCTCGGCGCCGAAGCGCCAAAGTACGACGCCGAGCTTGAGCGCGCCTTCGGATACAATTATCTGTCGTACATCGCTCAGTACCGGCCCGCGCTGGAGCGCGCGATGGCCGCGCCGGACGCGGCCTGAGCTTCGCTTAGATGGAGAAAGCTGTGCAGGATCCCAGGATGAAAGACCTCGAGGGGCGCGGAATCATCGTCACCGGCGCGACCCGCGGAATCGGCCGCGCGATCGCCCTTGAAGCCGCGCGGCGCGGCGCCAACGTCTCGTTCAACTACCTCAAGAGCGATCAGAATGCGGCCGCGCTCAAGGCCGAAATCGAAAACCTCGGCGTCAAGGCGCTCGCGTACAAGCTTGACGTCGGCGATCTGAAGAACGTGCGCGAGATGGTCAACGCCACCAAGAAGGAATTCGGCCAAATCGACGGGCTGGTCAACAATGCCGGCATCACCCGCGACAAAGTATTCGTGATGATGTCGGAAGAGGATTGGAACGAGGTCATCCGCGTCAATTTGACCGGCGCGTTTAATTTCGCGCGCGCCGCGGCCTTCATGATGATGAAAGCCAAGCGCGGTTCGATCCTCAATATCACCTCGGTCAGCGGGATTGTCGGAATCCCGGGTCAGGCGAATTATTCGGCGGCGAAGGCCGGGCTTATCGGGCTTACGAAATCGGTCGCGAAAGAAGTCGGGCGGCTGGGCGTTCGCGTCAACGCGCTCGCGCTCGGATTTATCGAGACCGACATGACGGCGGCCATGCCCGCGGAGAATCGCGCGCAGGCGCTCGCGATGATTCCGCTCGGGCGCTTCGGCAAAGTCGAGGACGTGGTGCCGATGGCCGCATTCCTGCTCTCGGACGCGGCGTCATACATCACCGGTGCGGTGATCCAAGTGGACGGCGGCCTCGCAATGTAGCCGTCTGACGGGCGTGACTCGGTGCGTTCTAGTGATCATTGAACAAGCGCGGTCGTTAGCATGCTATAGCGGTACATAAGAACTCAAAAGCGAATAGAGACCTAATTGGCCTTAGAGGGCACGTTGTCCCGCGGTGGCGCCAACCGACTCATTTGAGAGCTTTCTGTATCCGTTGGAGTCAATTTCTCTTGACTTAAGCTGAGCGCAAAGTTAATTATTGACAATCCTTATGACTAATCCAGTGGAGATACTTCGATGACGGCCGAAGACGCACTGCGAAAAGTCGCGCTGTTGCGCAGGATCAACACCGATAACGGAGCCATGGCGGCGGAGGCCGAGACTGCGCGCCGCTTGCAAGCTGCGCTCATGACGCGCTACGCGATCGAGCGCAAGGACGTTCAGGCCGCCTCACCGACGACTGTCTCTCGATTAACCTGGACTTACTGGGACCAATTGCTGGAAGAATTCGGCCTGCGTTTGGACCAATTTGGGAATCGCGGCAGCGCCGCAATCGGGAACAAGGGCAGGGTTTATATCAGGCTTGACGAAAACCGATGGTGGGTCGAGGCGAGCTCGCCGGGCAGCCGGCAAATCACGGCTCGGAACTGGGGCGTCGAATCGCTGCGCAAATACCTTAAAGAGCACGCGCCCAGGACCTACACGTTTTTCCGGCGCTGACCGCCGCGATCCGCGCGAAGTAGCGATCGACGCCATCAACGCACATCTTCACCGATTGAGTAATCGCGCCGTGCAATGCGCGAGAAGATCCAAATGTGAAACCTGCGGTGGGTTTCACGCTTCTGTCGGCAGGGGTAACCCCTGCATCCAGTGTTAAGCAGAGATGCGGGCGGAGTTTATGCGCCCATCTTGATGCCTGGCGGGAGTTTCCATTGGGTGGAGTCGAGTTCGCGATCGCGCTCGGAAAATTCCCAATAGTGGCCCTCGAGATCCTTGGCCTCGTAAATTCGCCCACCCCAGAATTTGTCGTCGGGCTCAGAGATAATAGTGGCGCCGGCTGCCTTGGCCCGCGCGAAGTGGCGATCGATACCGTCGACGTACACCTTCACCGATTGAGTTATCGTGCCTGCGCTTTGCGGGCTCTGGCGGCCGTGTCCGCCGGCCGTGCCCAGCGAGATGAGGCCATCGCCCACTTCCATCCAGGCCATCACGAAACCGTGGCCGGTAAGACGCGTGCCGGCTCGCTCGCGAAAGCCGAATGCGCGAGCAAGGAATTCGACCGCCGCGGGTACATCTTCGTACGCAAGGGCGGGAACGATGGTCGGTGTGCGCCAGAGTTTCGATGCCATCACGGTGCCGCCTCCTCTCGATCCGGGTGCTGAGAGTATAAGCCGTCGCGCGCAAGAAAGGTTACCGGTGCATCCCCCGGTAAGAAGAGGTTAGGCGCAATCCCCGCACCATTTCCAACGGGCCTTTCCGCTCTCGCGCTTAACCGCGCGCGCGAGTAGTTTCTTTCCATCCGGCGGGGCCGGTGCCGCGACAACCACACGGGGAGGTATAACGAATATGTACGGAACTTACGGACTCGAGATAGTGACGCTGCTGGCGTTGCTCGAATACTCGATACTCGGCGTGATGGTTGGCCGCGCGCGAACGAAGTACGGCGTCGAGGCGCCCGCCACCACCGGCAATCCCGACTTCGAGCGCTACTTCCGCGTGCATATGAACACGCTCGAGAGCCTGATTGTTTTCATCCCGGGCTTGTGGATTTTCTCGCTGTCCGTGAACTATCACTTCGGCGTCGCGCTCGGGTTCCTGTTCGTGATCGCGCGAGTCATCTATGCCTCGGGCTACTTGAGCGCGCCGGCCAAGCGCGCGCCGGGCGCAATCGCCACCGCCGTGATCAACGTCATCCTCGTGGTGGGCAGCTTGATCTGGCTCGGGATCAAAGCCCTCTAACCGGGGAAAGGCTTCGATTTTTCCGGTGCCCCCACTGGGATGGGGCCGGAGGTTTCTGTTGGCCGGGAGGCGGGGGGACCGCGGGCCCGGCATCCTGCTTTACCCACGCGCGCGCCGCCGCTAAAATTCTTGACTCCACGTATCTGTTATTGATTTCACATCAAGGAGAATTCACTCATGGCGGAAGAACGCAAAGGCGCCGTTACGATGCGGGGAAACCCGATGACCCTGGTCGGCCCCGAAATCAAGGTCGGACAAAAGGCTCCCAACTTCAACGTCGTCGGCAAAGGGATGCAGCCGGCGACGCTCGACCAGTTCAAGGGCAAGGTCAAAATCATCTCGACCATCCCCTCGCTCGACACTCCCGTCTGCGACGCCGAGACGCGCCGCTTCAACGTCGAAGCAGCCAAGCTGCCCGGCGACGTCCAGATCCTCACGGTCTCGATGGACCTGCCGTTTGCGCAGGCGCGATGGTGCGGCGCGGCCGGCGTGGACAAGATCACCACGCTCAGCGACTGGCGCAGCGCGAGCTTCGGCACCGCCTACGGCACGTTGATCAAGGAACTGCATCTGCTCGCGCGATGCGTCTTCGTCGTGGATAAGAACGATACCGTTACCTACGTCGAATACGTCAAGGAAGTCGCCGAACAGCCCAACTTCGAGGCCGCGCTGGCCGCGGCCAAAAAAGCCGCCGCGGCCTGAACGCGATGCGGCGGTAACCTGATTTACTGATCCCTCGCGCGGGCGGGCGTGTCTTGAGACGCGCCCGCCCGCGCATTTCTGCGCTGAGCTATGGCGCCAGCCAATCCAGGGAACGCTCCATAAAAGCGTGGCCTTCCGCGCGCTGCCACTCGCCGTGGGCCATGATCACCCGCTCGCAATTCCAGCTTAGCGCCTTGGCCCGCGCCGCACGCGCCGGTGCGCGATTGAGAAAGGACAACCGCCACTCGAGCGGCGCCAGCGCCTTGTCCTCCATGATCCCATCGACCCGGGCCAGCGGGCGCTGCCACCAGCGCCAATGCTCGCGGAGAAAGCGCTCGCTGAAAGCCTCGATCAGGTCAGCGAAGATCGCCGTCCGGGAAGGCCGATGGAAAAAGACGACCTCGTCCATCGCGAACGACCCCCTGAACCAGGCCTGATCGATGTCGGGCTGCCACTCGGACGGGGCGATATCGCCGAGCGGTTCGCGGAATTTGAGCTCGGCGCGCTTTCGGATCGTCGATTGCGGTCCCCACAGTTGGGCCTCGGGATAGGCGGCGTTCCACTCCTGCAAATAGAGGTGGTGCATCTTGTTCGGGCTGACGAGATGGCGAACCGGCCCGATGCGATCCAACTCGGCGCGCAAGTCCGGGACCAGCTTGATCGGCGACCACACCCAAAGACCGCCGCCTTCCAAACGAGCGACGACCGAGCGCGTCGGATAAGGGAAGCCATAGAAACTGACCATCTCGCCCTCGGCGAGCCAGAGCGCGTCATCGATTTTCTCAAGCATCATGAACGCTTATCTCATATTGGGTCCGTTGAAAATCGCAAAATCGATTCCGCATGGCGCCCGCTCAGCCGCGCGTGACGCAAAATTTTCGCCGAGTTCTAATCCCGCCTTGACTGCGCGCCGTGCCGCGCGTAGTTTCTGCGTCGCACCCGGTGCTCGGGAAGCCGGTTAAAATCCGGCGCTGCCCCGCAACTGTGTGGGGGGACGACGGCCTATCATGCCACCGCTTGACAGCGGGAAGGCGGGCCCGAGGACGAACCCCAAGCCAGGAGACCGGCCGGGTCACTAACTGTCTGCCTTCCGCGGGGAGGGTGGCCTCAGGCGCGATTTTCCTGAAGCCCGACCCCTCGACTGGCGAGGGTTCGGGTTTTTTCTTTTTCGTTGCCCGACCACTCCTCCGCGCGCGCCGGCAGCCTTTGAGCTCGGAGGGAGTTCATGCGGTTATCCATTCGGATCATTTCCACGATAGCGGTTGCAACCTTGATGCTGGCGCCGATCGCGCGCGCCGATGAGCCCACGCCGGCGCCGTCGCCGGCGCAAACTCAGGCGAAAGCCTCCACGCCGGCAAATCAGAAGACCGGTCAGCCGGCAACGCCGCCCAAGCCACAGGAGGCGCAAACGCTCAATCCCGTGGTCGTCACCGCGACCAGGATCGAGCAGCCGATCGCCAGCATCGGCACGACGATAACCGTCGTCGAGAACCCGCAAATCCAAGAGCAGAAGATCGATCGGGTCGAGGACGTGCTGCGCGAAGTCCCCGGCGTGCAGGTCACGCAAAGCGGCTCGCCGGGCTCGGTCACGGGAGTATCGATTCGCGGCGCGACCTCGGCGCAGACGCTGATCCTTGTCGATGGGGTCGAAGTCAACTCGGGCGCCACCGGCGGCTTCGACATGGCCAACCTGACGACCGACAATCTCGATCGCGTCGAGATTTTGCGCGGCGCGGGCGGTTCGCTGTACGGCTCGCAGGCGATCGGCGGGGTGGTCAATGTGCTCTCGCAGGAGGGCGAGGGCGCTCCAACGGCGAGCATGGTTTCTGCGGGCGGCAATCGCGCGACCAGCCGGCAGGCCGCGACCGTCAGCGGCGCCGAGGGAAATCTCGGCTACTCGGGCGCGCTGTCGTACTTCTCGACCGAAGGGTATCGCCCGGTCAACGACAACTCGGACAATCTGTCGGGCTCGATGCGCCTGGATTATCACCTCGGCGACGACACCGTGATCCGCGGCTTTGCGCGCTATATCGCGTCGAACGTGAGCCTGCCCAGTTATCTGGTGGCTGACGGCGTGCCGCTGGATCCGACCGCGCATGAACGCAACGAGTTCATGCTGTTCAAGGGCGAAGCCGAGCATCGCTTCGGCGACAAGCTGCTCGTGCGTGCCAGCGCGTTTTTCCTGCGCCAGGACGTGCGCATAAACGCGCCGCCATTTCCGGGAGGCGCCGTTTTCGGAGCACCGTATTTCGAGACGGACTCGATTGCGGACGAGACCCGCGGCGGCACGACCGACGCGATCTACACCTGGGCTCCCGGCTGGAGCACGCTTGCGGGCTTCGATTTTCTCGATCGCGGCCTGAGCTCGGGCAGCTACTGCAGCTTTTGCAATCCCCTGCCTCCGTTCGCGGCCGGGACGACCAAATTCAACGAGCGCCGCCAGGAGTACGCCGGCTACGTCGAGCAGCAGGGCAGCCTGTTCAACGGCCACGTTCTCGTCACCGGCGGATTTCGCATCGACGGCAACAGCCAGTTCGGCGAGGAGTTCAGCCCCGCGTGGTCGGTCGCGATTCCGCTTACAAAAATCTCAACCACCTTGCGCGGCAGTTATACCGAGGGCTTTCGCGCGCCCTCATTCAACGAGCTGTACTACCCCGACTACGGCAACCCCAAGCTAAAGCCCGAGCTTTCGAGCGAGTACGACGGCGGATTCACCACCAACTTCGGCGAGCGCGCCGCTCTCACCGCGACCTACTTTTCGCGCCGCGTGAACAACCTTATTGTCGGCGTGCCTGCATGCCCGGCCCGACGTGCATTTTCGGATCCGAAGCGGGCAACGCAGCGCGAGTGGATGTGCAGGGCGTCGAGATCGTGCCGAGCGTCACGCTGGTCAATGGACTGACGCTCAGCGGCAACGTGACCGTGCTCGACGAGACGCACGCCGGCTCCACCGCTCGGCCGCTGCGGGTGGCCAAGCATACCGCGTCGGCGCTGCTGCAATACGTGCGCAGTGCGAATTTCCTCCCTCACGATCGAATCACCGCCGGCGTCAACTACATCTTCGTCGGCGATCGCGACGACATCACGGTTGAGTCCACCATCGCCAATCACGCCGCGTACAATCTCGTCAACGCGGCCGCGTCATACGCGATGGGTATCCCGCTCGGCCACGTGCGCAACGAGGAGGTTTTCTTCCGCTTGTCGAACGCGATGGACCGCGTCTATTCGCAGGCGTTTGGATTCAAAGCGCCGACGATTAACGTGCTGGCGGGGGTCAAGCTGGATTTCGATTAGCGCCGCGCGCGCGTCACGGCGGCTGCGGCGTGGGCATTGGGGTCGGTGGCGTCTCTCCTGGCGGCGCTGGCGCGGGGCTGCTTCCGGGCGCTGCATTGGCTGCGCGGCTAAAGGCGCCTGACAGCATCCGACAGTTCTCCCAATCGGAATAGGGCAAAGGCGTAAGCTTTTTGAGCTCCTCCGGAGTCATGTTTTGGGCTGCGGCCGCCTGACTGAAGACAGCGCGGCAATGTTCACGCAGCGCTGTCCATCCTGCCTGATCCCACCCGTTGGCGCTCCAATTCGGTGGGTACGTTTCTGGAATGCTGCCTACCGGAGTACCGGCGGTTGGCGCCGCCGTCGGCTGCTGCGCGCTGGCGCTCGCCCCCATCAGCGCAGCGACCACGGCGACCACGATCACGATTGCTTTTGCTCTCGCAACGTTCATATTCCTCCGTTTGCTTGCGGACCGAATGCTAATCACGACACAATCGTGCTGACCGAGGCGCTACAGCTTCATCCGCCCTGTCTCTCCCTGACTATCCCAGGTCAGGGCTAAACTAGTTCAGCCTGCCGCCGGCCAATTTGGCCTGCTATGCCTCGGGACATCGTCAACCGCCAGTAAACCGCACGCTCGCGCCAGTGCCTTTTTCTTAACATCGGCTACCCGTGCCCGCGGGTAATTTTGACGGCACACAGCTACCGATGGCGGCATCCCGTCGTTGGACCACAACAAGTGGTGCAAATCGGCTTTCATTTCCCGGTCAATTCTCTCGGTCCGAATGTGCTCACGTGACGACCGCAAAGATGCCGCAAATCAACCTCCACTTGCCTGCTCGGCCGCAAAATATCGCTCGAAGATTGCGCGGACCCGGTCGCGGCGCTCGGCCAGCTCGGCGAGCATTCGCGCCGCGCCCTTGGCCTCTTCGAAGCCCATCCGGCGCGCCAGCGGGCGGATCGCAGCCACCGAGGTCGGCACCGCCCACGCCGGCCGGTCGCTCTCGATTCGCAGCCGGTTTTCCAGCCGCGACAGGAATCGGTAGTCGTCCTCCAGCACCGCCGCGTCGGCGGGCGTCAGCAGATTGAGGCCGCCGAGCGCCTGAAGCAGGCCGATCGTGCCGCGCACCCGCAGCTCCGGGCTGCGATGGCCGTGCGCCAGCGCCATCATTTGCGTCAGGAACTCGACGTCCACCAAACCGCCGCGGCCCTGCTTGATGTTGAGCCGGGTCTTGTCCTCGGCGCCGATCTCCATCTCCATCCGCCGGCGCATCGCGGCTATTTCGCCGATCTCGGCCGCGCGTCAGTCCGCGGCCGTACACGAATTCCTGGCGCGCGGCTTCCACCTCGCGGCCCAGTTCCAGATCGCCGCTTATCACCCGCGCGCGCACCAGCGCCTGACGCTCCCAGACCGCCGAGCTTTGCCGATGATAGTCGCGAAACCCCGCTATCGACGTGACCAGCGGGCCCGCATAGCCCGACGGCCGCAGGCGCAGGTCGAGCTTGTAGGCGTAGCCCTCGCGCGTGCGCGATTCGAGGATTGCGATCAGCTTCTGCGTGATTCGCGACGCGATTTCCCGGCTGCCGGCCGCGACTTCCGCGCGATCGTCGTACACAAAAATCAGGTCGAGGTCGGAGTTGTAGGACATCTCACCGGCGCCCAGCCGCCCCATCGCAATCGCGCACAGCCGCATCGTTGCCGGAATCGGAAAGCGCGCCTCGGTCTCGATTCGCGCGAGCGACATCGCCTCGTTCAGCACGGTTTCGGCCAGACTCGTCAGCTCGCGTTCAACCTCGGCCAGTTCGAGATAGCCTCCCAGGTCGGCGATCGCGATGCGCAGGAATTCCTGATGCCGAAATGCGCGCAGCGCGTCGAGCTTGCTCTCGAAATCCGTACTCGCCGCGATCAATCCCGCCAACTCATCGCGCAGTTCGGCCGGACTGCGGCGCGTCGCCGCCAGATCGGAGCGCACCAGAGTATCGAGCATGTCGGGATGGCGGATGAAGATGGTGGAGAGGTAGGCGCTCGAGGCGAACAGCCGCAGCACGATGCGCCGGGTCGCGGGATGCTGTTCGAGCAGCGCCAGGAACGAAGTGCGCGCGCCGATCGCGGCGATGAGATCGGCCAGATTCATCAGCGCCAGGTCCGGATCGGGCAGCCTGCTTATCTCGTCGATCAGCATCGGGCCGAGCCGCTCGAGCAACTCGCGGCGCCGCGGGCTGGCCGGCGCATGCTCGGGTCCGCGCGCGAGCAGCTCGAGCTGGCGCGCGCTTTCGCCTGCGCGTGCAAAGCCAAGCTCGCGCAGGTAGCGGGTCGAGGAATCCGGATCGAGCGCCGAGTTCCACGCCAATTCCGCCGCGTCGGAGACCGAGCGCGTTGACTCTTCCTCGCCGCCGGCCAGCGTCTCGCGAAATTGCGTCGCAACCAGCGCCCGATGAGATTTCAGTTGCTCGCTGAATTGCTCCAGCGCTCCCGGCTGCTTGCCAAAACCCATTCGCGCCGCCAGCGCGCGCATCCCGTGGTCGTCGGCGGGGAGCACGTGAGTTTGCAGGCCCGCGACGATTTGCAGCTTGTGCTCGACGTCGCGCAGGAACAGGTATGCGTCGGAAAGTTCGCGCGCGCGTTGCGCCGGCAGATAGCCGAGCGAACCGAGCTTTTCGAGCGCGCCGACGGTCTGCTCGATTCGAAGCCGCGGATCGCGCCCGCCGTAAATCAGCGTGAGCGCCTGCACGATGAATTCGAGCTCCCGGATTCCGCCGCGGCCGAGCTTGATGTTGCGCTCGATCATCGCCGGCGTTTTCAGTTCCGCCTCGATCTGCCGCTTCATCGCGCGCAACTGGCGCAGCGTGTCGAAATCCAGGTAGCTGCGAAACACAAAGTGATTCAGTTCGGCGCGCAGTTGATGCCCGATTTCGAGCGCGCCGGCGACCGGCCGCGCGCGCAGCAGCGCGGCCCGTTCCCACGTCTGTCCGAGGCTCTGGTAGTAGCTGATCGCACCTTCAATCGGCGTCACCAGCGGCGCAAAACGGCCGCCGGGCCGAAGCCGCAGATCGATTCGAAAGCATCCCGCCGACAAAATTTCCGTGAACCATTCGCCCAGCCGCGCCGCCGCTTCGGAACTGTCCGGCGAACCCGAGGAGGCATGAAGATAGACCAAATCCACGTCCGAGCTGAGGTTCAGCTCGCGCGCGCCAAGCTTGCCCATCGCCAGGATGCAGAATCGCCCAACCTCGCCCGCGCGGACGCCGAGAAAGCCGGTCGCAAGTTCGAGCGCCGCGGCGATGCATTCGTCGGCCAGCTCCGACATCGCCAGCGCCGTCTGGCCGACGCTTAGCCGGTCGAGCAGGTCGCCAATCGCCACCCGGAGCATCGTCCGGCGCATGAATCGCCCGAGCACAGCGGCTGCGCCCTGCCTGTCCGGCGCGTCGATCCCGGCGCGCTCCCGGCGCATCGCGGCGATCAGCCCGTCGATAGTCTCGGCGCGCGCGTCGAGAAAAAATTTCGCCCAACCGGGTCCGGCCAATGAAAGCTCGGTCGCGACCAGCTCCGACGAGCCGAGGCAAAAGACCAGGTCGCCGCCCGCGGCGCGATCGCGCAGCACGCCTTTCAGCGCGGCGGCGGAGTCCTCGGCGAGCTTGGTCAGGAACGCCAGCGCCAACTGCTCGTCCGGCGCGCGCTCCTCGACCGCGGCGAGCGCCTGCTCGGCTATGCGATCGTTGCCCAGCCGGTCCTTCAGCCGCTGGGCCAGGACTGCGAGCTGCGGGGATTGCGCGACCTTGCCTGGCATCGAATAAACGATAACAGATGCGGCCATGCGCGCGCCGCACATTTGCGATGGCCCCGCTCGGGTTGTCGATGTTAAAATCCACGGCCGCGGAATAACTGCCGAAGGAGGAGAGCTTTTCGTCGCCTGTGATAACCGGTAGAGAACTGCTCCGGGAGGAAATCGAGCGGGTCTGGAATATCGACCGAAGTGAAGTGATAGACAACATCTACCAGCTTGAGAACGGGACTTTGGTGCTCAGACCGCAACATTACGATGTCCCCAGGTGGCCACCGGGCGAGGCGGAGAAATACGCGCCGATCCTGCTTGACTGCCTCAACCGGGGCGGATGGTTCTATGGCGTATTCGACGACTCAGAACTCGTTGGGTTTGTCGTCCTGGAAAGCAAGCGTATCGGCAAGCACAAGGATCAACTCCAACTCAAATCCCTTCACGTGAGCAGCTCATATCGAAATAGCGGCTTGGGCACGCAGCTGTTTGAACTAGCCAGGGCTACCGCGCGCGACAGGGGAGCCAAGCGGCTGTACATATCCGCAACGCCTTCCGAGAACACCATTAACTTCTACCTGCGGTTAGGTTGTACAGTTGCCGCAGAGCCTGACCCAGAGCTAGTCGAGCTTGAACCTGAAGATATTCACCTTGAATGTGATGTGTGATGTGTCAGGCGCCATGTGGCAACTGCGCTTAACCAGGCGGTAACGAAACACTCTATCAAAGGAGTAAGCCCCGTGATCGTTCTCTACACCACCGAACGCGATTATCCGTGGGGCACGCTGCGCTCCACCCACGCCTGCAAGACCAAGGTCGTCCTCGAAGAAAAAAACCTCCCCTATCGGATCGAAAATCTTCGGCCGGGAAATCTGTGGAAGAAGCCGCCCGAGATGCTCGCGATGCATCCGCTCGGCAAGGTGCCTTACATTGAGGACGGCGAGCTGGTGATCTTCGACTCGACCGTCATCGACGAGTACCTCGAGGAGCGTTACGGGCCGCCGCGCCTGATGCCGTCGGATCCGACGGATCGGATGCGCGTGCGCCAGATCGAGAATTTCGCCGACGAGGCGATGTTGATCGGCAGCCTGCCGCCCATCTGGATGCCCTACTGGAGCGAACCGGCCAAGCGCAACGCGGCGGGGATGGAGCAGGGGCGCGAGATGCTGCGAACGCGCGATCTGCCGTTTATCGAGCGCGTGCTCGGCCAGGCCGGCGCGGGCGGTTACGCGTGCGGAGATTTTTCGCTCGCCGACGTGCCGCTGATGGCGCTGGCGATGGTGCTCGAGGTCGACGCGATGAAGCTCGACGCGTTCCCGCGAGTCGATGCGTATCTGAAGCGACTGCGCGAGCGCCCGAGCTACCGGGCGATCAGCCCGCACACCAAGGTGGCCGGCGCGAGTTCACACGCCTGACCCGCGCGGCGATCAGGTCTTCTGCGCGACAGTCTTATTTGAATGATGGGTCTTCGAAGACGCCCGGTGAGTATGTGACGCGTGCGTCTTCTTCGAGCGTTTCGGCGCGAAGTCGGTCTTGATTGGCGCGGGCCGAATCGCCGGCTCGTCCTCGATTCCCGGGAAATACTTGTCCTCGTAGCGATGCACCTGCATCGCGGCAAGGAATTCCGCGTAGTAGTTTTTCACCGCGAAGCCGAAATGCGGTCCCTGGTAGTGCCGGACCATTTGCGAGTAGTCGCCGCCGTAAATCCCCGCCGCGCGCGCCACTCCGCTGGTGCCGTAGTTGTACGCGGTAATCGCCAGCGGCCAATCGCCAAGCGTCTCGTAGTTTGACCGCAACAGCTGGGCCGCCGCGCGCGTCTCGCGCTCGGGATTCAGGCGATCGTCGTGATAGCGCGTGATTTTCATGTAGTGCTTGCCGGTGTCGCGCGTGAACTGCCAGATCCCAACCGCGCCGGCGCTCGAGCGCGAGCCGCCGTGGAAGCCCGACTCGACGTGCGCCAGCGTCACCAGCTCGGGCGGGAGCCCCGCGGTCCGGAAAATCCGCTCCATCGTGGGCACGTAGTACCGGCTGCGCAGCAGCCCTTCGTGGAATCGTTCGCGCAGACCTTCCTGCACGCGCAAGTTCTGCGCCGCCGCGGCGTAGGCGCTCGGCGGCTCGCCCTTGAACATCGCGGCAACTTGACGCTCTTCATAGTCCGAAGGTTCGCGCCCGCTCGCCAGGCGGTTCAGAATGTCGCCATATTTTATTTTGAGATAGCTGTTCGCCCAGTCGATATCGCTGCGGGTCGGCTGACCATCGCCGGGAAGATGAAACACCCGGTAGATGCGCCCAACGTTGTCGCGATCGACGACCACGAAGTCGCGCTCCGAGTACGCGGTAAAAACATTGACCCAGAAATCGACGTTGGGCTCGATCGAAGCCGGACGCGGGAACGGAAGTTTGGTCTCCGACGAGGCGTTGGGCGAAGCCGCAAAGCCAAATGCGATCGCCAGCGCAAACGCTGCGATCACTTTGACTGTCCGGTTTGCCGGCAACTTTGCCTCGAACACCGCCTTCTTCCCCTCGCGCGCGAGTCCCCGTTCGCGCTCGCTCACCCCGATGGGCGCCGATTGCTGACCGCCCGCCGGGAACTGGCTCTATGAATTAGCTCGCGTTGCTCAAGTAGTCAACAAATTCCATGCCCAAGCTTGAGGTGTATCCAGTAATCACCCTTTAGATGCTGGACAAACCTGCCGAGATTTATTCGCCGCGCGAACCGAACCGGCGCGCAGCAAACTGGTTTGTCGCGCGGATCAGTTCCTGCGTGATACTTGCATTGGATGCGTCGTGCCCGGCGTCGTCAACGATCACAAGCCTTGCGCGTGGCCACACGCGGTTCAAGTCCCACGCCCATCCGATCGGGGCCTGAAGGTCAAAGCGTCCATTCACCATGATCCCGGCAATCTCCGCAATCGCGCCGGCGTCGCGAAGTAAGCTCCCGTCCTCGATCCACGCATCGTGCCGGACGTAATGGGTCACGATGCGCGCAAACGCCATCGCAAAAGCGGGATCGGTAAACCTGGCGGATAGCCCATGAGTAGGGGGCCAGGCCGGCGTCGCGGACTCCCACGTACACCACGCTAAGGCTGCTTGCTTGCGAACCTCGGGGTCGGGATCGTGGAGCAGTCGATAGTATGCCTCGACGATGTCGCCATCTCGTTCTGCCGGCGGCACGGCTGCGCGCAGACGCTCCCATTGCTCGGGAAACAGGATCGCGACGCCGCCGCGGAATAACCAGTCAAACTCCTTGCGGCGTCCGGTCGTGACGCCAAACAAAATGATCTCGGTGACGCGATTCGGGTACTTTTCCGCGTAGGCGAGCGCCAGCGTGCTGCCCCACGATCCGCCGAGCACCAACCATCGCTCGACGTCCAGGTGCTGACGGATTCGTTCGACGTCCGCGATGAGGTTCAAGGTGTTATTGCTCGCCAGACTCGTATCAGGTGCGCTTGCGTGTGGTGCGCTCCGTCCGCAATTGCGCTGATCAAACAGCACGACGCGATAAGTCATCGGATCGAACAGCCTGCGGTGCCACGGCGAACATCCCGATCCGGGACCACCGTGCAACACGACGGCCGGCTTGCCGCGCGGATTGCCACATACCTCCCAGTACACGCGGTTGCCGTCGCCAACATCCAACATGCCGTGCTCGTAAGGTGTGATCGCTGGATATAGACCCGTCATGACGGATTGCATGCCTTCTTTCTGTCCGGAATTTCCACTTTTAGCCCTGATTCAGACTTGGAAGCCAGCCGTGCCTTCTGCAAACGCGCGATTCTTCCCGCTTGACACAGCCGCGCCATGCTGAGTATATACTCACTGAGTGAATGCTCAGCACGTGGTGAGGCGATCGATGCAGGCAGCGACCCGGCGCGAGCAGAAAGTGGTCACGCGGGACCGGTTGGTCAACGCGGCCACGGCCCTGTTCGCCCGCAAGGGCATCGTGGAGACGACCACCGCCGACGTCGCCAGGTCGGTTCGCATGTCCCACGGCGTCGTGTTCCTGCATTTTCCCAGGCGCGACGACCTGGTGATCGCGGTGATCGACGAGTTCGGGCGCCGGCTCGCCGCCGAGTTCCGCCACGCCTTCGAGCATGACTTTGGGCTTCGCGCCGTGCTGCAGGCGCATCTGCGCGTGCTGGCGGAGTTCGAGCCCTTCTACGCGCGGCTGGTGACTGAGGCGCCGATGCTGCCGCCAAAAGTGCGCAGCACGCTGATGATGCTGCACGCGGCCGTGTCCGCGCGGATGTTCACCGCGCTGGAACGCGACCGCAAGGCGGGCCGCGCCCGCAGGTTCGAGCGGCCGCTGCTGTTCAACACCTGGATCGGCCTCGTGCATCACTACCTGGTCAATCGGGACGTGTTCGCCACCGGGGATTCGGTGATCGCGGAACAGGGAGAAACCCTGGTGAATCATTTTATGACGCTGGTGAAACCGTAAAAGGAGACAAGACCATGGCCGAAAGATGCCCAGCCTGTGGTTCATGCGGAATGCCGATGGAGAAGCCCGAAGACTACGCGCTCGGCGACGTGACCCGCCCCTACTGCCGCTTCTGCACCGACGCGCGCGGCGAGCTGCTGCCTTACGAACAGGTGCTCGAGACCAACGCCCGCTTCTACGTGGAGTCCCAGGGCGTCACGCCCGCCGCGGCCACCGCGATGGCGCGAGCGATGCTCGCCGACATGCCCGCGTGGCGCAGCCGGCACTAGAAATTTGAGCAACGAAAATTCGGGACAGGAGCAAGTCATGTTTGATCACGTCCAGCTAAGAGTGAAGGACCTCAATTCGAGCAAGCGCTTCTACGCGGCCGCTCTCGCACCGCTTGGGTTCACCGTGCAGTACGAGAGCGGCGGCTATGTAGGCCTCGGCCCCAAGGGCGCGCCCGCCTTGTGGCTGGGCGAGGGCGAGTCGCGCGGATCGGTGCATATCGCATTGGCGGCGGCGGACCGCGATGCCGTCAAAGCATTCTACGCTGCCGCGATTCCCGCCGGCGGCAAGGACAATGGCGCGCCCGGCCTAAGACCCGACTATCACGCCAACTATTACGCCGCGTTCGTGAAGGACCCCGACGGCAACAACGTCGAGGCCGTCTGCCACAAGGAACAGTAGCTATGAGTTCAAGGAGGCTTTTATGAGTCTGGAGGGTGGATGCTCATGCGGAGCTATCCGCTACAAGCTGACTAACAGCCCGCTCATCGTTCATGCCTGTCACTGTCGGGATTGCCAGCGCGTCACCGGTAGCGGCTTTGTGATCAATCTCTGGATCGAGAAGCGGTTCGTGGAAAGGATTGGCGCGGTTCCCAGGTCGTTCATGCTCAAGGGAGGCAGCGGCAAGGATCACGAGGTGTTCTTCTGCGGCGATTGCGGCACCTACGTCTGGAGCCGCTATCAGATCGCGCCCGGCGGCGAGGCTTTGTTCGTTCGGGCCGGAACGCTGGATAAGCCCGAAGCGGTCACACCCGACGTTCACATCTTCACCAGGAGCAAGCTGCCGTGGCTGAGGCTTCCAGACGGTGCTAGAGCGTTCGAGACGGCCTACAAGATCGACGACGTATGGCCGGCCGAGAGCAAGGAGCGTCTGCGCCGCAGCCTCGCCGGGCAAAGCTGATCGATCCGCGACGCTATGCCGCCAATTGTCAGCCGCGTTGTGGCCGGCCTCAAGCCCGTTACGGTTGTTGGTCGGAGCTGTTATCGAGCCCGTTACGGGTGTAGCCGCTATCGAGCCCGTCATGGTTGTAGTAGGTGTCGAGCCCGCTGGGATTGTCGTTGAACCGGCTGTTCGCAAAGCGATCAGCCGACGACGACAGCTCACTAGTATCGGGGAATCGATCCTTACCTTCCGGGAATCTGGCGGATGAATCGCCGAATCTGGTCGACGTGTCGGTGGCTAATTCGGACTCAGGCCAGCGCGATTCCCCGGTCGCTCCGCCCGTCAACGAGCTGGCCCGCGATGAGAAATTCGCGCCCCCGGAAGAAGCCGACGCCGCCCCGGCCCTCTCGTCAAAACTGGCGCCCAATCCGCTGGCTCCCCAGGTGCTCGAGCCTCCGCCGACGTCGCTCGATCCGATTGACGCAGGCGCATAGCTGGCGCCCATCGAGGCGCTCCCAGTCCCGACTCCCGCCGTCGTGGCCGCATACTCGCCCATCGTTTGCGCGCCGGCCTGCGGCGCCAATATTGCCAGCCACGCAATCAGCACGGCTGGTGCGATCCACTTGATGAGTCTCATCGTGTTCGACCTCCCCTGAGCCTACTGCCGGTTACATTCGATACTCTAGTCGTAGCGCCACGTACGAGGCAATAACGACGCGGCAATGTACCGTCGCCGCGCGCCTGCGCAAGCACCCATGCTTGTGACCGGTCAACCCGCGCGGTTAATCTGGCATGGATACTCGGGAAAACCGTGGACGAAATCGAAATCACTCCCCTGGCCGGCCCGCTCGACGCCCGCGTCGTGCTGCCCGGCTCCAAGAGCATCACCAATCGCGCGATGGTGCTGGCCGCGCTGGCGCAGGGACGCTCGGTCATCGACTCCGTTCTGCTGAGCGACGACACCCGCTACATGTGCGACGCGCTGAGCGTGATGGGCTTTACCGTCGAGGTTGACGAGTCGGCGCGCAGAATTACAGTCAGCGGCCGCGGCGGCACGATCCCGGCGCACGGCGGCGAGATCTTCGTCGGCGGCGCAGGCACCGTGATGCGATTTCTGGTGGCGATGGTCACGCTCGGCGAGGGACGCTTTCGGATCGACGGAAATCAGCGGATGCGCCAGCGGCCGATCGGTCCGCAGCTCGACGCGATGCAGCGCCTGGGCGCGAGCGTTTACAGCGAGCGCGACAACCACTGCCCGCCGGTGATAGTCGATGCGTCCCGCGCGCGCTTCGAAGGCGGCGAAACTTCGATCGACGCGCGCGCGTCGTCGCAATTCGTCTCTGCGATGCTGATGCCGGCGCCGATTTGGAAGGCCGGCCTCAAGCTCCGGGTGATCGGCGATACCGCGCGGCCTTTCATCGACATGACGCTGCGGCTGATGGAGGCTTGGGGAGCGCACAGCTCGGTCGAAGGCGATATGATCGTTGTCCCCGGCGGTCAGTGGTATCGCGCGCAGCGTTTCGTCGTCGAGCCCGACGCGTCGAGCGCGAGCTACTTTGCCGCGGCCGCGGCTCTCGTCGGCGGGACGGTGCGAATCGAGGGCCTCACCTCGAACTCGGTGCAGGGCGACATCGGTTTTCTCGGCGTGCTCGAGCAAATGGGCGCCCGCGTCACCTGGCATCCCGACCACGTCGAGGTCGCGGGAACCGGGCGGCTCGCCGGCGTCGACGTCGCGATGAATTCGATGCCGGACATGGTGCCGACGCTCGCCGCAATCGCCCCGTTTGCTTCGTCGCCGACGATTATCCGCAACGTCGCCTTCATCCGGCATCACGAAAGCGATCGCATCCGCGCGCTCGCGGCCGAGCTGAGGCGGCTCGGCGCGGCAGTCGTCGAGCGCGACGACGGACTCGAGATTGCGCCGTCCAAGATGCATCCGGCGGCCATCGAGACCTACGACGATCATCGCATCGCTATGAGTTTTTCGGTGACGGGTCTGAAGCTCGGCGGCGTGAAGATCAAGAACCCCGGATGCGTCGCGAAGACCTTCCCGGATTTCTTCGAGCGCCTCGCCGCCCTTGGCAGGTAGCGGCTTTCGGACATGCCTATTGAAAGGACGAATCCGGAGCGGTTCGTCCTCGCCTTCGTCAAATTTCTCGGCACACCGTCGTGCATCGCCGCAATCCTCGCCGCGACGGTCGCGTTCACCCGTACGCGTGACGGACGATGGGAGCAGGCCGCGCTCGCCGCGGCGATCGCGCTAGCATGCAGCGCAGCAGGCTTCGGCGCGATATGGTGGGTCCGATTCCACGCGAGCGCGCCGGATTCTTCCGAGCGATTGCGCGCGGCAAATCCCGGCGCGCCGTGGATGTGGCGCGAGGACTGGTCGCGCGGCGAGGTCCGCACCTCGGCCCGGCGCGACGCTAATCGGCTGGCGATTTTCGCGATCGCGTGGTGCGCCGCAACCTTTCCGATCCTTTTCATTGTGCCGCACCGCGCGATCCGAAGCGCCGACTACTTCGCGATACCCTCCTTGATATTCCCGCTCGCCGGCCTCGTGATGATCGCGTGGGCGATTCGACTCCGGCGGCGACTGCGCAATTACGGCGAGTCGCGGTTCGTGATTGCTTCCGTGCCGGGGCAAATCGGCGGCTCGCTCGCCGGATCGATTCATCCCGACCAGCCGCTCGCGCCGGGACAGCGGGTCGCGCTCGAACTCGCTTGCATCAACCGCACGACGCGCGGAGCGTGGCACAATCTCACGGTTTGGGACCGGATTTTGTGGCGCGCCGATCAAACTTCGATGAGCGATTCGACGGGATCGATTCCGGTCGCGTTCCTGATCGCATCGGAGTGCCGCCCGACCGACGATTCGAATCCAAAAAACCGAATCGTATGGCGTCTCAGCGCCAGCGCGCCCGGCCCCGCCGGCGGCTACCGCGCCGAATTCGATGTGCCGGTGTTCCAGATCGCCGCTGTGCCGCGCGGTGGCGGCGATTTGCCGGAGAGTTTTGGTTCTGAGTCCCGAGAGCGGTAACCTTTTCCTGCGGCTCGTCGTCTGTACCAAGGGAGGATTGTCATGCCGGTAGCCTCGGACATCGCCGCCCTTTACGAGCGGTTCGGCAGTCGAATCTACAGCTATCTGCGTCGTCTCGCCCAAAATGCCGAGCTGGCTGAGGATCTCACCCAGGAGGCCTTTCTCCGAGCGGTGGAAAGCTTCCAATCCTTCCGTGGTGAAGGAGAGGTCTCGAACTGGCTCTACCGCATCGCAACCAACCTCTTCCGCGATTACCTCCGTGCTCGCAAAGGCAAGGAACAGGACGCCTGGGATGACGAAGAAATGCCGGATATTTCCCAGCTACCTGCCCCTGACCCACCTGTCACGGAGTTCCTGGAACGTCAGGCGGTCACGCAGTGCGTCCGTGACTGTATCGCCGCACTGCCGGCGCCGTATCGCGCCGCGCTCCTGCTTTATGCGGTTGAAGGTAAAACCGTCGAAGAGAGCGCCGCCATCCTGGGCTGCAGCAAGGACGCGGTCAAAGTCCGTCTCCATCGCGGGCGTCGTCTTTTCAAATCGCTCGCCGATGAGCGATGCGAGGTTTCGGTTGAACGCCGCGGATGCGTTACCTGCCTGCCGAAAGAATCGTGCAAGGAGTCCCCGTTATGAACTGTCAGGAATTCCTCGAATCGATGTTTGAGTTTCGCCGTGGAGAGGGGAAGCCCGGGGAAAGGGCGCTCAGTCAGGCTCATTTGGCAAGTTGCGCTCGATGCAGGCAGGAGTTGGCGGAAACCGAGGCATGCTTTTCCATGATGAAATCCTGCTGCGGCGCGGAGAATATCCCTGAAGACCTGGAACTGAAGCTCAAGGAATTGATGGCGAGCTGCGGCGGCAGCCGGAAGTAGAAAAGAGGGTTAGGCACTGAACGTCACAGCAAGCCGGTAACCTTTGCCACTGAGAGATCGTCTGTACAAGGTGAGCGCCCTTAAAGGCGTATTGCCGTTCACTAGGGGAAGAAACGAATGGAAGCAAAGCTCTCGCAGAAAGAAAAAGAACTCGTCGCGGTGGCCGCGTCGGTCGCTGCGGGCTGTATCCCCTGTACCAGGTACCATGTGGGAGAAGTCCGGGCCGCAGGAGCGACGACCGGCGAGATTACCGACGCGGTTGAGGCGGCTCTGTGCGTAAAGGGCAGCGCCAGAGGGATCATGGAGAAGGCTGCGTATGATGCGCTCGGCTCGCCAAAAGCAGAACAGCCCGCTTGCTGCGCCGGACCCACCAATCGGGTGAAGGAACTTGCTTCGATTGCGGCCGCGGTAGCCGTAAACTGCCCGACTAACTTCCACAAGCATGTGGCTGTGGGCCGGTCGGTTGGCGTGCGGGACGATGAAATTCAACTGGTGGTTGGATTGGCCAAAATGATTCGCAGCAAGGCCGCGGAGAAGGTCGATGAAGCTGCAAGAGAGGTCACCACTCCAGAATCTACCGTGGCTCAAGCGTGTTGCGGCGCGACGGTTGGACCTGCACGTGAAGCTGAAGCAGCGCCGGCAGGCTGTTGTGGTATCAGCACCGCCGACCAGCCCGACCAACAGACTGCGCGCGCCGCGTCGAAAGGACAATGTTGCTAACTGCTCGAATTGCGGCCTGCTCTTGGCCGTCCGGGCTTTGGTTTGACCCGATCGTCTGAAAAGCCCTGCGGGCTGGAGAATTTAGCGCGCGGCGGATTTCAGCGCGGCAGCTTCTACGCGGGCGCGCGCCAGCATCAGGGCTTCCTGCGCTGGCGGCGTAGTCGGGATCGTAGAAACTTAAATTCGAAAACTTCTCGTCCGCATCCCGCTCTTGCGCGGCCGCGGATGCCGCGTCAAGGCTCTCGGGCGATTCGGCGCTGCTCGCCAGCACCGTCATCACGCCCTCCTTCACTTCGGCCAGGCCGCCCGACACCACCCAGTGCTTCGACGTGCCGTCGGGTAGCCGCGCCTCGAGCACGCCGGGCACGAGCGACGTGATGAAGTTGATGTGATCGGCCAGCACGCCGAATTCTCCCAGCGGACCGACCGCCGAGACTTGCTCGGCCTGTCCTTCGGCGACGACGCCGGTGGGCGTGACGAGCGTGAATGGGAACGTCGCTGCCATCGCGGACTCCCGAGCTACCGCGCTTCGCCGCGGGCCAGCCGTTCGGCCTTCTCGCGCGCGTCTTCGATCGTGCCGACCAGGTAGAAGGCCTGCTCGGGCAGGTCGTCGCATTTGCCGTCGAGGATTTCGGCGAAGCCGCGCACCGTGTCCTTGCGCGTCACGTACTTGCCGGGCTGGTTGGTGAACGGCTCCGCGACGAACATCGCCTGCGACAGGAAGCGCTCGACCCGGCGCGCGCGCGCCACCACCAGCTTGTCATCGGCCGACAATTCTTCCATCCCGAGGATCGCGATGATGTCCTGCAAGTCCTTGTAGCGCTGCAAAATTGCCTGCACCCGGCGCGCGACCTGGTAGTGCTCGTCGCCGACCACTTGCGGATCGAGAATTCGCGAGGTCGAACCGAGCGGATCGACCGCCGGGAAAATCGCCTTCTCAAAAATCTTGCGATCGAGCGCGGTGACCGCGTCCAGATGGGTAAAGGTGGTCGCCGGCGCGGGGTCGGTGTAGTCGTCGGCGGGAACGTAGATCGCCTGCACCGAGGTGATCGCGCCCTTCTTGGTGGTGGTGATGCGCTCCTCGAGCTCGCCCATGTCGGTGCCCAGGGTGGGCTGGTAGCCGACGGCGCTCGGCATGCGCCCGAGCAGCGCGGAGACCTCCGAGTTGGCCTGCACGAACCGGAAAATATTATCGATGAAGAAGATGACGTCCTTGCCTTCTTCGTCGCGGAAATATTCGGCGACCGTGACTCCGGTCAGCGCGACCCGCGCGCGCGCGCCGGGCGACTCGTTCATCTGGCCGTACACCAGCGCGGTTTTTGCGATAACGCCCGACTCCGTCAGCTCGCGATACAGGTCGTTGCCCTCGCGCGAGCGCTCGCCGACGCCGGCAAACACCGACACGCCGCCGTGCTGCTTGGCGACGTTGTTGATCAGTTCGAGGATGGTGACGGTCTTGCCGACGCCGGCTCCGCCGAACAGCCCGATCTTGCCGCCGCGTGCGAACGGGCAAATCAGGTCGATCACCTTGATCCCGGTCTCGAGGATTTCCGCCTCGACCGCCTGGTCGGCGAACGCGGGAGCGTCGCGATGAATCGGCATCAGCGACTTGCCCTGGATTGCCCCGCGCTCATCGATCGGATCTCCCGTGACGTTCATGATCCGCCCGAGCGTGCCCGGCCCCACCGGCACCGAGATCGGCGCGCCGGTGTTGGCGGCTTCCATCCCGCGCACCAGCCCGTCGGTCGAGTCCATCGCGATGCATCGCACGGTGTTTTCGCCGAGATGCTGCTGCACTTCGAGCACGAGGTTGCCCGCCGCGTCGCTGATCGACGGATTGCTGACGCGCAGCGCCGAGAAAATCGGCGGCAAGGCGCCCGGGCCGAACTCCACGTCAACGACGTTGCCGAGCACCTGGTTGATTCGTCCTGGAGCGGTCTGACTCATAAACGGTGATATCCCCGTGTGATTTCGATTTCCGGCCCTTTTTCAGCTTTTTCAGCGCAACGCCTCCGCGCCGCCGACTATGTCCATCAGCTCGCGCGTGATCTGCGCCTGGCGCGCGCGATTCATCTCGAGCGTGAGCGACGAGATCATGTCGCTCGCATTGTTGGTCGCACTGTCCATCGCGGTCATTCGCGCACCCTGCTCGCTGGCCTCGGCCTCGAGCAGCGCGTGATAGACCGCGGCTTCGAGATATCCGCGCATCACCACCGGCACCAGTTCGGCGCGCGACGGCTCGACCAGATAGTCGATGTTGGATGCCTCGGATTTCGCCGCCGTGGCGTCAACGCCCGCGCCTTGCTTGACACCCGCATCGCCGGGCGGCTTGACCGGCAGCAGGCGCTCGTAAACCGGCTTCTGGGTGATGGCGGATTGGAAATGAGTATAGACGATGCCGGCCTCGTCGATCGCGCCGGAGCTATACTCGGCGAGCATCCTGGCGGCGATATCGCGCGCCAGAGCGATCGTCGCCAGGCGCGGAAAATTATCGACTCGCGAGACCGCGATCGGCACGCCGGAGCGCCTGAAATGATCGACCGCTTTCTTGCCCACCGCGAACAGCTCGATCTCGAGTCCCGCGGCGCGGATTTCGCGCTGCGTCGCTTCGGCCGCTCGCAGCAGGTACGAGTTGTAACCGCCGGCCAGCCCGCGATCCGACGCGACCACCACCAGCATCGATTTCTTTTGCGCACCCTCGGCCGGGCCCACCGAGATCCCTTCCGAGGTGAGCAGCGAGTCGGCGACCCGCGCCAGCGCTTCGCTGTATGGCAGCGAGTTGGTCAGCGCTTCCTGCGCGCGCCTCAGCCGCGCGGCCGAGACCAGTTTCAGCGCGCGCGTGATCTGCTGCGTCGATTTGGCCGACGAGATCCGGCGCCGGATTGCCTTGAGTGATGCCATCGTCGAACGCTGTCGCGGTTACGCTGGCTCCGCCGCGGCCGCTTTGTTTTCGGCCAGGAACGATTGTTCGTAGGCGTCGAGTCCGGCCTTGAGTTTCTTGGTCAGCTCGTCGGAAATCGCTTTCTGGTCCCTGATTTCCGCCAGCAGGTCGCCGTGGCGGGCGTCGAAATTGGCGTAGAGCCCCGCCTCGAACGGCCTAATCTGCTCGACCGAGAGCTTGTCGAAGTAACCCTCTTTCGCGGCAAAAATGATCAGCACCTCTTTTTCCATCGGCAGCGGGCTGTACTGATTCTGCTTGAGCATCTCGGTCAGCCGCGCGCCGCGGGCAAGCAGGCGCTGCGACGACGCGTCGAGATCGGAACCGAACTGCGCGAACGCCGCCATCTCGCGGTACTGCGCGAGGTCGAGCTTGAGCGTGCCTGCAACCTGCTTGATCGCTTTGACCGCCGCCGAAAATCCCACGCGCGACACCGACAGCCCCACGTTGACCGCCGGACGTACGTTCGAGTTGAACAGGTCCTTGTCGAGAATTATCTGGCCGTCGGTGATCGAGATGACGTTGGTCGGAATGTAGGCCGAGACGTCGCCTTCCTGGGTCTCGATTACCGGCAGCGCCGTGAGCGAGCCGCCGCCCATCTCGTCGCTCATCTTGGCCGCGCGCTCGAGCAGGCGCGAATGCAGGTAGAAGACGTCGCCGGGGTAAGCCTCGCGCCCGGGCGGGCGGCGCAGCAGCAGCGACAACTGGCGATAGGCCTGCGCGTGCTTGCTCAAATCGTCGTACACCAGCAGCGAATGCTTGCCGGTATCGCGAAAATACTCGCCCATCGTGCATCCGCTGTAAGGCGCGATGAACTGCAGCGGAGCGGCCTCCGACGCGGTCGCGGCCACCACCGTGGTGAACTCCATCGCGCCGGAGCTGGTGAGCTTCTCCACGACTTGGGCGACGGTCGAGCGCTTCTGGCCAATCGCCACGTAAATGCAATGCATGTTCTGGCCGCGCTGATTGATGATCGTGTCGATCGCGATCGCGGTCTTGCCGGTCTGGCGGTCGCCGATGATCAGTTCGCGCTGTCCGCGTCCGATCACCAGCATCGTGTCGATCGCCTTGATCCCGGTCTGCAGCGGCTCCTTGACCGGCTGGCGGCGGATGATCCCGGGCGCCTTGATTTCGATCCGCCGGGTCTCCGACGACTTGATCGGACCCTTGTCGTCGATCGGCTGTCCAAGCGCGTTGACGACCCGGCCGAGCAGCCCCTCGCCGACCGGGACTTCGGCGATTCTGCCGGTGCGCTTGACCTCGTCGCCCTCCTGGATGTCCTGGGGATCGCCGAACAGCACGGCGGCGACGTTGTCCTCCTCGAGGTTCAGCGCCATCCCGAACATCTGATGGGGAAATTCCAGCAGTTCGCCGAGCGCGGCGTTCTGCAGTCCGTAGATTCGGGCGATACCGTCGCCGCAGGAGAGGACGCGGCCGGTTTCGCGCACCGAGATACTGCCCTCAAAACCCTTGATCTCGGTTTTGAGGATTTCGCTGATTTCCGATGGTCTGATTTCCGCCATATGATCTGGTTTTTTTCCTGGCTAGCCTGCAAGCCGGCGCTTTGCCTCCGCCAGCCGCGTTGCGAGGCTGCCGTCGTAGATTTTTCCGCCCAATTCCGCGGTCACGCCGCCGAGCAGGGCAGGGTCGATTAGCACGGTTGGAATTATTTTCAGCGCCGCGATCTTTTCCAGCCCGCCCACCACCCGCGCAACTTCGGCGTCCGACGGCGCAATCGCAAAGGTCAGCGTCGCGCGCTCACGGCCCATCGCCCGATCGAGCAGCTCGCGATACGACTCGGCGATCGCGCCGAGCTCGCCGATCCGCCCGTGACGCGCGACCACCACCGCGAACGAGCGTAGCGGGAAGCTGAGCTCGAGGCGTTCGGCAATTTTCGCCATCGCCTCCTGCCGCGATTGCTCGGCCAGCTCGGGCGACTTGAGCCGCTCGCGCGAGCTCGGGCGACGCGACCATCGCGGCCAGCCGCTCGAGCTCGACGCCCCACTTTTCCTCGTTGCCCTTGTCCGCCAGATCGAGCAGCGCGCGCGCGTAGCGCTTGGCGACTCGCGAACCCTTCATTGCCGGTCACCCGCGCCGAGCTTGTCCATGAAGCCGTCGATCAGCCGGCCCTGGTCGGTCGGCTGAAAATTGCGCCCGATCAGATCGCGCGCCAGGGTCACCGCCGATTCGGCAAGCTGCGCGCGCACGCGGCGGCGCGCCGCTTCTGACAGCGCCGAGCTGCTCATCGCGGTGTCGCGGCGGATTCGCTCGGCCGTCGTTTTCGCCAGCTCGAGAACCTTGCCGGCCTGGAAAGCGGTTTCCCGGTCCAGTTCGTCTGCCACCTTCTTTAGTTCCGCTGCCAGCGCGGCCATCCGCGCCGCCGCCTTGTTGGCCAGCTCCTGGGCCTCGGCCAACGCGCTTGCCGCGCGCGACAGGGCGGTGCGAATCGTGACGGCGCGATCGGCAAAGAACTTCCGCGCCGGAGGACCGGCGAAATAGACCAGCATCCCCACAAACAGGATGAAGTTGATCGCGAAGAACCCGAGCAACAGCCACGAGCCGTGCTCCGCGCCCGCATCCTCGCCCGCCAGGGCGGCATCCGGAAAAAAAGCGGCAGCGATAATCGCCGCCGATGTGATCCACTTCTTCATCGGGTGTTTAATCAGTCACGCCTAATTGCTCTTGCCCGTCGCCGCGCCACCGTTGAGCGGGCGGCCCAGCACGCGTTCGGCCAGTTCGGACGCGAGGCTATGTCCCATCTGCTCGAGTTCTCGCTCGGCCGCCTTGAGCTCTGTTTCTATTTTGACCCGCGTCTGCTCGAGCACCGCGCGCGCCTCGGCCTTGGCCGCTTCCATCATTTGCGCGGCTTCGGATTCCGCCTTGCGCCGCTCGGTCTCGCGCCGTGCGATCGCCTCCTGCCGGACCGCGGCCAGCCGCGCATCGCATTCATCCTGGGATGCGCGGGCCTGCTTGATCAGTTGCTCGGTCTTATCGTTCAGCTCCTTGAATTTGCGCTCGCGTTCGGAGAGCAGGTTCAAGAAAGGGCGAAAAAATAATCGGCTGAATATAAACCAGAAAACCAGGAACGAAACAATCAGCGCGAAAAACGTCCCCCAATTTGGCGGGATATGCATATTACGGCGTCTCCCCTGCGGGGATTTTCGAGATTCTCTCCATCGTCGGAAGCTGGGGAGCGCGGACTATCTCAATCGGCCGGGGCAATTCAGGCCTGCTTCAGCCCTCCGGCGGCCTGCGCCACGCGCTCCTCCTTCGGGAATACTGTAACTTTGCGGTCTTCGCGGACGCCCTCGGGCTGCATCGAGCAATGCCCCTCGAATTGCGCGCCTTCCTGCACCGAAAGCACGGGGGCCGTGATATTTCCGCTCACCTTCGCCGAAGGACGGATTTCGATTCGCTGCGTCGCGACGATATCGCCGCTGACCTTGCCCGCGACCGACACCGACGTCGCGCGTATCTGCGCGGTCACCACCGCCGACTCGCCAATCACCAGGCTGTCCTTCGCATTAATCTCGCCATCGACCTCGCCGTCGATTCGCGCGGGGCCCTCGAACGAGATTTTGCCGGTGATTTTCGATCCACGATCGAGATAGGCGCGCCCCTCGGACGAGGCAGGTCCGTTGGCTCGTGGAGCCATCGTGGAAGCCGGTGATGCGGGCGCAGGCGGCGTCGGCGAAGCATGCGGCGACATGGTGGGTTGAATTTTCGGATTCTTTTCCGGCTCTTTGCTGAACAGCGCCATCGCAAAATACTCCTTGGGCGCAATCGGACGATCCCCCGCGCCGCATTCCAAGGTTTGAGCTTAGGCTTGGCTATTAACCCATGCAAATGGAGGTGTCAAACTTCGCCCGACGGCGCCTGACCACCGCCCGGCCCGTCTCATCGCGACGGTTGCCTCAACCGGGCGATCGTCTAATCTGGACCGAGACCTGTCATTCAAGGAGTAATGCCGATGGCATCGAAGACGATCCCCGAGAAATACCTTGACCTCGTCACCAGCAAGAAGGCGCTGGCCAATATCGCAACCCTGATGCCCGACGGGTCGCCGCAAGTCACGCCCGTATGGTTCGACTACACCAACGGGAAAATCCGCATCAACACGGCGCGCGGACGGGTAAAGGCGCGCAATATGAAGGTCGGCGCGAAGGTCGCGATGGCGATCGTCGATCCGGACAATCCCTTTCGTTACGTCGGAATTCGCGGACCGGTCGTCAGCGAGACCGAGAAGGGCGCCGACGCGCATATCGACAGCCTCGCCAAAAAGTACCTGGGACAGGACAAGTATCCGTTCCGCCAGCCGGGCGAGGTGCGCGTCACATACGTAATCGAGCCCGCATCCGTGCACGGGATGGGCTAGGGCCCCCCGTTGGCACGGGGGCGCCAGTATTAAAAGACTGCGCGCCCGCGGCACTCGCCCCGCGCGACAACGGAGCGCGGCTTTAACATTGGGTGCAGGGGTCACCCCTGCCGCGCGACAACGGAGCGCGGCCTTAACGGTGGGTGCAGGGGTCAGCCCCTGCCGGTGTCTCGATTGTCTCGCCGCACGTGGAGCCGCAATCGGGGCATACGTACAGATACTTGTCGCCCTGGGGCAGGACCAGCAGCAGGCGCTTGCGCACCTTCACCGCCCGTTTGCATTGCGGACACGCCAGCAGTGTTGCTTCCATCCGCTCGAACGACGGCCTGCGCGGTTCTCGCATGGGCGCAAACTTAAGTCTCGCGGCGATTCACGGCAACCCTCCCCTGCACCGCGCCCGCCAACGGCGGGCGGCCTTAATGCCGGGTGCAGGGGCCGCAGCCCCTGCCCAGGGAGGTGCGGAACCCACGGTGGGTTCCGCATCAAATAAAGCGATTTCCACCCGTATTGCTCGTTACGTGCCTTGTTGATACGGTGCGGTCACTTGGTGCGCTGCAAAAGCGTGCAGAGGGGGAAGCTAACGATGAAGAGCAATTGGATCGCGCAATTGGCAGTGGTCACAGCGGCCTTCTGGCTTGGCGGGTGCGCTCTGATGGTCCATGGCAATTCGCAAAACGTGTCGGTGGCGACCGATCCACCGGGCGCGACCGTAACCGTAAGCGGACGGCCGGTCGCCAACCCAGGTCAGGTCAGCCTTCAGCGCAACCGGGATTATCAGGTAGTCGCCTCGTGGCCCGGAGGCCAGACCGCTTCGGCAACGATTTACTCCGAGTTCTCGTGGATGACGGTCTTGAACTGGATACCGATAATAGGACCGACGGTGGATTATGTGACTGGCGCCGCTTGGGAGCTTAATCCAGACGCTGTAACTCTCATTCCGGGTTCCCAGTCGTAACTATCAGGGCAGGTTCTTAATAAACCTCGCGCCGGGACCGTTACCCTGGGGCCGCGCGATAGTTCGCGCTCCGCGTCGAGCAGGCTCGGACGCGGAACAACCGTGTCTCCCCTTCAACTTGTTCTAACAGGGCCCATTCGACTTCGCTCAGGGTAAACTCCGCCCTCATCTTTGTTTCAATACCCGGTGCAACCCTCCCCCCTGGCCGTTGGCACGGCTGGCCAGTATTCGGCGACGGCAGCACAGTATTAAGCCCTTGGCAGGGGCCGCGCGCGACAGCGGAGCGCGGCCCTAATACTGGGTGCAGGGCTCAGCCCTGCCCGTTGTATCGGCGCGCCGGCGTGGCCTAAAATTTCCTCTCGTTTTATGCGCGATAACGCCGCAAATCCCGACCGTCCGCGGGTTTATCTGGAAACCTACGGATGCCAGATGAATGTAGCCGATTCGCAAACGGTCAGCGCCGTATTGCGCCGCGCCGGTTACGTGAGCACCGATCGGGCCGAAGATGCGGACGTCATCCTGCTCAACACCTGCGCTATTCGCGAGCATGCCGAAGAGCGCGTGCTCGGGCGGCTCGGCGAGCTGGCGCGAATCAAGCACGCGCGGCCCGAAGTCAAAATCGGGATGCTCGGATGCATGGCGCAGCACAACCGCGTCGCGATCATGGAAAAGGCCGCCTTCCTCGACGTGGTCGCGGGACCCGACTCTTACCGCCGCCTGCCGGAGATGATCGCCGGCGCCGGCTGCAACTTCGACCCTTCGATCGACGTCCGCCTCGATCGCGCCGAGACTTACGCCGACATCACGCCCGACTATGGCGGCGGCGTGCGCGCCTGCGTGACCGTGATGCGCGGATGCGACAAGTTCTGCGCGTTCTGCGTGGTGCCGTATGTGCGCGGCCGCGAGCGCTCCATTGCGCCGTCCGATCTGATGCGCGAGATTGGCGAGCTGGCCGTGCGTGGCGTGAAAGAGGTCGTCCTGCTCGGACAAACCGTCAACGCTTACCGCTTCGGCGACACCGGCTTCGGCGCGCTGCTCAGGATGGTCGCGTCGGTCGGCGGGATCGAGCGGATTCGCTTCACCTCGCCGCATCCGGGCGACATGACCGACTCGCTAATCGAGGCGATCGCGACCGAGCCGAAGGTCCAGCCCCATCTGCATCTGCCTTTACAGTCGGGATCGGACCGGGTTCTGGCCGCGATGGAACGCGGCTACACCGTGGCGGAATATCTCGATCTGGTTGCGCGAGTGCGCGCCGCAATTCCCGAAGTCGCGCTTTCGACCGACATCATCGTCGGCTTTCACGGCGAGGAGGAGTCGGACTTCGCGGCGACTACCGATGTAATCCGCGCGGTCGGTTACGACTCCGCCTTTATGTTCAAATATTCGATGCGCGAGCATACCCGCGCGTTCCGCCTCGGCGATTCCGTCAGCGAGGAGGAAAAGGGCCGCCGGCTCTCGGCCCTGATCGCACTCCAGGAAGAGATGTCGATTGCGCGCAATCGCGCGATAGTCGGCCGCGAGTTCCCGGTGCTGGTCGAAGGACCGGCCAGACGCGGCGGCGGCATGATTGCGGGCAAGACGCCGCAGTTCAAGACCGCAATTTTTGCCGGCGTGAAGGGAGTCGCCGCCGGCGATACCGTCAACGTGCGCGTCGATTCCGCCACCAGCCATTCGCTGATGTGCTCGCTCGCCTAACCGTCAAATTCCCTCAGAGTCTGATTTTTGTGTCATTCAGAGCGAAGCAAAGAATCCCCGAGCCTTTTCCTTTGCCTCTCTCTCAATTTCCTCGCCCTGTTAGGGAGAGGGATGAAGCGGAGAGTGAAAAGTCGTTATACAGCGCGAACGCCCGATCTGCCGCTTCTAGGATGGAAGCTCGCCATTTCGTCGCAGCATTTCGATCACGTCCCTGACGGCTGTCGTATATCCGTAATGCCAATAGACGCGTTCGATCGTACTTTCTTTGCGACGGCGCCGTTTGAGCTTGCGACAACTGCCGGGTTCAGAGAGCCACGCATCGATTTGATCGGCGCGTTTTTGTAGCGAGGCCGCAACATCGCTCAGTTGAACGGGGCGACTTTGACACAGATTTTTCGGTTCAAGCAGCATATCTACGGATTGTCGCATTTTGTATGCCAACTGTCGGCCCGTCACGCCCGCCGGCGCGCGATTCAGGATTCTGCCTTTCTTTCCGCGATGACCGATGTGACCCCCCGCTGTGGGTTTCACACTTCCTTGCGCCCTGTTTTCGTTTCTTAATACTGGCCCCCCGTGCCAACGGGCGCGCGACAACGGCGGGCGGCCTTAATACTGGGTGCAGGGCTCAGCCCTGCCCCTGCAGGTACACTGGATTCGACAGGATCCACAGCTTGCCGCCGCGATATGCCTCGATTCGATACGCACCCGCCGACTTCGGCGCGTATTCGAGCGTCGACGCATTCTCGGCCGACGCCACTTCGACGCCGTCCTGGTACATCACGATTCTGTCTGCCGCGGCGGGCAGCTCGGTCTTGAGCGCGAGACCCGCCGCGAGCCGCACTTCATCGCCCATCATTGTCGTTGTCTCTCCCGCGCGTGCGAAGAACGCGAACGCGCCGACGTAGCCCAGGTAGTCGAAGCTCGCGTACGAATGCCCGAGCCGGAGCGCCTCCAGCATCTCCCCCGAATCGCGCGCGCGCGCAATCAGATGGGTGGTGCAGAACAGAAAAAGTTGCGGCATCGTGCCGACCTTCGCGCCGAGCACGTTCATGTTGTCGGGCGCGCCCATTCCCGCGAGCATCGGGACCCGCGCGCCGGCCGTCATCCGGTCGTAAAGCGCGA
Source organism: Binataceae bacterium (SeqCode) (assembly GCA_963722605.1). Classification (GTDB taxonomy): domain Bacteria; phylum Desulfobacterota; class Binatia; order Binatales; family Binataceae; genus Binatus. The sequence goes on along the minus strand of CAVRNO010000004.1, from coordinate 330,202 downwards.
GGTTCGCATCGGGGCGAAGGTCGAGCCCGGACGAGGAAATGATCGGTGCCAAAAAAAATCGCGCGCAAATAGAGCGCCGTGGGATTCTGCGAGGTCCAGGCCGAGCGCTGGCTGTACACTTCCATCGCGTCCGCCGATGCGTACTCCGACGCCGACGCAAACTTCGCCGGGTCGGCCGCAATCGCAATTCCGCCCTGGTCGTGAATCGCCGAAATCAAATCGGCGGGCGCGAGCCCGGGCTTGATCGGTTCGTGGAGATTCACGCCGATTATCTCGCTGCCGCCGGTTTCGAACGCGCCGCCCGGAACGAAAAGAATGTCGTTCGAGAATCCTCCGATTCCGAACTCGGCGCCGCTTTCGCCTTCACCGGGATGGACCCGATCGGCAAGAAAAATGAAATCGATTTGCGCGGCCTTGGCCAGCTCCGCGATTTCCGATTGATCCATCCCCGACGCCTTGATCGGCAGGTCGACGATCCCGCGGTAGTCGTGCAACCCCGCAAACTCTGGCGCTGCCTCGATATACCGCGCCGGCGGAAGCTCCGTGCTCGGCAGCGGCGCGCTGCATCCCGCCAGCACAAGCGCCGCGGCAATCGAGTGGAAGAATTGGAAGAACCCGCCGCGCCGCTTCATCACAGGATCGATCGTCCCTGCGCGCCGTCCACCGGGATACTGGCGCCCATAATCCAGCTCGCGCGCGGCGACGCGAGCATCACCACCGCGTACGCGACTTCCTCCGGGCGTCCCAAGCGCCCGGCCGGCATCTCATGGCTGATGAAATCCTTCTCGAAGGCTGGATTGTCGCGAAAGCGCCGCTCCCAGTTTCCGCCCGCCGTCAGGATCGAGCCGGGTGCGATCGTGTTGACCCGGATATTTTTCGGCGCGTACTCGCGCGCGAGCATCTTGGTGAACGAATGCAGCGCCGCCTTCGACGCGTTGTAAGTCAGCGGCCCGCCCGACTCGCGCCCGTAGATCGAGCCGATATTGATGATCGCGCCGCCGCCGCGCTTTTCGATGTGCGGCGCGCACAGCCGCGCCAATCGCACCGGCGCGAACAGATTCAGATCGAATTGCTCCTGCCACGCCGATTCGGGAATTTCCGCGAGCACCCCCGGCCGCGCCGCGCCCGCATTGTTGACCAGCACGTCGATTCCGCCGAATCTCCTCGCCGTTTCCTCCACCCACTTTTGCGCGTCCTCGGCCTTCGTCACGTCTGCCGCCATCCCCATCACCGCTCGCGGCGCCGAGCCCGTCTGCGTCAGCGCGGCGACCGCTTCGCCCAGAGTCCGCTCGGTTCGCGCGCAGATACTGACGCGCATCCCTTCGTCCGCGAGCGCCTGCGCCATCGCGAGGCCGAGCCCGCGGCTGGCGCCCGTCACCATCGCGACTTTTCCCGTCAATCCCAAATCCATCTCGAAGCTCCTTATGTACCGTCGCCCTTCGCAGTCCCGCCAGCAAGCTGACGCTGCTGCGCGGTTAATCTATTCTAACAGTGCGCCGCCCGCATGCCGGAGCAGGGGCCGCGCCCGCCAACGGCGGGCGGCCTTAATACTGGGTGCAGGGGTCAGCCCCTGGGTAGTGTCTCAGTTTGAAAATCTGGCCTCTTGAAAAATCCGTGCGCCCGCGATCCGACTGTGCGATAATGAGTACATGCCCAAAGGACCCCAAGGCCAGAAGCGCCCCGCAGACGTAATCGGCAACGCTGTCAAGGTCATGCAAATTGCGACCGGCGAAGTTCAGGACAATCCGCTTGAGCCGGGCAAAGAATACGCCCGTAAGGGCGGCTTGATTGGCGGGAAGATGAGGGCGAAGAAACTCTCCCCAAAACGGAGGAGGGAAATTGCACGACAAGCTGCGCGCGCCCGATGGAAGCAGTGATAAGTTAAACTCCCAATAAAGCCATCCCCATTGCGAGTTTGATACCACTTTCCACGGCGCTTAAAAGGTCGGGCGAAAGTTGCCCGATGCAGTCGTCGAATTTCCCACGATCCAAGGTGGTCACTTGGTGACAGAGGGCGCACGATTCGTCCGGAAGACCGCCGAAGCCTGACAGTATGACTGCAGTTGGGCCGCGACTCATCTGACGTGTTGATGTCGAAACTGGGACTACGATGATCGAGCGCCAGCGCTCGTTTCGGTTAAATACATCATGCGAAACAATAATTACTGGCCTTCGCCCTCGCTGTTCCGATCCGGAACGCGGTTCAAGCTCGGCCCAATAGACCTCTCCGCGTCTCACTCGCCATCAGTTGACACGATGTGCTCGATTGAAGCGGCTTCGAGCACCGGGTCAAGGTCAAATTCAGTTCCCGCCATCCGCTCTATATAATCGGCTAATTCGGCTTCTACATCCCTGCGAGGAGCCGCACGTCGGAATCGAGGAAATGCGCGGCCCGACACTGTACTGTAGATAATCATCGGTTGCGTGCAGCGTGAATCCAATATGAAAGAAAACTCAAGCAGCGAAGGTTCGCGCTCCGGCGGCTCGAAGTTGGTAAGCTCATCTCGAAATTGTGTTTTTAACGGCTGCATAGTATCCCCTTCCCCTTCTTAGGCTTGCCTCCTCCAATCGTTGTACAATGGCAATACTTGGACTTGCTCGGGCTGTCCCGGAAGCAACGTTATGAACTTCAGGAGTAATTCCCGCTCCCAGACATCGGAGCGGTTGGCGCTCTCGATTTTAACAATTTGTTGTGTATCGCGGACCGGGGTTGGCGCATTCTTTGCAACCGCGCTATGGAGGATGCCCAGACCATCGAAGGGTTGGCCAAGTTTCATTTCACTGGCAAAATCGGAGAACAGATTCCAAATCAAGTCGAGGTCATTATCGTCGGGATCGGGAATCTGGGTTTTCCCGAACATTTCCTGTGCCTCTGCCCGAGATATTAGATAGTCATGCGAACCCAGTGTTCGCGTCAGAGTCTCGGTAATTTTTGTAATGCTGCCGTCATCGTGACGATGCAACAGCAACAATTTGCGCGCCAGAAACGCTATTTGCTCGCGACTTCTATATACGTCACCTAAGGCAATCGGATTCACTTTCTCGGCCAAAATACGAAAAGCCGCAACGATCCCCTCAGGATTCAGCTTCCATTGCTTCTCCACGAGGGCTTGATACCCAGCGACACTCTCGACGCTAACGGGTACTACTTGACGCTGACCTGGTGCTACATCGACTGTTGGGTTCAAGGGTGTCGTGATGCTTGGATCGATTGGGCTAAGAGTTGCAATTGCCGTCATGATGATTTCATCCGCGCCAATCGCAAACAGAGTGCCCGCACTGTGGCATTTCTCTGGCACTAGGACACTGACCCGCTTGGCGCCGAACCCGCGAACGGCCCGCGCAAATCCGAACGCGGCTTGCGTGTCTCCGCCGAGAGTGAACAAGAACACGTCTAGATGGTCGAATTTTCCGAACTCGCGCAGATGGTTGTATGCGACGGGGATAAAGTCCTTGGCGAAGACGCCTTGCGCATTATTCCTGTCGGACGTGAGAATGCAGAGGACTTTGGAGCCCCTGTTTTTCTCCAGTTTGGAGATGATTTCCTGTCGTTCCGGTCTAGGCATAAATATTCAAGTCGGAGTATCCCGTTTCTGCCTTGCGTCTGTCAATTGATCTGATCGTTAATTAAGCGTAGCATTATTCCCCTTCGTTCGCGTCAGAAGTTCAAACATTTTCATAATTACTGAGCCTTCGCGTGCCACAGTGCGGCTTCAATCTGACCTTGATGCTTGACACTCAAGCATTATTTGCATATACTATGGGCATGAACAGATTGCCAATTGCCAAGCGTATGCAGATTCTTTCGCTGCTTTGCGAAGGCTCTTCGATGCGTTCCATCTCTCGACTTGTGGACGTGTCGATCAACACCGTCACGCGTGAACTGGTGCTGGCTGGACAAGCGTGCGCCGACTTCCATGACCGAACCGTCCGCAACGTGCAGTCCAAGCGCGTGCAGTGCGATGAGATTTGGTCCTTTGTCGAGATGAAGGAAAAGCAGGCGAGGCGGAAACTCCAACGCCCGGCGAATGTAGGCGATACATGGACGTGGACTGGGATCGATGCTGACAGCAAATTGATCGTCTCGTGGTTCATCGGCTCGCGCGATGCGGGCGCAGCGTGGACGTTCATGCGCGATCTGGCAAGCCGTCTCGCGAAGCGGGTGCAGCTAACTACAGACGGCCACAACGCCTATTTAGACGCGGTGGACGGCGCGTTCGGCACGTCCATCGACTACGCCATGCTGGTTAAGCAGTACGGAACCGCGCCGGAATCAGAGAAGCGTTACAGCCCGCCAGTCTGCGTCGGCACGGAGCGCATGGTAATCCACGGCAATCCCGATCCGGCGCATATCAGCACCAGCTACGTCGAACGCGCGAATCTGACCATGCGGATGCACATGCGCCGCTTTACCCGGCTCACCAATGCGTTCTCCAAGAAGTTTGAGAATCACTGTCACATGGTCGCGCTGTACGCGGTCTGGTACAACTTCGTGCGGATTCACAAGACGCTGCGCGTGACGCCCGCGATGGAAGCCGGGGTTTCGGACCATCTCATGTCGCTTGAGGACGTGATTGGAATCGTGGACGAATGGGAAGCCAATCAGCGGGCGGAGAAATCAAACTGAGACACTACCAGCCCCTGCTGCAGGTTGACTCGGGCCTTGGGCGGACCTAAGCTCGATCGGCTAATCACCGGGCGGACGGAGGACTATGGAAATTCGGGTCGAAGGCTCTCTTGATCAGGCGATGCGGGTGCTCAAACGCAAGCTGGCCAAGGAGGGCGTATTCAAAGAAATGAAGAAGCGGGCTTTTTACGAGAAGCCCAGCGTCCGCCGCAAGCGCAAGCGTTCCGAGGCCCAGCGCCGCCGCCGCAAGGAACAGCGCCGCCGTCGCGCCTCCGCGATGTAACGAACAGAACCGCAAATTTTTGATTGCTCATCAGGCGCCGGAGAAATCCGGCGCCTCTTTTTAGCGAATCAGCTTCGTGCTGGTCGAGGGACGAAAATTTCCCTTCCCGCCCGCGACGTGGCCGCAGCGCTGTCAGCGAATCCGCTTCTGTGCTGATCGCCGGACGAAAATTTCCCTGCCCGCGACGAAGCTACGCCGGTAGAGGACGCCAGGTGAAGATCACCTGGCCGACCGCGACGTAACAGTCCAAATCATAATGAGGCAGCCCGGCTTCGGTCCGATTCGCGCGGAAATTCTCGACCGCGCGATGCAGCGCGTCGGGGGTCAGCGCCCCGTCCACGCACTTGCCCTCGAGTCGCTGCGCGCGCACCTCGGCGCCCAGATGGACCGGGATACATCCGGCGCCGCGATGCTGATCCAGGGGACCGCTGCCCACGCACAAGCATCGCAGGCACAACACCACCGGTCCACGGTCGTCGACCCGCGCGGCGGAGAACTCGCGCTCGAGCCGATCCAGTCCCATCGCGCATTCGCACCATGCTTCGCGCGCGCGCTCGGTCGAAAAGCGCCGAATCGCCCGCGCCAGCTCGCGCATCAGGGCTTCGTTTGAGCGCGGTTCGAGCGCGACGATCGAGTCGTCCTCGACCCGCATCGACGGGCCCAGTTGCTCGGCCAGAAAATGGCGCAGGTTGATCGGCAGGCGGCTGCCGAGCTGCAAACGCTGCATCTTCCACGGCGTGGCATCGACCGGCGCGAGGCGCGCCAGGCGTGGAACGGCGCGCGGGCTGCCGAAGGCTGACAATGATTGCAGGCGCTCCAATGGCGACGCTGCGCCGTAGGCAAACCGCGATGCGTGCGCGTGTCGATGTACCAGGCGTCCGTTTCGCACTACTCAACCTCCCAGGCTTCGAGTTCCGGTCGGCGTGCCGCGCGCGAAGCCGTGCGAACGCACGTGAATCGGCGCGAAGCCTTACCGCCGGACACCGTCAGGGGCCGATGGACAGATATTTCAAATTTCGGATTGGAACTGCGAGTGATGAGGGGAAAATCGATCGGGGGAACACCGGAAATACGCCGGATAGCGGCCGCGTCGCGCCAACAACGACAGCCGCGACGCCCGACTTCAGGGCTGCGAGACCGAAAAGCGCCAATACAAACTTGCGCCATGCGCACCGGCTCTTTTCATCGGACCATCAGCCCGCTCAGCATCCGCGATGCCCGCCTGCCCACACCACACTTCCCAATCCAAGCAGCGGCTCGATGGATATGCGCGCGGCGGCTAGGTGGTCAAATCCCCCGGCTTGGCCGTTTCTGTCCGCGCGACGTTTTCAGACCATCAAGAGTAACGATCAATACCGACCGCATCTTAACTAGCGCGCGTGCCGTGGTCAGGCAATATTAAACGATCGATTAAGATGCGACCGGCAACTTGACAACCGATCGCCCCCGTGACCTCTTTACCCGAGATCCGCCCGCAAACCGCCCCGCGCCAACGAAGAACGCGCGCCGACAGAGAACGCAATTGTCCCCCTTCCACTTTTTCGTGTCATTTTTTTTTGAGTCATTCAGAGCGGAGGCTGCCGGAGCGAAGAATCCCGGATCCTTCCTGTTTCGTGTCATTCTGAGCGCAGCGAAGAATCCCGAATCTCTCTTTTCCTCTCCCTGCTAGGGAGGGGATGAAGGTGAGGATCATCTTCCAGCGCGCGCCGCTTTCCTTTTTTAACACTGGCCCCCGTGCCAACGGGCGCGCGCGATTCAGGATTCTGCCGTCTCCTTCGCGATTGTCCCCCTTCCTCTTCTTTTTCTGTCATTCAGAGCGGAGCCTGCGAAGCGAAGAATCCCGGTTCTCCTCCTTCCTCCATTCCCTGCGCACCGTGCAAAACTCATCGATCTCGCGCCGCCTGCGCGAGCGCTTTGGACGCCGCCGCAATTTCAGGAAATTCTCGCCTGAATTGCAAATCGCGCGACACACACGTTAGGTACTCCAATCAGCAATGCAGTCGTCGCGAGGTGACCGACCGCTTGACCGGGCCTCGTTGACTCAATCTTTGACCCTTCCGTATGTTAGGTGAGTGGCCGCGTGCTCCTGAACGCTTGCAGCGCCGCATCAATGCATCAATCCGGGGACCTTTCGATGCCCCACGAATCGCAACTAAACTTTTCCGCGCAAGAAATTCTCGCCAACGTTCCCGTTCGCGAGCCGCTCATCGTCAAAGGCGTGAAATGCCACGGCGGTTTCGACGCCGACGGCCACTACCGCTCCCCGCGCACCGCGTTTCGCGTGCCCGCGATCAAGGCGTGGCAGGAGCAGCACGCCGCGGCCTCTGGAACTCCTCTTTTCGAGATTCCCGCCGACACCATCTCGCCGCAGACGCCCAACGTCGCGCAGGTAAAATTCCTGCTGCGCTCGGGCGTGCGCGAGCCGATGGTGCGATGGCTTTCCGAAATCGCAATTGTCGAGGGCTTCGGCGCGATGATCCGCGAGCTGCCCGTGCCGCCGCTTGCCTCTTTCATCCGCGAGGACACCGGCGGCACCGCGCTGGCTCATTTGACCGGCGGCCTGTTCGAAGCGCACGCGCGCGACGAAGCGGGATGGACCGAGGAGGGCGGTCATCGCCAGATGTGGGACGCGGCCCGCGACGCGGCGCTGTCCAATCCCGCGATCTCGCCTGAAATTTACACGAGCCTCATCGCGCGGCGCGGAACCGGCCAGCCTGCCGCCCTTTTCCCGGAGCTTGGCGCGCCGGTCGAGCGATTGATTCGCTTCATGATCAACGTGCTCGCGATCGAAGTTTTCGCCACCTCGACCTTCGCGTGGGCCGAGGAAATCCTCTCCGACCCCGAAGTTTCCGACGCGCCGGATGAGGCTGGCAACCTCGTGCGTTACATCCGCTGCGACGAATCGCCGCACGTCGAGTACCTGCGCACTGCGCTCTCGGAAATTCAGGCGCGCACCCTGCTCACGCTCGACGGCAAGCCCGCATCCGGCCGCAAGGTCGTGAGCGATTTGGCGGAGCGCGGGATTCGCATGATGCTTCGTCAGCGGCTGAACGAACGGCCGGTGATGATCCGTGATTTGATCCGGCAAACCGCCAACGTCAAAGACATCGACCAGTTGATGAATGAGTTTGACGCGCTCAACACGCGATGGACGCCTCCCGCACGCTACGCAGATTCAGCGCCCGAGCGCGGTGCCGACCCCGTCGGCTAGCAAAAAATACCTCGCCCGAGTTAGGGTGCCGCGTTCCGCGCGACTTGTTTTCCGCCTCGCCCGCTTAGTGGCGGGAGAGGCCGCGCCTCCGGCGCGGGTGAGGGTGCTGATTTCACGGGAGAGGCGGTCGACCGCAACGCGGTCGGTAGGTGAGGGTGCAGGGCGAAGCGGAAAATCGGCACCGCCGCTGGATGCACCGGGGTTAGGTTCCTTACTTGGGTGCAGGGGCTGGCCCCTGCCGGGCGGCGTGGTAAGGTTCCTTCTGACTCGGCGGCGGCGTGCGAGTCCCGGATGCCGACGTAATCGCGATGCGTCCCCACGGTAGCAAAACTTCGATTCTCTCAGCCGGGATGCGCCTTCGCATAGCGGGCGCGTTCGCGATTGCACTTTCGCTCGCGATTGCCGGATTTCCCGGCGCGAATCCCGCGCCCGCATTTGCCCAGAGTCCGAAGCCCGCGGCCTCCGCACAAGCCTCATTGGCGCCGCCGGCCGCCCCGGCAGCCGCCGCGCCCCAACCCGTATCGGCGTCGAGTCCCGCATCACCCATCGTATCGGCGGCCGCATCGCCCCCCGGCGCGCAGACCGTGATTTCGTATCTGAGCGACGTGATCAAGTGGTACGGGCATCTGGGCGTCGAAGCGCAAATGGTGCGCGATCCCGACGAAACGCTTTTTTTCGCCGACGACCGCCAGACAGCCGGCGAAGTCCTGCGGCTGGCATTCGATTACGCGCGCAAGCAGGCGAAGTTCATCGCCGAGACCAACCCGAACGCCGGCGCCGCCGCCACGTCCGGCGCTTCACTGGCGGAGGCCGCCGGCCTGGGCAACATCACCCAAACTTATAAAACGCTCGACGCCGACGCGAACGCGCTCCGCGCGCGCATCAAGGATTTGGATGCGCGGCTCGCCAAAGCGCCTGCACGCCAGCGCGCCGCGATCGCATCCCAGATTCAGGAATCGCAGAGCGAACTCGACCTCAAACAGGAGCGCGTCAATACGCTCAAGGCGCTCGTGCAGTTCAAAAGCGGCAGCTCGTCGCCCGATCAGAGCGGCACGCTGGCCGCTCAAATAGACGAGCTCGAGCATTCGGTTTCCGACGGCAACGCCAAACGAGCGGCTGCGACGGCACCCGAGACCACCTTCGTCGCCAAAGCCGAGCCCACCGGAATTTTGGGCCTCACCACCGAACTGATCACGTACGGCAACAAGCTCGAGTCGCTCGATCAGACCAGTGCGCTCGCCCGGGCGCTGGCCGCCCGCGCCACCGCCGTCCGCCAGTCGACCCTCGGCTGGATTGCCGACATGAACGCGCGCGCCAACGCGCTCTCGCAGGGCACCGCCGCCGCCGACATCGCAACCCTCAAGGACCGCACCAAATCATTCGAGAGCATGCTCGAACAGTACCAGCTCGCCAGAGACGCCGCGGTGCCGCTCAGCAAGCAGATAGTGCTGCTGGGGATTTACGCCAACAACGTGGGCAGATGGCACGCCGCAATCGAACAGCGCCGGAACACGGAATTCAGAAGCCTCGTCATCCGCCTGATCGGGCTCGGCGCCGCTTTCATCCTGATCTTTCTCGGCGCGATCGCGTGGCGATGGATCACCAATCGCTACGTAACCGACGTTCGCCGCCGCGGGCAGGTGATGGCGGCGCGCCGCCTGGTGCTCGGGCTGATCGTCGCGATCGTCGTGCTGATCAATTTCTCCGACCAGATCGGATCGGCCGCCACCGTGCTGGGAATTGCCGCCGCCGGTATCGCCCTCGCACTGCAGAACGTGATCCTGTCGATCGCCGGCTACTTCTTTCTGATCGGGCGGTTCGGAATCAAGGTCGGCGACCGCGTCCAAATCGGCGGCGTTACCGGCGACGTGATCGATATCGGGCTGGTGAAACTTTCGCTGATGGAGCTAGGCGGCACCGGGACGCATCGCGAGCCCACCGGCCGCGTGGCGGTGTTCTCCAATGCGATCGTGTTTCAGCCGTCGGGCAACTTCTTCAAGCAGGCGCCCGGCACCAGCTTCGTATGGAACGAGGTGCGGCTCACGCTCGCCCCCGACATCGACTACCGGCTGGCCGAGAAACGCCTGCTTCAGGTTGTCGATGAAGTGTTCGCGCGCTATCGCGACCGCGTGATGCGCGACTTTCGGCATCTGGAGCGCGACCTCAACATCGTGCTCGAGACGCCCAAGCCCCGCAGCCGCCTGCATCTGAGCAAGGGCGGCCTGGAAATAGTCATTCGCTATCCCGCCGACACTTACTCGGCGCCGCAAATCACCGACGAAATTTCCCGCCGCGTGCTCGACGCGATTAACCGCGAGCCGAGCCTGCGCCTGGCGACGCAGGGAACCGCCAACATCGAGTCGCAGGCCCTATCGCCCGCGCCAGCCGGCAACGAAACCGAAAACGACAACCGGCCCGATCAGCCAGCGGCCACTTTTGGACAAACGCCCGCGCACGCCCCCGCGCAAGTAGATGTCAAAAACTGACCGCGAGCGCGATTGGCGCGATGCTACGCGCTCGGAGTTCCCGCGATGCTGTCCACGATGTCGGCCAGCTCGGGAATCCGGTAGCGCTCGCCGTTGTACGCCTTGTACATGAGGATAAGCCAGGACACCGCAAGCGCGAGGTTGATCAGCGCCAGAAGAAAATTGAGCAGCGCCCCCAAGCCATGGGGCAGCACCGCGATGAATACGCCGAACACGATGTTGATGGCGAAGCACGCAACCGAGAAGCCAATCGACTGACGCGCGTGAAATCGGATGAACTCGTCCTGATTGTACGGCTCGAGATAAAGAAAAATCAGGCCGGTGACGAAGCCCAACAGGTAGGTTAGCGCCGCAATTATGTTGGCTTGCGGTTTTCGGCTCTCACCGTTCATCGCCAGTTCCTCCTTCTCATCTCGAACGACGATACTGGAAGCGATCCTCGTCCACTAATTTGTAGTCGAACGCGCCAAGGGATCGCAATGCGCTCGCGTGCAGCCGGCGCACTGCGCCACGACGGGCTTTTCTAATCGCGGCCCCGGCGCTGCGATCGATCTCGCCAACCAGCCTAATGCTGCGACCGATTCCTCACCGCTTCCAGGCGATCCATCGCCGCGGTCGCGTTGCGCGCGGTCTGGACCACTTCGAGCTGTGCCCGGATGCGGCTGGCGAGCTGGCGCCGGAACACCGGCTTGGCCAGGAAGTCGCTGACTCCCAGGCGCATTCCCTCGGCCCGCGCATCCAGGTCGTCGCGGGCGGTGATCATGATGACCGGGATTTCCGCGGTCATGGGATTCTTCCTAAGCTCTTTCACGACCTCGAAACCGTCCATCTCAGGCATCATCAGGTCGAGCAGAATTACGTCAACTTCGTTTTCATGAACCAGTTTGAGACACTGTGCTCCGGAATTGGCCTCTATCGGGACAAAGCCTTCGCGCTGCAGATGATGGGAAAGGATTGCGACCGTGTCTTGATCGTCGTCGACCACCATTATCTGAGGCGCTCTGTTTGCTTCATCCATACAATTCCTCGCTCGCCTAGCCTTCCTCGCCTTCGTCCGAAGACGCCACAGCTATCACGCCGCAGCGCCTCAGTTTCGCGAAAAATGTCGTCCGCTTCAGGCCCAGCAACCGCGCCGCCGCCTGTTTGTTCCCTCCGGCTTGCTTGAGCGCATCGTTTATCAGTCTTCCTTCCAATTCCCGTACCAAGCGGTTCAGGTTCACTCCGCCTTCGCCGAGCTTGACCGCGATCGCAGGCGTCGCCGGCCGCGAGCCTGCCACCACGTTCTCCGGCAGTATCGACGGCTCGATAATCGAGCCCTCGCACATGATCGCCAGCCGCTCGACCATATTCTCGAGCTCGCGGACATTGCCCGGCCAATCGTACGACCATAGCGCCACCATCGCTTCCCGGCTGATTGCGAGCGCGCGCCCGGGACTGCGCCCGCGGATGCGCTCGAGAAAGTGCTCGGCGAGCAGCGGAATATCCGAACGCCGCTCGCGCAACGGCGCAATCACGATCGGCACCACCTGCAGGCGATAGAACAGATCCTCGCGAAACGCGCCGTTGGCCACCGCGCCGGCCAGATCGACGTTGCTCGCCGCGATCACCCGGATATTGACCCGCGTCCCCCGGTCCGCGCCGAGCGGCCGCACCACGCCGTCTTCGAGCACGCGCAGGAGTTTCGCCTGCAACCCGATCGGCATCTCGCCGATTTCGTCCAGAAAAATCGTGCCGCGATCCGCCGTCGCCAGCAGCCCACGGCGCGATCCCGCGGCGCCGGTGAATGCGCCCCGCTCATGCCCGAACATCTCGGACTCGAGCAGGTCGTGAGGAATCGCCGCGCAGTTCACCGCCACGAACGGCTGAAGGCTGCGCGCCGACAGCGCATGAATCGCCTGCGCGACCACTTCCTTGCCGGTCCCGCTCTCGCCCGTGATCAGCACCGTCACTTCGGCCGGCGCGACCCGCTCGATCAACGCGCGCAGTTTCACGATCGCCGGATGCTCGCCGAGCAGCACCCGCTCGACCGCAAAAGCCGGCTCCGCGAATTTCGCTTGCGACTCCACCCCCTGATTTCCCTCCCTTACCGGCGCTCCAAAAGCCGTCCCCTGCCCGCAATATGCTGTCACGCCGCGCACGCGGTTAACAGGATGATGACTGCGAGTGAACAGATTAGACGAGCTAAATCGCGAAAATTGTCACGGAGAGAACGCGATCAGACGCCGACGGTCGCCTTGCGATAGTGCGCCGACTGGCCCGGTCCCTCGGCCACCGAGATTTCCATCGCCGTCACCAGTTTCAGCGCGCCGCGCGCGCCCAGCGCCGCCGCCAACTCCTCCCAAATGTAGCGCGCCAGCTCTTCCGCCGAGCTATGCACGATCGGCACCATCCGCACGTCGGCCGCCGGCAACACGAACTCGTCGTTCTCGTAGCGGATTCGCACCACGCCGTTGCTGGGCCCTTCGACCGTCAGGCAATCGCTGTTGGTTGGAACGATCGTGTGCTCGTCGAGCCGATCGACGATCTCCTTGGTCAGCTCTTTGATCAGCCCGAAATCGATTACGTAGCCGGTCTTCGCCAGCCGCCCCTCCACGTACACCCCGACCTGGTAGTTATGCCCGTGCAGCGGTTCGCGAAACCCCGGGTAGGCGATAAAGTGCGCCGCCGAAAATTTCAGATTCTCTTTCGCTACATGAATTGAAAATTCCGCTTTCGACGCCATCGGCTCGTCCCTGCCCCCCTAGTATCGTGTCCTGCAAATATCTTCAAAAAGTTCTGGTTGATTCTGGTACGACCAGCCAAGGGACTCTCTGGTCCGGTCCCCCCTTTCCGGCCCGGAATGGAGGCCAAGTATCAAGCGGCGGGCGGAAGTTGCGGAGGCCCAGTTCCCCCTTTCCGGCCCGGAAAGGGGGCCAGGGGGATAGGACGGCAGCATTCCCGGAGGGTTTTTCTGCTCCCCTTCCCCATTCTTTCCGGGGAAGGGGCTGGGGGTTAGGGCTTTGTTCTTCAAGTTATTTACGGGGGCCCGCCTGCTATGCGACCCCGGCAAGCTCCAGCAGAGCCGTCAAGCCCGGCGCGCGCCACGCTACCGGCAGAAAGCGCTCCGCGTAGCGCGCGGCGTCGAGCGAGGTCGCCTCGATGAAGCTTTCCCGCTCGCCGGCGGCGAGCGGCCCGAGATGCGACGCGAGTTCGCGCACCAACCCCGCATCCGGATCGAATCGCGGCGCCAGGTCGCTTGCGTCCAGCCCATGCAATCCGCCGAGAATACACTCCGCGTAGTATCCGACCTGTCCCGCGCGATCGAAGCCGGGGATGCCGACTCGCACCGCCTGCTCCAGCGTCAGCAGCCGGTCAATCCCGAACTGCTGGCGGCGCGAGACAATCCTGGGATCTCCGCTGCCTTCGAATCCCGAACCGATCGCGATTATCGCGACCCGGCCGTCGTCGATTTCGATCGGATGGAAAATATATCCCGGCGAGGTGTAGTCGAGCATCGAGCGCAGCGCCATCCGGTATGCGAGCAGGTCGAAATTCGTCCCGCTCGCGACCTCCATCAGGTACTCGCCGAGCGCGTTGCCCGCGCGCTCCGCAATCCCGATCAACCGCTCGAACGCGTAAGCGTCGTAGTCCTCGCGCCGCGCGATTATCGGCGCGGATTCGCGATCGAACGTCAGCAGCAGCCCGCCGATCCCGCCAACGCGGTTATCCGCCGCGGTCGATGCGCTGATAGGCTGGCTCGCATCGACCGGCTCGACGTCCATCGCCAGGTACCTGCCATGGCTCGAAGGCTTGGCCAGTCCGCGCCGCGCATTTCGAATCGAAACCGGATGCGCGTCACGCGCAACCAGCCGGTTGGCGCCACCGCGCCGCTTGGCCAGCAATCCGTAGCCGCTGAGCAACGACCCGTAGCCGACTACTAATATCTCGCGGTTGTGCAAAATCGTCCGATCCAACTAATGGAGATGAACCACCTCTTCCCTTTTACCCCTTCTAGCAGGATGAAGCTCGCATGTTTAGCCGTTGGCACGGCTGCCCAGTATTAAGACTCGTTGGCACGGGAGGCCAGTATTAAGAAAGAAAACACGGCGCGCCGCGGCAGTAGCCGCGCGCGACAACGGAGCGCGGCCTTAACGCTGGGTGCAGGGGTCACCCCCTGCCCGCGCGCGACAACGGAGCGCGGCCTTAACACTGGGTGCAGGGCTCAGCCCTGCTAAGATCCACAGGATCGCGCCGGTCGCCGGCCTGCCCGTGCTCTCCCTGACCGCCCGCACGTAGAACCTGATCTGCGCGCGATATTCGTCGAGCCGCGCCGCTATGTCCACATCGGTCTTGAAATCGACCACCGTCCAAACCGCCCCGTCGTTGCCATTCTCGGCGAACGCGAGATCCGCGATACCTTCCACCGCGGTGCCGTCTTCGAGCCGGATCATCAGGGGACATTCACGCATTATCGTATCGGCAGCTTTCGCCCGGCGCATCAGCCGGGACTCAAGCGCAACTTTTACCGCCGACGCGGCTGCGGCGACCTCATCCTCCGGCGCTCCGATCATCTTGGCCGCGCCCGCCGCAATCTTGCCGATCTGGCGCGCGTCCGCGTCGATCGGCGCACGCAGCATCGTAAGATGCACCAGCGTGCCGAATCGCTTGCCATGCGGCCGTCCGCGATCGCGGCGCGTCTCTTCGATCGCGATCGCTTCGGCAAGCGCCGGCCCGGCCGCCGGCGCCGCAAGCGCGAGCTCGGTAGCCGTCGCGACGTTTATCGCCGGAGCCGATCCGGCCGCAAGCATCGCCGCCCGGCTCGCGCTCCAATTCTCGTGCAGCTTGATCCCGCGGTCTGACACCAGTTTGTTGTCGTCGGCTTGCAGCAGCTTGTCCTGCCGAAGCCCCATCTTCTCTTCGACGTTCAGAATCAGGAGGCGCGGGTCCCACCAGACTACTTGATGGCCTCCATCGCGCGCGCGATAGAGTCCCGGCGCAACCGATTTCATCTTGCCCGGCGACTTCGGCGGGCGGGTCAGGATACTGTCGTCGCCGAATTCGGGGCATCCGGGCGGATGCGACGACGCGGGCGAGCGCCGGTCCGCATCGGCCGGATAGAGGACGGGATTCAGCCGCGAGAGCCAGCCGTCGCGCTCCTCGTCGCCAACCGCCGGGACCACGACCAGGTCGCGCGCGCGAGTCGCCGCCACGTACAGCAGGCGGATTGCCTCCTCTTCGTCGCGGCGATGCTCTCCCTCGGCGTTTTCCTGCAGTTCGCGCGGGGCGCATCCCGCAAGCTCCATCGCGGCCAGCTTCGACGCGGGCTCGATATATCGCGACGCGTCGGCGCGGGTTTCGTTGCAGGTGATGTCGGCCAGGATCACGGCGGGAAACTCAAGACCCTTGGCGCGATGCACCGTCATAATCCGCACGCCCTCGGTGCCTTCCTCGACGATCGGCGTCTCGCTCGCCTCGTCGCGATCGGCGCGCGCTTCGAGCGCGTCGACGAAAGCCCGAAACGAGGTCATCCCGCCGCGCGCTTCGTAACGCCGCGCCTGGTCCATGATTCGCATGATATTCGCCAGCGCCTGCTCGCCGGTCGGCCAGATGGCGATCCCCGCATGCGCGCGAGTTTCGGCCAGCAGCGTCGCAATCGTCTCCGCGATCGGCCTTCGATTGCGCCCGCGATGCAATCCCTTGATCACGTCGAGCGCGCCCTTCACATCCTTGAGACTGTCGGGGAGATCGTCGGGCAGCTTGCGAAACGGATGCAGGCTGCCCTGGGTCATGCGGAATTCGAGGATCGCCGCGTCCGTCAGCGCGAACACGGGGCCGCGCAGCGCGGCGAACACTGTCAACTCGTCGTCGGGCCGCTCGATTGCGCCGAGCAGATTGCGGATCGCGATCACTTCTTCGCGCTCGTTGAACGACCCGCCCTTGACCAGGACGTGCGGGATATGGCGCGCTTCGAGCGCGCGCAAATACGGCCTGGTTACGTCGCGCCCGAACGAATTCATCCGGCGAAACAGGATGCATATGTGGCGCGGGCGAATCGGCACGCGCACTTCGGGCGCCTCGCGCTCGGTCACCGTCCATCCGCTTTCGCCAACCAGCCATCGCACGTACGCGGCAATCGCGTCGGGAAGCGACTCGTCGATTTTCCAATCGACCACCCGGCCGTAGTCGCCGTACGGTTCCGGCACCGGCAACACGACGATCGACGGCTGCGTCGCCGGCGCGGCGCGATACGGCATCAACGGCGCGTACGCGGGCTGCGTGCCCGATTCCACGCTCATCAGCGGCGCGAACGCGGCATTGACCATGGTTTGAAGCGCGGGAGTCGCGCGAAAACTCACCGTCAGATATTCGAGCACCGCGCCATGCATCAGCAGCAGTTGTTTGACGCCCTGGTAGAGCGAAACGTCGGCGCGCCGGAAACGGTAAATCGATTGTTTTGGATCGCCGACGATAAACAACTTGCCCGGAACCGGCTTCACCTTCAGCCAGTTCGACTCGGCGGGATCGGCCGATGAAAGGATCAACAGGATTTCCGCCTGCAGCGGATCGGTATCCTGGAACTCATCGATGAAAATATGGGTAAAGCGATTTTGCAGCTCGGCGCGCACCAACCGGTTGTCGCGCACCAGGTCGCGCGCGACCAGCAGCAGATCGAGGAAGTCCAGCCGCCCCGCGCGGCGCTTCAGCTCCTCGTAGATTCCGACTACCGGCCACAGCTCGTCGCGGATGAGAGGCGCGAGATTCGCGCCCGCATCGTCGCGAAACTTCTTCAGCCGCGCGTGCAGCCCGGCGCGCCGCTGAATAACTTCGTCGCGCGTCACCGCGCCAAAGTTGCCGCCGTATCCCTTCCAGTCCCAGCGCCGCCCGCCGGATAGCCCGACCAACACCGACTCGAGCGCGTCGTAGTCGCGCCCGCGCACCGCCTCCAGCCGCGTCGCCTCGGCCACCGGCCGCGCGATCGCGTCGAGACCCCGCGCCAGCCAGTCGTCGGGCTCGCCGAGTTCGGCAAGTTTGCCCAGCGCGTCGACTTCCGCGACGATCGCGTCGATCTCGGCGTCGCGCTCAAGCGGCGAATCGCGCCAGGGCGAATTGAAGTCCCGCCAGTTCAGCAGCTCGAACGCCGCGCGGCGCGCAATCGCGCGCGGCCCGGTGCGCTCCGACAGATCGCGCCGCCGCAGCAGCCGGCGCATCCCCTCGCCCGGATTGTCCAGCATCCGCTCGAACCATCGTTCGAACGCGGCGTCGAACATCTCGCCCGCAAGGTCCTCGGGCGCGACTTCGAACATCGGATCGACCCCCGCTTCGACCGGCCGCTCGCGCAGCAGGTCGGCGCAAAACGAATGAATCGTTCCTATGCGCGCTTCTTCCAGTTGCTTGAGCGCCTGGTCGAAGCGTGCCCGCGCTTCGCTCAAAGGTTCGACGCGTTGGCGCGCGCGTTCGATTTCGCCGCGCAGCCGCAGCTTGAGCTCGCCCGCCGCCTTCTCGGTGAACGTCACCGCGACGATCCGCGCCAGCTCCCCGCGCCCCGACCCGATCACCGACACGATTCGATTCACCAGCGCCGTGGTCTTGCCGGTGCCGGCGGCGGCCTCGATTACCAGCGTGACGCCGAGGTCGTCGGCAATCCGATCGCGCACCGCCTGGTCGGCTATGATGCTATCGGCCACGGCGTTACCGCATCTCGCGCAGCCGCTGAAGCGGTTTTAGCCGCTCTTTGGGTTTGAGCCGCGAGCGCCGCTCCTCGTACGGGCCGCAGACGCGCTTGTAGTCGCACCAGTCGCATTCGCGATCGTCCGGTGCGGCGGGCAAGAATCCCGTCTCCAGCGAGTTCCTGATGATCGAGACGAATTCGCGCGCCGCGCGCCGCGCCTCGTCGTTGATTTCAACCACCCGCTCCTCGTAGCCGCCGGCCGCGGTGCAGTAGTAAAGCCGCCCGGCGTAAATCGGCTCGCCCAGCACCCGTTCGGCCGCGAGCGCGTACAAAACCGGCTGCAGCGTCTTGCCCCCGCCGATCACGAAGTCCTTGGCCGCGCGCACTTTCCCCGTCTTGTGATCGGTCACGCGAATGCGCCCGTCGGGATGGCGCTCGAGCAGATCGATCGAGCCGCGCAGCTTAAGCCCGCCCTCGATTGCGGCCGGCTCCGCCGAGCTGTGCGGATCCGCCTGCGTGCGATCGTTCAGCCCGAAGCCGAGCTCGAACCATTGCGGCCGCCAGTGTTCCGGATCCTCGGCCGCGCGCCGCATCCATTCGCGCAAGTCGGCGCGGATACCGTCGATTCCGTCGCGCCACACGCGCTCGATCGCCGGCGCAAGCTCGTCATGCCATCGCGCGGCGACCTCGTCGAGGCGCTCGTCGAGCAGCGCGGACGCGTCCTCCAGGTCTTCGGGCGTGACCGGCAGCACGTCGAGCTCTCTGAGCGCCGTCAGGATTTCGTACTGGACCTCCGCAAACAGGCCGCCGCGCGTGAGCGGATCGAGCGTCTCGATCGCCTCGGGTTCCTCGCGCGGCTCCAGCCGATGGATCGCTTGGAGAAAAAACCGGTACGGGCACGCCGCGAAATTCTGCAGCGCGGTCGGCGAGTATGAACGCGCGGACAACTGATGCTTGCCGAGCGCCGCCAGCGCCGCCGGGTCGGGATCGACCAGCCCGTCCACCGGCGTCCACAGCTTGCGCCACCGCCGCGCCCGCGCCCGCAGCGCGCGGGCAAGATGCACGTTGGCGCCGAGCAGATAGTTCGCCGCGCCGGTCGTCGTCTGGGGATCGGCGTCCACCAGTTTGTCCAAAACCGACAAATCGAATTCCGCGTCATCGATCGCGTCGGCGGGATTCGCCGGCGCCGGCCATGAAAGCCGCGCTGCGGGCTGCGACGCCGCGCGGCTGGCCAGCTCGTCGAAGCCGGGCAGGCGGCCCTCCGCAGCTTTCAGAATTTCAAGCGCATAGAACGAAGGCACTCGCGGACGGCCCTGATCGAGATCCACCCGCGAATAGGAAAACATCGCACGCTCGCGCGCCGCGCCCGCCGCAATTCGCAATGCGAGGCGCTCTGCGCCGGCCCGCCGCTCGATCCGCGCCAGATACGGACTTAGCCGCGCCCGCGCCGAATCGGAAAGAATCGGATCTTCGGTCAGCTTGCGCGGAAACATGCGCTCGGCAAGACCCGGGACGATAACGACGTCAAACGCCATGCCGCGCGCCCGGTTCGGCGGCGCGACGAACACCGCGCCATAGCGACGAACGCGGCGCGGAGCTTCCAGCCGCCCCAGCCGATCGTTCAGCACCAAACGCACCTCGTCGAGTCCGGCCGGACCGACCGGCGCCATCGGTTCAAGCTCCGCCAGCGCGGCGAGCACCGGTTCGCGGTCGCGAATCCCGAGCTCGACCAGCCCGCGAAGGAACTTGAGCCAGTCGCCCCAGCTCGCATCGCGCGGCGCCGCGTCGAGCATCGAAAGGATCGGCATCGCCACCTCGCCGAGATGCGCGAGGTCGAGAATTCGCCGCTCCAGACCCGCCGCGCGCGCGTCGTCGTCGGCAATTTCCGCGCGCCGCGCCCTGAGCTCGTTGCCCAACCCCGCCAGCCGCCTCTTCCATCGCTGCGCGCTGCCGATCACCGCCGCATCGACGAGCAGCCGTTCCCATCGCCACGGCGCCCGCGCCGTTCCGTCGCTGCCCGCAGCCGCATCACCAGCGTCATCGATCACTGGAACGGGATCGGAGCTGTCGATGACGGGGACTGACGTGGCGTTGCTCTCAACTTCAAGATCCGACCTGAGCGAGGCGGGCGCGAGTTCCGCGTCCGCGCTGATTGCCGGCTCATCCTCGCGCGGGCGATCGGGGTCGGGCACTTGAGCCAGCGAGAGATATTCGGCGAAGCGGCGCGCCGAAAGATTTTCCGCGGCGCACGCGAGCAGCGCGAGCAGGGCGCGTCCTCCCGGCTCAGGCCGCAGCGTGCCTCGCGCAAAGTAAGCCGGGATTTCCGCGCGGGCGAGCGCCTCCTGCAAGTACGGCGCGTAGCGGACCGGGTCATGCAGCAGCACGGCGATTCGATCGAACGGTACCGCGCGCCGCGCCTCGGCGGCGATTCGCCGCGCGATCTCGACGCACTCGTGCATCTCGCCCGGGGCCGAAACCACTGTCACGGTTTCGTCCAGGTCGCGCTCGGGTGGTGCGGAATCGGCGAACAAATGCGCCTGCAGACGCTCGAGCGAGGGCGCGATGCTTTCGTTCAATACCGGCGACAATGCGGTTGCGCGCACGCCGAGCGCATCTTCAAGCAGCATTTGAACGGGAGAGTCGCCGGCGGGAATCGTCGCGAGAATTGACGGCGAACGCGCGGCCAGGGCCGCAATAAAGTCGCGGTCGAGCGCGCTGTCCACGGATGGATTCGAGCAGCAGAACCGGCAGTCCAACGAAGCGCGGCGGCGGACTCGCGAGCACGGCGCGAGTCGCGACTTTCAGGATCCCGGCGCGATCGATCAGTTTGGCATCGGCCAACTCGGCGTCGAATTGCGCCAGCGTCGCGGCAATCGCCTCACCCGCACCGCCGAGCGCACGCAACTTGTCAACGGCGATGTCGTTCGATCGAAGCTCGGTCAGCGTCCGCGCGAACGCGCGCGAAAAACCGGGACGATTCAACACCGATTCGAAATGCTTCAGCGCTCCCGACGGCGCCAGCCGGAAGACCGCGCGCGCTGCGACGGCCTCGGCCGCAAGTCCCTCCGCGGGCGCGAGGCCGGCCTCCGCCAGTTCCCCGGCAGCGAGCAACCCGACCAGCCGGTTCAGCGTCAGGCGATGCACCCCGAGCATCGCGCCGCGCGAAACCGCGAACGCGCGCACCAAGTCGTCGGCGGCCTCCTTGACCGACGCGATCACGAGGACTTCGCCGGCAGATGGCTGCGCTTCCAGCCACGCGCGCGCCGCGGCGATTCGGTCGGCGGCGCGCTCCGAGATTATGATTTCACGAGAAGCTGCCATCGATGCGGCGCGGCTCGATACCGCGCCACAACACTATCGTCTTCCCCGCGGATCGGGTCTCGCAAGAGGCCACGCGGCGTTGTTTCCACAACCCGACGACCATTGTCTGGGGAATTATTGATCCAGGTACACCGGATCGCCGAGGCGAACCCGGCCCACCGCGCCGATCGACGCGAATACGCCGACGTTGGCGCGATGATGGAACGCGGCCGTGCGCAGGATCTCGTAGTCGCGCGGGAGCTCCTGCTGCGGATGCGTCGTCATCACGCAGCGCAGCGCCGGCCGCATCGCGACAATCCTCATGCTGCCGCCGACTTCGAGCGTACCGCCTAGCCACTCGTCCTCGATGAAGGCGTCGTCGCGCCCGCCGGTGTCGACGAAAATCGTCGGACGGAAGCGGCGCGGGTCGAAAAGCGAACCGGGCGGGGCGAGTTTCGCCATATGCCGCAGCGTGCCGCTGGCGATCACGTGCATTACCGCGGAGTCGAAAAAACTTTCCTTCTCGAGCGGGACGTGGTCGGGCAGCATCGCGGCGCTAAGCCCGGGGATGACCTTGTCGACCGGCACGTCGGCGAAGAGCGTCGCCGGGTCGATTCCGGCGAGCTCGCCGCGCGCGGTCGTGGCGCGCTCGAGGCTGACTATCCGGCCGAGCGCCGCGGAAATCAGTTCGGATGCGTCTGCGTCCTCGGCGTGAATCATCCGCCCGCCGGGCAACTCGATGGTCACGGGCGGGACGCCGCCGGGCGCGGGCGCGCGGTCGAAGGTCGCGCGAAATTCGAAAAGCCGCGGGAACTTCTTCGCGCTGGCGATCTGCCTCGTCGCCAGCTCTCTGAGCGCGTACGCGCGATCGCCGACCGCACCGCGCTCGGTGAAATGAAGCTCGTCGAGCTGCTCACCGAGCATCGATTTAACCGGGTAGCGCGCGAGCGCGCTGACCTTGCCAATCATTTGCCGCGCCATACCGGGCCCTACGCTTGCTTCGATTCCATCACATGCTGACTCCGCCGCTCGGAGTGGCGGAGGGTTGAGCCGTCGGACTTAAGCTCGGCGTGTTGCCCGGCTTTGGCGAATCCGCCGGTTTGGATGGCGACGCCGTGGGAACCGCCGGCGGCGGCAGCGGCGCGGTCGAAGTCGCAATCGGGGTCGGCACCGACACCGTCGAAAGCGCTCCCGGGGAACTGGGCGCCGGTAAAGGGCTGGCGGCTTCGGACGGAACCGGAGCGGCCGCCATCAGCGCCGTGCCTGCGCCGTACTCGTACACAAGCGCGCCGCCGTAATGCCCTTCCCAACCCAGTATCGCAATCGCCACGACGGCGACGATGAGATAGACCGTGCGCGATCCCGCCATGAAGCCGAACGCCTGAATCAGGATTCGCCACAGCGCGAGGACGCCGAAGGTAATCGCCAGGTACTCGCCCAGCTCCCCGTGCTTCTTCAGGATGTCCAGGGCCGCCGGACCCAGCGCCTTCCAGATGCGGTCGAACTCCATATCGCCGGTGAGATATGAAGCGCCGGCCGCGAGTGCACCGAGAATCATCAGCAAGAGGGCGGTGTACTGAATCCAGATGCGAGTCGGAGCGGCGCTCGCGACGAGATCGATCAACACGGCGACCATCAGCAGCGCGATCGTGAAATGATCGACGACAGGATGCAGTTGCCAGGGTTGGAGAAATTTCACCACAGTGTCCATCGCTGCTCCTTGAATCGGACGGGTTCGAGTACGCGCGGGCAACTAATACGGGAAATTGCGTGGCGCGATGCGCGGTCTCAGGAGTTTATCGCAAAGCGGCGCGCCGCGCGCAAATCTGCGGCATACTTGCGTACGGAAATCCGCAGGGCGAAGAATTCACGAAGTCAGCGCGTCCGCGCGGCTCGGGTGCATCTCGCAATTCTATTTGTCCTCGATCACGCCGGCGGTTGCGGCTGACGGCGTGCTGTCAGGCCGCGGAATCGCGATCTCGAGATCGCGTATCTCGACGTCGCTCCACGCGCGTTGCGTGAGAAAATAACGGATCGCGCCGGCCGTCGTCAGCGCGCCGAAATCCGGCGTCCACCACTCCTCGAATCCGAACTGCGATGCGTCAGGGTTGGCCGCGAGCGCGCCGCTTTGCGTCTTGCCGATCGTCACGACGATGTTCGCCGCCGCGGGCGAGTCCGACAGCGCAAAATCGCGCAGATACCATCGCACCTGCGGCGCTTCGTCGTCGCCGGGGATCATCGCGCTCGCGCCAGCCGTCGAAACCGCATTTCTCACCCGCTCGCATTCCCGGACCGTCTGGACCGATGTCGCCGGCGCGGACCAGAACAACAGCGCGTGCCGGCGCCACGGCGCCTCGCTCGTGTCGGGCGCTGGGTGGACGAAAGTTGACGGCGAACTGAACGTAGAGCGTGAGCGCGACGGCCGCCGCAATCGCATAACGAATCGAGTTCCATCGCTCCAACTGATGCATCCAGTCCACTGCGCAGGCGCTGAGCATGGCCAGCGGCGGCACGAGCGCGATTACCGCGTCAGATCGATTTGCTCCCACCGACGCAAGCGTCACCAGGCTGATGATCGCCCACAGCGCCGACCAAGCCGTAACGTGGTCGCGGATGCGCCGTGAGGCGATCGCGACTGCACCGGCAATCGCGAGAATCAGGATAATGAATTCGTAAGCCACCAGAATCGCGCTTGAAGTGCGAAGTGCCTGGCCGAAGAGAATCGGCGGCCAGGCAAACGCGGTGCGCAAGTCGTGTCCGGCCACCGTCGCCAGGGATCGGGTGAAAAAAGCCGTCGTCAGCAAGATCCACAGGCCGGCGGCGACGATCGCGCATACGATCACGAGCACGCGGCGGCGGTCCCACCAAACGCGCAAGCGCAGCCGCCGATGATCGATCCGCACGGCGTCGCCGAGGCCGACGGCAATCAAGGATAAGATCATCGCGGCAGCTGTCGGGTAGCCGATCGGATCCGCCGAGAGCCACAGCGATATCGCGACGCCCAATCCCGCCGCGCGGATCACGCCCGGGTCCCGGCGCATGCTTTGGGCGATTGCGATCGCGATCATCATGAACGCGATCGACGCAATCGCCGTCGAACCGCCGCGCGAAAAATAGGTCACGCTCGGCGAAGCCGCGATCAAAGCGGCGAAGGCAAGCGCTCCCGCGCGCCCGATGAACGGGCGCATCGCAAATCCGCTCGCGACCATCAGCAGGCCGCATAGCATCACGACAATTCGCGCGGTGGCGTCCGTCGCGCCGGCCGCCGCGAAGATCCAGCCCTGCACAATCGCGACCCACGAGGCGTGAAGACCCGCTCCCGACGCGAGCGCGGCGGGGCCGTGCGCCGCGATCGCGAGCGCCGCCAGCGCGCCGCGCGCATCCGCCGGGTCGAGCGGGCGGGCTCCCAGAGCGATCGCGCGTGTGACGAGCGCATAGACGGCGATCAGGTACCATCCGAGATGCTCCGCGGTGACGACGTAAACCGGTCGCGCCAGCCGTTCGTGGCTCAGGTTGACGCCGGTCTCCGTCGCGAGCGGCGCGGGCCGAGGCTCATGCTCGGCGCGATCGCCGGATTCATCGTCCAGCCGCCAATTGTCGTCTGAAATTCTATCCTCGCCCGCCATTATTATTTTCCGCTTTTGCGATCTCGCTATTGCCTGGATTGCGCGTTGTCAACGCCCACGAGCCGAAAATTAATGCGCCCGAAATGCGGTTTGCGCTTGAGCGAAACGCCGGCGCGGCTATGCTGGAAGTTTCCGGTCACGCGAAAATGCTCGGCATTGAAAGAAATCCGCGACGCCTGGTTAACAGCTCGCTCTCCTTTCTCGCGCTGGCCGCGATCATCGCGCTGTTCTTCGCCTATCGCAGCCACGCCCAACATCTTATCGCACACAATGTCCCCGTCTCGATCGAGCATCTTCCATATTACGCGTTCTGCTCGTTTTACCGGATGCTCGCCGCGTACATCATCGCGCTGCTTTTCTCGATCATTTACGGAATGGCGGCGGCGCGCGGCCGGCTTTACGAGCGCATCCTGATCCCCGCCATCGACATTGCGCAGTCGGTGCCGGTGGTCGGTTTTTTCCCCGCCGCGGTCTATTTCTTCGTCGCGCTCGCGCACGGCAGCCGGCTGGGGGTCGAGATGGCGGCGGTCTTTCTCATCTTCACCAGCCAGGCGTGGAACATGGCGCTGGGTGTTTACGAAGCCGTCAAGACGATCCCCGACGACTCGCGCGACGCGCTCGAGTCGTTCGGCGCGCGCGGATGGCTCAAGTTCAAGCGCCTGCTGATGCCGGCCAGCGTGCCGAAGCTGGTGTACAACTCGATCCTGTCCTGGGTGGCGGGATGGTACTTCCTCATCGCGTGCGAAATCATCACGGTCGGCCCCGCCAGCTACCGGCTGCCGGGGCTGGGCAGTTTCCTGTGGGAAGCCGCTGAAAATGGACGCACTTTCGACCTCTGCGCCGGCCTTCTCACCCTGCTCGCGATCATCGTGTTGATGGACATGATCGTGTGGCAGCCGCTGTCGGCGTGGGCCGAGAAGTTTCGCTACGAATTTGCGGCATCGTCGGGCGCCGCGCTATCGCTGGGGATGTTCGACGCGCTCGCGGGCGTCGGCCCGGCAATCACGCGCGCGATCGGCTCGATCCTGATCCCCCCCATGAGCCTGATTGCCGGCGCGCTAAAAGCGATACCGCGCGGTCCGCGGCTCTCGCCGGATCAAAGCAGGCGCGTGGGCGCTGTCGTGCGAACGTTGGTGGTCGGCGCAATCGTGATCTTCGCCGCGTGGGCGTTGGTCCGGGGCTTGGTCGCGTTGATCGCAACGCTCTCGCAGCCGTGGCCGTCCGACGCGAAGCAGATTCCGGCCGCGATCCTCGCCTCGACAATCCGCATGACGATCGCCTACGCGATCTCGCTGGCATGGACGGTGCCGTGCGCGCTGGCCGCCAGCGAAAGTCCGCGCTTCAACCGAATCCTCTCGCCGATCGCGGAAATTGTGGGCTCGATGCCCGCGACGGCGCTGTTTCCGGTCATCGTGATCTTCGTGATCCAGGCGACCGGCGGAATGAATATCGCGTCCATCCTGCTGATCCTGACCGGGATGCAATGGTATCTGCTCTTCAACCTGCTCGCGGGCGTAAACCAGGTACCCGAGGACCTGAAGGAAGCCGCGCGCGCGTTCGGGCTCTCGCGCTACGCGCGATGGCGCAAGCTGATTCTTCCCGCGGTGATGCCGTCGCTGATCACCGGCAGCATCACCGCCTGGGGGGGCGGATGGAATGCGCTCATCCTGTCGGAGTACTTCGTTTACAAAAATCAGACCTACCAGGTAATCGGAATCGGATCGTTGCTGGACGCCGCGACCTACAAGACCGGCAACGGCGTGATGATTCTGCTGAGCCTGCTATCAATGATACTAGTAGTGCTACTGTTGAACCGGCTGATGTGGCGGCGCTTGTACAACCTGGCCACGGAGCGATACAGGCTGGATTACTGACGCGTCCCTGACTATGTGCGAATCGGACTCATCTGACCCATGGCCCTGCTCGAGCTCAAACAGGTCTCGAAAAATTTCGCGCACGCCAACGGCGTGTTGCAGGTGCTCGACAGCGTCAGCTTCGACGTGGAAGAGGGCGAGTTCATCGCGATCGTCGGCCCGTCGGGATGCGGCAAGTCAACCCTCCTGCGCATCATCAACGGCATCATGCCGATGACTTCCGGACAGGTGCTGTACCGCGGCCGCCAGGTCGATGGGATCAATCTTGAATGCGCGCTCGTGTTCCAATCGTTTGCGCTGCTGCCATGGCTGTCGGTCAAGGCCAACGTCGAACTCGGCCTCGAAGCGCAGGGATTGCCGCCGGCTGAGCGCGAAAAGCGCGCTGGATTCTATATCGACAAGGTCGGCCTCGACGGCTTCGAAGAGGCCTACCCGCGCGAGCTGTCGGGCGGAATGAAGCAGCGCGTCGGTTTCGCCCGCGCGCTGGCCGTCGAGCCCAAGGTGCTGCTGATGGACGAGCCGTTTTCCGCGCTGGACGCCCTGACCGCGATCACGCTGCGCGAGGAAATGCTCGACATCTGGCAGTCGCCCGAGATGCCGGTAAAAACCATCGTGCTCGTTACCCACATCATCGAGGAGGCAATCGAGCTCGCCGATCGCGTGATCGTGATGGCGTCGGGGCCCGGACGCATCGTCAAGGATCTCAAGGTGGAATTGCCAAGGCCGCGCGACCGCCGCACTGAAACTTTCAACGCGCTGAGCGACAAGGTCTTCTCGCTGATCGAGGAGCGCGGCTGATGGCTGAGGCGTCAATATATCCGCTTCCCGATTGCGCGATGACGCTGGTCTTCGGCTTGCTCGAATTGCTCGAAGATCGCGGCGGGCGCGAGGACGGCTACAAGATCGCGCGCGATCTCAACTTCAATTTTGGCGATTTGCTCAAGGTGATGAAGGCCGCGGAAATCCTGGGCTTCGTTTCAACTCCAGCCGGCGACGCGGTGCTCGAGCCGCTCGGGAAACAATTCCTCGACGCCAAGATCAACCAACGCAAGCTGCTCGTGCGCGGGCAGTTGAAGAAACACAGCCTCTTCAACTACTTCATCCGCCTCCTTCAGGGGAGCGAGGACAAGTCTCTTACCAAGGAGGCCGCGCTCTCCCACCTCGCGATGCTCCTGCCGAGCGAAAAGCCCGAGCGCCAGTTTCACACGATGGTGAACTGGGGGCGTTTCGCCGAGCTGTTCGGCTATAACAAGGACCAGGACCGCTTTTATCTCGACAACGAATAGGCGCTTGCGCCAGAGGAGAAATCGCCATGGCTACTGACGCTGAAAAAGTCGTGACCGAGTTCTGCAACGCGTGGCCGCGCAAGAATATGGACGAACTGCTCGGCTTCTTCACCGACGATGCCGTCTATCACAACATGCCGTTCGAACCGGCCCGCGGCAAGGACGCCATCCGCGCCGCCATCAACACCTTTCTGCCGATGGCCAAGTCGCTTCATTTCAAAGTGCTGAAAACCGCCAGCGCCGGCAACGTCGTCTTCAACGAGCGCGTCGACGTTTTCGACCTGGGGGGCGGCAAGACGATCTCGCTCCCTGTCGCAGGCGTGTTCGAGGTCCGCGGCGCCAAGATCAGCGCATGGCGCGACTACTTCGACATGGCGACGTACACCAAGCAGTTGTCGGGCTAGGGCGCCGCGCCGCACGCACGGCTGACATCGCCTTTCCGATGCGCGAAAATAGCGGCGATGTCCAAATCAAAGGACAATAATCCCCCGCGGGGCGACCTCATTCGCCTGACCGCGCGGTGCGAGGATGCGGGTCGAGCCGGCAAGCTCAGTCCGGCGGATCTCTGCGCAGTGCTGGCGCGGCTCGATTTGCCGAGCCACCCTGATTTGCTCGCCGCAATCTCCGCGGGCGACGGCGCCGCGGTGTTCCGTCTTTCCGACGACCTAGCAAGTGTGACCACCGTCGTTTTTTTCGCGCCGGTGGTGGACGATCCTTTCACCTACGGACAGATCTCCGCCGCGGGCGCGCTCTCGGACGTCTATGCGACGGGCGCAGCGCCGCGCACCGCGCTGAACATCGTATGCTGGCCACAAACCGGATTGCCCGGCGAGATGCTCGCCGAAATTATTCGCGGCGCCACCGAGAAGGCGCGCGAGGCCGGCGCCGTGGTCGTTGGAGATCACAAAGTCGCCGGCGAAAGCGAAGAAGTAAGATTCGGGATGGCGGTGACGGGAGTGATCGATCCGCGCCGAATCGTGCGTAATGCCGGCGCACAAGCAGGCGACGCGATCCTGCTCACCAAGGCGCTTGGCACGGGAATCCTGATGGCCGCGTTCAAGCGCGACCAACTGGCCGGCGAAGCATACCAGGCCGCCGTCCGCTCCATGACCCAACTTAACGCCGCGGCCGCCTCCGCGATGCTCAAATGCGACGTTCACGCCGCCACCGGTATCGCGGGATTCGGTCTCGCCGGCCATGCGCTGAAGATGGCCCAGCGCAGCGCCGTTTCGATCATCTTCGAGGAATCCGACTTGCCGCTCCTGCCTGGAGCGCTCGAGCAATGCCGCGGCGGATTGATTTCCCGCGGCGGCCAGCCCAATCGCAAGGACTACGCGCCGGGCGTCCGCATCTCCGACGAGGTCTCCGACGAGATTGCGGCGATTGCCTTCGATCCGCAGACCTCCGGCGGATTACTGATCGCGATCCCCGACAAGCAGTCCCTCGCGCTGCTGGCGGAGCTTCAGAATTGCGGGTATCGCGATGCCGCGATCGTCGGCCGCGTCACGCCTCGCCGCGAACACCCGATCGAACTAGTGTGAGCAGACGCCCGCCCGCTTGATCGACTCGATCGCCTCGGCCGCACACCGCCGCAACGGCTCGCACGCGTCGTGCGCCGGGTCATCGGCAGTCGAACCGTCCCCCCTTTCTCCCGAGATCTCCCTGCGCGCGCCCTATCCGCGGTTGACGTTTGAGGCCTGCAATCCTTTGGGCCCCTGCGCGACCTCGAACTCAACGCGCTCCCCCTGCTCGAGCGAGCGGAAACCTGCTCCATCGATTGCGCTATAGTGAACGAACACTTCCTGCCCGTCCTCCATCGTGATGAAGCCGTAGCCCTTCTTCGGGCTGAACCACTTAACAGTCCCGTTAGCCATTTTCCCCCGTACCTCCTGAAGGGAACCGGCCGGAGCGCCCCCCTCAGGGCCTTCTCCCGCCGGCGACGCGCTTCCCCAAACAACGCGCGTAACGGCGCGCATATAGCACAAGATGCGGCGCTTACCAAACAGGTAAAACTCACGAAACCGAGCCGTAATATGTTTGGCGAACGGGAACCGGGTGGTGCGCCGGCTAATATTGCCAGCGGCGAATCGGCCGGGCATGCATGTGGCAGTGGTCGGGAATCTGGCGCATCACGCCGTCGATGCCGAATTTGTCGGCGCCATACTTCGCGCGCGCGACCAGTGACAGCGCTTCGATCATGAATTCGCGCTCCTGGTCGGTGGGCACGGCGCGATGGTCTCCCAGGACGGCCATGGGTGTGTCACACGAATCGCAGTCCAGGATCGTGAATTTGAACGGGTGAACGAAGTCGGCGTAGCGCTGCGTGTAATCACGCAGCTCGCACAGTTCGCATTTCGCCATCGGCTAAGCCGCCGTCGATTCGCGCGCGCAGTCCGCAACCGACGCATCGCGAGCCATCACGGCCCGCGACGCATCGAGGCGCAAATTCCTACTTCGTCGTTGCAGAAGCTGCCGCCGCGGGCGCAGGCGCTGCCATCGCCGGCGGTGTCGCCGCTTCTCTGCCGCTCTTAACCTGCATCGACGTCTTGGTCGCGGCCTTGGCCGCGGCCTTCGCGTGCCTCTTGCAGCGATAGACGCTCGAGGTCGAGATCTTGAGGTCTGCGGCGATAGCCTTGGCATGCTTGCCGGCGTTGACCTCGTTCATCACGGCGTCGCAATCGACCTTGTTGGCGTACGCGGGCCGCGCACTTGCCGCAAACGAGACCGATGTCACAAGCATCGCCGAGGCCACCACCAGCGCAAACTTCTTGTTCAGCATTTTCTTCCCCGCTCAGGTTAGGGTCGTTTCAAACGATGCACAGTATTTCAAAATGCGCAGCCCATCAAAAGAGGCCCGAAATCCCCTTCTCGGGCGCCGTCGCGGCCCTCGAAGCAGGCTAAACGGCCCTTCCCGGACTGGCGCCGCCTAGAGCTTGGACTTGGCGAATCCCGGGAAGGACGGCTGGCGTTTTTCCTGGAAGGCAGCGACACCCTCGGTCAAATCGGCGCCGAAAAATCCCATCATCTCGAGCGCCAGTGATGCGTCGAACGCCGGGCCTGCCACGCGCAGCCAATTGTTGAGCGAGCGTTTCGTGAATCTCACCGCCTGTTGCGGGCCGCGCGCGAGCTTGCGCGCGACTTCCATCGCCTTGTCCATCAGCTTGTCGGCGGGAACGCACAGGCTGACCAACCCGATGCGCTCGGCCTCCTTGCCGTCGATGAATTCCGCCGTCATCAGGTAGTACTTCGCCTTGGCCATGCCGCACAGCAGCGGCCATACGATCACCGCATGATCTCCGGCGGCGACGCCAAGGCGCAAATGTCCGTCGGTGATGCGCATCGCCTCCGACGCGATGCTGATATCCGCCATGAACGCGACCGCCAATCCCGCGCCGACGGCTACGCCGTTGATCGCCGAGATGATCGGCTTGTCGAGATTGATCATGTTGTAAACGATGTCGCCGGCTTCCTTCCAAGCCTTGCCGACGTTGGCCGCGTTCGCCGCCATCTGCCCAATCATGTCGAGGTCGCCGCCCGCCGAAAACGCGCGTCCGGCGCCGGTAACCACTACCACGTTGGTTTCGTCGTCGTCGGCAACGTCGAGCCACACGCGGCTCAACTCCCAATGCAGGCGGCTGTTGGTGGCGTTGAGCACCTCGGGACGATTGATCGTGATGAGCAGGATGCCGTCGCCCATCCGCTCGAACAGGAGATGCTGGTACTCGCTGTACTTCATTTTTTCACTAGCGCCACTTTACGCCGCCGGATGCTCCGTCAGCTCTTGTAAATGTCGATGACCTTGCCGAGCAGCGCGATCGCTTCGGGCTTCGGACGCTGAAAGCTGTTGCGCCCGATGATCGAGCCGTAGCCGCCGCCGGCGTGGATCCCGCGCACGGTATTCAGCAGCGTGTCGTCGGTTTCCTTGGCGCCGCCGGAGAAAATCACGATGCGCCGGCCGTCGAACGCCGACTGCATGACGTGCTTGATCCGCGCCGAGAACGGCTCGAGCGGAACCTTGGCGGCGTCGTACGCTTTTTTGGCCTCGGCCAGTTCGATAAAAGCGGTGGGCGGCTTGACCTTGATCATGTTCGCACCGAGTTGCGCCGCGATTTGCGCCGCGTACGCGACCACGTCGAGCGCGGTCTCGCCCTGCTTGCTGACGCCGGAGCCGCGCGGGTACGACCACAGCACCAGCGGCAGTCCATTGGCCCTGGCCTCTTCGCCGATTTCGCGCGCCTCCTGGTACATCGACTTCTCCTGCGTCGAGCCGGGGTAGATCGTCAGTCCAATCGCCGCGCATCCCAGCCGCAGAGCGTCCTTCACGCTGGCGGTCACGGCCAACGCGGGGTCTTTTTCCTCGTTGAGAACGTCGTGATTGTTGGCCTTCAGGATCAGCGGAATCTCGCCGGCGTACTCGGCCGCGCCCGCCTCGAGAAATCCGAGCGGCGCCGCGTACGCGTTGCATCCCGCATCGATCGCAAGCTGAAAGTGATAGCGCGGGTCATACGCGGGCGGATTGACCGCGAAGCTTCGCGCCGGGCCATGCTCAAAGCCCTGGTCCACGGGCAGGATTACGAATTTGCCTGTGCCCGCGAGCTTGCCATGGTTGAGCATCCGCGCCAGGTTGCTGCGCACGCCGGCGTTTTCGCTGTCGTAATAGCCAAGAATCTCTCGAACTCGCTTCGTCATATACCTCTGTCTCCGATCAGGATTGTCATTGCACTTTGCATTCCTATATCACAACATCGCGGCGGCGTAGTGGGCCGCGCCGAGCAGCCCGGCGGCTGGGTTCAGCGAGACGCGGACTTCGATCCGTTTCAGGATCTCGTTGAGCCGGCCCTTGGACAAGAATCCCCGCACGAACCCACCATCGGCGAGCATCGGCAAAATTTTCGGCGCGATCCCGCCGCCGAGATAGACACCGCCCAGCGCAAGGACTTTGAGCGCCAGATTGGCGGCCTCGGAACCGTAAATATCGCAAAACATCGCGAGCGCGCGAACGCAAACAGGGTCGCTTCCGGCAAGCGCCGCCTCGCTGACCGCAGCCGAAGGATCGCCAGCGGCGATTTGCCCGGTCAGCCAGGCGGGTTCTTTGGCCTGGCTCGCGCGCCTCAGGAATCGATAGATATTCCAGAGTCCCGGACCCGAAAGGACGCGCTCGTAGCTGGCGTGCCCGAATTCGGCCGCGACGGACCGGAGCAGCTCGATCTGTTCGGCGCCGTGCGGCCCGAAATCGCTGTGCCCGCCTTCGGATGCGACCGCATAGTATTTGCCGTCCTCCCAAACCAGCGCCGCTTCGCCCAGCCCCGTGCCCGCGGCGATCACCGCGATATTGCCGTGCTCGGGCGGATTTTCCGCACGATGCAGCACCGCAAACTCCGCGGGTTTCAGATGGACCATGCCGTAGGCCGTCGCCGTCAGGTCGTTAAGCAAGCGCACCGGAACGCCGTTCAGTGCGCGCGAAATTGAACTGCTGCAGAGTTGCCATGCAACGTTGGTGGCGTCGGCGCGGCCGTCGATTATCGGACCCGGAACGCCGAGGCAGGCGGCGTTCACCGCCGCTGATGCGCCGAGGAACTCCGCGCATGCCGCCTCGAGGCTCGCGAACTGCGAGGTCGCGTAGCGGTGCTCGCGCACCATTTCGAGTGTTCCTGCGGATTGTTTGAAGAGCCCGAGATGGGTCTTGGTTCCACCGACGTCGCCGGCCAGGATGAGCCCATCCATTGCGAACCCCGACCCGGTTCTAGCCTTCGACGTTGAACGACTCGGCCAGCGCAACTTCCTCGGCGCTGCCGATATAAACCGGATGGCGCTCGTGGATCGCGGTGGCAGCCAGCTCGAGAATCCGTCCTTTGCCGGTCGAACCGCGGCCGCCGGCCTGTTCCGCGAGCATCGAGAGCGGCGCCAGCTCGTACATCAGGCGCAGTTTCCCCTTGGGCTTGCCGCCTTCGGCAACCTCGGAGGGATAAAAATATATTCCACCCTCGAGCAGGCATCGATGGAAATCGGCGGCGAATGCGCCGCAGTATCGAAGTGAGTAGCTGGTGCGTTTGTCTTTGCGGCTGGTAATATGCGCGACGAACTTGCGCGCTCCCTCGTGCCACTTCCCCACGTTGCCCTGATTGACCGCATAGGTTGACCCGTGCGACGGCATCTTCACGTTCTCTTTCCAAAGAATGAACTCACCGAGACTTCGATCGAGCGTGAAGATATCGACGCCGGCGCCGGCGCTATACACGAGTTGTGCGGCCGGCCCGTACAGGATGTATCCCGCGATCACCTGCTGAGTTCCGGGGACGAGGATGTCCTCGATTCCGGTCCCGTGCATTGGCGCGCGTTTCTTGACGGCGAAGATGGTGCCGAGCGAACCGTTTACGTCGGTATTCGAGGACCCGTCGATTGGATCGAAGAGGATGCAGTAGCTATTGTCCCGGCAATTGGATGGGTAATGATGCGGTTCGTCCATTTCCTCGGATATGAGACTGCACACCGGGTATCCATGCTCGAACGCGTCGAGGAAAACCTGGTTGCCCCACTGGTCGAGCTTCTTGACCTTCTCGCCCTGCACGTTGGTTTCGCCGGTGTAGCCGAGCTCGCCGCCGAGGCTCGCCGCCGCGAGCTCGCGCGTGATGCGCTTGGCGATCAGCTCGATCCGCTCCATGATGAGCGCGAGGTCCGCGACCGGCAGCGCCGTCGCGCTTTTGGTCATGATATGACGCGTGAGAGTAATGCCGGCGCTCATCTGCAATTCCTTCTCGACAAATTGCACACGTTGATGGGGTTCCCCTGATGCTGCGTTCGTCCTGAGTTATAGCGGATTCGGGACGCGCTGTTGAAGCAGATCGCGATTTCGCGCGAGCGCCGGCGCATCCCTCCCGCGCGCTCTACTCCTTGACCACGCCGTGGCCGCCGAACTCGTCGCGCAGCGCGGCCAGCAATTTTTCGCCAAAGGTGCCTTCGCCCTTGTCCGCGCGCGAGCGGAAGCGCGCGAACAGCGCCATGGTGATTATCGGCATCGAGATGTCCTTGTCGATTGCGTCCTGCACCGCCCAGCGGCCCTCGCCTGAATCCTCGACGTAGCCCCTGATTCGTTCGAGCCCCGGATCTTTTGCGAGCGCGTCGGCCGTAAGCTCCAGCAGCCATGACCGCACGACGCTGCCCTGCCGCCACAGCTTTGCGATCATCGGCAAGTCGAGCTTGTACTCCGACTTGTGCATCGCCTCGAAACCCTCCGCGTACGCCTGCATCAGCCCGTACTCGATCCCGTTATGGACCATCTTCACGTAATGGCCTGCGCCGTGGCCGCCGACGCGGGCGTAGCCGCCGGGAGGCGCGAGCGTTTTGAAAATCGGCTCGTAGCGCCTGAAGATTTCCACCTCGCCGCCGATCATCAGGCAGTAGCCGAGCTTGAGTCCCCAGATGCCGCCGCTGGTGCCGGCATCCACGTGATGCAGCTTCATGCCGGCGAGCGTCGCAGCGTGGCGGAGGTCGTCGTGAAAGTTGGTGTTTCCGCCGTCGATGATCGCGTCGCCGGGCTCGAGTAATTCGGCCAGCTGGTTAATCGTGCTGTCGGTGGGATCGCCCGCCGGCACCATCACCCACACGCCCCGCGGTGGGGTGAGCCTGGCGACCATCTCTTTGAGCGAATTGACGCCGTCGGCGCCGAAGGTTGAAACTTCTTTGAGTTTCGCGTCGTCGAGATCGAAGGCGACGATCTGGTGGTTGTCGCGCCGCAGCCGCTCGACCATGTTCATGCCCATTTTGCCGAGTCCAACGAATCCGATTTCCATCGTGCTTCCTCTTGGCAGATGATGACGCGGTCCGGATTTGCGGTCACGCGGCGGGAACCGGGAAAGGATTTCTCCGCGCATGCCTCGGCATTTGACTATCCGGCGCTCGGCCTAAGGCTATTCCAACCCCGCCGATTGTTCAAAGACCGCGCATGGAACCGCGCGGCTAGCGGGATTTGATGTCGTCCTCGAGCATCAGGCTGCGCAAGTCCTGGCGCTGGAAGATCGCCGCCACCGACCGCGTAAGCGCGACCGACAATACCTGCCCCGGCTCGTCGTAGATGCCGGCTTCGTCCTCGGAACCGAGACCGAACGAGCCGACCGGCGGATCGGAGTAGGTATCGCTGGTGGTCCCGTTCCAGAACGGTACGCTGAACGGCGGCTTGTAGATCGAGACGTCGAGAGCGAAATCGGCTGTGGTCCGCCAGACAGGGGCATACTGTCCGCTGGCGCCGCGATACTTTTTTTCCCAGCATCGCCGAAGCTTGCTCTCCAGCACATAATCGGTGGTGTCCTTGACTCCGGGCTTGTAGGCGACATCGGTGGACGACGACGCGCTCAAACCCGCCTCATCGGCCGAGCGCACGATCGCTTGCTGCAGAATCGAGCCGAGCGGCGGGCTGTAAAGGTGTTGCGTAATGTTGCCGGATTGATCGGTGACCACCCCGATAGCCGGATTACCATTGAGCGGCGCGAGGTCGCCGCTCCCGTCGCGCGCATCGGCCGGCATCAGGATCACGATGGTCTTTCGGGGATAACTGTTCTGGTATCCCTTGACCTGGTACGGGTAGTACTCGAGCGTCTGGACCGAAGTCGTTGCGGGCGCGGGCGCACCGCCGCCGACGGTCGCGCATCCCGAGAGGATCGAGGTCAAGCTCGAAACGACTGCGGCCAGCAGCGCGATTCGGGATGTGTGCAGGCTCCCCAATTGCCACGCCTCTTATCGGTTCGCCGCCTGGGCCCGCTCGCGGAAGAGAAACAGCGTGCCGCCCACCTCGAGCTGATCGCCGCTCTTGAGCGCGTAGCGGCCCGCCACGGGATGCCGATTCACGAATATCTGGCCGCCGGTCGGACTGATGATGAAATTCTTGCCCTCGCGACGGATGATCGCATGGCTGCCGAGCACCGTCTGGTCGCCGAACAGTCCGATGTCGCTTTCTTCGGCGCGGCCGATAATCGTCACGCCCTTGAGCAGCGGATATTCGCGGCCCTCGCGCGCGTTGCGGCTATTGCTGCGAACGACCATCAGCCAGCCACGCTTGAGCAACTCGCCGACCAGTCCGATGAAGAATCCGATCAGAGCGCCCAGCACGATAATCGCGATCGCACGCCCGAACGCTTGCGGAAAAATGGCCGTCAGGCTCTGGTAGAAAAATCCGCCGAGCGCTCCGCCGACCACGCCGCCTATAGCGCCATTGCGCCGCCGCGCCGCCGATCCCGACGCCGATCCAACGCCGAGTCCGACCGCGATTCCGAGCACGCTCCATCCCAGAATTCGGCCATTGAGACCGCCCAAAAAGTCGAACGCCAGTTCGCCAACGATCAATCCCAATGCTCCGCCCGCAGCGCCGATAGCTCCGCCCAGCACGAATCTGCGCGCCGCCTGCCGCAACTGGCCGACGCTGAGCGTTTCGATCGAGGCGAGAAACGCGCTGATCAGCGCGCCGATCAGCGCGCCGAACAGGATATCGCGGCCGTAGACCCAGCGGATGCCGAGGATTGGCTCGGACAGCCCCCACGCGGCGAAGCCGCCCAGCGCGCCGGCCGCCGCGTAGAACAAAAGTTTTTCGCGGGAAACATTGCTCGCCATGATGCGCTCACAGCATTGCGCGTGGCTGGGGTCAGGTTCAAGCGCAAATCCGGCGATGCGCCTTGCAGTATTAAGCCGTTGGCACTGGCTGCGCCCGCCAGCGGCGGGCGGCCTTAATACTGGGTGCAGGGCTCAGCCCTGCCAGGGGTCACCCCTGCTAGTTGGCCTGGGCGGTCCAGGTGCCGCGCTCTCCCGACGGCGTCGATTCGAAAGTGCCGCTTAACTGATCAATCCGGCGCTGGCCTTCGAAGTAATACGTCTCGGTGCCGTATGGGACCTGGAACTGAAGATGGTTGCCGCGGACGAATCCTTCGATCGGCGTCATTCCATAGCCTGACTGATGGATTACCAGCTCGCCGTGCAGGAAGCCGTTGGGCTGCGGACGCAGTCGAAGCTCCATCTCGGGATTGCCGCCGCTGCGCAGCCCGCTGATAGTGCCGGTGGCGATCGTCGGCCCGGCGATGCTGCCCGAGGACGTCGAGCTGCCGCCCGTCGAGCCGCCGATCGCGCCGCTGCCGCCCGGATAGGCGGGGGATAGTCCGCCGGTGTCGGCAACCACCTCGAAGTTCTTCGTGGCGAAATATTGGCCGTTCAAATAAAAATTTACCGTGTAGGTTCCCGGCCCGAACGCGCCACCGCGCGAGTTGCCGACGCGTCCGCTGAACGTCACCGTCTTCATGCTGGGCGAGACCGGCTGATAATCGTTGACGCTGCCCAGCGCGCGGCCGTCCGGGCCGATATACAGCGCATCGATGCGGTATTGGGCGGGCTCGAGCTTGTACAGCCGGTTGTCGAACTTGACCTCCCAGCCGACGAACAACACCTTGGATACCTCGAAAGAGCTGGCCGCTTTCGACAGCGCGGTTCCCGTCTTGGTGGTGTTGAGAAAGTCGATACCGCGCAACGCCAGGGGCTTGGCGCGGCGCTCGTCGATCATCGCGAGCTCGCGCGCTTCTTCTTCGCGCTTGCGCTGCGCCTCCTTTGCCGCCGCGGCAGCCGATGCCTTGGCCGCCGCATCCGCGTTCCTTGCGCTCGCGTCCTGGTTGACGATAAAGCCTTCCTGCGCGAGCATCTTGTCGTCCGAGTAGAGCGCCACTTTGTAGGTGCCGGCCGGCTTGCCGCTCATCGCCGGCATCAACGCCACGCCGCTGAAGTCGGCGGTTTTCTGCGCGGGCCCGACAAAGAGATTCGTGTCGCTGGACGCGATCTGAAATCCGTTGGGATCGTAAAAGCGCGCCTCGACTTTTTCGTCGCGCCCTTCCAGCCCTTCGAGCAGGTTCTTGAACGATGCGGTCCACTTCAGGTAGCGCGCGTTGGTCAGTTCGGTGTCGCTGAACTGCGCCTGCGGCGGCGCAATCGCGGCGCCCTCGCGGGTCGAGAGCGCCAGCGTCATCTGCGAAAATTCCAGTGGATGAGCGCGGGCCTTGGCCAGCAACTCCTCGTGCTTCCACGGCAGTTCGTCGAAAAGAGGCTTGAGTCCGAGCCGCAGTTGCAGTTCCGGGCTTGAATAAATGTACGTCCCGCCGAACGCCGCCCCCGCCAGGATCATCAGGAAAATCGCGAGCCCAATCGAGCGGCTGAGCCGCGAGCGCGGTTTGCGATAAACGATCGGCGCCTCGTCGTATTCGAGCTGCTCGGCCTGCGACGACAGCCCGCCGGTTCCGCTGGTCGGGCTTACGCTGGCGCTGTCGCGCTCAAGCCCGCGCCCGTAGAGCATCATGTCGCGAAATTCCTGGACGCGCCCCGGCCGCCCGCTCACCTCGTACGCAAGCGCCGCGTCGATCGCCCCTGCCAGGTTGCTCGACACCTCCGGGCGCAGCTCGCGAACCGGCGGAAAACTGAAAGGCGGAAACTTCTCGGGATCGCGGCCGGTCAGCACGTAATGCAGCGTTGCGCCCAGCGAGTAGATGTCGCTGCGGGGATCGACCAGCCCCTGGTACTGCTCCGGCGGCGCGAAGCCGAGCGTGCCGATCATGGTGCCCTTGCGCGCCGCCTTGAACAGCCGCGCGATTCCAAAGTCCACCAGCACCACCCGCCCGTTCGCATTGAGCATCACGTTGGACGGCTTCATGTCGCGGTAGATTATCGGCGGCGCGAGCCCGTGCAGATACGCAAGCACGTCGCACAACTGGCGCGCGATATCGATCACCAGCCCCTCGGGCAGCGGCTCGCCGCGCGCAGCGAGTTCCTCCTCCAGGTTGCGCCCCGCGACGTACTCCATCACCAGGTAATGGCGGTTGGCCAGTTCGAAGCGGTCGGTGATCGCGGGAATCGCCTGATGCTTCAGTTGGGCGAGCGTGTCGGCTTCGCGCGCGAAATACTCGTTGGCCTCGATCCGCTGCGCCTGATCGATAAAGTGATCGACCATCTCCTTGATCGCGCACGGGCGATTTGCCAGCCGCTGGTCGCGCGCCAGATAAACCATCCCCATCCCGCCGCCGCCGAGCAGCCGCTCGATTGAGTAGCGGCCCTGCAGCACGGTGCCGGGCTCCAGCGGTCCGGTCAGCGGTTGCGGCGAGTCTTTGGGCGGGGTTGCCATGGTTAATCGCCGGCGCGTCGTTCAAGCCTGGCTTGCATAGATTACGATCACTGAGATGTTGTCGGTACCGCCGCCGGCGTTTGCCGCGACGATCAATTCGCGCGCCGCGTCGAAGGGATCGCGATTGCGCCCCAGGATGTCCACGATCTGGCGGTCGTTGACGTGCGCCGTCAACCCGTCGCTGCACAGCATCAGCTTGTCACCGCGCTTGAGCTTGAGCGAGACCGCCTCTGCCCCCGCCGGTCCGCTCTGGCGTGCGCCGAGCGAGCGCGTGATCACGTTCTTGTGCTCGTGCGTGTGCGCCTCCTCGGCGGTTATCTGCCCGATTTCGACCAGCCTCTGCACCAACGAGTGGTCCTTTGTGACCTGGCGAAGCGTCGCGCCTTCCATCAGATATCCGCGGCTGTCTCCGACCCAGGCCACGGCCGCATCCGGTGGCGCGACCAGCGCGCATACCCCCGTGGAACCCATTCCGCGCGACTCCGGATGGCTCGCCACGTATTCGATAATCCGGGAGTTTGCTTCTTCGAGCGCGGCCGTCAGCAGTTCCGCGCCGTTTGCAGCGTCTCCGCGTGCGCCTTCGAGCCGTGATTCAATGTAACTCCGGATCGTTTCAACGGCAATTGCGGAAGCGACTTCGCCCGCCTCGGCGCCGCCCATCCCGTCGGCAACGACGTACAAATGGCTCTGCGCGGGATCGACCATCGACTCGCGCGTGTATTCGAGCGCCAGGATCGAGTCTTCGTTATGCTCGCGGACGCGGCCTACATCGGTCATCGCCGCCGCGCGCAGCCGCATCGTGCCGCCCAGCGCAATCAGCTCGGCCTTGAACGCGTCGATCGTCGGCCAGCGGTCGGCGGGACTGAAAGCGATCGCACGGCGAATCGCATCCTCCAGCCGCGGGGTAACGACGTGCGGCGGATAGAACTGCACCGGACCCGCCTCTTCGCGCCAGCTCTCGCTCGGAATCCTTGCGCCCGTGAGCCAGGTGTAGAGGATCGCGCCGGCGGAAAAAATATCCGCGCGCTTGTCCACCTTTTTGCCCCGGTAAATCTCCGGCGCCGTGTAGCCGTCGTTGAAAATCGGCTCGCTCTGAAGCTCGTTGTCGTTGCTCACGTAGTCCAGGCCCGTGAGCTTGAGCCGGCCGTCGCCGGCAACCGCGATCGATTCCGGGCAGATGTCGTTCAGCCGCATCGCCCGGCGATGCACAAACGAAATCGCCTGGCAGAGCTGGATCGCCGCCCCGATCGCTTCCGTCTCGGCCATTTTCCCGGCTCCGCGGCCAAGCCCCTTGAGTTCCTCGTCGGCGTAAACCAGGTACACCCGCCCGTTTTCAGCGAATCCTTCGGTCGCGCGCTGAAAGGCGGGATGCTTGAGCGTCTGTGACAGCGCGAGCACGCGCCCGAAGACTTCACCGATATCTTCGCCCGGCGCCGCCGCATCTTCACCCGCTCCGTCATCGCTCCCCGCATCGGGATTGGCCTCAGCTTCGGATGCGATCGCCGCGATCGCCGCCATCGATACTTCGGTCGCCACTTCCGTGGATGAATTCGCCGCGGCCTCGGCCATCGCGGTGGAAGCGGTACCCGGATCGGCGTTGAAATCGGCCGCCGATTCGACGCCCTGCGCCGACGCGCTCGCCGGCTCCCCAGCCTCCGAACTCGGGGCCTGCGTCGGCGGCGGCGACGCGCTCCCGTTGCTCTGCGCAACCGCGGGCTTGAGTTCCGCGGTCTTGGCGCGCGGGCCGTTGGGATCCTCGGGACGCGGAGCCGGCGGCTCCGGCGCCGCAGGATGAGGACCTTCACAACAAAGCAACTTCTGCCGCCGCTAGCAGGGCCGAGGCGCTCGCGCAATGCGATCGATTCCGTCTTGCCGTCTCGGATACGTCTTGCGCGATAACGATTTTCGATCGACGTCTGACCCGTTAACCCGATTATCTCGATCTCGCCGCCCTTCAAACAGGTTCCTGCCGTCAGCGGCGATGGCCGCGTAGGCGACTGCGATACGGATGCGGCCGCGGGGGACAGCCCCTGGCCGCATCGATCGCAAAACTTGGCGTCGTCCGATGCCTCTTGGCTGCATTCGGGACACGTAATCATGCAGAGCTAGCCTCTCCGAAACTGCAGTATAGCGCCACCAAACACCACCTGGTCGCGATCTTTTAATTTGTAGAGCTGGTCGCGCCCCAGCTTGCCGCGCCCCGCGATGTACGTGCCGTTAAGGCTGCCGAGATCGCGGATGTAGTAGTCCGCCCCGCGCAGCACGATCTCGGCATGGTGCCGCGAGACGCGATCCCCTCCGTGCGCGAGTTGCTTCAGATCGATGTCGAGTTTGTCGCCGGCGCCCTGCGATCGCCCGATCAAAGTGCGCATCCCAAAAATGCCGAACTCGATTTCATCGCCGCGCGCGACCAGCCGCGCCGGCGCCGCGGATACATCGGCGCCGTTGGCATTGCGCTCTCCGAACAGTCCGCCTGAACTCGCGCCACTCGCAACTGGAAGCAAAGGACTTCGCGACCCCGTCCGCGATTTCGTGTCAGCCGGCTCCGATTCGCCCGTCGCGCCTGCCTGCGACGACACAGCCGGATGCGGCTTCAGTTCCTTGGTCTTGGCCGTCGATGACGGACTCGGCTGCAGCGCCCGGCGCCGTCGCCGAGAGCCGCGCCTTGAGCCGCCGCTCGATCAGGCTGCGCGCCCTGCCGGTGAGTGCGATCGCTTTTTTGATCTGTGGCGCGACGATCTTTGCGGCGGCCTCGGCGCCGGTCATGCTCCTGCCGCCCGCGGCGGTGCCGATCTTGATTTTTTCTCCGACCGGTTCGTTCAGCACGATCGTCGGCATCGTGGACACCGCCGCAGCCGGCCTTGATACCGCCGGCTTCCACGGTGTCGAGCGCGACGGCGCCGAGCGCGGTGTCGCCCGCGACGCCGGTGCATTCGCATTCGAATTGTTCAGCACCACCGTTGATTGCGTGGAACTCGGGCTGGGTGCGCCCGCTATTCCTCCGCTCGTCCCCAACCGCTCCGACCGGTTCTCGGGTGGCGGCTCGGGCAGCGCGTGCAGCATCTCCTTTGCCGACGCCGGCCGCTTGGTCATGTCCTGCTCGAGCGCGCGCATCACGATGTCCGCGGTCCTGACCGAAACCTCGGGCGCCAGCGCGCGCAGCGGCGGAAAGCTGAACGGCGGCTCGAGCTGCGGATCGCGGCCGGTCAGCAGATGATGCATCGTCGCGGCCAGCGAGTAGAGATCCGAGCGCGGCTCGACCTTGCCCAGGTACTGCTCGGGCGGCGCGTAGCCTACCGAGCCGATTTGCGTGCCGCGTCCGCCCGGCGGCAGAAAGCGCGCGATTCCGAAATCGATCAGCATCGCGCGGCCATCCTTGTCGATCATGATATTGCCCGGTTTCAGATCGCGATAAATTATCGGCGGCTTCTGCCCGTGCAGAAAATCGAGCACCTCGAGCATCTGGCGCGCCCACCTCAGCACCTTGTCCTCGGCGACTTTGCCCTTGGGGCCCAGCTTGTCGAGCAGATGCTGCAAATCGCCGCCCGCGACGAATTCCATCACCAGGTAATGGCGCGAGTTCTCGGCGAAGTGATCGATCAGCGTCGGGATGCCCGGATGCGACAGGCGCGCGAGCACGTTGGCCTCGCGGGTGAAATCCTCGATCGCTTTTTTCT
The DNA here is from genome assembly GCA_963722605.1 of Binataceae bacterium (SeqCode). Classification (GTDB taxonomy): domain Bacteria; phylum Desulfobacterota; class Binatia; order Binatales; family Binataceae; genus Binatus. The sequence continues at coordinate 286,045 of CAVRNO010000004.1, read as the reverse complement.
CCCGGATTCCGTCGCCGACGACCATCTCCTTGACCGCGACCGGCCGGTTCGCCAGGCGCGTGTCGTTGGACAAGTACACGCGTCCCATCCCGCCGGTGCCGAGCACCTTTTTGACGCGGTAACGACCGTCGAGAAGATGGCCCTCGGTGAGTGCCTCGCCCGCATTCATGGCGATTGTCTATGACCCTCCTCGGCTTGTGCGCACGCGGCGTACGTCCCGGCGCGACTGGAGGGAATGGCGGTCAAGATATCGTTTCTACCACCAGCTTGAGGAACGTTTTCCCGATGATCACCTCGTCGCCCGACTTGAGCTCGACCGGACTGCCCGGCGACAGACGCGGCTGGCGATTCACGTAGGTGCCGTTGAGACTGCCGATGTCCTCGATCGTGATCTTGCCGCCGTCGATCCGGATCAACGCATGCTTGCGCGAGATCTTGGCCTCGGGATCGTCGGCGTCGAGATCCACTTCCGGAAACGATCCGGTCTCGGGATCCCATCTGCCCACCAGGTTGTTGCCGTCCTCGAGCGGAAATTCCTGTCCCTTGCGTCCGCCGCGAACCACCGCGAGCTTGGCCTTGAACGGCGCGCCTGCGGCGGCCGCCGCTGGAGCCGCCGGCGCGCTCTCGGGCGCGGCCTCCGGTTTGATCTCACCGGTCGGCGCTTCCGACTTGGGCACTTCGGCGCTCGGAGCCTCGGCCGCGGCCGCAGGCGCCGCGTTCGCGTCGCTACTTTCAGCAGGGGCTGCGGCGGCAGGAGCCGCTTCAGGAGCAGGCGCGGCGGCGGCCACGACAAGCTTCGCGCCGCATCCGTCGCAGTAATCGAGTCCGTCGGTGTTTTCGTAGCCGCATTCGCCGCATTTGGTCATGGTTCTTAAGCCCTCGCAGGTGAGTTCGATGTATCGGTCCCGTGCCGTTCCCCAATAAGAATTCATTTTCCTGACTTTCACGCGATACGCTATTCGGACTTCTGAAAATCCTTCAACGCTTCCGGATCGAGCATCTGGGTTTTGCGCACCACCGCCTGCGCTTGCAGCAGCGTGGTCTTGGCCGCCTTGGTCTGCAGCGTCTGGGTCTTCTTGATCTGATCCAGCAGGCCCGCCAGCGCCTGCGTCGCCTTGACGTTGCCCAGCCGCTGCGTGCCTTGCATCGCGTTGCCGAGCAGGCGAGTCGCGCGATCGACGTTGCCCGCCTTCAGCTCCTCTTCGGCCCTCGCCTGCAGCTTCGCAATCGAGACCTGGTCCACCAGGTTCATCACCCGGCCGTTGCGCTTGCTGGTCAGCGTGCGATCGAGCGTGTAATCGACGGTGAGATCGCAGGCGACGGTGGATTCGGCGGCGCCGGGCACCTCGTAATGGAACGTACTCTGTAAAATTCTGACCTGCCCCGGCTTGCGCGGCGGCAGCACCAGCGTCAGCAGCACGGAACCGGGCACGCCCGCCTGCAGGTCGCCTATCTCGTAGCCGATTTTGCGATCCTCGCCGACCAGCGGCGTGCCGAGCACGTAAATCTCCGGCGACGCGCGAAATGCCTCGCGCACCTGCACGCCCTGCGACAGCGTCACCTCGATTCGCCCGTTGCGCAGGCTCACCGAGCGCAATCCCTGCAGCTCGTCCTCGAAAATATTGGCGATCTCGGCCGGATCGCCGATGAAATGATATTTGCCGTTGGAGTCCTGCGCGAGGCGCTGCAGGAGTTTCTCGTTGAACTCGACGCCCACGCCCATCGTCGAGAACGAAATCTGGTCGCGGTTCTTCTCGACCAGCTCGATGCACGCCGTCTCTTCGTAGGTCTGGCCGTCGGTGAGCACCAGCACGCGATTGAGGCGATCGGCGCTCAGATTTTTCTTGACCTCGTCGATCGCCGCGCGCATCCCGAGCGCCATCTGCGTGCCGCCGCCGATTTCGAGCAGATCGATATCGTCGATCGCGCGTTTGATCGCGCCCGTATCCCGCGCCGCCTCGGGCGTGATTATCACCTTCGCCTTGTCGGCGAACGCTACTATCGAGACCTTGTCGTCGGCGCTCAGGTTGTCGGCCAGGAACTTGACCGCGTCGATCACGAACTCCAGCCGCCGCTCGTCGTACATCGAGCCCGAGCGATCGATTACCACGCCAAGATTGAGCGGTACCCGCCCGCCGCCACCCGCGCCCCGGGCCACCGCCTCGAGCAGCACGTAGAGAACGAAGTTTTCCGCGCTGGACAGCACATGTTCGCTGCTCGCCAGCGCCTCGAAGCGAAGCGGATCGGCCATTCGTCAATCTCCCGGCGCTAATTGTAGATTCAAGCTGCGAGCCTTGGCAACCGACCTATTAGAATACGAACCGGCTGGGGATAAACCAACCCCCTCTCTCGCGATGCCGTAATTGTTATGACGTTGCCCGGTTAATCCCGATACAGCGTTCTCAGCGGCACGGCCAAGGTAGCCTGGCCGTTGGCACGGCTGGCCAGTATTAAGAAACCGCGCGCTCACAGCAGTGGCCGCGCGCGACAACGGAGCGCGCCCTTAATACTGGGTGCAGGGCTCAGCCCTGCTCACCCCCTGCCGCTGGATGCCCTCCTCAAAAAAGCGTATGAGAGTAGGCGCTATGTCCTTAAGAGCTAAATGCGCTATCGCCGGGCTCGGCCAGACCCGGATGGGTAAAACCTTCGATCACCCCGGACCGATCGGCTTCGCTGCCGAGGCCGTCAATCTCGCGCTCGAGGACGCCGGCCTCCAACGCTCCGACGTTGACGGCCTGCTGGTCAACCCCGGGATCACCTGGTTGAACAACCCGATGGCTTCGTCGTCGCTCCAGACTGCGATGGGTCTGCACGATTTGCGCCTGACCGCGACGATGAACCTCGGCGGCGCGACCGCGGCCGCGATGATCATGCATGCCGCGCAGGCGATCGACGCCGGCATGGCCGAAGTTGTCGCGTGCGTATTCGCCGACGCTCCCCTGCGTCCGCCCTCGCCCAACAAGCGCGGCGACGGGGGCTCGGCCGCTTTTTACGGCTTCGCCCAGGGTCTCGACGGCTACTACGGCCTGTTCGGCGTCAACGCCCATTATGCCTTCGTCGCCCAGCGCCATATGTATCGCTACGGGACCACGAACGATCATCTCGGCGCGGTCGCGGTATCCGAGCGCAAGTGGGCCAACCTCAATCCCGCAGCCCAGTTTTACGACACTCCCATGTCGATGGCCGATTATCATGCCTCGCGATGGGTGGTTGAGCCGTTCCATCTGTTCGATTGCTGCCTGGTTTCCAATGGCGGTCTGGCGGTTATCGTAACTTCGGCCGACCGCGCGAAGAATTTGAAGCGCCCGCCCGTCTATATATTAGGGATGGGCCAGGGTCATACCGGTCGCGATCCGCTCGAAACGCTGCTCTCCGGTGCGCCGATCGCCAGGGATACCGCTTTCAAGATGGCGGGAATCAAGCTCGCCGACGTCAATTTCTGCGAATTGTACGACTGCTATACCTTCACGGTCCTCGTCACGCTCGAGGATTACGGCTTTTGCAAGAAAGGCGAGAGCGGCCCCTTCGCTGCCAGCGGGGCTATCGGGCCCGGCGGCTCACTCCCGGTCAATACCGGCGGCGGCCAGCTCAGTTCCTTCTATATGTGGGGCATGACTCCGGTCGCAGAGGCAATCGTGCAGATGCGTGGTGATGGCGGGCGGCGCCAAGTCCCAAAACACGACGTTGGACTCGTTTCCGGCAACGGCGGTATTCTTGCCACACATTCCACCTTGGTATTGGGATCGCAGCCATAACATTATCGGGAATCGCGCAGTCACTGCCTGTGGTTGAGGTAGCGCCTTTCAATTATTCCAATCGACCGCTAATTCGTCTAAACTAAATATAAGTAGAGCTGCAATGGCTGAAATCAGCAGACCCACCCCCGCCATCACCCCCGAGATGCGCGAGTTCTTCGACGGCGCCCGCGCCGGACGCCTGATGGTCCAAAAATGCGACAGTTGCGGCAAACTGCGCTTCCCCGCCGAGGATTTTTGCTCCAAGTGCAACTCGACTGCCTCGCGATGGGTCCCGGTCAGCGGCCGCGGCGAAATCTACAGCTTCAATATCATGCATCAGGTCTATCACCCGGCCTTCGCCGGCATCGTTCCCTACGCCGTCGTGGTCGTCGAGCTCGAGGAGGGATGCAAAATCGTGTCGAACCTGCTCGGCGTCAAGCCGCATGACATCAAGTGCGGGATGCCGGTCGAGGTGACGTTCGAAAAGCTCAGCGATGAAGTCTCGATGCCTGCATTCCGGCTGCGCGGCGCGAAATAATCCGGCCCGGCTGAATTCTTCAAGGGATCAAAAGGGATCAATAAGTTGGCGCTCGATCAAAAATATTTCCAGCGTCTCATCGAGAGCTCGCCGGACATCATAATCGCCGTCGATAAAGACGGCACCGTGACCTATTACAACGAGGGCGCGCGAACCAGCCTCGGCTACGGCTCGGAGGAGATCATCGGCCAGAACTGCACCCGCATCTATCCGTCGATCGAAGAAGCGCGCCGCGTGATGAAGGCGCTGCGCGAGTCCACTGACGCGGGCCGAATCGCCGGCTTCGAGACCGAGTTCCGTAACAAGGCCGGCGAACTCATTCCGGTCATGATCTCCGGCGCGCTCATCTACGACGCCGAGGGCCGCGAAGTCGGAACGATCGGCTTCGCCCGCGACATTCGGCGCCTGCGCCACGCGCAGCAACTCGCAACCGCCGGCGAAATCGCGGTCAGCCTCGCCCACGAGATCAACAATCCGCTCGAATCGATCACCAACAATATCGAACTGCTCTCGCAATGCCTCGAGATGCGGCTCAGCGAGTCCGAAAAAATTGTCGAGAACGAGCGCCTCAACTCGATTCGAAATTCCATCGAACGCGTGCAGGCGATCGTGCGCCGCCTCGACGAGATGACCCGCAAGGGCGAGTACGAGACGCGCGATTACCTGGCCGGCAAGCGCATGGCCGATCTCGCCCCGCGCGAAGATGCCGGCGTGCAGCCGCGCCCCGATGACACACCGCGTCTCACCGACCAGGCTCCGCTCAGAGGGATGTCGGTGCTGGTGCTCGACGACGATGCCGCCGTCGTCAATTCGCTGGCCGACCTGCTGCGCGCCGAAAAATGTATCGTCCATTGCGCCACCAGTCCGTCGGTCGCCTTTGGAATCCTGCGCAACGTCAAGCTCGACGCGGTTATCTCCGACGTGGTGATGCCCGAGATGGACGGCTACGATTTCTATCTCAAGGTCAAGGAAGAGATGCCGAATTTGCCGGTAATCCTGATGACCGCCTACTACTACGACAAGGATCACATCCTGAAGCGCTCGCGCTTGCGGGGTCTGGAGGGCGCGCTGTTCAAGAAGCCGGTCAATCCCGGCAAGCTGCGCGCGATGCTCCTGCAGTTGCGGCAGAAGGCAGCTCAGGAGAAAGCGCAAGCGAAAGCCGCATCGATCGCCGCCAAAGCCGCCGCCGCATCCGCGCCCCAATCCACCCCCAAGCCCGTCCCCCAAACCTGATCCAGTCTTGCTCAGGCGCAGGGATCAGTATCCCCGCCGCGTTACTGCGCCAGCGCGATCCCCCACGGACCGCTGCTGGCGTTGGCGGGACTCTCGGTAGGTATCGTCGGACCCTTGCATATCGAGCTCCCGCACGTGCCCTTGATAATTGACTGCGAAACGGTGCCGTCGAAATTGTCTGCGGTGTAAACGAACAGGTTCGCCGGATCCACCACCAACCCCGTGGGCCCGTTGTAGGGTCCTGCGACGGTCGGAGGCGGGACCGGGCTCGTTCCGATCGTGAGGAACGATGACACCGAGCCGGCCAACGTGCCCGAAATCCCCTGGTTGGCCGTGAACAGGTACTCGTTGCCGGCGTTTATCGCGATTCCGAGTCCGATCGGCACGTCGTTAACGTTGCTATTCGTAAACACGCCGACGGGTGAGAGGCAACCAGGCTGTCCGCACGTCGTGCCCGGAACGTCGATCAAAAACGACGATACCTCGCCCAGCTTCTGATCCGCGATGAACAGCGCAGCGCCCGCCGAATCGATCGCGATCGCCGCCGGCGTATTCGCGTTCACGTCCGAGCTATGGACCGCCGTAAAGTTCTTCGTCAGCGCCCCGGTGCTGGTGTTATAGGTCATCGGCCAGATAAGCCCGGTGGTCGTGTCCGACACGTATAGAACCGGCAGCGTTGGATGCAGCGTGATGCCGAAGGGGGTGTTGAATCCTCCGAGCGGGCCAACCAACGTGATCTGTCCCGTAGAAGTGTTGACCGTGTAGCTCGTAACCGTCCCGGCCTGGCCCGTCACCCACAACAATGTCCCCGTGGAATTGATCGCAAGTTCATCGGGTTTGGTTCCACTGCCGTTACTAATCGAGGGCGTGGGCAGCGCTGTCGGAATTCCCTTGGTCGAATTGATCGAGTACTCGTAGATATTGTCGTCTGCAATGTTTGCGACGTACAGAAAGCTGCCGAACGCGACCACGCCTCGCGGCCCTTTTTTCGCGCCCGCAGTCACCTGCCCGGTATGCTTGAGCACGCCGGTCGTCGGGTTGCGGGTGAATGACGACACCTTGCCGTCGTTGTAGTTGGTCACGTACGCGAGCGTTCCCGCAGTGCTCGTCGGGGTCGCCGTCGGAGAAGTGGAACTGCTGACCGGCGTTAGCAGTCCGGGGCTGCCGCACGACAACGTATTCAGCGTCGCCGCAATAATCACAACGGCGGGAATCAGCAGGACGATGTTCCTGACCGCAGTTCGCCCGGAGAACGCAGATCGGATGGATAGTCGGATGTCTTGCTCTGTCGCCATTCGATCCCCTTCGCGGTCGCTCCGGTCCGAAATACACGAGTATCGTGTTGAATAGCACAAATTATACGCCGGCTCGAATCGAAAGGTTTCGAGCAGTGGCCCGCCGATTCTCTTAACAGACGGGAAATCCGAAATTTGCGTGAGGTTTCGGTGTCCGAATTCAGCATCTTCTCTTTACCCCCCGCGGCGGTGTATGGACGCCATGAATGACCGCAATTTCCGCCATGGAGTTGGTGCTATGGCCAAAATCGACCTCAACAAGGTTCCACGCTTCTCCGATCTCCCGATCAGACCCGACAAGCCCAAAGAATCGTCGTGGGGCGTGTTTGGCGACGACGACGAGCTCGGATGCCTGAATTTCCTGACGCCCGAAGGCGTAGTCGACGCGGCGCGGCTGGTGCGCAAGGGTACGGTCTTCCGGCTCGATACGAAGATCAATTACGCCAATCCGCCTTTGTTCGCGCGGCCTCCCGCCAGGCACAACATCATGAGCTTCGAGCGCTTCGGCCTGCTCGGTTTCGACGACTCGCTGGACAGCTACAACACGCAGGAGGGAAGCCAGTGGGACGGGCTGGCTCATGTCGGCAGCCCGCGCTACAAGGCGTTCTACAACGGAGTGAAATCCAGCGAGATCAAGGACGGGCCGGGCGGGCGCTTGAGCATCCACAAATGGGCCAACAAGTTTGTCGGCCGCGCCGTCCTGCTCGACGCGTTTCGCTACCGCATCTCGCACGGCCGCACGATCGATCCGCTGACCTCGGAAAAGTACAGCCTCGACGATTTGAAAGAGACCGCCGTCGCGGACGGCGTCGAGCTGAAGCCGGGCACGATTGCGCTGATTCGCACGGGCTGGATGCAGGCGTACCTTGCCGCGTCACCGGAGCACAAGGCCGCGATGGCGCCGCTCGGCGCGCTCAAGGCCTGCGGCATCGAGGACAGCCGCGCGATGGTCGAATGGTTCTGGGATCATCGGCTGGCCGCGGTGGGCACGGATTGTCCCGCGGTCGAGCCATGGCCGTGGGATTTCAAGGACGAGGGCGCGCTGCATTACCGCACGCTATGCCTGCTCGGCCTGCCGATCGGCGAGCAGTTCAACCTGGAGGAATTGGCGGCGGATTGCGCCGCCGACGAGCGTTACGAATTCATGCTGGTGTCGGCGCCGATGAATCTGGAGGGCGGCATCGCCTCGCCCCCCAACGCAGTCGCAATCAAGTAGCGCGGGGCGACACGGGGCGAAGGCGGCGGGAATCAGCGACGGGGGGTATCGATGCGTTGCGCTATTTGCGCTTTGGATGATCGCGGGGCAGGTCGTCGCGGTTTCCCCATTCCGCCCACGAGCCGAGATAATTTCTGACCTTCGGATAGCCCGCGATTTTTAGCGCGATGTAGGCGTGCGCGGAGCGGTATCCGCCCTGGCAGTAGGTCACTATCTCGGCGGCGGGATCCAGCCCGAGCGCCTCGAACTGCGCACGCAGTTCGGCGGCGGATTTCACGGTCCCATCGGCGGCGAGCGCCGCGGTCCAGTCCTGATGGAACGCGCCGGGAATCGCGCCGCCATGCTTGGCGCGCAAGCGCTCGCTGAAGTATTCCGCATCGCTGCGAACGTCGAAGATTTGCACGCCGGGACGCCCGATTCGTTCGAGCACGTGAGTATAGGTCGCAAGAATTTCCGCCCGCGGACTCGGCCTGAAGTCCGTGGGGGCAAACATCTCAACCCTGGTGGTCAACGTTTCACCGGCCGCCGCCTTGAGTCCGCCGTCGAGCATTCGGGCCTTTGGATGTCCCGCGTATTCGAGCGCCCAATTGCCGCGCGCCGCGCGCATTCCGGATTCCTCCTCGTAAAACACGACGGTCTCGCGGCCGGTGATGCCGAGCGCCGAAAATATCCACTGGAGCTGCGCGCCGAACTCGGCGATGCCGCGCTCGGAGGTATCTGTATGATGAAACGGGAAGGGATCGAAGTGGCGAGCGCCGCGTAGATGCCCGGCGTGGAAATCCTTGACCGGCCGGGTATCGATAAGGATCAGGCCGGCGTCGTCGCGATGCTCGCGCATCCATAGCGCATCGACGAGCCACCCGGTTTCGCCTTCGGCGCGCGCAGTTTTTTCCTGATTCAAATCGCCTCCTGCCGTGGGCGGAGCTATCTGTCGATTCCGACCGCTTCGCTAATGGAATTAAATCCGCCGCGATAGAGCAAGTCCGCCAGCCCCGATTTCATTTTGACGATCAGGCCGGGGCCCTCGTAGATCAGCGCGGTGTAAAGCTCGACCAGCGAGGCGCCGGCGCGGATGTGCAACCACGCATCGTGGGCGCTGGAGATTCCTCCGACGCCGATGATCGGGATTTGGCCGCGGGTGTGGGTAAAGATGTCGCGGATCAACTCGCGGGAGCGAATCAGGATCGGACGGCCGCTGAGTCCGCCCGGGTGCACCGAGCGGACGCCGACGGCCTCGCGAACGACGGTAGTGTTGCAGGCGACGATTCCGTCCACGCCCAGCGCGAGCGCGGTTTCGCAAATGCGAAACAGATCGTTGCGTTCCAGGTCGGGCGCGACTTTCAACAGCACGGGCGTCGGACGCGGCAAGTTACCGGCATGTTCGCGCATCGCCGCGAACAGCTCGCGCATCTTCTCCGGCGACTGCCAGTTGCGCAGCCCGGGCGTATTCGGCGAGCTGACGTTGACGACGATGAAATCGGCCAGCGGCCCGAGCCGTTGGATCAGGGCATTGTAGTCGGCGGCAACCCCCTCGGGCGGCGTGTCGCTGTTGGGCCCGAAGTTGAGCGCGAGCGGAATCGAAACCCCGGCCTTGCGAATCGCCTCGATCCGCGGTGCGACCGCCTCCATCCCTTCGCTGGGAAAGCCGAGCCGGTTGATCAGCGCGTGGTGTTTGGGCAGGCGCCATAGCCGCGGCGGGTCATTGCCCGGTTGCGGGCGCGGGGTAATCGTTCCCAACTCCGCAAAGCCGAATCCGAGCGTCTCCCATCCGCGGATCGCGACGGCGTCCTTGTCCATCCCGCCTGCCAGCCCGATCGGGTTTGGAAAATCGATTCCCCACAGCCTGGTTGCGAGCTCGGGCCTGTCCGGCGGCGGCCGAAAAGCCGGCAGCGCCGCAAGCATCCGCATCGTCAATTCATGCGCACGCTCGGCGTCGCGGGCGAACAGATATCGTTTCAGGAAGTGGCGATAGATGGCGTCGATTATGGAAACGGGAGTCATGGCGACTATTAGCAGGCAATATCGCAGTTTGGCGCGAAATGCGCAATCGAAACGTGTTGTGGATTAAGCGCAAATGGCCCTGATGCAGTCGCATTGCGGCTTGGAATAAGATTAGAAAAAAGTAGTAGCGTTAAGCAGCCGGACATTTGCCGCAGGGGAATCGCGTGGAAAATCAGGCGAAAATGCAAGTCAAGTTGATCGACTACGCGCAGCAGCCGCTCGAAAAACTCTACGCGGCGTTTCGCACCTGCTATTCCTCCGAGACGCCAGTCGAAGTCTGGGACAAGATCAAATCCGGGAAAATCACCCGCGAAAAAATTCGCGAGTTCATCACCGAGCGGCTGAAGACCGGCCACGCCTCTCCGCTGGAGCAGATCGTTTTCTGGTTCGGGATCGCCAACGTCTCGCGCTCGCTGTCGCATCAGTTCGTCCGCCATCGGATCGGAATCAGCTTCGAGCAGCAGAGTCAGCGCTACGTGAAATTCAAGCGGGACAAGCTCGCGTTCGTGCTGCCGGATTCGTGGTCGCGGGCGGGGCTGGAGAGTGAATTCTCCGCTTTGCTGGCACAGACGTCCGAGCTTTACGCCAAGGCGTTGAAAGCCGGGATTCCGGCGGAGGATGCGCGATTCGTGCTGCCCAACGCCGCGCCGACGAATTTTCACGTGATGGTGAATTTCGCCGAGATGCTGCATATCTGCGATCTGCGGCTGTGCGTGCGCGCGCAGTGGGAAATCCGCCGGATGGTCGCGATGATGCGGGCCGAGATCAAGCGCGTGCTGCCCGAGATCGCGGTGTTTCTGCAGCCCAAGTGCGGCGAGAACCGGATGGGCTATTGCGACGAGTCGCTCGATGAATGGCAGAAATGCCCGCTGGGCAAGGTGCGGCCGCATAAGTCGAGCCTGTTCGATCTCTACGAGCGTTACGGCTCGCGCAAGGCGCAGGCGCTGGGCGAGGCCGAGTTTCGCGCGGTCGAGGAAAAAGAACAGTTGTAGTTTTCCAGGTTCCAGTGAGCGACTATTCCCCACGGGCATCGTTCGAGGACGCAATCGCGGCGTTTAATCGGGGCGCGTATTTCGAGGCGGCCGAGATGTTCGAGACGGCGGCGCGCGCGGCCGGCGACGGCGACGACAACGACTTGAAGGCGCTCATCGTCGCGTTCAACCAGATCGCCGCGGCGCTCCATCTGCGCTTCGAGCGCGGCGGCAGGCAGGCCTCGATCAACCTGATGTCGCAGGCGATGCTCGCGCTGGACGAGCTGAAGCCCGCGCGCGGCGGAGTTGACGTGGAGCGGCTGTGCGTGGAGCTGACGGCCTACACCGAAGAGCTGCGTGCGGCTCCGCGTGGCGAGCACGACGGGCTAAAGCATCGCGCGCGGATTTTTCTGGAGCGCCGGCGCGCCCCGAAGATCACCCGGCGCTGAATCCCATGGACGTGACGCGCGAACAAATCTCCGACGGCCTCAAGCGCGCACGCTACGTCACCAACGAGCGGGTCGAGACGGCGATCTTTCTGGCGCTCGCGCTGGAAAAGCCGCTGCTGATAGAGGGTCCCGCCGGCTCGGGCAAGACCGAAGTCGCCAAGGTGCTGGCGGAAATCCTCCACACCGAACTCATCCGGCTCCAATGCTACGAGGGACTCGACGAGGCGCGCGCGCTCTACGAATGGAACTATCAGAAACAACTCTTGCGGATGCAGGCCGGCGAGCAGCAGGGGCTGCGATGGGAGGAGCTGAGCGAGCACATCTTCTCGCGCGAGTACCTGCTCGAGCGTCCGCTGCTCAAGGCGATCACCGCGCCGAGCCGGGTGGTGTTGCTGATCGACGAGATCGACAAAGCCGACGAGGAGTTCGAGGCCTTTCTGCTGGAATTGCTTTCCGACTTCCAGGTAAGCGTTCCCGAACTGGGAACGCTGAAGGCGCACGAACGGCCGGTGGTGATTTTGACCTCGAATCGCGCGCGCGAACTGTCGGAGGCGCTGCGGCGCCGATGCCTGCATCTGTTCATCGATTTTCCGGGCACCGAGCAGGAGCGCAAAATCATCGAGCTCAAGGTGCCCGAGCTCGACGCGAAGCTGGCGGCCGAGGCGGCGCGTTTTGTCAGCGCGATTCGCAAACTCGGACTGCGCAAGCCCCCGTCGATTGCGGAGACGCTGGACTGGGCGCGCGCGCTGGTGCGCCTCGGCGTGCGCGAACTCGACACCGACGCGGTGCGCACGGCGCTGGGCGTGCTGCTCAAGCACGAGGACGATCGCGCCAAGGTCGAGTCGAAAGCCTCGGCGCTCGCGCCGCGCACGCGATGAGCCGGCGTCGGTTCTAGATGGCCGCGCTTCGCGATCAACTCGTCCGCTTCATCGCCGCGCTGCGCGCCGCCGGCGTCAGAATCTCGGTTGCGGAATCGATCGATGCGATGAACGCGGTGGCGGCCGTGGGGCTCGAGCGCGCGCGGATGCACGAGGCGATGGCGGCGGCGCTGATCAAGGACGAAGCCGACCGCGCGATCTTCGACGAATCGTTCAACCGTTTTTTCGCCGCGCCACGGGCAAGCCGCGGCGAGCATCCCGACCATCGCGGCGAACAGGTCTCGGCCGGCGGCGGCCGCGGCCGTCCCGGCGAGGTTCCGATTGCGCTGCCGCGCGACGATGCGCTCGCGAGCCGCCGCGATGAGAAATCGCTTACGCCGCCGCCGGAAGCGAAACCATCGAAGAAAACAGCGGCGGCGCGCCGCCACGATACTGAAAAGGAAAAGGGCGGCGAACAGGGCCACGCCGCGCGGCGCGAGTCCGATCGGATGAGCGAGCGCGAGGATCGCCGCGCGGCGGATATGCGCCGGGAATCGCCGGCGCCCGGAATCGACGCGGCGCGCGTTGCACGAATCCGCGCGATCGAGCGGATGCCATTCGACAAATTCTCCGACCTCGACTACGACGAGGCGCGCGAGGCGCTCGCACCGCTGATTCGCCGCTTCCGAATCCGGCTGGGACGGCGGCTCGATTGGCGCGGAGCGGCAGAATCGACTTCCGGCGCACGATTCGCGCGGCGATACAGCGCGGCGGGGCGCTGATCGATCTCAACTTCCGCGCGCGGCGGCCGCGCCATGTCGATCTGGTGATCCTGGCCGACATCTCGGGCTCGGTGCGCTACGCGGCGCAGTTGATGCTCGAATTGATGGCGGGTGCGCGCGGATGCTTCCGCCGGGTCAGCAGTTTCGTTTACGTGGACCATATTGCCGAGGCGGACTTCGAGGATGGACACCTGGTAATGACGCCCGCGCTGGACCTGTACGCGCGCTCGGATTTCGGCCGCGTGCTCGGCGAGCTTTGGGATCGCCGGAGCGGATTGCTGACCCGCGGCACGATCGTCGTGATCATGGGTGACGGCCGCAACAACCGGCTGCCGGCGCGCGCCGACCTGATCCGCGAGATCGTGCGGGCTTGCCGCGCCGTGGTGTGGCTGAATCCGGAAGATCCCGCGCGCTGGGGCACGGGAGACAGTGCGATCAAGCAATACGCGCGCGAAGTGAAGGCGGTTGTGCCGTCGCGAAATCTCCGCGAGCTTCAAGCCGCGATAGCCGCAATCGCCTAGCGCCGGAGAGGATCAGAAGTCGAACAGCTCGCGCATTTTGGCGAGCAACCATCGATGCGGCCCGCCCTTGCCGTCCATCGTCGCGCCGGAGGAGAGCTTTTCCAGGCGGTCGCGGTTCCGCGCGGCAATAATGTCGCCGATGCCGGCGGCGGCGTCGGGATGCTCCTTGAACAGGCGGGTAAATCCCTCGCGGTCCATCTCGATCACTTCGAGATCGGTGATCGCGCGCACGCTTGCGCTGCGCGGGTCGCCGGTCATCAGCGCCATCTCGCCGGTGAAATCCCCGCGGGCATAGTTGGCCAGGTGGCGGGTCTGGCCGTCGGCGGCGGTGGCGAAAACTTCCGCGGCTCCCCTGCGCACGATGAACATCGAGTCACCTTGCTCGCCGGCGCGCATCAGCATCTCGCCCGCGCCGAACTGACGCACCGCGACGGTCGGCAGCAGCAATCGAAGCTCGTCGTCGCTCAGGCCGCGCAAGAAATCGACATGGCGCAGGTCGGCCATCAGTTCCCGCTCGAGGTCTGCGGCGGCTTTCTCCTCCTGATCCTCGCGCGCGGTGCGGACATGGACGGTGCGGGTCGGGAACGGAATCTCGATCGCATGGCGTTTGAGCGCGTACCAGAGGCTCGACGCGACGCGATCGCGCACGTATTCCTGCACGCCGTAATCCCCGATCCAGTATCTGATCCGGTATTGGATCGAGAAATCGAGATAGTCCCAGGTGAGAACTTCGGGCGGCGGCTCGCGCAGCACCTGCGGCACGTCGCGCAGCAGGGTGAGCACGACTTCGCGCACATGATTGGGCGGTACGCCGTAGCTGATACCGATTGGGATTTCGTCGCGCACGGCGCCGGTGGCGTAGTTGAACAGCACATCCTTGGCGATCACGGAGTTGGGAATTTCCAGCCGCTCGTTGGCGCGGGTAACGATCGTCGTCGCACGCCATGCGATTCCCTTGACCCGCCCGACATGCTGGCCGGTGCGGACCCAGTCGCCCGGCTCGAACGGGTGGCCCATCGAGAGCGACAAGCCGCTGAAGATGTTGCCCAGCGTCTCCTGCAGCGCGAAACCGAGCACCGCGGCGAACACGGTCGTGGTGGTCAGGATCGAGAGCGCCTGGACGCCAAAGTAGGTGTACAGCACCACCATCAGAACCGCGAACCACAACACGAGCATCAGCATGTCCTTGCCGATGGTCGAGAAGTGGACCTTGCCGCGGCGGGTCACCGCGTCGACGGCTTCGAGCACGAGGCGGATCACGCCGAACAGGAACAGCACGAAGGCCGCGACCGCAACCTTGCCGGCGACGTCCTCGTTGGGGATGAAGCGCGAACCGGCGTCGATCAGAACGCTGCCCGACAACAGCAGGAAGGTGGTCGAGGTCAAGGCGCGCCTGCGCCGGCGCACGGCGAAGGCGCCGAGCAGGCCGAACAGGACCAGCGCGGTTTCGACGAAGCCGCGCAAATCGCGGTGCACCGCGGTCAATCCGAGCATCGTCTGGAGCGGTGTCGGAGCCATCGTTCAGATCCCCGCGGCCGCCGCGATTTCGTCCATCAGCTTCACCGCGTCGAAATACTCCACCGCTATCTCGCGCGCGGCACGGGCATGGCGCGGATAGTCGGCGTTGATTTCCGCGATCGCGGCGACAGCTTCGTCCGGGGTGTCGAAGCCGAGCAGCCCCGCGCCGGTGGGGATGAACTTTTCGAATCCGGTCCGCTGCGTGACCACCGGACGCCCCGCCGCCAGGTAGCAAACCGTGCGATCGCTGAACCATCCGGTGCGCGGCCTGACGTAGATGTCCTTGGCGACGGTGAACTCACCGCGCGAGCGGCTGATGTACTCGCGATAAGCATCGACGTCGAGCGACATCGGGACCGCCGGCGTCAGGCTGAATCCGCCGGCGATCGCGCGTTCGTAGTCGGGGCCGGCGGTCAGGTTGGTGGCGATCTCGATCGGCTGATTCGCGCGCGCGGCGACCTCGAGCACCTTGCGGAAATTCAGATGTTTGGACCAGTAGTAGGTCTCGCCCGCGATTTCCATGTCGCTGCCGCTATTCTGCCACGTGCCGACGGTCGTGAACGCAGCCGGCTCTGCCGCGCCGACGCCCGGACGCCACTGGTCGAGACTCACCGGCGGGCGCGTCGGATGCCATTGGAGGCCGGCGGTGGGCAGCATGCAATCGGCCGCGCCGATATTGTAACAATAGGTGAAGAACAATTTGTGCGATTTGGCAAACGCGACTGTGGTCGGAATCTTGCGCTTGAGCTCCAGCTGCATCACCCCCGGGTCGGTCTCCAGGTACACCAGGCAGCGGCTGCGCTCGTGCTCCTGACGCGGCTCGGTAGCGCCGCACAGATTGATTACCGCGTCGGCGTCGCGAAACAGCTCCATGCATCGCTCGCGCGACATCCCGACGTATTGCTCTTTCACCGAGTCCAGGAAAGCCCACCGATCGCCGAAGCCAAAGCGCTCCAGCACGCCGCCCAGCACTTTCAGGTTGCGCGACGGGTCCGTGGTGATGGTTTCGATCGTCGGATCGTACACGTAGGCGCGATGATCCTCGATGTAGTAAACGTCGAGGCCAAGCTCGCTCAGTCCCAGCAGGTGATGAACCAGTTGCCAGATCACCCCCGCGAACGGGAATCGTGCCGCCAGATGCAACACGACGACTTTGCCCTTGCGCTTGAGCTTCACCTTTTGCGTGGGCGATCTTAATCCGCGCTCCGCGATCATAATAGTTGTCCTGCGCCGCCTGCGGCTATCCGCTCCAGCTCGTCCTTCAACCTGGACAGCGCAATCCGCCGCTGGCTGATTTGAGCCTCTTCCTCATCGCCGAGTTCGCCCAAATAACAGTTGCGCCCGGGAATGACCAGCACCGCGCGATAGGGAAATCCCGCGCGGATCCTGGGGTACGCCCGCTCGGCGATCGTACCCTCGATTGCGCCCTCGGCCGTCTTCTCGCGAATCGCGCCGCCCTCCTCGTGGACGAGTGCGATCGCGGCGCGGATTCGCGCCGTCCGCCGCCCGGCCTCGACCCCCTTCATCCGCCGGATAACTTCGTCGGCCAGCGCCTGGTCCGAATCGGCGCCGCCCGAACCGAGCCATCGATGCGAGCGGACGCCCGGTTCTCCGCCGAGCGCGTCGATCTCGAGCCCGCCGTCGTCGGCGATCGTCGCGATTCGCGCGCGCTGGAAGTAGAACCGCGCCTTGATCAACGCGTTCTCGGTGAAACTCGCTCCCGTCTCCTCGGGAGCTTCGGAAATTCCGAGCTCGGCGAGCGACACCAGTTCGAGCGCGATGCCGAGGCTGCGCAGGATCAATCGGTACTCATCAAGTTTCGCCGGGTTCGTAGTCGCGATCAGCAGCCGCCGCATCGCCATCTAATCGGCCGGATCGCGGGGCTTTGCAAGGGGCTTCGCGAGAAGCTTTGGATGATAGGTTATCTTGAGCGAGGCGCGCTCGCGATGCTCGTCGAGCGCGAGCGCGATCAACCGGTCGATAAGCTTGGGCAGCGCCAGGCCCGACGCCTCCCACAGCTTCGGATACATGCTGATGGCGGTGAAGCCGGGGATGGTGTTCACCTCGTTCACGTAGATCTCGCGCAAATCGCGGCTCGCGAGGAAATCGACCCGCGCCATCCCGCGGATCGACAAGCGCCTTGAACGCCGCCACCGCCATCGCGCGCAACTTCTTCGCCTTGGCGGGCGGCATTTTGGCGGGAATTTTTATCGCCGAGCCGTCGGGATCGACGTACTTCGACTCGTAGTCGTAGAACTCATGCGCACCCTTGACTATGACTTCGCCGGGAATCGACGCCTCGGGACGATCGTTGCCGAGCACCGCGCACTCGAGCTCGCGGCCTTCGCACGAGGCCTCGATCAGCGCCTTGCGATCGTATTGGAAAGCGTCGTCGAGCGCGGCGTTGAGATCGGCGGCGCGCTTCACCTTGCTGATTCCGATCGACGATCCGAGCGCGTTGGGCTTGACGAACACCGGATAGCCAAGCTTGCGCGCCAGCCGCGCCCCAAGCATCGGGGTGTCGCGGTAGTCGGCCCGATCGATCGCGAAATATCGGACCACTGCGACTCCGGCGTCGCGCAGGATGCGCTTCTGCGCGTCCTTGTCCATCCCCAGCGCCGAGCCGAGCACCCCCGCTCCCACGTATGCGATTCCCGCCAGCTCGAACAGCCCCTGCACGGTGCCGTCCTCGCCGTAGGTGCCATGCAACACCGGGAACACCACGTCGAGCGCGCCCGCAATCGCATCCTGCGTGCGTACCGCTTCGCCGCGCCCGCCGTCCGCCGGCGTCGCGACCAGCGCTTGTCCCTCCGGATGCGGCAGCAGTGTCACCTGGGTGCCGCCGGCGCCGAGCGCGGCAAGATGCGGCGTCTTTTCGGCGAGCAGCTTGAGCGCGTTGTGCTGGAGATACCAGCGCCCGTCGCGGCCAATCCCAATCGGAACAATCTCGTACCGCGCCGGATCCATCGCCGACATCACGGTCAGCGCGGAGCGCAGCGAAATTTCATGCTCGCTCGAGCGTCCTCCAAACAGGACGCCAACTCTAATCGTTTTTTTTCTGCCATCGTCGGGATCGCCGCGCGCCTCGACGGCGAAGATTCTGACACGCCGCGCCCCCATGTCATCCTGAGCGAAGCGAAGGATCGTCGTGTAAGCGCTGCGTCTTTTTTCGTGTATTCTGACGACAGTGAAGAATCCCTCTGCGCTGGCGCAGCGCTGCGCTCAGAATGCCGCGGAAAACGGACGTCCTTCATGTCAGGGGATCATTCCCCTCGATCGCCTACTGCCGGTAGTTCGGCGCTTCCTTGGTGATAAAGACGTCGTGGACGTGGCTCTCGCGCATGCCGGCGTCGCTGACCTTGACGAAGCGCGCGCGCTTGCGAAGCTCGACCAGGTTCGCCGCGCCCACGTAGCCCATCCCGGATTGCAACCCGCCCACCAGTTGCTCGATATTCGAGGCGATCGAGCCGCGATGCGGTACGCGTCCCTCGATTCCTTCGGGCACGTGCTTGCCCTCGGGCACGTCGAGCTGCCCGTAACGATCGCCGGTGCGCTCATTGATCGCGCCAATCGATCCCATCCCGCGGTAAAGTTTGTAGGTGCGCCCCTGGTAGAGAATCGTCTCGCCGGGACTTTCCTCGGTGCCGGCGAACAGCGAGCCGATCATCACGCTGTTTGCGCCCGCCGCGATCGCCTTGGTGATATCGCCCGAGAACCGGATTCCGCCGTCGGCCATCACCGGGATATTGCGCGGCTCGGCAACCGCGACCGTGTCCATTATCGCCGTGATCTGCGGCACGCCGACGCCCGACACCACCCGCGTCGTGCAAATCGATCCCGGGCCCATCCCGACCCGCAGCGCATCGGCGCCCGCGTCGCACAGCGCCTTGGCGCCCTCGCCGGTCGCGATGTTTCCGGCCACGACTTCGACCTCGGGCCATTCGAGCTTGGTCGCCTTGATCGCGTCGATCACGTTGCGGGTATGCCCGTGCGCGGTGTCGATACAGATCACATCGACGCCCGCATGCCTGCAGCGCGGCCACCCGCGCCTCGCGCTCGGGACCGACTCCGACGGCAGCGCCAACCCGCAGCCGCCCCATCTGATCCTTGCTCGCGTGGGGATGCCGAATCGCCTTGTCCATGTCCTTGACGGTGATCAGCCCGCGCAGCCGGTTCTGATCGTCCACCAGCGGCAGCTTCTCGATCCGATGCGCTTGCAGGAGTTCCTTGGCGTGTTCGAGGTCGATACCCGGCCGCGCCGTGATCACCTTGCTGGTCATTACGTCGCGCACCTGCTTGTCCAGCCGCCGTTCGAAGCGCAGGTCGCGATTGGTCAGAATTCCGACGAGCCGGCCGTCCGAGACTACCGGCAGCCCGGAGATCCGGTAGCGTTCCATCACCGCCAGCGCCTCGCCGATTTTCTGCTCGGGACTGACGGTGATCGGATCGACGATCATTCCGCTTTCATATTTCTTGACGGTCTCGACCTCGGCGGCCTGCTCTTCGATCGAAAGGTTGCGATGGACAAAGCCGATGCCGCCCATTTGCGCGATCGCGATCGCCGTGCGCGATTCGGTGACGGTGTCCATCGGGCTCGATACCAGCGGGATGCGCAGGCGGATTTTGGGCGTGAGCGCGGTCGAGACGTCGCAATTCGCGGGCAGCAGGTCGGACGACTGCGGGGTCAAGAGTACGTCGTCGAAGGTGAGTGCTTCGCGGAGCTCCTGATGCGCCATTGATTGACCCTCCTTGGGCGGTAAAAAAAGAAAGAGCCCACGGATTTCCCGCGGGCTCACTTCGGCCTTCAGTTTTTGTACGCAGTCCGTTTATTCAGATGCGCCATGCATAACTTTAACAAGCCTCGGCCCGCTGATCAATACGAGTCCTCAGAGGAGACTGAGCGAAGTATGCGAGGGTGCAGCCCGGATCGTTATCGCGATACTCGGATTTGTCATTCTGAGCGGAGTCTGCGCAGCGAAGAATCCCGGAAAAACGCTGAGGCGAAGAACAGAAGCCGGGATTCTTCGCTGCGCTCAGAATGACAACATCTCAATCACGCGCCCGCCTCACTTCCCCCACCACGCCGGTTGGCGCTTCTCCAACAATGCGCCGATGCCTTCCTGCGCGTCCCGGCGCCATCCAGGCCGCCGAGTTCAGGGATGAACTCAGTTTAGCCTGCCCGCGCTGACCCTCGCGTGCTACGCGATCTGCTATGGACAACAGTCAGGATGCCCCGCACTCGTCCGGCTCGCTCGAAAACCAGCTGCCCGCGCTTTCGCCCCGCCAGCTTGCAGCGCGCCGCGCCAACGCGATGAAATCCACCGGACCGCGCACGCCCGAGGGCAAGGCCGTTGTGCGTCTCAACGCGCTCAAGCACGGTTTCTTCGCCTGCGACGTCGTGAACCCCGAACTCGACGGCCCGGTTCGCGCCGAGGAATTCAATTCGATCCTCGACGCTTTGCTCGAAGAGTTCCAACCCGAGTCCGCCCGCGAGCGCATCCTGGTCGACGAGGTCGCCGCATGCTGCTGGCGCGTCCGGCGATTGCTGCGCTACGAATGCCGTGAATCGTGGATTGATGAGGACGCTTACCGCCGCAAGGCCTCTACTGAGACCCCCAGCGATTCTCTTCTCGCCTCGATGGGTTATGACCACCTCGGCGACCGCCGGTGCACTGCTCGGAAGCTCCGGCGCAGCGGACTCGACGCCCTTACTCTGCCGAGCGATTCGGATGTGGATAAAATCGTCCGCTTCGAACGAACCGTAAAGCGCAATCTGTTCCGCGCCCTCGATTTGCTTGAGCGGATGCAAGCCGCGCGCAGTTGCCCGGGATCACCGAACCCAGCTTCATCACCGCGGGAATAACTTGGCAGCGGACGACCAGCGGCAGAAAAAAATTTTGACGGAACAAAGCTACGCCTTGGGGCACACCCGTCACTGGACCACAACATGTGCTCCCGATTGCCGCTTCCTCGGCCCCGTCTCACTTCCCGCGCCAGACGGGTTTGCGCTTTTCCAGAAATGCCACGAAGCCTTCCTGCGCGTCCGGCGCCATCGCATTCTGGCTCATCACTTCCTTCGTGTAATCGTACGCCTCGGCCGTATCGAGATCGATCTGCGCGTAGAAGGCGGGCTTGCCGAACCCAATCGCAACCGCGCTGGACTCTACGATCTGCATCGCGAGCTTGCGCGTCTCCGCGACCAGCTCCGCGTCGGCCACCACCCGGTTCACCAATCCCCATTCGGCCGCGGTGCGCGCATTGATCGGCTGCCCCGTCAGCAGCAATTCCAGCGCATGCTTTCGGCCGACCGCACGCGCCACCGCGACCATCGGCGTCGAGCAGAACAGTCCGTTCCTCACGCCCGGCGTGGCGAATCTCGCACTCTCGCCCGCGACCGCGAGATCGCACGTCGCTGCGAGCTGGCATCCCGCGGCGGTGGCGATCGCATGCACGCGCGCAATCACCGGTTGCGCAATCGCCTGGATCGTTTGCATCAGTTGCGCGCACAGATCGAATTGATACCGGTAGAAGGCAAGGTCGCGCCCCTTCATTTCGCCGAGATCGTGACCCGACGAGAATGCCGGGCCGTTGCCTGCGAGTATCACCGCGCGCGCATCGGCCCGTTTGCCGATCGCGCGAAGCTCGGCGGCGAGCTCGGTCATCATCGCGATCGAGAGCGCGTTGCGCTTCTCGGGACGATTCATCGTCACGGTTACGAGCCCGGCTTCTTCCTCGACGATCAGATTCTTCTGCGCGTTTTCATTTGCCATTGGTTTTTCACCTTGTCCACTGGTCTGCCGAATTATGCGGCGCGGCGGCCGGCAAGCGCCAGAGAAGGAAAGGGCCCCCTTTTTCAAGGGGGCCCTCCCGTGTTGCGAGGCCTTTCAGCCTCGGCTTATTCCAGCAGCAAACCCTGGCAGCCTTAGCCAGCCTTCGGGGTATTGGCCCGAAGGTAAACTCGTTAAGTGGTTACTTCTTTTTGGTCTTTTTGGCTGGTTTCTTCTTAGCCATTTTGCTCTTTCGCATCGGTTTGGACTTGGTGGCCTTTTTGGCCCGATTCTTCTTCACTGGCATAGGTACCTCCTCTTCGTTGGCTGCTGCTGGAAAAGCACCCTTACTTATAGATGAAGGTTCATCCTTCATCGGTTGGGGCCGATTATAGAAACATGTTATTCTGAAAGCAAGAGGCGCGAGGCGATTTATAAAGAAATTTTAAAGTCGAAAGAGTGCAACCGAACCGGTCTGTTTCAGGTCTTTAGAATGTCGTTCAAAATTAGATCACTTGAACTCGACCCGGCGCTTGGATTACGATTGCGGGGATGATCCGGTTAAGCTTTCTACTGCGCCGCGAGTGGCTCAGCCTAATCTTTGGCGGGGTTCTGGCGATGCTGCTATTAAGCGCGCTGCTGGGCAAGCAGGGGCCACGCGATCTGGCCGCCCTCCAGAGCCATCGCGCCGCACTGGAGCAGAGGCGCAACCAATTGGCGGCGGACAACGCCGCGGTCAGAATCCGGATCGAGAAACTTCGTTCGGACGACCGCTATATCGAACGCCAGATTCGACGCGAGCTTGGCTACACCCGCCCCGATGAACTGGTGTACAAGTTCGCCGACGAAGACGACCCTCAAGCGCCATCGCGCTGAAGCGTTGGCGCGAATCAGAAGACGGCGCGCGCAATCAGCCGATACTCGCGAGCATCCCGTTCCAGCTCTTCGCGGAAATCAGGATGAGCGATCGAGATCAGCGCGCGTGCGCGCTCCGGAACCGATTTGCCTTTCAGATTGACCATCCCATGCTCGGTCACGACGTACATCACGTCGGTGCGCGGAGTGGTGACGATATTGGATTCGTCGATTCGCGCGACGACGCGGCTCGCGCGCCGGCCGTCGCGCTCGTAAGTGGAGGCGAGGCATAGAAACGATTTGCCGCCGCGCGAATCGTACGCGCCGCGCACGAATTGGAGTTGTCCTCCGGCGCCGCTTATGTAGCGAAGGCCGGCGGACTCGGAGCACACCTGTCCGGTGAGATCGATTTGCGCCGCATTGCAGATCGAGATGACGCGGTCGTTGAGCATTATGCGATGGGGCAGGTTGGTGTAATCGACCGAACCGGCAAAGCATCCGGGGTTGCGATCGAGAAAGTCGTACATCCGTTTTGAGCCGGCGGCGAAGGTGTAGGCCATCTGGTAGCGGTTGGTCGCTTTGTGCGCGCCGGTCACCTTGCCGGCCTGGTAAAGCGAGACGAGCGAATCGACGAACATCTCGGTGTGAACGCCGAGGTCCTTGATCGGAGCGACGGCCAGCAGCTCGCAGACCGCGTTGGGCATCGCGCCGATGCCGATCTGGATGCAGGCGCCGCTGGGGATTTCCGGGGCGATCAGCTCGGCGACTTTGCGATCGGTCGCGCTCGCCGCGGGATAGTTCAGCTCCGGCATCGCGGACGCGCTGGCGTCCAGCACGAACTCGACATCATTTATATGCACCGCGTTTTCGATTCCGAAAACGTAGGGCACGCTCGCGTCAGTCTCGACGATCATGGTCCTGGCTCTTTCGCTGATCGCCTTGTGATAGGTGACCGACGGGCCGAAGTTGAAGAATCCGTGCTCGTCCATCGGCGCGGTCTTCAACACCGCGACGTCGACATCGATCAGGCGGCGATAGGTGTCGGGCGCCTCGCCGAAGTTCATCGGAATATGATGGACGAGGCCGCGATCGTACATTTTTCTTTCCAGGCCGGAAAAATACCACGACAGGTAAACAAGATGACGCTGTTCCGGATCCGCCTCGGCGGCCAGGCGCGGGCGCATCGCGAGGCATGCGCGGAGCTTGACGCGCTTGAGCTTGGGCACTCGCTCGGCCAGCGCGCGATCGAACAAATCCGGCTGCCCGAGTCCGAATCCGTACTCGACCCAATCGCCGGATTTGACCCGCGCGGCCGCCTGTTCGGCGCTGACTTTTTTGCGCTTGAGTTCACCCTGGTAGGAAGTCGCCATCGATAAGCCCTCGTGTTGATTCCGGTCGATTTGCTTGACTGCGCGGCTGGCGTAGGATTCTCTTCAACCGGCGTACTTCAATCAATGCCAAGTATCGAACCACTCAAGCAAGCGCCCACCGGCGGCGAGGCCAGCGGAGCCTCGCAGCTGATACTTTTTCTGACGGTCTTCGTCGACCTGCTCGGCTTCGGTATCGTCATCCCGTTCCTGCCGATGTTCGCGCACAAGATGGGAGTGGGCGCGGTGGGAGTGGGGCTGCTGCTGTCGATATATTCGCTGATGCAGTTCGTGTGCGCGCCGATTCTGGGGCGAATCTCGGATCGGGTCGGACGCCGCCCGATCATTCTGCTGGGATTGCTGGGCTCGTCGATCGGATATTTCATCTACGGATTTGCGGGAACGTTCTTCTGGCTGATGGCATCGCGCGCGATGCACGGGGCATGCGCCGCGACAATCTCGACGGCGCAAGCCTACATCGCCGACACCACCGACGACGAGCATCGCGCGAAGGGAATGGGGCTGATCGGCGCGGCGTTCGGACTGGGCTTCGTGCTGGGGCCGGCGCTTGGCGGAATCATGGGGCATGCGAGTTTGCGGGTGCCGGTGTTTTTTGCCAGCGCGCTGACGCTGGCGAATTTCATTTTCGCCGCTGCTCAGACTGCCCGAGTCGCATCATTCCGATCGCTCGACGCCGCTGGACATCGCCCACTTCGTCGCGCCGCTGCTGGCAATTCCGCGCGAGCTGCTCCGCCATCGGCTGGCGCGGATGTTCGCGATTGCATTCTTGCTGACGTTCTCGTTGTCGGCGCTGGAAGCGACGTTTGCGCTGATGGTGCCGGTGGTTTACGGATACGGCGTGTTCGGCATCGGCGTCTTGCTCGCGTTCTCGGGGCTGATGCAGGCGGTGGCGCAGGGCTATCTGCTGGGAAAAATCGTGAGCCGATTCGGCGAGGCGCGGCTGCTGAAAATCGGATTGCTCGCGATGGTCGCCGGGCTGGCGCCGATGGGCTCGATTTCATCGCACGGCGCGTTGCTCGCGATGCTGGCGGCGGTGTCGGTGGGTTACGGATTCGCCAGCCCGTCGATCGCCAGCCTGATCTCGCGCAACACCAGCCGCGATTTGCAGGGTGAAGTGATGGGGGTGAATCAGTCCGCTTTGTCGCTCGCGCGCATCTGCGGCCCGATCGCGGGCGGACTCGCGTATCAACTGCTGGGACCGGCGGCGCCCTACCTCGGCGGCGCCGCGGTCGTGGTGCTCGCGCTCGCGGCCACCAGCGCAATCGATGCCCGCGCATCCTGAGGCAACGGGGAAACACGATGTACGCGCTCCGCGGCTGCATTATCGCACTTCATATCTTCGGCGTCGTTTACTGGATCGGCGGGCTGCTGATGATCGCGAGCCTGCTCGCGCGCGTGCCCGACGAAGTCGGACTGCCCAAGGAACGCTTTCTCAGCGTGGCGCGCAGATTGTTCGAGGTCTCGAGCAACGTCGGCGCTGCAATCACGATCGGTCTTGGAATTTTGCTGGTCCTGATGGAGCCGCGGGTGATGCGGCAGGGGTGGTTCCACGTCAAGCTGCTGCTGATCGCGATACTGCTGTTTTATCACGTGCGGTTTTATCGGCGGATCATGTTCCTGGAGGATAATCCGAGCCAGTCAACGCGGCGCGAGTATCGTGTCATCCACGGGGCGGTGAGCCTGCTGGTGATCGCGATCCTGCTGCTCGCGATAACGAAACCGTTCTAGCCGTAAAGGTACAGTTCGCTGCTAGAAATGGTCTTTGAGTTCGCGGACCCTGGCAAAAATCGCGATCGGATCGTCGGCCAATGACGGATCGCGCTGCTTGAGTGTGGCGCGCAACTCGGGGCTGTCTATCCGCAGAAATGGATTGGTTTTCTTCTCGTCGCCGATGGTGGACGGGACGGTGACCTTGTTCTCGGCGCGGGTCTTCAGGCTCCACTGGTGCTTGATTATCAACGCCCGGTTGCCCGGCTCCAGGGTCAGCGCGAAGCGCATATTTTTTTCCGTGTACTCGTGGCCGCAATAGACGCGGGTCGAGTCGGGCAGCGCCGCGAGTTTTTTCAGCGACGCGACCATCGCCGACGCGTTGCCCTCGAACACGCGGCCGCATCCGCCCACGAACATCGTGTCTCCGGTGAACACCGCGCCGAGCGCTGGAAAATAGTAGGCGACGTGTCCGTTGGTATGCGCCGGGATTGCGATCACGCGGCATTCGAGCGCGCCGATTCGGAGTTGGTCGCCGTCGGCGACCGGATTTGTCAGCGCGGGAATCCTTCCGCCTTCCGCGCTCGCGCCGTACACTTTGATTCCCGGCAGCATCGAGGCGATCTCGTCGTTGCCGCCACAATGATCGCCGTGCCAGTGGGTGGTCAGCACCGCGACGATTTTCGCGCCGTGCGATTTCGCCGCCGCGACGAGCTTGCCGGGCTCGGCGCAATCGACCACCGCGCATTGCTGACTCGCGTCGTCGATCACCAGGTAGGCGTAGTTGTCCGAAAGCTGCGCAACCGTGACGACAGGCATCGCGAGCCTCCTCTGCAGCTAGACGCCGACGATATTGTAGCCGACGTCGACGTAGAGGGTCTGGCCGGTGACGCCGCTGGAAAAATCGCTGAGCACCGCGGCCGCCATCTTGCCGACTTCCTCGATTTTCATCGCGCGCCGCATCGGCGAGCGCGCCTCGACCTCGTGCGCCATCGTGTGGAAGTCGCGAATCGCCGACGAGGAGAGGGTGCGCGCGGGTCCGGCGCTGAGCGCGTTGACCCGGATATTCTTCGCCCCTAGATCGACCGACAGGTAGCGCACGCAGGCCTCCAGAGCCGCCTTGGCGACGCCCATCACGTTGTAATTGGGGATCGCGCGGACCGCGCCGAGGTAGCTGAGCGTCAGGATCGATCCGCCCCCGCGCGATTCCATCAGCGGTTCGGCGGCGCGGGCCAGCGCGACCAGCGAGTAGGCGCTGATTTCCATCGACTTGGCAAAATTGGCGCGGCTGACCGTGAGGAATCGATCGCGCAGGTCTTCGCGCTCGGCAAACGCGACCGCATGCACCAGCAGGTCCAGCCCGTTCCACTTTTTCTTGAGCGCGGCGAACACGGAGTCGATTTGCGCGTCGTCGTTGACGTCGAGTTCGCCGATCACGTCGGCGTGGATTTGCGCGGCGAGCGGACGGACGCGTTTTTCCAAAATCTCGCCCTGGTAGGTGAGCGCGATTTCGGCGCCCTCGGCGGCCAGTGTCTGCGCAATCGACCATGCCAGGCTCTTGTCGTTGGCGACGCCGACGATCAACGCGCGCTTGCCCTGTACTATGCCCATGGCGGATATCCTTGTCTGCGACGATGCGCGCGGGCTTAGACTTCGATCTTCATCCCGTCGTAGCCCATTTCAATAGCGATCTGATCGGCGTGGTTCAGCACTTCGCGCCCGAGATGCGTCAGCACCATTCGGCGCACGTTGAACTTGCCGCGATTGGCCGCGAGCAGCGGGTAGTTGAGATGAAAGGTCAGATGATCGCTCTCGTAGTAAGTGCATTCGCACAGGAACAGATCGGCGCCGGCGGATAGCTCGACCAGCTCATCGTTCCATCCGGTGTCGCCCGAGAAAACTATCGACTTTCCGCCGCCGTCGATTCTGAGCGACAGCGAGATGTCGGGCGTCGTGTGCGGACTGCGGATCGCGCTCACCTTGAACTTGCCCAGCCGGGTCGAGCTGCCAGGCTCGAGCACCACGAACCTGAGCTTGTGCTTGACTTTGGCGAGATCGAAATGCGGGAACATCGTGCGCATCAGCATCCAGGTGCGCTGCTCGAGCTTGGGCGGGCCGGCAACGGTCAGCAGCTTCTTGCGCGGCGTCTCCCACATGTAGTCGAGAATCAGAAACGGCAGGCCGGCGAAATGATCGCCGTGCAGATGGCTGATGAGCAGCAGGTCGAAGCTGTTGGGCGAGATGCCGTTGCTCTTGAGCGCAGGGAGCAGGCCGGGCCCCGCTTCCATCAGGATGTGGCCGGCGGGCGAGTCGATCAGATAGCCCGATTGTGAACGCCCGAAGCTCGCGAACGCATCTCCGGTGCCCAACAGAGTCACGGTAACCGGTGCACCGTTCGAGGCCGTGCGATTCGGATTCATTGCGCGCGCCTATGCTAATATCATCGGCGGATGCGCGCAATCGAGGGAGCGCCGCCGATGAAAGAGGTGAAGATCGGAGCCGCCTTGGCGTTCGCCGCGGCGGTGGCCGCCGCCACGATTGCAGGATGCGGGCAACCCCCGCCGCCGGCAAAGGCGCCGCGCATCTTCGCCAGCGCCGAGGAAGTCGAGCTCAACTTTCGCGACCGTACCTTCGTGCTCGGCGACGACAATCAAATCGCGCAAGTGCGGCCGCCCGACTGGCGCAAGGACAAGTTCCTCAAGCTGCCGTTCTGGTTCGGCGTCAACATCCTGGTGCCCGGAGTGATGGCGCCCAAGGAAGGCGATTTTTACGTCATCAGCGAGGCGACCCTGGAAAAGCCCTTGGACGCGCCCGGCGAATGGATGATCGAAGCGGGCAGCTCGCTGGTGAAGCAGGAGACGGTTTTGGTCACGACCCGCACGCGCTACCTGGCGCCGGGAAAAATTCTGCCCACCATCGTCCAGTATATCGGCAAGCGCGAATTCAAACGCGGCGACGGCAAGAGTGTGAATATCCCCGTGCTGCGCGAGGTGTCGTTGCCGATGAAATGGACGCTCGGCGGCAGAATACCGGCAAGCTACGCGAGATACCGGACATGACCGGCTGGGGCAGGGCGATCGCCGCGGCGCTCGCGCTGGCGCTCATAGCGGTCGGCGCGGGATGCACGCCAGACAAGGCGCTCGACTTCGGGCCGACCGGAGAAATCAGCACGCCGCCCGAGGATCAGTTGAGCCGCGACATCATGCGCGATTTCGCCGGACGCGACTTCGTTCTCGCCAACAACGATCACGAGGCGCACATCAATCTCACCGATTGGAAGCCCGGACGGCGCATCATCGTGCCGTACTGGCTCGGCGTCAATCCGCTCTACCCTGGATTTCTGCGCCCGACCGTCGGACATCTATATGTGATGAGCCAATCGACGCTGGTCCGCCCGCTCTCCGATAGCGAGTACCTGATTCGCGCCGGCTCCAAACTGTTCAAGAGCGATACTGTCTTCGAGGCGACGCGGACCCGCTACCTCGATACCGGCGGGATGCTGCCGACGGTGGTCCGCTTCGTCGGCACGCGCGTCATCACGGTGCCCAAGGACGCGCCCGCGACCGGTACGATCACCGAGAAGGTCCCGGTGCTGCGCGAGGTCTCGATGCCGATGCATACGACCGCCGACCAGGACCTGACCGGCTACGCCAAGTTCGTCGCCGCCAAATGACGAAGCAAGATTGCTACGATGCCAGCCGCATCGATCGAATCATTCGGAGGTCGCCGCATGCTGTCGCATACAAAATATCTCACCATGAAAGTGCCCAGCCGGATGGATTTCGTGAACATCACCGGCGAAGTTGAAAAGGCGGTCAAGGAAAGCCGCGTGCGCGAGGGTCTATGCCTCGTCAATGCGATGCACATCACCGCCTCGGTCTTCATCAACGACGACGAGCCCGGCCTTCACGAAGATTACAAGCGATGGCTTGAATGGCTGGCGCCGTACGACCCGAGCCCCGAGCGGTATCATCACAATCGGACAGGCGAGGACAACGGCGACGCGCATCATAAGCGCCAGGTGATGGGCCGCGAGGTGGTCGTCGCGATAACCGCCGGCAAGCTCGACTTCGGCCCCTGGGAACAGATCTTCTACGGCGAGTTCGACGGCCGCCGCCCCAAGCGCATCCTGATCAAGGTGATTGGGGAGTAGGCTCCAACTCTGGTCCGTGCGATCGCACGAATTGCCGTGAACCCGTTGCGGTCGCAGGAAACGCGTGTCATCGCTCTCGAAACGAAAGGAGGGACTTTGAGGCAAGCCCTCCGACCGTGTATAAGGGCTCAGGGGTCTTTCCCATTTTCCTCAAGCAGTTGAGGAAATTACTCATTTTGATGCAGCAGTTCCTCGAAGGATGTAGCTCTTGACTGTTCTGACCAATGGCAGCTCGCAGTCACAGAAAACACCCACAAACCCGTTGATTGCCTATCGTACCGACCGGGGCGTGATGTACTGGGGGTCTGCCGAATCCGTTCTCGAAATCGAGGCTCCGAGATTTCGAGGGTAAAGTACAGCTAATTTTTACATCCCCGCCCTTCCCTCTGAACCGGAAAAAAAAGTACGGAAATCAGCAGGGTGACGAATATATCAAGTGGCTTTCCGGTTTCGCATCACTGTTTTCTAAGTTCCTCAAAAGGAACGGCTCAATCGTGATGGAGCTTGGGAATGCCTGGGAGCCGGGTCAACCGATTATGTCCACGCTTGCACTAGAAGCATTGTTGGCCTTTAAGAAGGCTGGGGGCTTTTCACTCTGTCAACAATTTGTCTGCTACAATCCTGCTAAACTCCCAACTCCCGCGCAGTGGGTGACGGTCGAACGCATCCGAGTTAAAGACGCGTACACACACGTATGGTGGATGGCTAAAACTAATCGGCCTAAAGCAAATAACCGACGTGTTCTAAAGGGGTACAGCACTTCTATGCTGAAGCTCTTGGCATCAAAGAAATATAACTCCGGACGACGACCGTCGGAACACCATATCGGTGAAACGTCATTTCTCAAAAACAACGGCGGCGCGATACCCTCGAATGTTCTTGTGATGGCAAACACACGAGCTAACGACAGGTATTTGAATTTTTGTCGCCAAAACAACCTCCTGCTCCATCCGGCACGAATGTCTGAACAACTCCCGGAGTTTTTTATCAACTTCCTCACAAACCGTAACGATACCGTCCTCGACCCTTTTTCAGGCAGCAACACAACCGGAGCAGTGGCCGAAAAATTGAACCGCCGCTGGATTCTGTTGAGCCGACGCCGGACTACGTGGTCGGTTCTCTAGGAAGATTCTGAACGGCTGGGGGCTCGTACATGACCGTTAAGGAATTCTTCGAACTGGCGTGTGCCGCGTTGAGTATCGCGGAGATTGAAACAGCGATAGAGAGTTTCGAGCGCAGCAATACGGCTGCTTCTTGGGTTCCAGTTGGCAGAGAAAACAATCGCGGCACCATCGAAGTATCTGCGGATCCCGGAAGATCGTTGGTTGAAAGGCTCACCAATGGCGTGGATGCCGTTCTGGAGTCCGAGCACGACATTCACCGAGGGATACCCGATTGTAGAAGTCCGAAGGAAGCATCGATTGCGTGGCTTGGTCTTCCTGAGGGCGGGTTGAGCGAATTGACCCCGGCGAAAAGACGCGAACTCTCAAGGCGAGTAACGGTAGCACTCCTAGCCGGTGAGGGGCGAGACAGCAGAACGGTAGAAGTTCGGGATTTCGGGATCGGACTCACGCCAGAAGAAATGCCCCATACTATCTTGAGCCTCAATGAATCGAACAAGTTGCAGAAGCACTATCTCGCGGGCACGTACGGTCAAGGCGGGTCCAGTACATTCGCAGTTAGCAAGTTTACCTTGATAGCTTCTCGCACGGTCAACGGTCCAACAGTAGGTTTCACCTTGGTACGTTTTCTAGACCTACCGCCCGAAAGATATAAGACGGGTCACTATGTGTATTTCGTGTTTGCTGACAAAGTGCTGTCGGTCGGATCTGCCAGAAGCCGAATTTCAACACGGCACTTTAATTCGACACTTTGGGTACGATCTGATGAACTACTCCTCTCCCCTCGGACCCAACAGCGTATACGGACTGCTCAACCAAATACTATTTGACCCCGTGCTTCCCGTGTGGCTGGACAATCGCGTGCACAACTATCGCAGAGTGATCAAAGGCTCTCGCAGCGCGTTGAACGGCGCTGTGGACGAAGGAGACGATGCGAGAGGTCCGAGGCTTTCGTACAACGCACGGCTGTTCTATGTCTCTCTCGGGGAATTCGGTCGAATTGGCATTGAATATTGGGTTCTGGAAGCTCCAAGCCAGTCCAATAAACGACCAATAGCAGCGTTTGTGAACCCAGCGAAGCCGCTGATTCTAAGCCTCAATGGTCAGAATCACGGTGAATTGCCACAATCCATAGTAAAGAAGGAGGCCGATTTCCCGTACTTGGGACTACGCCTGATCGGTCATATCGACTGCAACTCTCTGACCCCGACTGCTAAGCGGCAGTTGTTCGTCTCGAATCGAGAAGGAGCCAGAGGCGGCGCTGTCTACCAGCTAATTGAAGATGAGGTCGTAAGAATACTGAAATCGGACGACGAGCTTGTCCGGCTAAATAACGAAGCGCGTGAGCAGAGCACCAGGGAACGAGATGAGGTGGCGGTCGCTCAGATGCGGAGGGAAGTAGCGCAACTGCTGCGGGCACATGGCATAGACGCCGCAGAGGCGACCGGTGCGAATGCGAGGCCGGGCAGTAATGTCGACATTCCGATAAATCCACGGCCCCCGAATCCTCATCCGCCCAGACTGATCGAACTAAACGAACCGCCAACCTATATACGGCTGCTTTGGAGCGAAGAGACTCCGGTGACCTTTTATCCGGAACAGCGTAGATATTTGCGGATAGAGACCGACGCGAGCAGTGTCTATCACAATCCTAATAACCCCGCTGTATCCCGGATTAACATTGCGGTTACCGATCCAACAGCATTGGCAGTGCGCGGCTCCACGCCTCTCGAAGGTGGTAGAATGCGAGCCATATTCGAGGCACCGAGCAGTTCGCGGGTCGGGCAGCGCGGCATGATTCGCGTTGAACTCACCCGTCCTGGACTTCCCGCCCTCTTCGATGAACGTAATTTTATCGTAATCGAAAGGCCACCAGCGCAGCCCGCTGACCATCGAATCAGTTTGCCTCCTTTTGATGTGCGCCCGGTCGAACCTAACACTGATTTGTGGGCCACCTTAGGTTGGCCGGAAGACGTTAATTCGATCGCGTCTTCCAAGTTGATGGAAGGTGAGAAACTTGTCGTCCACTACTCAACCGCGTTCCCGAAATATGCAACTCAGCTTAGAGACTTCGAACGGCGCGATGCTTCGTTAGCATCGTCGTTCGTTAGGCGCTACGAGATCTGGCTCGTCACCCATTCTTTGCTGTTGCACCATGATGAAATCGCAGAACCGACCCGCACCGTTACAACCGACGAGGATGAGAGTCGCGAAAGGCTGGAACGCTGTCGTATGGCTACGATTGCGGTTTTGTTTGCACGTCGCGAAGTTCAGGTTCAGCGCGAGCCTGATCAAGACTGAATACTAATCTGTCATCGAAACGACAGTTGTCAAGACTCCTCTGACTCCTGCAGCGTGGCGGTCTGCAGAAGCTCTGCCGGCACGTCTTCTAAAAAGCGCGACACGCGGCCCATCACGAAGCCGAAGCTGCGGTCGAACATATGTATCGGATACGACAGGTACAGCTCGTCGCGCGCGCGCGTGCTCGCGACGTACATCAGCCGGCGCTCCTCCTCGATTTCCTCATCGCCCACGCTTTGCGGCCCCGGAAAGCGCCCGTCGGCCGCCCAGATCAGGAACACGGCTTTCCATTCGAGTCCCTTGGCGGAATGAATCGTGCTGAGCGTCAGGCGTTCGTCGTCGGCGTCCGTCGCGAGCATCCCGTCGAGTGAATCGTTGGGCGGCTCGAGCGCCATGTCGGCCAGCATCTGTTCGAGGCTCTTGTAGCGCTCGGTGAGATTCTGAAAATGTTCGAGGTCGCGCTCGCGCTTGGGATAATCGTCGGCGTACGCCTCGCGCATCACGGGCAGATAATATTCGAGCGTGATCGCGATTTGCTCGGGCGGCCGCTTTTCGCCGCTGCGCAATTCCGCCAGGATCGCGCCGAGCCGCTTGAGGCCGCCATCGGCGCCGCCGCGGGCCTTGTCTGCAAGCTTCGCAATTTCGGCCGCCGGATCGGCGGCGGCGATCAGTGCGTCGATCGCCCGCTCGGCCGTGCGATGACCGATTCCCTTGACCAGCGTGAGCACGCGCAGCCACGACACGGCGTCCGCCGGATTGGCGATCACGCGCAGATGCGCCAGCACGTCCTTGATGTGCGCGGTTTCGATAAACTTGAATCCGCCGCGCTTGATGAAGGGGATGTCGCGGCGCTGGAGTTCGAGTTCCAGGTCGAAGGAGTGAAAACTCGATCGGAACAGCACCGCGATCTCGCCGAGTTCGACCCCCTCTTCGCGCAGCTCCAGGATGCGCTGGGCGACGAACCGCGACTGCATGTGTTCGTCCTGCGCGCGCACCAGGAACGGGCGAAAGCCGCCCTCGCGCTGCGTGAACAGCGCCTTGGTGTACTTCTCGCCGGCGCGTGAAATCACGTCGTTGGCGACGTCGAGGATTCCCTGGATCGAGCGGTAGTTCTCTTCGAGCTTCACGATCTTCGCGCCGGGAAAAATCGCGGGGAAATCCATGATGTTGCGGAAGTTGGCGCCGCGAAACGAATAGATCGACTGCGCATCGTCGCCAACCGCCATCACGTTGCGATGATTCATCGCGAGCAGCCGCACCAGTTCGGCCTGAATCAGGTTGGTGTCCTGGTACTCGTCGATCATGATGTAGCGATAGCTGTCCGACAGCCGCCGCCGCACGTTCTCGTGCTGTTCGAGCAACTCGGCCAGCCGGTACAGCAGGTCGTCGTAGTCGAGCAGGCCGCGCTCGCGCTTGTAGCTCTCGTAATTTTTCGCCAGTTCGAGGATTTCGCTCTGATGCTCGGCGAGATGCGGAAAATCGATCTCGATTTCCTCTTCGAGCGCGCGCCGCTTGTTGCGCGCCATGCTGATCGCCTCGGCGATCGTGCTTTTCTTCGGAAACCGGCGCTCGCGCGACGCCAGCCCCATCCGCGTCCGGAGCAGATTGACCACGTCCTCCATGTCGGAGCGATCCAGTATGGTGAAGTTGGGCTTGAGGCCGATCGGCGCGCCCATCCGGCGCAACACGTTGTTGGCGAAGGAATGAAAGGTGCCGCCCGCGACGGCGCCCGCGCGATCTCCCACCAACTGCTCGGCGCGGCGCAGCATCTCCTGCGCCGCGCGGCGGGTGAACGTCAGCAGCAGGATCGCGCCGGGCGGCACGCCGCTCTCGATCAGCCGGGCGACGCGATAGATCAGCGTGCGAGTCTTGCCCGATCCCGCCCCCGCCACCACCAGCAGCGGGCCGTCGCGATGGGTCACGGCGGCCAGCTGCGCGGGATTCAGCAGCTCGGCGTACTTGATCTTGAAGTTGCGCTCGTCGGCCGGCGACGCCGGCTTTTCGCGCAGGTAAATTACCTTGTCGGCCACGTCAAGCGTGATCTTACCACGGCGCGCGGCGCAAGTTACGATGCCCGCCGATCAATTCCGGCGCCACAAAAGAAAGCGCGGGCGCCGTTGCCGGCGCCCGCGCCTGTGTGTGTACTTGCGGCTTTCGGATTACGGAACCTGAATCTGCTGAATCTGTGCCGTCTCTTTCTGCACGACCTCGGCCGGCAGCGGCGCGTACTTGAGCTCCGGCGCGTACTTCTGTCCGTCTGTCAGCGCCCAGTGCAGGAACTTCACCACCTGCTCGCCGACATCCTTGCTCGCCTGCTTCTGATAAACGAGCAGCCACGTGAACGACGAGATCGGGTACGCGTTCGCGCCCGGTGCGTCCGTGATCGACACGCGGAAGTCGGCCGGCATATTGCCCGCCACCGAGGCCGCCGCCGCGGTCACGCCCTCAAGGCTCGCAGCAACCCAGTTGCCGGCCTTGTTCTGGATCTCGGCGAACGGAATTTTGTTATTGAGGGCATATATCAATTCGATGTACCCGATTGCGCCGGGCGTTTGCTGAACCAGCGCCGTCACGCCTTCGTTGCCCTTGCCGCCGAGTCCAACCGGCCACTTCACCGAGGTTCCTCTCCCCACGTCCGACGCCCAGCTCGGGCTGATCTTGGACAGGTAATCGACGAAAATATATGTCGTGCCACTGCCGTCGGAGCGGTGGCATACGACGATGTCCTGCGACGGGATGGCCGCGCCCGGATTCAGCTCCTTGATCTTGTCGTCGTCCCACTTGGTTATTTTGCCCGAGAAAATATCGGCGATTACCGGACCCGTCAGGCGCATCGTGCCGGTGAATCCGGGCAGGTTATAGGCGACCACGTCCGCGCCCATCACCGAGGGAAAGTGCAGAATCTTCCCCGGTGCTTCGCCAAGCTGCTGATCGGTCATCGGAGCGTCGCTCGCGCCAACATCGACGGTGCGATTCGAGAGCATCCGGATGCCGCCGCCCGAACCGATCGATTGGTAGTTGAACTTGATCCCCGGATTTTCTTTGGCGTAAACGTCGAACCACTTGGAATAGATCGGGTAGGGGAACGTGGCGCCGGCGCCATTGACCAGCATGTCCGCAAATCCGGAGCCGCCGATCCCTGCGATCGCCAGAACTGTGAAAAAGGCTATGATTAGTCGTCGTTTGAGCATCTTTTGCACTTACCTCGAAGTTAGTCGTGTCCGTCGCGCAGATCGGTTGCAGCGCGCAAAAGCTATGCATCGCACGTTAAGGGAGGATGAACCCGGCGTGTCCGTGGGTTGAATTTATCCGCCCGGAGCCGGATTCTCATGCACAGCCGCGCCTTGGCGCGATCGTTTGCTTTTCCCGCCTCCGCTCAACGACAATCCAATTCCCAAAAAAGGCGCCTGGGAATTTTCGATGTGTAAATCACTCGACGGAATCAACATCGTTGAATTCGATTCTAACATGGGCGCCGCCTACGCCACGATGCTGCTGGCGGAAAACGGTGCGCGCGCCATCAAGGTCGAACCGCCGGGCGGTTCGCGCAATCGCGGCACGCCGCATTTCCACGTCCTGAACCGCTCCAAGCGCGTGCTCGAGCTCGACCTCGGCGATCGCGCATCGCAGCCTCGAATCGCGGAGCTGATCCGATGGGCCGATATCGTCGTCACCGGCTTCACCCCGGCCCGGCTCAGCCAACTGAAACTCGACCCCGAGTCGATTCGGCGGACTAATCCGCGTGCGATTGCGCTCGGCGTGCCCGCGCTGGGCAGCCGCGGGCCCGACGCCGACTTCGATGCGGACGACGACCTGGTCG
The DNA here is from genome assembly GCA_963722605.1 of Binataceae bacterium (SeqCode). Classification (GTDB taxonomy): domain Bacteria; phylum Desulfobacterota; class Binatia; order Binatales; family Binataceae; genus Binatus. The sequence goes on along the minus strand of CAVRNO010000004.1, from coordinate 248,815 downwards.
CCGCCCGCGGCGGAATCACCGGGAGCCAGTGGGCGCGCAGCGGCAATCCGGTCGCGCTGGTTTTTCCGGCGGCGAGTTACTCGGCAGGGGTGATGGCGGCGACTGCGGCGGTCGCCGCGATTTTGGCGCGCGGGGCGAATCGAGCGGGGGACGCGGTCGAAGTCTCGCTTCTGGCCGGTGCGTTCTCGCTCCATACCGGCTCAATCCTGCGCCACGAGGCGATGACCACCCTCTATGCCGGACCGCTGGATCCTCTCGGCCCGATTCCGGTTTATCGCTTGTTCGAGGCCGCCGACGGCAAATACCTGTTTGCGGCATGCGGCAACGCGACCTTCTGGGGCAAGTTCGCGATCGCAATCGAGCGTCCCGATCTGGTCGGCGACCCGCGTTTCGATAACGCGCCTTGGGGCATCTCGCCGATGTACTGGCAGACGCTCATAGACATCATCGAGCCGATCATCCGCACCCGCACGCGCGACGAATGGCTTGGCATCCTCAGCGAATACGACGTCCCGTGCGCCCCGGTGATGACCCGCCACGATTTCATCGACCATCCACAGACGCGCGCGCTCGCGATGCGCAAGGAAATCGACGACCCCGCGCTCGGCCCCATGATTCAGATGGGCCTGCCCGTATTCATGGGCGACACCCCCGGCGAAATCACCGGTCCCGCCCCCGCGCTCGGTATCGACGACGAGCGCGCGGCGCTGCAATGGCTGGCAGAGCCGGCACGCGACATACCGCCGGGAAAGGAGCTGCGCACCGCCGAACGGCCGCCGCTCGATGGCGTCACGGTGCTCGACTTCGCCAGCTACATCGCGGGTTCGTACGGCCCGATGATACTGGGGCAACTTGGCGCCGAGGTCATCAAGGTCGAAAGCCTCGAGGGCGATTCGTTTCGCCATTTCGGCTTCGGCTTCCTCGGCTGGAACCAGGGCAAGCGCGGTATCTCCGTCAATCTTGCGGCCCCGGAAGGCCGCGAAATCATTCATGGGCTCGCCGACCGGGCCGACATCGTGGTCGAGAATCTGCGGCCGGGCCGGATGCGCAAGTTCGGCTTCGACTACGAAAGCCTGGCGGCGCGCAACCCTCGCATCATCTATATGTCGCTCAACGCCTTCGGAAATCGCGGACCCGAGCACAACCAGCCCGGCTTCGATCCGCTGTTGCAGGCGCGCTCGGGCGCGATGGCGGCGCAGGGCGGCCATCACGGGCATCCGGTGTACCTGACTTGCGCGATTTGCGACTACGGCGCCGCGATGCTCTCCGCGTTTGGATGCGTGCTCGCGCTGCGTGCGCGCGAACTCACGGGACGCGGCCAGTTATGCGAGACCTCGCTGCTGCAATCCGCGATGGCTTTTCAGGCGGGCGAGTTCGCCTTCTATCCGGGCAGGCCGGACATGGAAAACGGCGCCGCGGAAAATCGCGGGCGCTCGGCGCTCGCGCGCGCCTACGCTTGCCGCGACGGCAAATGGCTATTCATCTCGCTGACCGATGCGGCGGATTGGAAGGCTCTACTGGCTATTTTTTCCGGCCTGCCTGATACCGGCTGGGAGGAGGCCGCGGCCGAGCCCAGCGAGGGCGCGCTCGCGGCGGCGCTGGCGGAGCATTTTGCCAAACTCGATCGCGACGACGCACTCGCAGCGTTGAATAAATCCGCCATCCCGGCGACGCGGGTAAATCGTATCGCTGATTTGTTCGACGATCCGCAGGTCATCGCCAACGACCTGATCGCCGAGTTGCCCCATTCGCAATGGGGCCGCGTCAAGCAGACCGGAATGCTGACGAAGTTTTCCGCGACCCCCGGCGCGATCAGCCGCTCTGCTCCGGTACTGGGCGAGCACACCGACGAGATCCTCCGCGACTGCCTCGGTTACTCGGCCGGCAAAATCGCCGCGCTGCGCGCGGCCGGCATCGTCAAGTGATCGATGGACCCTGAGGCGGCCGCCGTCGTCAATCCGCATCTGCTCGCCCGCGAGGAGCTGCTCTGGTGCGGACGCCCGCATGATACCGGCGCGCTGCGATGGCGCGCGGGCGCAATCATAGTGGTTGCGATCGCCGCGCTCGTGATGCGTTCGATTCCGCTCGACTCCGGTCTTGCCGAGCGTGCCGACGCCAATTCAATTCTGCTCGCAATCGTGGTCGGAGTTCTGATCGCGGAGGCGATCGTCTTCCATTCCTATCTGTCGAAGACGTTTTACGCCGTCACTAATCAGCGCGTGATCATCGTCTCGGGCCTGAGAGAGCCGGAAATCGCGGCGGTGCTGCTTGACCGGCTGAACACTCCGCAACTCCGCCTCCGCCGCATCTACCGCGATATAGAATTGCGCGCTCCCAGTGAAGACCTGCTTCAATTGCGCTATCTGCCGTTCACCAACCCTTCCGTCCCGCCGGATTGGATCGGATGGCCCGAGTGCTACCGCCTGATCGCGCTTGAAGACGCGCCCCGGGTCTGCGACCTGATCGCCGAATCGGCGCACAAATTGAAATAGTCCTCACGGCAGCAGGATGGCGGTGTGCAGGCCGCGCGCCGCTTTCAGCGGCCCCGTCGCCGTGAAGGTATTGGTAGTAGGATTGAACAGTTCCGCTTCGTTCAACTCGGTCGCCGTGCTATTGGGCTTCTTCGCTCCGAGTCCGCCGGCGATAAGCACCTGGCCCTCGAGCGGACCGCTGGTGAAAAGCGTTGCGGTATGTCCGCCGCGTCCCATCTTCATCGCGGCCTTACAGCCGATGCCGCCGGAGAGTGTCCCGTTGATGCAGGTGAAGGTCTGAGCAACCGGATCGAATAGCTCGGCGGAGTTCTGGTTGGCCCCATACAGGCCACTCAGCTTGTCGCCCGCGACCGTCGATCCGAACACGCTAAACCCTCCCGCAATCAGCACCTTCCCGCTGGCGAGCACCGTGGCGGTGTGGAACGCGCGCGCGTTGTTCATGTAGCTGCTGCCGCTGCCGACGTAATTGAACACCTTGCCGACCGGGTCATAGGCTTCCACGAACGGAATGACCGAGAGGGCCGAACTGACGTTGGTAAACCCGCCGGCGATTAGCACCTGCCCCGACAGCGAGCCGGTGTCCAGCAATGCCGCTGCGTGCGCGCCGATCGCCTGGAGCATTGCGCCGGTTGCAGCGAAGGTGTTCGCAACTGGATCGTAAATGTCGGCGCTATTGGTCAGGTCGCCGGTACTGTCGGTCGCGCCGCCGGCGATCAGTACGGTGTTGTCGCCCAGCAGGGTCGCGCTGTGCAACGCGCGCGGTGAACTCATGTGATTGACCGTCGCGGTGGTCTTCCCCGTCGCTGGATCGAAGACCTCGGCCGTGTTGGTAGGGTTGCCGGAAGAGTCGGTGCCGCCGGCGATCAGGATTTTTCCCGACGCCAGCGCGGTCGCGGTCGCGCCGACCCTTGCAGTAAGCAAGGGCGCGCTGGCCGCGGTGAATATCCCGGTCGCGGGATCGAATATCTCGAGTTGGGTCGTGGCGCCGCCGGTGATGGTGGTGCTGACGCCTTTCTTGGTGAACTTTGATTTGCCGCCGAAGCCGCCCGCCACGAGTATCTCGTTATGCGGCACGCCGGAGGTGAGCAGCGCGCCCGCGCCCAAGCCCTCACCCAGCGGCATCGAACCAAGTTTGGTGAACTTTTTGGTTGTCGGGTTGAAGAACTCGGCGCTTGCTGTCGATTTGTTTCCCTTGGACCAGCCGCCGATCAGGACCACGTCGCCCGACACCGGCAGCGTCACGGTCTTGGACATCACCGCATCGTCTTCCGGGGTAGCGTCAGTGGCGTCCGAGGACGATGCCAGCGCCATAAACAAAGCCGCGGGACTTCCCGGCAGTGGCGGATCGCAGGCGCTGGCCACGACTATCGCGCTCAGCGCCAAAACCAGGGTGGCAACCCGCATTCGCCCGAAACATGGCTCACTATGGTTCGTCATCGGTTTCCCCTCTTACGCGAAAATGCCGCCGAATCCGCGGTGAGTCGGAAAATTAGCAAATTTGCCTTGCTAATAATACGAATTAGAATTTCTGCCGTTAGCGGTCCCTTCCGTCCCGCCGGATTCGATCGGATCGCCCGAGTGATGCCGCCTGATCGCGCTTGAAGACGCGCGCCGTGTGTGCGACTTGATCGTCTGATCGACGCACAAACTGCAATAGCCCGACCCGGAGAATCATCATGCCGCTGCTTACAGGCGAAACCGTCAAACAGGTAATGCGCGACCTCTACGGCTACGAAGTCTCCGGCGCCGACGCCGACGCAATCGCGCACAGCGCGGGCGCGATGCTAACGCTGGCCGCGGCGCTGGGGTCGATCGGCCTTGCCGGGATCGAGCCGCCCTTCGGCTATCCGGTGATGATTGCCGAAGCGGCCCGCCTTGCCAAAACCGCGCCGTAACACGCGCTTCGAGGATTTTATTGCGATGTCGATTCCATTTCAGGAACTGCTCGAATTCGATGTAGCCACCCTGTCCGGCAAATTGCGCGCGCGCGACATTTCACCGGTCGAACTGACCGAGGCCTACCTCGGCCGAATCGAACAAACCGACGGAGCGCTTCGCGCCTATATCACCGTCACCGACACGCTCGCCCGCAAGGCGGCGAAAAAAGCCGAGGCCGAAATCGCCGCCGGAAAATGGCGCGGGCCATTCCACGGCATCCCGATCGCGCTCAAGGATCTCGTTTATACAAAGGGGATTCGCACCACCGGCGGCTCGAAAATCCTCGCCGATTTCAAACCCGATTACGACGCGACCGTGTGGGCACGCCTCAAGCGCGCCGGCGCCGTGCTGCTCGGCAAGCTCAACCAGCACGAGTTCGCCTACGGAATCACCTCGTCCAATCCGCACTGGGGCGTCGTCCGCAATCCGTACGCGCTCGACCGAATTCCCGGCGGCTCCAGCGGCGGCTCGGCCGCGGCCGTCGTCACGCGCAGCGCCGCCGCCACCATCGGCACCGATACCGGCGGCTCGATTCGCATTCCCGCCGCGCTTTGCGGATGCGTCGGGCTCAAACCGACCTGGAGCCGCGTCAGCCGCTACGGCGTCATCCCGCTGGCCTACACCCTCGATCACGTCGGCCCGATCGCGCGCACGGTTCGCGACGCCGCGATGATGCTGCAAGTAATCGCGGGCGCCGACCGCAACGATTCCACCTCGAGCCGCGAGCGGGTGCCCGATTTCTCAGCCGGCCTCGGCGCCGATATCGCCGGCGTGCGCGTCGGCGTGATTCGCGAACTTGGCGTCGGCCTCAGCGACGAGGTCGCGACCTCGTTCAACGCCGCGCTCGAGACCCTGCGATCGCTCGGCGCGATCGTTGACCACGTAACGATTCCCTCGCTCCCGCTGGCCGCCATCATGAACGGCATCATCACCTCGGCGGAGGCGCTCGAGATTCACGAGGATTGGATGCGCACGCGGCCGAGTGACTACGGCGACGACGTTCGCCGCCTCCTCGAGATCGGAATGATGGCGCCCGCCACCGGCTACATCCGCGCCCAGCGCGCCCGCGCGCGCACCCTGGCTGAGGCAATCGCGGTGCTGGCCGATCGCGACGTGCTGGTTGCACCCGCCAGCGCCATCGTCGCGCCCAAAATCGGCACGACTCAAATGCTGGAAGCGCGCGAAGACCGGGTGGACGTGGTCGCGGGGATTCTGCGCTTCACCCAGCCCTTCAATTCGACCGGTCAACCCGTGATCGCTGTTCCTACCGGCCTTTCGCCTGAAGGACTGCCGGTCGCGATGCAGGTTATCGGCCGCCCGTTCGGAGAGCCGGAAGTGATTCGCGTCGCCGCCGCTTATGAGCGCGCCCGCGGCCCGCTCCCGCCTCCGCCCGAGATTGGTTAGCAGGAGAGCTTTGCGTAACCGGGTCGCCGCATTATTTCCTCTCCCTGCAAGGGAGAGGATGAAGGTGAGGGTCCTTATACAGCGAGCTATTTTGCGAGCGAATCAGGATTCTGCCTCTGTCCACCGCGCCGCAGTACTGGCCGCGCGCGACAACGGAGCGCGGCCTTGACACTGGGTGCAGGGGTCACCCCCTGCCGCGCGATTCAGGATTCTGCCTCTTTCCAGACCTCGTGCGCCGAGGTTACGCACAGCTCTCCTGGTGTTGTCTCCTGCAAATATCTTCAAAAGTTCTGGCTGATTCTGGTACGACCAGCCAAGGTACTCTCTGGTCCGGTTCCCCCATTCCGGCCCGGAAAGGGTACTCGGCAAGTACTTCCCCGACTTTCCGGCTCTGGTCCTGTTCCCCCCTTTCCGGCCCGGAAAGGGGGCCAGGGGGATAGGACGGCAGCATTCCCAGGGGATTTTTCTGCTCCCCTTCCCCATTCTTTCTGGGGAAGGGGCTAGGGGTTAGGGCTTTGTTCTTCAATCTATTTACGGGACACGACCCTAGCGCAACGAATATGCTCTAAACGATCCGCAGATAGTCCGGCGATGGCATCGGCGGGAACTTGGCAGACGGCAGCGTCTGGTACCAGTACGCCACCGACGCTATGTCGTCCTGCAGCGGCATGAACTCCGCGCCCTTGCGCGGATCGCCGGTCCATCCAAGCGCCTGGATAGTCACCCGCAGGTCGCGCGTGAACCTGACCGGATCCGCGATATGCCAGCGGTACATTCCGAACCTCTGCTGCGACGCGTACAGCCCGTCGGGCCGAATCACTTGCGCCAATCCCGCGTAGGGCGTCGTGAACTCGCGATAGCCGCCGTTTTCCTTGCCCAAGTCGAAGTTGTACGAGCCGCAGAAATAATCTTCGGTGCCGGTTCCGCAAATCGTCGGAAACTCCGCGTCGCCGTCGATGAAGAACTTTATCTCGCCCTCGCCCCACCATCCGCTGTTGTGAACTCCCCACGCCATGTACGTGCCGACGTATTGCCCGCGGCCCGCGATCCCATCGACGATCGTGTAAACCTCCTTGTACGGGAGCGGATTCACCCGCCGGAATTGCGCGTGGAAGTACGCCGCATCGGCGGGTACTTCGGTGAGCACGTAGTTGATTTGATAGAACAGTACCATTGGCTTGTCCGCAGTATTGGTCATGGTAATCAGGCATCGCTTTCGAAACGGCATTTCCCAATAGCAATTGAACGCGCTGCCGGGATTTACGCACACCGCCAGCGACGAGACCTGCGCATACTTGTTCCATCCGCACGCGAAAAAATCGCCGACCGGGCACTCCACCGACGGCGCCGGCGACCCGTCCCAGTAAATCCGCATGATGCTCGAGCGCCACGGCCCCGTCGGCGTCATCCAGATTTGCGCGATCGCGCCCGCACCGGCGATGTCGGCGAGCACCTTCGTTTCTCCCTGCCTGATCACGACGTACGGCGCGACCTTCCATCCACGCCCCAGCTTCCGCGCCGGACTTATCGCCGGGTCGGGGAGCGCCATCGCGCCCTTGCCCTTTTCGCCGGTGGGATTTTCGGGACTTATCGAGCGGCTCTCCGCATCCGATAGAATCGCGAGATTACCCATGTGCATGCCGAGTCCGTTGAACGATGCCATCGCGTGCGCCTCCTTGTGGCGAGCCGCGCAATTCTAGTCCGGCGGCGTCGCGATGCGGAAGGATTCACGCTAGGGCGGGATCCGATCTTCAGATCACCACCTGTCGCACGCCCCGGCGCGGGCTCACTCCCGGATCCTTAGTCGGGTACCCGATCCTGAAGGCCATCAGCGGCTGCCATTTGGCATCGCCGATCATTTCATTCAGCGCGTTGCCGAAGCGCGGCGCGAGCCGGATGCTTTCCTCGCGCTCGGCGCGCTCGATCGGCTGATTCAGCGGCTGCATCGCCAGCCCCTGCCCGGTCGCCCACAGATGCATCCGCTGCCACAGCATCCCGCTTTTCATCCGGAGCGCGTTACTCAGATGATCCGTCGCCACGATCAGTCCGAACGCCGACGCGGTCGCGACGTGCTGGTCGCGCGTCGCCGCCAGCCAGTACTGGTCCGAACGCGCAGCCGACACTGTAATCAGCCGCGCGGCGATCAGCATGAACGGCGAAAGCCCCTGCGTATAGATCGTGAGGCCGTCGCGATGCGCGTCGATCTCGCCGCAGCCGTTGCGCAACCATCGCGCGCTGTCGCGTGATTGATCCGGGTCGGCCACGAACGCCTCGGTCGCCTGGATAATCATCTCGCCGAGTCGGTCGCGGTCGGGCGGCGCGGAAAACCAGATCACCTTCACTTGGTCGTCGTCCCCGAGTTTTTGCAACGCGCTCAGAGTGTCCGCATCGACTCGCCGCGTCGTGTCGTAGGGACCGCGATTCGTATGCCGCCTGCCGATCGCGTCGAACAGCCGCGGCTTTGAAGTCGTGGCGCGGGTCAGCTCCGCGGACGCAATCGCGGGATCGTCTTCATGCAGCGTGAGCTTGCACGTATAACCGTGAGCGGCCGCCGCCAGCATAAGGTTTTCGAGCGCGCAGCCGATGCCGATATGCATCTCGCGCAGAAATGGATCGACCGTCCCGATGTTGCGGCTGGTATCGCTCAAGACTTCGATCCGCGACGGCTCCACGCGGAAAAACCAGGGCTGGGTGTTATGCGCATTGGCCGCGACGATCGCAGCCCGAACCAGCGCGAGCGGGCCGTCCAACGGCTCGCCGCCCCACGTCGTCCACGGCTCGTAAGCCTCGGCCGCGCAGCCCGGATGAGTGTCGGCGGCGGCAAGCGCGTAGCCGCCGCCCGGCGCAGCCGATGCGAGCATCAGCGACGCGCCCATCCCGGTCAGAAACGTGCGCCGGCCTATTTTCGCTCCTGCGATCATCCTGGTTCTCCTCTCGACAAGCAGCCCTGCCGATTGCTAATGTCTCTGGATAGAGACTTAACTGGAAACAGATGTCTCTGTCAAGAGACATATTTGGCGGCGGGAGAAGAGAGCGACTATGGCCAAAGCGCATGCATCCGCGGTCAGGAACCGGCCCGCAACCGAGCGCCGTTTGAAGCACGCGGTCGAAAAACTGCTCGCGCGCGGCGGCTTCGGCGTGCTCGGACCAAGCGCGGTCGCGCGCGAGGCCGGCGTGGACAAGATGCTGATCTATCGCTACTTCGGCAATCTCGACGGCCTGGTCGCAGCAGTGGTCAAGCGTCCCGGCTTCTTTCCGGGCATCGAGGAGATTTGCGGCGGCGACGTTGCCGCGATGCGCGCGCGGCCGATCCCCGAGCGCGCCGCCGCGCTCGCGCGCAATTACGCCCGCGCGCTCATCGAGCGTCCGGTGGTGCTCGCATTGATGGCGTGGGAGACGGTCGAACGGAACAAGTTTACCGCGATCACCGAGACCGAGCGCGAAGAGATGAGCAATCGAATTGGCGAGCTATTGTTTCCCGACGCCGCCGGGCTCAGCGCAATTGCGGCAGCCAGCGCGTTGATCGGCGCCGCGATCACCTATCTGGCGATTCGCCAGCGCAAGATACGGATATTTTCGGGCGTGAATTTGCGCACCGCCGCGGGATGGGATCAGCTGACCGAGGCGATCGAGATCATGATGCAGTCCTTCGCCGGGGCAACCGGCCAGCCGGGGCGCGATCGGCGTTCGGGCGATTACAGCTCGAGATCGACCGTCACGAAATCGTGATCGGAGGCGCGGCGCAGCAGAATCGAAGACCGCGGCGAAACCACCGCCGCCGTTCGCGCGATCGGACGAAGCTCGCGCACCGCGAGCCAGTCAAGTTTCGGCCTCATCGATCGCGGGATCAGTCCGGAAAAAGTGAAAGTCGCGCGATTAGCTACGTTCGCGCCCTCGATCTCAAGCCCGCGCTCGCGCAGATGCTCGAACAAGGGCTCGTATGCCTCGGGCGCGCGGAACCGCTCCGGATTGGCGATCATTCGCCACGCCGTTGCCATCATCAGCGCCCGGCTCGAAAGCTCGGTGGTTGTGGTGTTCAGGTCGCCGCCGAAAATCGCGCGCCCTGCCTTCGGGAACGACTCCATGTAGGTCGCCATCTGGCGCGCGCGCTCGGCGGGCGCGCAGCGGCTGTGCAGATGCGCGACGCCGACGGTTAGCTCCTCGCCACCGAACTTCACTCTGGCGACCGCTCCCGTCGGCCCGCCCACGCGCGACCAGTGCCGCATCCGCCTGGGCCACGCCGCCGGCGTGGGCGGCTTGTGCATCGCGACCGCGGCCACCTCCTCGAACGGCGCGGCGCTCAGGATCGCGTTGCCCATGTATGAGACGATTTCGCCGCCCGGCGGTATCAGGCCGAACTCGCGAACATACGCGCAGCTCATCCCGAGCGCCTCGCCCAGATCCGTCGCAAGGTCACGCCCCGGCCTCCGCTTCATTCCCGTATTGACCTCGCACAGCAGGATCACATCGGCGCCCTGGAGCGGCGGACGCTTGAGACATGCCGCGATTTCGTGGAACTTTCGCCCGCCAGCCGCGTTGAGCAGCACCACTCGCAGCGGCGCTTGCGGCCGGCGGCGCGCCGCACGGTTCACGACAATTGGCGGGAAATACGGCTTCGAATCTGCGCCAGCCGCGTTAAGGTCGCGCACGTCGCGGTCCATCGCCCCGGCTAGCCGGCCAATTCCTTTTGAAGATCCCTGAACGTCGTGATCGGCGGCGTGCACATGTGCTCGCGGCATACGTAAGCCGTCACCCGACCGCCGATCTGCCGCTTGCCGCGCACCTGCTCGGGGATGAAGCCGGTTTGAGCGCCGGCCTCGGCATCGTCCGGATCGAGAGCGAAGATCGCAAGATTCGGAACGTAGATGAGGCCGAGCCGCTCCGTCCATTCGAGCATTTCAGCCGAGCCGCGGCTCCCGACAATCACGACTTCAGTCGGCCCGCGCTGGTAAAGGTCGATCGCTTCGAGCATGTGGGAGAACCCGAACGGCTGCTTTTCGATAAACTCGCGAAACAGCTTGAGCGTCCGCTCCGCCTCGGTCCGGTAGCGCTCTTCGCCGGTGTAGCCGTGCAGCCTGAGCATCGCCATCACCGCTGCGCTGTTGCCCGACGGCGTCGAGCCGTCGAAAGCCGCCTTGGACCGCGTGATCAGCGCTTCGTGGTCGTCCGAGGTAAAAAAGAATCCACCCTTTTCCTTGTCGATAAACCGCTCGAGGATTACGCCGGCAATCGTCCGCGCGTGCGCCAGATATTTCGCATCAAGGGAACTTTCGTACACGTCGAGCATCGCGCCCGCCAACTGCGCATAGTCTTCGAGGTATGCGTTGTGCCGCGCGACGCCATCCTTGAACGAGCGCTTGAGCGCGCGCCCGTCCCACATCGACCCCATCATGAAATCGGCCGCGCGCTCCGCCGCTTCGAGATACCGCCGCTTGTGCAGCGCGCGATATCCCTCGGCGAACGCGCCGATCATCATCGCGTTCCACGCCACCAGGATCTTTTCATCGCGGCCTGGCTTCACCCTTTGTTCGCGAGCCGCGAACAGTTTGTCGCGAATCTCCCGAACCTTCGCCGCCATGTCGTCTTCCGAAACCTTGAACATCCGCGCGGCGTCGGCGAGCTCGATCGTGCGGTGCGCAATATTCGCGCCGTCGAAATTGCCTTCGCTCGTGATGTCGAAATAGCGCTCCGCTATCGCGCCGAGCGCGACGCCAAGGATGGCCTCGGCCTGGCCTGGCGTCCAGAGGAAAAACTTTCCTTCTTCGCCCTCGCTGTCCGCATCCTGCGCGGCGTAAAAGCCCCCATCGGGACTGGTCATCTCGCGCAAAACGTAATCGAAGATTTCGCGCGCGACGCCGAGAAACTCCGGCTCGTTCAGCGCGCGCCCCGCGTCGAGGTTCAGGCGCGCCAGCAGCGCGTTGTCGTAGAGCATTTTTTCAAAGTGCGGCGCCAACCATCGCTCGTCCACGCTGTAGCGATGGAATCCGCCGCCGATCTGGTCGTAGATTCCGCCGCGCGCCATCTTCGATAGCGTGTGCCGAACCATCTCGGCCATCGCCTCGTCGCCGTCGGCCGCGTGCACGCGAAGAAACAGCGAGAACACGAACGTGTTGGGAAACTTCGGCGCCTGGCCGAGTCCGCCGTTGATACTGTCGTAGTGCGCGGCGAGCGCGCGCGCCGAATCCGCCGCCAGTCCCGGCCGCAAGTCGCCGTCGGTCGGGACGTAGTTGGTGAGCGCGCCGAGCGCCTCGGTCAGCTTTTCGAGATTGTTGGTGACTTCCTTGGCGCCATCGCGATACGCCTGCGAAACCGCAGCCAGGATCCGCGGAAATCCGGGCATCCCATGCCGGTCTTCAGGCGGATAGTAGGTCCCGCCGAAAAACGGCCGTCCGTCCGGCGCCAGGAACATCGTCAGCGGCCATCCGCCGCGCCCCGCGATCAGCTGGAGTGCATCCATGTAAATCTGGTCGAGGTCGGGCCGCTCTTCGCGATCGACCTTGATCGGAATGAAGTTCTCGTTGATCAGCCGCGCGATCGCGTCGTTCTCGAACGACTCCCGCTCCATCACGTGGCACCAGTGACAGGCCGAGTAGCCGATCGACAGCATGATCGGCTTGTTCTCCGCCTTCGCGCGCGCAAGCGCGTCCGGACCCCACGCATGCCAATCCACCGGATTGTACGCATGCTGGCGCAGGTACGGACTTTGCTCGTTGATTAACCGGTTCGGCTTGCGGCCGGGTTGATTTTCGGGGTTGCTGGCCTGGCTCATGTATCTCGTTTCATCCTATCTGGCCCGCCGCGCGCTGTCATTCCGGGCGGGCCACCGTATGGCAGAGTATTGAGCGCGCCAGTTACAATTCGATGCCATGACCACCGCTCCCGCATCACGCGGCTCCGGCGCATCGCAGCGCCCCGCCGGCAATGGCAACGATTCGCGCATGCCCCTGCGCGCCGGATGCGTCCTCGTTCTCGCCGCGATTCTCTTCTTCGCCCGCCTCGGTGCGCGGGCGCTGTGGTCCTCGGAATTCCGATGGGCTGAAATCGCGCGCGAGATGATCGTGACGCACAACTACTTCTGGCCGACGATCAACGGTCACGTTTACTACGACAAGCCGCTCGGCTCTTACTGGCTGGTTATTTTTTCGACCCCGTTCACAGGCGGCCTCACCGAGGCTGCCACGCGCATCCCCTGCGCTATCGCCGGCATCCTGGCAGTGGCGATACTGATGCGCCTGGTGCGACGCCTCTACGACGCTCGCACCGCGATCCTCGCCGGCGTCATCCTCGCCACCAGCTTCAGCTTCGTATTCTTTTCGCGCCACGCGAGCGCCGACGTCGAAACGCTCACCGGCGAACTGGCCGCGCTGCTGCTCTTCAGTCGCAACGAAGAGCGTGGCGGTGGATTGTGGGTGGTCGGCCTATGGCTGATCATGGCGGCAACTTCGCTCACCAAGGGTCTGCTCGGATTCGCGCTGCCGCTGTTGGTGATTGGAGTTTATTCATGCCTGCGCGATGGCGTCGCCCCGTTTCTTGACGCGATTTCCCGTGGCTCTCTGCTCGATCGGATACGACGGCTGGTCGGGCGCAATCGATGGTTCTTCAATTGGGCAACCATCGCCGGCATCGCGCTGGGCGCGATGGTGTACTACCTGCCCTTCGAGATCTCCTCGCGCCTGACGGGCTCTGAAAAGGGCCTCGCGATGGTGTATCGCGAGAACGTGGTGCGATTTTTCCACCCGTTCGACCATCGCGGACCCATCTACCTTTATGTCTACGTGATCTTCGCCCTGATGGCGCCGTGGTCGGCGATATTGCCCGCGGCCCTGGTAGAAACGCACAGCCTGCGCCGTGCCGGCGCCGAGCCTGCTCGCGCCGATCGATTTGCGCTGGTTTATTTCTGGGCGACGTTCATATTTTTCACTGTCTCCGGATCGCGCCGCAGCTACTACATCCTGCCGATTCTGCCCGCGGCGGCAATCCTGGTCGCCAGGACGCTCGCGTATCCGGGCGAATTGCGCTCGATTGTCGCTCGGCGCCTGCTGACCGCCGGCTACGCGATCATCGCGCTGACCGTGCTTGCCGGCGTCGTCCTGCTGATTCCCGCCCGCGCGATTCTTCCCGCTCCCTACAACGCCTTGCCGGGACTGCCCGCCGAGCCCGCCTTCATCGTGTTCTGGATCGTATCGATCGCCGCGGTTGCGTACACGATTCGCAAATTCGGCCCGCTTCGCATCGCGATTTCCATGGGCGCCATCGCGTATTGCGCGATGATCTACATCTATATCTTCGCGATGCCTGCGGCGGAGGCTTATCGCGGTGAGAAGCCCTTCGGCTACGCGGTCCTGAACAAGCTTGGCGGTTCGACCGAGCGGCTGGTGCTGTTCAAGACCGAGGGACCGCTGTTCTATCTCAATCCGCCAAAGCCAATCGCCGAGTTCGATAAGAAGCAGGATTTGCAGGATGCGATCGCCAAGGGCGGCGTGCGATGGATGATTGTCCGGCGGCGCGATATCCCCAAGCTCGACACTCCCACCACAATCGAGCTCAGCGAGGCGTCGTATCCGTGGGAGACCGACTACAATTACCGGAATAAAGTTGTGCTGGTCCGGGTCGGCGGCGCGCCGTAGCCAGCGCGCGTCACAATCGCATCGGCATGACGACGTACGTGTACCGCTGATCCGACTCCGTCCTGATTACGCCCGGGCTGACGTCATCGCTGAGCCCGAGCTCCACCGTCGAATCGGCCCCCGGCGCGATTACCCCGAGCGCGTCCTGCACGTATGCGGCATTGAATCCGATCGCAAATTCTTCGCTCTTGAAATCGACGTCGAGCGACTCGCTTGCTTCGCCCGTTTCCGGACTCGTCGATGAAACGGTCAGGGTCCCGGCCGACAGCGCGAATTTGACGCCGTGATAGCGCTCGCTCGAGAAAATTGCCGCACGCTTGATTGCGGCGAACAGCAAATCCCGCTTGACGGTAATCTTGTACCGCGACTGCTTGGGGATGACGCCGCGGTAATCGGGGAATTCGCCCTCGACCAGCCGCATCGAGATTTCGGTCGCGCCGCGCTTTAAGTAGGCGAGCTGGCCTTCGAGGTTGAGCCGCACTTCGGCGTCGCTTTCCTTGTCCAGAATCTTTTGCAGTTCCGCCAGCCCTTTTCGCGGAATGATCGCGCCGGTCTCCATCTTGAATCCGGGCACGTCGCGCTCGATCATCGCCAGCCGATGGCCGTCGGTTGCGACCATCCGCGCCGATCCCGGAGCGTTGGATTCAACGAACACGCCGCTCAGGTTGTAGCGGGCTTCATCGGGACTGACGGCGAAAATCGTCTTGTCGATCATCCCGGCCAGCATTTTCTCGGAAATCGTCAGTTCGGCCTTCAGTTGTTTCTTTGCCGGGGCTGCCTCCTTGGCGGTGCTTTGACTCGGCATGGCGGGGAAGCTGCGCGGGTCCAGGCCCATCATTTTGAACTTCGCCCGGCCGCACTTGATTTCGACCCAATCGTTGTCGAGCGAGGTGAGCGCGACTTGATCGCCTTCGGTCTCGCGCACGATCTCGAAAAGCTTGCGCGCGTTAAGCGTGAGGCTTTTTTCCTTGCCGGAACACGCGACCTGGGTGCGGATTCCGACTTCGAGGTCGGTTGCGCTCAAAGTCAGCGCATTTGCGGTGGGTTCGATCAGGACATGGCCGAGTATCGGAACCGTGGTGCGCCGTTCCACGATGCCCTGGACGAGTCCCAAACCGCTAAGCAGCGAAGCACGCTCGATGGAGAGTCCCATGAATTGTTAGCCCGTCTTCCTAATACTGGATCTTAGATCTCTAAAAAAGAATAGCAGTAATAGTAGAAGTTGTGGATTTGTTGATTGATCGCGCAAGCGCCTGAATTTGCAAGCCGATCCATCGTTGAAAAACTGTCAACGGAAAAGCGGCTGACCGACAGGGCCGGCCGTATGCGCACCGGCCCTGTCGATACCGATAGCCTTATGCCCACCTCTTCCACAGCCTCCTCCACATCGATTCACGCGGCATTGGCGCGAATCGATTTAAGCTCGCGCTCGATTTTCTCGATCGAGAGCCGAAATGCCGGATCGCTGGTGACGCGCCGCATGATCAGGTTATGCGCGTGAATCACCGTCGAATGGTCGCGGCCAAAATGCTCGCCGATGGTCGGAAACGAGCAGTCGGTCAGCCTGCGGCACAGATACATCGCCACTTGACGGCAAAAGGCGATGTGCTGGGTGCGTTTTTTGGACTTCAAATCCGTTAGCCGGATATGGAAAAAATCCGCGACCGTCTTCTGGATCGATTCCACGTCGGGCTTGGCGTCGGCATTTCGAATCAGGTCCTGCAATGCCTGCCGCGCGAAATCCACGGTGATTTGCGACTTCTCCATCGAGGCCAGCGCCACCAGCCGGGTCAGGCATCCCTCCAGCTCGCGCACGTTGGAAGAGACGCTCTGCGCGATATACATCGCGACTTCCGGCGCCAGCCGCAAACCGTCGAGCACCGCCGCCTTTTTCTGCACGATCGCCACTCGCGTCTCGAGGTCGGGCGGCGCGATATCCGCGATCAATCCCGACTCGAACCGATTGCGCAGGCGGTCTTCCAGCCCGGGGATTTCGCGCGGAACTTTGTCCGAAGTCAGGATGATCTGATGGCGCTCGGCGTGAAGCGCGTTGAAAGTATGGAAGAATTCTTCCTGGGTGCGCTCGCGGCCGGCCAGAAACTGCACGTCGTCGAGGATCAACGTATCGACCCGGCGAAATTTCTCGCGAAACTCGTCCATCTTGTCGCGGCGCAGCGAATTGATCATCTCGTTCATGAAAATTTCGGCCGGCATGAACAGCACTTTTCTCGGCCGGTCGCCGCTGGCCCAGATATGGTGCCCGATCGCCGTCACCAGGTGGGTCTTGCCAAGCCCCACCCCGCCATAAATGAAAAGCGGGTTGTATTTCTCGCCCGGCTGGTTGGCGACTGCCAGCGCCGCGGCATGCGCGAACTGATTGGCCGATCCCACTACGAACTCCGCGAAACTGTAGCGCGGGTTCAGGGTCGGATGCCGATCTCCGCGCGGCGCGGCTGCAACCGCCGCCCGGCCGGACGCGGACGCCTTGCCGTTGCCATTTCCGTTTGCATGGCCGTTTGCATGACCATTGGCATGACCATTGGCCGGGCGTTGCTGCGGCGTCGCCACCGCGGCGTTCTCGCCGAGAGTCAGCCGCACCTCCATTTCTTCGCCTGCCTCCTGAGTCAGCGCGGCGCGCATCAGGCTCAGGTAGCGTTCGTTGATCCAATCGCGGAAAAACCGATTGGGCGCCTCGATTGTGACGGTCGATCCTTGATGAGCGACAAAGTTGAGAGGCCCGATCCACGTCTCGTAGCCGACCTGGCCGAGCTCATCGCGAATGCGGCCGGCGGCTCGCTGCCACAAACCATTCATATCGTCTCCCCCTGCCAAATCCGGAGCGCCACCCACGCTCCGGGATTAGCGCACGGCGTCAAATGCCGCGCGAATTACGCACAAGCTTGTCCACATCTGTGGATAAGCATAATTTCCCTCGTCGCAGCCGACAATTTGAAGGCGCTGCGCACCGGACTTATCAACTTATCCGGGTTGCGATCGGTTTTGTTGGGCTTAAAAATCTGACCGGGAATGCGAGCGATATACACGCGCTTCAAAGCCATCTCCAACGCGCCGCGATCGAACCCTTCAGCGGAAAACGGTTCTTCAAGAGAGGAAGTGTGCGGCCAAGGGAACGTGATAAACTTATTTCGCGGTGAGAACAAGCGCGCAAAAAATTTTGACGCTACCCGCGCGGATCGAAAAGGAAATTTCGCCCGCGAGCGATCGCGTGGCGCGCGCACGAAATTTCGCGCCGATCGCGCGATCGCGCACGTCCGCTCTAAAAGCCATCGCGCGCGATCGCGATTTTTCGCGCTGCGCCGAAATATTGTCTCACTGTCACCCGTGCAATCGAATTTTTCTTCGCGATCGCAAAAAATATTTTCGATCGCGCCAAACTCCGTAGGAAATTGCGATGACATCACGAAAAAAATCAGATGAACTCTTCCATCGCGCTAGTGTTAAGATTCCTGGTGCGGTGAATTCTCCCGTCCGCGCGTGGAAGGCCGTCGGCGCCAACCCGATTTTTATCGAAAGTGGCAACGGTGCAACTTTGGTTGACGCCGACGGCAACAGTTTTCTCGACTACGTATGCTCCTACGGCCCCGCGATCCTCGGACATGCCCATCCGCGCGTCATCCAGGCCATCGCCGAACAGGCGCGGCTGGGCTTAGGCTTCGGTGCGCCGACGCGGCTCGAGGTCGAGCTGGCGGAATTGATCTCGTCGGCGATCGAATGTGCGCAAAAGGTCCGGCTAGTCAGTTCGGGAACCGAAGCCGGGCTGACCGCACTCAGAATCGCGCGCGCGGCGACCAAGCGTCCGAACATAATAAAGTTTGACGGATGCTATCACGGGCATAGCGACTCGATGCTGGTGCGCGCCGGTTCAGGCGGTATGACTTTTGGTCAACCCGACAGCGGCGGCGTTCCCTCGGCGCTCGCCGCGATGACAATGATTGCGCGATATAACTCCATTGAGACAGTCGAAGCCTTGTTTCGCGCCGCGCCCGACAAGATCGCCGCCGTGATCGTCGAGCCCGTCGCCGCCAACATGGGCGTGGTGAATCCCGAACCCGGCTCGCTTAAAGCTCTGGCCGAAATCGCGCACAACAACGGCGCTCTTCTGATCTGTGACGAGGTTATATCCGGGTTCAGGCTATCCTTCGGATCGGTTGCTGAACGGATGGGCATCGCGCCCGACCTCATCATGCTCGGCAAAATAATCGGCGGCGGGATGCCGGTGGGCGCCGTCGCCGGCCCGAGCAAGATCATGGATCTGTTGGCGCCGATCGGTCCGGTCTATCAGGCGGGAACGTTGTCGGGAAATCCGGTTTCGGTCCGCGCGGGCCTCGAGACGCTTAATATTCTCAAGGAGACCAATCCGTACGCCGCGCTCGACGCCGCCGGCGCCCGACTCGAGGCCGGCCTCGGCAATGCATTGAAAGCGCTGCGAAAGAATGGTGAATCGGGATGCGTCAATCGCGCCGGTTCATTGCTGACGATGTTCATCGGTCCCGAGCGCGTACGCGACGCCGACGAGGCTCGCGGGTGCGACTCGGCCAAGTTCGCCAAGTTTTTCCACGGGATGCTGGCGCGCGGGATAAATATACCGCCGTCGCAGTTCGAGGCGATGTTCATCTCCACCGCGCATACCAACGCCGACATCGACCGCACGATCGCCGCCGCCGCCGAATCCCTGAGCGACCTCGCGCGAGGGAAAGCTTGAGACCCCGATGGCGCTGAGCACCGGCAAGATGATGCGTTTCGCCGCGATCGGCTTCGAGTTCGCGTGGCCGATGATCGCCGGCGCGCTGATCGGCCATTACCTTGATCTTTACTTTCACACCGACCCCTGGCTGACGCTGGTGATGTTCCTGCTCGGAGTCTTCGCCGGCTTCTACCGGCTGATCCAGGAACTCGCGCTCTTTCAGCGCGAGAACCGGGAGTCTTGATTCCATGTTCTCGGGGGCAATGCCGGCGATTTCGTCGATCCAGCGCACCAACGCCGTGCTGGTCGCGGTCAGCGCGGCGATTCTCGCTTTGTTCGCCTCGACGCACGCGGCGATCGGATGCGTCCTCGGTGGCGCAGTGGTGATCGCGAATCTATGGATCCTGTCTGCCCTCGGCGGCCTTGTCCTGGCTGCTTCTGGCGCCGGCGTTTCCGGCATGGCCGCCAAGCTGGGCGCGCTTGCGATTCCGCTGAAGCTGCTGATCGTCGTCGGTCTGGTCTATCTTGTTTTCACCCGCGCGCGAGTTGACGGGATGGGCTTTGGCGTCGGCGTCTTGACTCAGATGGCGGCTATTATTATTGAAACCGGGCGAGCTTCGATTCGCGGCGCCGCCTGAATCGGCGGCGGCGGAGAAATTTCATTGCAAAAATCGGTAAATTTCCTCGAACTGATCGGCGGCGGCAGAGTCCCCGAGGTGCTGGTCGGCACCTGGATCGTGATGGGCATCCTCATCGTGTTCGGATTGATCGCGCGCGCCTCGATCGCCGGCGCCGCCGACCCGCTAATCCCCGACGAAGGGATCAACATCCGCTCGATCTCCGAGATGATCGTCGAATGGCTCGACGGTTTCGTCGGTGAAGTCACCGAGATGCACGGGTCGCGCGCGATGGTGCCGTTCTTCGGATGCATCTTCATGTTCATCCTGTTTGCCAACTTCTTCGGATTGGTGCCGGGGATGGAGCCTCCGACCGGCGACTCCGACCTGACCTTCGCGCTCGGCATCGTCTGCTTCGGCTATTACATTTACCAGGGCTTCGTCTCCAAGGGCGTCTGGTATCTGAAAAGTTTTCTCGGCCCCTATCTGCCGCTGGCAGTGCTGATGCTGCCGATCGAGTTGGCCGATAATCTGTTCCGCCCGTTTTCGCTCGGCATTCGTCTTTACGCCAACATGTTTGCCGACCATACCGTGCTCAGCATTTTCACCGGGCTGACGCGGCTGTTCGTGCCGCTGGCCTTCTATGCGCTCGGCTCGGTCGTCTGCGTGATCCAGGCGATCATTTTCGTAGTTCTTTCGATGAGCTACGTTCGACTCGCCGCGAGTCACGATCATTAAGGAGATCGCATGAAAGTGCTGAGGACGCCCGATCTCCGCTTCCGCGATCTGCCCGATTTCCCGTTCACTCCCCACTACAGCGAAGTCCGTGACGCGGACGGGACGACGCTGCGCATTTGCACGATCGACGAGGGACCACCCGACGCCGCACCCGTCCTGCTGATGCACGGCGAGCCGTCGTGGTCGTTTCTCTACCGCCGCATCATCGCCAGGCTCGCGGCCGCCGGGCATCGCGTAGTCGCACCGGACCTGGTCGGCTTTGGCCGCTCCGACAAGCCGAGCGAGCCCGACGACTACACCTTCGAGCGGCACGTGCGCTGGATGAGCGACTGGATGCTCGCGATGCGGCTTAAGAACATCACGTACTTCGGTCAGGATTGGGGTGGGCTGATTGGCCTGCGCCTGGTCGCCGCCTATCCCGATCGATTTGCCTGGGTCGTAGTGGCGAACACGCTGCTGCCGGAAGGCGAGGGCCTTACTGAAGGGTTCAGGCAATGGCTCGAATTAAGCCAGAGCATGCCCACACTGCCGATCGGCGAGATCGTCGGCATGGGCTGTCAGCGCACGCTGAGCGCCGCCGAGAAAGCCGCCTACGATGCCCCCTTCCCGGACGAGAGCTACAAGGCCGGCGCGCGGCGCTTCCCGGCGCTGGTGCCGGTCACGCCGCAGCATGCATCCGTCGCCGAGAACAAGGCGGCGTGGAAAGTGCTTGAATCGTTCACCCGGCCGTTCCTCACCGCGTTCAGCGACGGAGATCCGATAACCGGGGGCCTCGACCGGATATTCCAGGAGCGCGTGCCCGGCGCCAAGGGACAGCCGCACGTGACCATCAAGAAGGCAGGTCACTTCCTCCAGGAAGACAAGCCCGATGAGCTCGCGGACGTGCTGATCCGCTTCATCGGCGGTTGATTATAGATGGAGCACCTGCCGGCTATTGACTCGGGGCCGGTGCTTTAGCTACCGGATCGGGGACATTTCCCTGAAAGAAGGAGCGTCTTGTATTAGGCAGCCGCCCAATCAGCGGAAATGACGATTAGGGATTTTTTGCGCCAGGGATTCCGTCCGAAATTTGTGGTGGTAGAGGATAGAGATGCGGTCGGTCGCGGCACCCGGGGCGCGCGAAAAATAAGGAGGATCGACGAAATGGTACGACGGATTGGAACGGTAATGACGATGGCCGGGATGGCCATCCTCGCATCTCCCCTGCTCGCGATGGCGCAGGAGGCGGCAGGCGCCGCAGCAGGAGGCTCGCCGCTTCGCGGCGGCTTGATCGCGATCGCCGCGAACATCGGCATCGGGATCGCCGCGTTCGGCAGCGCGCTCGCGCAGGGCCGGATGGGGGCCTCCGCGATGGAGTCGATCGGGCGCAACCCGAACAGCGCCGGCGCGATCTTCGTGCCGATGATCATCGGCCTCGCGTTCATCGAAGCGCTGACCCTGTACGCGCTAGTGATCGCATTCTTCCTACAGGCGAAGATTTAGCGACCGCGAACTCGGAAAGTCTGGTAGTGACAGCGGGGCCCGACCGGGCCCCGCTTCTTTTTTCCTTGCCTCGCCCGTCCGTCGGGAGGTGTCACAGACACGCGGCCGCGCCTCCGGCGCGGGTGAGGGACAACCGCGGCGCGAATGTCCGATGCGCCGCACGATCCCTCCTCTCCGTCATCCCGACCGAAGCGGAGGGACCCCGGATTTTTTTCTTTGCCTCGCCCCAGTTCAGGTGCCGCGTCCCACACCACTCCTTCCCGCGCCGCTGGAAACACCGTGTGAACAAAACCGGCCCGGAACCCTTGCAGACGGATGCCGTCGGGTCTATAGGAGAGCGGGACTCGGAAACCCAAAACAGAAATTCCGTCTGACTTTAATTTGACCGGCACAATTTACTGCTTGGCGGCCGTCTCATCGGGAAGGGGAACTGATGAAGGCATCCTGGGGGAAAGTACGGCTCGGCGCGATCGCAATTCTGGGCGCGATTGCATTCGCCATCTTCGCCTTCGGAATTCTCACCGCGACGCGCGCTCAGCAGGACGCGGCGCAAGCCGTCGAGAGCACGACGTACGACATGGAACCGGTCGCTCCCTACGAGTTTCGCGGCGATGTACGTGACCTTACCGAGCTGCCTTCTCCGCTTGCCGGACCGCCGGTTTATCGACCATTGCTGAAGGGGCCGTCCGATACCAAGGAGGCTCAGACCGGCCAAGTGGCTGCGGAGTCAATCAATCTTCCATTTGCGCCAATGCCCAGCCCGATTCAAAACTTTGCCGGTTTGAGTTTCAGCGATAGCGTGGCCGCAACCAGTCCGGCCATGCCGACCAACCTCAGCCCTGGCTCCAGCAGCAGCCCTGGGCCGACGACCAGCAGCAGCACGGTCACGCTGAGCTGGAGCGCGTCGAGCGGTGCGACCTCCTACGAGGTGGCGGTGGAGGACGTAGCCACCAGCAGCTTCGTCGAGGACTCGACCATCAGCAGCACCAGCTTCACCACCAGCCACCTGAGCGCCGGCAGACAGTACGTCTGGAACGTCGACGCCTGCAACGGCCCCAGCAACTGCTCCGCCTTTGCCCCCCATCTGTTTTTTCAGACGCCCGGCGTAAAACCTGCGCCTCCGACCAACCTCAGCCCTGGCTCCAGCAGCAGCCCTGGGCCGACGACCAGCAGCAGCACGGTCACGCTGAGCTGGAGCGCGTCGAGCGGTGCGACCTCCTACGAGGTGGCGGTGGAGGACGTAGCCACCAGCAGCTTCGTCGAGGACTCGACCATCAGCAGCACCAGCTTCACCACCAGCCACCTGAGCGCCGGCAGACAATACGTCTGGAACGTCGACGCCTGCAACGGCCCCAGCAACTGCTCCGCCTTTGCCCCCCATCTGTTTTTTCAGACGCCCGGCGTAAAACCTGCGCCTCCGACCAACCTCAGCCCTGGCTCCAGCAGCAGCCCTGGGCCGACGACCAGCAGCAGCACGGTCACGCTGAGCTGGAGCGCGTCGAGCGGTGCGACCTCCTACGAGGTGGCGGTGGAGGACGTAGCCACCAGCAGCTTCGTCGAGGACTCGACCATCAGCAGCACCAGCTTCACCACCAGCCACCTGAGCGCCGGCAGACAGTACGTCTGGAACGTCGACGCCTGCAACGGCCCCAGCAACTGCTCCGCCTTTGCCCCCCATCTGTTTTTTCAGACGCCCGGCGTAAAACCTGCGCCTCCGACCAACCTCAGCCCTGGCTCCAGCAGCAGCCCTGGGCCGACGACCAGCAGCAGCACGGTCACGCTGAGCTGGAGCGCGTCGAGCGGTGCGACCTCCTACGAGGTGGCGGTGGAGGACGTAGCCACCAGCAGCTTCGTCGAGGACTCGACCATCAGCAGCACCAGCTTCACCACCAGCCACCTGAGCGCCGGCAGACAATACGTCTGGAACGTCGACGCCTGCAACGGCCCCAGCAACTGCTCCGCCTTTGCCCCCCATCTGTTTTTTCAGACGCCCGGCGTAAAACCTGCGCCTCCGACCAACCTCAGCCCTGGCTCCAGCAGCAGCCCTGGGCCGACGACCAGCAGCAGCACGGTCACGCTGAGCTGGAGCGCGTCGAGCGGTGCGACCTCCTACGAGGTGGCGGTGGAGGACGTAGCCACCAGCAGCTTCGTCGAGGACTCGACCATCAGCAGCACCAGCTTCACCACCAGCCACCTGAGCGCCGGCAGACAGTACGTCTGGAACGTCGACGCCTGCAACGGCCCCAGCAACTGCTCCGCCTTTGCCCCCCATCTGTTTTTTCAGACGCCCGGCGTAAAACCTGCGCCTCCGACCAACCTCAGCCCTGGCTCCAGCAGCAGCCCTGGGCCGACGACCAGCAGCAGCACGGTCACGCTGAGCTGGAGCGCGTCGAGCGGTGCGACCTCCTACGAGGTGGCGGTGGAGGACGTAGCCACCAGCAGCTTCGTCGAGGACTCGACCATCAGCAGCACCAGCTTCACCACCAGCCACCTGAGCGCCGGCAGACAATACGTCTGGAACGTCGACGCCTGCAACGGCCCCAGCAACTGCTCCGCCTTTGCCCCCCATCTGTTTTTCCAGACGCCTGGAACTACGACGCTGGGCATCCTCAGTTTTCCGCTTCATTACTGCGGATGGACTCCCTACACTGCCCAGATCACCACAGTCTTCGATCACGCGACGACCGGGCCCTACCAGCCCGGAGGAGGAGTGGTTGCATACACCGGCGAGAGTGGCACCATTGAAGACCCAAACGAGCCCCCGGTAGATTTCGGAAACGGCTTGCTTTACAGCTTCAAGAAAGCGGACGGTTCGCGATTTGTTGTCAATGGCAACTACGTCGGCACGCAAGGTGCCGCCGGAACCGGCCCCAGTACACTGAACTATGATGGCCACCCGGGGTATGACTTTCCGGTTCCTATAGGAACAGATGTCTTCGCCGCCGCCGATGGGGAAATCGTTGTGGCCGATCCCGACTCGACGGCCGCCGGAAACTACATTCGCATTCAGCACGGCAACTCAGGGTATCAATCGGAGTACCTACACTTGAGCCAAATGCTGGTTAGCGTCGGCGATACAGTTACCCGAGGACAACTAATCGGATTATCTGGGAACACTGCGGGACCAGCAGGTACAGTCGGTCCTCATCTGCACTTTCAGGTGAAGCAAGGCACCGGAGATGCTGCAATCTCGGTGGATCCTTATGGCTGGGAAGGTACCGGTGCAGATCCCTACACACTTGCCGTGAATGTGAATCTTTGGAATCCCCCCAGTACGGCAGCGCCCAGTATCACCGGGGTCAGCCCCAATCCAGTGACAGGCTCAAGCGTTCGTCAAACG
Source organism: Binataceae bacterium (SeqCode) (assembly GCA_963722605.1). Lineage (GTDB taxonomy): Bacteria > Desulfobacterota > Binatia > Binatales > Binataceae > Binatus. The sequence continues at coordinate 223,472 of CAVRNO010000004.1, read as the reverse complement.
ATTACGATCTCCGGAGCCAACTTCCTTAGCAAGCCAACGGTGACGCTGACTTGGACCGTGCCACCGCTGCCGCCAGCGGGTGGCTACGTGGTGCCCACCGCTCAAGTAACTTATGTGAGCGACACGCAAGTCCAGATGTCCGTCACAACGACCCTGGCACCGGACAGACTGGACAGTTGTGGTTACCAATCCCGATGGCCAATCATCCAATCCATTTCCATTTACAGTTGTGGCTCCAATCCCTGGCCCGCGTGTTTACGGCATTGACGTTTCCGCCATAGGTCAGGGGACGATCACATCGCCCCAATGGGCGCAAGCAAAAGCTGACGGGAAGACTTTCGTCTGGATTCGGGCGACTAAAGGGAGTGCCGACTCCGCCGGTGATTGCGAATTCATCGACCCGTACTTCAGCACCAACAGCAGCGGCGCAACTGCGGCTGGACTAACTGTTGGAGCCTATCACGTAGGGAACGTCGTGCAGTACCCGGCAGTGGCCGAAGCAGATTTCTTCGTTAGCGTTGCAGGCGACTACATCAAGCCCGGCAATCTTCGACCAGTGTTGGACCTCGAAGCAGACGGCGCCTGCGGAGACCCTGCCTCGTTGGGTGTATCTGGTCTGGCGGCTTGGGTGGACCAATGGATGGCCGAAGTCAAGAGCCTCACCGGGGTAACCCCGATCATTTACTGCAATTGGACCTACCTCCCAAATCTAGCTGCGGAGCTCGCAGAAAAGTATGACCTCTGGGTCGCAAAATTCACTGACAATCCCGAATCGACCGTAGATGTAACGCCTTGGACAGCGTGGATCGCTTTTCAATATAGCTACAGCGGTTCGGCCGGAGATATCAGCCCGATAGATTTGAGCGTGTTCGACGGAACGGCCCAAGATTTCCAAACGAGACTCGTCATTCCTGACGCAACTACTCAGACCCCGACTGCGACGACTACCTCTACCCCAACCTCGACTCCGACGGCCGCATCGACGGCGACTCAGACATCGACGGCAACGATGACCGCAACCGCGACAGTCACGCCCACCGCAACTTCAACGGTGACGGCCACGCCGACCGCAACTTCAACGGCGACTGCGACTGCCACCGCGGCAGCAACCGCAACATCGACGCCGACAGCCACCGCAACCAAAACCGCGACGGCAACCGCAACGCCTACGGCAACTGCGACATCAACCGGATCGGTGACTCCGACGACCACGGCGACCAAGACTGCGACGTCAACCGTGACTGCAACCGTGACCGCGACCGCATCAGCTACTTCGACTGCGACAGCAACCGCGACGGCGACATCAACCAACATCGCGACGCCGACCCCCACCGCAACCGGGGGCACACCGACTGTGACGGCAACTGCGACGCCGACCGCGACCGCAACTTCAACGGTAAATGCAACGCCTACGGCGACTCAAGCCGCCACCGCAAGCGCCACGCCGACTCCTACGGCCTCCGTGACGGGCACCGGCGTCCCGACAGGGACGGCGACGGCCAGCGCGACGGCAACGGCAGCGGCGACAGCAACTGCGACCGCGACTCCGACGACCACAGCGACAGCAACTGCGACGGCGACCGCCACGCCGACCGCGACCGCAACTGGCACTCAGACGGCCACCGCAACTGGCACTCAGACGGCGACCGCAACTTCGACAGCGACGCTGACTGCCACGCCGCGTCCTACGGCTACCGCAACTTCAACGGTGACGGCTACAGCTACACCAAGCGCAACAGCCACCGCGACAGCGACGGCCACTGCAACTCCTTCGGCGACTCAAACCTCGACTGCAACTGCGACAGCAACTCCCACGCCAACCGCGACGCAGACCTCAATACCTACCGCCACGCCGACCGCCGTGCCGGTCAAGCTCAAGATCGCACCGCGGAGCCTCAAGTTTCCCAAGACCGTTGTCGGAGCATCGAGCAAACCCAAGACGGTGAAAGTGTCGAATCCGAAGGGCAATAAAAAGCATCCGGGGTATTCGGTGCAGATCGAGATGATTTCCGGCGATCCTGGGGTGTTTACGGAGACCAACGACTGCCCACCGGCTCTGGTGGCCGGCGCGGTTTGTTCGATCACGGTGACGTTTAATCCGAGCGAGGCCGCCAAGCAGTTAGGAACGCTCGTGATCACCGACAACGCGAACCGCGCGCCGCAGACGGTGGTGCTATCGGGAACCGGGAAGGTCGCGAAGAAGTAAGCGGGAAGAAGGCACCGACCGCCTGAGCGAAGGAGAATCCTGGAGAGGAATGTCGGACGTCCGACATTCGGCAGGATTTCAGAGCAACGCAATAAATTCGTCGACCGAGAGGTCGGCTTGCTTGAGGATGCCGTTCAGGGTTCCGCGCTTCAGATCTCGGCGATGGAATGGAACGACCACCAGGCCGGGCCTGGTTGGATGGCGAAAGAAACGATGCGAGCCGGTCGAGTGGTCTAAATAAAAACCCGCCCGCAGGATCGCCCGAATAACTTCAGTGGGCGTGCAAGCGGGCAGGCGCGGCATGAGTTCTCAGATAGTTACTTCGACCCGCTCCACGTTGGCGGTGCCGGATTCAACCGGGATCTCTTCACCGTGCTTCACCAGACTCTCGATGTAACCCCGAATGGCGTCTTTCACCATCGCGCGAGCTTCTTCGATGGTGTCGCCCTCGGTAACGAGCCCCGGAAGCGCAGGAACGGAGACGATATATCCCCCTTCGACGGCGGGCTCAAAAACGGCCGTGTAGTGATATTGCGGCACGCGGGCGCCTCCTTTCGTTGTTCTCGTGGCCAAGCTCGTGGCCTCCTGATTGTAAGGCATTGACGCTCTTCGTCAAGGTTACTCACCGCTGCGCTGAGGTCGCCCGCAACGCGGCACCCTAAATCCGGCGCTTGGCGCCTTGCAAAATGTCGAACGGCGCGCGGCTCTTCTCCCGCTTCAACAATACGTAGGTCGCGCCTGCCCCGCCGTCTGCCGGTCGCGCGCTGGTGAAGGCCAGGACGTGCCCGCCAATCGCGCCGTGCGACAGCCATCCCGCCGACGCATGCTTGAGCACGGGATGCCCGCCCGGAGATCGCAGTCCGCGCCCATGCACGACCAGCACGGTGCGCAGCCCCTTGCGAACCGACGCGATGATGAACTCCTTGAGCGCAATCTTGGCCGCGCCCTGGATCATCCCGTGCATGTCGAAATGCGCCTGCACGGCGAACTCGCCGCGGCGAAGCTGCGATACCAGCCGCGGGTCCAGTCCGACGCGGTATCCTTCGAGGTATTCGTCCGACTCGGTGATATCGAAGGGCGCCTGTCCCGATACCAGGTCCGACAATTGCGCGATTACCTCCGCGTCCTCATCGACGATCGAGTGCGTGACCGGCGGCTCAAGCGGCACCCGCGACCTGCGATCGCCGTGGACGGCGAGCGGGCGCACGCCCTCGAGCGCGCGGCGGAGATAGGACTCGTCGTCGAGCTCAGGCGCCACGGCTTGCGCGGGTTTTTCGACGATCGGCGCCGCCGGCGCCGCGGGCTTGGGCTTGATCGCCGGGCGCGAAGCCGAAACCTCCCGTCCGGCCAGCATTTTCTTCAGGTCTTTGAAGGGCGACGAAAAAACCGGCTCGGGCGCCGGCGGCCTTCGCTCGTCGTCCCGTTCGTCATCATCGCGGCCATGCTTTCGCTTTTTTTTCATCGAAGAGGGTCGCAGGTCCCGGAAAGGCGCACGTCTAGACAGACTATCTGAAGCGATCGGGCGGGAAAATCGTCTGGGCTAATGGTGCGCGTCGGGCGCGCATCGACTACACTTGCCCGCATGCCGCGAACCAGCTCGAAACCGCCTGACGTGAGGACCCACATATGCGTCGTGTCATTGTAATCGCAGCGGCAATTATCGGAGCCGTCGTCATTTTCGTGGGCGCGGTCTTCTTCTATGCCGCAACCAACTTGAACGCGATCGTCGCCGAGCATCGCGCGACGATTTTGGACAAAGTCAGCACCGCGCTCGGCCGCAACGTCCAGGTCGCCGACATCAAGGTGAGCCTCGGATGGGGAGTGCTTGCCGACGTGACCGGAGTCCAGGTGGCCGACGACCCCGACATCTCGAAAAAGCCGTTCATCGAGGCGAGCAACGTTTACACCCGGCTGGAACTGATACCGCTGCTGGCGCGCCGGATCGAAGTCAGCGAAGTCGTGCTCGACAAGCCGGTGATCAGAATCGTTCAGACTCGCGAGGGCGCGCTCAACGTCTTCACCCTCGGCAAGAAAAAAATCGCCACCGAAGAGCAGCCGGGTGAAGCCAAGGGCGCCAAGGGCGGGGGCGTGACCGAAGCCTCGCCGATGGAGGAAACGGGCCAGGCGCCTTCGACGCTGGGCGCGCTGTTCGTGCGGAATTTCACCGTCAATGACGGCACTTTGATTTTCGAGACGCAGGGTGCGCCGCAAGCCGCCATCGTCAAGGCGATCGGCCTCAAGGTCCGCGATTTCGGCTTTAAGGCGCCCTTCACCGTTGCGCTCACCTTCGCCGCGCTTGCCGACCAGGATAACTTCGATCTTTCCGCGACGATTGGGCCCCTAATCAGCCACGGCTTTATCGACCTCGACGCGATTCCGCTGTCGGTCACGGCCAGGGCCGGCCCGGTTCTGCTGACGCAGCTCGAAACGATCCCGATGCTCGCGAAAGCTATCCCGCCGAAGCTTTCGATTTCCGGCCCGATCAGCTTCGACGCCTCGGCCGACGGCGCTGTTCAATCGATCAAATTCATTGTCTCGAGCGATTTGAGCGCGCCCGCAATCGCCTTCGGCGACAAGTTTAACAAGCCCGCCAACCTCCCGCTCAAGATATCCGCCGAAGGTACGCGGACAGGATCGGCGGTGGGCGTGACGCTCGCCAACGTCACGCTCGGCGACCTCGAAATGAAGGCGGCCAACATTAAGGTCGGCGGCGCCGCGACCGCGGCCCGCATCGATACCAACAGCTTCGACCTCGCTTCGATTGCGAAGATGGTCCCGGCGCTCGGCAAATACGGCCTTACGGGCAAGAGCGAGATTCATTCCGACGTTGCGATCGAGGGCGGCAAGCCGTCGGCTAACGGCACGGTCGCGCTCGCTGACGCCGGATTTTCCATCTCCGATCAGAAAGCGCCGGTGCTCGGCCATCTCAGCGGTAACATCAAGCTCACGGGCACCAGCGCCGACGTCGGCCCGCTGACATTCAACCTGGGCGCCTCGCAGGCCACCGCAACGTTAAAGTCGCATGTCGATCAGTTTCAGCCGTTGATCATGAGCTATGAACTGAATGCGGCCGCGGTTCATCTGGCCGATCTCGCGCCCTCGCGGCCGCCCGACGAAGTGATTAACCAGCTGCTTGCCACGGGCGCTGCCTCGATTGCTCCGGGCACCGGGCCGATGATCGATTCCGAAATCACGTCGGTGTCGGGCAATCTCGCCAACTTTCCATACCAGAGCCTGAAACTGACGCTCGCGCTCGCGGGTAAACTCGTACGGGTGACCCTGCTCAAGGTAAAGGCGTTTTCGGGCGAAATCGTCGCGACCGGAGACACGCGGCTCGAGGCGGCGGCGCCGATGACGGCGTCGGTCAGTTTTTCCAATCTCGATCTTCAGCAGGCGCTCGAAGCGCAGAAATCCAAGGCCGCCGGGACCGTTCGCGGGTCGCTGGGCGGAAGCATCAACGTCACCGGAAAAACCGGCAGCTTCGACCAGATGAAGCCGACGCTAAACGGCAAGGGCGCCCTGATGCTGACCAATGGCAAGCTGGTCGGCGTCAATATCGGCGGTCAGGCGCTCAAGAAGGTGCAGAAACTGCCGGCGATCGGCAATCTGATTCCGGATGCGGTCGCCAAGAACCATCCCGAGCTGTTCAACAACCCCGACACCGACATCCAGATCGCGAGTCTCAACTTCGTGCTTGCCGGTCCGCGAATTACGTCGCACGACATCAAGGTGCAGACGGTGGATTACAATCTGCTGGGCGACGGATGGTTCGACATGGACAAGAATATCGATCTGACGGCGCGAATCGTGCTCTCGCAGCAATTCAGCAAGGAGCTGATCGAGAATAAGAAGGAAGTCGCGTACCTCGCGAACAAGGGCGGACAAGTCGATGTGCCGCTGCAAGTCATCGGGGAATTGCCCAAGCCCAAGGTGATCCCCGACGTGGCGGAACTCGCGCGGCGCGCCGGGACTCACGCGGTCGAGGCGCAAGGTCAGAAGTATCTCGGCAAGATTCTTGGCAAGAAGGGACTTCCGGGAGGATTGGGAAAATTTCTCGGCGGCGATTAGGGGGGAGATGACGGAGATCAGGCGGTGGCAACGACAATGGATCGGCCCGCCAGGATCCGTTGTTGTGTCGCTAGATACTTTGTGACTCCTTGCCGGATGACCGAGCCGCCGAAACCGAGCCAAATGCGCACATCCTTAAATGCTCTGCGCCTAATTGCGATCACAGTCTTTGCTGTCGTCTGGAGTGTGCAGATGTATCTGTCGTTTTTTGGCCCCCCGGCCGCTTCGCCTGCTACGGGTGCGATATATCCAGTTACGATCCACGGCGGTGTGGCGTATGCAACCAAGTGGCAGCATTATTTTGCCTCGCAGGGGGCGTCGGTGGGCTACCACCCGACTCACTTTCCAATAATGTGCCAGGCAATTTCTTCAACAACCTTCCGGGCATACCGGTTATAAACAATTTCTGAGCACCTTAATCGCTATGCGTCTAAGCATTAGGTCTTTTAGTGACGATGGTATGATGGTGCTACTCGCTCTCATACCCATTCTAGGCCTTATGCCGGCCATACGGTTTGTTAACAAGTTCCCTTTGCATCCGCACCCTCCCTTCGTTGAAGGGTTGCTCATCGCTTTCGTTGGGTTGCCGGGCCTGTTGGCGATACCCTTTTTTGTTTATTCGTACCGCGCCATCCAACGGACACAACATAAAAAGACCACTTGGTGCGTCGCTATCTTCCTAACCATTGTAATTTTCAAGCGGGGATTTTGGCTCATCTTGTGGCTTTATGGTGTGGTCCAGGGGGGGCGCTTAGGATCCAGCGCGCACTGACTTCAGCAACAACGATTCGGCGCTGCTTACAGGCGCGCTTCGGCCTATGGCCCTACACGTCGGGCCTATAACACTCGTTTTGGCGATAGCCAAGGGCCGCTTTATGAGGGACGAAAACCAGACAAAATCGCCTCCGCGCTACAAATTCATCTGCACGATCGTTGCGCCGGCGCCGCCGTGATGCGGTTCGGCGCCGCGAAACGACGCGCAATACGGCGAGGTCTCCAGGTACTCGGTCACGGCTTTCCTGAGCGCGCCCGATCCAATCCCGTGGATAATCCGCACCTCCGCGCGATTGGTCAGGAAGGCGTTGTCGAGAAATTCCTCGAGCTTGCGCAGCGCGTCCGCCGTTCGCATCCCGATCAGGTTCAACTCGCTTCGCTCGCCGCCCTCGACGCTCAAGGTGACGGTCGCCGCCTTGGCCCGCGCGGGGCGACTTTCCGCCACGCTCGCCGCCGACCTGCGCAGCCGCTCGGGCGCGACTTCGATCCTAAGGCCGCCGCGGCTGATTACGGCGCGTCCAGAATCAAGCGCGATCAATTCGCCGCGGATGTCGCCTATCTCGACGCTGTCGCCGACCTTGAGCGGCGCATCGGACGGCGGTCCGGCTTCCGCCGCCGGTGCAAGATGCTCGAGTTTCGCCGCCGCCTTGGTGATGAAACCCTTCAGGTCGGTGCGCGATTTCGACCGGGCTTTCAACTCATCCATCAGCGCCGCGCCGTCGCGCCGGAGCTCCTCGATCAGGGTCGCGACTTCGGCGCGCATCCGCTTGCGTTCCAGCTCGGTGCGCTCGCGCGTTTTTTCAGCGTTCAGAAGCACCTCTTGCTCGGTGAGAGCCAGGCTGGCTTCGCGCTCGCGCAACTTTTCGGCCTGCGCATCGAGCTTGGCGCGCTCGGCGTCCAATCTTTTCAAGGCGTCGGTGAGCTCGACGGTCCCGGCGCCCATCGATTGCTCGGCCGCGCGAATTATTTCCTCGGGCAGTCCAAGCCTGCGCGCGACCGCCAGTCCATAGCTCTGCCCGATCGTGTGCGGCTTCAGCCGATATAACGGCGCGAGGCGGTCGGCATCGAAGTCCACCGCGGCAGCCTCGAACCCGGCTTGCGAATATGCATGGAGCTTGACCGCGGTCGAATGCGTGGCGATCGCCAGCATGCAGCGCCGCGTCGCGAGATGGTTCATCAGGCCGATCGCGAGCGCCGCGCCCTCGGCCGGGTCGGTGCCGGCGCCCGGCTCGTCGAGAATCACCAGCGCCGGCTCGGCGAGCGATCTGACTATCTCCGACAAATTGGCGATATGCCCGGAAAAGCTCGACAGGTTGGATTCGATGGACTGTTCGTCGCCGATGTCGGCGAAGACGCTCTGAAAAACCGTCGCCTTGCTGCCGGCGAGCGCCGGGATCAGCATCCCCGCCTGCGCCATCAGCGACAGCAGCCCGACCGTCTTGAGCGCGACCGTTTTTCCGCCCGTGTTCGGCCCCGAGATGACGATTCCGCGCTGTCCGGCGCCGATTTTCACGTCGATCGGGACGACCTCGCGGCCGCTGGTCATCAGCAGCGGATGGCGCGCGCCGATAAAGTCGATTCCCTCGTCCACCAGCTCCGGCTCGACGCATCGAAACCGCTCGGCGAAAATCGCGCGCGCGTTTAGCGCATCGAGCGCCACCATCGCGTCGAACGTGAGGTGCAGTTCCGGCGCGTATCCGCCCACCATCGCCGTCAGCCGCGCGAGGATTCGGGTTTCCTCCGCTTCCGCCTCGCGCTCGAGCATCATCAGCCGGTTGTTCAGCTCGACCGCCCACATCGGCTCGACGAACAGTGTTTCGCCGGAAACGCTGCGGTCCTGCACGATTCCTTCGAACCGTTCGGCGTAGTTCAGCTTCATCGGCAGCACGAAGCGGCGATTGCGAACCGTCACGATATAGTCGGATACGAACGACTCCATGCCCGGCGCGTTGAGTGAGCGCAGCAGGCGCGTTTCGAGTTCGGCGCGCTCGTCGCGCATCCGGCCGCGCAGGCGTTTGAGCTCGCGGCTCGCGTCGTCCAGGATTGCGCCGTCGTCGGCCAGCGCGGAGAGCATCGCGTCGGCCAGCTCCTTGGGCGCGAGCAGGTTGCGCACCAGAGCCGCCACGTGCGGGAAGCGCTCGACGCGCGAGCGGATAAAGCCGCCGACGTGGCGCGCGCCAACAATAAAATCGCGCACTTTCACCAGCGCCTCGCCGCCGAGGATCGCACCCGCGCGCGCCGCCGCCAGGAGGTACGGCCGCTGATCGGTGAATTCGCCGATCGGGATCGAGCCGGCATGCGATCGCAGCGCGGCCATCTCGGCGGTCGAATCAAGCCGGCGGCGCACTTCGGCCGCGTCGATCGACGGGCGCAGTTCGGCGGTCGTCTCGCGCCCCGGCTCGGAGGCGCAATACTCCATGACCAAGTGAATCACCTTGTCGAACTCGAGCGCTTTCAGGTCGCGTTCCCGCATCGTGATTCGGAGCCGCCCGGCTTTTTGCCTATTGGCCCGGCTCACAGGCTAATATCTAGCCCAACTTTGGTCCGCAGGCATCACGGATTCCTAACAGGCATCAAGGGTACTGAAATGGATCGGATAGAATCCCGGCTGAACACCAACTCCGAAGAGTTTCGCCGCAACCGCGACGCGATGGACGCGCTGGTCAAGCGGCTGCGCGACGAAATCGAGCGGATTCGCCAGGGAGGGTCCGCCGCCGCCCGCCAGCTCCACGTCGAACGCGGCAAGTTGCTGGTGCGCGATCGGGTCAAGAAACTTCTCGACCCCGGCAGTCCGTTCCTCGAACTGTCGCCGCTGGCCGCGTTTGGGATGTACGACGGCGGCTCGCCGTCGGCGAGCATCATCACCGGCATCGGGCGAATCCATGGCCGCGAGACCGTCGTCGTCGCCAACGACGCGACCGTCAAAGGCGGCACCTATTTTCCGATGACGGTGAAGAAGCATCTGCGCGCGCAGCAGATCGCGATCGAAAATCAGCTCCCGTGCGTTTACCTGGTCGATTCGGGCGGCGCGTTCCTGCCGTTGCAGGCCGAGATTTTTCCCGATCAGGATCACTTCGGCCGCATCTTTTACAACCAGGCGCGGATGTCCGCGCTCGGCCTGGCGCAGGTCGCGATCGTGATGGGCAGTTGCACGGCCGGCGGCGCGTACGTGCCCGCGATGTGCGACGAGAACGTGATCGTCCGCGGGCAGGGCACGATCTTCCTGGCTGGACCGCCGCTGGTGCGCGCCGCGACCGGCGAGGAGGTCAGCGCCGAGGACCTCGGCGGCGGCGACGTGCATACGCGCCTGTCCGGCGTGAGCGATCACCTGGCCGACGACGACGAGCACGCGCTTCAGATTGCGCGCGCGATCTTCGAGAATCTCGGGCGCCGCGCCGCCGCCGCGATCGAGCAGGACACCCCCGAGGATCCGCACTACGATCCCGCCGAACTGTACGGCATCATCCCGGCCGATACGCGCCGGCCCTACGACGTGCGCGAAGTGATCGCGCGGCTGGTTGACGGCAGCAGGATGCACGAGTTCAAGGCGCGTTACGCCACCTCGGTGGTCACCGGCTTCGTCCGAATCTACGGCTACCCCGTCGGCATCATCGCCAACAACGGCGTGCTGTTCAGCGAGTCCGCGCTGAAGGCCACCCACTTCATCGAATTATGCTGCGCGCGCCGCATCCCGCTGCTCTTCCTGCAAAACATCACCGGCTTCATCGTCGGCAAGCGCTACGAACAGGGCGGTATCGCCAAGGACGGCGCCAAGATGGTCAACGCGGTCGCCAACGCGCAGGTGCCGAAGTTCACCGTGATCATCGGCGCGTCGAACGGCGCGGGAAATTACGGGATGTGCGGGCGCGCGTACTCGCCGCGCTTGCTCTTCATGTGGCCGAACGCGCGGATCTCGGTGATGGGCGGCGAGCAAGCCGCCAACACGCTGCTCACGGTGAAGCTCGATCAGTTGAAACGCGAGGGCGCGACGATGACCGACTCGGAGCAGAAGGAATTTATCCGCCCCACGCTCGAGAAGTACGAGATCGAGTCGAGCGTCTATTACTCGAGCGCGCGGTTATGGGACGACGGCGTGCTCGATCCGGCCGAAACGCGCGCGGCGCTGGCGCTGGGGATCGCGGCCTCGATGAACGCGCCGATCTCCGAGCACCCCGGCTTCGGCGTCTTCAGGATGTAGCCCGCGGCGCGCTTCTCTCACCCCAGGAAGTGCGCCGCGATGACGACGTTGGTCACCGCGAACGACGCCGGGATCACCCATCGCGAGTACTTGCGAATCCGCAGCCCCAAATCGCGCCGCGCCTGCGAGCGATGCGCCACGTGGACCGTCATCAGTTCCACCATCGCAATGAAAACATAGATGTAGCACTCGAGGAAAAACGCATCGATGTACGTCAGGTAGGGCAGCCGCGGCATCGTCGCGGAGATCGCGAACGCGAACGCAATTACAGTCAGAATCGTCGTGACCGCGACCTGGATCTGGTTCGAGAGGTCGCCCGCCTCGATCCAGAAAACCGACCACGACAAAAACACCATCAGCAGCAGCGGCAGGAACACTTTCCACAAATAGAAGCTCGAGCGCCGCTCGACGCCGATTTCGAACCTGGCTTCCGGCAGCGTGAGCCCGCCGTAGGTCGGCACGACAAGCAGTTGCGAGCGCAACGAGGCCAGACGCCACTGCGCCAGCGAGGAGAAGGTCTTGAATTCGCCGGCGGTCCACGTCGAGCTTCCGTCCATACGGAACTTCATCCGCGGCCCGTCCGCCAGGAAGGGATGAATGACGACTATCAGTTGTTGCCGATCGAACGGGAAGCGTCTCAGCTCGAACTTGGACGACAGGCTTGCGATGAAACGCTCCACGTACCTCACCGTGCCGTCCGGGCTTACCGTGATCGCGATTTCGTCACGCGAGCGGGGAGTCGCGGCGTTGATCATCTCCAGTTGAGGCACCCAAATCTGCCGCGCCGCGTAGTTACGCGCCTGATCGCCGGGACCCGCCGGGGTATAAGCGAGCCGCTTGTCGATCCATCGCGCAAACAGATACCCGTCGAGCCGAAACTGCTCGCTGATTTCGTCGATCGCGGCGATATTGATGACGTGCAGGCCGATCACGACGTCGATCGGTTTGCCATCGTCAGGCGGCGGTTGCAGGATCGGATCGGCCGCGATGCCGGCGGGAATTTGCGCCGCGCGGCCCGGCGCCGGCGACAGCGTCGCGCCGACCACGATTGCAAGCGCAAGAGCAACGATCCTGCTGCGCATCCCCGCTCAGCCTTCCGGCGCGAGCATTTTGTCCGCCCGCACCAGCCGGTCGAACTCTTCTCCCTTGAGCAACTTCAATGCTACGGCGGCCTCGCGCAGCGTGCTTCGTTCGGCGTGAGCCTTCTTGGCGACCTTGGCCGCGTTGTCGTAGCCGATATGCGGGCTGAGCGCCGTCACCAGCATCAACGAATTTTTCACGTTGTGCTCCAACTGTTCGCGATTGGGCTCGAGCCCTTCGACGCAGTACTTGCTGAACGCCGCGCACGAATCCGCCAGCAGCAGCGTCGAATGCAGGAAATTGTGGATCATGATCGGCTTGAATACGTTGAGCTCGAAATTCCCCTGCGAGCCGGCCATCGTGATCGCCGTATCGTTGCCGATCACCTGGATGCAGACCATCGTCATCGCCTCGCACTGGGTCGGGTTCACCTTGCCCGGCATGATCGACGAGCCCGGCTCGTTCTCGGGCAGAATCAATTCGCCCAGACCGGTGCGCGGCCCCGAGCCCATCCAGCGGATGTCGTTGGCGATCTTCATCAGCGACACCGCCAGCGTCTTGAGCGCTCCGGAAGCCGCCACTATCGCATCGTGCGCCGCCAGCGCCGCAAACTTGTTGGGCGCCGAGGTAAACGGCAGCCCGGTGTACTTCGCGATCTTTGCCGCCGTGCGATCGGCAAACTCCCGATGGGTATTGAGCCCGGTGCCGACCGCGGTGCCGCCAATCGCCAGTTCGAGCAGGTCGGGCAGCGCCGCTTCGATTCGCTTCAAATCATAGTCGAGCTGCGAGACGTAGCCCGAGAATTCCTGCCCGAGCGTCAGCGGCACCGCATCCATCAGATGGGTGCGGCCTATCTTCACGATATCGGCGAACTCGGCGGCTTTGCGGGCGAGCGCGTCGCGCAGCTTTCGCAGCGGCGGAATCAGGGCGTGGGTGACTTCTTCGGCCGCGGCAATATGCATCGCAGTCGGAAAAGTGTCGTTCGACGACTGCGACATGTTCACGTCGTCGTTGGGATGGATCGGCTTTTTGCTGCCGAGCACGCCGCCGGCCATCTCGATCGCGCGATTGGAGATGACTTCGTTGGCGTTCATGTTGGTCTGGGTGCCGCTGCCGGTCTGCCAGATGCGCAGCGGAAAGTGATCGTCAAGTTTGCCCGCGATCACTTCTTCGGCGGCTGCGGTCACGAGTTTTGCCTTGTCCGGGGGCAACTTGCCCAGGTCGCGATTAACTTCCGCCGCCGCTTTCTTCAAAACCCCGAACGCGCGCACCACCGAACGCGGCATCCGATCGAATCCGATGGCGAAGTGGAGCAGAGATCGCTCGGTCTGCGCGCCCCAGTAGCGGTCGCACGCGACCTCGATCGCGCCCATGCTGTCGGTTTCGACGCGTTTGCCGGTCTGCGGCGGCTTGGCGGCCGCGGCCGGCGACCCGGTCACGGCCTGCTTGGCGATTGCGGTCTTGCGAATTTTGGATTTCGTATTTGATGCCATCTTCTTTACCTCCTGATGGGTTTCCAGGGGCTCGCGGCGGCTATTCCTCGCGGCTGGCGCCTGACGGAAGTGATTCCCGGCCGCGACCGGCCCCGGACGCTCTTTTCAAAGGCGCTGTGCCGGTATAGGTTATGACGCATATTTTGACAATAGCGACTAATTTTGGATCGACATATTTTTAAGCGCTGATTTTAGGAGAGACTGTCAACCATGCCTTGGACGATTACCCGCCTTTGTCGCGATTGCATTGACACCGGATGCGTCAGCGTGTGTCCCGTCGATTGCATCTATCAATATACCGGCACCGACAAGGAAAAATTTCCCAACCAGCTCTACATCGATCCCGACGAATGCATCGATTGCGGAGCCTGCGAGCCCGAATGCCCGTGGGAGGCGATTTTCGAGGAGCCGGCGGTTCCCGAGGTCTTCAAGGACGACGTTGCGCTCAACCACGCCATGCTCGAGGTGAAAGATCAGTTCACGGTGATGCCGTTTCGGAAGGTCGAACACCCGACGCCCGAGCAGATCGCCGCGAACAAGAAGAAATGGGGCCTCGAAACCTGAACCCCCGGCACGTTTTCTTCTAATTGAGATCGCCGCCCTTCCCACATCGGAAGGAGCTAGAGCCGCGCGTCGTTCGGCTGCTGAGGCGTTGGCCGGTTTCGCGCGCCCGCCGGCATATGAGTGCCGTCAGTTTTTCTCTGATGACGGTTTGCGGTCGCGGTATTTTCGAAACCACTCCCACGCGCGCGCATCTGCCTGCCTCAGGGCCGCGTAACATTCGTTGCAGAGATGCACGCCAATCTCCGATATGCGAAACCGCATAAGATCGTCTATCAAGCGATGCTCGCCGGCATTCCCGCATCGTTCGCAAGCGGCAGCGGTTTGCGGCTTCATTGTCTTGGCTACTGTGAGATTACCATTGCCGCAGTGCGGGTTAGCGGGATGGTGACCGACGAGACCAAACTCGTCAGCGGCGGGAAGCTATAGCTGACGGCTACGGTAACCACGCTCCCGGGCTTGTTGTTCGGCGCCCAGGTGGTTGTGACGGTCAACGAATCCGTGTTCAGCACGCCGGCGACGAGACCGTCCACGTAAGTCTGAACGTCGGCCGCCGAAACCGGCTGCGTCGCGGTCGATCCATGGACCGTCGCATAGCGAACGGCCTGCTGGGCGCTGTAACAAACGAAGTCGTAGCAATAGAGCGCCAGTGCGAAGTTGATTATCGCGAAAAACAGAGCCAGGCACGGCGTGACCACCAGCGCGAACTCAGCCATCGCCTGTCCCCGGTGCGAGCATCGGATCGCGGCGCGCGACCATCGGCGCCATAGCGTCATGCCGCTCGCGTTCATTTGATTATTGGACGACTCGCATAACGGCCTCGCCGGGCACTGTCATAGAGGGCAGGATGCCCATGAAATTGACCAGCGGCGTGTACGGGGCGCTGGTGTTGACCTGCGTGTACAACAACCGATGGCTGCCGGCGCAGTCGGTTGACAGGCAGGTCGATGCGGTCCCGTCGGCGCATTTGCAGAAGTGAGTCGCGGTCGTCGTCATCCCGGCAATATCGGGTGCGTCGTTGGCCGCCGCCGCCCGCATCCCGGCGTTATCGGCCGCAGTCGAAAGATTCTGCGAACCGTACTGAACGCCGGCGCGCGCCGCGTTGGAAACCGAAATCGCAATGTAGAAGGCGCGGCCCGTTTCCACCACCACCAGGAACATCATCAAAAGCAACGGCAGGCTGAGCGCGAGCTCCACCGATGCCTGCCCACGCGCGCGCCCGCGCCGATGCGGACCGCCGCGCAGTCGCATCCAACTGGTCGCGCGCACGGATTCAACAGGCTCTGAGGTGGGCGCCGTCGTACTCATTCGGCCAGTATGATTCCTTTTATCGGTGAGCCGTTTGTCAGCGACGTATAGTTGTTGTTCACCGTCGAGTTGCCGCTGATCACGAGCTTCTCGGCCACCACGATGCTGTAGCCGTTGACGCTGCTGTTTCCGCCGTAGGTGACCTGCGTCGTCGGGAAGTAGAGCGCCCCATCGAAGGTCGAACTCGAGTTTCCGGTTATGGTGCTGGCCGCCGCGCCGGTCGGGATCGAGCGATCCTGAAAGAACAGGATTCCCGCCAGCGGACCCGAGGTCGGCGCACTGAAATTCACCGTCGAGTTTCCGCTCAGCGAAATTGCCCCGTAACCACCGGTCCCCGTCGTGTTGTAAAAGGTCACCCCGGCGCCGCTCATCACCGAGTTGGCACTTATGCTCATTCCGCCGCCAGCGAGCACGTAAGTTCCTGGGTTAAAGTGCAGCCAGGAATTGCCTGTGACCGAGATACCGCCGCAATAGGTGCCGGCATAGAGCTGGTAGGGACTGCCGCTGCTCCCCGTGTTCCCGTGGAGCGAAAATGAGTTGTAGCTGCACCCGCCGACGGTGGGCTCCGCTACGTAGGCCAGCGGATCGGAGGCTGCAATCACCCCGGTCTTCGGCGTCGGCGTAAAACTGACGTTGCCGGTGGAGCTATAGTTGCCCACGACCCCGATGGTCGGCGCGGCGATCGTCACGTTGCCCACGGCCGTAATAGCGTTCGAGGCGCTCGAATCCACCAGCAGACCGCAACGGCTCTGTACGGTGATATTGCCGTTGGCCGACATCGCGTTCGAGGCCGCCGGATCCAGCACGTACATGCAGTTCGGCCCGTTGCCCTCATACGCGGCCGCGCGCGCCGACACGCTGATCGAGCTGACGCCGAGCACGCCCAGAAAATAAGTCGGCTCGGGCATCGTGACGATCGCCTCGACGTACGCCTTGTTTGACGTATTCGGTCCCGTGCTCGGAGGATGATTGATAGCGACGGTGACGCCGTTTTGGCCGTCGGTGTATCCGTTGGTCGCCGCGTCCGCTTTGCCCGCCGCCACCACGTCGCCGTAATTCAATTCCTCCGCGCCGGCCATCGCCGCACTGTCCGCCGCCGTCTGCATCATGTTCCTTTGGTGTTGCATGAAGCTGAAATCGGCGACGACGGCAATCATGGCCACGAGCGCGACCAGCGCGACGCAGATCAGCACCATGACTTGGCCGCTTGCGCCCGCCGCCGCAGTCCTCACGCGGTTCGCATCCCAGCGCAGTGCCTTGCGATTCGCCGCTGGAAACTTGCTGATCATCTGCCCCTTCCAGCGCACAAAGCACCGCCCGTGCCATCGGATTACTCTTCCGATCGCTGCGACATAGGGATCAACATGTCCCAATCTGATTGCGGACGGTCCGGTTATGACTCTAGCGAAGGAGGGCCGGCCGCTCGGCGGACGGCAGGCGAGGCGGGTTGGGCCGGCGAACCGGCTTTCTTACTGACCAGGATGCCGCGGCTAACGATCGCGCTTCACACGATCCGTTTCTGCCCGTGCTTGAATCCGCCCTGTTCGCCAAGAGCTTCGTTGCCGCGCTCGGGCGCCTGCTCGCGCTCCCGTTCAGGCTCGCGCCGCCGTCCGCGCCGCTGTCCCTCTGCGCGCGGCTCGCGACGGCCGCCGCTCTCTGTGGGCACGATCTCGATCGATCGCATCGATCCTTCGCCGGCCGAGCGCGTCGTGATCATCGGGTCTTCCTTGAGCGCCAGATGCACCACGCGGCGATCGCGCGCCGGCATCGGATCGAGGCGCACCGGCTGATGCTCGCGCTTGGCCTTCTCACCCATCGACAGCGCCATCCGATGCAATTGCTGGCGGCGGCGCGCGCGATAGGATTCGGTCTCAAGTGAAATCGGCGCCGCATCCTTGATTCGCCGCGCCAGGATCCGATTGACGACGTACTCGAGCGCGTCGAGGGTCTGTCCATGGCGCCCGATGAGGATTCCCGAACCGTCGCCCTTTATTTCGAGCTCGACCGTCTCGGCGTCCACTTCTATCTGCCGCACTTCGGTCTGCTCGCCCATCAGCTCGAGGATCTGCTTGAGGATTACCGTCGCCTCACGGCGCTGCTCCTCGGCATCGGCGCTCTTGCGCGCCGCCGCCGCGGCGGTTTCGCTGTCGCCCTTTTCGCCGGCGTTGGCCGCCGTCGCAGGCGCGCCGGGCGCGCGCGCGTCGATCCGGCCGCGCCGATGATTCCCGCGCCCGCGGCCCCGCCGCTCAGGCGCGCCTTCGATGCGCGCCGGCGGCGGCGACGATTGCGCAGCCTCGGGGACTTGCGGGATCGGTTCCGCCTGTGCGTCGGCGCCGCTCGCATCGGGCGGGCGCTTGCGCGTCACTCGCACCCGCGCCTGGCGCGCGCCCAGTCCGAGCACGCCCGCGCGCGGTGTGGCGAGCACTTCGATCGTAACTTCGTCGGCGCGCGCGCCGAGCTGCTCGAGGGCTTCCCTGGTCGCTTCTTCTACCGAGGCGGCCGCTAATTCTATCGAGTCGGTATTGCTCATGTGGCCGGGGTGTATTGTTGGAATTCACGGTTGAGAAAATACTGCTGGATAACTCCCAGCAGGTTCGACGAAAAATAGTACAAAACCAGTCCCGCCGGAAAGTTTATAAACATGATAGTGAAAATCAGCGGCGTCAGCATCATCATCTTCTGCTGACTCGGATCCGGCGAGGTCGGCGTCATGTATTGCTGGATAAAGCTGGTCGCGCCCATCAGCAGCACCAGCACCGGCAGCCCATGGCAATGCATCAGCGGCAACTGCGGCAGCCCCGGTATATGCAGACAGTCGGGCGACGACAAATCATTCATCCAGGCGACGAACGGCGCGTGGCGCAGCTCGATCGAGTTCAGCAGCGCCTCGTACAGCCCGATGAAAATCGGCAACTGCAGCGCCATCGGCGCGCACCCGCCCAGCGGGTTGACGTGATTGCGCTTGTAGAGGTCCACCATCTCCTTCTGCAACTGCTCGTTGTTGTCCTTGTACTTCTCGCGCAGCCGCGTCATCTGCGGCTGGAGGCGCTGCATCTTCATCATCGAGCGCTGGCTCTTGATCGATATCGGCAGGAACGCAATCCGGATCGACACCGTCAACAAGATGATATCGACCCCGTAGTTGGGCGCGATGTAGTGAAATAACTTCAGCGTGCGCAGAAAGATTATCGCCAGGATTCCAAAGAAGCCGAAATCGATCGACTTGGTCAGCGCCGGATTTACCGCTTCCAGAGCCTCCAGCAGCTTCGGCCCCATGTAGATTTCGCTCTGGATTCGCGCCGCGCCGTCGAACATGATCCGCGCGGTCGCCTCGTCACCCGCGTACGCCATCGTCAGCTCGCCGGCCGTCGGCGCCGTCGGCAGAAATACCGCCAGAAAGTACCGATCGCCGAAGCCGGCGTACGTGATCGCGCCCGCCGCCGGCGGCACTCCCTTCTTCAGGCTCTTTTCGTTCTCCGCGTGAACCTTGTTGCCGACGTCGGCCTGAATTTCCGGGATATCGTAGTACCCCTGATGCGCGGTTAGCGGCTGGCTCATCGAGACGCCAATTTGATTCGCCGCCGCACCGCCCGCGACCGCCACGTCCATCGAAAATACGTAGCTGCTCGGCCGGAACGTGAAAGTCTTGGTGATAGTGGTGCCGTCCGCGGCCTTGCCCACAAAGGCCACCGTCGCGCCTGCTCCCGCAGCCGGCTTGATTTGCGCGGGCGCGCTCGTCTCGTAGTTCAAATCGCGGTCGTCCAGCAGATTCCCGCCACGGGTTATCGCCGCGCCGAGCGGCAGAGGCCCTCCCTGCGGTATCTGCACCATCTCGTAGGGCGGACTGTCCTCGGCCGCGCTCTGCCGGTAGCGCCGCAGGGCAAAACTCTTGAGCCGCGCGCCGTGAGTGGTGAATACCGCATCGTAAAAACCGCAGTCCACCTCGACCGTTCTTTCAGCCGCGGCGACCCCCGGCCACGGCGCCATAGCGCCCGACTGCTGGCCCGTGAATACTGCCGCGCCGGCCGCGCCGGTGGCGACTCCACCCGGAGCCGGAACCCCGGTCGCGCCCGCCGACGGTCCGATGCCGGGCGCCTGCCCCTGCGCCGCCTTGGCCGCTTTCGCCTGCTCGGCGGCCTGCTGCTGCTGTTCGGTAGGCGGCGGAAAAAATCGCTTCAGCACCAGCTCCTGGTAGGCGACTACCAGTACTATCGACAGAACTACCGCGACCAGAACTCGACTCGAATCCAATTAACTAATTCCTATTCAAACTTCTAACACGCCTTCGCGCCACGTCTTTGCTTAACACTGGATGCAGGGGTCAGCGCCTGCCCGCGCGCGACAACGGAGCGCGGCCTTAACACTGCGTCGCCGTCGCCACGGCCAGGGGTCACCCCTGCCACCGGATCGTACCCATGCCCGCCCATCGGATTGCATCGCGCGATTCGCCACAGCGCCATCGCGCCGCCCCGAAGCGCCCCGTATCGCGCAATCGCGTCGCGCGCGTACGCCGAGCAACTCGGCTCGAAGCGGCACGCCGGTCCGTTGAGCGCATGGATTACCGGCGAGATCGCCGCGCGATAAATCGCGATAGCGCCGGTGGCGGCCCGCGCCGCCAATCGATCTGATGTATCTGCTCGCGCCATCAGTTGCGCCCGGCGCACGCGCCCTTGGCGGCGATTCGTCCGCTCAGGTTGCGCGCCGCCATGATAAGTTCATTGTTGATCGCCGACGGCGCGAGCGTGGCCGCGCCGGCGCGCGCGATCACGACTATCGACGTACCCGCGGGAAGGCTGTCGCGAATTACGGTTCTGAAAATCTCGCGGACCCGCCGCTTCACCCGGTTTCGCGCCACCGCGATTCCGACCCGGCGCGACACCGTCACGCCCAGCCGCGAGCGGCCTCGGCCCGTCTTCCGGACTGCGCGCCGGATTACCTGCGTAAACCACGAAGTGGGGGCTCTGGAATCGCACGCCGGCGCGCTGGAGGCGGA
The DNA here is from genome assembly GCA_963722605.1 of Binataceae bacterium (SeqCode). Lineage (GTDB taxonomy): Bacteria > Desulfobacterota > Binatia > Binatales > Binataceae > Binatus. Next base: position 202,791 of record CAVRNO010000004.1, on the reverse strand, counting down.
TGAATTCCGCGCTTCGATGCAGCCGGTCTGCCGCCGCGAAGCTCAATTGCGCGCGCACGGAGGTTAGCCCGGCTGCTTGGGCGGTATCGAGATTGCCAGGCGCGTGCGGCCCTTCGCGCGCCGCCGCTTGAGCACCTTGCGTCCGCCCGGCGTGGCCATCCGCGCCAGGAATCCATGAGTTCGTTTGCGTCGGCGGTTGTGAGGTTGGTAGGTCCTTTTCATTGCTCGCGGCTCGCAGCCAATAAAACCTTCATTCGGGTTTGTGTTCAGACCGATTCGGTCGGTTAGTGGGTCGGGAGTCTTTCGTTCCGGCTCGATCTCTTTTCGGGTGGATTAATGCCTCGAACGACCCCGAACACGCAATCGAACCATACCGCGCGCCTTTGAGCAAGCAGCAGGGGTGACCCCTGGCCGTGGCGACGGCAGCGCAGTATTAAGACCGCGCTCCGTTGTCGCGCGCGGGCAGCGCCGCTGGCGCGCCGTTTTTTAATACTGGCCAGCCGTGCCAACGGCCAGCCGCGGATCGTCGTCCGGCACGCAAATCGAGTACGAATACCGCTCGACGCGAGCGTTGCCGCTATCGCTCTGCTCCGCTGCGATCAAGATCGACCGGTAATTTTCGCAGCTCTCATCCGAAGTGAAACTATCTACGCGCTCCCACTCCGACAGCGGCGTCTGGGGCTGCAATCCATTGCGCGCGCAATCGATCGACGGCGCCATCAGGATCCACCCCGCCAACACCACCGCCGCGCTGTCTCTGAATCTCATTGAATTGCTTATCGCGAGATTTCCGCCCGCCCGCAAGCTTTGTCTGTTTGGCCATCGTGTCATTCTAGAGCGGAAGCTGCTGAAGCGAAGAATCCCGGATCCGGGTTCCTTCGCTGCGCTCAGGATGACACAAAGAGTTCTAACAGGTCGTCAGGCCCCATCTTTGTTTTAACGTTGGGTGCAGGGGCCGCAGCCCCTGGCCGTGGCGACGGCAGTGCAGTATTGAGCCGCTGGCAGGGAGCGCGCCCGCCAACGGCGGGCGGCCTTAACAGTGGGTGCACGGCTCAGCCCCTGCGGTCACCTCTGCCTCGCGTAGTCGCGAAAAGATGCGCTGCGCAGATTTTCGCGTCTTCTCACTGCGGTGCAGGGCTCAGCCCTGCCCAAGGAGGTGCGGAACCCACGGTGGGTTCCGCATATAATTAAATTCTCCGATGTACGCCGCCGACACCATCGTTGCGCCCGCCACTGCGCCGGGAATCGGCGCCGTTGCGATCGTCCGCATTTCCGGTCCGCGCGCATTCGATATCCTCGATGCGATCTTTCGCCCCGCCCGTCGCGCCGAACGCGCGCCCCGGATGATGCGCCTGGGCGACGTCGTCGATCCCGCCACCGGCGCCCGCATCGATCGCGCGCTCGCGGTCGTGATGCCGCATCCGGCCAGCCTGACCGGCGAGGACGTAGCCGAAATCCAATGCCATGGCGGTCCATTCGTTGTCCGCCGCATCGTGGCGCTCGCCGTCGGCGCGGGCGCGCGATTAGCCGAGCGGGGAGAATTCACCCGCCGCGCGTTTTTGAACGGCCGCATCGATCTCGCCGAGGCCGAGGCCGTCGCCGATATTGTCGCCGCGCGCAGCGACTGCGCACTGGCGATCGCGCTAGACCAGCTCTCGGGCGCGCTGTCCGCACGCGTCGCCGAGCTTCGCGCGCAAGTCATCGCAATTCGCGCGCATCTCGAAGTCGAGATCGATTTCTCCGACGAGGACATCCGCCTCCCGTCGCGCCACGAGCTCGGCGGCGAAATCGAGCGCCTCATCGCCGGCGTTGCCGTGCTGCACGACAGCTTCGCCCGCGGGATGCTGATGCGCGACGGGGTGCGCGCCACCATCGTCGGCAAGCCCAACGCCGGCAAGTCGAGCCTTCTAAATCTATTGCTTGGCGCTGATCGCGCAATCGTCACCGCGATCGCCGGCACCACTCGCGACGTGATCGAGGATTCGGTCCAGCTTGGCCCCTACGCACTTGTGCTCAATGACACCGCGGGTGTGCGCGACTCGACCGACGACCTCGAGCGAATCGGAATCGAGCGCACGATACGGTCGGCGCGCGACGCGGACCTGCTGATCGCGATGTTCGATTCGTCGCGGGCGCTTGAGTCCGCCGACCTCGACGTGATCCGCCTGACCGCCGGCCGCCCGGGACTGGCTCTTCTCAACAAGCGCGATCTGCCCGCCGCGATCGCCCCCGCCGATCTTCGCGCGAACGGCCTCAAGATTCCGATTTTGCCGTTCTCCGCGATTGCGCTTGAACAAGCCGGCGCGCTGCGCGCCGAGCTTACAAAAATCATCGCCGCGATGGTCTCGCCTCCGGTCCTTCCTCCAACGGGCAAATCGCAATCTCCCGCGAGCGTCATCGCGACGCGCTCGCGATCGCTCTGGGAGCGCTCAAGAACGCGCGCGAGTCCGCGCTCGCGATGATGCCGCCGGAGATCGTCGCGGTGGACATAATGGCCGCCGCGGCGGCGCTCGGATCGATCACCGGCGAAGTCGGCGCCGACGACGTGCTCGACGCCATCTTCCGCGACTTCTGCATCGGCAAGTAGGCAGGGGTGACCCCTGCACCCAACGTTAAGGCCGCGCTCCGTTGTCGCGCGCGGCCCCGCACCCAAGCCAGGAAAAACCCGGCTGTCATTCTAGAGCGAAGGCTGCCGAAGCGAAGAATCCCGGCTCCGGGTTCCTTCGCTGCCTCCATCCCCAGCGAAGTCCCCTTTTTGTGTCATCCCGACCGAAGCGGAGGGACCCCGGATCTTTTTCCTTGCCGCGCCCAACTTACGGCGCCGCCTCCCGCGCGACCTGTTACCCGCCTCTCTGCTACCTCGCCGTTACGTCACGGGAGAGGCGGCCAGCCGCTTAGCGGCTGGTAGGTGAGGGTGCAGGCCACCGTCAAACTCATACTTTCGGTATAAAGACGCCGAAAAGTTCGTACACGTCGCTCTTCTTTCTAAGGGCTTGTCCTTCAACACGAAACTATGCATTGCGCCTCGGCCAGTGGCTGCAAGGTTATCCGCAAAGAGCCGTGCGGGTGTAGCTATCGGTTCGATCGAGCACGGCGGGGTGTAAGCGGATGAACGCGTGTCTCTACCAACAGCCAGTCGCCATACATGTTGTCAGAAGGCCGCACCAGAACAACATTCCATCCTTCTCTGTTTTCGCCATTCTCGGCGATCTCGGATATATCCAGCATGCACGACGTGTCGCTTCCGAAGGATCTCCATCCGGCCTGGAACCAGGGGGTTTCTAAACAGTGCCCCGGAATTGAAAAAGTTAACGACCAAAGTACGATTACCGAAAATATATGCACGCCCCGTCGCGACGGAGTGAATCGTAATCTTTACTTCCTCAAGGCTGCCATTGATTTCCGACATCACTTGGTCGAATAGTGCGAGTAGTTCTTCTTCCTTATACTTATTTCGCGCCTGTGCATCCTGCGCGGCCTTGTACGATTCCAGAATGCGGAGTTCTTCGGCTTCTTTGGCATCATGATGCTTTCTCATTCGAGCCGCGATTTCGTTTACCGGTGAGTTGCTCGATTCGCGGGAGAGGGCGCGGAGCGCGTCGTTTGCTTCTCGGGCAGATTGATAGCGATCTTGCGGTTCCTTGGCCAGCATCTTTTTTACAATGCCGTCGAGAAAATCGGGAATGTCAGAATTTAGCGACTTTGCTCGTGGAGCAGGCGAGTATAAATGCCCATTGCGTACCTGGATGATATCAGCGCCGGTGAAAGGCGGAATTGCTGTAAGAGCTTCGAAGAGCATAACTCCAATCGCGTAAAGATCGGTGGCCGCCGTAGCGGCGCGTCGGTCCCAAACCTCAGGTGCCATATACCGGGGTGTCCCGAAACCCTTGAAGGTTAAAGTACGCGTGGCTTCGTCTATGAATTTTGCGAGACCGAAGTCGGCTAACTTCTTCACGTCGCCGTGTCTCAGGACATTCTCCGGCTTGAGGTCACGATGAAGGATTTTCGTGTGCAGGACTTCGAGCCCATCAAGGATCTGGTGGAAATCATCAAGAACCCTGTCGAGCGGAGGGCGCGTTCGAGCATATTCATCGACGACGCTTCTATAGTCGCCGTCTGGGCAATACTCCGCGACGGTAAACAGAGCGGGATCAGCGCCCAAAGTCATGGAGCCACGATCGTAGACGCTCAGGATGTTTGGGTGGTGAAGACCGGCCGCGCTTTGCATCTCCTGCTCGAAGGACCGTTGAACCTCAGGGTCACTACTAGGAGAAAGTATCTTGAGCGCATGCTGTGCGCCCCCTTCATCTTGCACCAAGTAGACGACACCGAAGCCCCCGCGGCCGATTTCTTTGATTAAGGTATAAATCTTGCCGCTGGCAGCGGTAACTTTGGTCCCAATCACAAAACCAAGATACCAGACGTTGTGAAACGCGGAAACTAAGCTGCTCTTGGCGTGCGCTCGCCAGAGAGACGAGAGGCGCACGATGGGTTGCGTTCAATCACGGTCGAGGTAAATCCCCCTTAACCTGTTCTAACAGGCCCTCAGGCCGCATCTTTTCTTTTCACTCTTCACCGGGTGCAGGGGCCGCAGCCCCTGCCGCCCACCGCGCAGGTGGTTCTTCTAATTGTAGTATTTAGCTACTTCTAGGCGCAGCATCCGCGACCGCGGCGCTTTGCGCGATACGCGCGTGCGGGCCATAATCGCTGACTCGCAATGAACTACGACGTCATCATCGTCGGCGCCGGCCACGCCGGTATCGAAGCCGCGCTCGCCGCGGCCAGGATGGGTGCGAGCACCCTGATGCTCACGCTCAACCTCGATCATATCGGCCAGATGTCCTGCAACCCCGCGATCGGCGGTATCGGCAAGGGCCACCTGGTCCGCGAGATCGACGCGCTCGGCGGCGAGATGGCTCTGGCGAGCCGACGAGACGGGAATCCAGTTTCGCTTCCTCAACACGCGCAAGGGACCCGCGGTGCGCGCGCGGCGCGCGCAGGCAGACAAGGCCGCCTATCGCGCGCGCAGCAAGCGCGTGCTCGAGCAGGCGCCCAATCTGCAGATGCGACAGGCGAGCGTCGAGCGCCTGATCGTCGAGGACGGCGCGGTGCGCGGCGTCGAGTCGCAGATGGGCGAGGTATTCGAAGCGCGGACCGTCATCCTCACCACCGGCACGTTTCTAAAGGGCCTCGTCCATATCGGGCTCAAGAATTATTCCGCGGGCCGCGCCGGCGATTTCGCCGCGATGGGCTTGAGCGACCATCTGGCGCATTTGGGCTTTCGCGTCGGCCGGCTCAAGACCGGCACCTGCCCGCGCCTCGACGCGCGCACGATCGACTACTCGGCGCTGGAGATCCAGCCGGGCGACGAGCCGCCGCCGCCGTTCTCGTTCCGCACCAGCCGGATCGCGCAGGCGCAGCTTCCATGCCATCTGACCTTCACCAACTCGCGCACCCACGAGATAATCCGCGGCGGTATCGACCGCTCGCCGATGTACTCCGGCGTGATCCAGAGCAAGGGACCGCGCTACTGCCCGTCGGTCGAGGACAAGGTGATGCGCTTCCGCGACAAGGAGCGCCACCAGATTTTCCTTGAGCCCGAGGGCCGTGACACGGTCGAGGTTTATCCCAACGGCCTCTCCACCAGTCTGCCGCTCGACGTGCAGCTCGCGATGGTTCGATCGATAGACGGGCTCGAGCGGGCGGAAATAATGCGGCCCGGCTACGCGATCGAGTACGACTTTTCCGACCCGACCCAGTTGACGCCGTCGCTCGAGACCAAGGCGGTGCGCGGGCTCTACTTCGCCGGCCAGATCAACGGCACGACCGGCTATGAAGAAGCGGGCGCGCAGGGTTTGATCGCGGGAATCAACGCCGCGCTTAAGGTCCGCGGCGAGCCGGCGCTCATCTTGCGCCGCGACCAGGCCTATATCGGCGTGATGATCGACGACCTGGTGACGCGCGGGATCGGCGGCGAGCCGTACCGGATGTTTACCTCGCGCGCCGAGTATCGATTGCTGCTGCGCGAGGATAATGCCGACCGCCGGCTCTCGCCGCTTGGCGAGCGGCTTGGATTGCTCGACGCGTCGGCCGGCGCGCGCGTCCGGGCCAAGACCGAGGCCGTGCGCCGCGAGATCGAACGGCTAAAAGCGTTCCTGATACCGGCCACCGACGAGGTCAACGCGGCGATTGCCGCGGCGGGCTCGACGCCGATCGCGCAGCCGGTGCGCGCGATCGAGCTGCTCAAGCGTCCCGAAATCGCCTACGATACCCTGGTGAAGATGGGCGGCGTCGATTCGCCGCTGGGCCTCGACGAAGCCGCCGAGCTGGAGACCGAGGTCAAATACGAGGGCTACGTCCGCCGGCAGGCGGAGCTGGTCGAGCGCTTTTCGCGCCTGGAGGACACCGCTATACCGGACTGGGTGGATTTCAAGGGCGTGATGGGTCTTTCGACCGAGGTTTCGGAGCGCCTGGCCGCGGTGCGGCCGCGATCGCTCGGGCAGGCGGCGCGGATGCCTGGAATAACGCCGGCGGCGATCTCGATCCTGGCGGTCCATATCAAGAGCCGGCGCGACCGCAGCGCGCGTGCGATCTGACCGCTTGCGGGAACGTTTCACGTGAAACGTTTTGAGAAATAACCCAACAAACTCGCGGGAAATATCGTTCGACATGGACGTTTCACGTGAAACCTTTTTCCTGACTAGGGTGCAGGGGCTGGCCCCTGCTTTCACGTGAAACGTTCGGCGAAAAAGATCAAGAAACAAGCTGCCAGCCCCGACCAAATCGCCGCTGTGGTGCGCGCTAATCTCGCCCCCGCAATCTCGGCGCTTGAGGTAATCGCCAGCCGCTCCGAGTTCCTGGACCGAATCGAGCGGATGGCCGCCACGCTCGCGCTATGGGGTCCGAAGATCAACCTGACGGCTAATCCCACCGACCCCGACGAAATCCTGTTCCACGTCTTCGACAGTATTATCCCGGTCTCGATCGCGGTCAGCTCGAAGATTATCCGGCTCGGCGGCCGGCTCGACCGCGAGCGGCGCTTTCTGGATATCGGCAGCGGCGCCGGCTTTCCGGGACTGGTGATCGCCGCCGCGATTAACGCGCAGGTGACGCTGGTCGAGGCGCGCCGCAAGCGGGCCACATTCCTGACGGAGGCCGCAATCGAGATGGGGCTCGCTAACGTCCGCGTCCAATGCGCCCGCGCCGAGTCGCTCGACCTGCGCGACCGGTTCGACCTGGTCACCGCACGCGCCGTGGGAAATAATCCCTTGATTTTCGAGATCGCCGGCCGCGCGTTGCATCCTGGCGGCGTGCTGATGCTCTACGCGAGCGCCGACCAAAAGTTCGACGATGATGGCGGCGCGGCGGCGCGGGCCGGACTCGTCGATCCGTCCGTGGCCGGTTACGATCTGCGCCACGGCCGCCAAGTGATCCGCCGCGCCGTCGTCACCTGGCGCGGTAAGTAACCAGATCGCCTGCGCGGCGGGCGGCAGGGGCTGACCCCTGCACCCACTGTTAATCGCGAAATCCCGAGGACGGTCTTTCGCTCTCAGGGTCGAGAGGAAAAGATGCGCCGCGCATATTTTCCGATTCACACTGGCCCGTCGTGCCAACGACCGCCCCGCGCGTAGCGGTCCGCTGCCTGCACGTTTCACGTGAAACGTTCGGTTTAGAAAAGCTCTATAAATCATGTGGTTGCGCAAATGCGATCGCGCGATTTGATTTTGCGCGATCGCGGGGATTTAATAATTAACGAGCCCAACGTTTCACGTGAAACGTTGGCGGGGGGTATCGACCGCGAGCGCGACTCTATCCGTGGTCCCGTGACGGATTGCGCGCGAGGGAAGTTTTTTGGTGGGGCAGGCCGTGGCGCGGGTAATCGCAATAGCCAATCAAAAAGGTGGCGTCGGCAAAACCGCGACTGCGGTTAACCTCGCGTTCGCGCTGGCCGACACGGGTCGGCGCGTGCTGCTGGTGGACCTCGATCCGCAGGGCAACGCCACTTCCGGTATCTGCGCCCCGGACAATGTGAGCGCCGCGCGCCGCGAGGGCAAGACTATCTACCAGGCGCTGGTAGGCGATCTCGCGATGGCGGAAATTATCCGCCAGGTGCGCCCGACGTTGTGGCTGGCGCCGGCGGGCGACGACTTGGTGGGCGCCGAGATCGAGCTGGTGACGATGGAGGGGCGCGAGCGGCGCTTGCGTGCGCTCCTGGAGCCGGTGCGGCAGGAATATAACTATGTTTTAATAGATACGCCGCCCTCCCTTGGAATCCTCACGCTCAACGCGCTGGTCGCGGCGGATTCGGTGCTGGTGCCGATGCAATGCGAATACTACGCGCTGGAGGGTTTGAGCGCGTTGCTCGGCACGATCAACAAGGTCAAGGCGGCGCTGAGACCGGGACTCGAGATCGAGGGGCTGGTGCTGACGATGTTCGACTCGCGCAATCGGCTCAGCCACGAAATCTCGGCCGAAGTGAGAAAGCATTTTCCGGAGAAAGTTTTTCGCAGCGTGATTCCACGCAGCGTGCGGCTGTCCGAAAGCCCCAGCCATGGACTGTCCGTGCTCGAATACGAGTCGAAGTCGGCCGGCGCCGAAGGCTATCGCGCGCTGGCCGCGGAAATTATCTCGAAGGAGCAGGAGTGACCCCTTTCGGCTGCGCTCAGGGCTTCGGCGGGTGGAAGCGGAGCCTATTCCGAAGGGCTCAGAATGAGACGACTCAAGAATGATCGCGGATAACAGAGGACTACGACGATGATGCGGAAACCATTGGGACGCGGGCTCGATGCGCTGATCGGCACGGCGGGCGCGGCGGCGGGAATTGAAACCGGCGCGGGTATCGACGCCGGCGCGGATGGGGCGCATTTCAGGCTGGCGCCGGTCGCGAGCATCAGCGCGGGGCCGTTTCAGCCGCGGATAACTTTCGACCCGGAGCGGCTGGCGGAACTTACGCGCGCGATTGCGAGCCAGGGGATTATCGAGCCGCTGATCGTGCGGCGGATCGCGGGCGCGGGGGCGGCGGCGGAGGAAACCGACGGCCCGCGCTACGAGCTGATCGCGGGCGAGCGGCGGCTGCGGGCGGCGCGCGCGGCGGGTCTGGAAGCGGTTCCGGTGGTGGTGCGGGAGCTCGACGATCGCGCGGCGCTGGAGATGTCGCTGGTCGAGAATATCGTGCGCGAGGATCTGAACGCGGTCGAAGAAGGGCTCGCGTTTTTCCGGCTGGTCGAGCATTTCGAGCTGACCCACGACGAGATCGCGGCGCGCGTCGGCAAGAGCCGCCCGTACGTCGGCAACTCGATTCGATTGCTGGAACTGCCGCAGCCGATTCTGAATATGATCGCCAAGCGACAGCTCAGCGCGGGGCAGGCGCGGCCGCTGCTCGCGATGAAATCGCCCGAGGCGCAACTGTCGGCGGCGCGGCGGATTGCGGCGGTCGGAATCTCGGCGCGCGGCGCCGAAGAGATCGCGACAGCTAATCGCCCGCGCGCGTCGAAAACGGCCGCCTCCCGATCCGGCGGCGACGCCAATCTGAACGCGCTGGCCGAGGGCCTGCAACGCGCGCTCAAGCGCAAGGTCAGAATTTTCAGGCGGCGCGGCACGAAGTCCGGGACGAATCGAAATCGATTACTACGACGACAACGATCTGACCGCAGTCGCCGAGATGCTGCTCGGAAATTCGCGCGCCGCATTGCGGCAGGGCTGAGCCCTGCACCCACCGTTAAGGCCGCGCTCCGTTGTCGGCGGCGTGAAGGAAGAATCGCCTGCGCGGTGGGCGGCAGGGGCTGCGGCCCCTGCACCCGCGAGTCGAGAATCGCGAGATATGCGAAGCGCATCTCTCGCTCTCCCGCGCCAGGGAGAATCTGACAACTCTTTCGCGCGTAGTCGCGAAAAGATGCGCCGCGCAATTTTTCGCGTCTTAATCCTGCGCCCCCCGTCGCCACGGGGCGCCCCGCGCATAGCGGTCCGCTCCCCGGTACAAACCGGCAAAGAAAAAATCCGGGATTCTTCGCTTCAGCAGCTTCCGCTCTAGAATGACAAAGAGACACAGAGACAATATAAGGCGCGCTCGCGATGATCGCTCATTATGATTGCTCATATAGTCAAGCGGAGTGAGTGGGAGTACTGCGTAGCAGGGGAAGGTATGCGCCGGCGAGCCTGCGCGCGGAGGGGTTTATTCATTGCTCGACGCCGGCGCAGGTGGTCGATACTGCGAACAGGTTTTATCGCGGGGAGAAGGGACTCGTCGTGTTGTGTATCGACGAGCGGCGGCTTGCGGCGCAGTTGAAGTACGAGGCGCCCGCGCGGGCGGATCGCGAATCGGCGTTGAAGCGTGAAGCGGCTGCGGGCGAGATGTTTCCTCATCTGTATGGAGAGCTGAACGCCGATGCGGTGGTGCGGGTGGTCGAGTTGCCGTGCGAGGCAGATGGATCGTTTCGATTGCCAGATGAGATTCGGGGGTAGCGCAGGGGGCGAGCCTCTGCATTCCGGGGTGGGCGCGTTTGAGCCTATCGCCGGACTGCGCCGGGAGTATCGGGGACAAATTGTTGGCGGTAAATCGTCGAGGCCATTGACTAATGGTATAGTTTTATGCGCAAAATGTTCGCGCAAATGTCCCGGGGGGGACCAAGAGTAATTTCGGGCCCTCCGGATTTGTGCGAGGCAGGCCAGAAGCCGTTTTCTGGCGCGAGTTTCCAGGGAGGGACGGTAATGCACGAATCATTCAGGCATGCGCGACGCGTGATGTTGGGCGCCGCGCTGGGGGCGCTGTTTCTCGCCGCTATGCCAAGCGCCGCACGGGCGACTGAAGGAACCATTTCAATCTGCGTATCGCCGAAACACCAGAGAGTAAATTTGCCCCCCGGCCGCTCTTGCAACGCACCCAACCGGTTGTTCACCTGGGATCCGAATGGCGTGACGGGACCGAGCGGTCCCACGGGCGCTGCGGGCTTGCAAGGATTGGCAGGAACAACCGGGCCTACGGGAGCTACGGGAGCGCAGGGAGGTCCCGGATCAGACGGCGCGATCGGACCGACCGGCCCGGTGGGCGTGACCGGACCGGCTAGGACCGGAAGGTCCTGTGGGAGCGGCGGGTCCGCTCGGAGCGACTGGCCCGGCGGGAACGACGGGACCGATAGGAATTGAGGGTCTTGTAGGACCGGCGGGAGCGATCGGACCGACAGGCCCGACCGGAGTCACGGGAGCGCTAGGACCGGAAGGTCTAGTGGGACCGGCGGGAGCGATCGGACCGACAGGCCCGGTCGGAGTCACGGGAGCGCTAGGACCGGAAGGTCTAGTGGGACCGGCGGGAGCGATTGGATCGACTGGCCCGGTGGGCGTGACGGGACCGTTAGGACCGGGAGGTCTAGTGGGACCGGCGGGAGCGATCGGAGCGACCGGCCCGGTGGGCGTGACGGGACCGACAGGCCCTGCGGGTATTCTGGGAGCCGCTGGAGTAATCGGACCGACAGGCCCGGTGGGAGTAACGGGGCCGTCGGGACCGGCAGGACCTGTGGGACCGGCCGGAGCGATCGGAGATGTCGGACTTGCCGGGCCTACGGGCGTGGTAGGGCCGAACGGAGGAATGGGACCGCAAGGACCGCAAGGAGTGCAGGGCGTCCAGGGTCCATCGGGCCCGACCGGAGCGCTGGGAGCTGCGGGCACGAACGGAACGAACGGAACGCAATCGTTCCTGCTGACCGGCGGCGATCTGGGCTTTGCGGTGCAAGCTTACAACTTCTTTAGTTCCGAAGGGAGTAATCAATTCTTACTGGGCGACAACACGGGCGCGTCGTGCCCGCTTCCTGTGGGATACACCCCGCTCTACTACGGCCCGGGCAACGGCGTTGACAGTATTCTCGAAAGTGAAACGGTGCCGATCGATCAGGCAGTCGCCAGCCATCTATACGTGGAGACTGCGGTCGCTCCCGGAGCCGGTAATTCTTACACCTTTAATCTGTGCATAAACACCAATTGCAATACCGGCGTTACATGCACGATCAATCTGGCGACTGCGACCGAGTGCAACGACTTGGTTGATACACAGGCCTATAACCAGGGCGACGACATCGCGCTCGAAGGAATAGCCTCGACGGGTGCATACGCGACCAACGTGAAGTGGTCGGTGGTCCTTACGCAGACCACGCCGCCCTCGCCGACTCCGACGGCGACGCCGAGCGCCGCCCCAACCCCGTTCGCGGTGAAGGCGAAGCACACGACGGCGCGGCGCTGACGATGAGAGAGCAACAGGCAAGGCAGGGTATGAGCATGGCAACAGTCAGGGAGGGGACCAGAATGCCTCAATCTATAAGGAACGCGTGGCGCTGGCTCATGGGAGCATCGGCGGCCGCGATGTTGATAGCGAGTATCTCGCCGGCGGCAAACGCGCAGGAGATAAACCTCTGCATCGGCAAGAACGGCCATGTCATTGAGTATGGCCAGGGCGGGACAATGGGCACCTGCAACCCGCGCGAGCTCCAACAGAGCGCAACTCCCCTGACGTGGAACATCCCGGGTCCGATAGGCGCCGCGGGGGCGCCAGGGGTCCAGGGACCGCAGGGCGTCGCCGGTAAAGTTGGACCGACGGGCGTAACCGGAGCGATCGGTCCCGTGGGACCGACGGGCCCTGTCGGTGCACAAGGCGCGGCGGGTCCCACGGGTTCGCAAGGCGCGGTAGGTGCAGCGGGTATGGCAGGCCCCACCGGCCGGGCGGGCGACACGGGTCCCACGGGTTCACAAGGGGCGGTAGGCGCAGTTGGTCTCACGGGCCCGATCGGCGCACAGGGCGCGGCGGGTCTGACCGGTTCGCAAGGTCCAGTAGGCGAAGTGGGTCTCACGGGCCCAATCGGCGCACAAGGCGCGGCGGGTCATACCGGTGCGCAAGGTCCAGTAGGCGCAGTTGGTCTCACGGGCCCAACCGGCGCACAGGGCGCGCAGGGTCTGACCGGCTCGCAAGGGCCAGTAGGTGAAGCGGGTCTCACGGGCCCCAGCGGCGCACAGGGTCCGATGGGCCTCACCGGTTCGCAAGGCGATGCGGGTGCAACGGGCCCCACGGGCCCCGAAGGCGCACAGGGAATCATGGGCTTCACCGGTTCGCAAGGAGCGGTAGGCGTAGCGGGTTCCCCAGGGGCGATCGGGCCGACGGGCTTGGTGGGTCCTCAAGGAGCGCAAGGAATCACGGGTCCGACAGGACCCACTGGAAACACCGGGCCGACGGGATTTACGGGTCCTGCGGGAGTTACGGGACTGGCGGGCGCGGACGGCACCAACGGCACCAACGGCGACAATATTGCGACTCTGACGGGCGGCACGCTGGGCGACATAATCGGCGGGGATGCGGGTATCCAGTTGACCTCGAGCACTTCTCCAACGACACCGCTCTATATGGCGCCGGGTAACGGAGCAGATTTCGTCCAGGGGACGGTACAAGTACCTACTCCGGGAGGTACCGCGAGCCATCTGCAGGTGCAGCTCTGGCCGGCTCCGGGTTTCCCGGGCGGCCCGGGCGTAGGCAGTCAATACACATTCATCGTATGCAAGGGGATCATCCCCGGGACTCCCCCCACCTGCGACGCCGGTGCAACCCCGGTACTATGCACAATTTCAGACACCGCCTCGACATGCTCGGACGACGCCGACTCTCTGGACTTTTTGCCGGGCGACTCGATCTCCATTATGGCCTACAACTCGGAGAACGCTCCCGTCACCGTCAATGTGTCGTGGTCTCTGGACTACGCCCTCGGGAGCTCAATATAAGGGCTGCGGGAGTGGATGAATGAGTTCGTTAGCTGAACGCGGGGCGGCCGAAGGGCAAAAGAAAACGGAGGGCGTGAACATGCCTGCTTCCTTGAAATTCGCGTGGCGTTGGATGGTTGGTGGGACCGCCGCCGCGATAATCAGTTTGGTAGCACTTCCAGGCGTTGGCCAAGCGGCTGCCTTGTCGATTTGTATCAAGAACAATAGCGGCTTTATCAGGGGCATCAATGTCCCGTGCAACTCCACGGAGACCTCGCTATCCTGGCAGACGGTTGGACCACAGGGGCCATCCGGACCGGGCGGTCCGACGGGACCGCAGGGCGTGGACGGTGCGCAGGGTGCGCAGGGTTCAACCGGCTTGACTGGTCCGGCGGGGCCGCAAGGAGACGCGGGAGTGGCTGGCCCTCAAGGCGCGGCTGGTCCTATAGGAGCGTCGGGTCCGAGCGGGCCACTAGGTGGAACCGGGGCGCAGGGTCCAGAGGGCGTTGCCGGGCCGACGGGAGCTGCGGGTGCAAGTGGGCCTCAAGGAGCAGCGGGAGTGGCTGGCGTCCAAGGCGTTGTCGGGCCGACGGGACCTGAGGGCGCAAGTGGGCCCCAAGGCGGGCCGGGAGTGGCTGGCGTCCAAGGGCTTGAAGGGCCGACGGGACCCGGGGGCGCAAGTGGGCCTCAAGGAGCAGTGGGAGCGAATGGTGTCCCAGGGCTTGAAGGGCCGACGGGACCTGGGGGCGCAAGTGGCCCTCAAGGAGCGCTGGGAGCGCAGGGTCCTCAAGGCACAGCGGGTTCCACAGGGTTGACGGGTCCGAGCGGGGCGCAAGGAGCGGCGGGACCGCTGGGTCCGCAAGGCGTAACGGGTATTACAGGACCGTCGGGTCCGAGTGGACCGCTGGGTGGCACGGGACCGCAGGGTCCGGCGGGCGTTGCCGGGGCGACTGGAGCTACGGGCCCGCAAGGGTGGCAGGGTAATCCTGGAATTCGGGGATTGGTCGGGCCGGTGGGCGCTTCAGGCGTAACGGGCACCCCCGGGACCAACGGCACAAACGAGAGCAACAAGACGTTCCTGACCGGAGGCACGCTCGGCACCTTTGGCGGTGACGAGGGTGTCTCGTTGTCCGATATATATCTCAATAGCCCCTTGCTCATATTGGGGCCGGGAAATGGCGCGACCTCCGTCTGGGGCGACCCCATGCCGCCGGTGAATGATTGCGGCACTGCATACAACCTGTTCGTAAGTATCGATCAACACCCGGGCGTCGATACGAATCTCGCCCCGGTGACCTTCTATTTCGGCGTCTGCTATGGCCCTGCGACGGCACCGTTTTGCAACGCCATCGACTTCAGTCCCCGGCCTTACGTGTCTTGTGTCATCAGCGACCCAGACACAACTTGCAGTGACCTCATCGCCACGACCGGCGACTCTCTGTCCTACAATCCGGGCGATGTAATTGGACTGGCTGCGTGGTCGAGCGCGTCCGGCCCGTTGGTGAATCCTGTCAACGTGAAGTGGTCGCTAACTTTCGACCACCAGATACCGTGTTCGCCCACGCCGACTCCGACGCCGACAGCCACAGTGACTGCGACACCGACGGACACGGCGACGCCGACGGACACTCCGACAGCGACGGACACTCCAACGGCGACGCCGACGGACACTCCGACGGATACTCCAACCGCGACGGCGACGGACACTCCAACGGCGACGGCGACGGACACTCCAACCGCAACGGCGACGGACACTGCAACTGCGACTCCGACGGACACGCCGACGGACACTCCGACTGCGACGGCTACGGACACGCCGACTCCTACTCCGCCGTACGTCCCGACGCCTACTGCGACCCCTACTTCGACGCCTGGTCCCTAGGCCAAGCCGAGAGTAGTTTCTCCGCGACTGAAAACCCCCGGGGCCTCAATGCCCGGGGGTTTTTTTGGCCATGAAATAATCTGCGATGCGGGTTTTCTTGCGCGCGGCGCGCGCGCGAGCATCGAAGCCGGCTACTTCAAACGCGGGATTACCTCGGCGCCGAACCTGTCCAGCGAGCGCCGAGTCCTGGCAGGATCGAGCCCCGGCAACTGCATCACGACGATGAGCTCGGTCATCGGAGTGGATGCGAGCATTTCTTCGAGCCGTGCGGCGACTTCGGAGGGCGTTCCGAGCAGGCTGGTGCGTCTAAGCCGGTCCGGGTCGGGGCGAATCAGCACCTTGCTTCGGTCGGTGGTGCCGGCTGCCGCCGAGAGCCATTGCGCGTAAAGCTCGGCCTGGTACATGAGCGCGTCGCGAGTGTCGCGCCACGCCTGTTCCTCGCTGTCGGCGACGTAAACCACGCGGCTGTTCACGATACTGTAGCGGGCGGGGTCCTTGCCGGCGGCTTTGAGCGCCTCGAGATAGACGCCGATTTCCCTGCGGCCGCCGACGCACGCGAACGACAGATCGAGCTCGGCCGCGCGCCGAATCGATTTGGCCGCGCCTGCTCCCCACAGCAGCTCGGGATGCGGCTCGGATACCGGCCTTGGCAGCACGCGCACGCCGTGGAGCTTGAAATACCTGCCGTCGAAACTGAATCGCTCGCCGCTCCACGCCAGCTTGAGAATCTCGATGGTCTCGAGCGTGCGGCCGAGTCGCTCGGCGCGCGGCACGCCGAAGCCCTCGAACTCCTCGGCCCGGTAGCCCAGGCCAACGCCGAGGCGCAGGCGCCCGCCTGAGACTACATCGACGAACGCCGCGTCCTCGGCGAGCTTCAACGGATGATAAAACGGCGCCAGCAGGACGAAGGTGCCGATGGAGACGCGGGTGGTGCGGGCCGCGATGGCGGCCGCGGCGGGCATCAGCGCGGGCAGATAGCCGTCGTCGGTGAAATGATGCTCGGTGAGCCAGATGGAATCGAAGCCGAGCTGCTCGGCGGCCTCGGCCTGCGCGAGCGCTTCGCGGTAGAGATCGCGAAAAGACAGCGGCGAGCCCGGAGGATTGCGGAAATCGAGCTGATAGCCAAGTTTCAGCTTGCGCACGATTCACCTCATGGCGGAAGTTGCGGCGGGTTGTGCGTCCGTGGTCCGCGCGGCGCTCAACGAGCGGCGAGACCGCCGTCAACGATCAATTCCGCGGCGGTAATATAGGACGCCTCGTCGGAGAGCAGAAAGACGATCGCATTTGCGATCTCCCACGGCGTCCCCTGCCGGTGCATCGGGATTCGCCTGGCGACGGCGCTCTCGCGATCGCCGACCAGCCGTCGCACCATCGAGGAATCGATCAGACCGGGCAGGATGGTGTTGACGCGGATGTTGTCGCGCGCGTGCGAAACCGCGGCCGAGCGAGAAAGCCCGAGAATCGCGGCCTTGGTCGCCTCGTAGGAAATCTGCGAGTTGCTGCGCAGCGCGGCCATCGAAGAGACGTTGACGATCGCGCCGCCGCCGGCTTTTGCGATCTCGGGCACCGCGTAGCGCATCATCAGGAAATGACCGCGAAGGTTGACCGCCAGCATCGTGTCGAACTGCGCGGTGGCGGTGTTCAACAAATTGCCGCCGATGGCGATGCCGACGTTGTTCACCATCAAATGGAGCGCGGAAAACGCGCGGATGGTTGCCTCGACGGCGCCGCGGCATTGATCCTCGATGCTCACGTCGGCGGCGACCGCTTCGGCGCGTCCGCCTTCGGCGCGAATCGCGGCGGCGGTCTCTTCGGCGAGTTCGAGCGAGCGATCGGCGACCATCACCGCCGCGCCTTCGCGGGCGCAGGCTATGGCGGTGGCACGGCCGTTGCCGATGGAGAGTTTCTCACCGGCTTTCGCCGGTCCGTCCGCGCCGCCGCCGACGATTAACGCAACTTTGCCCGTCAGACGAGCCATGATTTGTCTCCTGAAAACATTGAACGTTCGAGCGGCTACGCGCAGCCGGAATGCGCCGCACATACTCGCATAGCTGCGCCATTAGCGCGGGCGTAAGGATCGCGTCAAGAGAACGCGGCAACGCCAGCGCCTGAGCCGAGCTGCGTGTAACTAGCGCCGGACGCCGGAGCGCCCGTCGAGATTCTTCGCTTCAGCAGCTTTCGCTCAGAATGACACGAGGGGGCGCACGCGTTTTTTGTGTCATCCTGAGCGCAGCGAAGGATTTCGCGCGCCAGCGCGTGTCGCTCCAGCACCAATATCCGGTTATGCAAAGCTCGCCGGAGCGGTCTTCTACGATGCGTTCAACGCGGGGTGGTGCGTTTTCAGGATCGAGCCGCAGGCCGCGATCGCCTCGAGGACGCCGTCGGCGAGGCGGCCGGCTTTCACGGCGGCCAGGAATTGATCGACGATTTTGTTCCAGGTTCCGGCCGGCGCCAGGGCGTGGGTCTCGTGGTCGGCGACGATCTCCACGTAACGCTCGCCGAGCGACACGAACAGCAGGATTCGGTGAGTCTGCTTCGGGTCCGCCATCGCATGTGCGTTGAATTCGCGATGCGCGAGTTGCTGGGCGCGAGCGTGCTTGACGCGCTTGGGTACAATCCGCAGCCGGATCGGAAGCCAGTCGAGTAGCAGCGTCATCACAATCATGAACCACAGTTGGATCTCGATCACTGTGCGGCTCGCGAGCTCGGGCCGGATCAGACTGGCGAGCGCGCCCAGCGCAATCGCTGCGATAGCAGCCCATGCGACTGAATAGAGCGCATAGCGATCGCTGACGCGAGTCACTACGACGCAAAGGTTAGCAGACGTATCGTGCTCGACCGCGGCCATCGCGGCATCGATGCGCTCGTGCTCCGCAGGTGTGAACGGCTTTTTCACTCTTTCACCTTTTCGCACTCACCAGCTTCCCGAAGCGCCGCCGCCGCCGAACGATCCACCGCCGCCAGAGAAGCCGCCCCCGCCCCCGCCCCCACCGGAAGATCCTCCTCCAGAATAAGAACCTCCGCCGGACCCGCGATCAGAATCCCAGTCATGGCTGCCGCCCTCGCTACCCACTGATAAAATGGGTGCCAATAAAAAGATCGAGATGAATATCAAGGGGAAAAGAAAAAATCCCAATACAAAGACGTATGGAGGGGGTTCGTACTTAACGGGAACCGCGGATGTTGTCGGTCCGCCTTCGTCAGGAGGGTTACCGCCGAGCGCGCGCAGCATTTCCGTGGCGCCGGCCAGGACGCCGAAGTCGAAATCTCCGCGCTTGAAGCTCGGCAGGATATAGTTCTGGATTATCGTCGCGCTGATGGCGTCGGTAAGTTGTCCTTCGAGACCATAACCGACCTCGATCCGAACCTTGTGCTCGTTGGGCGCGACGATCAGCAGCGCGCCGTTGTTCTTGCCCTTTTGCCCGATGCCCCAATAGCGGCCCAGCTCATAGCCGTATTCCTCGATCGGATATCTCTGCAGTGAATCGAGCGTCACGACTACGACTTGCTCGCCAGTTGCGCGCTCGTGGTCGGCCAACATAACGGTGAGTTGGCGCCGGGTGTGACCGTTCAGGATGCCCGCATCATCCACGACTCGTCCGGTGAGCGGTGGAAATTTCGGTTCGGTGGCGAGCGCCGGTGACGCGAGAATCAGCGCAAGGAGAATAAGCAGCATCCATCGCGCGCGAGTGGCATCGACGCGATTGTGCTTCCCGTGCGTGTACGGCTTTTTCACTCTTTCACCGGTTCGCACTCACCAGCTTCCCGATGCGCCGCCGCCGCCGAACGATCCACCGCCGCCGGAGAAGCCGCCACCGCCACCGGAAGATCCTCCGCCGAACCCGCCACCCGAATCCCCGCCATAGCTGCCGCCCCACTGAACCTTGTTACCTGATGAAATGAATGCCGACACAAGAAACAGAGTGCCTATCAAAGGGATAAGTAACACCAACAATATAAAGGCGAGCTCAAGGCCGTTTGGAGGTCCGACTTTAACGGAAACCGGGGGAGTGGAGTTACTTCCGCCAAACGATGTCGCCGGTTCGCTTATCCTGGCGGGATTACCCCCGAGCACCTGGACTATCGACGTGGCGCCGGCCAGAATGCCGGCGTTGAAATCTCCGCGCTTGAAGCTTGGCAGGATGTAGTTGTCGATTATGATGCGGCAATTGCGCGTCGGTAAGTTGCCCTTCGAGGCCGTAGCCGACCTCGATGCGAACTTTGTGCTCCTTGGGCGCGACGATAAGCAGCGCGCCGGTGTTCTTGCCCTTCTGCCCGATGCCCCAATGGCGGCCGAGGCGATAGCCGAAATCCTCGATGGAATATCCCTGGAGCGAGTCGAGCGTGACCACCACGACTTGCTCGCCGGTCGCGCGCTCGTGGTCGGCCAGCATCAAGGTGAGTTCGCCCAGGGTGTAAGAGTTCAGGACGCCCGCATCGTCGACGACGCGGCCGGTGAGCGGCGGGAATTTCGGTTCGGAGGCGAGCGCAGGCGAGGCGAGGATCAGCGCAAGAATGAGCATCGCCCATCCCGCTCTAATGCCACGGTCCGCCGCCGATGCGGATCGAGTGCGCATTAGAATTTGACCTGGGGTACCTGCCTGGCTTGCTCGGAGATCGTGAAAGTCTCGCGGACCTTCATATCGGGATAGAGGATCGCCGCTACCCATCGTCCGGGAATGGTCCTGAGGATGGTGTTGTAGTCCTGCACCGCGAGAATGTAATCGCGGCGGGCGACGGCGATGCGATTCTCGGTGCCCTCGAGCTGCGATTGAAGCGCGAGGAAATTCTGATTCGACTTGAGGTCGGGGTAGGCCTCGGCTACCGCGAGCAGGCGGCCGAGCGCGCCGCTAACGGCAGCCTGGTTCTGCTCGAACTGATGAAACGCCTGGGGGTTCGAGAGGATGTCCGCTGGAAGCTGCATCTGGGTCGCTTTCGCGCGTGCTTCGGTCACCTGGGTCAGCACCTGCTGCTCCTGGTGCGCATAGCCCTTGACCGTCTCGACGAGGTTGGGGATCAGGTCGGCGCGCCGCTGATATTGGTTGAGCACTTCGCTCCAGGCGGCCTTAACCTGCTCGTCCAGCGTCGGGATCTTGTTGACGCCGCATCCCGCCAAGCCGCCGAGCACCAACGCCAGAGCGATCAGGCGAGTCAACGCTCGAAAGTATTTCAACCGCATCAAAGCCCCTCCATCCTGTACCTTCGGCGATAGCGCGGGCGTGTGCGCCGGCTCAAGCGAACGCGCGGGAACGACAGCGCCCAAGCGGAGTTGTGCGTAGCCAGCGGCGGCGCGGTCAGGCGCCTTCGCGGCTCTTGAAACGGTCCTGACTTGGATCGGGCGGTATCGTCAGCATCTCGCGGGAATAAATTTCGCCGAGATATTCGATCAGATTGCGCATCGAGACTACGGCGGTCGGACGGCCGAGGTCGTCAACTAGCGGAATGTGGCGGAATCCTTCGAGCACCATCTTGTTGAGCGCGAACGCCACATTGGCGTCGGCCGGGAGCGTGAACGGATCGGGAGTCATCGAGACCGTGACCGGAGTGTGGACGAGGTCGATCGGCTGGCCCGCCACCTTCATCAGGATGTCGCGTTCGGTGAGGATGCCGGCGAGCCGGTTGTTCTCCATGATCAGAACGCACGCGCGCCGCTCCTTCTGCATCAGGTGAATCGCGTCGGCGAGAGTGGCCGAGGCGGGAACGGTCAGCGCCGGCTGCGATACAACGTCGCTGAGCGCGGTGTTTTCAAGAGCGGATTCAAGAACCGGGGGACCGGGATGCTCGTCGTCGAACACTTCAGCGCGGGGATCGTCGTCAGACATGATCAAACCCTCCGATGCCAGCATTCTGGGATCACCAAGCCTAGACCCTTGTCCAGCTTAGGGCAAAGGGGCGCGCGCTGCGCGTCAGGGATTTGTTAACGGCCGGTTGCCTAAGCTTGGCGCGGCGGACCTAGCGCCTCGCGCATGATGTTGTCACCGGTCACTGCAGCGGCCGCCATCAGACCCGAGACCGCCACGCCCATGATGCCGTGGCCGGTGCGGCAACTGGCGCCGCAGAGATAAAGGCCCTCGATCTCGGTTGTTGCGCCGGGCCGGCGGAGCATGAACTGATCCGGCGTGGCCGCAATCCCGTAGGAGGTTCCGTCGGTCGAGCCGGTGTAGCGGGACTGAGTGAGCGGAGTCGCAACCTCCTCATAGGCAATCTGATGCGACAGTCCGGGGAAAACGCGCTCGGCGGCCGCTATGAGCGAGCGACCGTAGAGCAGCTTGTGGTGCTGGTATCCTTCGCTGCGGCGGTAATTGCGGCTGGCGACTTCCTCCGGGTTCACTCCCCACGCCATTGGATCGGACGGCACGATCGACATGAGCTGGAGGTTGGTGATCCCGCGCGGAGCCACGCGCACATTGTCCGGGTCCTTGAGCGAGGCGATCGTCGCAAACGCATACGTCTGCTGGGGAAACTCGCCGCGAGCGGCGGCCGCATAGCCGGGCTCGCAGTCGTAGCCGGGATTGATCAGGTAGTTGGTGCGCGGATGATGCTCGGCCTTCAGGTCGCGGTTTATACCGAGGTAGAGGATTCCCAACGCCGGGGCCATCTCGAAGCGCCGGGTGCGATCGACGGTCTTGGAGCGAAAGTGCTCGGCGCCGACCAGGTCGATAATCGTGCGCTTCAAGTCCGCATCCGAAACCACGACTGGCGCCTGAATGAAACGATTCCCCAGGTGCCTGACTGTTCAGCTCGACTCCGGTGACCTTGCCGTCGCGCACGGCGATGCGCTCGACTTTCGTGAGCAGCAGTATCTTGCCGCCGTGACGCTCGACCGCTTCGGCCAATCGATCCGAGATGACCTGTCCGCCGCCTTTCGGATAGTAGGCGCCCTCCATGTAATGGAGTGCGATGGCGGCGTGGATCAGGAGCGAAGCGCGGCTCGGCGGCAGGCCGTAGGTGCCGTTTTGGGCGGTCAGGACCGCCTTCAGCCGCGCGTCCCTGGTGCAGGAGTCGAGGAATTCGCCCAAGGTGGCGTTCCTCCAGCGCAGGAGCATCAACGAGCGCAGCATCGTCGAGGGCGCCTTGGCGGGATTTCCCATCAGCTTGGAAAACCCGTCCACCTGGCGCAGCAGGGTGAAGTAGCGATCGATCCCGCGTTTTTCGCGCGGGAAGAATTCGCAGAGGCGGTTGCGAAAAGCCTCCATCCCCTTGGGGATCCTGAACTCGAAGTCGGGAAAGACCAGCGTGTCGTAGCCGTCGGGATCCAGCTCTTCGAACTCCAGGTCGTCGACTCCCGCGGCGCGCAGCACCCGAGCCATCATTCCGTCGGCCTCGCAAGTGCCGAGGTAGTGGATCCCGATGTCGAACTCGTAGCCTCGACGCCGGAAGATAGTGGCGTTGCCGCCGGCCACCATGTGCTGATCGACCAGCAGGACTTTTTTGCCCCGGCGCGCGAGGACTGCCGCGGCGGTCAATCCGCCGATGCCGGCGCCCACCACGATAACGTCGAAGCGTTCGTCGTTCAGCTCTCGGAAGCGATCACTCATGGATTTGGCCTCATGGGTTAGCCGGCGAAGTTGCTTGCGCTTCGCGCGGATGGTTGTTAACATCGTTAACATCAAATGTGTGCGCTGTCAACATTTTTCCGCATCCCCCTGAAGAGGGCTCGGCCGGCGTGACGAAACGGATTTTGAGTTCCGGGGCGCGGCGCGGCCGCAGGGATACGAAGCGCCGGGGCGCGCCCTACCATCACGGCAACCTGCGCGAAGCGCTGCTGCAAGCGGCGCTCAGTCTGGCCGAGACCGTGGGTCCGGGAGGGCTCACGCTGCGCGCGACGGCGCGATTGGCCGGGGTCTCGCAAGCCGCGCCCTACCGGCATTTCGCCAGCAAGGAAGCATTACTGGCGGCCGTCGCCGAGGAGGGGTTTCGAGCGCTGACTGCGATGCAGCGCGATAGCGCGAGCCATCAGAGCGACCCGCTCGAGCGCTTTCGGGCCCTGGGACTCGCCTACGTTGGCTTCGCGAGCAGCCATCCGTCGCACTTTCGGGTAATGTTCGCGCAGGAAGTAGCCGGCAAGTTTGCGCCCGGAGTAGCCAACAAGTTTGCCTATCCCACGCTGACAGAAGCGGCGGCGGAAGCCTTCGGCCTGCTGGTGGATGCTATCGTGGAGTGCCAGAGGGCGGGCGCGGTGAAGGAGGGCGATCCGAAGGAGTTGGCGCTCGCGGCCTGGTCGATTGTCCACGGGCTCTCGGCGCTCGTGGTTGACCGCCAGCTATCCGAGCTGTACCCGGTAAAGACGGAAGAAATGGCGAGCAGCGTGACGCAGCACCTCTTTGACGGCCTCGTGTCGCGCCGGTGATCGGCTCCCACCTGCGCGAATCGACGGGGACATTCCGTCATCCCGATGCGTATCGACATAGAGTAGCAAACTGTTGTAAACGGATCTGAACGCTTGCGCGGGACTCCTAAGATGGCATTAAAGGTCGTCGGCGCCGGATTTGGACGAACCGGCACGCTCTCGCTAAAGAGCGCGCTTGAGAAACTCGGCTTCGGTCCCTGCTATCACATGATGGAGGTTTCAGCGCGAGCCGATCACGCCGCGATGTGGCATCGGCTGGCATTCGGCCATCCGATGGACTGGGACCTGGTATTCCGCGACTTCCGCGCGACGGTGGATTGGCCGGGGGCGCGATGGTGGCGCGAAATCGCCGCGCATTACCCGGAGGCGAAGGTGCTGCTCTCGGTGCGCGAGCCGGAAGCCTGGTACAAGAGCGTGAGCGATACCATTTACCGAATGATGAATTTGCCACTTAACGACGGCGTGCCCGAAAACTTCCGGCTGCAGAGCGAGATGGTGCGCAAGGCGGTTCTCGCCGACACGTTCGACCATCGCTTCGAGGACAAGGCTTACGCGATCGAGGTGTTCAAGCGGCACAATCAAGAGGTCCGCGACGAGATCGATCCCGCGCGACTGCTGGTGTTCGACGTGCAGGAAGGGTGGGCGCCGCTATGCCGCTTCCTCGACGCGCCAATCCCCGACGAACCGTTTCCGCGGCTCAACGACAGCGCGACGATGCAGACGATGATCCGGATGATGGAGGAGTCAATTCGCAAATGACTCCGGCGCCGGTCCGGTGCCTTATCGAGCACCTCCGGCAGGCGCAAGCATTTCGACATCGTCAAAGCGCGCGTAATCGATGCTTCTGGCGCCGTCGGGATGGAGAGTCAGCACGTCGGCGAAGCGCGCGCCCCAAATGATTTCGTCAAGTTTGTACGTATGCCGGGCATGAATGGTCTGAGAGAACGTCTCGTCGAGTCCGGTGATCGATACGATGATTTCGGGATGGCTAGCGGCTAACGAGTCGCGCG
This sequence comes from Binataceae bacterium (SeqCode), assembly GCA_963722605.1. Taxonomy (GTDB): domain Bacteria; phylum Desulfobacterota; class Binatia; order Binatales; family Binataceae; genus Binatus. The sequence goes on along the minus strand of CAVRNO010000004.1, from coordinate 177,818 downwards.
TCTGGCCGAAAAGCGGACTGCCTTCGACGATGCGATGGACGGCGGTCCACGAATACACGAACATCGCACTGCGGTTGCGCGTCATGATCAGATCGTGGAAGCGGCGGATGGATTCGCCCTCGACGGTGGTTTCATCGCGGGCGAAGACGACGTGAATGTTCGCCTCGACGATTCGGTTCGCGCGCATGTTCGCCATCCGGACCATCAGGCTGGTCGTGCCGTCGCGCGGACCGACGACCAGATAGCGGCTGAATCTGACGCGCGCGGTGGGCCGCGAGAACTTCGCGAATACCAGCCCGGTGATCAGCGCCAGCGCGACCAGTCCGGTCAACGCCTCGACGGAGACCATGATGTTCGAGAACAGCGTGACCGGCACCATCTTGCCGTAACCGATCGTCGCCATGGTCTGTATGCTGAAAAAGAACATGTCGGCGAACGAGCGGTAATGGGCATTCGCTATGCCGCCGTCGAGGTAATAGCCGATGGCAAACACAAGGTTGGCGATGGCGAACGCCAACGCGATTATGCCTATCAGGGCCGGCCACGAAGCCGTCAGCAAATAATGGTATAGGTCGTCGAGCGCGCGGGTGGGTGCGCCGCGGATCGGACTGTCACCCTTGAAGCCGAGGTTGGTTGGTCGCTTCCGCATCGCGGCAGGATATAGCGCAGCGCGTCCCGTTGAGGGGACGGCTTGCCCTGTTCCAACTTATATCAGCGCAGGCCGGCGACCAGCCAGCAACGGTGCGGGGGCGAACAGATGCTCAGGCGACGATGCGGTCGGAGAAGCCCTCGACGTCGTGGGTCATGATGAGGAGATCGCGGGAGCGGCCGCGGCGGTCCTCGACCCAGTCGGAAAGTATCGCCTCGACCTGAAAACCCAGGCGCTCGAAGGCCGCGCGGGCGGCGGTCTGCTCGGTGGTCATCTGGGCGGTGATTTTTTTAAGCCCGAGCGAGCGCGCGAGATCGAATACCTCGGCGGCCAGGCGCCTGCCAAGCCCGGTGCCGCGGAAACGGGGCGAAGTGATGATTCGAATTTCGCCGACCCGCCGGGTCCATCGCGCCTGATCGAGATGGACGCTGGCGTAGGCGGCGAGCTCGCCGTCGATCTCGGCCAGCAGCGTGATGGTGTGTCCGTTCTTGATGTTATCGATCCATTGCTTGACGACGTTGCGGTCGGTGATGTCGGTGCGCAGGAAGAGCAGGTCGTCGGCGGGGAGCTGCTTGGCGAATTCGACTATCTGGTCGAGGTCGGCGGGTTGCATCACGCGAATGGGGGCGCTGCGGCCGTCGCGGAGTTTAACCTGGATTGGATAGGGGCGATTGGTCTTTATCTGCTCGGCCATCGAAACCTCCGGCGAACCAGCAAAACGCTATCCTTGATCAGCGCGGGCGGCGCGGCAAGGGTCGCGGTGGCGCAATTCAGCTTGCATTAAAGCGGCCATGCCTGCCAAACTTTGCAGTCCGCGGCAATGTCATTTCCAGGGTCTTCTCGGCTGGGACGCGGCGCGGCTCCGTGATCCAGGCTCCCGGGAAATCCGGCTCGGAGGTGAGTTCAAATGGCCGAAACATCTGCATTTCCATCCGCCTCGAGCTATCGGCTGTCGACGCAGGACGCGACCTTTATCTACATCGATACGCAGAGCGGTCCGCTGCATATCGGATCGATCGGGCTGTTCGAAGGCCAGCTGGATTTCAACGCGCTGATCGGGCATCTGGAGGAACGGATGCACCTGGTGCCGCGCTACCGGCAGCGGCTGGTCGAAGTTCCCCTGAATCTGGCGCACGCCCTGATGGAAGACGACCCGGAATACTCGCTCGACAAGCACGTGCATCTGCATCAACTGCCCGACGCGATGAGCGACGGGGACGCGCTGGCCGAGATGATGCGCATCTTTCAGAAACCGCTTGACCGCAAACATCCCCTGTGGGAACTGCACACGTTCCACAACCTGAAAGGAAATCGCACGGCGCTCATGTGGAAGGTGCATCATTGCCTGGTCGACGGGGTGTCGGGGGTCGAGCTGACGAAAGTGATGTACGACTTTCGGGCGGAGCCGGAGGACATCCCCCAGCCGCCGGAGCCGTGGGTGGCGGCGCGGCCGTCGAGCCTGATTCGGCTGGTCGCGGAGGCGGCGCGGGATCGGATTGAAGGCGCGGTCAGCTCGACGATCGAGGCGGTGGTCGAAGCGGCCGAGGAGCCGGTGTCGGTGGTGGAGCGCGCGCGGCAACTGGCGGTGGCGGCGCGGCTGATGACCGATCTGGCGACGCGGCGAATAGTGGCGACGCCGTGGAATTCGACGCCGGTCACCCAGGAACGGATCGCGGCATGGACGAGCCTGCCGTTCGCGGACTTTCGCGCGATCAGATCGGTGTTCGGGGGATCGGTCAATGATGTAGTGCTGGCAATTTTGGCCGAGAGCGCAGCGCGCTACTTACAGCATCACGGGTACCCCGTCGAAGGACAGGTACTGCGCATCGGATGTCCGGTCAACGTGCGGCACAAAGAGGAAAAGGCTTCGCTGGGGAATCGGGTCTCGATGATGTTCCCGACCACGCCGGCGGCGCCGATGGATATCGTCGAGCGGCTGAAATTGATCAGCGAGGAGACCGAGCGAATCAAGGCGGGCGGGCTGGCGCAGGCGGTGGATGCGTTATTGCAGCTCGGCGACGCAATTCCGCCGAGCATGATTGCTCCGGTAGCGCGCGCGGGGACCACGTTGATGGACGTGGCGGGGCGGCTGGCGAAGTGGACGGATTGGAAGCCGCGGCCCGACGGCTTCGGGCTGCCCGCGTTCGCGGTCAATTTTATTGCGACCAACGTGCCCGGGGTGCAGGTGCCGCTATACGTAAACGGACACGTTTGCCTGGACATGGTACCGTTGGTGCCAATCGGCGCGACGCTGGGATATGGAGTCGCAATACTAAGTTACTATCGGAGTCTATACTTCGGAATGATCGCGGACCCGCGCGTGATGCCCGATGTTGCGCTGATGAAGGCGTTCGCCGATGACGCGTTCATGGAGCTGAAGCGGCGATGCGCGGGACATTTGGCGGAGAAAGCGGCGCCGGAGCCGGCGCTGAGGAGCGCAAGCGGCAGATAGTCCTGGCGTCGTCCTGAGCCCTTCGGGCAGCCAGTGCTTCGGCTCAATCTCAGCGACTTCCGCTCGGAATCACACAATAAATTGCCGACTCTTGCATTTGAGTTTGTCATGGCGCTCGTTGTCTTCCGCACTCTGCTTCTGGATCCGGGTTTCTTCGCTTCGCTCAGAATGACACAAACATCAGCGTGACGCGTAGGACTTGCCGCGTTTTAGGAGCACGAGGCGGCGGTTGCCGTGGTCGGAAGTGAGGACGGGTTCGAGGTCGAGGCTTTCGCGGCGATGGGTCTGCCATACGCTGGCGGGCACGATGATGAAGCCGGGGGGCGCGTCGCCGAGACGGCCCTGGAGAACGGGCGCGTCGCGATCGAGGTAGAAGAGCAACGGCGCGATCTCTTCCTGAAAACCGTAAAGGTAGAGCGGGTCAGCGGGCGCGGCGACGCGGGCGATTTCTTCGGCGGCGGGCCGAAATGAATCGTCGCGGCACGACCGGACTTCCATCCGCGGTATATAGACGAAGTTGAAGGCGGCGAGCCCAACGCACAGGGCGGCGAATGCCCGGGTCGTGGTGCGGCGCCATGCAGGCGGAGGGACGGTGACGATCCACCATGCAAGCATCACGGCGGCCGCGGGCCATACCGGCAGCAGATAGGAGCGGCGCTTGTAGGCGGCGATGCTGAAGAAGACGACGGTGGCGAAATAGAAGATCGCGAAGAGGCGGACGGCACCGTGGGCGCGGGCGGAGCCGGGGGGAAAGGTGGAATCGGAGCGGCGCCGAGTGAGTAATGGAGTGAGTAATGCGTAAACGGCGGCGACCGGGACCATGAGGCTCAGCGGGGCGGAGTTGAGCAGCATCGGTTTCAGGTAGTACCACGGCGCCATCGCGCCCAGCGAGCCGAAGAAGCGGCCGACATTTTCGGTGTCGAGCTGACGATTGAGGAACGCGAAGCGTCCGCCGAAGTAACATGCGAGATACCAGCTCGAAGCGATCGCGGCGCCGAGGATGATCGCGCCGGGATCGAGCATCGTCAGGATTTGGCGTCCGCGGCGCTCGGCGAACATGAAGATGACGATTGAAACGCCGGGAAGAATTGCGCCGACGGGGCCCTTGGCGAGCACGCCGAGGCCGATCGCAGCCGCCATCAGATAGAGCGCGGGCAGGCTCGAGTCCAAGCGCGCGGCGCGGCCGGACGAGGCCGCGTCGCGGGGCATCCACCGCAGAAACGCAAACAGGGCGAGCGACTCGAAGAAGCACAGCGTCATGTCGACGCGGCCGTAGCGGCCCTGGCTGACGTACTGATAGGAGCCGGCAAGCGCGAGTCCGGCGAGCACGGCGGCCTCGAGGCCGAGGAATTCGAACGCGAACAGCATCGTGAGGAGCGCGCCGGCGACCGCGTAAAGTGCGGACGGGATGCGGAGGTTGGCGGCGGTCACTTTGCGAATTCCGGCGAGCGCGATCGATCGCCGCCGCGGTCCAATGGAACAGCGGCGGCTTGAACATCGGGACGGCGCCGTTCTCGACCGGGAACAGGAGATGGCCGTGCTCGACCATCTGCTGGACGAACACGCCTTCGACGGCCTCGTTGCCGGTGCATACGTCAGCGGCGCCGAGCCGATGAAGCGTCAGGACGGCGGTGAGGAGCGCGATCGCAGCGATCGCGGCGGCAGCTTTGCGGTTCATGCGGAGGCCGCCGGGCCGAGCGCGAGAGATATAATAGCTAATCAATGTATAATAGCTAATCACGGCATCGAATAGTCAGTCGAGATCGGCGCGGAATATACTAAGGCTCTTGATCCGCGAGGAATCGTAGCCGCGCCACTTGGCTGCGGAGACCTCGCGGGCATTCACGCGCTTGAATCCGAGCCGGGAGAAGAAGCCGCCGACCCGATCCTCGCTGGTGCATGCGAAAACGTATTTGAGGCGGCGAGCGCGGGCTTCCTTGAGGATCTCGCGGACCAGCACCGCGGCGACGCCCTCGCCCTGGAAGCGGGTCAAGGTGTACATCGCGGTGATTTCGCCGGCGCGGTCGCGGCGGTACGGCTCGGTCAGCAGCGAGCAGATTCCAGCGAGGTGTTCGTCGCCGATTCGGTAGCCGTAGCACGAGGGCAGGATTTTCGCGATCTGCTCGGGAGTGCGGAACAGCAGGGAGCCTTCGTTCTGGCCGCGGACGATGAGTGCTTCAACTTCTTCGAAGTCGTCGATTGAAACGGGGCGGACGAAGCCGTACTGCATCTCGGTGAACAGGGTTCCGGCGCCGATGAAACTGAACAGCTCCTCGTAAACGTCGGCCGGCGCGACCAGGTTGACGGAACCGACGCCGTCTTCCAGCGCGTCGAGGGCGGCGCGCACGATGGCTCTGCGAGCGCGCGAGCGGAGGTTGCGCATCGTGGGGCGGATGCGCTTTTGCTCGACGAACGAGAGCCGGTGTCCGTCCTTGTCGATCAAGCCGCCGCGCCGATCGAGCATCAGCAGCTTGAAGACGCGAAGCCGGCTGGCGAGCTCGCGGGCGAAGACGGTGAGATCGTCGGCGTCGTCACGGCTCATCGAGGCGACGACGATCGATCCGGCGCGCAATCGCGCCCAGATCTCGGCGACCGCGGAATCCGGCGGATACGGGCGCGAGCGAAGCCCGTCGGACGGATTGAAGACCGGGGGCGCTTCCTTGGGGGCGAGGCGGCCGAGCCGGCGCATCAGCTTGGGAAGCGCGCTCGGCGAAACGATGACGACGCATCGGGTTTGATTGCGGCGCAATTCGCGCAGGGTCAGGACGAGAGAATTGAAGTCGGAAATCCGCTGTCCGGCGGGAGGAATCAGCGCGAAGAGCAGGCTCTTGCCGTAGAATTCCTCGAGGTAGAAGGTCTTCTCGCTGAAGACCGGGGCGCCGCGGCGCGGTTTGCCGACGAAGTCGCCGAGGCCGGTAGCTCCGAAATCGTTCACGGGCAGAGGGTTCGCAAGGCCGGCGTCGGGAGGTTCTTCAATTGGGCTACGCGGGCTGAGACTTGGCCGGCGATATCGCTTTCGACGCGGCGTCGGCAGGGGAACGCACGATCGGCGACGGACGCCCTGCGGCTATTTCGGCGAGCGAGGTATCGGAGAAAACGTCGAGCAATACGCGCTGCCCCTTTTCCCAAACGCGATACATGCGGCAGGACGGCTGCAGAGCGCATGAGCTGCTGCCGTCGGTGCACAGGTTGAGCTTGATCGGACCCTCGACGGCTTCGATGATATCGCGAAACGTGACGGTGTCGGCATCGCGGGCGAGCTGGTAACCGCCGCCGGGACCGCGGCGGGCGCGGACGAGGCCGCGGCGCATCAGATCGCGAATCACTTTTTCCAGGTAGTATTTCGGGATGTGCTCGTGGCTGGCAATTTCGGTGCCGCGCGCGATGCCCCCCGGGCGATCGGCGAGATAGATCATCGCCCGCAGCGCGTACTCGATCTTGCGCGGTATCTGCATCAGGCTCATGCGGTGTTCACTCTTCCATCCCTGCGCTGTTCACGACGCGAGCGCCGGCGTCGCGCGTATCGCGAGAATCTTCTCGACATACTTGACCAGCATGTCGTTTTCGATGTTGACGGTGTCGCCGGGCTGCTTGAATCCGAGCGTCGTCGTTCGCAGCGTGTGCGGAATTATTTCGACGGAAAAATTGCAGCCCTCGACCGAGAAGATGGTCAGGCTGATTCCGTCGATGGCGACGGAGCCCTTCTCGACCAGGTAGCGCGCTTGCGCGGGCGCGACCTCGAAGGTGAAAAGTTTTGAGTCGCCCTCGGGCTTGATCGATGCGACCCGGCCGACGCCGTCGACGTGGCCGGAAACCAGATGGCCGCCGAGCAGCTTGCCGAGCGTGAGGCATCGCTCGAGATTCACCCGCCGGGAGGGTTTCAGATCGCCAAGCCCGGTGCATCGCAAGGTCTCGGCCGAGATATCCATCGCGAAGCGGCCGGGGCCTTTGGAAATCACGGTCAGGCACGCGCCGTTGACGGCGATCGAATCGCCGATGCTGATTTCGGAAATGGGGAGCGAGGTGTGGACAGAAATCACCGCACCTTGATCGACCGGCTTGAGGCTTTCGACGGTGCCGAGGTCTTCAATGATACCGGTGAACATCAATCACTCCTGTGGAGCGCTGGTGGGACGGGGAAAAAACTCCAGAATAATCATATCTTTTTGACGGATGGCGGAGCAACAAGGGCGGACCGGGCGAAACCCACACTGGGTTTACGGTGGACAGCCGCCGCACCCGAGCAAGAAAATCGCGGCCGGAGTCCAGTTCGAGCCCTTCGGCCACGCTCTGCCTCACATGCGTGCGGGGGCCAGCCCCTGCTAAGCTGGAGCGGAATGAAATCGAAGGCAAAGGCAAAACTCAAGGCGCTGCTGTTCGACTTTGGCGGCACGCTCGCATTCCTGGATTTCGAATTGCTGGCGCGCGAATTCTCGCGCGAAGGGCGCAAGCTCGACGCGCTGGCGCTCGAGCATGCCGAATACGGGGGGCGCGCGGCGATCGATCAACATCTGATGAGCGGGGCGGGCAAGGTGGCCGACGGACGGGCGTACGAGCATTTTTTTCGCGGCTGGATGACGGCGGCGGGAATCGGAGAAGAGGAACTTCGCGAATGCGCGGCGAAGTTCGGCGCGATCCATCGCGAGGCCTCGCTCTGGCGCGTGGTGCGGGCGGGCACGTTCGAGGCGCTGGAGGCGTTCAAATCGGCGGGATACACGCTCGCGATCGTGTCGAATGCGGAGGGACAGATCGAAGCGGACGCAAAACGATTCGGGCTGGCACCGTACTTCGACGTGATCATCGATTCGCACGTGGTCGGGGTGGCAAAGCCCGACCCGCGGATTTTTCAAATCGCGCTCGAGCGCTTGGGTGTCGCTCCCGACGAAGTGAGATTTGCGGGCGACATCTATTCGATCGACGTGGAGGGCGCGCGCGCGGCGGGAATCGAGGCGCGGCTGGTCGATTGGCATCAGCGCTACACCTGGGTCGATCACCAGAAGATCCGGAACATCGGGGAACTGCATCGGATCGATTGAGGGGTTTCTTGTAAAAGGAAGATTCAGCTATGGGCGTGATAAGAGATCAATCGGAAAAGATTTTTACCGGCGCGATTACGACCCGCCAGTTCCATCCGCTCATACCGACCGGCGAGTACGAGGAAATTGCGGACGGCGTGATGTTCTACCGATGGTTTGCGAACGTGACGGCGGCCAAGACGGGCGAGGGGCTGGTGCTGGTTGATACCGGGGGCCACTTCAACGGGGACGCGACGGTGAAACTGATTCGGCAGTTCTCGCCGGAGCGGGTGAACACGGCGATCTACACGCACGGGCACGTCGATCATGCTTGCGGGATGCCGGCCATAATGGCGGAGGCGCAGAAGAACAAGGTGGCGCGGCCGCGGGTGGTGGGACACCGCGCAGTCGCGGCGCGGTTCGATCGCTACAAGCGCACCTCAGGCTATAACAGTGTAGTCAATACACGGCAGTTCAACCGGCCCTCGCCATGGCCGACTGAGTATGTATATCCGGATACTTACTTCGATAATCAGTTGAATGTAGTTGCGGGCGACGACAAGTTTGAATGCCATCATGCGCGCGGCGAAACCGACGATCATTGCTGGGTGTTCATCCCCCGGCACAAGCTGCTGTTCACCGGAGATTTGATCATCTGGGCGGCGCCCAACGCGGGCAATCCGCAAAAGGCGCAGCGCTACGCGCGGGAATGGGCCGAGGCGCTGCGGGTGATGGCGAAACTGGGGGCGGAAGTGCTGGTGCCGGGCCACGGCTACCCGGTGTTCGGCGCGATCCGGGTGCGCCAGGTGCTGAACGACACCGCGAACTATCTGCAGAGCCTGTACGATCAGGCTAATGCCATGATGAACGCGGGCGCCACGCTGGACGAGATAATTCACACCGTGAAGCCGCCGGCAAATCTCGCGGAGAAGCCGTGGCTGCAGGCCGTGTACGACGAGCCCGAGTTTATCGTGCGCAACATCTGGCGGCTGGAAGGCGGATGGTACGACGGCACGCCGTCGAATCTCAAACCCGCCACCGACGGCGAGCGGGCGCGGGAGATAGCGGTGCTGGCGGGCGGCACGGCCCCCCTCGTCGCGCGAGCGAATGAAAGACTGGCGGCCGGCGAAATCGTGCTGGCTTGTCATCTGGTGGATTGGGCGGTGGCCGCGGCGCCGGACGACAAATCGGCGCATGAAGCGCGGATGAGAGTCTATGCCGCGCGAGCGGATCGCGAGGAATCGACGATGGCGCACGGTATCTTCCGGTCGGCGGTGGTCGAGTCAGCGGCGAAGGCGGGAGTCGAGCCGCCCGACGACAATCGCAGCATGTGAAATCGCGCCGAGTCTTCGCGGCGCGGGTGAGACTCGACCTTTTACTATTTCACCTTTCACTTATTCACTCTTTCACCGGCCGCGGGGGCAGCGTGAGTTTGCCGAGCACGGCCGGGGCGCGCGCACCGGTGACGGTGGGGATGTTGCCCTGGCGGCCGCGCAGCATCTGGTAGCCGAGGACGGCAAATGCGACGGCTTCGAGCGCGTCGCCGTCAACCCCGGCGTCATCGGCGGTGATCACTTCCAGCTTGGGTAGCTCGGCCGCGATCATTCGCATCAGGGTTGGATTTCGCGCGCCGCCGCCAGTGACGATCATCTGGTCGAACGGGACCACGCGGAAAGATGAAGCGGCGGCACGCATCGGCGATCGATCGCGCGGTGAGGGCGGTAACGGTCGCGACCAGGTCATAGTCAACGATTCTCATGCGGCGGGCTTCGGCGACGATCCGATCGAGCAGATGAGCGCCGAATTCCTCGCGGCCGGTCGATTTTGGCGGGCGGCGGCGGAAATAAGGATTTCGCATCAGCTTCGCAAGCAGCGGCTGGTTGACCCGGCCGCGCGCCGCGATGCGCCCGCCGCGATCCATCCGCAGGCGCCCGCCCGAGATTCGCGAAGCGAGCGCGTCGAGCATCGTGTTGCCCGGGCCGGTGTCGAACGCGATCAGGTTGGCGTCGCCGAGGCGCGCGCGGGGCGCAATGTAAGTTGCATTGCCGATGCCGCCGATGTTCTGCACGACGCGGCCGCGCGCCGAGTCGGCGAACATCCAGAGATGGGCGAGCGGGGCCAGCGGAGCGCCCTCGCCGCCGAGCGCGACGTCCATCGTGCGGAAGTCGGCGACGACGGGAACTCCGGTCGCCGCGGCGATGACCGCGGACTCGCCGAGTTGCATCGTGGAGGCGACCTGTCCGCGGGCCGCGCGGCGTGGCGGCAGGTGAAAAAAGGTATGGCCGTGCGATCCGATGAACGCAACGTCGGAAAGTGCGACGCGCGCGCGACGGGCGATCTCGATGGCGGCGCGTCCGAACTCGCGGCCGAGCGCGAAGTTGAGCGTGGAAATCGCGCCCGCGCCGATTTTTTCATCGGCGGATGCGGCGAGCAAATCTTTGCGAAAGCGCGCTCGGTACGGAAAAGTCTGAAACGCGATCAAGCGCGCGGGCGGACGCGATCGCTCGTCGAGCTCGACGAGCGCGGCGCTTACGCCGTCGTGCGAAGTCCCGGACATCAAGCCGATCGCGAGGACTATCCGGCGGTTGAGTTTAATCGTGATGGCGTTCATTTTTGTCCGGTTCCGATTCTTCCAATTCTTCCGCGCCGAGTGATTCGAGCGGGTCGTCACGACGACTTAAGCGAAGCATATGGACTCCCGCAAGGAGCAGGCGCCAGCCGGAGGGAAACTCGAGCGAGCCGGAGTCGTCGTGCGACTCAGGCGCGATGATCACCTTGCGCCCGCGGTGCCATTGCACGAGCAGCATCTGGTGACCGAGCTGGCGGCCGGTGACGGGATCGATCGAGAAGTCGCCGAACATCGTGGTGGTGTGCAAGCCGGCGAACGCATCGCGAAGCATCGCGTCGTCGCGGCGGCCGGCGGCAGCGAGCGCGGCGGCGGTCAGGAGGCCGGCGGCGTAAATCTGCGCGGCGGGATAATCGGGAGAATCGCCGGCGCCGGCGATCGCCATTCGGCGCGCAAATTCGGCGGGCGTCGGGCCCAGCGCGGGCGCGATCTCGACGGATTCCTCCCACTGCGAAGGGCCGACGATTCCTTCCGCAAGTTCGCCCAGGTCCGAGGCGAAGCGGCGCACGCCGGCCGCGACGCATCCAAGCACCGGGATGTTGAGACGGGAAGCCGCGACCGCGCGCATCACGGCGGCGTCATGTTCATAGCTGCCGGCGCTGGCGAGCGCGTTGACGCGGTTGCGTACGAGTGCGGGGAAAAGCCGCGCGGGGGTGGAGTCGGGGTCGAACGCGCCGTTCCATTTCACGCGGACGCGGACTCCTCGGCGGCGAGCGGCGCGTTCCTCGGCGGCGCGCTCGAAGCCCGATGCGACCGCGCGAGCGAAGGGCGACTCCGACGCGACGATCGCGACGCGCTTGCGCCATAGCTTGAGCTGGGTCAGCAGGCGGACGAAGCCGCGCAAATAGTCACTTGCGGGACTGAGTACTCCGACGATCATCTTGTAGCCGCGGTCGTAGAGTTCGTCGCCGGCGCCGCCGTGATTGACGAAGACGCGGCCGGATTGTTCGGCGATGGCCGCGGCGACGCGGGCGAGGCGATTGGAGTAAGGGCCGAAGATTATGTCGGCGCGGCGATCCGCGCACAGCGCGCGATATATTTCGGCGCATCGCACAGGGTCGCTCGCGTCGTCGTGGCACTCGAGCGCAAACTCGCATCGCTCGCCGCCGACGCGGAGCGCGCTGCTCGCGTTGGCGTCGGCGATGAACAGGCGGATCGCGATTTCGGCCTGCCGGCCCATCGGCGAGTATTCGCCGGTGAGAGAGAGCGAGAGGCCGATGGTGATTTTCACGGGAGCGAAGTCAGGGTGCGACTTCGGCGATGCCGCCCTTGATCACGGCCTGGCCGTCGGGATTGAAAGTCTCGTAGGCGAAAACTTTGCGGCCGCCGCGCTCGCCGTCGGCCCAAATTTTGGTGGTGATGGTCTGGCCGGGAATCACGGGACGGGAGAAGCGCACGCGCAAGCGCTTCAAGCGAGTCGGGTCGCCGCCGCATAGATTGTCGATCGCGACCTTCGAGGTAAACGCCATCGTGCATAGGCCATGCACGATGATGCCGGGCAGGCCCGCCATCTTCGCGATGCCTTCATCGACGTGGATCGGGTTGCGATCGCCGGAGGCCTCGGCGTAGCGGTAGGTCTGATCCTTGTCGATGGTTTGCGCGACCGAGAAGATCGGCTCACCGCGATCGGGCTCGACGGCGCGCGGTTCCGAGGCGGCCGCATCGCGGTTTCGCCCGCCCCGAATAAAAGCGATGAAGAGCGCTTTCTGGACCGGCTGCCCTTTCTCGTTGGCGGCGTTCAGCTCGAAGGTCATGGTCTCGCCGGTGGCCTTGGTTTCGATCGAAGTAATTTTTGCGGCGGCGGTGATCGCGTCGCCGGGGCGAATCGGGTTTATAAATTCCATGTCCTGCTCGCCGTGAACGAGGCGGAGCAGGTCGACGCTCAGGTCGGGGTCCATCGTGGTCTTCATGATGGCATCCCAAATTACGGTGACGCCGAACATCGGCGGCGCGACGATGCCGCCGGGGCGGCTTGCGTCGAAGAAGGCGGGGTTGAGGTCGTTGTACGCGCGCGCATAGTTCTGGAGCGCGTCGAGGGTGACGTTGGTGGTGCAGGGCGGATATTCGCGGCCCACGCAAGCTTTGTTCAGCGGCATCGATTGGCTCCTGTTGATGGTGCTTCCGAAACTCTGCGGTTTTCCGTTTTTCGTTTTTCGTGTTTTCGTCGATCAGCGGCTAAGTTATCTCGCGGCCGGCGATGAACACGGATTTCAACTCTAGCGCCCGGCTGAGCACGATTAAATCGGCGCGCGCGCCCGGCTGAATGCGGCCGCGATCGACCGCGCCGACTAGATTGGCGGGATTGGTCGCCGCCATCACGGCCGCATCGCCGATGCCGACGCCGGCCTTTTCGACCATCACGCGCACCCCGTCGAGCATCGAGATGATGCTGCCGGCGAGCGTGCCGTCATCGAGGCGCGCGGCGCCGTCGCGGATCGGTTGCGCGCGCACGCCCGACATTTATTTCGCCGCCGGAGGTTTTCGCCAGCGCGACTTTGTCGGTGACAAGAATTATTCCGTCTATTCCGCGGGCGCGGCATGCGAGCCGGAGTATCGCGGGATGCACGTGGACACCGTCGGGGATGATCGCGGCGAGGGCGGGCGACGGCGCGAGCGCGGCGGCGACCACGCCGGGATCGCGATGGTTCAACGGGCGCATCGCGTTGAACAGATGCGTGAACATCCGGGCGCCGGCGGCGATGCCGGCGTTGGCCTGCTCGAGCGTCGCGTTGGTATGGCCGATGGAGACGACCACGGCGCGCGCGGTAAGGCGCCGAATCGCGTCGATTCCGCCGGGCAGCTCGGGCGCCAGAGTGATCAATCGAAGCGCGCGCATTGCGAGCACCCGATCGAAGGCTTCGGCGCGCGGTTCGAGATTGAGCGCGGGATGCGCGCCGAGCCGGAGCGGCGAAATGAACGGGCCTTCGAGATGCATGCCGAGAATCGCGGCCTCGCCGGCGGAGCGATCGACGCGCGAATTTTCAATCGCACCGGCGATCGACTCGTGAACCTGCGCGATCTTTTCGATTGGCGCGGTGACCGCCGTCGGCATCCAGGCCGTCGCGCCTTCGCGCGCGAGATGGCGGCCCAGAGCGGCGAGCGCGTCCGCCGACGCGTCCATCACGTCGATACCGTGCGAGCCGTTGACCTGAAGATCGATGAAGCCGGGCAGGATGTAGTCTTCGATGCCGGCGTCAGATGCGGAGTCGATCGCGGTGATTCGATCGGTGAAGGTGAGGCGCCCGCGAACGACCGAGCCGTCGGGCATCGCGATGCAGCCGGACAGCTTGCCGGCAGGGGGATTCATCGATGTCGCCTTGGCGGTCAATTCGCGCCGAATCGCTCGGCCAGCAGACGCGAAAAGCGCGGCATATAGATGAGGTCGAAGGTTTCTTCCTTGCCGGGAAACATCGTGACCGCGGCGCCCTTGAGCGCGAGCACGTGCTCCCATCCCTGTTCGAGCGTGAGGTCGTTGTCTTGCGCGATGGTGGCGAAGGTCAGCTCGACCAGGAAGCGCAGGCGGCGAATCATTTTATTCTCATGCTCGATTTGCGCTGCGCGATCGTCGTCGGCCATGAGTGGCTTCTCCGAGTGACAGTGTTGTTGCGACGCATGACTATATCATCGAAGCCGCGAGCGATCATGGGGCGACGCGGGCGGACTTGTCTTGATTGTCCGAGGATGGCAACCTCTAGCACGCCGTGAATTCCGTCCGCCTCAAAAGCAGCTTCATATATCTTGCCAACGCGGTAAACGATCTGCGCGGGAATTGGTCGGTGCTGGCGGTCGTGCTGGCGCCGTTGATCCTGGCGGCGGCGTTGTGCCTGCTGCCGGACGCGTTGAATCTGCAATACCGGCTGGCCGCGACGTTCGAGCCGGGCTCGCAAAATATCAGCTATACGCAGGCACAGGGCGTCGATGCTGTGGACCAGACCGCGGCGCTGAAAGAGCCGCAGCCGTTCTCGCCGTGGGTCACGACGGCGCTGCATCTGATCTTCGGGCTGTTGACGCTGCTGGTGACGCTGGTCACGTTGTGTTCGCTCAAGAGGATTCAGGCGGGAATCCGCAAGCCCGCGATTATCGGCGAAGCGATCGAGGTTTACCGCCAATCGATCCCGCTTGCCCCAGGGTTCGTCTGGGTGACGATTCTGCGGCTGGCGGCGCCGGCGATGGCGCTGTACCTGTTCCAGCTCGCCGAGATGAATCCGATCGGGCCGGTGCTGTACATCGTGCTGGTGATTATGATCATCGGCAGCGCACTGATTTACGCGTGGTTGTACTTCGCGCAGCTCGCGCTGATTTTCGACGGGAAGCATAGCTGGCATGCGCTGCTGTTCAGCCGCGACCTGATGCGCAAGCGCTTCTTCAAAGTCGCGACGCGGATCGCGGTGTTTCTCGCGGTCTGGTCGGGATTCAATTCGTGGGCCGCGGGAGCGTTTGTGGTGGTGAGCCTGCTGTTCGGGCCGGTCGGGGTAGTGACGGGTTTTCTCGGGGCGGCGATTTTCCTCGTCGATCTCGGGGAGATCGGAGTGCACTATGCGACCACCGCATTCCTGGTCGCGGCGGCGCTGCGGCTGTATCAGGATTTGCGCGAGCGCCAGCAGGGGGCATGAAGGAAGAATCACCTGCGGCCGTTGGCACGGCCGGCCAGTATAAAAAACCGGGCGGCAGGGGCTGCGGCCCCTGCACCCGCAATGAGAAGACGCGAAAATCTGCGCAGCGCATCTTTTCGCGACTACGCGATGGCAGGAGTGACCGCAGGGGGTGGCGACGACAGCGCAGTGTTAAGCCGTTGACAGGGGCCGCGCGCGACAACGGAGCGCGGCCTTAATACTGGCCAGCCGTGCCAACGGCCAGGCGTGAGAGGGCGCGAATCGTTACCTGGAGCGCGGGCAGAGTCGGGGACGCCAGCGCCTTGAGGTCGCCGAAGAGCCGCGCGAGTTGCGCGAATCTATCGGCGCGAAGACGCTTTAGCTGCTCGATCGACTCATCGACACCGATAGCGGGATCGCCGGCGATCGCGTCGAGCACCGCGCAGCAGAGAGCGATCCGGGCGGCGCGAAGTTCGGCGGCGAGTTCGTTTGCGGCGCGCCGCTCCCAGCGGTCGTCAGCGCCGATCGATTGAAGGGCCTGTTCCAGAACTGTGAAGTTGAACTGCGCGCTCAGGCGGAAGTACGCCTGGGCCGCTTTGGCGGGGTCGATTTCGCGGGCGAAGCTCAGGCTCAGCACGCTCAGAATGTGATCGGCGAAGGCCAGGCGCGCCAGCGCGTGCGCCAGTTCGCCGTCCAGCACGTCGATCCTAAGCTCGCGATAGAGGCGCTCGAAGCGCTCGCGCTCGCCACCGGCGAGCATCGACTCGAACTCGCCCGAGAGCATCTCGAATGCGGGCTTGAAGCGGGTCACTGCGGCGCCGATCGAAGTGGCGGGTTCCAGTTCGCCGAGCGCCCATCCGACCGCGATCCGGGATGCGCGTTCGAGCGCGAGAAATGCGACCAGCTCCGATTCGGCGGCGGTTGCAGCGGCGTTGCGCTTGAGCATCCCCGCACGTTCGTGAATCGAAAGCACGTCGGCCGCGATCACCCACGCCCGGACGACATCCTCGGCCGCGACGCCGCGATCGCGCACCTGGCCAAAGACGAAAGTCGAGCCCGCCAGATCGACGAGTTCATTGACGGCGCGAGTGGCGATCAGCTCGTGGCGCAGCCGATGGGCGCTGGCGCCGGGGCTTAAGTGCTCGGCGAGCGCGGGCGGGAAGTACGGCTGCAGGAAACGCCCGACCAGGTACGAATCGTCAACCAGCACGGTGGTTCCAAGCCGCCGGATAAGATCGATCTTGGTGTATGCGGCGGCCAGCGCAAGCTCGGGGCGGGTCAGGCCGGGGTAGTGCGAATGGCGCTCGCGAATAGCCTCGCGGGCGGGCAGCACCGGCTCCATCCCGGCCAGGATGCCGCGATCCCCGATGGCCTGGAGATGGTCAAGGAACTCGGTCAAGTGGGTGCGGCTGCGAAGCTGCTCGAGGCTGAGCGAGAGCACCTGGTCGCGATTGTCGGCGATCACGCGGTCGGCGACTTCGCCGGCGCATGCGGCAAGCGCGCGGTTGCGCGCGTCCGGCGCCAGCGCACCGCGGGCCACGGCAGGCTCGAGCAGAATCTTCAAATTGACTTCGTGATCGGACATATCGACGCCGGCCGAGTTGTCGATCGCGTCGGTGTTGATCCGCCCGCCGGCGAGCGCGTACTCGATCCGCGCCTTTTGGGTGAAGCCGAGGTTGCCGCCTTCGACCACGATTTTGGCGCGAAGTTCGGGCGCGGTGATTCGGCATGTGTCGTTGGCGTGGTCGGCGACTTCGGCGTCGGTCTCGGCGGCGGCGCGGACGTAGGTTCCGATGCCGCCGTTGTAAAGCAGATCGACCGGCGCGCGCAGAATGCGCTGGATCAAGGACTCGCCGTCGAGCGCCTCGGATTCGCATCCGAGCGCGGCGCGCGCATCCGCACTGAGATCGATTCGTTTTTGGCCGCGGCGGAAGACGCCGCCGCCGCGACTGATGAGCGCGGGATTGTAGTCCGCCCAGCTCGAGCGCGGCAGATCGTAGAGCCGCTTGCGTTCGTCGAAGCTGGCGGCGGGATCGGGGTCGGGATCGATAAAGATGTGGCGATGGTCGAAGGCGGCGATGAGCTTCAAGTTGCGCGAGCGCAGCAGGCCGTTGCCGAACACGTCGCCCGACATGTCGCCGATGCCGACGGTCGTGATCGGCGCGCCGCGGTCGGGGTCGCGGCCCATCTCGCGCAGATGCCGGCGCGCAGATTCCCACGCGCCGCGCGCCGTGATCGCCATCTGCTTGTGGTCGTAGCCGTGCTCGCCGCCCGAGGCGAAGGCGTCGCCGAGCCAAAAGCCGCGCTCGAGTGCGATCCGATTGGCCAGGTCGGAGAAACTCGCAGTGCCCTTGTCGGCGGCCACGACCAGATACGGGCCGTCGTCGTCCAGCACCCTGACCCGGGCGGGGTGCACCGGGCCGTCGTCAGTGAGATTGTCGGTGAGATCGAGCATCGCGTTGATCAGCGTCTGGTACGCCTCGACGCCGTCGCGGGGATCGGGCTGATGGCGCGGCCGCGGCTTGACGATGAAGCCGCCCTTGGCGCCGAACGGGACGATGATCGCGTTCTTCACCGTCTGGGTCTTCATCAGCTCGAGGATCTCGGTGCGGTAATCGTCGTGCCGGTCACTGAAGCGGATTCCGCCGCGCGCGATGCGCCCGTGGCGCAGATGGCATCCTTCCATGCGCGGACTGTTGACGTGAATTTCGTAGAGCGGCGCGGTATCGGGCAGGCCGGCGATGCGCGCGCTTTCGAACTTGAGCGCGATGTAGGGGTCGGGTGCCGGCGTCGCGCAGAAGAAATTGGTGCGCACGGTCGCCTCGACCAATGACAGCATCGCGCGCGCCGCGCGATCGTCGGAAATATTTTCGATCGCAGCGAGACGCGCGAGATACGCCTGGCGCAGCTCCGCGATTTTCTCCGGCGCGGCGGGACTGTCGAACGAGAGCCGCGCGCTGAACAGTTCGAACAGCAAGCCTGCCAGGCCGGGACATTGCAACAGCACGCGCTGCAAGCCCAGCCGAGAGGGCGACAGCCGCATCTGAAACGCCGCGACCAGGTACGCGCGCAGCAGCGCGACCTCGCGCCAGGCCAGGCCGGCGGTAAGCGTGAGCACGTTGAGCGGATCGTCCGCGGCAATGCCGGTGCGCGCGGCGGCGATCGCGTCGGCAACCAGCGCGGCGCCGGGAAATTTGTCGAACGGCTGCGAGCCGGGTCCCTGCACGGAAAAAACCTGCACGTACGCGCGCGTCACTATCCCGCCGGTGCTTGGGCGAAGCTCGTGAGCGTCCTCGGCCAGCACCTCGATCGCGAAGTTCTGCAACGTGGGCATCAGATCGGAAAGCATCGGAGCGTCGCCGAGCCCGATAATCCGTATGTCGCCGGCGCCGCCGGGGTGGCCGTCGGACGCGCTGCGTCCGGCCTCGACCATGAAATCACGGCCGGCGGCGATCAGCGTTTCGAGGTCTTCGATGTCGCCGGCCGCGCGGGTTGCGTCGATCGCCGCCTGGTAGTCGGCGCTGAACGCACCGGCCCATCGCTCGGCAAGCGCGCGTCCCCGCTTGGGTCCGAATTTTTTGATCAACTGCTCCTGCAAGCGATCGTCCCATCGTCCGGCGAGCTCGGCGATCGTGGTCTCGAGGCCGCGGATGACCGAGGCCTTCGGCGGATCGGCGACGAAACAGAAATGCAGGCGCGCCGTGTAACCCTCGGCGAGCGCCTGGTAGAAATAGACCAGCGTGCCGTGGAGTGCGGCGGCAAGAGTGTCCTGGATGCGCCGGCCAAGCTCGGCGGAGCTGGCCTCGCGCGGCATCACCACCAGCGCGATCACGTTGCCGTGACGCACGTCGGGGGCGACGAAGAGCCGCACCGAGGCTTCGCTCTTGACGTCGAGGATGAGGCGCAACTGCGCGCGCAGGTCGGCCACGGGCGCGCGAAAAAGTTCGTCCTTGGGAAAGCTGTTGAAGGCGGAAACGATTTCCTTGTAATCGTGCGAGCCGGGAGCGGCGCCCTCGTGGGCCAGCACCTCGCCGAGCTTCGCGCGCAGAACCGGAATGTGTTGCGCCTCCTCCGCGTAGGCCTTGGAGGTGAACAGCCCGGCGAAATTGTCGAACGCGACGACCCGGCCCGACGGGCCGGTGCGGCGGATCGAGACGCTGTCCATCGGGCGGCGGCGATGTACGTGGGACTCGGCGCGGGTCTTGCCAATCACCAGCGGCGGTCCTTCGAAGAACAGCTTGCGGCGCGCGGGTGAGAGTTCGTCGAGCAGGACCGAGCTTCGAAATCGCGACTCGTCCTGCTCGCGCATGATGCCGAGTTCGCTGCCGGGATCGAGCGCGAATTTGGCGGCGCCGTCCTCGCCGCTCACCAGGTAGCGGCGATAGCCGAGAAACACGAAGCTGCCCTGCACCAGCCAGCGCAAGAGGTCGCGGACCTCGATCAGTTCGCGGTTCGACGCGGTCTCCTCGCAGATTTGCAGCGCGCGGCCGGTCATCTGCTCAAAGTCGCCGGTCGCCGCGCGGACCTCGGTAAGAATCGAGATGACATCGCGCTCGATTTGACGCGCCTGTTCCGGCGACGGCGCCAGCTCGAGTTCCGCGTGAACGAACGACTCGCCGCGCTCGGTGGAGAGCGACTGCTCGAACGATGCGATCCGCCCCTGCTTGTCGCGAGTGACCTTGAAGACCGGGTGGAGCATCGTGCGAACGGTGGCGCCGAGATGGCGGAAATATTCAAGCATGCTGTCGACGATGAACGGGCAATCGATCGTCACAGTCTCGACGATGGCCAGCGTTTCGTTATCGTCGCCCGCGACCGATTCGACTCGCGCGATCACCGGATCGATCCGGACGGAAAAGAAATCGAACGCCGACTGCACCAGGGTAAGCCGCCTGTTGGCCGGGACTAGCCCGCGATTGTCGGCTGACTCGCGCGCGAACAGGCGCTCGGCGAAGGCGGCTACGCGGCGGGCGGAATCAGCGGGAAGATTCCTCTCGATTAGTTCGCGGAGTTCGGTCTCGATCGCCAAGGGCGTCCCCCCTGTGAATGCGCAGATTTGCAGGGCGCGGCCACGCGCGCGCGTCGATTATAGGTCGCATCGCGCTATTTGCGTAGTGGGGATAAACTTGGGGGCGCATGCCGGAAATTGAAATCAGCGCGATGACCTTCGGGCCGTTCGGCGTCGGCCGCCTCGACGGCAAGGCAGTGATGGTTGTGGGCGCGGTGGCGGGAGACAGGCTCGCGGTCGAGATAGTTTCAGAGCGCCGCGATTACGCGGTCGCGAAGATTCGCGAAATCCTCCGCCCGAGCGCCGAGCGCAGGGTCGCCCCGTGTCCCTATGTCCCGCGATGCGGTGGATGCGACTGGCAGCACATCGGCTACGCCGCCCAAGTGCGTTTCAAGGGCGAAGTCGTCGCGCGCGAACTGGGCCATGCGCTTGGCGTCGCGATCGATCCGGCGGGGCTGGTCGAACCGGCGCCGGCCGAGTTCGGTTATCGGTCGAGAATCCGGCTCCGGGTGGGCGCCAGGGGCGTGCTTGGGTTCAACTGCGCCGGCAGCAACACGATCGTCGAGATCGATTCGTGCATGGTCGCCGAGCCGGGCATCCGGATGCCGCTGCATCTGGCGCGCTCGCTCGGCAAGCGAGTCGAAGAGATCGAGGTGGTGCGCGACGGCGCGCGCGAGGTCCAGGT
Source organism: Binataceae bacterium (SeqCode) (assembly GCA_963722605.1). Taxonomy (GTDB): domain Bacteria; phylum Desulfobacterota; class Binatia; order Binatales; family Binataceae; genus Binatus. The sequence continues at coordinate 156,791 of CAVRNO010000004.1, read as the reverse complement.
CGCGCATCTGAAGAAGCCGGCGGCCGAAGAGGACCTCAGGCGGGCAGGAAACGTGCTCGAATCGGACCGCGCGATTGCGGGAATCGTGCTCCGATCGGGGACCCATCGCGCGACCGCAGGCAACTGCGCGATCGCAATCGAGCTCGAGCCCGGATTATCGATCGAAGTGGAGGCCGATTTTTTCAGCCAGGTGAATCGCGCGCAGAACCGCAAGCTGGTCGCGAGCGTGATGGAAATGGCGGCGATTCACGAATCGGCGGCGGTGCTCGATCTGTTTTGCGGCGCCGGGAACTTCAGCCTGCCCGCGGCGCGCCGCGGCGCGCGGGTGACGGGCGTGGATGCCGACGCCGGAGCGATCGCGGCGGCGGCGCGCAACGCCGCGCGGCTGAAATTCGGCGGCGCACAGTTCGTCGCGATGAAGGCGTCGGCGACCGCCGATTTTCTGCATCGCGCGCGCTATCGCCCCGACGCCGTAATCCTCGATCCGCCGCGCACCGGCGCGCCCGATCTGATGGAACCGATCATCAAGCTGCGCGCACCGGGCGTCATCTACGTATCGTGCGACGTGACCACGCTGGCGCGTGATTTGCGCGTGCTGGCCGGCGCGGGATACAAAATTAATCGCGTGCGCGGCTTCGATTTCTTCCCCAATACGCATCATGTTGAGATCGCTGTGCATGCGCTATTGACTTAGATCGCGGGGCATTCTTAATCTAATTGAGTGGTCGGTTCCCGCATCCTCCCGCCAGAGGGTTGATCAAAAAGATGCCCAAGCAGGAAAAGGAAAAGCTCCCGAGGCCGAAGATTACGATTATCCCGGGCCGCGGGGTGGCGCAGACAATCAATTATTTGCTTGAGGACCGGGACGACCTCGAATGGATTATCGCGGTCGGGCGCACGAAGAACGGCGAGCTGTTCTTCTACGACACCGGCGGCGACATCGTCGAGGACCTCGGTACGCTCGAGTACCTGAAGGCGCGAATCGTGCGCGCCCATTTCGGCGACGAATACGAATAATCCGCGCTGAATCTTTTTCTCAATCCTCGAATTCGTCTTGCGGCGGACGCGCGTAGATGACGCCGCCTTCAATCTCCGTCGGCACCCGGTAAAGAAATTTGCCGCACGCGGCCGCCGGGCCCGCGATACATTCGCCGCTCGCCGGCTCGTAACAGGCGTTGTGCGTCTGGCACATCAGGTAGCGGCCGTCTTCCGTGAAGAACTGATTATCCACCCAGTCCATCGCCATCGGCACATGCCGGCATCGATTGACGTAGGCGTGGAACTCACCGCCGAAGTTGATCAGGAAGCATTCTTCGTCCGCGCCGCGAATCGGCAGCATGAACTTCAGCGACTCGCCCGGCGCGAGCGAGTCGATCAGCGCGACTCGGTAGCGGGCGTGCGCGGGCGCGATCCTCCGCCGCGGACGGGATCGGGTCAGGGCGGTGCGGCGTCGGCGCTGGTCGGACATCGTGTATGGGCCGGTTTTGGGTGTACTGGCCACATTTGGCCATTCGAACCGATTGGAAAATTTCCGCGCGCGGAATTCCGGTCCGCTTGCCGGATTTTGTCAAAGCCCATAGCATCTGTAAACGTACGCCCGCGCCGATGGCGAGCCGGGGCGCCGTAATATCTTCAAGATTTAATTCTCACGATGGAAAATCCAAAGATTCGCGCCGTCGAGGCTTTCCCCGTCGAGCAGCAGGATCAGACGCTCATCTGTTTGCGCGATCCGAGCGGACTGGCGCCCGAACCGATCATGCTCGGGATGGGCGCTTACTTCATCGTGACTTTATTCGACGGGAAGATGTCGCTGAAGGACATCCAGGGGGCGTTTGCGAAGCGCTTCGGCGAGATAATTGCGCTCGAGAAGCTCGAGGAACTGGTCGCGGCGCTCGATGGCGCGTACTTCCTCGACTCACCCGCATTTCATGAGCGCGAGCGGCGCGTGCGCGAGGAATTTATTGCCAGCCCCGAGCGTCCGGCGGCACTGGCGGGGCTGTGCTACGAGAAAGATCCGGCGAAGCTGCGCCTGGAGCTGGCGGCGTATTTCGATCCGCCCGAGGGACCGGGCCGCGCTCCCACGGTGAGAAAATCGGCGCCGCTGGCGGGCCTGATCGCGCCTCATATCGATCCGCGCCGAGGCGCCGCAGCCTACGCGCACGCGTACTACGAGCTGATGGCGCACGATCCACCGGAGTTGGTGGTGATTTTGGGGACCTCGCACTACGGCGCCGGCCCCGAGTTGTTCAGCGCGACGCGCAAGAACTACGCGACGCCGCTTGGCGCGGTCGAGACCGATTGCGGGTTTATCGATCGGCTCGCGGCGCGTTACCAGGGCGATCTGTTCGCCGACGAAATGCTGCATCGCGGCGAGCATTCGATCGAATTCCAGGCGCTGTTTCTCGCCTATGCGTTCGGAGCGCGCGGCTACCAGGTGGCGCCGATCCTGGTCAGCTCATTCCATGAATTGATAGCGAGCGGAGTCATGCCGGCGCGCGACCGGCGGGTGGGATCGTTCATCGCGGCGCTGCGGTCCGAGCTCGAGGCGGATGGCCGCCGGGTGCTGATTCTTGCGGCCGTGGATTTCGCGCACGTGGGCAGGAAATTCGGCGACGAGTTCGGCGCCGATCGCGCGGTCGCCGAGCGTGTCCAGCGCGAGGACCTCGGCCTCATCGAAAATATCAAGCGCGGCGATCCCGAGGGCTTCTTCGCCGACATCGTGAAGGACCGCGACGCGCGGCGAATTTGCGGTCTCGCGCCGATGTACACCCAGCTCGAGCTGCTGCGCGGCCGCAGCGCGCGGTTGCTCAAATACGGAATCGCGATGGAACCGCAGAGCGAGTCGGCGGTGTCGTTCGCGAGCCTCGCTTTTGACTAGACGCCGCCGTACCAATCGTACCCTTGATCTTCCCAATACCCGCCGCTGCGTTGCGGGAGAAAATTAACTTCGGTCAGGTACTTCACGTTCTTGTAGCCGAGCTTGACCGGCGAGTAGAGGCGCAGCGGAGCGCCGTGATCGGGATATAGCGCGCGCCCATTCATGCCGTATGCAAGAATGGTCTGCGGATGAAGCGAACTTTCGATATCCCACGATGAAGAGTAGCCGGCGTCGAACGAACGGAACTCGACGTAACCGCGCGTCGCGGCTGGCGCCGGCGATCCGCGCGATCTCGCGCAACTGCACGCCGTGCCACTCGGCCACCGCCGACCAGCCCTCGACGCAATGATGGCGAATTCGCATTCCCGTTTGCGGCATCCGCTTGAGCTGTTCGAGCGAGAAGATGGAGGGCCGCGCGACCAGGCCGCCAACCTTGAGCGCCCAATTGTCCGGCGCGAACGGAATCGTGTCGGAAATAAAGTAGCTCGGGAAAGCGGCCTCGGGCGTGAGCTCGGCGGCAGGCGGTTCGGACGCGAGCCGAGTCGGCGAAAACAACAGCCGATCGACGCGCTCGTTCCATCGTTCCATCCCGGCAAGGAATATCGACGCGGGCCGGCTGTCGCATCCAGCCAGAGCGCCGGCGGCGCCGAGGCCGAGCAGAAGTTTTCGCCGCGTGATCAGGCTAGCCACGCGGTCCTCCGGTCAACATGGTGACGATCGCCCGCGGATGGAGCGCGGCCAGCGCCAGGTGAATCGCGGTGAACAGTGCGAGCAAAACCAGGCAGCTCAAATGCACTGCGCGCGCGGCGTCGTATCCGCCAAATGCCGCGGTTATCCAGTACAACTGCACCGGTTTGTAAATCGCCAGTCCGGACGCAACCACGACGACTCCGTACAGAATCGCCGAGCTGTAGGCCAGACGTTGAGCACCGTTGTAGAAGTCCTCGGGCGGCGGAGTCTTGCGAACGCGCAAGTAGTAACCGAGCATCGCGAGCGCGTTCGAGGTATCGCGGCGCGGAATGAAAATGCGCCGCCGCCATTCACCGCTCGCGACCATGTAGATCAGGTAGAGCATTCCGTTGAGGATGAAGAACCAGGCGATCGCGAAATGCAGATGACGCGCACCCGCGAGCCATCCGCCCAGCCGCAACCACGACGGTGGCGCGTCGTTCTGGAAGGGATACCAGCTATATTGCGCGCCGCGCGGCCCGAGCGCCGGATACGCGGCCAGAATCTGCAGCCCGCTGCCGGCCATGATGACGAGCAGCGGAATGTTAATCCAATGCGCCAGTCGAATCGCGGCTGGCTGCGCGCGTTGTCGCTTGCGCCGGGTTTCAGCGATTGCGGTTGATGATCCCATTGCCAGACTTCACGGCCCCGGCTTGATGAAAAAGTCGAGGCGGCCTTAGCGACTCATCGGGGCAGCCTTTCCGCCTTTCATCAAATGCCCGTCCATCATAATCATTTCACCGTTTTGCAAACGAAATTCCTTGCCGTTTCTCGGCTTGACGATGCCGTCGACGCTGACAATCGTGCCGTCCGACATCTTAACTTCGTGGTCCATCGCGGTCGCCGGCTCACCCGCCTTCATCATCATCATTTTCCCGTTGCTCATCATCACGCCGTCGATGCCGGCAGCGGCAGGCGCGGTGGCGAACAGCGAGAGTAAGAAGATCGCCGCGATCGGGCGGATGCTCAGGCGCAAAAGCTTCATGAGCGAACCCATTGCGAGTCCTATATTGATGCCACCGAGGATCGTCAGTCGCAACCGGGTGTTTTTTCGGCGGCAGGAGTGAACGATGGTGGACGCACCTGGACTCGAACCAGGGACCTCTTGCATGTGAGGCAAGCGCTCTAACCGGGCTGAGCTATGCGTCCACCGGAGGATGGAATTATCGCGCCGCGCGCGCAGCGTCGCAAGAGTCTTCGCGGGTGGAGGCTTAAGCTCGCAGGGGTGCGCCGCTAGCCGGCTGACATGAGGCGGATAACTTCCGCGCGGCCCCATTCCACTTCGGCGCGATGCCGATTTGCCATCGCCCTCAGGTAGTCGTGTATGGGGCCGGCTTCGGGGGCGAGTGCGAGCGCGACTTCGGTTTTGCGCGCGGCCCATTCCTGACCGCGTGACATCAGGTCCAGGCGATCGCGAATCGACTCGAGCGCGGCGACCTTGGCGGCGAACGGCCCGACGGCGCTGGACGGGTTGCCGCCGTGGTCGCGAATCAGAGCCTCGAGTTCCTCGGCGTTGCGCTGTTCCATCGCACGCGAGCCGGACAGGAACTTCTTCAGTTCATCCTGCTTGACGTCGGCGATGAGCGCGCCGAGAGCAATCACTCCGGCGCGCTCGGATTCGAGCAAAAGGTTGAGTGCTTTTTCGAGCGCCGGGTCCACATCGCGAACTTAGTAAGGGCAACCCGCCAGCGCAAGGAAATCGAGCCGCGTGCGCAAGCGCGCGATAAATCTACTTGTACAGCATCCGAATCGAGGTCAGCAGCAGGAATACTGCGAAGATGCGGCGAAGGGTCGCCCCCGGCATCTTTACGGCGTAAACCGCGCCGATGTAAGCGCCGACCAGCAAGCCCAGGCCCAGCAGCAGCGCATAGGTGACGTTGAGATGGCCGTGCTTGTAATACTCGTACGCGCCGAGGATTCCCACCGGAGGCAGCAGCGCGCCGAGAGAGGTGCCCACCGCCAGATGTTGATCGAAGCCGAGTACCAGCACCAGCACCGGGACGATCAGCACGCCTCCGCCGACGCCGACGAATCCGCCGAGTATGCCCGCCGCGAGTCCGAGTGCAAGAACGATTGCGATTTGGCCCATTATTGGTTTGTCTCCAGCGCTCGATAGTTTCGCGAGCGTATCAGAACGCCGGCCCGGGATTGAAGATCGAGGCGCGCCGCTAGTTGATCGCGTGGCGTTCGGCCTTGTCGTCGCGGATCGGCTCGACCAGCTTGAGCCGTGCGGCAGGCTTGCGGAAGCTGCGCAGCCAATTCTCCATGTCGTCGAACAAAGAGAAAGCGACCGGTGTGATCAGCAGGGTGATCACCAGGCACAAAGTCTGGCCGCCGATCACCACCAGCGCGATTGCGCGAATCGAGCTGTCGCCGGCGCCCTGGCCGAACGCGACCGGGATCATGCCCGCGACCAGCGCCGCCGTGGTCATCAGGATCGGCCGCAAGCGGTCGCGATTCGCGGTCAGGATCGCCTGGCGGCGCGGCAGTCCGGCGCGGAGCAGGTTGAGCGTTTGATCGAGCTGAAGGATCGAATTCTTTTTCACGATGCCGAACAGCAGCAAAATGCCAAGCGTCGAGTACAGCGTCAGATGCTCGCGAAAAACGAACAGCGAGATCAGCGCGAACGGGACCGCCAGCGGCAGCGACAGCATGATCGTGATCGGATGGACGAAGCTCTCGAACTGCGCCGCCAGCACCATGTACATGAAGATGATCGAGAGGAAGAAGGCGATCGCGAAGCCGGTGACCATCTCGCCGTACCATTTGCTCTCACCGCCGAAGGTCGTGGTATAGCCGGGCGGCAGATGAATCTGGTTGACCTCGCGCGTGACCGCGTCCATCACCTTGTTCATCGCGAATCCGGGCGCGAGGTTGAAGACGAGCGAGATGTTGCGCTGGCGATCCTTCCGATCGATCTGCACCGGGCCGGTCCCGTGCGCAAGGTTCGCCACGTTGTCCAGGCGCACCTGTCCAAGCCTGTTCGAAGGAATCGTCAGCCCTGCGACCACCACCGGATTGTCGCGATCCTTCTCGGCCAACTGCAGGCGCACGTCGTAGGTATCCTGGCCTTCGCGAAAGCGCGTGATCACGTCGCCCTGCACCATCGTGCGCATCGTCTGCGCGATATCGTCCACCGACACGCCCAGGTCGGCCGCCTTGGTGCGATCGATGCTGACCTGAAGCTCCGGCAGCCCGCCCTCGTAACTCGAATCGAGATCGACGATGCCGGGGATTTTTCTGAGCCGCGCCATCAGGTTGTCGGCGTACGTCCGCAGCGTATCGAGGTCGGCGCCGCGCATGGCGTATTCGACCGCCATTTCGTGGTAGCCGCCCTGCTCCCACGGCTTGACCGGATCGACGCTGACGCGCAGCGCCGGAAACGCGTCCATCAACTTGCGCGCGCCGGCCATCACCATCTCCTGGCTGCGGTGGCGCTGGCCCAGCGGATAGAGTTTCGCGTCAACCTGGGCGACCGTCACCCGATCGTCGCCGTTGGTGTCGCCGACGGTGGTGAGCAGATCGCGAACTTCGGGGATGGTGCGCAGCCGATCCTCGATCTGCGCGACAATTTGATCGGTATGCGCAAGCGAATATCCCGGCGGGGTGCGGAGGTTAACCGCGAATTCGCTCGAGTCGTCGTCGGGCATGAAGGTCGCGCCAACCAGTTTGCCCAGGAACGGGATCGAGGCGACCAGCGCGACCGCCACCACGACCAGCACCCATCGATGATCCAGCGACCAGCGCAGCGCGAGGCTGTAGTAGTCCTCGATCCAGCGGAAAAATTTCCAGTCCTTGGTGCGGTTGTGCTTCGGGCCGGCCGCGCCCCCGGCTTTCAGGTAGCGCGAACACAGCATCGGGGTCAGTGTAAACGAAACCAGCAGCGACACCATGATCGCGAACGCCATCGTCAGCCCGAACGAATTCAGGAACCGGCCCATCACCCCGTGGATGAACGCGACCGGTACGAAGATCACCACCAGCGACAGCGTAGTCGCACTGACCGCCAGCCCGACCTCGGCGGTGGCCGCTTTCGCGGCGGAGATCGGGTCCATGTTCTTTTCTTCGATGAAGCGGAAAATATTTTCGAGCACCACGATCGCGTCATCGATCACTATTCCGACCGCGAGTGTCAGCGCGAGCAGGGTCATGCGGTTGAGCGTGAAACCCATCCACAGGATCAGCGAGTACGTGGAGACGATCGAAACAGGAATCGCGACCGCGGCGATCAGGGTCGAGCGAATCGAGCCGAGAAAAAAGAACACCACGATCGCCGCGCAGATTCCGCCGAGCACCAGATGCTCCTGCACGGAGTGGACCGCGTCGCGGATGAACGAGGACGCGTCGCGGGTGAAGATCACCCCGACCCCGGGCGGGAGCGTGCCCTTGATCGCCTCGTAGCGATCCTTGACCCGATCGACGACCGCGATCGTGTTCTCGCCCGACTGCTTGCGCACCACCAGCGACACCGCGTTGCGGTTGTCCCAGCGCGACAGCGAGCGCGGTTCCTTGACTCCGTCCTCGACCGACGCCACGTCGCCGACCGTGACCGGCCGGCCCTCCACCTCGCTCACGATAACCTTGGCGAAATCGGGGACCTCGGTGATGCGGCCGAGCGTGCGCAGCGTCTCCTCGGACATCCCCTGCTTTATCCGGCCGCCGGGGTACTCGACGTTTTGCCGCGACAGCGCGGCGCCGACCTGCTGAATCGTCACACCCGTCGCGCGCAGCTTGTCGGCATCGGCGTCGACGTGAATTTCGCGCTCGCGACCGCCGGCGATATCGATCGCGCCCACGCCGTCAACCGATTCCAGCGGTTCCTTGAGCCGCCGGCGCGCCAGCTCGGTGAGTTCTTTCAGGCTCTGGTAGCCGGTGAGCGTGATCGTCACCACCGGCACGGCGTCGAGGTCGAACTTCTCGACCAGCGGCGGCTTGGTCCCTTCGGGCAGCTGATCGAGCACCGTGGAAATTTTGTCGCGCACGTCCTGCATCGCGGCGTCCAGCGCGCGCTCGAGCTTGAACTGGATAATGACGCGGGAGACGCCTTCGAGCGTGTTCGAGCGCATCTCGTCGATTCCGCTGACGGTGTTGACCGCTTCCTCGATCGGCTTGGTGACGCGCGCCTCGGTTTCCTCGGGCGCCGCGCCGGGCAAGAACGTCGTGATCATCACGGTCGGCACCTCGACCTTGGGAAACAGATCGACGCCCAGGCGCATGTACGAGAACCATCCGAGCACGACCAGCGCGCCCACGAACATCGTGGCGAAGACCGGACGGCGCACGCACAGGTCGGCGAGAGTCATGACTGCTCTTTGGCGATTACCGCGGTGCCGTCGGCCAGCCGGTCCACCCCGCTGACCGCAACCCGCTCGCCCTCCTTCAGCCCTGCGGTGATCTCGATCTGGTCGCCAACGACGATCCCGGTCGTCACCTCGCGGGCGCGAACGACTCCCCCATCGACGATGAAAACGCGCGCGACGCCGGCGTAGCGCAGCACCGCCGGGGTCGGTATGAACAGCGCGCGATCGTGGCCGAGATCCACGGTCACGTGGGCGAAAAATCCCGGCTTCAGCGCGCCGTCGGGGTTGGCGACTTCGGCCTCCACCAGCAGCGTGCGGCTGCTGTCATCGAGCGCCGGCGCGATCCGCGTGATTTTTCCCGCGTACGACGCTCCGGGCTTGGCGTCGATCGTAAGCTTCACCGGCATCCCGACTCGCGCCAGCGGCACGAACCGTTCCGGCACCGTGCTGCGCAGCTTGATCGGGTCGGTCGCTATCAGTTCGTAAAGCTCTTTGCCGGTTGAGACGTACTCGCCGAGCGAGACCATCCGCCTTTGCACCGAGCCGCTGAACGGCGCCTTGATTTCGGTGTCGGCGAGTTTCTTGCGCGACATCGCCAGCGCCTTTTGCGCCCATTCCGTGTCAGCCTGATCGACGCGCAACTGCGACTCCATCAGATCGAACTGCTCGGGCGAGATGGTCCCCGCTTGCTTGAGCGCCTTGGCGCGATTGTAGCGCGCGGCTGAGTTTGCAAGCTTGGCGCGCGCCTGGTCGAGCGTCGCCTGCGCGGTCTCGACCCGCAGTTCGTATTCGCGCGGGTTGATTTTCATCATCACCTGGCCGGCCGTGACCTTGTCGCCGAAGTCGGCGGCCACCTGGACGACCGCGCCCTCGACTTCCGACGACATCACCGCATGCTCGCGCGGGAAAAGCGCGCCCTGCGCCTCGGCCGTGCGATCGAGGCTCTGCCGATGCGCGGTGGCGACCGCGATCGAAATCGGCGAAGGCGCCTTTTCTTCCGTCTCGACCCCGGCCGCCGCCGGTTGATGGCATCCGCAAAGCGCCAACGCGCCCACAATTGCGGCGAAAGCCGAAACCCTGAGCGATTTCAGTTGCATGGAACCGCCGCGATCCCCTTTAGAAAAAGTTCCACCACCGCTTCGGCATCCGATTCGGGCGGACTCGACGCCAGCTTCAGCAGCCGGCGCCGCAGCGATCCGGTCAGCATCTCGCCGAGCATGAAGGCCGCGAATTGCGGATCGATCGGCCGAATCGCGCCGCGATCGATCGCGTCCTTCAGCACCGCCGCGACGAAATCGAGATAGCCGGCATAGACCCGCATCAATTCGCGGCCGGGCTCGGATTCCAGCTCGATATCCAGCGAGTTGCCGATGATAAATGTCTTGAAAAAATCCTGGTTCGAGGCCTGAATCTGGAACTGGGCCAGGATGAGTTTGCGGATTCGCTCCAGCGGCGGCAGCGACGGGTCGTCCGCAGCAAGGATCTCCGCCGCCATTTCGCGCAGACCCTCGAGCACCGCGGCGTTGACCAGCTCGTCCTTGGTGTCGAAGTAGAGGTAGATCGTGCCCTTGGCGACCTTCGCCTCCTCGGCGACGCGATCGACGGTGGTGCCCTGCATACCGTATCGAGCGATCACGCGGCGTGCGGCTTCGAGGATCTCCCGCACGCGGAATTCCTTGATTACTTCTTCCTTGGTCATGCCTGAACTGGACGGTCAGTCATATGAACGTACAGTCAGTCTAGGCAAATCCTCAAAAACGAGGCAAGGGGGATGACGAGCAGAAAAACGCGCGCCCGCGGCAGTGGCCGCGCCCGCCAACGGCGGGCGGCCTTAATACTGGGTGCAGGGCTCAGCCCTGCGCTCAGACGGGCGAGTCTTCGAGCCGATCGCCCAGAATTTCGGACAGCCGCTCGGCTGGGAGACGGCGCAAATCGGGAAGCGTGAAGCCCGACGCCGCGGCATGGCCTCCGCCGCCGTAGTGTTGGGCGAGGACTGACAAATCGACCTCGCAGTCGGTGCTGCGCCGCAGGCTGACGCCCTGGCTGCGCAGATCGAACAGCGCGACGATCGTGCGCGTCTGCCCCTTGTAGAGATGAGCCGCGACTTCGCTGCTGTAGCCGAAGCAGCATGCGGTCCGCACCGTGATTCCGTTGTCGAGCTTGCGATCGACCATCGTCGCGTGGGCCAATTCGACGCTGCGCCGCATCGCATCCTGACCCGACTCGAACGCGGCGCGCAGCTTGCGGCTCATCTTTGGCTCGCGCAGCTTGAGGATTTCGCGATACGACGAAGCTCCGCCGAGCGTCTGCACGGCGAGCGCCCAGTCGGAAGACTCGGGGATTTTATGGATCCAGCGGTCGTGATCGTCGGCTATCATCACGAAGGGCTGGAAAGCCTCGAACTCGGCGCGAACCCGCTCGGGAAGATCGCGCGCCATTCGCTTGAGAAAATTGAAGGTCAGGCGCGCCGCCGAATATTGTTCGCTCAGGACCTTGCCGGCGAACGGCACCTTGAACTCGGGGCCATCGGCGCGGGAGACTGCGGTGCGATGATGGTCGATCCAGTAAACCCGCGCGCCCCGCTTACTCAACTCCGCCAGATGCGCGCCGGTTGCGGGTGAGTTCCAGGACAGGTCGGTGATCCAGATTTCGTCCTGGCTGCCGGCCTCCTCGGACTTGAGCGTCAGAGCGTGGATAGTGCGGTCGGCGTCGTTGTTGCCGGCTAGCCGGGTGAAGACTTTATGGCCCTCGTAAAAGCGCGCGATCGCCGCGGCCGCCATCACCCCGTCCAGGCATGACGGGCCGTGGCTGACGATCTGAATCGGTCGGGGAGTTTTTCCTGGCATAAGGCAACGATTGTAGAGCATTCGGCGCTCGCGAGCGAAACGACGAAACAGTGAAAGAGTGAAAAGGTGAAACCCGACGGCCGCGGCGGCGGCTCGATACTCGCGCAGATGCCCAACGGCCTGAGCGCGCTCCGGTTCGCGCTGGCCGCAGTATGGATCGAGCTCGCCGCCCATGGGCATCAGGGACGGATTGCATTCGCGATAGTCGCGATAGTTGCGGCGGGCAGCGATTTCATCGACGGCCCGGTCGCGCGGCGGCTCGGAGTCGCGAGCGGGAGCGGGCGATGGCTCGACTCAATTGCTGATGTGACGTTCGTGCTGGCGGCGCTCTTATCCGAGGCGGCGGCGGGCGCGATACCTTTTTACATCCCGATCCTCATCGCGGTTTCGTTCGGTCAGTACGCGATCGATTCGGCCGTGATCGGAGAGCGCGCGGCGGGACCGGTAAGGAGCCGGCTCGGTCATTGGGGCGGGATAATCAACTATGCGCTCGTGATCGCGCTTGCGATCGCGCCGCCGCCGGCGCTCCCGGGCGCAATCGTGCGCGCCCTCGCGCCGCTCGTCGCGCTGTTCTACTTGGCCGCGATCGCGGAGCGGGCGTGGCTCTATTACCGAGCGCGCTGATGTGATAGGATTTCTTATCTAGCGCAAGGTGCCTCACAAGGAAACCTTATAGCAGGCACAGTTCTCGCCCGGTTCCGAGGCGGATATGCGATGAAAATCCAGGCGCACTTGCCCACAATCATTACCGGCACGCGAAATCGGCATGCGGCGATAATCGGAATGATTTCGCTTTACGGAGCGTCGCCAAAACCGGTCAAAAGCTTTTACATATGAGATCTCATCGTGAACCTGAAACTGGCGGTCGCCAGCACCATCCAGCCAACAATGGGCTGGGTTCGCTGCCGCCCTGAATCGAGAGGAGTCCCAATCATGAATATGCCGTCGCGATGGAAGATGATTTCGGCAGCCGCAGTGCTCGCACTGGGGATATGCTTTACCTCGGGTGGGACTTTCGCCGGCCAAGATGATGGTGATGTTAACGCCACCACAGCCAGTCCTTCGCAGGTAACATCGCTGGTCGCGTCCGCCAAGCCGACTAAAGGCAGCGTGAAGTGCACCGCAGCGATCAATTCCGACGGTTCGGTTCTATCATGCAACCATTGCAATCGTGGGGATACCAACCACTTATCGCCTACAGGTCAATATCAGGTCGGATTCAGTAAACCCTGCCAGAACATTCTGGCCGTGAACGGTTGGAGTCGATGGGTCCAGGCCGACGACCTTTCGAACGGAGTCGTAACAGCATTCTGTACGACTGCCGACCGAAACGGTGACGCCAACGCGGTGTACGTACAATACCAGAACGCGAGCGGCCCCGTTAACACTTCGTTTTTCCTCTTTGTAGCGAAATGATCGCCCGTACGATACAAAGCGGACCGTACACCGGGATTCGCTCCCAAACATGCGCCGGTTGAAGGTCTAGACGCGAGGCGGGTGACTGCTCACCCGCCTCGCTGTTCTACGCCGCCGCGATCTGGGAGCGCGCCTGGCTCTTCTACCGCCGGCGCTGATGTGATAGGATTTCTTATCTAGCGCAGCGTGCCTCGCAAGCAAAACTTATTGCAGGCACAGTTCTCGCCCGGTTCCGAGGCGGATACGCGATGAAAATCCAGGCGCACTTGCCCACAGTCAGTACCGGCGCGCGGAATTGGCGCGCGGCGACGATCGGATGGGTTTCGCTTGCCGCAGCCGCGGCGCTGATGCTGGCGTTACAATCGGGCGCCTTGCTTAATAATCCATTGCTCGGGCGGATGCGAACGTCGTCGATCATAGCTGCTCAGATCAGCGACCCCCATCGCGTTTCGGTCAGTCTTCACGAACGGAACCATCCAATCGGTCGGCGCAACGGGTTTTCGGTTGCGAACCCGCTACCGGCAAACTTCCCTTCATCGCAGCAATTCTCAATCGGCATCGACGACCGGATCGTGTTCAAGGCCTTCGGCGACGCGGCGCTTCGCGACATGGCGGCCGATGAGAGAACAGCGCCCCAGCTCAAACCGCGCAACGATCGTCTGATCCTGATGTTGATGCTGCTCGGGCTTGGCAGGCATCGCAGCTAATTCTGCTGCTTCTTCAAATCAATCTTCAATGCTTGCCGTAGTCGAGCGCGACGCCTTTGCGCTGGGCGAGGATATAGGCTTCGAGCGCGCGCAGTCTCGTATCGTTGGGATCGAGTGCCCTGCCCTTGAGCGGATTCTCGATACACCAATCGATCATGTCGCGCAGCAGCGCCACGCGCTGTAACTGGACCTGGTATTTCGGATAGGTCTCGGGATGGGTATTCGCCGCGTCCGGATGGCACATGTCGCAGCTCACACCAATCGTGCCGCCGACCGCCGCGCCGTCGTGGAAGAGCTGTTTTCCTTCCTCGACGAAGTTGTCGGTTTCGTGCTTCCAAACCTTGTAGTCGCGATCGGTGAAGCTGGCGTAAGTGTCGCCCTGCTGCATTCCCTTTGATTGCGGCTTGGCGCCGGTTGGCTTGGCGGCGGCGTCGGCGCCCGATCCGGCGGGTGGAATCGGCGGCGGCTCGGACGACGGGTCAGTTTTTGCCATCTCCCATTTTTCGTTCGGATGCTCGCGCCGCCATTGCTCCATCAACTGGCGCGCGACCTCGACCGCTTGCGCATGAGGCATCGACTCGCCCGGCTTGAGGCCTTTGACTTCCACGCTGGTCTTGCCGTCGCAGAGCATCACGACCGTGCCGCCGTTTTTCGACACGGGCACCTGATGGACCGGCAGGGGCGGTTCTTGTTGCGCGCGAAGCCGCGGCGGGTGCGCCACGGCGGCGAATATCGCCGCGCATCCGGCGGTGGCTGCCAATGCGATCGATCGTCGGGTCATATTCGCCTCGTGGAAGTTTTTCGCCCCGCGCTCAGTAGCTCGCGAACTGTGGCGCGGGCGGCCGCGCGATCTTGCCGTGCGAAACCAGGTAGTCGGCCTTCACCGTGACCGGGTTGCGATCCCACAGGCTGTAGATCTTGTCCGCCAATCCGTCGGCGCGCACATTTATCCGGCCGTCGCCCAATCCGTCGAACTGATCGAACGGGTCCGCCCGGTTCATCTGGATGGTCAACGGCGGCAGCCCGGACGGAGCGTAAGGCCACGGCCACGCCGTCGAGAGCATCCCGTAAAAGCTGATGTTCCCGATCTGGTTGTAGAGGATCTGATGGGTATGGCCGTGGATCACGGTCACGTGCTCGAACGGCTTGAGAATCGCCTGCACCTGCTCGGCGTCATCGGTCCAGAAATTCCAGTTGCGGTAGTACTTGTAGAGCGGCGAGTGGGAGAAGACCAGCAAGGGAGTGGTGTGCGGCACTTTGGCGAGGTCGGCGGCGAGCCACGTGCGTTCGTCGTCGCCGACTTCGAAGCGTGACTGAACGCCGTTGTCGAGGCCCGCGACCGTATGCATCCTCTGTTCCGGCGTCATTTTGCGCGCCGTCCAGAAATCCTTCTCGTGCACGCTCATCAGCACCACGACATGCACGCCCTTCCAATCGAACGAGTAGTTGGGCGGGCCGAACATCTCCTGCCACGCGCCGCCCATGTCGTAGAACCAGTCGTGCTCGCCGACCATCATTTTCACCGGCGCCTTCACCTCGGCGAGAATCTGCCTGCCGAGATCGAGCTCCTCGCGCCGGCCGAGCTGCGCCAGGTCCCCGCCGAACAGCACGAAGTCGGGCTGCGGATCGAGCGCGTTCACGTCCTCGACCGCTTTGACTGCCGCGCGCACGAAGCGCTGGTTGAGCGTGCGCTGATAGAGATGCGTGTCCGAGACGTAGGCGAAGGTGAACGGCGGCTGACCCGCCATCCCGGAGGCGCTGGCGGTCTTGTCGGGCGCGGCGTTGGCGACTTCGACGAGCTGGAACGAATGCGGCGGCATCAGGCTCTTCGCCATCACGGCGCCGGTGGTGGCGGCCAGCACTTTGAGGAACGTGCGCCGGTCGAGCCCGCGCAATCCGCGCAGTACCGCGTCGCGATCTTCCATGTATTTGGTTTCGACGCTCTTATGCCGAGCAGCCATCGCGCTCCTGCCTTTGATCCTTCATCGGATTAATCGCCGCCGAGCAGCGCTGGATTCTCGCTGGTCTGTGGCGGTCCGATATCGCCGAACGGTCCTGCCAATCCCGGCCCGAGCCCCTTTGTGCCGTCGGCGGCGGTGGTATCGCGCTGCGGCCTGTCCGTGCGCGATCGTTTGAACTGGAGGTCGTACTCCTGCTTGGCGGCCTCGGCGTATTCGGGACTGGTCAGGCTGGCGAGAAACGCGACCAGGTCGTCCTCTTCCGCTTCGGTGAGGCCGAGCGGAACGATGCCGCCGTCGAGGTAGGGGTTCTGCACGCCGCCCTTGTTGTAATGATCGATCGTGTCCCACAGCGTCACCTGCGAGCCGTCGTGGAAGTACGGCTGCGTGACCAGCAGGTTGCGCAAGCTCATGGTGCGGAACGCGCCGATATCATGCGGCTGCTTGGTGACCAGGAAACGCCCGAGCCCGCTCATGTCGGAGCCGATGGCCAGCTTGTCGATCTCCTGGGGGTTGCCGCCGCTCTTGCTCAGCGTGTCGAGCGCCTTGCGCGCGAGCGGCACGAAGTCGGACTTATGCGCGGACACGCCGATATTGTGGAACTTTTGATCGGTAAACAGCGGCTGCGTCGGATTCCATGCGTGACACGACATGCAGCGGCCCTTGCCGGTGAAAATCGAAAATCCCCGCTTGGCCGAATCGCTGATTGCGCTCGGATCGCCGCCGATAAACTTGTCGAACGGCGAGTCGAATGCGACTTGCGTGCGCTCGTACGCGGCGATCGCGCGCTCGATATCGGCGAAGGTAACGTCGTGCCCGAACACGTCCTGGAATTGCTTGCGGTACTCGGGAATTGCCTTGATCTTCGCTACCGCATCGTCGGTCGATTTCATGCCCATCTCGACCGGATTGGTTACCGGGCCCGCGATCTGCGCCTCGAGCGTTGGCGCGCGTCCGTCCCAGAACTGGGTCACGTTGAACACCGCGTTGAGGATCGACGGCGCGTTGCGCTGGCCGAACTGCGCGCGGATACCCATCGAGGTCGGAAGCTGGTCGGTGAAGCCCTTGGCGGGAGCGTGACAGTGGTCGCACGATACCTTGTCATCGGCGGACAAGCGATCGTCAAAGAACAGCGCCTTGCCGAGCGCGATCTTTGCGGGCGTCTGCGGATTGTCAGGTGGAATCACCCACGAATAGAGAGCGGCCGGGAAACCCGCCTGCTTTTCGGACTTGGGATCGGCGAGGGGACCGGTTGCTTGAGCACCGGCCAGAGCGAACGAGGCAGCCACCGCGGCTGCGGCGAGAAGAGAGAAGAACAACGGGCGTGCGGGCTTCATCCTGGAGTTCTCCGGGGGCCCGATTGCGAAGCGGTATGCTCCGCACGCTATCAATCACCAAATAGTTCACGCGGAGCGCTCGATGTCAACCCGCACCGGGGCGATGAAGCCGGCGCGCCGTCGTGCTAGCTTGCGAATTCGGGCAAACGGAATTGGAACCTCGCATACTTGAGCGCGCCGAGCATCCCATCTCGCGCCGCGATATCGACGCCAACGTGCTCAAGGTCCTCTATCGGCTTGCCGGCGCGGGCCACGACGCATACCTGGTCGGCGGCGGGGTGCGCGACCTGATGCTCTCGCGCCGGCCCAAGGACTTCGACGTGGCCACTTCGGCCCATCCCCAGCAGGTGCGCGAGCTGTTCCGCAACTCGCGGCTGATAGGGCGGCGGTTTCGCCTGGTGCACGTTTTTTTCGGCCGCCAGAATGTCGAGGTCGCCACCTTTCGCCGCCAGGCCGAAGCGGTCGCCGACACCGACGATCCGCTGATTCGTCTCGACAATACTTTCGGCACGCCCGAGGAAGACGCGTTTCGCCGCGACTTCACCGTGAACGCGCTGTTCTACAGCCCGCAAACTTTTCGCGTGATCGATTTTCCCGGCGGAGTTGACGATCTCAGGGCTCGATTGATCCGCACTATCGGCGACCCGGAGTTGCGGATGCGCGAGGATCCGGTGCGCATGATGCGGGCGGTGCGTTTCGCGGCCAAGCTCGGCTTCGAAATCGAGCCGGCCACGCGCGCCGCGATCGAGCGTCATCGCGCCGACCTGGCCAAGGCCTCCGTGCCGCGCCTGGTCGAGGAAACCTACAAGACGCTGGGCCAGCCCGAGGCGGCTCACGCGCTGGTCCTGATGGAAGAGATGGGATTGCTCGAGTACGTAATTCCGATTCTTTCCGCTCATCTGAAATCGCGCGACGCGATCCTCGCCGAGCAGCCCATTGTCCGCAACCTGGCGGCTTTGGGGCGTGCCGTCGCAAGCGGATTTGCCTCCGATCATTCGATCGTGCTGGCGGCGCTGATGCTCGACCTGTATCGCGACGAGTATCGCCGCGGCGGCGACCGCCGCATAGATCTGGTCGGCGAGCTTCGCGGGCGCGGTTTCGCGCGCGGCGACACGGAGCAGATGCGGCTGATTCTCGAGGCGTTTGAGAATCTCGCGGCGCCCACTCGCCGGACGCGCCGGCTGATCCGCCGGCCGTACTTTCCCGACGCGCGGATGTTCTTCGAGATGACCGCGCCGACCTACTCGATCGATCCAACCCGCATCTTCGGATTCCTTGCCAACCCTGACAGCTTCAGCCCCGCCGGCGCCCCACTGGACCGCGGCGGGGGCGGCGCTGCGCCGCCACCCGGCGGCGGACGCCGCCGTCGCCGGCGTCGTCGCCGGCGGCCGCGCTACGGCGGCAGCACGCCGCCGGGCGATCAGAATCCGCCTCCATCGGCGGATCCCAATCGCCGCGACTAGATGGCCGCGACAGCGTCAATCGCGCCGCGCACGCCGGCCCGCGGCGCCGGCACCCATCGACTAAGCACTGTGCTTCGATTACTTTTGACTGCACCATGGCGGCGAACAATCTGCGCTCCGATCGAATCTGGATGGACGGTGCGATGGTCCCGTACGACCAGGCTACCGTTCACGTCCTGACCCACAGCCTGCACTACGGGCTGGCGGTGTTCGAAGGGATGCGATGCTACAAGGGCGACGACGGCCGCTCGGCGATTTTCCGCGCCCGCGAGCATATCCGCCGCCTCGTCGACTCCGGCCACATCGTCGAGATGGCCGTTCCGTACAGCCAGGAGGAACTGCTCAAGGCATGCGCCGACGTCGTGCGCATCAACAAGTTCGCCGAATGCTATTTGCGGCCGCTGGTGTTTTTCGGCGAAGGTGAGATGGGACTTGCGGCGCGCGGCAACAAAATTCGCGTCTCGATCGCCGCGTGGCCGTGGGGCGCCTATCTCGGCCACGACAGTATCGCCAAGGGCGTGCGGCTCAAGACGTCATCGTTCGTGCGATTCCATCACAACTCGATGATGCCGGCGGCGAAGGCCACCGGCCACTACGTCAACTCGATCCTCGCCGGCTATGAGGCCCGCCGCAGCGGCTACGATGAAGCGCTGCTGCTCAACACCGAGGGCTTTGTGGCCGAGGGCAGCGGCGAGAACGTGTTCGTGGTTCGTGACGGTGTCGTGCGCACGCCGCCGCTCACGTCGGTGCTGGCGGGAATCACTCGCGACGCCGTCATCAGGATTCTTCACGATTCCGGCATTGAGGTGCGCGAGGAAAATTTTGCCCGCGACGCCTTCTACATCGCCGATGAGGCCTTCATGACCGGCACCGCCGCCGAAGTTACTCCGGTCGTGGAGCTCGACGATCGCAAGATCGGCCCCGGGAGACCCGGCCCGATCACGGTCCGGGTGCAGCAGGTCTTTGAGGCCGCTTTGCACGGACGCGAGCCGCGCTACCGCGACTGGCTATACTACATCTGATCTCCGTCGCGGGAACTTTCCGGCCGCGCGCTCGCAGTTGAGCCCGAGAGGAAGGGGACTCGCATGAAAATGTTCACCGTCGCGCTAATCGCAATCGTGGTTGTGTTCGTTGCCGTCGCGATACGCCCGCGGATCGCTCGCGCCGATTTGCTCAAGGAAGGACAGATCGCGCCGCCGTTTACCACCCAGATGGTTACCGGCGAAACCGAAGCCCCGGTCTCGCTCGCCGATTTCCACGGCAAGAAAGTCGTCCTTTATTTCTATCCCAAGGACGAAACCTCGGGATGCACCAAAGAGGCGTGCGCGTTCCGCGACGGCTACGCGCGGTACACCAACGCCGGCCTGGTCGTGCTCGGATGCAGCATCGACTCGGCCGAATCGCACAAGGAATTCATCCGCAAGAACGGTCTGCCTTTCCCGCTCCTGCTCGATCCCGGCAAGAAGATTGCGACCGCCTACGGCGCCGCAAACGGCATTCCGATCCTCGGCCTCGATCGGCGAATTACCTACGTCATCGACGAGAACGGCAAGGTCCTGAAAGTCTATCCGAGCGTCAATCCGTCCACCCACGCTGTCGAAATCCTGAACGATCTGGCCGTATCCAACGCGACCCCTACCGCACAAGCCAGCCCGGCGCCTCCAGCCGCGAACTGACCTCCTGGCGAGTTCTCGAAGGGCTCAAGACGGCGCGAGGTTCACCTCGCTCGGCGAATACCCGATGCTCACCGCGAGCATCACCGCCGCCGCCGCGAGCAACTCTGCGTTCGACTCGCGCCGAATCATCTCCGCAAGTCGTTCGAGATGCGCCGCGATCGTTTCTGCATCACTGGCGCCGCCGCATCCGAATCCGCCCGCGTCGAACATCGCATCGATGAGCGGGTTGGGGTCGTAGCCCGACTCGGCGAGCGCCTCGCGAACGGCGCGCCGCCAGAACTCGCGCGGCTCGACTCGATCGAAATCGGCCGTTGCCGCGATTCGATCGCGAAAGACCGCTATCAACGAGGCGTAGCGCGCGTTCGCTTCGAGATACGCGGCGACGCCCTGCGCGTCGAGGAAGTCGCTCAGGGCGCCACCGTCGCCATATACGCCAAGCGAGCCCGGCGCGGGTTCGAGCGTCACAAACCGTTCCTCGGTTTCATCATGTTCAATTCCGAGCGGATAGAGCCGGCATGCGAGCGGGCGCCCGCGATGGACCCCGCAGCTCGCGGCTTCAAGCGCGGCGCACGCGCCGCCGTCGGTGAACTTCAGGATCGAACCGCGCCGAATCGTGTAACGAGCGATCGCCTCGCGCGTCGTGATACCCGCGGCGCGCGCGATCCTCAGCACGTCGTACGGCGACAGCGTGATTACTTTGTCATGGCAGCATCGCCCGCACGCATTGCAGACGTACGAAAATTGGCTCTTACGATTCACCTTACTTGTGAATACCCTGGCGCCTCCTCCCACCTTAACATGGGGCGCAGCGCTCACCCCTGCAGAACCCACGGTAGGTTTCACTATAATTAATTTCCTCATGGCCGCATCCCCGCTTCCTTCCTGCGATACGATCGTTGTCCTAGCGCCGCACACGCGCGCTGGCTCCACCATCCTCGCCAAGAACTCCGACCGCCCGCCGCTCGAATGCCAGCCGCTGTTTCAGTCGGCGCGCCGCGTCCATCCCGAGCGCGCGACCGTCCGATGCCAGTACCTCGAAATCCCGCAGGTTCGCGAGACCGCCGCCGTGATCGGCTCGCGCCCCTTCTGGCTTTGGGGTTTTGAACACGGCCTCAACGAGTACGGGGTCGCGATCGGCAACGAAGCCGTGTTAACGCGCGAGATGCTCCCTGCGACGGGCTTGCTGGGGATGGACCTCGTCCGGCTTGGGCTGGAGCGCTCGAAGACCGCGCGCGAAGCGACCGAAATTATCGGCGCGCTGATCGAACGCTACGGGCAGGGCGGAGGCGCCTTTTACGGCGTTGATTTCCGCTACAGCGGCGGATTCATCATCGCCGATCATGCCGGCGCCTTCGTGCTCGAAAGTTCCGGCCGCCAATGGATTGCGCGCCCGGTCGCGGATCGCGCGTGCATCTCGAATTGCCTCACGATCGGCGCCGGCGGCTTGGGCTCGCCTGATGCGGAAAGCTATGCGCGCGCTCGGGGATGGAGCGACGGTGAATCGTCCTTCGACTTCGCCGCCGCATATTCGAGCAAGGACGCGGACGATCCGCTGACGGCGCGCGGACGCCTGGCGCGCAGCCGCGAACTGGTCTCGCGCAACGGGCGGCGCACCGTCGGCGAGATGCTCGCGATGCTCCGCGATCACGGCGAGCGTGGCGAAACGCCGCCCGCCGGCGACCCCGTCGAGCGCGACCATTCTCCGACGCTATGCATGCACGGTTCCATTGCCAGCACCACCGCCAGCATGGTCGCTGAACTCCCCGCGCCCGGCGCGGACACGATCCCTATGCTGTGGGCGTCGCTCGCCGCGCCGTGCACTGCGATCGCGTTTCCACTGTTCGTGGCCGGGACGCTCCCTCCGGTTCTGGCCGCCGGTGGCGAAGCAGCCTCGTCCGACTCGCCATGGTGGCGCTTTAAGAAGATTCAGGATCTCGTCGCGATCGCACCTGAGCGCCTGGCGCCGATCGCATGGAAGCATTTTCGCCCACTCGAGGCCGCGATGCTCGAGGACGGCGCCGAGGTCAGCCGCCAGGCGCGCAAGCTCGACCCCGCGGCGCGCGAAAAACTGCTCGGCAGCTTTATGGCGGATAATATCGTCCGCGTCCTGGACGCGCAGTCCGCCGCCGAATCCGAACTTACCCGCGCCGCGGCCGATTAGTACAAGCCGGTTGTTTGACAGCGACCGCATTCGCGTATGCTATGCAACATGCGCGGCGAATAGCGCGCGGAGGTACGAAAGATGAAGATCGAATATGCTTTGCTTGCCGATGCGGCCCAAGCGGTTGGCGGCAAAAGCTTTGTCCTGGGCGGCGGCTGGAATTTGTTTCGAGCGCCAAACTACCCGGCGCCGGTTCGCTTTGCCAT
The DNA here is from genome assembly GCA_963722605.1 of Binataceae bacterium (SeqCode). Lineage (GTDB taxonomy): Bacteria > Desulfobacterota > Binatia > Binatales > Binataceae > Binatus. The sequence continues at coordinate 134,114 of CAVRNO010000004.1, read as the reverse complement.
CGCCGTTGGCCTTGGCTTCACGTCCACTGAAGTCGGCATCAAGTATCCGCTGAATGTTGTAATCGCCGACGAGGCCGGAGTTCCAATAATCCCGGAAATGAAAGGCCAGGTGGAAACTGGCCAGCTCGCTCCGGATTTCCCCAAAGGGGCATCAGTGAAAATCCCGGTAGCAGTCAACATCAACGTGGCTCTTCCCCACCCCGGTACCTACGCAATTGTGGTGACGGCCGGTTCCTCAAAGGCTCAACTATCGTTCGATGCAATCTTTTCCGGCCAGAAGGTGCAGTTCGCGCCCGAGGTTTCCGACCCTGAGCGTGGCAACTGAGCGTCCTCGCGGCGCGCTGGCGAAACACCGCCTCCCGGGCCCGCGCGGGGCTTGCTCCGCAGTCCGCATGGGCGCTACTCAAGAGATGCCAGTGTAGCCGGCCTGTTTGACGTGGCCGAATACTGAATGCACCGTTCACTGAGAAAGGAGATTTTCAAGCCAAATGGATTTTACCTGGACCGCTGAACAGGACGCTTATCGGATGGACGTGCGGCGATGGCTCGAAGAGAATCGCCCTCAATCGGTTGGCGGGACCGACCTCGAAGCCGGCGGCGACGACGCATTATGGACGCGGCTCAAGGCCTGGCACAAAAAACTCTACCACGCGGGATGGGCCGGTCTGACTTGGCCCAAGGAATACGGCGGCCGCGGCGCCACCTTCATCGAGCAGGTCATCTTTCAGCAGGAACTCGCCCGTCTCAACCTGCCGATGGGATGCAACGTGCTGGGCGTGATCATGACCGGGCCGGCGCTGATGCAATGGGGAACCGACGAGCAAAAGAAACGCTACCTCAATCCGATCCTCGCCGGCGACGAGATTTGGTGCGAGGGGATGTCGGAGCCGGGCGCGGGCTCGGACCTCGCGTCGATCCAGTGCCGGGCCGAGCTCAAGGGTGACGAGTTTATCGTCAACGGCCAGAAGGTCTGGACCACGATCGCGCATCGCGCGGACTTCGTCCAGCTCTTCGTCCGCACCGATCCCGACCTGCCCAAGCACAAGGGGATGAGCGCGTTGCTGGTCGATATGAAAGCGCCCGGCGTGAGCGTCCGTCCGCTCAAGCAGATCACCGGCGACAGCGACTTCAACGAGATCTTTTTCGAGGACGTGCACGTGCCCAAGGAAAACCTGCTCGGCCCGATCAACATGGGATGGCAGGTGCTGGTCGCGACCCTGATGCACGAGCGGTTTGGAATCGGCGAGACGCTCGGCGGCACCGAACAGGGGCTCCATTATCTCGTCCAGGCTGCCAAGGCCGTGCAGATAAACGGCCGGCCCGCGATCGAGGACAACGACATCCGCCAGCAAATCGCGCAGTTCGCGATCGAAACAGCCGCCAAGAAGTACAACGGCCTGCGCAGCCTCTCCAAGCGCCTCAAGGGTCAGTTGCCCGGACCCGAAGCGTCGATTTCCAAGCTGCTCTCGACCGACTTGGGCCAGCGGATGACCAAGTTCATCACCCGGCTGCTCGGCGGATACGCGCTGCTCGAGCGCCATTCGCCGTTCGCGCCCGAGGGTGACTGCCTGCGCCGGATTCTGGGGTCGGAGGGACTGACGATCGCGGGCGGCACCTCGCCGGTGCAGAAGAATATGATCGGCGAGCGCATCCTGCTGCTTCCCAAGGGCTGAAATCATCCAATCCGATGCTCGCGAATAGGCGGTTCATCCGAGCCGCCTATTTCTTTTACCTATAATTATCATTGCAAAATGCAAAGTTGTTTTTTTCGGCGAAGTCAGGCAGTTTCACTCGCAATCGAGAGCTGCAAAAGCTGATCGCCAAGACTCTCGCAAGCCTGGAGGGGTCGAAGATGGTTTCGAAATCAATCCGCTCGCTCGCGCGCAACCCTATCGTTCTGAGCGTGGCATTGTGTCTGGCACTCGCGTCTCCCGCGGCAGCGGAAGTCCCCGGCGTGCAAAAATTCGACGGCGCCGACACCGCGTGGCTGCTGCTCTCGTCCGCGCTGGTTCTGATGATGACGATTCCGGGACTCGCGCTCTTTTACGGCGGGATGGTGCGGCGCAAGAACGTACTCTCGACCCTGATGCAGAGCTTCATCCTGGTCGGGATCGTGTCGATCCAATGGGTGCTGTTCGGCTACAGCCTTGCGTTCGCGCCGGGCAGCGCTTTGGTCGGCGCACTTTCGTGGGCGGGCCTGAGCGGCGTCAGCGCTTCACAGCCGTATGCCGCCTATTCGGCGACTGTGCCGCATCAGGCGTTCATGATTTACCAATGCATGTTTGCCGTGATCACGCCCGCACTGATCACCGGCGCGATCGCGGAGCGAATGTCATTCAAGGGGTTCCTGGTTTTCAGCATCCTCTGGATCACTCTGATTTACGATCCGCTGGCGCACTGGGTATGGGGCGTCGACGGATGGATTCACCAAATGGGCGCGCTCGATTTTGCCGGCGGCACGGTAGTTCATATCTCGTCGGGCGTCGCCGCCCTCGCCGCTGCGCTGATGGTAGGTAAGCGCCACGGCTACCCGCACGAGCCGATGCAGCCGCATAACCTGACGCTGACCGTCACCGGCGCGGGATTACTGTGGGTCGGATGGTTCGGGTTCAACGCGGGAAGTTCGCTGGCGGCCAACGGCCTGGCGGTGTCCGCATTTGTCGCGACCCATCTTGGCGCCTCGGCAGCGGCGCTGTCCTGGGTGGTGGCGGAATGGTGGATCGGCGGCAAGCCCACCGTGCTGGGCGTGGCGAGCGGCGCGGTCGCTGGCCTGGTCGCAATAACTCCGGCGTCGGGGTACGTCGGCCCGGTCCCGGCGATAATCATCGGCGCGGTCGCAGGCGTGCTCTGTTACAGCGCGTGTCGGATGAAGTCGCGGTTCGGGTACGACGATGCGCTCGACGTGGTCGGCGTGCACGCGGTCGGCGGAATATGGGGCGCGCTTGCGACCGGGCTGTTTGCCAGCGTGTTGGTCAACGCCGCCGGCGCCGACGGTCTCTTCTATGGAAATCCGCGCCAGCTATTGGTACAGGCGACAGCCGTCGTCGCGACCATGGCGTTCTCGTTCATCGGCAGCACGATTCTGCTGAAGGTGACGGACGCGCTGGTCGGGCTTCGCGTGGTGGACGAAGCCGAGCAGGCCGGACTCGATCTCAGCGAGCATGAAGAGGCTGCCTACGCCTTCGAGGCGTGAGCGCACGCGCTGGCGCTGCATCAACTGGAAAGGATTTGAGCCGGGATTACCGAAGTAAGATCGCGTATGCTTGACGAATGCTGAGCCGCGGGGTGCTTATCCAGTTCCTCGCATCCCCGGCTTGAATTTATCGCAGAGAGCGGGCGGCTTAGCTGCGGCCTCAAACGGTAAAGCCCCATTTCGGGATAGTGCGCGATCGTTTCACGGGAGAAGTAGCGATCGATCTCGGCGAACTCCCGCTTAAGTTCAAATCGAACAATTCGCACGCTCGTCGGCATCGCTACCAGCAGGTACACCGGGCGTCCCTCCTTATCCTCCTCCGCCAGCTTGCGCGCTTCGGCCAAGTCGAGTTCGCCTCTGGGAAGAAGTAGTCGGCGGTATCGGCCCGGACCATCCTTTGGACTTTTTGTGGTAAAGGAAATACAGATGGAAATCGGTTACTGCCTGACTGTTCACGCTGAAGACATAGAAATTGTTGAGGCCGACGAATTCGGTTCGTTCTCCGCCCGCAAGAAGCTCGAACCATTGCAGGGAAATATCGCTGACCATCACGGCGTCCGTCAGCCGTGGCCGGATCGCGAGCACATCGGCGACCAGCTTCGACTCCGGTGGCGGGGTCGCCGCAAGCCGAGAAACCGTCCGACCACAATCGCACCGGCCAGAACCACATCCAGGGCAATCACCGCAAATCCCGTCCATCCCCACTTCAGCCTTCGATTCGCGCTGACCAGCCCAGTAGCCCGCCGCGGCAAAAACGATAAACAACCCCGGCAGCATGAACCGAGGGTCGGGACATGAAATAAGAGAGGTAAATTAGCAATAGCGAGGCAAGAAAGCCCAAGCCCAAATACACCGCGCGCATCGTGCTGGCGTTGCGCTTGCGGCGGATGGCGAAGAACACGCCCAGCCCTGCGAAGACCACCACTGGAAACGGGTAAAAGCGTAGCGCGCGTGAGCCTAACGTTCCGGACCTCCGAACCCAAAGTAAGCTGGCCGAGGATGCCGTCGAGACCAAGCATTGCGATAGCATAAGAGACAAGATTTCCGTGCCGATAGTTCGTTTGTATCGAATGCGAGGGTACAAAGAGGTAGCTCAGCTTAAAGGTCTTGAAAACTGAGCTGCTGTAGTACTGCGGCAGCCAGAACACGTAACCGTTTGAGAGGATCGAACCGAGGTAGTGCAGATTTAGCCAAGCCTGCAATCCTGGAAATGCGATGAATCCGATCGCGAACGCCATCACTCGCGCAGAACTGCAATCTGCGTGGCCGGACGAGCAGAACCGCCGCGAGCATTCCGGCCAAAATCGCGCCGTTGGTGACGCGGATGGTGACGGCCAGGCCGGCCAGCAGCCCGCACAGCGCGGATGCAACCAGGCTTTCCTTTTCCTCAGCATACAAGAATGCCAGTGCAGCTAGGACCATGACGGCAAGCGCAGGAACGTCACTCATCACGCAAGTGGAAAGCCCGAGAAAATGCGGCGATGTAGCCAGCAGTAGCCCGGCCAAAATCGCGCTTGGCCGGTCGAACGCCCCGAGCGTCAGCATGTATAGCCCGGCAATCGCGACCAATGCCGTCAGCGCCGTAACCAGGCAAAGCCGCTCGGCCCTATGCCCCAGAAGTGGATACGCCGCGGCGAGGATGAGTGGATAACCGATCGTATAGCGGGGCGGATAAGAAATTCCCCCGAAATGGAGCACCGGGCCCAGGCCGCGATCAAGGTTCACGGCAGTCGCCGCGTATTCAACCGCGTCGGGCATCGGCCACAATTCCTGTCCGTTGACAAATCCCGTGCGCGCGATTAGCAGCAGCGCAAAACCGAGCATGATCGCCAGCATCGCAGCGTCGATTCGCTTGAAGCTAAAGACGGATGCTTCGGCCGCATTGCCAGGCCGAGCGGGTTCTGATAGCGGAGTCCGAGAATCCGCGGCTTTACCGGGATCGTCGCCTCGGGAACGCGCCTTGGCGCGCTGCTTCGCGACATTCAGGATCCTCCGTGAATCACCTGGAACTAAGTGCTTTTCTCGCGCCGGCGTGCGGGCCGAGCAACATCCAAAAAAATCTAGCGAGGCGTGAGCGCACTCGCTAGCGCTGCATCGCCTGGAGGATCATGGGGGCGGCCTCGGCCATCATCTCGCCCAGAATTTCGTGCAGCGGCTTGCTCGGCATGGCGAGCTTTTCCGTCAGCGATTTCATGACCGCCAGATAGCGCTGCTTCATCTCGGGGCTGATCGTTTCGAGCCGGACATTCTCCATCACCTCGACGAAGCGGACATGAATTTCGACGATTTCGACGTCGGTTGGGTCGGTGAACTTCTTTTTTCGAGCCACGGGCTTTACCTCATCGAAGAAACTCAGAACAGGTAGCGGCGGGTGTTGATGCTGATGAGAATGCCCATCGCCGCCATCATCGCGATCAGCGACGAGCCGCCGTAACTCACCAACGGCAGCGTGATTCCCACCACCGGCAGCATCCCGGTCGCCATCCCGATGTTGACCGCCACCTGCCAGAAGACGATCGCCGTCAATCCGACCGCGAGCAACGCGCCGAAGCGGTCGCGCGCGTGTCGCGCGATCCATGCGCCACGCGCAATCACGCTCGCATACAATGCCAACAAAACCAGCGCGCCTGCCAAACCGAACTCCTCGGCAAAAACCGCGAAAATAAAATCGGTGCTTTGCTCAGGCAGAAAATTCAGCCGCGCCTGCGTACCTTTCAGAAATCCCTTGCCCAACGGGCCTCCGGCGCCGATCGCGATTTCCGACTGGATAATGTGGTAGCCCGAGCCCAGCGGATCGGCCTGCGGATTGATGAAGCTGACCAGGCGCTGGCGCTGATAAGGCTTGAGATAGTGCCAGCTCAGCGGCGCCGCGAGCATCCCGCCCATCGCCAGCACCAGCATCGTGCGCAAATTCAGCCCGCCCACGAAAACCAGCGTAATCGTGATCAGCACCAGTATCAGTCCCGTGCCGAGGTCGGGTTGCTTGAGCACGAGTGCCGCGGGGATGCCGAGCAGGATGAACGGGATAATCAAATGACGCAGGCCCCATCCGCCTTTCGGCGGATCCTCGCGCAGGTAACGCACCATCACCAGCACCACGGCGAGCTTGGCCAGCTCGGATGGTTCGAGATGAAATACGCCCAGATTGATCCATCGGCGCGACCCGCCGGTGGCGTGGCCGGCGATCATTACGGCGATCAGAAGACCGATCACTATCACATAAAACGGGTAGGCGTAGGCCTGCAGAGCTCGATAGTCGACCAGCACCGCGATTAGCATCGCGGCCGTTCCCGCCGCGATCCAAATCAACTGGCGAATTACCAGCGGGTCCCAGGTCCGATGCGCGCCCGCGTACGACGCGCTGATGACGCTGACCAGCCCGATTCCCGCCAGTGCAAGCACCAGGATGAACAGCGTCCAGTCGAAATGAAGTATCAGCCTGCGACCGCCGCCCGCCATCAGCGCCGCGCCCCTGTCATTGAGATGGCCAGCTGTCTTCGAGCACGCGCGCTATTTCAGGCTTGGGCGGCGGCGGATTGAGCTGGAAGTAGCGCTGGAAGACGTCATGGATTACCGGCGCCGACGCGCTCCCGCCGTGACCGCCGTGCTCGATGATGCAGGCTGCGGCGATGCTCGGATGATCCTTTGGCGCGAACGCGATGAACCATGCGTGGTCCTTGAACTGGTCGGGCGTCTTGTCCTCTTCCTCGTTCTCGCCCGCCGGAGCGTTGCTGCCGACGACCTGCGCCGTGCCGGTTTTGCCGCACACGGTCACATTGTCGAGATGGGCTTTGTGCGCGGTGCCGCCGGCGCCGTTGACCACGTCGGCCATCGCGTCCTTGACCACTTCGAGCGCCTCCGGATCGATCTTGATTCGGTTCTCGATCACCGGCGGATACGACTTCGCGATATTGCCGTCGAGTCCTTCCACGTACTTGACGAATTGCGGCCGATAGCGGATGCCGCCGTTGGCGACCTGGGCGGCCACCTGCGCCATCTGGAGTGGCGTGGTCGCGACATAACCCTGGCCGATCGCGACCGACAGCGTTTCCGCGGGATACCATCGCTCGTGGAAGCGCTTCAGCTTCCACGCCGACGACGGGATGGTGCCGGGATTCTCGTGATCAAGATCGATGCCGCTCTTGATTCCAAGTCCGAGTTGATTGGACCACTTCGCGATCCGATCGACGCCTAGTTTTTCTCCGACGTTGTAAAAATAAACGTCGCATGAGCGCACGATCGCATCGTGCAGCTCGACCGTGCCGTGCCCCTGATGGCGCCAGCAGTGATACTCGCGTCCGCCGAACCACAACCCGCCGGGGCAATGGTACGCGGTTTCGGGATTCAGCGTGCCTTCCTCCAGTCCCGCTATCGAATCAACGATTTTGAAGGTTGAGCCGGGCGGATAAATTCCCTGGATCGCCCGATTTTGCAGCGGATGGTTCGGGTCGGTCGTCAGTTCGCGCCACGCCGACGCTTTCACCCCGCCGCCAAAAATGTCGGGGTCGAAGGCTGGATGCGAAACCATCGCGAGCACGTCGCCGTTTCTCGGATCGAGCGCGACGAAGGCGCCGTTCTTCCCGGCCATCGCCTGCTCGGCGGCCTGCTGCAGATTCAGGTCGATCGTCATGACGATGCTTTCGCCGGGCTTGTCGGCAATTTCCTTGAGCACCCGCAGCCGCCGCCCGACAGCGTCAACTTCGATCTCCTGTCCGCCCGCGTCGCCGCGCAGAAAACTCTCCCACACCCGCTCCAGCCCGAATTTTCCGATCTCGTCGCCCATGCGGTAGTCGGCCAGTTGCTTGAGGTCGTTCTTGTTCACTTCGCCGACGTAGCCGAGCAGATGCGCCGCGAGCTGACCGTACAGGTAGTGCCGCGCGGGAGTGATTTGCAGGCTGACGCCGGGCAGCTCGAGCTGATGCGCCTCGAGCGCCACCACCTGTTGCCATCCAAGACGCTCGGCGACGGTGACCGGCTCGTAGGGCGGGCGCCCTTCCTCGTCGGCGTCGGAAATCTTGTCCGCGATGTGATCGCCGCCGGTGTAGCGCTCGAGCCTTTCGATCGTGAGCGAGAGATTGTCGGAATCCTCGGGCACCAGCTGCGCGTCGAACGACGGCTTGGTATCGACCAGCGGACGATGATTGCGATCGAAAACCAGCCCGCGCGGCGCGGGCATGCGCTGGATGCGAATCCGGTTGCGATCGGCCAACTCGATATTTTCCTGATGATGCAGAACCTGCAGGTAGTACAGGCGCACGGAGACTAGCCCGAGAATCGCAAACATCAGCGCGGTCAACGCCGCGATTCGCGGTTCCAGCAGCGGAACGGGCCGGGTGCTTTTAGGGATGTGGAACTTCGCCACTGATGCGTTCCCAACCTTACAATCTATTCGCGCTTCGCTCTCACAGGCAATCCCGTCATCCGCTTGCTCGCGGCCAGCATCGAAAAAATGAACGGCGCGACTGTCGCGGTGACGGCGGCCTCCAGCGCCAGTCCCCCAAGCATCGAGCCCGCGTCGGAGAGTGCGCTGAAGCCGTCGGCCAGCGCGACTGTGCCCAGCGCGCTCGCGATCACGCCGAAGAACACCACCATCGCGCCGACCAGCGCGTTGGCCACCATCAGCCGGGTCGAAATCTCGTAGCTGACCATGAACACCATCGTCATCATGAAAGCGTTGAGGCCCGGATGCGAGCCGGCCAGCGCGTCGGTCGCGTAGCCCATCGCGAACGCCAGCATCGCCGGCAGCACCCCATGATGGCGCAGGCCGAGATCGACAACCAGTATGATGATCAGGTTCGGAATCAGCGCGTGAAATGAAACCAGGTGCGGGACCGCGGATTCGAACGCCAATCCCAGCACTGTGAACGCCGCGAACAGCAGAACGAGGCGCAATTCCGTCAGTCCTTGCCCGCGTCGTCAATGCGCGGCGGCGGCTGGGTGACGATCAGCACCTGTTCGAGTTGTCTAAAATCGACCGCTGGATCGATCCTTACCCCAAGGAACAAGCCCGGACCCCCGCGGTGCACGCTCTTGATCGTTCCGACCAGCAGGCCGCGCGGGAAAATCCCGTCGAGGCCCGAGGTCACGATCGTGTCGCCGATCCGGATGTCCTGCGAGCGATCGGCGTACTTCAGTATCAACCCGTCATCGACCAGCCCGGCGACGATTCCGCGCGCGCGCGAGCGTTGATCGAAACCGTCGAGCGCGGAGTTGTGGTCGTCGATCAACAGCACTCGCGAGGCGTGCGGACTGATCGCGATGATCTTGCCGACCACGCCCTGGTTGGCGAGCACCGCCATCCCGGCGCGAAGTCCGTCGCTCGAACCCGAGGCGAGAATCAGGGTGCGCGAAAGGCCGGTGGCGTCGCTGCCGATCACGTTGGCTGCCACTGCTTTGGCGCCGAGCACGTCCTTGAGTTCGAGCAGCTCGCCCAGGTGGCGGTTTTCGACCTCGAGCTCGGCCAGCCGCGCGCGATCGCTCTTGACCCGCGCCAGCTCGATCCGCAGGCGGGCGTTATCCTCGCGCACGTGAAGCAGGTCGAGGTAATCGGTGACGATCGATGAAGCGCCCTCGGTCAGGCGCGTGAACGCAGCGTCAACCGGACGGACGATTTCCAGAAATGCGGACTCCGGACGCGCCGCGAGATCGCCGGGATGGACTCCGGTAGAGATCAGATGAAGCGAGATAATGAGCAGCGCGCCGCTGGTCAGCAGCACGCGGTTGCGCCAGAGAAAGCTGCCTCTCACGTCAATACGGCCCGGCGCGCCGGCTCAAGACTCGGGAGATATTCGGCGAGCCGCTCAGTCAACGGTCACGTCGCGCAGCAGCGACAGTTCGTCCAACACCTTGCCCGCGCCCATCACGACCGCGGTCAGCGGATCGTCGGCCAGCGTCACCGGAAGTCCGGTCTCCTCGCGCAGCAACACGTCGAGGTTGCGCAGCAGAGCGCCCCCGCCCGCGAGCACTATTCCCTTGTCCACGATGTCGGAGGCGAGTTCCGGCGGCGTGCGCTCGAGCGCGATGCGCACCGACTCGACCACCTGGCGCACCGGCTCCATCAGCGCCTCGCGAATCTCTTCGTCGGTGATCTCGATAATCTTGGGCACGCCCGCCACCAGGTCGCGGCCCTTGATCTCCATCGTCTGAATCTCGTTGCCGGGGTAGGCCGAACCGATGGTTATCTTGATCAGCTCGGCGGTGCGCTCGCCGATCAACAAATTGTACTTGCGCTTGATGTGCTGGATGATCGCCTCGTCCATCTTGTCGCCCGCCACCCGCACCGAACGCGAGAAGACGACGCCGGCCAGCGAGATGACGGCGACCTCGGTGGTGCCGCCGCCGATATCGACGATCATGTTGCCGGTCGGCTCGGTGATCGGAAGCCCGGCGCCGATCGCCGCCGCCATCGGCTCCTCGATCAGATAGACCTCGCGCGCGCCCGCCGACTCGGCCGATTCGCGCACCGCGCGCTTCTCGACCGCGGTGATTCCGAACGGCACGCAGATGACGATGCGCGGGCGCGGACGCACCAGCGTCTTGCCCGAGTGAATCTTCTGGATGAAGTAGCGCAGCATGTTCTCGGTGATCTCGAAGTCGGCGATCACGCCGTCTTTGAGCGGCCGGATGGCGACGATCGAGCCCGGCGTGCGGCCGAGCATTTTTTTCGCCTCGGAGCCTATCGCCAGCACGCGGCGCGAGCCGCGCGAATCTTTCTGCACCGCGACCACCGACGGCTCGTTGCAAACGATGCCTTCGCCCTTGACGTAGATGAGGGTGTTGGCGGTGCCGAGATCGATCGCGAGATCGTTGGAGAACCAGCCGAAAATCGAATTGAGGATCACGAATTTTGCCCCTTGCCCGCCCGGTTCAGGCCCGCACGCCGCAACCGGGACCCGGCCCGAATACCACCCCAGGACGCGGCCCAAATGCTGAAGAATTCCCTGGCGGAGACGCTTGGGTCCGTCCGAATACCGCTGCGCGACACGCTAACAGAGGATAGGCGCCGCAGGCAAGCAACCGGGTCGTGACTAGTTCTAATGCGCTTTTCGTCGGCCTTTTTTGGCGGGGGCAATGAGAGGCACGGTCAGCTTTTCATACAGGGCGAAGAGGTATTCGACGCGTTGGCGGTCGTTCTCGAAAGGTTGCGGGCGGTAGCAGAGGTCAACGGCGCGGTCCAGCGAAGCGTGGGCTTTGACGAGGGCTGGCGGCATCGCCAGCGGGTCGTAAAGGTCCGCAAGCGTGGCGTGGGGAAACGCTTTGCGCGCGTCCAGTACGGCTTGCGCGGCCTCTTCCACTGCCGCGCGCTGTTTATCGGTTGGCGTTTGCGGCCACGGGAAGTTGTTGTAAACGAGACTGCTCGAGTAACGAAAATCCGACTTCAAGCGTCCGCAAACCTGTTTGACCCACGCCATGTGCATCGCCGACGACAGGACGCCGAAATGGTAAAGACGTCGCGTCGGAAACGAATTGCGCAATGTTACTGCAAATCACTTCCGGAGATACGAACGCGATCGGTATATAAGGGCGATTCTCGGACGAGACTTCCGGAATCGCCAGATAGTCCGAATCGGGTTGGGCGAATCTCGTCGGAACAGGGTGGGATACTTTGCATATTTGCGGGTCGATTCTGCTTCACTCGCTGCCCGGAAGCTCGCGAACGAGCTTCCACTCGCCTCATCAATCCAGGTAACTTGCGGACTTGGGCGGAGTCAGCTTCTGCGAGCCAGAGGCAGTAGCGCCGCGTACCATTGATGAAGTCCGAGCCACCCATATATGGCCGAATGAATTTCTTGGCTGCCGGTTCAGTTTTGAGCAACTCGTCTTCGCTCTTCTGGCGACAGCAGAAGGTGCCCTCCATCGGTTGGCTTGTTGCCCCAGCACATCTTAGGAACATCGCACAGCGGATTCGTCCGGTTGCGGACAACCCGGTCGGGACCGTCAATCGAGGTACGGGCTGATATTCCTGACGCATACTTACGGTGATCTTTTCTCCGCCTGCCTCGTAATCATAGATTCGCTTGTTGGCCGTATCGAAGGCGGCGAAGCCGACGATGACAACATGAACACTGGCTTTACCGCGCGCTTCGCTTGCCCACTTAAAGGTGCGATGCGCAAAGTGAATTTTGAGATGGTATTGACTGAAAAGCTCGTTCCATAGAATTCCGACTTGCTCGCCTTGGATATGGAGTTGGTGGAAACGAAACCGACGACGATGCGTGTGCCCTGGATGTATTCGTGCGGCCCTTATATACCAGTCTGCAGACGTAGTCGAGTACGCCGCGCGCCTGGATGTTCGAAAGAACAAAATACATGGTCCTCTTTTTGTTCTGCTGTCTGGAAGCTTTGGCCCACAAACGGCGGATTACCGAGCACGTAGCTGCATTGGCCGGGCGGGAGAATCTTTTTCCAGTCGAGCCGGAGCGCGTTGCCGCAGACGATGGTCGGAGATTTTTTCAGCGGGAGTCGCACGAAGAGTTGGCCGAAGGCTTCTGAGAGCCGAATGTTCATCTGGTGGTCCATCAGCCACATTGCGACTTCGGCGATGCGCGCGGGCCATTCGCTGATCTCAACGCCGTAAAAAGCGTCCACGTCAATAAGCGAGAGATGCTGGATGTCGAGTTCCCGTTGCGTGCTGGGGTGAAGCAGCTTGAGTATTTCGATTTCGAGCGAGCGCAATTCGCGGTAGGTGATGACCAAGAAATTGCCGCAGCCGCACGCCGGGTCGAGAAAGCGGAGCCGCGCGAGTTTTTGGTGGAAGCGTCTGAGTTCAGCTTTGCTGCTTTTGGCGCGCTCGAATTCGGCGCGCAGGTCGTCGAGGAACAGGGAGCGGATTACTTTGAGGATGTCGCGCTCATTGGTGTAATGCCCGCCGATTTGGCGGCGTTCTTTCGGGTCCATCACGGCCTGGAACAGCGAGCCGAAAATAGCCGGCGAGATGCGCGACCAGTCGAAGTGCGTACAGGCAAGAAGGGCGTTGCGCATATCGCTGTTGAAGTCGGCGAAGCGCAGATTTTCGGCAAAGAGTTCACCGTTGACGTAGGCGAATGCGGCAAGAGTTTCGTCAAGGTTCTTCTGGCGCTGGTCGGGCGGCGTATTCAAAACGTCGAAGAGGCGCGCGAGGTGCAAACCCAGGTCGGAGCCGTCTTCGGCGGTGCGGTTCAGCAGATAGAGCTTGAACGATTCGCGCTCGAAGATGCCCGTATCTTCGCCGAAGAGGCAAAACAGGATGCGAACAAGGAAGCGTTCGAGTTGATGGCCTGAGTAGCCGCCCGCCTCAAGCGCGTCGTGGAGGCGGCCCATGATTTCGACCGCTCGAATATTGATCGGGTCTTGCGCCTCGAACTTGTGCTGCTGGTAGCCAGCGATGAACGCGAAGTGGTGAATCTGTTTATGGACGTCGGCGAGGGGAAATTCGAGCGAAGCGACGCGGCGCCCCGCAAAGAGCGGCAGGTCTTTCTGCTCTTCTGGTTCAAGATCGTGTAGCGCGATGCGTGCAAAATCTGAAACGATGACGTAGCGGGGGATTTCATTTGTGCGCCCTTCGCGCGCGAGGTCTTGGATGTAACGGAACGCCTGCGACTCCGCCTTGCCGAGGTCCTTGCCGAAACTCTTGTGCTCGACCAGCACGATGCCGGGCCAGAACAAATCAATGTAGCCGTACTCGCCGGAGATTTTCCGGACCGGTTCTTCAAAACTCGCTACGACGCGACGGCGGATACCGAAGACATTGAAGAACTCGTTCCAGAAAGTTTGCTTTTCCGCTCGTTCGCTCTTCGCGCCCGTCCATTCCTTTGAGAAGGCGATCGCGCGGTGGCGGATTTCATTCCATGAAAGAGGCACGGGCGGATGATAGCAGAAGGGCGGCGGAAATTGAGTGTGGAATTCTCGCTCCGAGGATCCGCCAGATTGGGGTACCAACAGCAACCGGGCGCAATTGCGCATGGAAAAGGCGGTCGAGTATGATATCGCGGCTATGTTAGAAGGAATCCGCCGTTATCAGTACTCGTGGCAAGTGCAAGTCACTTTCGCCTTCCTCGCTCTCATCATGGCGTTCTGGGGTTTCGGTGGCGGTGGATTGTTCAACACCGTCCATCCCGTCGCCACCGTCAATGGCCGGCAAATACTTGGCGATCAGGTCGATCGCGCGGCGGCCAATATGCGGCAGACCCTGCAACAGATGTACGGCGCCAGCGCGCCCGAAATCCTCAAGACCATCAATCTTCGCCAGGAAGCGGTCGACCGGCTTATCGAGCAGCAACTGATCGGCGAAGAGGCGCGCCATCTCGGCATCACCATCAGCGACGAGGCGCTGCAGGAAAAAATCGCCAAGGAGCCCGCCTTCCAGCGCGACGGCCAGTTCGACTTCGCCACTTACCAGGAGGTGCTGCGCGAAAATAATTTGCAGCCCAGCGAGTACGAAACCGGCGAGCGCGAGCGCATGATCGCCGACACGATCCGCAAAATGATCGACGCCGGCGTGCAGGTGAGCGACGACGAGGCGCGCCACGCCTACAATCTTCGCAACGAACGGATCGGATTGCGCTACGCCGAGATGCCTTACAGCGATTTCACCGCAAAGGTCTCGCCCACCGAAACCCAGATCGCCGACTACTACAAGAGGAACGCGCAGCAATTCCGCGAGCCCGAGCGGGTCAAGCTGCTCTACGTCCATTACGAGCCGCTGGTGCTGGCCGCCAAGTACACGCCGCCCGACAAGGAAATCCAGGGCTACTACAATCGCAACGCCACGACCCGCTTCGCGCATCCCGACCAGGTTCACGCCCGCCACATCCTGATCGCGGTGCAGGCCGGCGCGACCGACAAGGAGAAGGCCGCGGCGAAGGCCAAGGCGCTCGACGTGCTCAAGCAGGCGCAATCGGGCGGCGATTTCGCCAAGCTGGCGGCGAAGTATTCCGACGATCCATCCAACAAGCTCCAGGGCGGAGACCTCGGGACGTTTGGGCGCGGCCAGATGATCAAGCCGTTCGAAGAAGCGGTGTTTGCGATGAAGCCGGGGCAGATCACGATGGTCGAGACGCGCTTACGGCTTTCATGTCGTCAAGCTGGAGGAGTCCAAGCCCGCGCATGTCGACACGCTTGCCGAGGCGAAGCCGGCGATAATCGGCGAACTGCGCACGCAGGCCGGAGCGAAGCTTGGGCGCGCGGCGGCGCAGGAGGACCTGACGGCCGCGCTCGCGGGGACAGGTTTGCAGGAGCTTGCGAAAAAGCGCGGGCTCGACGCGGTCGAGACGCCGCTGTTCGGGCAGGGTGAACCGGCCGGCGGCGCCGAGCGGGACCGGGAACTGATGGAGGCCGCGTTCAAGCTCGAAGCGGGGCAGGTGGCGATGGTGCCGGAGAAGGGCGCGCCTTACGTGATCAAGCTGGTGGCGAAACAACCGTCGCGAATTCCCGCGCTCAAGGAGATCGAACCGCAGGTGCGCGAGGCGCTGATTCGCTCGACCGCCGAAGCCGAAGCGACCCGGCAAGCGCAAAAAATACTCGCCACGATCAAGAGCCCGGCCGATTTTGACAAAGCGGCGGCCGCCAACAAGCTCGCGATTAAAGATGTCGATCCGTTTCTGCGCGCCGACCGCAGAGTCCCCGGTATCGGCGAGTTTCCCGAGGCGACCGACGCCGCCGCGATCGTGCCGGCAATTCCGGGCGTGATCGATCGCGTGATGGAGAACGGCGGCAATTCGTACCTGTTCGAGGTCGCCTCGCGCGCCGAGCCGGCCGACGACGAATGGAAGAGCGCGCAGAAATCCTTCGTGCAGGAATACGCCGAGCAGCGTCGCGCGCAGGCCTGGACCCGCTTCCTCGATCAGCTCAAAGAGCAGGCCAGGATACAAATCGACTCCGACCAGCTCGGCGCCGCCGGCTCGTCAACGTGAAGGAGCGCGCCGGGCGTCGCGGCGTAGCCATCGATGAGTTCCGATTCTTCCGATTCCGCCGCGGCTGAGTCGCGCAACCGGGCGGGCGTCGATACGCACGAGTTTTTCCTTCCCGGCGCGGGCGTGAGCGCGCTGCTGATCCACGGCCTGACCGGGACTCCGTACGAGATGCGCTACCTTGGCGAGCGGCTGGCGGCGCGCGGGGTGCGCGTGCGCGGGGTCAGGCTGGCGGGTCACGCCGGAACGCCCGAGGAGTTGGGCGCGGCGGGTTACGACAACTGGTACGAAAGCGTCGTCAACGGGCTGGAGGAGCTGCGGCAGTACGGCGAGCCGAGCGTGGCGATCGGACTGTCGGCGGGAGCGGTGCTGGCGGCGCGGCTGGCGGCAGATCAGGGCGGGGCGGTTGCGGGAATCGCGATGCTGGCGCCGGCGTTTTTTCTGCCGGCGGCAATGACCATCATGCTGCGGGGCGCGCGCGGAATACTCGGCTCGGCCGTGGACCGGATCTACCTGCTCAATCCGGGCGGGTCGGATATCCACGATGAGGCTGCGCGCTCGATCCATCCAACCTGCCGCCTGATGCCGTTGTCGGCGCCGCTGAAGCTGCTCGATTTAAGCGCGGTGGTAAAGCCGATGCTGGCGCGGGTCAAGCAGCCCGCGCTGGTGATGCACGCCAGGCGCGATCACACGTGCCCGATGCGCAAAAACGTCGACTACGCGATGAAACATCTCGGCGGCGCCGAGAAGCGCGCGGTCGAGCTCGAGGATAGCTACCACGTGATTACCGTGGACAGCGAGAAAGAGCGCGTCGCCGCCGAGGTGATCGAATTCGTCGAGCGGTTTCGCCTCGCGCCGCAAAAGCGCGTCGCCGGCTAGCGCCGCGGATTGCCGCCCAGGTCAGCTCCCGGCGTCGTAAAATTCTTCGAGCAGGTACTTCACGTCGGGACGGCCGAGCACCTCGATGAAGCAGATCTCGTCGCTGGCGTTCAGATCGATGATGACCTGTCCTTCAATCGATGGCAGCTCGACATAGTTGGCCACCTTGACTTCGGCGGCGGTGGCGAAGCTCGCACAATTCTCGTCGCCGCAGTCGCAGACCGACTCGATTCTCAGAGCGCGCAGCTTGGATTCCAGCGGATCGGCGCCGTGCTGCTTGAGCAGATAAACTATCTCCTCGAGCAGGTCGGGCAAGACGTCGTTCATCATCGGTGCATCCATGGCTTTCCAAGGGTAGTGGATTCGGCACGCGGATTCCAAGTGGCAGGGGGTGACCCCTGCACCCACCGTTAAGGCCGCGCTCCGTTGTCGCGCGCTGCCACTGTCACGCGGCGGCAGCTTAGCTGCCTTGACTGGGTACCCCACCGTACTTATCTTCAAACTGGAACCGAGCGCAGCAGGAGACAGGTCCCGATGTCCAGCGACAAAATCGTTCACGTTACCGACGCGAGCTTCGACCAGGAAGTTCTGAAATCATCCACTCCTGTTTTGATCGATTTCTGGGCGCCGTGGTGCGGACCATGCCGCACGATTGCGCCGATAATGGACGATCTTGCGGGCGAATACTCGGGGCGGCTCAAAGTCGTGAAGATCAACGTTGACGACAATCCGCAGACGCCGGGACGTTACGGCGTCAGGGGCATCCCCAACCTGCTGATCATCAAGGGCGGCCAGGTCAAGGAGCAAATCATCGGCGCGGTGCCCAAGGGCAAAATCGTCCAGGCCGTGGACAACGCTCTGGCGTAAGCGCCACCGGCGAACACGAAATTTCCCGATCACTTCGCGGCGGTCGCTTGACCGTTGGGCGGCCATGTTTCACAATTCACGCCGCCGATGACCGATCATATCTTCCCGGAGGGGGAACCATAATGTTGCCCAGGTTCGCGCGTTCGCTGACGATTTTGATGCTTGGTCTGACGCTCGTGGCGTTTTTGGGAGATCGAGCGCACGCAGACGGCATCGAACCTGACCTCGAGGGTCAGAAGAGCTCGATGGACAAGGACGGCACGCTGCGCCTCGAATTGGCCGCGAGCATGAATGCACCCGAAGCGAAAGTTTACGAGGCACTGACTAATCCCGACAAGCTCAGCAAGTACTCCGCAGACATCACGAGCGCCAAGGTCCTGTCGAGTAGCGCCACCGGCAAAGTGGTCGAGTACCAGGGAGCGAGCGATCTCAACCCGAACAAGAAACCGTTCGTGGTAAATTTCACGTTCGACCCGAGCAAGCAGACCATCACGGCCCAGAGCGCAGCCAAGGCGGCGATCAAGTTCCGCGCGGATTACGTTTTGAGCCCGTCGAAGGATGGCAAATCGACGGCTATTAGCTATGTCAGCGTGTCGGCCGACCCGAGCAAGGCGCTGGGGGTGGAGGCGCCCGAGTTCATGCGCAAGCTCGCCGGCATCCAGACCTTCATGAAAACGCTGATAAGCGCCGGAAAATTCATCCAGGACGGCGGGAAGTAACTACCCGGCGCTGACACTACATCCCGATCGATCTTGTTGTCGCGCGCGAGATCGTTTATTTCCCGATCACTTCGCGGCGGGCGAGGGCGACGCAGCCGGCGACGGCGGCGCGGGGTGCGCGACCTTCATCGCATTCTCGACCCAGTACTTCATCAGCTCATCGCGATTGCGCTCGTAGCCGAGTCGCGCGTCGGCCGGGATCAGTCCGACCAGCATCTCGTTGTAGGCCAGCAGCATCGGCACCAGTTGCGAGTTGCGCAGGATAGCCGCGTCGGAAGGCAGCACGGCTGCCATCATCATCACGGCCAGACCCGCAAAGACCGCCGCGATTCCCGCGCCGAGCAGGCCGCCGGCCAGTCGATCGAGCGGACTTAAGTGAACGATCTGGATCAGGCGGATCGCCGACGAGCCGACTATCTCCACGGCGGTGAAGATCAAGGCGAAGATCGCGACGTAGCCGATCACCGCGCCGACGGCGTGCGAGGATCCGAGCTGCGCCTCGGCGATCGCCCCGGCCCTGGTGTAATAGAGCGACGCGAAATAGACGGCTGCCGCCAGCGACACCACCGACGTCACCATCCTGAGTGCGCCCCTTTGCAGCCCGTAGATTGCCCCGACCGCGAACAGCGCGATCCCGGCGTAGTCGAGTCCGTTCAGCCCGTTCATCCGCCCGCTCTCCCCTGACCAGCCTAGCTGATGGACGCAAAGCGCGCGACGCGTCGGCGCTCCTGTACATCCGGGCCGATATGCTTAAATGGGCGCATGGCGCGAGTTTATATCGAAGAACTGTCGCATCATGTGGGGAGCAGGGTCACGCTCAAGGGCTGGCTTGCGGGCAAGCGCTCGAGCGGCAAGATACATTTTCTCCAGGTGCGCGACGGCACCGGGGTATGCCAGTGCGTGGCGTCGCTCGCCGATCTCGGCGCGGAGCTTTTCGCGGCGGCGGATCACATGGGCCAGGAGACCTCGCTCGAAGTGACCGGGATCGTGCGCGAAGACAAGCGCGCGCCGGGCGGATTCGAGCTCACGCTCAAATCAATCGAGATCGTATCGCCGGCGAGCGACTATCCGATCACGCCCAAGGATCACGGCGTGGCGTTTTTGCTCGACAACCGCCATCTGTGGATCCGCTCCTCGCGCCAGCACGCCATCCTGCGCGTCCGCAGCGAAGTGGAATCGGCGTGCCGCGATTTTTTCCACGAGCGCGGCTTCGTCCTGTTCGACGCGCCGATTCTGACTCCGACTTCATGCGAGGGGACCACCAACCTGTTCGAGCTCGACTACTTCGGCGAGCGCAAGGCGTATCTCACGCAGAGCGGACAGCTCTACGCGGAAGCGGGCGCGCTCGCGTTCGGCAAGGTGTACTGCTTCGGCCCGACGTTTCGCGCCGAGAAATCCAAAACGCGGCGTCATCTGACTGAGTTCTGGATGGTCGAGCCCGAAGTGGCGTACTGCGACCTGGACGGCGACATGGAACTGGCCGAGCAGTTCGTGTCCTACATCGTCGGCCGCGTGCTGGAGCGCCGCGGCGCCGAGCTCAAGACGCTCGAGCGCGACACGGCGAAGCTGGAACGCGCGGCGGTCGCGCCCTATCCGCGCATCAGCTACGACGAAGCGATCGAGCGGCTGAAGAACAAAGGCGTCGCGGTCAACTGGGGCGACGACTTCGGCGGCGACGAGGAAACCGCGCTGTCCGAGGAATTCGATCGCCCGGTGATGGTGCATCGCTACCCCACCGCGTGCAAGGCGTTCTACATGAAGCAGGACCCGGCGCGTCCCGAGGTCGCGCTATGCGTCGATATGCTCGCGCCGGAGGGTCACGGCGAGATCATAGGCGGCGGGCAGCGCGAGGACGACTACGAAACACTGCGCGCCAAGATCACGTCGCACGGGCTGCGCGATCGCGCCCTTCGAATGGTACCTCGACCTGCGCCGCTACGGCTCGGTGCCGCACGCGGGCTTCGGCATGGGCATCGAGCGCATGACGGGGTGGCTCTGCGGGATTCATCACATACGCGAGACGGTGCCGTTCCCGAGATTGATGGAGAGATTGGAGCCGTAGGGCGAGTTGTGGATTGTGACGCGCTGGCGCGCGAGATCCTTCACTGAGCTCAGGATGACGGAAGGAGAGACTCCGCTCGGACTGAGCGCTAGCGGCCCAAGTCCACTTCGAGGGTTTCGACGCGGACGCCGGATTGTTCGAAGCGAATCACTATCTGGCAGCCGCTGGTCTTGAGCGTTAGGGCGTAGGCGCCGGGACTGCGCTGGGTCGCGGTTATGTTCTCGACCGTATCGCCCTTGAGCGTCGCGAGCGCCTTGTTGAGCTCGGCGAGCGAACTGGCCACTTCGCGGCCGCGCGGCGTCTTCATGAACAGTGCGTTGAGCGACAGCTCCGCGCCGGGACCGAACAGCCGCTTGACGCGGCCGCTGGTCAGCGCGACCTCGACGATCGCGCCGAGACGAAGCTGGAGATCGGCGGGAACTTCGAGCGACTCGATCGCCGACTTGAGCGCGAGATAGACTTCGCGCGCATTCGGATCGCTCGTTGCGTCGAGGAACGCCTGAATTTGCGGAACGAGGATGTCGCGCTGGAGACTGTCGAGCGTAACCGATTCGCCTGCTTTGGGCTGCTCGCCGCTCGCCATCACTGGCTACTTTTTGTGTCCGCCGTTGTTTTCACCGAGCAACGCCGCCAGCTCGTGCTCGAAGCCGCCCGTCTCGATCGCGCAGTGCATCCCGCATTCCTTCGGCGCGCCGGTCTCCCACCACCATCTGCCCGCGCGAGCGTCCTGGCCCTCGCCCACCGGACGCGTGCACGGCGCGCACCCGATCGACTGGTAGCCCTTGTCGTAGAGCGCGTTGTACGGCACGTCGTGGGCGCGGATGTAATCCCAGACCTCGGCTTCGGTCCAGTCGGCCAAAGGCGCGAGCTTGACGATGCCGCCGTGGTCGTGATCGATTTCAATTTTGCGGATGTTCGAGCGGGTCGCCCACTGATCGCGGCGCAGTCCTGTCACCCACGCGCCGTAATTCATGAGCGCGCGGCGCAGCGGCATCACCTTGCGCACCTGGCAGCATAACAGGCGCAGGTTGACGTCGTTGTAGAAAAGATTGTTGCCGTGCTTGGTGACCATCTGCTGCACGACGGCGGTATCGGGCATGAAAACTTCAACCTTGATTCCGTAGCGATTGCGATACTTGTCGATCAGCGCGTAGGTCTCCTGCGGCATCCGGCCCGTATCGATCGTGAAGACGCGGACGTTGGGATCGATCTTGTGCGCCATGTCGATCAGCGCGCAGCCTTCGGCCTGGAAGCTGCAGCAGATCGCCATCTCCCCACCGAACCGATCGATGGCCCAGGCCAGGACTTCCTGGGGTTCCTTGTCGTCGAGCTCCACGGCCGCTTCACCTGCCTCCAGTTCGTCCATGATAAGACTCGTGGCGAGGTTTTCAAGCGGTTGGTTGAATTGAGGTCCTGCGGCCATTACGGAATCCTTGGGGCGATAACCCGGTTCAGGCGGCGGCGACATCGGCGCCGGTTGCGTCTCCAGTTGCGATTGAAATCAGGTCAGCGTCGGGGGTACGCACGCAAAAATGCGTGAATGTCTCGTTGGCATCGCGCCGTTCGAGGTAAGCGCCGAACAGCCGCGACACGTAATCTTCGACGCTCGCGGACGGCACGCGGCGTATGATCGGCTTGCCGATCGCCGCGTCCCTACCCAGCCCGCCGCGCAATATAATGTCGAAAGCCTCCTGCGGCTCGCCTGCGGGACCGCGGCCGGTGGTGCCCTGCAACCCGATATCGCCGGTCCAGTGCTGCGCGCACGCATGAGGGCATCCGTCGAGATTCAGCTTGAGACCGCCGACCTGCTCGCCGAACCGGTTCACCAGCCGCTCGATGATTGTCGCGAGCTTGGCCTTGGTCGGAGTGACGGCGTAGTTGCAATGCGGGTCGCCGATGCATCCGATCGACGACGCGTAAAGCCCGTTGGCATTCAGCGGGAAACCGATCGCGCCAACTTGCGCGATCACGTCGTCGAGCTGCGCGGTCGGAATGCCGGTGATGATGAAATTCTGGCGGCGCGTGAGCCGGATGTCGCCGCCGAACGAGGCCGTGAGCGCCGCAATCTCGCGCATCTGCCGCCCGCTCATCAGGCCCAGGTAAACCGGAAAGCCAACGTAGTTGAGTCCGGACTGCTTCTGCTCGCGGATGCCCATGTGATCGCTCTCGGTCTCGGGGATCGGCGTCGCGGCGAGATCTTCGAGCGCGAAGCCGAGCCGCGCTTCGACCAGCCGGCGAAATTCCTCGGGCCCGTAATCGTCGATCATGAACTTGAGCCGCGCCTTGACCCGCGAGATTCGGTACTCGGTCGTCCCCTGCCATACGTCGATAATCGCGCGCATCACCGGCATCGCCTGCTCGCGGGTGATGAAGACGCCCAGATGGCGCGACAGGCGCGGGGTGGACGACTGTCCGCCGCCGACGCGCACCGCAAAGCCCTCGCGCCCGTCGTTCACCATCCCGACCAGCGCGACGCAGTTGATCTCGGGAGCGTTGCACTGATGCCGGCATGCGGCGATCGATATCTTGTGCTTGCGCGGCAGGTCCGAGTACTCGCGATTGCCGAAGAAAAATCCCGCGGCCTCGGCGATGAGCGGCGTCACGTCGAAAACTTCGTCCCGATCGACGCCGGCGACCGGGCATCCCGTGATGTTGCGTACCACGTCGCCGCACGCGCCCATCGTCGTCAGCCCGACGCGCTTGAGGCTCTCCAGAATCCCGGGGAACTTGTCGAGCGTGATGTAATGAAGCTGGAAATTCTGGCGCGTGGTAAGCTCGGCCTGGTCGCGCCCGTAGGTCTCGGCGATTTCACCGAGTACGCGCAGCCCCTCGGCGCTGAGGATGCCGCTGGGGACTTTCACCCGTATCATGAACGTCCCGATCTTCGGCTTGTCATGGTACAGGCCGAACCACTGGAGCCGCACGATATCTTCCTCGGGAAGTTTTTCGTACGAGGTCTGCGCCACCCGGTCCCATTGACCCGCCAGCTCAGTCGGGAACAGCTCGTGCTTGAGGCGCTCGACTGAATTGCGCTTCAAGACCATTTCCCAAGCCGGTGGTTCTCTTTTCGGCACTGCTCGAATCTCCTGCGAAGCAAAAGATAACTTAGGTTACTGACTTAGTCAATTAATTAGATGACTAAGCCGGTCGCCTATTTTACATATTGATCCATTATGCTAACGGTAAGCGGAGAAGGTGCGGAAGAAATGAAGTTCGGCGTCGGCGTTGATTACTCCCTGAAGGCTCTGCTGCTACTGGCGGAGCGTTATCCTACCACTTTGCCGGTTCGAGTCGAGGAAATAGCAGCAAGCGAGGGCATCCCCGAAAACTACCTGCGCCGGCTGCTGATCGAGCTCAAGCGCGGCGGTCTGGTCGCCAGCCAGAAAGGGCCCAGCGGCGGATACATGCTGGCCAAGCCGGCGGCGCGAATCACGATGGCGGAGGTGGTGGAAATAATCGAGGGCGACTACACCCCGGTTGAATGCCTGGAGGAAAGTTCGTCGTTATGCCCGCGCGATGAACCGTGCGCGATGCGCGACGTTTGGTGCGAGGTGCGCGATTCGGTCAACGGCATTCTGCGCGCAGTGACGATTCAGGCGCTCTCGGAAAAGCGCAAGCGCCCCATCAGCTTCAGCATCTAGGACAGGGGCCGGTGTCTGCCCGGCCCCTGCGTCGCGATCGCTTACACGTGCACGAGGACGTCCTCGTGCAGCTTGCGGATCAGCTTTTCGTCCTGTCCGACCTCGCCGGCGAAGATAACCTGCGACGTGCCCCAGTCCTTCGCGCGCCGCTTGAGCTCGGCGATGCATTCCTCCGCCGTTCCGATCAGCATCATCGGCGACGCCAGCAGATCGTCGGCGGTCTGGCCGAACATCGGCGCCATCATCTCGGCGGTCTTGCGGGTGGCTTCGCGCGAGTCCGAAATAATCGTTGAGAAAATGAAGTTGCTGATGCGGATCGCTTCGGGCTTGCGGCCCAGCCGCTTCGCTTCGTCGCGGACGAAGCGCACCTTCTCGCGGAACGATTCGTCGGTCGTGCGCTTCACCACCTCCATCGAGATATGCCCACGCTTGCCCGCGTCCGGAATGATATTGATGTAGTCGGCATACTTGGCCGCGATCCGCAGCAGGCCCTTGCCCCCGCCGCCGACGATTATCGGCGGATGCGGCTGTTGTATCGGCTTGGGCCACAGGATCGCATCTTTGAACTTGTAGAACTCGCCGTCGAAAGTCGTGCGCTCGTTCGTCCACAGCGACAGGATGCAGGCCATCGCCTCGTCGAGCATCCGCAGCCGCTCGGTGATCGGTGGGAACCCAATCCCGGTCATGTTGAATTCCGTCTCGGTCCATCCGGTGCCGAGTCCCGCGACGATACGGCCGCCGCTCAGCCGGTCCAGCGTCATCAGGCTCTGCGCCGTGATCGCCGGATGACGAAACAGATTGCATAGCACGAGATGGCCGACCCGGATTTTTTTGGTGGCTTCGATCACGGCGGCCGCCATCACGATATGGTCCCAGGCCTTCGACGTCGGATCGTACTGCCGCTCCGGACCTTCGTTCACGAGATGGTCGGGGAAGACGATCAGGTCGTAGCCGAGCGCCTCTGCCGCTTGTGCGTTGGCCCGATACTGGGCGGGCTCCATGTTGCTGAGCTGGACTCCAAATTCCATTTGCACCTCTCAAAGGACCGGATTTGAGTCGGCTAGGTTAGCAAACCGGCCGACGCCAAAGAAATCCAATTGCACGGAGCCGCTGCGCGCTCTCTCTCTCCAGCGCATGGCGCACCGCATCCATGGTGAAAATCGCGGCACATTCTCTCGTGCTCGACGAGGCTGTGCGTCGGCGCTGCCGCGAATTAGAACAGCGCTTTCGCGAGTTTCGATAGCTTTTTTGACTCTTACGTGGACGGTTGCGGCGTCAGCGTGCAAGCCGTTCGGCGCCGTAAGCTGCCGATGCCCAGGAAATCATCAAATCGGTCATTAGAAATCATTGAATATCTCGTTAAAAATTGATTATCTTATAATAGAGGATGAATGGGATGACGAGGTTGCGGTTTCGCTCTGCATACGCCTGCCGGTGAAGACGTTGCCTGCGCGAACTGCCGACATAAGGAGATTTATGGCTCCAATAGCGCGCCAACTTCTTTGCGAAATGCATTCCAGCCCAGCCGCCCCTCGCTGCTCGACGCGTTGGGCGAGTTTCGAGTTCCGCTCGAGGCCTCCGATCTATTGGCTCAACGCACTCGCCCATCCCTGGCCGCACGTAAAGCCGCTCAACAGCAAAGTGGTCATGCTTATTCCGGGTTTCATGGCCGGCGACGTCACGCTTACGCCGATGGCGAATTTTTGCCGATGGCTCGGCCATCGCGCCGTCTATGCGGGAATCTGGTCGAACTCCGAATGCCCGCGCGACACGATGCGGAAGTTGAGCGCGCGGCTGGCGCTGGTCCATGAGAAATTCGAGCAGCCGATCGTTTTGATCGGCCAGAGCCTGGGCGGCGTTTACGCGCGCGAAATTGCCCGCGAGCAGCCCGAAATGGTCGAGCGGGTGATCTCGCTCGGATCACCGCTCAGGCAGCCGCGCAGAGCGGCCAACCTTGCCGTGCAGGCGGTCGCACGATCGATCGCCGCACTTCGCGGCAAGGCGGACGGATGCCTCAGCGAGGAGTGCAAGTGCGGACTGGCGTTGAGCGAAGAATCGCCCGCGCAGGTTCCGGCCACCCACGTGTACTCGCGCACCGACGGTGTCGTGGACTGGCAAAGCTGTGTCGATTTGAGCGGCGCGCCGACGGTGGAAAACGTCGAGGTGATGGGCAGTCACGTCGGGATGGGATTCAACGCCGATGTGTACCGCGTGATCGCGGATCGGCTGGCGATGCCGCGCAGATCGCGGCTGCGTTTCGCGAACTCGCGCGCGGCAGCCGCGCAGGCTTGAATCCGGCGCGCGCTCTTAAGCGCGTCCGTAGGCCGCAATGATCGCGCCCGGCGCGGCAATCATCCGCGCACAGATAAGCGATCGTTCCCGCGATATCCGCCGCCCTGGCCCAATTTTCGTGCTTCGCCCCGGGGCCTTGCGACACGCGCCTGCTGACTACTTGAGATTCGCGTTGGCGAAATCCCAGTTGACCAGCTCCCACCATGCCTCGACGTACTTGGGGCGCGCGTTGCGATAGTCAATGTAGTACGCATGCTCCCAAACGTCGCAGGTGATTATCGGCGTCTCGCCCTGGCGTATCGGGCATCCCGCGTCATGGGTCGCGACCACCTGCAACGAGCCGTCCTTCGCGCGCACCAGCCACGCCCATCCGCTGCCGAAGTGGCCCGCGGCGATCTCGCTGAATTTCTTCTTGAACGCATCAAAGCTGCCGAAGCCTTTCTTGATCGCGTCGGCCACCGCCCCGGTCGGTTCGCCGCCGCCCTTCGGACTCATGGATTTCCAGTAAAAGGAATGATTCCAATGCTGCCCCGCGCTGTTGTAGAGCGGTCCCGGTTCCGCCGTCTTCACGATCTCCTCGAGTGAAGCGCTCGCGAATTTGGTGCCCGCGACCAGCTCGTTGAGCTTGGTGACGTAGGCCCGGTGATGCTTGCCGTGATGATATTCGAGCGTCTCGGCGGAGATATGGGGTTTCAGCGCGTCCGCGCTGTATGGGAGATTTGGTAGTTCAAAAGCCATCGCTACATACTTTCCTTTCGGGCGCGGACGCGAAACGCGAAGCGCCGCCGCCCGGTTATGGGTAAGAAAATCGATCCCGGAACTGGACCGGTTACTTGGATTTTACGCTGGTGGCAGGATTTAAGGATACCTGCGCAGGGGCGTGGGCAGGAAGCTTGCCGTCGTGCTGCGCCGGGGCAGGCGGGGGAGGCGGGGGAGGAAGCTTGCCGTCCTTCCTCCCCTTCACCGCGGCGAGAAAAGCCACCAGGTCGTCGATCTTGTTCGCCAACTGGGGCTGCGCACGCATGTTTTTGGTGTTGCGCTGGGGTTTGTAGCCGGGCGGATACTTGAGATACAGCACGCGATCTAAGACCAACTCGCGCGACGAACCCGCGATCGGGGGTCCCTTGGTGCCGGCCAAATTGGGATTGGTGTTATGGCAGGCCATGCAAACGGTCACGTAGACGATTCGCCCTCTCTCGGCCGGCGTCAGCGGCACCGACGGACCGCAAGCCGACAGTGCTATCGCCATTATCGCTGCGCACGCGCCGAGCGGCGATCGCCGTCGTGCGCGTGCCGCAGTTCCTGAATTGATGAAGCGGCTTAAGACTGTTTTCATGGGTGCTAGAGTTCGCGGCGGCCGCTGAGCGCGCTGGTCAGAGTCGCGGAGTCGCTGTATTCGAGGTCGCCGCCGGCCGGCAGTCCGCGCGCCAGCCGCGTCGTCTTAACCCCGAGCGGTTTCAGTGCGCGCGCGATGTAAAGCGCGGTCGCCTCGCCCTCGACGGTCGCATTGGTCGCGATTATCACCTCGCGAACGACCGCGGGCGGACTCACGCGGGCAATCAGTTCCTTCATCTTGATGTCGTCGGGGCCGATGCCGTCCAGCGGCGCGAGCGCACCGTTGAGCACGTGGTACACGCCGCCAAAACTGCGCGCCCGCTCTATCGCCATTAAGTCTGCTGGTCCTTCCACTACGCAAATCACCTCTCGTTCCCGTTCTTCGTCCTCGCAGATCTGACATCGTGGATTGTCTGACAATCCGAAGCAAGCGGAGCACAGACCCACCCGCTCTTTCATTTCGAGCAGCGCTTCGGCCAGCGCGATCACCTGGTCGCGCGGCCGATTGAGCAGATTGAACACCAGCCGCGCCGCGGTCTTCTCCCCGATCCCGGGCAGCCGCGACAATTCTTTGACCAGCCGCGTCATCGCAGGCGGCAGTCCGTCCTGGCGCTTCAAGTTTTCCGCCATCGCGCGCTCCGTCATTCGGTGCCGAAGCCGGGGATTTGCAGACCCTGGAGCGGACCGAGCTTGCCCATCTCTTCGGCGAGCATCTTCTGCGCGCGAGCCATACCGTCGTTGACCGCGACCAGGATCAGGTCTTCGAGCATCGATTTGTCGTTGGCCGCGATGATCGCGGCGTCGATCTCTATTTTGCGCAGGCGCAGCGAGCCGTCCACCACCACCCGCACCATCCCGCCGCCCGATTGAGCCTCGACGGTTCTCGCGGCCGCCGATTCCTGCATCTCCTTCATACGCAATTGCAGCGCCTGCGCCTGCTGCATCAATGCCGACAAATCTATTTCTGCCACTCTGATTGCTCCTTGCCGCCTGCTCCCCTTGCGCGGTGTACTACTTCGATTGCGGGTCGCCGCCTTCCTTCGCCGAAGCCGGCGCGAGATTCGGTATCCTGAGTTCCACCAGCCGCGCGTCCAGCGTATCGAACACTCTTCGCAATCCGGGCTCCGAGAGCACCGCTTGCCGTTCCTCGGGTGTCGCTGCGCGCATCGCGGCATCCGTCGCCCGCGGCGCCGGCGCCGTCTCTTTTTTTGCGCTCTCGGCGGATGCCTTGTTGGCGGTGTCCGCCGCCGCGGGCCGCGATTCCCGCGTGAGGCCGTTGTTACCGGGCAAGGTCGCGGCGCGGCCGCCGCCGGCCGGCTTCGCCGCCCCGTTGGTTGAAAGCTCGACCCGAATCGCGCGGCCAAGATGCTCGCTCGCAAGCTCCGCGATCACCGTCTTGTTGTCATTCAGATAGCGGACGTAAATCTCGTTTCGCGCCGTCACCGTCAGCAGGTCGCCGTCGAGCGCAAGTCCCGCGCCCTGCTCCATGAAGCCGGCCAGCGCGGCGCGCCGCCCCCGGATGAAATCGCGCAGCTCGGGAAGTTCGCGCGGGCGGTCGTCCTGAATCTCACGGCGCAGCGGCGCATCGGCCTTGACTTCGCCCTCGACGCGCAGCCGCCGCGCGCCGCTGGATTGCTCCTTCGATCCGCCCTCGGACTTCGCCGCGCCCCGGCTGCCGAAGCTGCCGCCGGACGGCGCGGGCGGGGTCCCCGAGGCCGGCGCCGTCGCAGTCTTGTCCGAGCCGATCGCACGCAGCAATTCGTCGGCGTCGATCACCGCCGCCAGCGACGCCATCCGCACCACCGCCATTTCGAGCAGCAGGTCGGGGTAGGGCGAGCGGAGAATCTGTTCCTGCGAATCCGCCATCAGGCGAAACAGCCGCATCAGGTCGCGCGCGCTTGCGCCCGCGGCCAGCCGCTTGAGCTCCGCCGCTTCGTGATCGGGAATATCGTCGAGCGGGCTATCCGCGCCGCCTGCCGGAAGTTTCGCGACCGCGAGATTTCTGAACGTCTCGAGCAAATCGCGCCCCAGCGATTCAAGGTTTGCGCCGCGGCTGGCGAGTTCGCGCACGTGCGCGAGCGCCGCGGCCGCGTTCTTATCCAAAATCGCGCCGGCCAGCTTCAAAACCGTGGTCCGGCTCGCGACCCCGAGCGACGACGCCACCTCGGCCTCCGTCACCTTGCCCGACGCCGTTGCCGTTGCCATCGCCGTCTCGAGCATCCGCTCCGCGTCGCGCATGCTGCCGCCGGCCTCGCGCGCGAGCAGCCGCAGGGCGGTCTCCTCGGCCTCGATCCCTTCGCGCCGTGCGAGATCGCTCAGCCGCTCGAGAATCGTCGCGTACGGGATCCGCCGAAAGTCGTAGCGTTGCAGCCGCGACAGAATCGTCTCCGGCATCTTCTGCGGCTCGGTCGTCGCCAGGATAAACTTGACGTGCGGCGGCGGCTCCTCCAGCGTCTTTAGCAGCGCGTTGAAGGCCGAATCGGTCAGCTGATGCGCCTCGTCGATAATGTAAATCTTGAAACGGTCGCGCGCCGGGCGGTAGCTCAGGTTTTCGATTATCGCGCGCGCGTCCTCGATCTTGCGGTAGGTGGCGCCGTCGATCTCGCTTACGTCGAGCGAGCGCCCGCCGCGAATCTCCACGCACGCCGCGCATTCGCCGCATGGCTCGGCGGTCGGGCCTTTCTCGCAATTCAGGCATCGCGCCAGAATTCTTGCCGCCGTGGTCTTGCCCACGCCGCGAATCCCGGTGAACAGAAACGCGTGCGCTATTCGGCCCCGCTTCAGCGCTTCGCTGAGCGTGCGGGTCACGTGCTCCTGGCCCACCAGCTCCGAGAAGCGCTCCGGCCGCCATTTGCGCGCGAGCACCAGATGTGTCGTTGGGGATTCGGCCATCGCGAAATCTTTTCGCTCGCGACTGCCCGTCGAATGATAGCCAGGCACCCCTGCGGCACAGGGTGGCAGCCGGTACCGTTGCTTCCTTCCGGACCTGGCGGGGTTCGCGGCCTTCCCTTGCGCAGGACCCGGCTATCAGCGGCGGGCAGTCGCGATAAATTACTCCGAGCGCGTGTTCCTCTTGCGCGCCTTATTACAATATCACAGGGCCGCTGATGCAACCGCTAATGGCGAATATCTTTCGCGCCCGGGGCAACTCGATTGTGCGGCGGATCAGGCCGGGGGTGATAGCGCGCGGCGCGCTCGGTTGCTATCACAATTGTCATGGATTCGCGCGCCGGCAAGGTCGCCATCGGCCTCATCCAGATGAGCTGTGCGCCGGAGCCGCGCCTCAATCTCGAAAAGGCAATCGCCAAGATCGAGGAGGCCGCGCGGCGCGGCGCGCAAATCGTCTGCACCCAGGAGCTGTTCGGAGCGCACTACCCGTGCCAGACCGAGGACCCGAAATTCTTCGATCTCGCCGAGCCGATCCCGGGTCCTACCACCGAAGCGCTCGGCGCCGTGGCGCTCGCGCGGAAAATCATCATCGTCGCGTCGATCTTCGAGCGCCGCGCGGCGGGCGTCTATTACAACGCGGCCGTCGTCATCGACGAGGCCGGGAAAATCGTCGGCCGCTACCGCAAGATGCACATCCCCGACGATCCCCGCTACTACGAAAAATTTTACTTCACCCCCGGCGATCTCGATTTCCCCGCGCATCCCACCTCGCACGGCCCGGTCGGCGTGCTCGTATGCTGGGATCAATGGTTCCCCGAAGCGGCCAGGCTCACCGCGATGGCGGGGGCGCAGATCCTGTTCTATCCGACCGCGATCGGATGGTGGCACGGCGAGCCGGAAAAAGTCCGTCCCAAACAGCAGGACGCGTGGGAGACAATCCAGCGCAGCCACGCCATCGCCAACGGCGTCTTCGTCGCCGCGGTCAATCGCGTCGGCGTCGAGGGTGACCTCGAGTTCTGGGGCTCGTCATTCGTCGCCGATCCGTCGGGCGAGGTCATCGCGCGCGCAAGCACCGCCGCCGAGGAAACGCTGGTCGTCGAATGCGATCTGGCGAAGATCGAAGAAGTCCGCCGCAACTGGCCCTTCCTGCGCGATCGCCGAATCGACGCCTACGCGGATTTGACCCGCCGCTTTCGATCGTAGCCGTGAATTCCATTTCACCTGAGCATCGCCGCATCCTCGCGGGCTACCGGATGCCGCCCGAGTGGGCGCCGCATCTCGCCTGTTACCTCGCGTGGCCGCACAATCGCGACACCTGGCCCGGCAAGTTCGAGGTCATCCCGCCGCTCTACGCGAAGATGGTCGCGGCCATCGCGTTATTCGAGCCGGTCCGCCTGATGGTCAACGACGCAACGCAGATCGAGGAAGTGCGTGCGATGATTCGCGACGCGAGCGACCGGCCCGAGAAGGACAAGGACATCCTGCTCGGCCGCGTCGACATATTTCATCTCCCCACCAACGACGCATGGGCGCGCGACCACGGGCCAATTTTCGTCAACCGCCTCGCAACCGCCTCGCCCGCCGGCCCAAATCAGATCGCGCTCGACTGGCGCTTCAACTCGTGGGGCCAGAAGTATGGCGCGTTCGATCTCGACGACGTCGTCCCGCAAAAGCTTGGGATGCGCTACGGCTTCGAGGTCATCGAACCGGGAATCGTGCTCGAGGGCGGCTCGATCGACTTGAATGGCGCCGGCTCCATACTCACCACCGAGTCGTGCCTGCTCAACCCCAATCGAAATCCCGAGCTGGGCCGCGCCGACATCGAGGATTACCTGCGCACTTATCTCGGCGTGACCAACGTGCTCTGGCTCGGCGACGGAATCGCCGGCGACGACACCGACGGCCACATCGACGACCTCGCGCGCTTCGTCGCCCCCGACACCATCGTCACCGTGCTCGAAGACGATCCCGCCGACGTGAACTACGCCGTGCTGCGCGACAATCTTGAGCGGCTGCGCGCGATGCGCGATCAGGACGGCCGCCCGTTCAACATCGAAACTCTCCCGATGCCTCCCGCAGTCGTCTACGACGGCACGCGCCTGCCCGCCTCCTACGCGAATTTCTATATCGCCAACGGTGGTGTCCTGATGCCGGCTTTAGGCGTCGCTGAGGACGAGGTCGCGGCTGCGACGCTTGGCCGGCTCTTCCCTTCCCGCCGCGTCGTCGGCATCCCCTCGACGGACCTGGTATGGGGCCTTGGCTCCGTTCATTGCCTGAGCCAGCAGCACCCGGCACCCCCGCCCGCCTGACAACCCGTACTACTCCATTAAGCCATCGGTTGATTCTCGGCTTAATAATCTTAATCTTTGACTTGACAATCTTAATCTTTAGTTCAATATTATCCCCAATGCGGCCGATAATTCTTAAATGCCCATCATGCGACGGAAATCTTACCGTCGCTCGCCTGCGATGCCCCGATTGCTCGATCTCGATCGAAGGGGAATTCGCTCCGCCCGCGCTGCTCAAGCTCGGCGGCGCGCAGATCGATTTCGTCGAGGTCTTCATCAAGAACCGCGGCGTAATCCGCGAAGTCGAGCGCGAACTCGGCGTCTCGTACCCGACCGTGCGCGCGCGACTCGACGAAGTCATCAACGCGCTCGGCTACTCCGCCAAGTCCGCGCCCGAGGCCGCGGCTTCCGATGACGAGGGCTCGCGGCGCCGCTCGGTCCTGGCCGATCTCAAGAGCGGGATACTCACGCCCGAGGAAGCCCTGGCCGCGCTTAACGAGCCCCGCAGAAAAAACGATTGAGCAAGTGAAACGGTGAAAAACTCAACGGAGGTAATCCGCAATGGCCACCTCGACGCTCGAAGCAGTTGAATCAATCCACATCCTGCGCGCACCGGGAAATCTGAAAATCACCGGCTCGGATCGTTCCGCCGTCGAGATCGATTCGAACGTCGCGCCCGTGCTCGCTCGCGACGCCGGCGTCGCCGAAGTGACGCTCGGCGCCAGCGCTACCATCGCGGTCCCCGCCGGTGTCACCGTCGAAGTCGAAGATATCGCCGGCAACCTCGACCTCTCCGATCTGGCCACCCCCTTCGCCGTCAAGCGCGTTCGCGGCAATCTCCACGCGCGCCGCGTCGGCGCCATTTCCATTCGCGACACCGTCAGCGGCAACGTCTCGATCAGGCAAGCCGGTTCGGTCGAAGGCCTTAAAGTCCGCGGCGCACTCGAGGTTGAGTCCGCCCGTGCGATCACCTTCAGCCTGGTCGCCGGTGGATTCGATTGCCGCTCCATCGAGGGCGAAGTGGCGATCGAAAAAATCGCCGGCAGCGCCCGCCTGCTCGGCCTGCGCGGGCCATTCATCGCCCGCATCGTCGGCGGACATCTTGAGATCGAAGACGCCGCCGATGTCGAAGCCGGCGTCGTCGGCGGCAAAGTGCGCGCCGCGAACCTGTCCGGCGCGGTCCGGATCGGCAAAATAGGCGGCAAGTTCGCGGCCGACGGCGTCGGCGGCGAAATCGCAGTCGGCTTTGTCGGTGGCGGCGCGCGTATCGCCCGCGCCGGCGGCGCGCTCAATCTTGAAGACGTGGGCGGCGCGGTCTATCTCGCCGGCCCCTTCCCGGCCGATAAAACATGGAGCGTCAGGAGCGGCGCACGGGTCAGCGTGGAAGTGGACGCCAGCGCTTCGCTCGAGATCGACGCATCCGCGCAATGGGGCCGAATCCGCACCTACGGCGTCGACGCCGCCGGGCTTGAATGGCTCGGCCGCGATCACGTTCACGGTCCGATCGGTCCCGACCCGGCCGCGGGTGCGCGCATGAAGCTTGCGGTCGAGACTCGCGGCGCCGACGTGATCGTCGCCGGCGCCGGCGCGCGCGAGCGCGATTTCTGCGGCCGCGGCCACCGCTCGCGCATGAGCGGCGCATTCTCCGCCCCGTTTGAGGACCTCGCCAGCGAGCTTGGCGGCGAGATTCCCGCTTTTGTCCGCAGCGTGCTCGACGCCGCCGGCCAGTTCGTCGCCGAGAGCGGTGGGATGTCCAGCGCGCTCGTGCGCGAGGTTACCCGCGACGTGAAACGCAGCGTCAGCGAGGGACTTCGCGAAGTCGAGCGCGCAATCTCTGAAATCGAAGACGCGGTTCCCGGCGATGTCGGCGACCGGCTCTCGAAGCTGGGCAAGGAAATCGGCGACCTGGTCGCCGATGCCGTGCGCGGCGGCTCGCGCGAGGCGCGCCACGAGATGCGCGAGCGGGTGCGCCAGGCCGCGCGCGAGATGCGCGACAAGATCCGGGAAGCCGCGCGCAACGTGCACAACCGCTCACATGAACAGACCCATCGCACTGCCGAGCCAACTACGCAATCGGATGCGGAAAAACCCGGGTCCGACAGCCAATCGGCGAAATTCACCCCAGGTGCAACCGAAAAACTGAGTCGCGACGACGCGATCCTTGAAATTCTCGCCGCAGTGAAAGACGGCCGGCTCGAACCCGACGAGGCCGACGATCTGATCAATGCCTGGATGGAGGTATCGGGCGGCGCCGCCGCGCCCCGTTGACTCGGTCAAATCCGTTCGAGACTACTCACTTCGAGGGGAACTGAGTTAGCGACAGAGTATTGCCGTCAGGGTCTTTGAACCAGCATACCTTGGTTCCATCGGGAGTCGTCCAGATACCCGCGTCATCTTGCGGCATTTCTTTGTAACGCTCGAACTTGACGCCCTTCTTCGCCAGTTTTGCCGCCGCTGCCCCGATGTCAGGGACCGCCCAGCCCAAGGCCGTGAATGGCAGAGGCGAAAACTGCTTCACCTTCTGAATGTGGAGCCTGGTGGCTCCCGCGGCGAACACAAGCGCGAACCATCCGTCTTCGATGAGCTTGAGCCCCAGGACTTCGGAGTAGAATGCCTTCGCGCGCTCCGGCTGCGTCGTCGCGATCATCGCTATCACTGGATTCTCGCGTAGCATCGGTTGATTCTCCTCGCGGCGATTAGCCGGCCCAGACACATATAGCGCTTTGGAAGGGATGCGTCTTGCGCTAGATTGCCCGCAGCGGAGCCGCAGCCCGTCGATCGCGTTGTGGGGGAGACTCGCGCGGAGAATCGTTGACCGGTAGCTCAATGCTCGACTTCTTGAGACGAGCGCCGTGGCTCACACGCCGGCGGCTGGCCGTATATCCGAAACTGTTCCTCGCAGTTTACGCCGTAAGCGGGCTCGTCTGGCTGATGTCGGGCAAGGGCCTGATCGATCCCGCCGGACATCCCGTCGGCGCCGACTTCATCGACCCGTGGTCTGCGTCGTGGCTGGCGCTCCACGGCGCTCCGGCGGCCGTTTACGACGTCGCGCGCCTGTGGTCGGTCGAACGCTCGGCAGTCGCCGATCCGGCGGTCGGCTTCGCCGGCTTTCACTACCCGCCGACGTATCTGCTGATAGTGGTGCCGCTGGCGGCGATCCCGTACCTCTGGTCTTTGATCGCGTGGACCGCGGCAACCTTCGCCGCCTATCTCGGAGTCATGTGGAAGATCGATCGGAAGCGCGATTCGCTTTGGCTGGCGATCGCTTTTCCCGGCGCGCTGGTCAACCTGACCAACGGGCAGAATGGATTTCTGACTCTCGGGTTGCTCGGAGCCGCGCTGCTGACGCTCGAGCGCCGCCCGATTCTTTCCGGCGTGATGTTCGGGCTGATGAGTTACAAGCCGCAATACGGAGTGCTGGTGCCGATATTTCTGATCGCCACCGGCCGCTGGCGCGCGATCGGATCGGCGTCGGTCACGGTGGCATTGTTCGCGGCGTTGTCGCTGGCGATATTCGGTGAGCAAAGCTGGCAGGCTTTTTTTGCCAGCATCAGCTTCACCCGCCACGTGGTGCTCGAGCAGGGAGGCAGCGGATTCGAGAAACTGCAGAGCGCGTTTGCGGCCGCGCGGCTGTGGGGATTCAGCGTCGCAACGGCTTACTCATTGCAATTGGCGGTAAGCTCGATAACCGTGCTCGCGCTCATCTGGATATGCCGGCGAAGCGCGAAATTCGAGCTGCGCGCCGCCGCGCTCGCAACCGGCGTGTTGATAGCGACGCCCTACATGATGGACTACGACCTGGTCTTGCTGGCGCTGCCGATCGCGTGGCTTGCAATCGAAGGGCGGCGCTCGGGATTCCTCCCGTGGGAGAAATCCCTGCTCGCATTCGCCTGGATTCTGCCGCTTTTCGCGCGCTCGCTCGCCGGCCGCGCAATGATTCCGATCGCGCCGCTGGCGATGCTGTTGCTATTGGCCGACATCGCGCGGCGCGCGCAGGCGCCCGCCGCCGCAGCGAGTTAGGGTGCGCCTGGGCCTGGGCATCGCAACCCAGCCAAGGTTCTTTGGCGCCGATGTGCCTTTGCTCTATCTTTGTCTTGCCGGGATTCCGATAATCGGCCGGGGACTGATGGGCACGTCGATCGGCTTGCGCAGCGCAAGCCGCGCCGGGTTTCGGCGCAACTGCCATTGAAGGAGGACGCGGGCGTGGCGGAACAGAAAAAACTTTCGGGCCTTGTTACCGGCCTGATGGCGTTCGGGCCGTTTGTCTTTTACGGCTTTGCTTCCGGCGCCAATTACTGGCGCGCGGCGGCCGGCGGCGGGTTGATCCTCTGTCTGGCATTTATCGCCGTGCGGCTGCGGCGCGCAGTTCCGGTCAGGCTGATGGACTGGACCGGGCTTGCCTTCTTCGCGATCGCCTCGGTGCTGACCATCGGCCTGCAATCGGCCGTGTTCCCGGCCTACAACGTGGTCGTCATCTGGTCATGCTTCGCGGCTGCCGCGTGGGGCTCGGTCGCGATCGGCCATCCGTTCACCACTGCCTACGCGCGGGAAAACGCGCCGCGGGAGTTCTGGGATCATCCGATCTTCATCCGGCTTAACCTGGTGATGACTCTTACCTGGTGCGGCCTGATGACAGTGAACGCCGGCCTGGCGGAGACCGGCGTCATCATCGGCGGCAACCTGGGCAAGCTGGGACTGGGATTTGCGCTGCCGACGGCATTGCTGATTTCCGGGTTCGTCTTCAACAGCCGGTTCCCCGTGCGCTACATGGCGCGAGCCGGTGAGCTGGGCGCCAGCGCAAGCCCGGCGGCTCCTTCGCAATGAGCGCAAGCCCGGGGGCCGGTGCGCCGGGTGGCGAATCGACAGGCGTGGAAACGGCGGCGCCGTCGCGGCGCAAGAGAGTCTCACTTCTCCATTACTCGCCCGCCCTAATCTTCATCGCGATCGTGGTTGCGGATGCGACACGGCAGGCCGACCCGGACCTATGGGGGCACGTGCGGTTCGGGCAGGACGTGCTCGCTCAGCGGCACCTGATTTTTTACGATCGGTATTCGTATTCGGCGCCGGGGCATCTGTGGCTCAACCATGAATGGCTGACCGAAGTGCTGATGGGTGCGATATACAACGCTTTCGGCACGATCGGGCTTAATCTGATGAAGTTCGCCTGCACCGCGGCGACGATCTTTTTCCTCGCCCTGGCAATGGAGGAGACCGGAGCGGCGGCGCGGCTCCAGTTCGCGATCCTGATCGCGGCGAGCGTGCCGCTGGCTACGCAAATCCAGTTCCGGCCCCAGATTTTCACCTTCGCCCTGATGAGCGCCCTTCTCGCGATTCTTTCGCGCTACAACTACCGCGGGCGCGCGCCGGTGTGGCTGGCGATTCCGATTATGGCTCTATGGGCGAATTTGCACGGCGGCTTCATCATGGGTTTGGCCGCGCTCGGCACGTTCACCGCGGTGGTATTCGCGCAGGACCTGGTGCGCGGCCGCGGGATGCGGCGCGCAATGTGGCTCTCCGCGATCACGGCCGCTTGCGCGATAGCGACGCTCGCGACTCCGTACGGCGCGGGCACCTGGCAGGCCGTTATCCATGCGCTCGAGAACCCTCACACGCGCACGGCAATCGTCGATTGGCTGTCGATGCCGCAGTCGTTGCTTTACCACTGGCGGCAGCATCACGTGGGCGGCGTCGCATGCAAGTTGCTGGCGATTGCGATGTTCGCTGCGCTCGGCGTGAGCTTCATCCAAACGCCCCGCGGGGGAGACCTTGCGCTGGTTTGTGTCGCGGCGCTGATGATCGCAGCCGCGATGCTTGCGGTCAGAAATCTACCGCTGGCAGTGATCGCGACGGTAACTCCGCTGGCGCGGCATACGGCGCTGGTGCTGGAGGCGCGCCGCGAGCGGCTGGGGTTGCCGGCGGCCCAAGCGAAAGATCGCTCGCCGACGATAAATCAGTTGATCGTCGCGGTTGCGGCGTTTGAGCTGCTGATCCTGACCGGTCTTTTCTCGAAAAAGATGGAGGCCAACGATCCTTATCCGGCCGGCGCGATCGCTTACCTGAAGGCGCATCGCTTGAGCGGCAACATCCTGGCCGACTTCCAATGGGGCGAGTACGTCATCTGGCACATGCCGCCGGCGAGCAGGGTTTTCATCGACGGGCGCTACGACACGGTGTATCCGCCCAAGGTTATCGACGATTACCTGGCGTTCGACAATGGGAAAGCCGCGGGCAAGGAAACGCTGGCCGACTATCCGCATGATTTCGTCCTGCTAGGGCGAAATAAAGATCCCGCGTACAAACTGGTGATCGCGCAAGGCGGGTGGAAGCAGCTCTATCGCGACGACGCCTGCGTCCTGTTCGCCCGCGATAGTTCGGCCGCGGCAAAGATTGCGCCCGAGAGCGTTTCAGTCAAAGACACGGCTGGGAATTATTTTCCCTAATTTTTCCTCCGGGGCCGTCGCGGCGACAGTCGCGAGCGCGTCACCCCTTATTGGGGAGCCTGTTGGGTCGATGCGGCTGGCGTTGTTGGCACTGCCTCAGGAGTCGGCGGCGCCGGAATCAATTTTGGTGCTTGTACGAGATAGTCGATGTGGCCAGGAACTTGTACGGCAATCGGCATAATGGTCGGAGCGTAGTCAGCGGGTGCGTGAGCGACGAACCCGATCGCGTACGAGTGCCGTTCGTGCAAGCCGTCCGCGATTTCTTCGCATGCCTTCTTCAGCGCCGCGCCATCACCGACTTTTTGGATGATGTAACTCTTGCTGCCGTTCGCGCTGGCAAGTCTCGACAGCGTAGCGGCATCGACGCGTTCGACGCCATCCCCGCCGGTAACAAAGGGTCCGACCGCGATGCTCGGTCCGGCAGCCGCGTTCGGATCTCCAATTCCAATCGAGTACACGAGCACGCCGCTACTCTTCGCGGCCTGCACGACATCGTCAGCAGTAGAAGAACTCGTGTTGTCTATGCCGTCGGTAATTACCAGCAATACTTTTCTGCGGTTGTGTGACTCCTGCGCCTCTGAGATACCTTGCACAATCGTGTCAAAGAGTGCGGTCTGGCCGTATGCGTGAAGCAAATCGAGCCGGCTAATCAAAGCGTCGTGGTCGTTGGTCAGGGGTTGCAGCAGGAAGGGTTTGGTAGAGAACGCGAAAAGGAATACCTCGTCCCGTGCGTTGAGAATTTTTACGAACTGCTCGATTGCGGCACGAGCCTGCGGCAGCTTCGGAGTCATACTGCCGGAAGTGTCGACCAGGATTCCGACAGTTGCCGGAGATTCCTCGCCCGCGCGAAAGAAATCGATTGGTTGCGAAGCCCCGCTGACGGAGATCTTGAAGTCGCTCTTACTCAATCCATCGACATAGCTGCCATCGGGTTTCGCCA
Organism: Binataceae bacterium (SeqCode); assembly: GCA_963722605.1. Taxonomy (GTDB): domain Bacteria; phylum Desulfobacterota; class Binatia; order Binatales; family Binataceae; genus Binatus. Next base: position 93,682 of record CAVRNO010000004.1, on the reverse strand, counting down.
CCGTCACCGCGATCTCGGTGTAGCCGGGAAGGTTGCCAATCGCGTCGGGCGCAACGACATTTTTCGCAGTACCGACTTCCCGTTTCGGTTTGGCGGGCCGGGCCGCGGCCTCGGCAAGCACTTCTGATGGCACCAGGCCGGCTCGTACCAGCGCGCCGGAATTGTCCGCCAGAGTAACCGTTGGCGCAATCTTTCCGGGCGAACCGTCGATGCCTAAGGCATAGCCCTCGCCTAGCAGCTTCGCGATTGTAGTGACGGCCGCCGCAAGCGATGCTCCGTCGTCTGAGTCCACCGGTTTCGCCAACAGCATCTGTCCACCGCCATCAGTGGCCAACTTCTTCACCGCCCCGGCATCCAGCCGAGTCGTGCCGCGCAGTTTCGACAAAATGCTGTCCTGAGCCTCGGGATCGCCGATCCCGACCACCCAGAAAGAAACGCCGCTTTCGCGAACCCGCGCGAGCAACGGAGCGCTTTGGTCGATTGCGGCCTGGTCGAGGCCGTCAGTCATCAGGACCAGCGCGCGACTGGGATATTGCGCGCCGGACAGCGTTTCAAGTCCCACCCGGATGCCGTCCGAGAGTCGCTTCTCGCCGGACGGCATCACGGAATAAATTTTTCGCAACGCTAGCGAGTGATCGGTGGTGAATGGCTGTGCGAGGGTTACGGCCCCGAGAGGCGGCTGAATGTCGGTCTGGTAAGTTCCCCCGATCGTAACAAGCGCGGCTTCGTCGCATTCGTTGAGTTGTTCGCCGGCCCGGTTCAGGCCGGTTCGCACCTTCGCAAGGTCATCAGCCGACGACACGACCGTCTTCCGGTACATGCTTTCGGAAACGTCGCCGACAATAACCAGTGAGACCGGCGTGGTAAGGCCGGACTCCTCCCGAAAATACACGATGGGAAGCGAGTTGGGACCCGACCGCACCGTGAAGTTGGCTTCTTTCAAGCCAACGATCGGCGCGCCGTTCGGGTCCGTCAGCGAAACCGCAAGCTGCGTGTAACCGAGTCTGGACAGCACGCTGGCGGGGGCCAGATCCGGTAGGCGGCAGAGGTCGAGCGGAACGGAAACTGGGTGTGCCGCAGATGACGTCGCCGCAGCCGTCGTTGCTGCGTTCGGCGATCCGGGCGAAGGCTGACTCGCTGCGCTGCAACCCGCGATGGCTCGCGCACAGATCAGCACTACCAGTAACCGTTCAAAGCATCGTCGGCGCACTGCCTCAATCCCGCGGCCATTTCGTATCGCAGTTTCTTACTCGCGTCAAAGGTCGATGTTAACTACTTGTGGTGTATCGCGGGCATACACAACAGGTGCTTCTCCGCTCCTTCCTCTGAATATGCAAGACCTCCCTCGCCCCGGCATTTTCATGACCGGTGGGACGAAGCCGGAGCTAGAGAGGTCCTGATTGCGAAGCAGAAGACCGGCCGCGAAACAGATACCGTTCAGATTTGCGAAGGGTTTGCTGAGGTGCTGCGAAAGTCGGGCGACGAGGCCGGCGCAAACGAAGCTATGATTGCGGCGTGGAAGGCCGGCGGAGACTGGCGGCTGAACGATTGGTCGGTTTTCAGGCTATTTTGAGGGTACTTCGAGCCGCTGACTGCGCGTCAGCACGCACGACTTGGAAGGCGAAATAAGCCCGCACTTTGGCGCGGAAACTCTCATCGGGAAATCCCTCTTGAGCGGGGGCGTCGCGGCGAAACCGGCAACTGGATGGCAGTGATGCCCGATCTGCGGCGCTTACACTGGTGTACCCAACTTGAATCGCGCCCTCTGTGGAACTGCTATCAGGTCCCTAAAAAAATATGGAGCAGATTGCGCGCGCTGAACAATCCGACTATGGTAATGGCCGTGCGGTCTCTCGCTATAATTCTGATCGCCCTGCTGCTTCCGCTAAGCATCAGTGCGCCGTCTGCGATGGCGTGTTCCATGATGCCGTGCTGTCCGGATTGCCCGAAGCCCGCCCCGAAGCCCGCCCGGATGAATCAGATGAACTGCTGCAAAGCGCCGGCGGCGCCGGATAGAGCGGCCAGCCTGGCGCGGGACGCACAGCATATCGACTCGATCGGGATTCTGCCTGTCACCGCGGTGATAGCCACGGTTTCATACCTTCGAGATACCGTCATCACTCGTGGGTACTCGCCGCCCGGTCGTCCCGTTTCGTTAGCACTTCTCTGTTCGCGTCAAATCTGATCCTTCCCCAATAGCGCTGCCCCTTAAAGCGGGCGCCGATGTGGATGGTGGAGCGATGTTGTATCGCCCTATTCGCCGCGGTGCTCTGGTTTGACGGTCCTCGGGTTTCCATGCCCGAGCCACGCAAGCGATATGAGGATTCAGGATCATGACAAGGAATATTGCAATTCTTGCTGCAGCCGCACTTGCATCGACGCTCGCTATTCCCGCGTTGGCTGGATCTGTCGGTATTTCAAGAACACCCACTTCCGCTTCGTCAGACGCTACGACAATCGCCCAACTTCAAGACGCAGCTCAGCAGGCTACGCGGAACGCCAGAACTGGAAACAAGAATAATATCGAGTTCGCGAGGAAGAACTACGAAATCAATCAGCTCATCGAAAGACTGAAGAGCGGACAACAAGTCGATCCGGCGGAGATCGACAAGGCGCTGGAACCGGCACGTGTGTGGTGATGCCGGAATTTACAAAACAGATCGATTCCGTGTCAGCAGCGAGCGGGAGCCGGCTAGCGGCAGTTCATTGCCACCGCGACGGCGGCAATCGAGTTGCGTTCCTCGCGCTCCTGGCAGACGCGGAGTTGAGCCTTGGCCTCCAATAACGAGGCGACGGCGCGAGCGCGGTCACCCTGGGTAAGGGCGGCCTTGGCTTGCGTGAGCAGCGCGTTGTACTGGTCTGCGCAAGTACTCTCCGCTTCGTTGGCCGCCGGCAAAATGCGATCCGAGCCTTCCGCGCAAACGCGCGGGAGGCTCGCGATCGCGCCGATGGCTAGCGCGAATACTAAGGCAACGTTAGTGAACTTGAGCATTCAACGACTGGGACAGCAAGAAAGATGCCCGTCCGATCTGCGCGTAAGCCGAAGCACAGTTACTCGATGGCTGCCCATCTCCCGGGCATCGGCTGATAAAATGGGCGCCAACACGCGGGTGCTTTTGACGTGGTGGCGAGCCTAGGTCATGCAATCCATGATCACGCTCAGAATGTCCCAGTCGCGACAATGCTCTTTGCAATGGCGTGAATCGTTCAGAATGATGCGTGAACTCTTGGCGAGGCCGAAAAATCCGCCAGGACAAGAAGCGACAATGAAGAGGATCAATACCATGAAACTGCAGAAGAAAATGAAGCTCGTAACTATGTTGCTCGCAGCGGGGCTTATCCTATTCGCGGCCGCCCTGCCCACGATTCCGGCGGGTGCACAGCAGGCCGCCGTCACAGACGACAACTTGCAGCAGATGATCACAACCGCGAAGACGCCCGCGGATCATCAGGCGATCGTGGCCTACTACGAGGAACGGGCCGCAGACGCGAAGAAAAAGGCTGACCTCCATCGGCGCGCGGCAGAGTCTTATCGGAAGATGAACATTGCCAAACCTGTGGGCATGGCCACCATGTGCGACGGGATAGCCGCGATGTGGGACAAAATCGCGGCCGACAACTCAAAGCTTGCGAAGGCGCACCAGGAGATGGCCAAGGCCGCCGCGCCAACTGGACAGTAAGTCCGCGATGGGCGGGGCGGCAACCGCCGCCCTGCCCGAAACGTCGCCCGCGTATAAGCGAATTTGGCGCGCCTCGACATCAACGGTAGGTGGTCAGCGATGAACGAATCGACACTGGTGTACGGCCGCAAGCGTCTGGCGAGAGAAATGATCTTTCTTTGCGTGCTCGTTTGCGTCTCGGCCTATGCATCGAAAGCGGCTTCTCAAGAATCCGAACTCGCGCCGGGGTTGGCCTCAGCAAGGAGCGCGGCGGTGGCCACTCCGGGTCCGCTTCAGTCGCTGGTTGACGAGGCCCTTTCCCGCAGCCCGATCGTGCTCGCGGCGCGCAGCCACTGGCAGGCTCAAACGAAAGTCCCGATCCAGGCGGCGACGATCCCCGATCCGCAGCTGTCGCTCCAGCATTTCACGGTCGGCAGTCCGCAACCATTCTCGGGTTATGAGAGCAGCGACTTTTATTACACCGGCTTCGGGGTCTCGCAGGACATTCCGGGTCCGGGCAAGCTGCGCTTGCAAAAGTCCGAGGCCGAAAAAGACGCCGACTACGCCGAGCGTCGCTACGAAGCTGCGAAGCGTGAAGTCGAGGAAAAGGTCAAGGAGATCTACTTCGAGCTTTTCTATCACGCGAAGACGCTGGCGATTCTCGATCGCAATCAGGAAGAGCTGAGGCAGATTCAGGAGATCATCGAAACCAGGTATCGCCTGGGGCAGGGTCTCCAGCAGGACCTGATCAAGGCGCAACTTCAAGCCACCGAGATCCTGAAGGAGCACGCGATGCACCATCAGGAAGAGGATCAGGCTCAGCTCGAGCTCAAGCAGATGCTTGGGCGCGATCCCGACTCGCCGAATATCGACATCGGCGGGGTCGAAGCGACGCATCTGCAGCTCGACCCATCGCAGCTTGCGCAGCTAGCCGATAGCGGTTCCCCGGATCTCGCGGCGGATCGTGCGATGGAAGCACGCAGCGCGGAAGCATTGAAGCTTGCGCATCAGGGGTACTGGCCGGACTTCACCGTCGGCTACTCGTACCAAAAGACCGGCCCGGGATTTCGCGACTACTACATGCTGAATCTGGGCGCCAAGGTCCCACTCTATTTCTGGCGCAAGCAAACGCCCGCGATCGAGCAGGCCGCGCTTGAGGCCGAGTCGGCGCGCGAGCAGACCCGTGCAACTCAACTGCAGGTTTCGTCCTTTGCTGAAAGCAGCCTGGTCGCGATGCGCACCGCGGAGCGAACGATGTCGATCTATCGCGACGGCCTCTTACCGCAGGCCGAAACGTCGGAGGCCTCGGCGATGGCTGCGTATCGCGTCGGCAAAGTCGATTTCCAGACGCTGCTCTCGTCGGTTCTCGATTTACGCAACCTCCGGCAGGAGTACTACCGCAGCATCGCCGACCACGAAATCGCGATCGCAAAAATCCAGCAGGTAATCGGTGACCCAAGATGAATTACAACTCATTAAAATTGCGGCTCAGCACAGTCCTTCTGATCCTGGGGTCCCTTCTCTTCCTCGCGGCGCCAATCGCATACGGAGCGGATTCGCCGCTGGCGCCAATACGAATCGCGCCGGAGCGCCGGCAACTGATCGGAATCAAGTTCGCGACCGTGGTGCGAAAGGACCTAAGCGATCGCCTCGAGACCACCGGCAACATCGAAACCGACGAACGGCTGCAAGGCTACGTGCAAACGCGTTTCGCCGGATGGATCGAACAGGTGTTCGCGAATTCGACTTATCAGTACGTCCGCCGCGGCCAGCCGCTGTTCACGATCTACAGCCCCGACCTCGTCAGCACCGAGAACGAATATCTGCTCGCCGTCGATGCCCGCAAGCGGGTCGAAGACAGCTCGGTCGCCGATGTGACCGCCGACGCCTCGTCCTTGGTCGATTCCGCCGCGGAACGTCTCAAGCTCTGGGGCGTGTCGCCGCGCGAGATCGCACGCTTGGAACACGAGCGCACTGTACGCCGCGCCGTCGAGATCGATTCGCCCATGAGCGGGTACATCGTCGAGCGCAACGCGCTGCCCAACATGTACGTGCAACCCGACACGCGCCTGTTCGCGATCACCGATCTGTCGAGAGTCTGGATCTATGCGGCGGTGTTTCAGGACGAGATCGGCAAGCTCCATCCCGGCGATCCGGCAACCGTCACGGTCGACGCTTATCCGGGTACGAACTTCGACGGGCGCGTCGATTTCATCTGGCCGCAGATCGATCCGATGACTCGGACCGCCAAAGTGCGATGCGAGTTCAACAACCCAAAGGGCCGGCTGCTTCCGGGAATGTTCGCGCACGTCACGCTGGACCTGCCGATGGGCGCGCAAACGGTCATTCCGGACACTGCGGTGCTGCGCACGGGCACGCACAATGTCGCCTTTATCGATCGCGGTGACGGTTATCTCACTCCCGCCGAGGTCGAGCTGGGAGCGCACGCCGGCGATGAGTTCATCGTGCTCAAGGGACTCGCGCCGGGCCAGCAGATCGTCAGCTCTGCCAATTTCCTGATCGACTCGGAGAGCCAGCTCCAGGCCGCCGCGGGCGCCTTTGCGCCGGCAGCGGCTGACGCAGGCGCGAATGCGCCTGGACCGGCGGCCGAGCCCGTCCCCCAGGCAAGCATCGCGTTCGCAAGCGACCCCAATCCTCTCGTGCGCGGCCACAACAAGGTGATCGTGACGCTGCGCGATTCCAAAGGCGCGCCGATCTCAGGCGCGAAAGTGACGGTCTCTTTCTACATGGCTGCGATGCCGGCGATGGGAATGGCCGCGATGCGCGCGCAAGCCGTCGCAGATGACCAGGGCAACGGCACCTACGCCGCAAGTATCGAGCTGCTTAGCGGCGGCACCTGGAGCCTGACGATCGCCGCGTCCAAGGGAGGCCGTCCGATCGCGACAATGCAGACGGACGTATCAGCAAGCGGCAACATGGCGATGTGAGGAAAGAAGGATGATCGAGAGAATTATCGACTGGTGTAACGCGAACCGTTTCATCCTGTTCGCCGGTGTGATTGCGCTGGTACTCGCCGGTGTTTGGTCGCTCGATCGGATCCCGCTCGATGCGCTGCCGGACATCTCCGATGTCCAGGTGATCATCCACACGCAATGGATGGGGCAACCACCGAATCTCATCGAGGATCAGGTGACCTATCCGATCGTCACCGCGATGCTTGCTGCGCCGCATGTGAAGGCAGTCCGAGCGCAGACGATGCCTAGCGATTCATATGTGTTCGTCGTGTTCGAAGATGGCACCGACATCTATTGGGCGCGCAGCCGCGTGCTGGAATACCTCCAACAGATAGCCGGCAAGTTGCCGGCCGGCGTCAATCCCGCGATCGGCCCCGACGCAACCGGCGCGGGCTGGGTGTACGAATACGCACTGGTCGATAAGAGTCATCTTCACAGTCTCGCCGAGCTGCGCAGCTTGCAGGATTGGAACGTGCGCTATGCGCTCGAAACCGTGCCGGGGGTTTCGGAAGTCGCCACTATCGGCGGCTTCGTCAAGCAGTACCAGGTCAAGCTCGATCCGAATCGGTTGCTGGCGCTCAAGGTCCCGCTGGAAACGGTGATCGACAAAATCCGCGATAGCAACGGCGAAGTCGGTGGACGCGTGCTCGAGATGTCGGGAGCGGACTACATGATCCGCGGCCTCGGCTACGTCCATTCGGTGGCAGACCTCGAAGAAGTTTCCGTAGCGACCAACAACGGCACCCCGGTGCTGATAAGGGACTTGGGCGTCGTCAGCCTGGGACCCGATCTGCGCGAGGGCGCCGCCGAGTGGAACGGCGACGGAGAGACAGTCGGCGGCATCGTCGTGATGCGTTACGGGCAGAATGCCCTCACCGTCATCGACGCGGTCAAGCAGAAGCTTGCTCAGATTCGTAAGACTCTACCGGCGGGAGTCGAAATCGTCGCCGGCTACGACCGTTCGGGACTGATTCAGGAATCCATCAACACCCTGAAACGCGACCTGCTCGAAGAGGCGATCATCGTCAGCCTGGTGATCATCGTTTTTCTGTTCCATCTGCGTTCGGCGCTGATCCCGATTCTTGCGCTGCCGATCGCGGTCATCGCGACGTTTATCCCGATGTACTATTTGCAGATCAGCTCCAACATCATGTCCCTGGGCGGGCTGGCGCTGGCGATAGGCGTGCTGGTGGACGCTTCGATCGTAATGGTCGAAAACGGGTACCGGCACTTGTCGGAGGCGCAGCACCGGGCGTCGCAGAAAGGCGAGTCAGTTTCCGGACCCGAACGCCAGCGAATCCTGCTATCGGCGGCGAAGCAGGTCGGCCGCCCGATTTTCTTCTCGCTCGTCATCATCGTCGTCTCGTTCCTGCCGGTGTTCCTGCTGGAATCGCAGGAGGGACGGATGTTCCGGCCGCTGGCCTACACCAAGTCTTTCGCGATTGCCTTCTCTTCAGTTCTCGCGATCACTGTGGTCCCGGTGCTGATGGTCCTCTTCATCCGCGGCAAGCGCCTGCGCCCCGAGGAGAACAACCCCATCTCGCGCTTCTTTCAGGCGATTTATCTGCCGGTGATCCGATGGTGCCTGCGTCATCGCGCGCTGACGATTGCCGCCAACGTCATTTTCCTGCTGCTCACGATTCCGCTGCTTTTCAAGATCGGAAGTCAGTTCATGCCGCCGCTGTATGAGGGATCAAGTCTCTACATGCCTACCGCGCTGCCCGGGATTTCGATCACGTCGGCGGTAAATCTGATGCAGAAGCAGGATCAGATCATCCGCGCGTTTCCCGAGGTCGAGAGTGTATTCGGCACCGTCGGCCGGTCAGATAGCGCGACCGACAACGCACCGCTGGACATGTACGACACGACGATCATGCTCAAGCCGCGCGACCAATGGCGAAAGGGCATGACCTACGATCAGCTCGTTGCCGAGATGGACGATCGGCTGCATTTTCCCGGTTTGTCGAACACCTGGACGATGCCGGTCGAGAATCGGCTCGACATGGAGCTGACCGGGATCAAAACTCCGGTCGGGCTCAAAATTCAGGGCCCCGACGTCGACCGGATTCAGCAGATAGGTTCTCAGATCGAAGAAATACTCGGTCCCGTCGCCGGTACGCGGGGAATTTTCGCCGAACGGGTTTCTCAAGGATTCTACATCAACGTTGATGTCGACCGCGCCGTCGCCGCGAGGTATGGCCTGACGGTCGGGGACGTTCAGCGGGCGGTCAGCTCCGGGATGGGCGGCGAGAATATCGCGACCACCGTCGAAGGGCGCGAGCGCTATTCGATAAACGTCCGCTATCTCGCGGATTATCGCAGCGACCTGACCGCGCTTCGTCGAATATTGATCATGACGCCGACGGGAGCGCAGATCCCGCTCGGCGAAGTCGCGCGTATCAGCCTGGGCCCGGGGCCATCGATGATACGGGATGAAGACGGCCTGCTGACCGGCTACGTCTATGTTGATCTCGCGACTTCCGATTACGGCAGTTACGTTGACAACGCACAGCGGGTACTCGATCGGCAGCTGCATCTGCCTGCCGGATACACTCTGAAATGGTCGGGTGAGTATGAGTTCCAGCTACGAGCGCGAAAGCGCCTGACGGTCATCCTGCCGGTCGTTTTCGCTCTAATCTTCGTCCTGCTTTACATCCTCTTCGAGTCGGCGACCGAAGCGATCGTGCTGATTCTTCCGACCGTGTATGCGATGACGGGCGGGCTGCTGCTCCAGTACATGATGGGCTTCAACTTCAGCGTCGCCGTGTGGGTCGGGTACATCGCGCTATTCGGCATCGCGGTCGAGACCGGCGTCGTCATGGTGATTTATCTTCACGAAGCTCTGAATCGCCACATCGCTGCCGGCGCGCTCACTCACGGGCAGATCGAGTTGGCCGTGATCGAGGGCGCAGTCCAGCGGCTTCGACCCAAGCTGATGACCGTTGCAGTCGTGATGCTCAGTCTCGCGCCGATTCTATGGGAGAGCGGGATCGGCTCCGACGTGATGAAGCCAATCGCCGCGCCAATCGTCGGCGGAATGATCACCTCGACCATTCACGTCCTCATACTGGTGCCGGTGTTCTTCGCGATCATGAAGGAGCGGGCATTCAAGAAAATGAGCCTGGACTGACGGGTCGCCAACGCATCGGCACGTTTTTCACGAGACCATCCCCATTTCTCGCGGATGTTGTTGCGTCGTGATCGATGGTGATCGCTCCTTCTATGATATGAAGTCAGCAGCATGGCCGGAATACAGCGCGTGACAGGAGAGGCGAGGGACATGAATCCGCGCCGCGGTCCGATCGCGGATTACAGCGATCGGCGCGTGATGCTGATCCTGCCGCTCGGCTTCGCCAGCGGCCTCCCGCTGCTGCTGACCTTCTCGACCCTTTCGGCCTGGTTCGCTACCGCCGGCGTGAGCCGTGCGGCGATCGGAGCGTTCGCGCTGGTCGGCACGCCGTACGCCTTCAAGTTCCTGTGGTCGCCGCTGATCGATCGGCTGCCGCCCCCGATTCCGCTTGGTCGCCGGCGCGGCTGGGGCGTCACGATTGCGCTCGCACTGATTGCGGCGACGCTCGCGCTCGGATCGTGCAACCCGAAAGTCGATCTCGCGCGCATGGGAGTCCTGGCGATCCTGGTCGCATTCCTTTCGGCGAGCCAGGACGTCGTTATCGACGCGTATCGGGTCGAAATCCTCACGCCCGAGCAGCAAGGTCCCGGCGCGGCGATGATCCAGACCGGTTACCGCTTCGCCATGCTGGTCTCGGGCGCCGGCGCACTGATCATTGCCGCGCGTTATGGTTGGTTCGCGGCGTACGCCACGATGGCGGCGCTGCTGGGCGTGGGAATGCTCGTATTCATCCTCGGGCCCGAGCCGGCGACGCCGCCCCAGGCCGAGCCGCATGGTGCCACGCGAGGATGGGATGCGATCCGCGATTGGCTCGCGACCGCGGTTACGGGGCCGTTTGCCGACTTCATGCGGCGGCCGAGCTGGCCGGCAATCGTGATTTTTATCGTCGGCTACAAGCTCGGTGAAGCGATGGCGGGCGTGATGGCGATGCCGCTCTACGTCTCGCTCGGTTTCTCACTCAACGAGATCGCCGCCGTCTCCAAGCTGGTCGGATTCGTCGCGACTGTCGCCGGCGCGCTGGCCGGTGGCGTGGTGACGGCGAAGCTCGGCGTGATGCGCGCGCTGATCCTGTGCGGAGTGCTGCAGTCGGCCGGCAATTTGTTCTACGTACTCCAGGCGGTGGGCGGCCATCGGCTCGACTATCTCGCGCTGTGCGTCGCCGCCGAGAATCTGACCGGCGCGATGGCGGGCACTGCGCTGGTGGCCTATCTCTCCGGACTATGCTCACCGGCGTTCACCGCGACCCAGTACGCGCTGCTCTCATCACTGGCGGCGATGGGGCGCACGATTGTCGCATCTTCGGGCGGCGTGCTGGCGGACAAGCTCGGTTGGGTGCCGTTTTTCATCCTCACCACCGTCGCGACGGTCCCGGCGTTGGTGCTGCTGATCTGGATCGCGCGGCGCGACGCCACGCGTAGTTTGCGTTGAACAAAATGTCGGTGTTAAACAAAATGCTAGCAGTGCCATGATGCCGGGCGGGACTGAATCGCTGAAACTCGACGCCGAATCGCCGCTTAGGGATGCTGGAGGCTTATTTGAGCCTCCTTGCAATATAAGTCCTTTTAATGCTATATGGCCTCCTGAGCTCGACGTGCTTCGAAATGGGGCAGGGTCGATGGGTTCTCCGGAGCACAAACAATTGGTTATATCGGTAACATAGTGGTTCTCTTGTCGGCGCCAACAGGGTAATAGTTACCACGGCTGGTGCGATCTTGAACGAAAGAAACGCGCTACGCGAAACCGACCTCGACAGGCTAAGCCGGCTCAAGGCTCTGTCGTGGCTCTCACCGTCCGAGCTTGCGCTTCTGGCCAGCGCACTTTCGCTGTCCAATTACAAACGGAACACGGTAATCATGCGGGAGGTTTCGCTCGCCGAGGATGCACACATTTTGTTAGCAGGAATCGCGCGCATCACCTGCTTAAGCGCGCGCAATGGGCGGGTCACGGTGGCGATGCTCGCACCGGGACCGATTCCCGAATTCCCTGCGCTGCCGATCAGCCAGTCCGGTTTTCAGTGCGAGGCTTACAACGATTGCCGGGTTGGCACTGTGAGCTGGGATGATTTCGAAGGTATTGCCGCAAACACTCACGAGTCCGCGTTCAAGCAATTTCACCGCAACGATTTGAAGCAGTGGTATCGCCTGCTGATGCGCAGCTCGAGCTTCCTGAACCTCGGCCTGCACGAACGAATAGCCATTGCGCTGCTGGAACTATGCTCAGACTTTGGAATCGAGGAATCGCGCGGCACGCTGCTGCGCGTATCTTTCAGCCATAAGGACATCGCCAACCTGGTCGGGGCCTCGCGGCCAAGGGTGACCGAGCATCTGGCGCGATTGGAGCGCGAAAAGTTCGTGATTCGCCAGGGACGACAGATGGTCGTGCAGGTCGCCAGGCTCCTGGACTCGATGAATGCGCAAACCGGTGCGCATCTAACCGGCGCACATCTCAATTGAGCGTCACCATCCCGGTGGAGCGTCCGGGAGCCAGCATAGACCGAGCAGCGAGTCGCCCCGGTCGCGGTTGACCTGGGCGAAGACGTCCCACTCTTCCGGCCGCACGTCTATGTCGATTCTGGGATAGCCGATCGGCGTGCCGCTGCCGATGCAAACGAAAGTCTCCGCATCGAAGCCGTGGACGCCGTACGCCTGGGCGATGATCGCGCCGACTTCCTGCTGCCAGGGAGTCGGCCGGATGTTGCGCTGGGGGACGCGCGTCGGAAAATTGGTCATAACGCGAAAGCTTGCAGGATGCGCCATGCGTCCGCAGGTCAACACGCGCGGCTTGGGTACGACGCCCGAGGCCATGAACGCCCGCCCCTCGAGTTCGCGGAACAGGCCGTGGCGGCGCAAGCCGGAATCGACGCAACAGATGCCCGCCATTGCGACCGGCTGGCGCGGGAGACCCGGCAGATCCATGATCCGCATCTCGCCCAGGGCAAAACCGACAATTGCGCCGGCCGACGTTGCGGTTGCGATGAAGCGCAGCTTGGTAAGTGCGAGCTCGAGGTAGGCCTCGTTGGCTTCGCGATACGACTCGCGGAACAGCGCCATGATCCGCGCGCGGTCTGTCGCCGTGAGAGTGCTCGTTGCGACGACCTCGAACTCCAAGTCCGCTTTGCTGCCGTGCTCGGACAAAAGCTGATACCTCCATCCCGGGCCAAGCCGGAATTTCCGGTTTGCCTCGTGGTTACTCGACGGATTTAGGGCAAGCGGCTGTTCTTTTCAAGCGCGCCGCCGGCTGTTCAGCCCGGCTACACTTCTTCCATCCGTGCGTGGTGACAGGCCTGCCGGCCGTGCCGCTTGATATGTTAAAGCAGAGTCGTGAAGAGGATCATTTGCTTGTGCGTGGCCGCCTGCTTGTTTTCATGCGGGAGCGCGACCAATGACAGCGCCGCGCCAGCCGCATGCGGGCCGTTTGGTGCTCCGTCAGCGGCGATAATTTCGGAAGTCAAGCCCAACTGCGGCGAAGGGAAGCTCCTCGGTCCGTGGAAGGATTCGGACCGCATCGATCGCTACGCTTGCCTCTACGAGCCCAAATCCACAGGCGCAAATCGCAAGCTGCCAATGATCGTGTACCTGCATCCGTCGATGTTCTCGGCCGGATGGATTACTGAGACCAATATACTTGACCTCCAGGATTCCGTTTCACTCAGCGATGATCCGGGCAATGTCGGATACATCGTTCTGGCGCCTGAGGGTCGCAAGACGACGCACTACTACCCGTTTCCGGACAACAAGGCGGTTGGATGGGACAATTGGTATCGCCAGTTGAACCCATCGGGTGACGTAAAGATCGGAGACACGACCTGGCGGGAAAATACGGACGCGGCCACGATCGATCATTTCATCGCGGCCGAGGTCGCGACCGGAAAGGTCGATACCGCCCGGATTTACGTCTCCGGATGGTCCAACGGCGCCGGGATGGGCTATCTGTACGCGCTCAATCGTCCGAACATCGCGGCAGCGGCGGTTTATTCGGGACCCGATCCGTTCGGTGCGTTCGACGATCCTTGCCGGCAGCGGCCGGTCGCCGGACCGCCCGCGAGCGACCAGCAGATTCAGATCTTCAACCCGGCTGCACGAACCATGCACGTCCACAACAGTTGCGACGTCGGCGGCATCTGTCCCAATGGCGAGCAACTGGCGAGCGAATTAAACGCGGCCGGCGTAGTTGTCGATGACGTGATCCTCGACAATCACGGTCGCCGAGTTTACGCATGCACAGATTCATGCGGCACCGATCCCAAGGCCCCCGAAGAATCAACCGCTACTGCGATGGGAAGGTTGATGGGTTTTGGCAATCACCTGCGATGGCCGAAAGAATGGACGGCCGCGATGCTCGAGTTTTTTAAGAATCATCCGCTGAAGACCACGCCTTAGCAGGTGACCTTTGCATAACCCGATCAGAGCCTTATTTCTCCTCTCTCTGTGAGGAGAGCTTTGCGTTATCCAATGCTACTGCTGAAACGATACGCGCCGGCGCGCTCTTGTCTTGTGTCATTCTGAGCGCAGCGAAGAACCCTGGATCTCTCTCGGCGCAAAACACTTCGACTTCACTGAGGGTATGTGGAGCCGAGCTGCTCCGAATTCAATACGCAGTTACGCAAAGGCGATTATCTTGCAGTTGACAGTGACAGCACTCGTAACCGTAGCGAAAACTGCCGCCGACAAGGAAATGCCGCGCGCCATAGCCGAAAAGAAGAAAAAGGCCGCACAGAAATGGACGCATCGCTAGGGGCACTAATTCGGGAACGTCCACGCAACAACGTGCCACTTATTCTTGACATCCCGAAACCTAATTTCCGTCTTAGTTCCCTTCAACTGATCACTCGGAATCGGAAGCAAAAAAATCAACCCAAATTCCAGAGCGTCGCCTGGGTCGATGGCTCTTTTACGATGCGCGATTTGTTCTTTTAGTTGTTGCATGTTGCCCGTGAATTCGTTTTCTGGCGGATTTACGCTGATATACAAATCGCGTGCTGGAACTACTAGTGTCCAGTCTTTAAGTATTGTTCGCGCACTACCTACATTCCGCACGGAGACGCAAGCACTAAACACCGTCTGTTTTTGGCCCCTCGGCCCCCATGATGAACGTGGAATCACTTCGGCCTCTAAAATTGGATCGGGAAGGCCCGGCTGAGGGGGTGGCTGTTGTGTCTCCGACGGTCTTTCCATTAGTTCCGTGCGAAGGTCGAAGATTTGCTTGCGCTGTACGCGGTCTATCACGAATGGCGCTCGCAGAATCTGCCAACTTAAGTAGAAAACCAATCCTCCGCTTAATCCGGCGAGAGCGATCACGATGTCGCTATCGCTTTCGGCGGGCTGAATGACCTTCAGATGCAAAGCCACCCAGATACCTATTAGAGCCATCAGTATTGGCATGATCTGTTCTTTGCTGAAGGTTCTGCATTCTCGGAGTGCTTGCTCAGCGATTCGATAGAGGTAATTCTCGCGAATTTTTCTGCTGTCAACTTCCACGTACTGACCTACGCACAGCTCTCCTGACAGGGAGCGGCCGCGCCTCCGGCGCGGGTGAGGGTCCCCTTTCCAAGATGCCCTTACGCGCGCGCCTTTCCTCTCTCATCCTGAGCCCTTCGAGTACTTCGAATAGTCACCCCTGCCCTCCTCCCGATTCCAGGCCGCGATCGACTGCGCGATTCCATCTTCCAGGCTCGTAAAAGGATCGCTGTAGCCGGCATTCCTCAGCGCCGAGAGCTCGGCCTGGGTGAAGTTTTGATACCTGCCCGCCAGCTTCTCGGGAAACGGCACATACTCGATCGCGCCCCCGCCGAGCTGTGCGATTATTATCCGGGCGGCGTCGTTGAAGCTGCGCGGCTCTCCGGTGCCGACGTTGAATATGCCGTTGCGCACGGGACCTTCGGCGAGCGCGAGGTTTACGCGGACGATGTCGCCGACAAAAACAAAATCGCGCCGCTGCTCGCCGTCGGCGTATCCATCGGTGCCCTTGAACAGCCGTGCGCGTCCGCTCGCCTTCAACTGGCGGTATAGCTGATACACCATCGACGCCATTTTGCCCTTGTGGGATTCGCGTGGACCATAGACGTTGAAGTATCGCAGCCCCGCCACCGTACTCCCGGATTTCGCGGCAACGCTGCGGACATGATTGTCAAAAGCGAGTTTGGACAGCGCGTAGAGGTTGAGCGGGCGTTCGTTTTCGCGTGACGGCGCGAACGCGCTCGATGAGCCGTACACGGCTGCGCTTGACGCATACACCAGTGGAACTTTGGCCGAGAGCGCGAAGTGCAGAATCGACTTCGAAAACGTGAAATTGTTTTCGATCATGTAGCGGCCGTCGTCGCAAGTAGTGTCGGCGCACGCGCCCTGGTGAAAAATCGCTTCGATTCGGCCGGGGAGAATCTTGCGCTCGATTGCCCGGGTGAATTCTTCGGGCTGCATGAAATCGGAAAACTGCAAATCGCAGAGATTGTGGAAGTTGTCGCCCAGGCGATCGACCACCATCACGTCGGTCACGCCCCTGGCGTTCAGCGCGTGCAGAATATTGCTGCCGATGAAGCCCGCGCCGCCGGTTAGTATGATCATGGGTCGCCCGCCCGCAAGCATATAATGGATTTCGCGGTTACACTAACTGGCGCGGTAAAGACGCGATGCTCCGCCGTGGCGCCGCGCGATTTCCTTGCGCAAAGCGGCGGGCTTGAGCACCTCGATCCACGGTCCCATGCTCATTATCCAGTTCGCCAGCTCCGTCGTGCCCCGGACCGTCATCGTCATGATCGTCGTACCGTCGCGCCGGCGCGAGAAACGCTGGCTCGGATGAATCGTGCGGGAACGGACGTACGCTTGCGTCTGTTCGCTGTGAATCTTCAGTTCGACTTTGGTCTCTGGCCCTTCGACGATTCCGAAAGTCCCCTCAGTATGCGCCGCCGGGTCGAAGCCGCGCGGATAGACGAACCGCGCCGGGCTCCCGTCGGGTTGACGGATGAATTCGACCGAGCGGATTCGCTCCACCGCGAGATAGACGATTGCGCCGATTCGATGGCTATGGCCGAGAATGTAGAGACCGCCGCGGTAGGCGATCAGCGAGTATGGATCGAAGTCGTGCTGGCGGCCCTCGCCGGTCAGGCCCGCGTAATCGACTTTGAGCCGAATCTGATCCAGCAGCGCCCGCAGAATTACGTCGAGTTGTTCGCTGAACTCACCGTAATCCTTGGGGGCGTAAGGGACGGCGTAGAACTTGCGCTCGAGGTCGGACAGCCGCGTCTGCTGCGTCACGCTCAGGTTCTGATAAATCCTCTCCCACAACCCTTCCACTCCTTCTTCCAGCACCGTGCCCTCCAGGAACTTGAGCACTGTGAGCGAAAAATACAGCAGCGCGACCTGGTACGAAGATGCCTCCGCGGCTTTCATCGAGCTGACCAGCCGAAGCTTGCGCTCGCCGCCCGTGCCCGCTACTTCGACCAGCGGATCGCCGCGCCAGTCGAGCAGCTCGCTGCGCATCACCGACACGTAACGCGCAAGCGTGCGCTCGGAAATTTCCAGACTCTCCTCGATCGCCCTGAAACTCCAGCCGTATGGCTTCGAGAACAGCCCGGCGGCGATTCGCGCCAGCCGAATCGCGGCGCCGTAGGTGGGTTTGCGGCGAGGTTTCTTCATTGATCGCCTCTGCTCCGAAAGTTTGCCGGCACAATCATCTCGCTTATCCGATGACAACCGTTGTCACAACGACATTATATGTTCCCCGGGTGTAAAACGCGTATAGCTGTGCCGCGATGATTCGTCTCCACTACTCCAACCGCCTCGAGAATCTGATCGCGCCGCTGGCCGGCGCGGTAGCCGCGCATCAGCGGCGCGAGCCGCTCGATCCGGTCCCGATCATCGTGCCCAACCGCGTCGTCGAGCAATTCGTCCGCTATCGGCTGGCCGAATCGATCGGCGTCGCGGCGAATCTGAAATTCCCCTTCCTGCGCAATTATCTGGCCGAACTTCTCCAATCGGCGGACAAGAACCTGAAGATCCTGGACGCCGCCGACCTCCAACTGATCCTGTTCGAGTGCCTGCGAAGTTCGTGCCATCGCGACGACCCCGAATTGAAGCCCGCGCGCGACTACATCCAGGCCGGCTCCAAAACTGACGCCGACGTCGAACTCAGAACCATCCTGCTTGCCGCGCAGTTGGCGCGGCTGTTTCGCGAGTACTCGATTTCGAGGCGGCGCATGATCGCGAATTGGCGCGCTGCCCGGCGAGCCGGCCTCGATGCGATGGGCGAGACCGAGCGCTGGCAGCGCCATTTGTGGCAGTCGGTATTCGATTCGCACGGCCGCGTGCGCGAGCAATGGCTGTCGGGGCGCGAGGCTCGATTGATGATGCTGCCCGATGCATTCGACGCGTGCGACACCCGGCGCCTCCAATCCGCGCTGCCGCCGGCGCTTCACGTGTTCGGTCCCTCGTACGCGGGAAATGCTTATGCGGAAATCTTCGCGAGACTCGGCGCGCTCGGCGATATTCGGATTTACGCGCTCAATCCGTGCCGCGAGTTTTGGGAGGATGTGGACAGTTCCCGCCGTGGCGCTCTCGCCGCATGGGCTCGTCGTCAGGACAAAGTCGGAGAAAAACTCGCTGAGTCCGAGGACCCGTTCGCGTTGACCCAATCGTCCGACCCGCCCGCCCTCCGGCTCTGGGGGCGGCCGGGCCGTGAATACGTTCGGCTGCTAAACGAGCTGTCCCAATGCGATTTCGCGCCGCTCTTTTCCGATCCGGTTTCCCGCCAGCCGCCGACGCTGCTCGAAGCTCTTCAGCAAAGCATCCTCGATCGCCAGCCGCCGTCGGCGGACATCGAGGATGGCCAGCGCAAGCCGTACGAGGCGCGCATCCGGTTTCTTGCCGCCCCGGGAATTCGACGCGAGGCCGAAATCGTCGCCAACGAGATCTGGTCGATCGTTCGCGACAACGAGAAACTTGCCGCCCGCGGCGGCGCCGAGCGCGTTCGGTTTCACGAAATCGCGGTGCTGATTCCTGACGCCGCGGTTGATGGCTACCTCGCGCACATCGAGAGCGTTTTCCGCAAGCAGCACCGAATTCCAATCGACCTCGCCGGCTCCGGCAACGCCGGCGCGAGCCGCATCGCGGAGGCTGTCGAGTTGCTTCTCGATCTGCCGCGTGGCCGCTTTTCACGGGTGGAAATGATCCGGCTGCTGACCCATCCCGCGTTGAACGGCGAAAGCGAAACGCGCATCGACGCCGAGCTGTGGCCGCGATGGAGCGAGGCGCTGGGCATCTTCTTCGGCGCCGACGATGACGAATTGAAAGACACGTACATTCCGCGCGGCCTCTATCACTGGGATCAGGCGATCAAACGCCTCGCGCTGGGCGTCATGCTGACCGGTCAGGACGGCGGCAATCCCGTATTCTATGAGACGGGAGCAACCGCCCCGGGCTATCTGCCGTTTGAAGTGGCGCAGGATCAACTCGAGACCGCCGCGCGATTCATGCTCTCGGCGCGCTCGCTCATCGCCGATGCGCTCTCGATGCGCAACGCGCGGCTCACGCCCCGGCAATGGTCGCGAATGCTCATCGAATTCTTGAACAGATATCTCCGCCCGGCGAGCGCGCTCGATGAACGGGTCAGGGACACTTTCCTTCAGGCGATCGAATCTGTCGGCGACTCGGAACTGAACGTCGCCCCGATGTCGTACGAACCGGCGCGCGAGATGATCGCAGCGCGAATCGGCGATCTCGAGTCGCGTCGCGGACAATTTTCCGGGCGCGGCGTTGCGGTTGGATCGCTTTCCTCGCTGCGGTCGATCCCGTTCAAGGTCATCTTTGCGCTTGGGCTGAACCAGGCTGTCTTTCCTGAGCGCGAACGCCGCGACCCGCTTGATTTGCGCATCCTCAAGCGCGCCGCCGGCGATGTCACTCCCGCCGAGCGTGACCGTTATCTGTTCCTCGAGGCGATTCTGGCCGCGCGCGAGCGGATTTTCTTCTCCTACATCTCCCGCGATGCGAAGACCGGCGACCCTCTCGAACCCTCCTCCGTCATCCGCGAACTGCAATACATGCTGCGGGGATTCATCGATGAAAAGACGCTCGCGAAGCTGACGGTGGAGCATCCGGTCAGCCGTTATGATTTGAAATATTTTCCTGAATTCGCCGATCGCCCGGCTCCGGACGGCGAGCGCGAATTCGCGAGCTTTGATCCCGACGCGCGCCGCGGCGCACGGATGCTCGCGCTCCGGAAGAAAATCGACGCCGCCGCGGCGCATCGTGCAAAGCCGGATCGCGAGCCCTTGCTCGATCGTCTCGGCGGCAAGTTGCGCGAATGCCTGCAAGCGGATTTGCAATTCGCCGAGTTCGATACAGCGCCGGGCGCGGCACGCAACGCGCCGGCCGAAGCGTTCGAGCTTCCGATCGCCGCGCTTCGAAAATATCTCGAATGTCCCCTGCAGGGCGCCGCGCGTTATGCGCTCGGGATGCTCGAGGACGAAGATGCGCCGGAGGATGTGGAAGACGAGCCGATCCAGCAGTCGCGGCTCGATCGTACTGTGATGCTGCGCGAGATCTTCCGGCGCGCTCGCGCCAACCTCGACGAGTTCCACGACGAGTACGCGCGCCAGCTTCGGATTTCGCAGGCAATTGGGCGCGCACCAGCGGGACAGTTTGCGGAGATCGCCGCGAGGGCTGACGATGCGGCGCTTCGTCAATGGATCGCGCAGGCTTCCCAGGCCGGCGTAACCGATTTCGACGGATGGAGGGACATCCAGATCGGACGCGCCGGCGAATTCGCCGACGCCGGCGAGATTCTTCCCTCAATCGTGCTCGACGCCAACGTCCGCCACCGCGACGGAACCATAGCGACCGAGCGCGTGACTCTTTACGGGACGCTTCGGACTGTGTCGCCGGAGTCGGGAGCCGCGATCGCTTGCGTACTTCGTGACAAAGTCAGGCCGAAGGATTTTCTCCCCGCGTTTCTGAGCGCAATTGTTCTTGCCGCCAGCGGAGTGAAGCTGCCCGAAAGATTTCGCGCAATCGTGATCGGAACAGAGTCAGCGAAGCCGAGCGAATTTATTCGCGAGTTCCGGACGATGGACCGGGAATCGGCGCTCGGCTTCCTGAGCACGCTCGTCGGCGATCTGCTTTCGACGGGCAACGACTACTTCCTGCCGATCGAGGCAGTTGCTGAAGTCGTCAAGGAGTCGGACAAGCCTGCCAGTCGTCGCGGCTTGGTCGAAGCTGTCGAGCGCGTCCGCTTCAATGATTTCTCGAAGAGCAGCTCCGAATACGGACCAGTGCGGGACGCCGCAATGTTCGATCCGCCGGACGAGGCGAAGATCCATGAAATCGTCGCACGCCGCTTCGGCCCAATAATCGGGATATTCAAATGAGCGCGGCCGCATCTCCGCCAGGCATCGAATATTACCGGCCCGCGATTCTCGATGAAATTCTCGACGGCGGGCACAAGGTTATCGACGCGTGCGCCGGCACCGGCAAGACGTTTACCATCGAGCACATCGTCGTTGACCTTCTCCTCACCGGCGCGGCCCTGCTCGAGCAGATTCTGGTCGTCACGTTTACCGAAAAGGCGACGGCCGAGCTGCGCTCGCGAATCCGCGCCACAATCGAAGCCGTCCTGTCCGGCCATAGTGCGGACAACACGCACCCGTCGCACCGCAGGCGGTTGAGTGACGACGAGCGGGACAGACTGAAGACCGCGTTGTTTTCATTTCATCACTCGCCCATCCACACGATTCACAGCTTTTGCCGCCGGATGCTCACCGAGCTTGCTTTCGACAGCGGAGTGCGTTTTGGAATTGACCTCACCAGCGGCCGTCTCGAGTTCCACCAGGCCCTGCGCGCCGAATTGCGCGAGCGCCTGAAGTCCGACGATCGCGTCGCGCGGCTCATCGGCGAGTGGCTCTCGGACGAAGGGCGCACTCTGGACAAACTCGAGGAATTGCTCTGGCAGGCTCACTCG
Organism: Binataceae bacterium (SeqCode); assembly: GCA_963722605.1. GTDB lineage: Bacteria > Desulfobacterota > Binatia > Binatales > Binataceae > Binatus. Next base: position 71,972 of record CAVRNO010000004.1, on the reverse strand, counting down.
CAACGCTACCTGCGAACGGCCGGGCGTGAACTCAATCAACAGGCATTGACCGATCTGGCCGGCGCCTTCGATGCCGCCGCTTTGGTGGACGCATTCGAGAGCGCGGCGATCACGGATGACGCCCGCCGCGATGCGATCGCCGCGACGCGTGAACTCGAGCTGCTCGTCAAAGGTGCCGAAGGATCGGCCGCGATCCTGGCGGATTGCTTGCTCGGCTTCAATTTCGATCCCATCTGTAATCCTAAGAAAACAGGAAAGCGGACCGGCAAGCGAAAATTCCCCGACGAGATGCCGGACCGCGTGCGTGCGATCGTCAACGCGGCATTGCGCGTGCGCGCGGCGCTGGCCATCGAGCAGCGCGCAGTTGACGAACTGCTGCCCGCGGTCGCTGCGCGAACCGACGCGCGAAAACGCGAGCGCGGGGCGCTCGACTACGAGGATATGCTCGGGTGGCTTGCCGACGCACTCGACGGTCCTCGCGGCAAATCGCTCGCGGCGACCCTGCGCGCGCGCTACCGGGTGACGCTGATCGATGAATTCCAGGATACGGACGAACTTCAGTGGAAAATCTTTCGCCAGGTGTTCATCGAAGGCGGCGGCGGCAACATCGTCTTCGTGATTGGGGATCCCAAGCAGGCGATTTACGGATTTCGCGGCGCCGACGTGCATGCTTACCTGGATGCGCGCGAGAAACTCTCCGATTCGGGAGCGACGGTCGTTCGCTTGCGCGAAAATTTCCGCTCGACCGCCGCCATGATCGAGGCGTGCAACCTGATCTTCGATCAGAATGCTGCGCCGCCGTTGTTCAGCGGCGAGATCGCCTACAGCCATCCGGTAAAATGCGGGCGTCCCGCTCTGCAAGCCGTCGCGCCGGATCACCGGCCGATCGCCCCCGTGACGCTCATTAAGTTCCAGCCCCGTGACGATCGATACAGGAGTTCGCGCCAGATGCGCGAATCGATCGGTCCGCGAATCGCGGATGCGATACGGCGAATTATCGCGGACCCGGATCGCGCGATTGAAATTTGCGACGAGGGACAGCCGCCGCGGATGACCCGGGCGCGGGACGTGTACGTCCTTACTCGCACCAACCGCGACAGCGCGGAAATCGGGATGTACCTGCGTCAGGCCGGCGTCCCGTTTGCCTTTTACAAGCAGGACGGGCTGTTCCAGACCCGCGAGGCCGCCGACATTCTCGACCTGCTCAGAGGAATCGACGAACCCGGGCGTCGCTCCAGCCGCCTGAAAGCGTGGGCTTCGCCTTTTTTCGCGGTCGATTACGAAGACCTTGCCCGGCTTGACGGCGAGCGCAACTCGCATCCGATGCTCGAGCGGCTGTTCGAATGGCGCGCGCTTGCCGAGGCCGGGCGTTTCGCCGATTTGTTCGACGCGCTGCTCCATCAAAGCGGGCTGGTCCAACGTGAATTGTTGTCGTCGGACGATCGCCACCAACTCACCAACTACGAACACATCTTCGAGATTCTGACTCAGGATGCATCGCGGCGCGGAATCTCGCTCGCGGAAATAATCGAACTTCTCGACGCCTACATAACCGGGCGAGCGGCGCCGGCGGGTGACGATCCGGATGTGCAACGGTCCGAAGACGATCGCGACGCCGTGCAAATCATGACAATCCACAAGAGCAAGGGACTCGAAGCCGACGTCGTCGCTCTCTACGGAGGATTTTTCGCAAACAACCGCCCCGATCCGGTCCGCATCTACCACCGCGGAAACGAGCGCCGCCTCGCCATCGGCAAGCCGGCGGGTGACCTGGAAAAGGCGGCGATCGCCAAAGAGCAGGACGAGGAGGACCAGCGATTGCTCTACGTCGCGCTGACCCGCGCTCGCGCCAGGCTGATATTGCCCTACGTTCCCAGCGGCGGATTGAGTCGAGACCTGACCGGCGCCTACGCGCAACTGAACGATCGGCTGCGCGCCCTCGATCGCGACGCTCGATTGGAGACGTTCTTTACCATCGAGACTGTCGCCGCTCCGGCGTCGATCGATTCAAAAAGTGAAAAAGCGGACGGCGAAACGGCCTCTGGCGAGGATGCCTTGTGCGACTGGCTCGCCTCGACGCGCCCGCCCGCCGGCCTTGACCGCGAATTCGCCGAGCTCGGCGGATCGCATCGCGGCTTGATCGTCGAATCTTACACCTCGCTTCAGGCCGCGCGCGCAACCGCGGTAGCCGCCGCTTTCGAGCCTGATGAATTCAAGACCAGCGTCGATGCGGTCGACGCGCGCGCCGACAACCTGGATTTGCCCGGTGGCCGCGACGTCGGCATTTTCCTGCACGAGGCGATCGAGAAGCTCGATTTCGAATCCTTTGGCGACGCCCCAAATCTGGAATCCTGGATGGCGCGGGACGACGTGCGCGAGTTGTTCGCCAGCGCCATGCGCCGCCACGGCGTGAGCGATCCGCGATGGCTGGCCCGTGGACGCGAGATGGTTTTCAACGCGCTCACCTCGCCGGTCGCGCTCGGCGAGACGGTGCTCGAAAGCGCACTGTGCCGGCTGCCCTCCCGCCGCGAAATGGAATTCGCGTATCCGATTCCCGAGAAACATCACTCGTTGCTCGGCGGCGTCCCGGACGGCGGGTGGACCGTCGGACGGGGCTACATAAAGGGTTTTATCGATCTGGTATTCCGGCGCGACCAGCTAATCTACTTCGCCGACTGGAAGGGCGATCTCTTGCCGTCGTATGAGCCTGCCGCGGTCGCGCGCCACGTCGAGCGCCACTATCGGTTGCAGGCGCGGATATACTCAGTCGGTATCGTGCGCTTGCTCGCAATCCACACCGAGCGCGACTACGACGCGAAGTTCGGCGGCCTGTTGTACGTCTTTCTTCGCGGCGTCTCGCCGACCGGCGACGGCAAATCCGGATTCTACTTCGCTCGGCCGTCGTGGAATGAAATAGTCACTTATGAATCCGATCTACTGACTAGCGAACCCGGCTCCGAGCTTCCCGCGTGAAAGAGAAATACTCATTGCTCGGAATGGATACCGCGTGGCGGCGCTTTGATTCAGCCCGTGGCGGTGGCCGCCGCGCATTCGACGCTCGGATGCGCGCGCTCGAGGCCTCGGTGTCCGAGCTTAATCTTGCGCCTGAGTCGGTTCACTTGGCGGCCGAGCTCGCGGCCCTCGAACCGGCTCTGGAAGCCGACGATCGAATCGCGCTAATCGTGCTCATCCTCGTCTCGCTGCTGGCGCTTCAGGATGGAAGCACGCGCTTTCCCGTAGCCGGCCCGCTTTCGCAGGCGCCGATGCGGCGCGTGCTCGGTGCGCTCTGTACCGATGGCTTCGGTGACGGCGCCGTCGCCGCGATCGCCGCTTCGATCGAAGACCTTATACAATCCGGCCGCGCATCAGCGGTTGTCGGTTTGCGGGAGGACGAATACAAACCCTTACTATATATCGCGCCTTACATAGTCCATCACCGCATTTATCACTACGAAGGTGAACTGGCTATTCGACTTGCCGCGCTATTGACCGCGGATACGCACTCAGACGGGGACGCGGAGGAACTCGACCGCGCGCTTGCGAGTGTGATTGCCCGCCCGGTTATTGTGAACGGCACACGGATTGTGATGTCAGACGAACAGTGCAAGGTCGTTGCCGCATCGGCGCGCGCCGGACTGACGGTAATTTCAGGCGGCCCGGGCACGGGTAAGACCTCGATTATCGTCGCGATCATGCGCCTGATGGTGCGGCTCGGAGTCGATCCCTCCCGGATCGCCCTGGCAGCCCCGACCGGGAAAGCCGCCTGGCGGATGGGCGAGTGCATCGCCGAGTCGCTGACCCGAATCGAACGGCTCGACAGTGTGGACCAGGCGCTGCTGGATGCGCACCTCGAGCCCGCGACGATTCATCGCATGCTTGGTTACTCGCCCGAGTCCGGCCGCTTCCGCCATCATCGCAACAACCCGCTCTCCGCGCAGGTGGTGATCGTTGACGAAGGTTCGATGCTCGACGTCACCTTGATGGAACGGCTGGCGAACGCGATAGCGCCCGGAGCGCGCTTGATCCTGCTCGGCGATGCGGACCAATTGCCGTCGGTCGCTGCGGGTTCCGTGTTTCGCGATCTCGTGCCGCCTGCCGGGGAGGATACCGGTCCGCTCGCTAAGGCGTCGATGCGGCTCGAAGTGAATCATCGGATGAAGAGCGAAAGCAGCGCCGGCCGATCCATCTTGCTCGCGGCCCGGTCGATTAACCGCGGCGATGCCGGGTTCCTGAATTCGACTGACGAATCGAATACTCCGATTGTGGCGCGCCGCTCATCACCGGCCGAACTCACGTTCGCCGGCGTCGAATTCATTGGCGCCTCGTCGCGCGACCTCGGCCCGTTTTTGGATCGCTGGTACACCGATCGAGTTCGCGGCGCGGAAGAAACGAAAGAAATGGAAGAATTGGTTGCGCATGAATACCTCGAACGCGACGGGCGTTTCGATGACGCCGACTGCGAGCGATTGCGGCGCGTGTTCGCGCACGCCGGAAAATCACGCATCTTGTGCGTGACGCGCGTCTTCGAAACCGGCGCCGGGCGAATAAATGCGCGCCTTCATTCGCGCGCCGCCGAGTCCGCGGGCGTCGCGGCAGAGCGCGTCCCGTTGGTGGTTGGCGAGCCGCTGATCGTGCTGCGCAACGACTACGAACGCGGACTCTTCAATGGCGACAACGGAATCGGACTGTGGGTCCGCCGCCGCGACGGCGCGCGAGTCCCGATGGCGATATTTCCGCGCGCCGGCAACTTCGTCGCATTCCGATTCGAGGCGCTGCGCGAATTCGTGGAACTCAGCTACGCGATGACGGTGCACAAGGCGCAGGGCTCCGAGTTCGATTCGATCGCCATCGTTCTTCCCGAGAAACCCGTCGCGGTCTTGACCCGCGAGCTCATCTACACCGCCGTCAGCCGCAGCAGAACCTCGGTCGTTATCGTCGGCGCCGAATCGACCCTCAAGCATGCAATCGCCGCTCGCGTCGAGCGATTCTCCGGACTCGCCGATCGGATCAAACTGGCGCTCGCCGGCTAACTCTTCGGCGTGTGCGCGATCAGGAATTCCCGCGCGCGCTTCACCGCCGCGCCAATCACGTCGGGCGTTTTCCAGTTGCCGATAAGTTCGCAGTTCGGTGCGAGCGCGGCGATTTCCTTCGAGGTCTCCGCCGGATGATAGTCGTCGCTGCCGGATAGAATCAGCATCGGCGTTTTGCACGAGCGCACAAAATCGCGCGAAACGTTGAAAACGAAATCGCCGCCGTACATCCGGTCGCGAAACTGTCGCAGCGCCCGGTCGTCAAGCTCTGGGCGTTGCGCCTTCAGCGCCTGCGCCCATCCGTCGAACATCGCAAAGAACAGCTCGCGATTGCGCGGGCTGAGTCCGATTGGATTTTGCAAAATCGCCGCGCTGACCCGCAGCGGCGCAGCTTTGATCAGTCCCAGGCAGTACGACGATCCGATGCATCCGCCCATCAGATGGCATTGCTCGATCCCAAGATGATCGAGCAGCGCAATATGATCGCCCGTGTAGGTGTTCCATCCGTCATCGGCGCTGATCGGCCCGGCCGACTTGCCGGCGTTGCGCTGGTCCATCGCGATCACGCGAAAGTTGGCCGCGAATTCCCTGGTCGGATCGAACGGGCTGTTGGCCCAGAATTCGATACTCGAGCGCATCCCGCCGGGCGCAAATAGCAGAATCGGGTATCCTGTTCCGTACTCCTCGTAGTATATCGACACGTCGGCGCACTTGAACGTTGGCATCTTCAGACTCCTTGCAGATGCTTGGAATTGTGGCACCGCGCTCGCGATGTTCCAACCGGTCGTCCGCGCCGATGGTTCACTGCCGGAGTCGGCGCACGCCGTGCTATGTTGGCGGCGCGAGCCGGTGACACAGTGAAAGAGTGAAAACGTCCGGGAGGAATTACTATGCTTCGGAGCGAAGGCCGCATTCTGACCACGCACGCCGGGAGTCTGCCGCGGCGGGAAAGCCTCACCGCGATGCTGGTGAAGAGTAGTCGTGGCGAAGACGTGGACGGTGCCGCGATGCTCCGTGAGGTCGAGGAATCCACCCGCTACGTCGTGCAAAAACAACTCGAAGCGGGAATCGACGTCGGCAACAACGGCGAGCAATCGCGCGAGAGCTTCTTCACCTACGTGCAGCATCGCATGACCGGCTTTGGCGGACGAAGCGAGCGGCCGGTCATGCGCGATATCGTCCGCTACCCGAGTTTCCTCAAGCTGATGGCGCCGATGTTTCAGCGCTCGATGGTCGATCTGCTGCACGCGCCGAAGGCGATCGGCGAGGTCGAGTACCGCGACCGCGCCGCCGTCGATCGCGAATGCGCCGACACGCTGCGTATTCTCGCCGGCGCGCCGCGGAAATTCGCCGAGCCGTTTATGACTGCGCCGTCGCCGGGAATAATCGCATCGGCGATGCTTAATGAGTATTACGAGAACTATGAAAAGTATGTAATGGCGGTCGCCAAAGCACTACATACTGAGTACGAGTACATAGTATCCAAGGGATTCGTTCTGCAGGTCGATTGCCCGGACCTCGCGATGGAGCGGCACACGTCGTACGCCGACCGTCCGCTCGCTGATTTCCTCGAATACGTCGAACTGAACATCGCCGCGATGAATCGCGCGCTGGATGGAATCGCGCCCGATCGCGTCCGGATGCACGTATGCTGGGGAAACTACCAGGCGCCGCATGACCTTGACGTCGCGCTTGCCGAGATTCTGCCGTTGCTCTACCAGGCCAACGTCGGCGCGCTCGTTTTGGAGGCCGCCAATCCGCGCCATCAGCACGAATATCGCTGCTTCAAGAAATTCCCGCTTCCCGATCACATGAGCCTGGTCACCGGCGTTATCGATACCAAGACCAACTACGTCGAACACCCCGAGGTTGTCGCCGACCGCCTCGAGCGCGCCGCCAATGCGATCGGCGATCCGCGCCGCGTGATGGCGGGGACCGACTGCGGCTTCGAGACTTCCGCCGGACTCGGCGAAGTCGCCGAGGAAATCGTGTGGGTAAAGTTGCGCGCGATGCGCGCGGGCGCCGATCTGGCCTCGCAGCGCCTGTTTCACTGAAGCGCGCGCCCGCCGGCGCCCGGCTGCTCAGCTACGCCACGGCTCGACCAGGATCTTCGCGTGCGTCTCCGGTGACGCCAGGTCCTCGAACGCCTTCGCCACTCCTTCCACGCCGACCTTGCCCGTGATCATCGGGTCGGCGTTGACCCGTCCCTCGGCCAGATGGCTCAGCGTCGCCGCGAACTCTTCGGGCGAATAGCCGAGCACGAACTGGATATTCAGCTCTTTGCTGATTCCTGCCAGCGGCTCGATCTGGTCGTGGTCCATGCATACTCCCACCACCACGATCCGCGCGTTGCCCGGCGCCGCCGCCATGATCGATTCGATCATGCCGGGCACCCCCACGCATTCGAAGATCACCGCGGGCCTTAGCGCCGGTCCCGGCATCCATGGCGGCATCATCGGCGCTTTCGCCGGATCGCCGTACGCAGCCATCTGCCGCCAGCTCTCGTAGGGCGACTTTTCTTTTGGATCGACGACGAGGTCTGCGCCCATCTGATTCGCCAGTTCGCGCCGCCGCCGCGAAAAATCCGCCGCCACGATCGGATGCACGCCGCCAAGCTTGAGTGCCGCGATCACCGCCAGACCCACCGGCCCGCATCCGATCACCAGCGGCGCGTCATCCCTGTCCAGCCGCGCTTTCTGCACCGCGTGATAGCCCACCGCCATCGGCTCCGTCAGCGCCGCCCGCTCGGTGGAAAGCCCGTTGGGCACCTCGAGCAACAGAAACTCCGTCAGCCGCATCAGTTCGCCGTAGCCGCCCGGATTTTCGTTCGAGTAGCCCACCGCCTTGACGCCGCCGGCCGTGATCAGCACCGGCATCGAGCACACGCGGGTCCCTGCTTTCAATCGCTTTTGCGTCTGCGGCCCGTAATCGGCCACCTCCGCGCAGAACTCGTGACCCATCACGACGTCGCGAGCGAGATCCATCACGAACGGCGCTCCGGCTTTTCGCGACGCCTCGACCAGCTTCTCGCCGTACTTGAGCGTGTGCAGATCGGACCCGCATATTCCGCACGCGAGCGTTTTGACCAGCACCTCACCGGCTCCAGGAACCGGCGCGGGAATGTTATCGACGACCAGCCTTTTGCCTCGCATTACGGCAGCGCGCATGATTTTTTTCCTTCGTCCCTTCCCGGTCGAAATGATTTGAGTGCGGCTCCGGGCGGCCGCTTGAACGATCGGCCGAGGCCCGGTTGCCCTATTCTAGCAGGGTTGTTCCATCGTTCGTAAGGTTCGCGCTCGCGCGATTCCCTTTCCGTTGCTTGCACTTACACCGTGACTGTAACATGCACATCCGGGGATACAGCGCTGATACCAACAAGAATCGAACGCGCGCTCGCACTGTCAATTGCTGCGTGCGCAATTGCGCTGGCGGGATGCTGGCCGTTCCATTCCAGTCAGGAAACGCAGCAGAAAAAATTTCTCGACGCGCTCAATCACGGCGACAGCGCGCAGGCCAGCCAGATCTGGCTCCATATGGACGCCAACAGCCGCGCCGACTTTGCACACAACAAGGGAATGCAACCGAGCTTGTCGCCCGATGAAATGAACAAGGAAATCGTGCAACACTACGTGGATAAAATGGGCGCCGGCGACGCCGGGGAATCGAGCGAACAGCCGGCCCCCAACGTCCACCCCGGCGGGCTGCAAAATCTTCCCGAGTATGTCGGCCCGTCGGGCGCGCCGCCGCCATCCGTCACCGCGCCGGCAGAGAACGCGCCGTCCAACTGAGGCTTGCAACGATGGAGTTTGCGCTCACAGCCGAGCAGAAGCTGCTACAGGAAACGCTGCGGGACTTCGCGCGGCGCGAACTGCTTCCGAACTACGCGTCGCGCGACGCGGATAAAGACCTGCCGCCGGCGCTGGTGCGCAAACTCGGCGAGCTGGGAGTGCTGGCGCCGATGGTCGATGCGCGGTTCGGCGGTTCCAGCCTCGATTATGTGTCGCTTGGAATCGCGCACGAGGAAATCGCACGCGGCGATTTCAACGCTGCGTACGTGCCGCTGCTGGCGGCGCTCGTCGCCGCAATAGTCTCCCGCAGCGGCGACGTGCGCCAGCAGGCCGCGTTTCTTCCTCCGATTTGCCGAGGCGAAATTATCGCGGCGCTGGCTGTGACCGAGCCCGGCGGCGGCTCCGACGCCGCGCACGTCATGATGCAGGCGCGCCGCGACGGCGACAACTACGTCTTGAGCGGCGAGAAAACCTCCATCTCGTTCTCATCGTCGGCCGGCGCTGCCCTGGTCCTGGCCCGAACCGGCACGGCGGATCAGTCCGCCCGAGGGGTGAGCGCATTTTACGTCGATCTCAACTCACCCGGCGTATCGCGCACGCGCTTTCGCGATCTGGGCTCGCGCGCGATCGGACGCGGCCAGCTCTTTTTTGACGGCGTCCGCGTGCCCGCCGCCGCGCGCATCGGCGCCGAGGGCGCGGGCTTCGCCGAGGTGATGCAGGGATTCGATTTCAGCCGCTCGTTGATCGGCCTCATGTGCATCGGCGCGGCCGGGCAAAGCGTCGATGAGACTTGCGCCTACGTGGCCGAGCGCAATGCCTTCGGCGCCCCGCTCGCACGGTTCGAGGGAGTGTCGTTTCCGCTCGCAGAAGCGGCGGTCCGGCTGCGCGCCGCGCGCCTGCTCTGCTACGAGGCGCTATGGCTCAGGGATCGCGGAGAGCCGCACGGATGGCTCGCGGCGGGCGCCAAGTGGCTCGCGCCCGAGCTGGCCGCCGACGTTTTGCATCAGTGCCTTCTGCTCCACGGCCATCTCGGCTACAGCCTCGACCTGCCGCATCAGCAGCGGATGCGCGACGTGATCGGACTCGAGATCGGCGACGGCACCGCGCAGATCATGAAGACGATTGTCGCGCGCGAGATTATCGGCAAGACTGCTCGCCCGTACTAGATGGTTGACGCCTGCCCGTCCGACAGTGCTAAGAATCGCGTCGGCCCTTCGGCATCGCCTGCATCAAGCGAGCCGGCTGCGTAGCGTCTGGAATTGCCGCCATGAGTATCGACCGCACAGAGCAAAATCGGGGGATGGACACCTCGAAGATTCCCGCCGATTTTCCCGCCGCGCCTCTGACGCTCGAAGGTTACAGCATCCTCCATCAGATGTTCCGCGTGCGGCGGCGCGAATTGCGCGCGCTCGGCGCCGCGAAACGCAGCGCTGCTCTCAAGCAGGCGTCCAAGCTGTTCGCCGAGATGGCCCGGCGCGAAGACGGCGAAACCGCGCTCTTCTCCGCGCTCGGCCACAAGGGCGACCTGATGATCGTCCACTTCCGCCCGAGCTTCGAGGAACTCGGCCGCGCCGAGCTCGCCGTCGCCGGCCTTGCACTCAGCGACTACCTGGAACCGGCCACCTCGTATCTGTCGGTGATCGAAATCAGCCTCTACGAGGCGACGGTCGCGCTCTATCGCCGGCTGGTCGAGCGGGGCGTCGGACCGCACTCGCCGGATTGGAAGTCTGAAATCGATTCCGAGATTGCCCGCCAGCGCGAGAAAATTTCGCCGCGCTTGTTTCCCAAAATCCCCGCGCGACCCTACTTGTGCTTCTATCCGATGGACAAGAAGCGCGAAGGCGCCGACAACTGGTATCGCCTGCCAATCGAAGATCGCCGCCGCCTCATGCACGACCACGGCCTGGTCGGGCGCCGCTTCGGCGGCGAAGTGACCCAGATCATCTCGGGCTCGATCGGATTCGACGATTGGGAATGGGGCGTCGATCTTTTCGCCGACGATCCGCTCGTGTTCAAGAAACTCGTTTACGAGATGCGCTTCGACGAGGCCAGCGCGTCGTACGCGAAGTTCGGCCCCTTTTACCTCTGCCTCCGGCTTGAGCCGGCCGAACTCGGCAAACTGTTTTCGATCTGATCGACCAACGCATTTCAATTCACACCAGGAGAAAACGATGATCACCCAGGGCGACGAATATCCGATTCATCAGACGCCGGAGCCGGTCCAGCAGGTCTTCACCAGCGACCGCAATTTTTACGATCGGTTTTTCTTCAACGGATGCTTTCCCGGGGGCGAGCCGTACTTCGCCGTCGGGATGGGAATCTATCCCAACCTCGGAATCATCGATGCCACATTCGCCGTGACCGTCGGCGGCGTGCAGCACAGCGTGCGCGCGTCGCGGGTGCTCGGCGCCGACCGGATGGACACGCGGGTCGGCCCGATCTCGATCGAGGTCGTGCGCCCGATGCGATCGATGCGCGTTCGCGTCGATCACGAAGCCGTAAAGGCCGACCTGATGTTCGAGGCGCGCGCCACCGCAATCGAGGAGCCGCGCTTCACCCGCCGCGCCGGTCCGCGGATCGTGATGGACATGACCCGCTTCACCCAGCACGGCGGTTACAGCGGCAGCCTGACGGTCGAGGGCAAGACCTACGAAGCAAAACCGGCGCGAGTGTGGGGCGCGCGCGATCGCTCCTGGGGCGTGCGCTCGATCGGTCCGCAGGATCCGGCGGGAGTGCCCTCGACCGACCAGGCCCAGTACTTCTGGTTGTGGTCGCCGGCCAATTTCGAGGATCTCTGCTCGCTCTGGGACGTCAATGAAGCAGCCGACGGCTCGCGATGGCACGAGCACAGCGTCGTCACCCGCGCCGAGCCCGGCGATCCGCTCGATTCCTCAACCACCGGCCTCAACTTCAAAGTCAACTATGCTTCCGGAACCCGCCACGCCAAAAACGTCGAAATAATTATGCGCACGCCCAAGGCCGGCGAGAGCCGCATCGAATTGAACGTCCTGTACAACTTCTACATGAAGGGCATCGGCTACTTTCATCCCCAGTGGGGCCACGGGATGTACGTCGGCCCCGACGTCTCGACCTACGACTCGCTCAAAGTCGCCGACGTCGACCAGAGCGATTTCTTTAATCAGCACATCGAGGCCGTATGCGAGGCGAAAATGGGTTCGCGCAAGGGGATGGCGGTGCTCGAGATGTTAATCCTCGGCCCGCACGCCCCCAGCGGCTTCAAGGGAATCCTCGACATGCATCCCTAGCCGCTTGATCTTTTACCGGGACGGTTCGCGGGCGGCCGCGCCTTGCGGTTTGCCCGCGAACTACTTTCCGTTGGGGATATCGACGAACACCGCCGCTGCCACCACCGACGACCACAGCCCGTCGCGGTCGCCTATCGCCGACTGCGTGACGTTGCGCGTGGTTACGATTTTGTCCGACATCCGCCACAGCCCCTTGCGCTCGTCGTAACTCAGATTCGGATCGAAATCGACGCCGAGTATTGTCGCCAGCATCATCGCCGCCAAGTCCTCGGCGTAGTCGCCCGCCTTCTGATCCGTCTCTCCCGTGCTGTGATGCTCCGACAGGTATCCGTACTGCGCCGGATTGCTCGGCAGCGCCACGCCCACCGAGGACGCGATCAACCGATGCGGTTCGTTGGTCGCGTTATCGCTCATCACCGCAAAAACGATCTGCCCCGGCGTCAGGTACTTCAGGCCTTCCTGCTGGCTCAGCAGTTTGCAGTTGGCCGGGAAAATCGACTTGACCCGCACCAGGTTGAACTCGGCGATTCCCGCCGAACGCAGCGCCAGCTCGAAAGAAGTCAGCTTCTCGCGATGCCGGCCCACACCCTTGGTCAGAAATGTCCCCTTCGGGATCGGCCCCATCTATTTTCTCTCCGATCGATCGCGCGGGTCGCCGCGGTTAGTCGTCACAATTTTAGTTGGCGCGCGCCGCCGCCGAAATCCGCCGCGCGCAGCCGATGTCCCGTTCCCCTCTGCTTGATCCAAACCCGTCCGCCGATCGCGATGCTACACCGTATTGATCGGTTGATACTCGCCGAACACCCTGCGCATCGCGTCCGATATTTCCCCAAGCGTGCACCATCCGCGCACCGCGTCGATTATCGGCGGCATCAGGTTCTGCCCGTCGCTTGCCGCCGCCTCGACCCGCGCCAGCGCCTTCTTCGCCGTCTCGGCGTTTCTTTCCGCCCGCACCCGCGCAACCCCCGCCTTCTGCTTATTCTCCAGCTCCGGCTTGACCCGCAGAATTTCCCCCGGCGGTTCGCCGCCCCCGGTGAACTGATTGACCCCTACGATAATTCGGTCCCTGGTTTCAATCTCGCGCTGGTAAATGTATGCGGCGTTCTGAATTTCGCGCTGCATGTAGCCGCGCTCGATCGCGGCCACCGCGCCGCCGAAGTCGTCGATCCTGGCCAGGTACTCGACCGCCTTTTTTTCCAGCTCCGCCGTCAGCCGTTCGACGTAGTACGAGCCGCCGAGCGGATCGATCGTGTCCGCGACCTCCGACTCGTGCGCGATCAGCTGCTGCGTGCGCAGCGCCAGCAGCACCGAGGATTCGGTCGGCAGCGCCAGCGCCTCGTCCTTGGAGTTGGTGTGGAGCGATTGCGCTCCGCCGAGCACCGCCGCCAGCGCCTGCATCGTCACCCGCACGACGTTGTTGTCCACCTGCTGCGCGGTCAGGGTCGAGCCCGCGGTTTGCGCGTGAAACCGCATCATCATCGAGCGTTCGTCCTTCGCCCCGAACCGCTCCTTCATTATTTTCGCCCACAGCCGCCGCGCCGCCCGGAACTTCGCGACTTCCTCGAAGAAATTGTTGTGCACGTTGAAGAAGAACGACAGCCGGCTGGCGAACGCGTCGATTCCCAGCCCCGCTTTCAGCGCCGCGTCCACGTATGCGATCCCGTCGGCGATCGTGAACGCCAGTTCCTGCGCCGCGGTCGAGCCCGCCTCGCGGATGTGGTAGCCCGAGATCGATATCGTGTTCCAGTTCGGAACTTCCTTCGACGCAAAACTGAAAATGTCGGTGATAATCCGCATCGAGCCGCGCGGCGGATAGATGTAAGTCCCGCGCGCGACGTATTCCTTCAGCACGTCGTTCTGGATCGTGCCGTTGACCTTGTCCCAGCCCACGCCCCGCCGCTCCGCCGCCACCAGGTACATCGCCAGCAGGATCGACGCGGTCGCGTTGATCGTCATCGAGGTCGAAATCTTGTCCAGCGGCAGCCCGGCGAGCATCGTCTCGATGTCGGCGATCGAGCAGATCGGCACGCCGACCCGTCCGACCTCGCCCTCGGCCAGCGGATGGTCCGAGTCGCGGCCCATCTGCGTGGGCAGGTCGAACGCGACCGACAGCCCCGTCTGGCCCTGCTCGAACAGGTAGCGGTAGCGGCGGTTGGATTCCTCCGCGCTGCCGAAGCCCGCGTACTGGCGCATCGTCCACAGCCGCCCGCGATACATCGTCGGCTGCACCCCGCGGGTAAACGGATACTCGCCCGGAAAACCCAGCTCGCTGACAAAATCGAAGTCGTTCAGGTCTTCGGGATCGTACGCCCGCTTGATTTCGATTCCCGAGCTGGTGGCGAACTTGGGCTTGCGCTCGCCGCCGCGCTTGAGCGCGGGATTGAGCTTGCGATTCTCCCAGGCGCTCCGAGCGTCCGCGATTTTCCGATCGTCTTCAGCCATCGTAAACCTGCCCCTGGCGGGACGTTGAAAAATTCAGGTTAATTGTCGTCTTCGACTTCAATTGCTTCAACATCCCGCCGGTCTGTACCCCTTCTTTGCCTCGCCCTGACAGGGAGAGGCCGACGCCAATCGGCGAGCGTCGGGTGAGGGTCCGAATTCCGAGATGCCCTTCTGCATCTTTTCCGAGTGAGGGGGCGGGCGTTGAAAATTACTTTTTCAACAGCCTGCTACCGTTCGGATCCGGCGGCCTTCTCCTACTCGATGACAATCATCAGTTGGCCCTTCTCGACCGCCTGGCCCGCGGCCACCTTCACTTCCACGACTTTGCCCGCCTTGGGCGCCTTTACTTCGTTTTCCATCTTCATCGCTTCGACCACGACGATTCCCTGTTCCGCTTTGACTTCGTCGCCCGGCGCGACCAGCACATTGATGATCCGGCCCGGCATCGCGGATTTTATTTCCACCCGCCCGCTGACCTCGCGCCGCTTGGCCCCCGCGCGCGCCGTGCGCCGCGCCGGGTCGGTGATTGTGAGCCGGGTCGAGCGGATGCGCGATACGACCACGGTTTCCTCGCCGTCGCGCGCCACGTCAAAATCGAACGAGCGATCGTTGACGATCACGGAAAAGGACGCCGGCCCGAGCTTGCGCAAATCGGCTTCGAATCGATTCTCGCCGAAACGAATCGCGAACGAGTCCGCGGCGAGTTCCTCAATCTCGATTTCGTGTTCCTTGCCGTCGATAGTGGCGAGGTATCGCATCGAAGACAGTCCCGGCTATCTCCGCATCGTGTCGAACCGGCCGACCGTCCGCCACGCGGACGGCTGCGGCCCGGCCGGCGGCCGCGCGCCGGCGCCGTTGCTGTAATAGCCGCCTTTATGCGCTGCGATCGCCGCGAGAAAAATCGCCGCCAGTTCCGCACCGTGCGGCGCGGCGCCGTTTTGATTCGGATGGTACTCGCGGTCGATAAAATAGGTGTCGAACTCGCCTTTCAAAAACCCGGGATGGGTCATAAGCCAGCGATGGAATTCGACGTTGGTGCGCAGATCGCCCGATATTACCAGTTCGCCGAGCGCGCGCCGCATCCTGTCGATCGCATTCCCGCGGCTCGCGCCCCACACCGCCAGCTTCGAGATCATCGGGTCGTAAAAGACCGGCACTTCGGCGCCCGCATAAACCCCCGCGTCGTTGCGCACGCCCGGACCGTCGGGAAATCTGAGCGTCTCGATCTTTCCCGGCGCCGGTACGAAGCCGGCCGCCGGATCTTCCGCGTAGATTCGGCACTCGATCGCCCATCCGCGCTGGCGCGAGCTCTTCCTGCTTGAACGGCAGCTTCGCCCCCGCGGCGATTTCGATTTGCGCGCGCACCAGGTCCACCCCCGTCACCAGCTCGGTCACCGGATGCTCGACCTGGATGCGGGTGTTCATCTCGAGGAAATAAAAGTTGCGCTCCGCGTCGACCAGGAACTCGATCGTTCCGGCGCTGACGTAGTTCACCGCCTTGGCCGCGCGCACCGCGACCTCGCCCATCTCCGCCCGCATCTTCGGCGTGACGAATGGCGACGGCGATTCCTCGACGACCTTCTGATGGCGGCGCTGAATCGAGCATTCGCGCTCGAAGCAATGGACGATGTTGCCGTGCGCGTCGGCGAGCACCTGCACTTCGATATGGCGCGGCTGCTTGAGAAATTTCTCGACGTAAAAGCGCCCGTCGCCGAATGACGACCGGGCCTCGCTCGCGACCGTGCGCACCACTGACGCCAGCTCTTTGTCGTTCTCGACGAAGCGCAGCCCCTTGCCGCCGCCGCCCGCGGCCGCCTTCACCATGATCGGAAAGCCGATCTTTTTCGCGATCGCGGCCACTTCCGCTTCGGTCTCCAGCGTCCCCGGCGAGCCCGGCACGACCGGCACTCCCGCCGCCGACATCAATTTGCGCGCTTCGACCTTGTCGCCCATCCGCTCCATCGCGTCCGCCGGCGGCCCGATCCAGGTCAAGCCCGGCGCTCTGCACCGCGCGCGCAAACGCGGCGCGTTCGGAGAAAAAGCCGTAACCCGGATGAATCGCGTCGGCCTTGGTGCGTTTGGCCGCTTCAAGAATTTTCGCGGTGTTAAGATAGCTCTCGGCCGCCGGCGCCGGACCGACCGCGCACGCATGATCGGCTTCGCGCACGTGCAGCGCGGCGCGATCGGCGTCCGAGTAAACGGCCACCGATTCGATTCCCAACTCGCGGCATGCGCGGATGATCCGCACCGCGATCTCTCCGCGGTTGGCGATTAGAATCCGCTTGAACATCTTTCAGACCGGGCTCCCGCCCTCCAAATTGTATACTGAATCCAGCCCACGCGGGCTAACCGCGCGGCAGCGGTAACCCCTGCACCCAGTGTTAAGACCGCGCTCCGTTGTCGCGCGGGGCCAGTGCTGCTCGGGACAGTTTTGGTCAAAGTGGAATATTGCCGTGCTTGCGCGGCGGATTCTTGTCGCGCTTGTTGGCGAGCGCCTTGAGAGCGGCGATTAGCTTGGGACGCGTGTCGCGCGGCATGATCACTTCATCGATATAGCCAAGCTCAGCCGCCTTGAACGGATTGGCAAAAGTTTTGCGGTAGTCCTCGGCCAGCCGCGCGCGCTCAGCGACCGCATCTGTGGCCTTGGCGAGCTCATTGCGGAAAACAATGTTGATGGCCTGCTCGGGTCCCATCACCGCGATCTCGGCGCTCGGATACGCAAAGTTGAAATCGCCGCGAATATGCTTCGACGACATGACGTCGTACGCACCGCCGTAAGCCTTGCGGGTTATCACCGTCACCTTGGGCACGGTGGCCTCGCAGAACGCGTAGAGCAGTTTGGCGCCATGCCGGATGATTCCGGCGAACTCCTGCGAGGTACCCGGCAGAAAGCCCGGCACGTCCACGAAGGTGACGATTGGAATATTGAACGCGTCGCAGAAGCGCACGAATCGCGCCGCTTTCACCGACGAGTCGATATCGAGGCATCCCGCCAGAAAGGCCGGCTGATTCGCGACCACGCCGACCGAATAGCCGCCGAGCCGTGCGAATCCGATCAGCATGTTGTGCGCGTAGTCCTTCTGCACTTCCAGGAAGTGGCCGTCATCGACCACGCGCCGGATGATCTCGCCCATGTCGTAAGCTTTGTTGGGATTTTCGGGGACGATCGAATCGATCGCGCCGTCGCAGCGGGCGGGGTCGTCGGTGCTGGCGACGAATGGAGGGTCGTCGACATTGTTCGACGGCATGTACGAAAGCAGTTCGCGGATCATCGCGAGCGCGCCCGCGTCGTCGTCGGCCTCGAGATGGCACACGCCCGACTTCTGGCTATGCGTGTCTGCGCCGCCGAGTTCCTGCATCGTGACCTCTTCGTGCGTGGTCGCCCGGATCACATCGGGTCCGGTGATGAACATGTACGAAGTATCGCGCACCATCACGATGAAGTCCGTCATCACCGGCGAATACACCGCGCCGCCGGCGCATGGTCCCATGATCGCGGAAATTTGCGGGATCACTCCCGACGACATTACGTTGCGCAGAAAAATATCGGCGTAGCCCGCCAGCGACACGACGCCCTCCTGGATTCGCGCGCCGCTGCCGTCGTTGAGCCCGATCACGGGGCATCCGGTCTTCATCGCGAGGTCCATCACCTTGCAGACCTTTTCCGCGAATGCGCCCGACAGGCTGCCGCCGAAGACGGTGAAATCGTGGCTGAAGATGCACACCCGCCGCCCGTCGATCGTGCCGTAGCCCGTCACGACGCCATCGCCGGGGATTTTCTTCTCCGCCATGTCGAAGTCGGTGATTCGATGGGTCTTGAACTTGTCGAGTTCGACGAACGAGTCACGGTCGAGGAGAAACTCGACCCGCTCGCGCGCGGTCATGCGGCCGCCTGCGCGTTGCTTCTCGAGCCGGTCCTTGCCGCCGGCCGCTTCCGCCTCGCGCGTGAGTCGTTTGAGTTGTTCGAGATTTTCTTTAAGGCCCATTTTTCACAACCGCAATCGAGCTGGATAGACGCCAAACAAGAAGGCGCCCGTCACGTGCGACCGGCAAGATAGATACCGCATGTTGGCGGCCGGTTAAAGCGCCCGACTATTGCGAGGCGTGGGCTGAAAACCCGGAGAAGTCCAATCGGTCGCCGGGCTTGATTGCGTTTTTCGCGCAGAAACCGCCATTCACTTCGAGCACATACTCCGAGTCGGCTTCGACGCCGACCGGCTTGTCGGAAAACGGCTCCGCGTTCGCGACGATTCCGGTCACCCGGCCCGCCGCGTCCGCGAAAATCATGTCGAGCGAGATCAGCGTATTGTGCATCCAGAAAGTCCGGCGCGCCGCATCCGGGAAAACAAAGATCATCCCCGCATTGTCGTCGAGATGCTTGCGAAACATCAGGCCGAGCTCCCGCTCGGCGCCCGTGTTTGCCACTTCGACCGCAACCGTGGCGCGGGGCTTGCCGTCAGCGCCGGCGATGGTGACGCATGGACCGCGCGCGCATCCGAGCAATGCGAGCAGGATGATCATGGGCGCAATCGGGCCGAATCGGAGGCGCAAGCGGCGATGCAGCGATGCTTCCATGGCTGGGCGCAAATCTAGCGCGTGGATGAGCCGCGGGGAATCAATCGACATTCGTTTCCGGCGAGATATCCTCTAGCTCTCGTCCCGAGGTCTCGGGAAAGAACCACATGATCGCCGGCGCGATTATCCAGAAGACCGTCACGTAGCAGATCGCGCGCGCGTGCGAGCCGGTGAGCTTGAACAGCATGCCCTCCAGGAACAACCCGAGTGCGCCGCCGGTCGTGCCCGCGACCACCAGCGCGCTTCCGGCGGTCGAACGATAAGAGGTAGGAAACAACTCCGCGCTGTACGCGGCCAGCACGTTGCCCGACGCGATGTCGAAAAATATTTCCAATATCCATGCTGGAACCATCGACCAACCCGGCGCCGTGTACATCCAGATAGTCAACAGCGGCGACACGAACATGAACGACGCGCCGATCACGCGCCGCCCATAGCGATCGCTCATCCGGCCCGCGACGATCGAGCCCAATATTCCGAAGGCGCCGCCGAACAGAAACAACGACGAGACGTTGCCCGGCGACCAATGATGGGTCTCCTGCAGAAACTTCGGAAACAGAAAGCCTGACACGTTGCCGCCCATCGAGCTCAGAAACGCGACCGACAGCATCATGGCCAGCCGTCCCGGGTACGCGCTGTACAACTGCACCAGCGGCTGCCAGATCTTCACCGGCCGCAGCCCTTCGAGGTTCTCCTTTTCGAAGCGCGCGCTTTCGGGCAGCAGGCGGCGCAGCGGAATGACCAGCGCCAGCGGCACCAGCGCGATCACGTACAGCCCGCGCCATCCGTAAGGAATCATGTTGATAAACGCGAACACGATCGCGGCCAGGCCGTAGCCCAGCGACGACACCGCGCCGAGCAGGCCAATCGCCCATCCGCGATGCGCCGCGTCAACTTCCTCCGCCACTATCACCATCGCGATTGCGGCTTCGGCGCCCGCGAACGCGCGCGCAATTATTTCAAACGCGGCGAAGCTCCGCTCACCCGGCGCGATCGCGATAAGCCCGGTGAAAATCGTGTAGCCGAAGACAGTGTAGAGCAGCAGGCGGCGGCGCCCGAACACGTCGGCAAAGGGAGTCATCAGCAGCGCCAGCAGGTAGCCGAGCCGGATCACCGAAAGCAGCGCGCCCAGGTGCGACTCCGCGATCTTGAGCCCCGCCTGAATTTGCTTGAGCGCGAGGCTCAGCAGCGCGCGATCGTATTGATCGAAAAATCCGGCGGTTGAGGCGATCCAGAATACCCGGCGCTGCCGTTTGGTGAAGGGCGGCGTGCTGCCCAGCAGCCCGAGGTTGAAGCTCGTGCGCTCCGCGTCCTCAGCCGCAGCGTCGTTTTCGGGCTTCAAATCAAGGTTGGCGGCGGGATCGGTCATCAGGATTCAATCGATCGCCAGCGGCAATGACTCAAGCCCGCGCAAAAAGTACGACCCCTTGTAAGCCGGTTTGAAGGCGGGATCTTTCAGCCGCAGCCGCGGGAAGCGCTCCAGCATCGCGCCAATCGCGATCGCGCCTTCCAACCGCGCCAGTGGCGCGCCGATGCAGGTGTGGATGCCCTCGCCGAAGGCGACGTTGCGGCGAGGCTCACGCGTGATGTCGAAACGATCGGGATCGTCGAACTCGGCCGGATCGCGGTTTGCCGCGGCGAGGATTATGAAGCATCCGAGGTTGGCCGGCAGCTCGGTCCCGCCGAGGTTTACGTCCTGCGTCGTGAAGCGGACGGTGGATTGCACCGGTCCGTCGTAGCGCAGCATCTCCTCGATCGCCCTGGGCATCAGCTCCGGGCTCTGCCTGAGCAGATTCATCTGCGCGGGATTGCGCCCGAGCGCGAACAGCCCGTTGCCGATCAAATTGGTCGTGGTCTCGTTGCCCGCCAGCAGCAGGAGCAGCACGAACGCCAGCAATTCGTCCGCGTCCATCGCTTCGGCGTCGTCGTGCGCGGCGACCAGCGCGCTTACCAGGTCGGCGCCGGGATGCTTGCGGCGGTGCTCGATCTCCGCGGCGAAATAGCTGCGCAGCGCCCTGGTCGCGGCATGAAATTGCGGCGGCAGCGGAGTTCCTGGCAGAGTATTATCGCCCGCCACCACCGCGTCGGACCATTCCTTGAACTGTTCATAGTGGTCCCGCGGCACGCCCAGCATCTCCGCGATCACCATCACCGGCAGCGCGTTGGCAAACCCGCTCATCGCGTCAAGCTCACCCTCGCGCTCCGCGCGGTCGATGAGATTTTTCGTGATCTCGCGGATTTGCGGTTCGAGGTCGCGGATTCGCCGCGGCGTGAAATCACGCGACACCAGGCGGCGCAGCCGGGTATGCGCCGGCGGATCGGAAAACAGCATCGTGCGTGCGCCGGCAAACGGTCCCTCGTTCGGAAGTTCGAAGCGGCTGCGCGGCTGCTCGCTCGAGAAGTGGGCATGGTCGTGCAGTACCGCGGTCACGTCGGCGTAGCGGGCGACCATCGCGGTCGGCCCGAACAAGTCGAGAATACGCGGCGGACCGGCGAGCAACGGCTTGTAATGCGGGTACGGATTGGCGCGGAAGTTCGCGTCCCACGGATTGAAGTAAAAATCCTGCGATGCCCTGCTCACGGCTGCTTCCCTCATCGTCAGTTCGCCTCCTGCTTTCCGATTCGATCCAATCAATCCAGCCGCTCAGCGGCCCTTGAAATTCGGCCGGCGCTTTTCCAGAAATGCGCTGACGCCCTCGCGATAGTCCTCGCTGTCGAAGCATCGCGCGACTATCGTCGAGACCGCCGGCACGTCGCGCTCCTCGCGGTCCTTCAGGCTCTCGCGAATCGCAAGCTTGGCGCAAGCGATCGTCAGCGGCGCGTTGCCCGCCATCTTGAGCACGTAGTCGCGCACGTTTTCCTCGAGCTTTTCGGGATCGACCACGCGGTTGACCAGCCCCATATGCATAGCCTCTTCCGCGTCGAACAGCCGCGCCGACAGGAGGATATCGCGCGCGTTGGCGGGGCCCACCGTATCCACGAGCGGGATGACGCCTTCCAGCGGATAGGCCAGTCCAAGCTGCGCGGCTGGAATCCCGAAGCGCGTCCCGCGCGCCGCTATCCGGACGTCGCATGCGAGCGCGACCTGCATCCCGCCCCCGATGCAAACTCCGGAAATCATCGCGACGACAGGCTTGCGGCATTCGACAATCGCCGCGACTGCACGGGTGGGCGCGTCGCGATAGGCACGCGCCTGCGCCGCGTCGGCCCGCATCGCCGGGAACTCCGAGATGTCCGCGCCGGCGATAAACGCCTGTGGCGTCGCGCCGCGCATGACGATCACGCGAACCGTGTCGTCGCTCGCCAGTTCCGCGACAGCTTCCGCAATCCGCTGCCAGGTCCTAAGATTGAGCGCGTTGCGAACTTGCGGCCGGTTCAGCACCATCCATCCAATCGGCGCTTCGTGGCGAACTATCAACGGATCGGCTGAAGTTTCATCGTTCACGGATATCGCACCTCTGGCGGGATTTATGACGATAATCGAGCGCGCTACCAGCCAGGATTTTGTACATATTTGCGAGCTGGACGAAACTGTCCATGCAGGCGCCCCCCGGCGCAGACTTATCGCCGACGCATTCGCCCACGGCTGCGTCGCAGTGGCGCGCGTCGATGGAATCGTGCGCGGCTTCGTCATCGCGGATGAAAGCTTCTTCGAGCAATTTTTCGTGCGCCTGCTGATCGTGCATCCCGATTTCCGGCGCCGCGGACTCGCGATCGCGCTGATGCGCGCGGCCGAGCTCGATTGCCAGACCGGCAAAATATTCACTTCGACCAATCAGTCGAACCTCCCGATGCAGCGGCTGTGCGATCGATTGGGCTTCGTCAACAGCGGCCGCATCGAGAATCTTGACGAGGGCGACCCGGAACTCATTTATGTGAAGTTTCTCGCGCCGGTTCCGGGCTCTGGCTCGTTTTCTTCCTGACTCGGCGGCAGGGGTCGCCGCTGCTTGTTCAAATTTCGCCGGCGCGCTACTTACTTGGGCCATGGATATTGGAAAAGTTGGAATATGGTTCTTCCTCGACGCGATGGCCGCAGCGGACACGGCCGAGTTCGCCAAGCAGGTCGAGAAGTTCGGTTACAAGGCGCTCTGGATTCCCGAGGCCGTCGGCCGTGAGCCGTTCGCGCACGCCGCGTACCTGCTCAGCCATACCGATCGCCTCGTCATCGCCACCGGCATCGCCAACATCTGGGCCCGCGACGCGGTCACGATGGCGGCCGCGTCGAAGACCGTCGCCGAACTTTCCGGCGGCCGCTTCCTGCTCGGCATCGGCGTCAGCCACAAGCCGCTCGTCACCAACCTGCGCGGCCACATCTACGACAAGCCCTACAGCTACATGAAAGAGTATTTGCCCAAGATGAAGAACGCGCTCTACCTTGCGCCGGCGCCCAAAGAGCCGGTGCCCGTGGTGCTCGCCGCGCTGCATCCCAAGATGCTCGCGCTGTCGGCGGCCGAGGCCAACGGCACGCACACCTACTTCGTTCCGCCCGAGCACACCGCAAAAGCACGCGCTCAAATCGGACCGGAGGCGATGCTATGCGCGGCGCAGGCCGTCATCCTGGAGACCGACGCCGCCAAAGCCCGCAAAGCGGCGCGCGATTACATGAAGACCTACGTTCCGCGCCTGCCGAACTACACCAACAACCTGAAAGCGCTCGGATGGGCTGATAAGGAATTCGAAAACGGATGCTCCGATCGGCTCGTCGACGCCGTCGTCGCGTGGGGCGCCGAGGACAAGATTCGCGATCGCATCGACGCGCACCTCAAGGCGGGCGCCTCTCACGTCTGCATCCTGCCGATCCGTTCCGACGGCACGCCGCTGCCCGACCTTCGCGCGGTCCAGGCGTTCGCTCCGCGCTGACGCGGGTAGCCGATGCGCCGGTTTTTTTCCGGGTTGCCCGTCCTGGTGCTGGCGATCACTGTCGCCGGATGCGCGTCGCAAGGCGGGCAGCGGGCCGAGCAGGCCGAAGCCGCGGCAGCCAAGGCGGATGAAGCCGCCACGCGCGCCGAACAGTCCGCGGCCAAAGCGCTCGACGCCGCAAACAAAGCGACCGAGGCCGCAGATCGCGCGGCCAGGGCCGTCGAAGATGCGACCCGGGAAATCAATCGCGTTGCCGATCACCTCGATCAAATGGCACGAGACCGCGAAGCGGCCATTCACCGGCGCCGGGTTTCGCACGCGGCGAAACCGGCCGGGAAGGCCGCGCCGCGGGCGGCTGCGGCCTCCCCGGCTGCCGCGGCGCCGGCGCCGGGCGCCATAGCGCCGCCGGCGGAGAAATAGCGCGCGACGGCGCAACGTAGTGGCTGAGCCAATCAAACCGCAACCAGCCCGCGTGCCGACCGAAGCCGACATCCGCGCTGAGAATCTCGCTCCGCAAGTGCGCCGCCACACCTGGATCAATATCGCGGGACCACTCGCCGCCGTCTTTCTCGGAATCTTCGCGGCTGCGATGTACCTGCGGCCGATCGGTGTCATCCGCTGGATTCAGATCTCGCGCCTGGGATGGTCCGGGGTGACGCAGAACGAGCTTGCGCTCAAGGACGGCCTCATCACTTACCTGGTCACCGGCGGCTATTCGGAAATGGAGCCGGTCGTGATGATTCACGGACTCGGTCCGAACGCCGCGCTCGTGTGGCGCGGGATTATGCCGCCGGTTGCCGACGCGCACTACAAAGTGATCGCGCCCAACCTGCCCGGCTTCGCCTCTTCCGATCACAAGCAGGTCCGATATTCGATCGCGTACCAGGCCGAGGCGGTCGCGCAGATGATCGACGAGATGAAGCTCGATCACGTCAACCTGGTCGGCAACGATCTCGGCGCCGACGTCGCGCTCTACTACGCCGTCGAGCATCCCGACAAAGTCGAACGGATGGTCCTGGTGTCGGGCGGCCTGGTGGGTGCGCGCAGCGCTGAAAAACTTCGCAAGGGGATGCTACCGGCGACCGTCGAGGCGATTCGCGCGCAGGTCGAGGCGAGCTTCTTCGATTTGCCCCCGATGCCCGACTTCATTTACCAGCGCATGATGGCTGAACTCAGCGGCGACCTTCAGGCCGAGACTGACATGATCGATTCCGTGCCCCGCGACGAGGCGCATATCCGCTCCAAACTAGGCCAGGTCTTCAACACCCTCACGATCATAATCTGGGGCGCGAAGGATCCCTTCTTCTCGGCCGCCGACGGCGAGGCGATCCACGCCGCGATGCCCGGTTCGGCCACCGTCGTCTTCAAGACTTCCGGCGCCTACCCCCAACTCGAGCATCCCGACGATTTCGCCGAGTCGCTGATCTTCGTAATCAAGCAGGAAGAAGGCGGCCGCTGATCGCGCCTCACCGCCCGTCGAGCATGCAGCTGATTCAGGGCAGGCTTGCGCGCACAACGCAATGGCCGTCACTCGGATCGAGCTTGCCCGCGGACCATACGCGATTCCAATTCAGCAGGCTCGTATCCCGGCTATCGTAGGGCGTCACTCGGACGCATCGGCAGTTGGCATCTGTCAGCGGGATGTTCATCACCAGGTATTCGGTGACCACCGACTGCTCGAGCGCCTGGGCGGAGGTGAGCGGAACGTTCTCGCCTGCGAGGTAACTGTTTTCGACCGAGTAGCCCAGGCCGGAAAAGGCTGAACCGATCCCGTACAAATCATAGAGAACGTTGGCCCCCGTGGTGCTGCCTGTGGCCGCGAAGGGTGCGCCTGTAAATTGAAAGATGGTCGCGCCGGTACCGACGGCGTTTTGCAACGTCAGTGGGACGATTGTGGTTTTCAGGTCGGAAAAACTCTGCGAAGCACAGTACACCTGTTGGTCAACCGGATCGGCGGGATCTGCGGGACAGTTATCGGTGGGGTTGTATCCCATCAAGTTCGCCAGATCCGAAGTTGCGACCACGAATACATTCGGCCAGCTGGCCACTCTCGGCTGCGCCAGGCTGGGGTCCGGTTTGCAGCGCATTGCCACCAGGTCGTTGGTACTCGGGCTGGAATCATCGCCGCCCACGAAATGCGCGTCGTCTATTGCCGGGATTGGCGGCTCGTACAGTATGGTAGCGGTCATGAATGCGCGCGCCTGAATTAGCTTATCGTTGTAGAGGGCCGTCTTTCCGATGCTGACCACCGGGGCGGGATTGCTGGTGAAGATCACTCGCGTGAAATCGTTGTTAAGCGCGTAACCGGTATTGGGATCGGAGACGCGGGTGTCGTCGACCACCGTCGCGGGCGCTGGCGACGGCGCCGGCTGCGCCTCGGCTGTGGAACCCGAATTGCACGATGTTATACCAAGCGCGGTGATAGCGATAAACGCGGCCAGGATCGCGGCCGCCGCACGTCCGGTTCCCGCGTGCACCTGAGCGATTCGAGACCTACCAGCACCACTCACCTTCCCCTTTGATGCCTTCATGGTTCCCCCCTTTTAGCTAAAGGCTACAGCGCGGACGGCGTGAGTCAACCCCGGATAACACCCCAAGTTAACATTTCCTCAACCGGAAGTGTCCCGATCTGCTGATTCTCGCCGCAGCTTGCGCGGCGCGCAGTCGTCTGCGATAAGCGAGTTTGAGATTTAGGCCGGTGAGGAATCTACTACGATGAAGCTCTACAACATGTATCTCTCCAACTTTGCCACCAAGTCCCGGCTCGTCATCTACGAAAAAGGACTCAAAATCGAGATTGCGCCGATTCCGGGCGGCGATCTCCACTCCGCCGAATACGCCAAGGTCAATCCGCTCGGCAAAACCCCGGCGCTCGACGTTGACGGCCTGCTCATCCCCGAGTCCGAAGTTATCAACGAGTACCTCGAGGACAAGTTCCCGGCTCCGCCGCTGCTTCCCAAGAGCCCCGAGGGCCGCGCCAAAGTGCGAATCCTGACCCGATTCCACGACCTCTACTTGGAGCCTCCCCTGCGTGCGCTGTTCTCCCAGATGGATCCGAAAACTCGCGACGAAAAAATCATCGGCGAGAAGGTGGCCGAGTTCAAAGGCCGCCTCGACCAGCTCGAAAAGATGCTCGCCGATCGCGGCTTCGCCTGCGGCGCCGACTTCACCCTTGCCGATTGCGCGCTCGTGCCGACGATGTTCTTCGTGACCAACCTGATGCCGCTGTTCGGGGTCCTGCCGCTCGACGGGCATCCGAAACTCGCGGCATGGTGGACCCACGTCCAGTCCCGCCCGTCGGTAAAAAAGGGCCTCGGCGAGATGGCCGAAGCGCTCGCTACGATGCAAAGTGGCGGCGGCATGCACTGAGGATTCGTCTCGCGATCTTTTATCGGTAAATAACCGGGGGCATCCGCCGCGATACTCCCGCGTTCGCCGCACCAACGAGGATGAACTGACTATGCCTTATCTCGATCGCGATGGCGTGCGCATCTACTACGAACAGCGTGGCGCCGGGCCCGCCGTTTTGCTCTCGCACGGCTACGGCGCCAGCGCGCGCATGTGGCAAGGTCAGATGGATGCGCTGTCGGACCGCTACCACCTTATCGCCTGGGACATGCGCGGCCACGACCGCTCCGACTCGCCCGCCGATCCGGCGCTCTATTCGCACGAAGCCACCATCGCCGACATGGCCGCGGTGCTCGACGCTTGCGGCGCCGGTCGCGCCGTCATCGCCGGCTTGTCGCTCGGCGGCTTCATGTCGCTGGCGTTTCATCTGGCGCATCCAGCGCGCACGATTGCGCTGATGCTGTTCGACACCGGCCCCGGCTACAAGAAAGACGAAGGGCGCGAGGGATGGAACCGGGTCGCGGAAAGCACCGCCGTGGCCTACGAAAAACAGGGACTCGCTGCCGGCCGCGTCAGCGCCGAGGTGAGCGTTGCCCGCCATCGCAGCGCGCAAGGGCTTGCGCATGCCGCGCGCGGGATGCTGGCGCAGAAGGACAGCCGCGTGATCGAATCGCTCCCGGCGATCGCGGTGCCGACGCTGGTGCTGGTCGGCGAAAACGACCAGCAGTTCCGGCGCGTCGGCCGATTACATGGCGGCCAAAATTCCCGGCGCGGGAAAAGTGATCCTCCCGCAAGCGGGTCACGCCGCCAATATCGATCAGCCCGCCGCATTCAACGCCGCGGTGCGCGCTTTCCTCGATCGCGTGACCGGGTAGCCCCAGTTCGCCGGGCCCCGGCTCGTTTCGCCGCCGATGACCTGCTGGAGAACGGCGCCACGAACCGGCATTATGTAGATAGGCCGCCGCTATCGGTTCCATGATCCGATTGGCGACAACTGTGCAAACCTGATTGATCATCCAGGAGGCTGCTCCGAGATTCCTCGAAGACCGACGCAAGAATGGCTGTTCCTCCACCTTACGAATTCAACCGCAAACTGTTCAACAAGCTGATCGATCATCACATCCGTTTCTCGCTGGCCAAGCGGCGGATTGAGTTGTCGAAGCATGATTGGTATCGCGCGACGGCGCTGGTGGTTCGCGACATGCTGGTCGAAAAAATGCTCGCCACCCGCATGCGTTTCGACCGCAGCAATTCCAAGAAGCTCTATTATCTGTCGCTCGAATTTCTGATTGGCCGCTCGCTGGAAAACAATCTCTTCAACCTCGGCATCATCGACACCTGCCGCGATTTTCTCGCCGAGAACGGGATCGACCTCCAGCTCCTGTTCGACGAGGAGCCCGACGCGGCGCTGGGCAACGGCGGCCTGGGCCGCCTGGCTGCGTGTTTCCTCGATTCGCTGGCGATGCTCGATCTGCCCGGCTACGCCTACGGCATCAACTACGAGTACGGGCTGTTCCGCCAGGAGATTCGCGGCGGTTACCAGGTCGAGCGGCCCGACGCATGGCAGCGCGAAACCTCGCCGTGGCTGGTGGCGCGCCCCGAGCAGTCATGCCGGATTCCGGTTTACGGGCGAATCGAGCACCGCATCGATCGCAACGGCGAATACAATCCCGCCTGGGTCGATCGGCGCGAGTTGGTCGGCGTGCCCTCCGATCTGCCCATCGCGGGATTCGGCGGGCGCACGGTGAACTTTGTTCGCCTGTATTCAGCCGGCGCGTCAGATGAGTTCGATATGCAGATCTTCAACGCCGGCGACTATATGAAGGCCGTCGAGCAGAAGATGCTTTCCGAGACCATCTCGAAAGTGCTGTACCCGTCCGATGCGGTGGCTGCGGGCCGCGAGCTGAGACTGCTCCAGGAATATTTCTTCGTCGCCTGCGCGGTGCACGACATAGTGCGGGAATTCGTCACTCGTGGTGAAGACTTCAGTGCTTTCTCATCGCAAGTGGCTATTCAACTGAATGATACTCATCCCGCATTGACTATTGCGGAGTTGATGCGCGTTTTCATCGACGAGTACGATCTCGAGTGGGCGGCGGCTTGGGAGCTTACCCGCGCCACGGTCGCATACACTAATCACACGCTTCTGCCCGAAGCGCTGGAGCGGTGGCCGGTGAGCCTGCTCGAACGAGTCGTGCCGCGCCACCTCCAGATCATTTACGAGATCAATCGGCGCTTTATGGCGGATGCGGCCGCCGTCTGGCCCGACGATCCCGAACGCCTCAGGCGCGTATCGATCGTCCAGGAGGGCTACGAAGTCCAGGTCCGCATGGCGCACCTGGCGATCGTCGGCAGCCATTCGGTCAACGGCGTGTCAAAGTTGCACACCGAACTGGTCAAGACGCGCCTGGCCCCCGATTTTTATCAACTCTGGCCCGAGCGGTTCAGCAACAAGACCAACGGCGTCGCGCAGCGGCGATGGCTGTCGATGGCAAATCCGGGTCTTGCCGGCTTGCTCGACGCGACCATCGGTGAGGGATGGGCGACCGACCTCGCGCAGTTGAGCGCGGTCGAGAAATTCGCCGCCGACCTCGAGTTTCAGCGCCGCTTCGGCGCAATCAAGCGCGCCAACAAGGAGCGCTTGGCCAGAATTGTCAATCGGCTCGCCGAAGTGGACATCGATCCCGCCGCGATGTTCGACATTCAGGCCAAACGTATCCACGAATACAAACGCCAGCTCCTGATGGCGCTGGGAATCGTGCATCAGTACCTGCAACTCGTCGATGACGGCGTCGAACCGCCGGTGCCGCGCGCCTACCTGCTCGCGGGCAAGGCGGCGCCCGGCTATTGGGCGGCGAAAATGATCATCAAGTTGATCAACAGCCTCGGGCAAGTGATCAACAACGATCCGAAAACACGCGGCTTGATCAAGGTCGCCTTCCTGCCGGATTATCGGGTCTCGCTCGCGGAAAAAATCATTCCCGCAGCCGACCTGTCCGAACAGATTTCCACCGCCGGCCGCGAAGCATCCGGCACCGGCAACATGAAGTTCGCGATGAATGGTGCGCTGACGGTGGGGACTCTCGATGGCGCCAATGTCGAGATTCGCGAAGCTGTCGGCGCGGAAAATATATTCATTTTTGGCCTCACCTCCGCCCAGATCGAGGAACTCGCCTCCAACGGTGGATACCATCCGCGCGACTACTACGACTCTGACCCGCGACTCAAGCGGGTGCTCGATGAGTTGGCGTCCGATCGCTTTTGTCCCGGCGAGTCGGGACTGTTCCGGTGGGTTCGCGACGCGCTGGTCAACCACGATGACTATTTCCTGATGGCGGATTTTGGCCCGTATGTCGATATCCAGTCGGAGGTATCGGCCGAGTATCGAAATCCGCAGCTCTGGTCGCGCAAGGCTATACTCAATCTGGCGCGGATCGGTGCGTTTTCGAGCGATCGGGCAGTCGCCGAATACTCTCGCGAGATTTGGCACCTCGGCCAATCATGACTTGACCGGCGGCGACGGCGCCGCGCCCGAAGCAGCCCCTCAGGCGTCTGCAATCAGCCCAAATCCCAGCCTCGCCGCAGCGCAGAAGGGTGTCCGACCGCGCCACCTGCCTGCCGTTCCGAAGCCAAATTCTTTGGCAGGCGATTGCAATGCTGAGAGAATTCGATAAGACGATCAGGTTACGGTGAAAGGGGCGATAAAACTGCGAGCTGTGGCAATTGACCCGCTGAGCGGCCTTAGTAACGAAGAGGCTGCGCGGCGCCTGAAGCGGTACGGGCCGAACCGCCTTGTGCGCGCATCGCACGGCGCTGCAATCCTGGCGTTTGTCAGGACCGTCGCCGACCCGATGGCGGTGATGCTGGCCGCGGCCGGCGCGGTTTACTACGCGCTGGGCGAGCGGACCGACGCTTACGTCCTGTTCGCGGCGATCGTTCCTGTCCTTGCCGTCGATGTAATCCTTGAGGCGCGATCGCGCACCGCCCTCAAGAAGCTTGCGGGCGTCGTCGCGCCGCGTGCGCGAGTGGTTCGCAGTGGTGTCCAGACCGAAACTCCGACGGCGGACCTTGTCCCCGGTGATCTGCTGCTCCTGAAAGAGGGCGACATCGTTCACGCCGATGCGGTTGTGAGTTCGAGCTCCAATCTCGCGCTCGACGAATCGCAGCTCACTGGCGAAGCAGAGCCCGTGTCGAAGCGCCCATGCGAAATGCCCGCAGCCTGCGGCGGACGCGCCTGAGGCCAGCCGCGTGTATGCGGGTTCGCGCGTGCTCGAAGGCCACGGGTTTGCCGAGATAACCGCGACCGGTGAGCGCACCCGCTATGGCAATCTCGCGCGACTGGTCGCCGAGGTAGGCCCGCGACCGACACCGCTTGAGCGCAAGACGGCGCGGATGGTGCGCCTGATGGTCGGCGCGGCGATTATCGCCTCGGCGCTGCTGTTTGTCTCGCGCATGATCGGCGGTGCGCCGGCGGGCAACGCCTTCCTGTATGCGGTCAGCCTCGCGATGTCTGCCGTCGGCGAAGAGTTCTTGCTGGTGCTGACGATGTTCCTGAGCATCGGAGCATACCGCCTTGGCCAGCACGGAGTCCTGGTGCGCCGGTTGGCCAGCGTCGAGACCCTCGGCTCAACCACCGTCATCTGCCTCGACAAGACCGGCACTCTGACGGCTGGCGAGTTCATGCTTGAGGAGCATCTGCCGCTGGGGCCGGAGATGTCGGAGGACGCGCTGCTCGAGGCGGCCGCGCTCGCATGCGAGCCCCAGGCCGCCGACACGATGGAGCGAAAGATTCTTGCCCATTGCACCGAGCACGGAATCAACGTCGATGCGCTTCACTCGCGATGGCGTCTGGTGCACGACTACGCCTTCGACCCGGTTGGCAAACACATGTCGCACGTCTGGAGCAGTCGCGAAGGCGACGGCGCCGGGTTCGCACAGCGAATCGTGGCCAAGGGCGCGCTCGAGGGGATAATCGAGCATTGCCATCTGGAGCAGGCGGATTTTGCTCGCGCCGAGAGCGCCAATGCCGAGATGGCGGGGCGCGGAATGCGCGTGCTTGCCGTCGCCGGTCGCGAGGCGCAGCCGGGCGGATTTACCGGGGTGCGCGCGTCGGACGAGCGCGGGTTTCGTCTGTTCGGCCTGCTCGGGTTTCGCGATCCTCTGCAGAACTGCGGTTCCGGACGCGGTGGCGCAATGCCAGCGCGCCGGGGTGGAACTCAAGCTGATTACCGGCGATCACGCGCTCACCGCGCATGCTATCGCCGACGCCGCCGGAATCGCGCACAGCGACGACGGCATCGTCACCGGCGCGCAACTCGACAGCGCGGACCAGCCCGCCTTCGACCGCCTGGTCCAACGCTGCAGCATCTTCGCGCGCATCCGCCCCGAGCAAAAATACGCGATCGTCGAGGCGCTGCGGCGCGCGGGCGAAGTCGTCGCGATGACGGGCGACGGGATAAACGACGCGCCTGCCCTGCGCCGCGCGGACATCGGCGTGGCCATGGGCCGGCGCGGAACGGAGGTCGCGCGCGCGGCTGCCGACATCGTGCTGCTCGAGGACGATTTCTCCGCGATGGTCGCAACGATTCGCGAAGGCCGCATCCTGCTCGACAACATTCAGCGCGCATTCCTTTATCTGGTCGGCTTCAAAGTGATGCTGGTATCGCTCACCCTGTTGGCCCCGATCTTTGGCCTTCCGCTCCTGCTATTGCCGGTGAATCTGGTCTGGCTCGAGATGATCGTCCATCCGGTCTCCGCGCTCGCATTCGAGGGCGAGCCCGCTGTCGACGATGTCATGCGACGGCCGCCGCGTCCGCCGGCGTCGCCGATTGTCGAGCGCCCGGCCGCTTACCGCGCGGCACTATCCGGCGCCATGCTGACCGCGATGGCGCTCGCGCTCTTCGCACTTCGACTCCGCGCCGGCGAGAACTATGCCCGCAGCGTCGCGATGGTCGTCGCCGTGGTGGGAAGCCTGTTTCTCGTCTGGGCGGAGTATGCGGGGACCCGTCGATGGTGGCGGGTTCGCGCGCCGGAGCAGCGCCGATTCTGGCTCGTGATCTTCGCTGTAGCCCTGAGCCTCCCCGTATTCATGCTGACGCCGCCGCTGGCTGCGCTCCTGATGATCCGCCCGATTGCTCCCGCCGATTGGGTGATCGCGATATTGGCCGCGGCGATCGCCGTCGGATGGCGCGCCCCCGGCGTCCCGCTCACCCCTTGGGCAAGCCCAGCACGCGCTCGCCGATGATGTTGCGCTGGATTTCGCTGGTGCCGCCCGCGATCGTGTACTCCCTGGCGCCGATTATGCGGCTCGCCCATTTGCCCCCCTCGACGCTCCCGCGCGACCCGCGCTCGAGGTTCGCGTAAGCTCCCAGCATCTCGTCCGCGAACATTGCCATGCGCAGGCTGAGTTCCGTCGCGCACAGTTTTCCGATTGAACTCTCCGCTCCGGGCCTTCGCCCCTTGAGCTGCGCGCTCATCGCGCGATAACGCCCAAGCCGGATGCATTGCGCCTCCGCGGCAAATTGCGCGAGCTGCTGGCGGATGTACCCGCTGCTCGACGCCGCCGTCCCGTCGATCGCCGCCGCCTTTGCCAGCGCGATCAATTCGCCAAGCGTCCGTTCCACCGGATGCCTCACTGCGCCCGACGCCCGCTGAAACATCAGCGTCGCGATCGATACTTGCCACCCTTCGTTCAGCTTGCCGACCAGGTTCTCCTTCGGCACTCGCACGCCCTCGTAAAACACCTCGTTGAACCCCATCTCGCCGGTAATCTGCTTGAGCGGCCTAAGGGTGATTCCCGGACTGCGCAAGTCAACCAGCAGGTACGAAATTCCTCGATGCTTGGGCGCCGCCGGATCGGTTCGCACCAGGATTACCTGCCAGTCCGCGCGATGCGCGTTGCTGGTCCATACCTTCTGCCCGTCGAGCACAAACCAGTCGCCGTCGAGCACCGCCCGCATCTGGAGTCCCGCCAGGTCCGATCCCGCGTTGGGTTCCGAGTATGCCTGGCACCAGATTTCTTCGCCGCTCAGCATCGGAGCCAGGTACCGCTTCTTTTGCTCCTCGCTGCCGAGCAGCATAATCGTCGGACCAATCCGATCGATCGCGAAATTGTTGGCGCCGTACAGCGGCAGCCCCAGCCGCAAAGCCTCGTCCTGGTAAATCGATTGCTCCACCACCCCGGCTTCGCCCCCGCCCCACCGCTTCGGCCAGTGCAGCGCGAGGTACCCGGCTTCGTGCAAGCGCCGATGGTACGTGAGCATCCTTTGCCACAGCCGGTCATCGCGGCTGTACAGCATGCTTTCGATAGTTACACTCTGCGCATCGGCAAGATCGCCAAAAAGTTCCGCCGCCGTCGCCTCCAGCCACGCGCGAACCCGGCTGCGGAACTGCTCCTGCTCTGGCGTGTAATCGAAGTCCATCGAGGCAGACCTTTGGAAGCCGCCCCCCCTGCTAGGCCGCTCCGAATTTAAGCGAACAACATCCTTCTGAGCGCCGGGAGCAGGCGCATTTCCTCGCTATCGATCAGGTCGTCCAGCTTCACCGTCAGCACACACAGCGCCTTCCCGGCCACCGCGACGTCTTTGTCCGAATCTTTCTCGAACGACACTCCGTTGAGCTTGCTCGCAAGCCCGCGCATTTCGAGGTGGCTCTGCTTGATTCGCTCCAGGACTTCCGGAGCAAGGCCGCCCGCAACTTCCGCCCACGGCAGCACGGTTTCATCTTCGCTCAACAGATGATGATTGAGGCGCGGCTTCAGAGTTTCCCAGCATCGCTGCGCCTGCGCACGCATCTCCCGATCCGACGGCTTGAAGCCGAGAACCGCCCCGGCCACCGCCGCGTCGAGCAGCGGCATCTCCAGCCGGTATTCTTCTCGGCTCAGTTCTTCCGTCAGTTTTCTGATCTTGCCCGTGGCGGAGAACTTTTCGGCCCGGTTCGATGACGGCTTCTTGGCGGTAGGCATATTCATCGTCCTCGTTCTCACAATTGCACGTCGTCTCCGGATTTCCAATTCATTCTTCGTACCGATCGACGGCCGCGATGCGCCGCCTGATATCAGGCGGAATTCGAGCGGCCAGTTTCGCCGCTTGTATCCTTTGAACACACGGCT
The DNA here is from genome assembly GCA_963722605.1 of Binataceae bacterium (SeqCode). Lineage (GTDB taxonomy): Bacteria > Desulfobacterota > Binatia > Binatales > Binataceae > Binatus. The sequence goes on along the minus strand of CAVRNO010000004.1, from coordinate 36,553 downwards.
TGCCTCCCTTGGCAACACAATCGGATTGCGCCGCCACTTGCAGCGATCCGATCGTTTATGGCAGAAGTTCCCCGAGATGTCGGCCGATGCTCCGTCAGTTCAGCGCGGAGCAATTGATCTTATGCCTGCAATAAGCCGTTAACGCGGTGGGCACAAATGTTGCTCTCTCGCGGGTACGCCGAATACTAGGATGCGGATTGGGGGAACTATGCCAGCTAGACGAATTTTCTCAATATTTCTCTGCGCACTTGGCCTCGCGGCGTTTTCAATGGCCGGCTTCGCGCGCGCAGCCGACACCGACACCAGCACCGCCGAGCTCAAGGAAATCAAGAGCGAGATGCGTCAGTTGCGCGAGGAGCGCAAGCGCGACCGCGAAGTAATTCGCTCCCTCGAGGTAAAGGTCCAGCAGCTTGAGTCCAAGGATTCAAGGGTCGAGGCCACCACCCAGCAGTTGCGCAACACCGATCAGAAACTCCAGGCGACAACCCTCGAGCTTCAGCAGACCACCGCCCAGGTCAAGACTTTGCAGACCAAGGTCGAGGCGCCGATCCCGGCGTCGGAATTTGGCGACGCCTTTAGCAAATACCTCGGAACCCACTCGTTCACCGTCACCGGCGCCGCCGGCGGCAACTTTATCTACGATCAGCAGAGCAGCTCCATCGACGGCCTTCATTCCGCCTCGCAGAACTCCTTCTTTTTCGATTGGGAGCCGATGATTCTGTACCGCCCGACTGACTGGATCCTCTTCGAAGGCGTGATCAGCACCGCGTTTGGAAGCACCGGGACCGGCGCTGACCTCTCGAGCGCTAATTTTCAGATATTCCTTAACGACTATATGACCGTCGAGGCCGGCCTTTTCGACCAACCGTTCGGTGACTGGTACGAGGCCCAGAGCCCGATGTGGGTGAACCGCTTCGTCACCGCGCCGCTGCCGTTCGGGGTTGAGGCCGTGGTTCCGCCCGCCGAGCTTGGAGTCCAGCTTCGGGGCGGCCTGCAATTCGGCGCACTCGGTCAGGATTTCGACTACACGGTCTGGGGCGGAAACGGCCCCAATTTCAGCTCGACTGTCCTTGGCGCCGCGCTCTCGGGTCCAACCTCGGTTGCGAACAGCCAGACCAACGGCAAATCAATCGGAGCGCGTTTTCGGGTCTATCCGCTCCCGGTTGATTCTGAAATGGGCCGGCTTGAGCTCGGAGCGTCCACCTACAACGGCAAGTGGGATAATGGAAATTGGTACAACTCATGGGGCATCGATTTCAACTACTTCGTGGGCGACTTGCAGGCCCGCGGTGAATGGATGGAATCGTACCGTCAGATGCCCAACGGTCAGAACACCGACCATCGCCAGGGATGGTACGTGCAAGCCGGGTACTTCCTGACCCATGTCAACGTCCCCGGTCTTCCCGACATGCTCAACGGCTATCTCCATCGATTCGAGCCGCTGGTGCGTTATTCGGGGGTTAACCAGCGCGGCGTTTCAACCGACGACATCGGGGCCGCCACCGGCGTCGGCCAGGGCGGCTTCCAGGTCGGACTGGTCCCCGATTTCGGCATCAACGGGTCGCCCGCCACCTACGCGCCGCACTCTCGCGAAGTGGCGTTGGCGCTGGACTATTGGATCGCGCCGTCGATCGTTTGGCAGAACGAATTTGACATCGAATTGCCCGAGGCGGGAGGACTGTTCGTTTCATCAACCGGCGCCGAGACCCCGGCGGGTTCGATTCCGAACGATCACGCTTTCCTAAGCCAATTCACCATCGGATTCTGAGCGGAGTCATAGCCATGAAAAAACTATTCGCGGCCATCGCACTTGCCTCTCTCGCGATCGGATTGGCGCAAATCCCCGCTTCGGCTCAGGAGAGTCCTTCTCCGGCCGAGCACCGGCGCCTGTTCCGGGAGGGCGCCGAGCTCTGGCCGGTTTACTGCAACACCTGTCATAACGCGCGGCCCGGCTCCGAGATGGCGCCCTTTCAGTGGGACCTGATCATCATGCATATGCGTACGCTCGGCAACTTGCCCGCCGGCGACGTCAGAGCGATAGTGGAATACTTGAAGAGCAAGTGAATCGGCTTGGGCACCGCGAACATTGAAACGGAGGACAACCGCAACGTGAATCGACTCATTTCGAGCATTGCTGCCTGCGCCATAATCGCGTGCGCGTCTGCGCCTGTGCGCGCCGCCGACATGGCTGCCGCCAAGCAGAGCTACGGTACGTTTTGTGTCAAGTGTCACGGCGCCGGCGGCCAGGGCGACGGTTCCGCCGCCGCGACCCTTGCCACCAAGCCCCGCAATTTCACTGATTGCGCCGCCATGGGCAAGATTTCCGACGAGACCCTGTTCAACGTGATCAAGAATGGCGGCGCCGCCGCTAATCTCAGCAAAGACATGCAGGCGTGGAGCACCGGTTTCGGCGACGACGAGATTCACGACCTCGTCGCCTACGTCAGGACCTTCTGCAAGAAGTAAGCGCCGCCTCGATGCCCGATGTAAATTCGATCGACGCGATCCCGCGCGATTTGTGGTGGTTTCGCAAGAACGTGCCATGCCTTGACGCCTGCCCGGTCAAGACCGACGCCGGCCGCTACGTTCAACTGGTCGCCGAAGGACGCCTGGCCGAAGCTTATCGCGTCGCGCGTTCTCCCAATCCGATCGCTTCCATATGCGGCCGCGCTTGCGGCGCGCCGTGCGAGGATGCGTGCCGGCGCGGCAAGATCGATGAGCCCGTGACCATTCGCGCGCTCAAGCGCTTTCTCACCGAGCAGTTTGGCCCCGAAGCTCTCTCAGCCAGGGGAATCCACGACATGATCGCCGGTCCATCCGGCGGCGGCAGTGTCACTCCCGGCCATCTCGATATTCTCGGCGCGCGGCCCGATGCTGCCACTTCCGGACGCAAGGTCGCGGTCGTCGGCGCGGGGCCGGCCGGGCTGGCGTGCGCGCACGATCTGGCCACGATGGGCTACAGCGTGACCGTTTTCGAGGCGATGCCGCATGCGGGTGGGATGCTTCGATACGGAATTCCCGCCTACCGCCTCCCTCGCGACGTGATCGACTGCCAGGTCGGCGAGATCGAGGCGCTCGGTGTCGAATTTCGCTACTCAACCCCGCTTCGACCCGGCTTCGGAGTCCAGGAACTGAAAGAGCAGGGCTACGAAGCTATTTTCATCGGCGTCGGAGCGTCGCGCGGACGCGCAGTGCCGATTGAGGGCAGCGACGCCGACGGCGTCATCAAAGCCATCGACTACCTGCTCAATATCCATCGCGGCTTCCGCGTTCCGCTGGGCGGCAAGGTGGTCGTCATCGGCGGCGGCCTGGTCGCGATCGACGCGGCCCGAACCGCGGTGCGCACCCTCCTGCCCGGACTCGTCATGTCGCAGGAGGAAGAGCAGAACGTCGCCGTCGGTACGATGCGCGTCGCTCTCGATGCCGCGCGCGAGGCGGCGCGCCGCGGCGCGCTCGAAGTCACGGTCGCCAGCCTTGAATCCGAGCTTGAGATGCCGGCGATGAAATCCGCGCAGGGCCGCGAGGAACTCGATATCGCGCGCGACGAGGGTGTCACTTTTCTGCCCGGCTGGGGCCCCAAGCGAGTCATCAGCCGCGACAACCACGCGGTCGGAATCGAATTGGTCAAATGCGTCAGGGTTTTCGACGATTCGGGCCGCTTCCGCCCGGAATTTGACGAAAGCAATCGCCGGGTCGTGGACGCCGACGGCGTCATCCTCGCCATCGGCCAGGCGCCCGACCTCTCCTTTATCAAGCCCGAAGACGGAGTCGCCGTCACCCCCGCCGGAACGGTCAAGATCGACCCGCTTACTCTCCAGACCGGCATCCCCGGCGTTTTCGCGGGCGGCGACGCGGCCTTTCCTCCTTCCCTGCTCATAACCTGTGCCCAGCACGGCAAGATGGCCGCGCGCGGCATCGACGCTTATCTCCGCGGCAAGCCGCTTGGCCAGCCGCGCCTGCGCGTCACCATCGAGGAGCTGCCGACCGACACCTACACGATGGTCGAACGCTACGAGCAAAAGCCTCGCTATGTTCCGCTGGTCCCGCTCTCGCGCCGCACCGGAATCACCGAAGTCGAATCCGTGCTTTCGCCGAGCGATGCGCGCGAGCAGGCCCAGCGATGCCTCTACTGCCATATCCATCCGATCTACAACGCGTCGGCGTGCATTCTGTGCAATCGATGCGTGGACATTTGCCCCGAGCATTGCCTGCATTTCGCCCCCGCCGCGGATATCGCCGATCAAGAGCGGATTGCCGGCGTGATGGCGGAGGCCGAGACCCGCAGCGCTTTTCTCTACGACGAGGCCAAATGCATCCGGTGCGGCCTGTGCGCCACCAGGTGCCCGACCTCGGCGATTACCATGGAACGCTTTCAGTTCGAGGAGACGGCCGTCTGATGGACCGCGATCGGCGAAAAATCCTGCGCTTCATCGGCAAAGGCTCGGTCGTCGCCGCCTTCCTTGGGCAGATCGGCGCAGCCGGCAGGGCATTCTTTCCCAACGTGCTCTACGAGCCCCCAAGCCGCTTCAAGCTCAAGCGCCCCGCCGACTATCCCGACGGCTACACCCTTGACGCAGCGCACCGGCTGTTTGTGATTCGCCAAAAGGACGCGTTCCACGTCATCTCCGCCATATGCACCCATCTCGGATGCAACGTGCAGTGGAAAGATACCGAGTTCGATTGTCCGTGCCACGGTAGCCGCTTTCGTCCCGACGGCACGGTCATCGGCGGCCCTGCACCGCGTCCGCTCGAATGGTTCGCGACGACCGTTTCGCCCGACGGCTTCCTCGATGTTGACAGCGCAACCGAGGTTGCGCGCGACTTCAGACTGATCATCGGCGAAAAAGGCAAGGCCTGATCGATGGGCGATAAGTTAAGCGCACTCTGGCGCAAGATTTCCTGGGCATGGTCCCCCCAAAGCGAGCGCGAGTCGTCGGAAGCGATCGTCAAGAACTTCTGGCTCCACTGGTTCCCGGCTAAAGTCGCCCGCGCCAGCATGGACTGGAATTACTCCTTCTGGCTCGGCACCGCGTCGGCCGCTCTCCTGCTGATCCTGACCGTCACCGGCGTCATGCTGATGTTCTTCTACGTGCCCTCCACCGAGCGCGCCTACGAAAGCATCAAGGACCTCCAGTACGCCGTCAGCTTCGGCCGCCTGCTCAGGAATCAGCATCGATGGGCCGCGGAAGGGATGGTCGCCGTCGTCTATATCCACATGGCCCGGGTGTTCCTCACCGGCGCGTACCGCGGCACCCGCGCGATCAACTGGCTGGTCGGAGTAGTTCTTTTGCTCGCCACCCTGCTGCTCTCCTTCACCGGCTACCTGCTGCCGTGGGACCAGCTCGCCTTCTGGGCAATCACGGTCGGGACCAGCATCGCCAAGCAGGCGCCCGTGCTCGGACCGACGATTCAATTCATTCTTCTCGGTGGCCATGAAATCGGACAGCAGACCTTGCTCCGCTTCTACGTGCTGCACGTTTTCTTCCTGCCGGTCCTTGTGTTGGTGCTGTTCGCCTATCACATGTGGCGCGTGCGCAAGGACGGCGGTCTCGCGGTAATCGAGCGCGTGCGCAATGACCGCGTGATGGCGCCGAAGGCGGCCTCCAAAACCAAGAGTTACTCGCTCTTCGGAATTACCCCGGGTACCTCCGTGCAGGTGATGAGTTCGACCGGACTAGAAGAGTCCGATCAGGTTTTCTCGTCGCCGGATTTGTCGCGGCGAATGATGCTGGTCTTCCTCGTCGTCTTCAACATCACGCTGCTCGCCGCGTTGCTGTTCAATGCGCCGCTGGAGGGTCTCGCCAATCCGTCGGTGACGCCCAATCCCGCCAAAGCGCCCTGGTATTTCGTCTGGCTCCAGGAGTTGGTCGCTTCAACCACGGTTCGCTTGGGAGACTTTACCGTGAGCGGCGCCCTGCTCGGCGGAATCCTGCTGCCTGGATTTCTCCTCGGCGTGCTTACCCTATGGCCGTGGCTCGATGGCTCTTCGTTTCGGACCGAAGGGCTATGGCTCGCGCCCGAGCGCAGGCGGCAGAACCTGACCTTCGCCATCGCAACCCTCGCGATCATCGTGCTGATCCTGGTCGGGGTTTACCTGCGCGGTCCCTACTGGCGGATCTACTGGCCCGGCCAGCCGCGTCCCGAGATGCCGCGGCTCTACTGAAATAGTGGAACAAATGGAAGAAAAGGATCGATCGTTCGAGGCGAAGGACTTCGGCTGGCTGGTCGCGATGTCGGTCCTGTTCTTTGCGCTTGTCGTGGTCGGCTTCTGGTTCGAGTTCAGCACCGATTGGGGATCTTATCAGCAGGAGTTTCCTCAACTGCTCGGCCATTACGGCAAAGTCGAAGACGCGCGCGAATTCCGCGCCGGCATCAAACAGATCTGGATACCCAAGATCGGCGTCACCGATCGCTGCATCACCTGCCATCTCGGCTACGAATGGTCTTCGGTTCTCCCGGCCACGATCGCCGAGCCGCTCAAGCCCCATCCGATGAACGATTGGCTCGCCAAGCATGAATTCTCAAGGTTCGGATGCACGCCATGCCACGGTGGCGACGGATCGGCGACGACTCTGGCAGGGGCTCATCAAGGCGGACGAGGATGGGAAGATCCGATGCTCTCGCGCGCACTCGCGAAGCAATACGGGCTCACGATGAGCGAGATGATGCAGATGCGATGCAACTTTTGCCATCGCCATGATGTCGCGACGCCGGGGATGGAAGAGATCAATCTCGCCAAACGGCTCGTCATCAAGAAAAAGTGCATGCTCTGCCATGTCGTAGAAGAACGCGGCGGCGCCACCGGACCCGAGCTGACCTACGAGGGCGATCGAAACCCCGAGCTGCTGAACTTCGCGCACGTGCACGGCGAACTCACGATGTTCAATTGGAACGTGCAGCATCTGACGCAGGCGAGCGTAGTTTCCCCCAAAACGCAGATGCCCGATTTCAACATGACGCCCGAAGATTCGAGGGCGCTGACGCTTATGCTCTTGAGCTGGCGCCGGCTTCCCTATCCCCCCGAATACATCCCCGATCCCGAAATGGCCGCCGCGGCGATGCCACCGTCGCCTACGTCAACCCCGACTCCGGCTCCGGCCGCGACGCCTGTCGCCCGTTGAGCGTGCTAAGCTGAACATCGTTGTGTGATTCGATGAAGCTGAAAGTGTTGGCGTCGATGCTTGCGCTGGGCGCCGCGCTGGCCGTCTCGCCGTCCGCGCGATCCGCCGGCAATGACGTGGCCGACGGCCACCGCTATTTCCTTCGCTACTGCGCGTCATGCCATGGCCTCGACGGCCTCGGCGACGGTCCAGTGGCGAAAAGCCTCTCCACGCCGCCGACTAGTCTCCGCAAGCTCGGCGACAAGTACGGCATGCCGCTGCCTGCCCATCGCATCGCCCAGCTGATCGACGGTCGGGATTCCACCCGAGCGCACGGCACTCCCGAGATGCCGGTATGGGGAGAGCGCCTTTACGAGCTTGGCCACGGTGAAAAGGGCGAATACGGGATCGGCGAGGTGATCGACAAAATAATCGCCTACCTGGGCACGATTCAGGATCGCCGAACTGCGATGCGATAACGCCGCGCACCCGCGCTCTCAATCGGCGCCCGAGGTGCCATGTTCCCAGCTCATGCGCTCCCGCAGACGCTCGAGCGCTTCGTCGATTTCGGCGGCAAGATGCTCGCGCTCTCGGGTCGTGTCGATGCGCAGATGGTTTTGCGCCGCAATCTCGGCAAGCGGCTCGAACTCGGCCCGCTGCCGCGCGTACACCTCCGCGGTAGCGTCTGACACTTCACCGGGTGCCGATTCGCGCCGCCCCAGCCGGCGTAGCGCTTCGTCTTCGCGGACGGCGCATTCGACGAATAGCACCGGCACGCCGCGCCGCGCAGCCATCGCTATCGCGAGCTGCCGATCGGCGGACGCCTTGAACGTCGCGTCAAGAATTGCTCCGCGCCCCTCCCTCAGCAGGTTCTCCGCTTCGCCGAGCATCGCGTCATAGGTGATTCTGGTAAATCGATCGGAATATATCTCCGCTGCGTAATCCGCGCGGACGTGCTCGTGCGCCGAGACCGATGCCAGGCGCTTGCGCACGCGGTCCGAGTTGATCGTTTTGAAGCCTTTGCGATTCCCAAGCATGCGGGCGACGGTCGATTTGCCCGTGCCCGAAAGCCCGCACACTACGATCAGCGCCGGCGACGCGCCACGCGCATAGCGCCACGCAAGCTCGAAGTATCTGCGCGCGAGCTGGCCGGCGCGCTCGCGCTCGGCCGCGCCAACCTCGCGCTCGAGGCTTCTCAGGCTCTCGACCTTGCCGCGCACGCATGCGCGATAGCACTTGTAGAACGGGACGAACAGCCCAAGCTCTTCGTCGCCGGTGATCTCGGCGTAGGCCTCGGCCAGCTCCTCGGCCGGCCCCGGCGCGCCCAGCCGCTCGAGGTCCATCGCCAGGAACGCGATCTCCGAAGCGACGTCGCAGTAGCGCAACTGCTCGCTGAACTCGACGCAATCGATCACGTCGATTTCGTTCCCGTCGCGCGCGATGCAGATGTGCTCGGCGCGCAAATCGCCGTGGCCTTCGCGCACGCGCCCCTTGCGCGCCCGCTCGTTCAACGGCCGCCAATGAGCCGTGATAAACGCGCGGCAAAAGGCGTCGATCTCCGTGAATTCGCCCTGGGTAAGCGTCTGGCCGACAAAATCCTGGTTCTGCGCGAGCTCCCCGATCACGCCGCGCCAGATTGCCGCGGCTGAGCCGTAGGTCCATCCGCAATTCGCGGGCGCGCTTGCGTGAAATTGCGCGATTCGCGCCGCAATCGCGCGAATCGTGGCGCGGTCCACCCGCCCCGCGGCCAGCAGCTGATCGAGCATTCGCTCTTTGGGCAGCCGGCGCATCTTGACCGCGTACTCGACGGCTTCGGGATGCTCCGCGCGGACCTCGGGTCCGAGCACGAAAGAGTCCGCACGCTTGAAAATCGCGAACACTCCCAGGTACACCCGCGGCGAAAGCCGCGCGTTCAGGCGCACCTCCTCGATGCAGTAGTGGAACCGGCGCGCGAGCTTGGAACAATCCAGAAATGCAAAATGAACCGGCTTCTTGACCTTGAAAACCGTCTCGCCTGCGACAAAGACGTAAGATATGTGCGTCTGCTTGAGTTCGACGCGGGCGGGTGAATCCGGGTAGAACCCCGGCCGCATCATTGCCTCGACTATCGTCTCGCCGCCCCCCGCGCGATCTCCGTCCGGCCTCGGCGTCCCGCATGGTTCCATCATTTCACCCGGGCCCGCGCGTCGCTCCCGGCTGCGCGCCCGTGCTCAGGCTCGCGTGGTCAGCGCTTCGAGCACGTCGCCGGTGGTTATCACCCCGGCGAGCTTGCCATCTTCCAGCACCGGCAGCCCTCCGACCTTGCGCTCGCGCAGGATGCGCGCCGCCTCCCGAATATCGGTCGTCGGCGTCACCGTTATCAGCTCCTGGCTCATCGCCTTGCCCGCCTCGGTTTGTTCCAGGAAACCGCTGTGCTGGCGGATGTCGCGGTCGGTCACGATTCCCACCGGCAGTCCGTCACTCAGGATCGGCACGCATCGAAAGCCTCCCGCGTGCATCTTGGCCGCGATCGAGGAGAGCTTTTCGTGCAGAGTCGCGGTCACCGGATTTTTCGTCATCCAGGTACCGACCAGGTCGCTTTGCGCCGGTGTGCAGCGCACAGTCAGCACCGGGCAGGTGGATTCGCGCAAGACGACTTCGGCGATGCTGCCGAGGAAAAAGCGCTTGAAGCCCCGCCGCCCGTGCGTCGCCATCACGACCACATCGGCGCCCGTCTTCTTTTCCGCGCTTAAGATGGTGCCGGCGGGCTCGCCCGTATGGGTCAGCAGTTCGTACTTGATCCCGGTCAGCCGCTTCTGTGCGATCTCCAGCAGCTTTGCGCGCGCCGTCTCTTCCTGTCCCTTGTAGAGATCGACATAGACCGGCATTCCCGTCGGCGCGAGGATCATCGGAACCACGTGCAGGACAAACACAGTGCCCTTGCAATCGCGCGCCAAATCCGCAGCCGTATCGAGCGCTTGCATCGAGTTGTCGTCGAAATCCACCGGGCAAAGAATCTTGCGGTATGGAAATGCCATAAAAATCCCCTCCTTCGTGGTCGGCCGGGCCCCGGCACTCAATGCCCTAGCGAATGCCGTGCCATGCCCGGCTTTGGTTTTTCGCGGCCCGCTATGACTCTTAGGTCGCCTCCAGCGCCGGCCTGTATCCGATCGCGGCACTCACAAATTTCGTTGCAACTAATGAGCTGGATCGCGCCGTTCTTCCCCGAGTTGACCGCGCCGCTATTTCAACAGGTTGTTCAGCGAGCTTCTGCCAGTCAAATGATCCTCCAAGCCGTCTGTAACCTTTACCGGTTCCGATCGTCTTGATGTTTACGCCAGTGGTGGCTTGCGCGCCAGTGCGCATAGCCCGGATTTCCGCTGACTGTTCGGGCCTTGTCATTCAGCGCGCCCAAACCGGAAGGAACGACATGAAGTTATCAATCAGGCGTGTTATTGCCACCTCCGCTGTATCGATTGCAGCGGCCCTGCTCATGCTCGCCTCGACTTTGTCGGCGGAGCTTCCAGCCAATCCAGTAGCGTCGCCGTCCGCCAGCGGCGGGGCCGAGAGCGCACCGCCCGCAGCCGAGACCGCAAAGCCGGCGGCTCACAAGGCTGCTAACCCTAAGAAGAACAAGAAGAAAAAGTCCTCCTTCATCAATAAGATCCGCGATAAGGCTGCGCAGCAAGTTCAAAAGCTGCTGGAATCGAAACAGGGACCAAAACAGCAATAGCGCCCAATCTCCCCTCAGGGGAGCTGTGCGTAACCGGATGCGGGTGGCGAAGCGATACGCACTGGCACGCGGTTGTCTTGTGTCATTCTGAGCGAAGCGAAAAATCCCGAATCTTTCTCGGCGCAAAACATTGCGACCTCTTCCTTCTTCGATTGTCCCCCTTCCCACTGTGGGAAGGGGTCAGGGGTTAGGTTTGCCGGCATCGCGCTCAATGTCAGCGCGTCCTGCTATCTTTTTCTTAACACTGGTCCCCCGTGCCAAGGGGTGCCTGCGCGCGACAACCGAGCGCGGCCTTAACACTGAGTGCAGGGCTCAGCCCTGCCCCCTGCCCCGAAAATGTATCGGTTCGCGTCATTTCGCAAATCTCGATGCGGCTGATGGGCAGGCGGCATCCATAGGGCCTCCACCTCGCAGCTCAAAAAGTCTTTACCTTCCCCGCGACCCGCGCCATCGGCGCCTGATCCCCGATGGCAAGCGAATTGCACTCTCACCAGCTGACCGCCTTGGAGGACAACCATGCAGATTGTCAACCTGATGACCTCGAATCCGGTAACAATCGGTCCGCAAGACACTTTGTCGAAGGCGAAGGCTATCATGGACGCCGGCTCCTTCAGGCGTGTGCCGGTGGTCGATGGGGGCCGGCTCGTAGGCATCCTGACCGAACGCGACTTGCGTGAGTACACGGGTTATCTTGATTCGACGCGGGTAAACGCGGCGATGCGCACGGCGCTGGTTACCGTCACCCCGTATAACACCGTGGAAGACGCGGCCCGCCTGATGCTGAAGCACAAAATCGGCGGACTGCCGATTGTCGCCGACGGCGCGCTGGTCGGCATCGTCACCACCAGTGATCTGCTGAGGGCGTTTTTACTGGTCGTTGCCGGAACCAACCAGATCATGAACGGCTAGAGGCACGCGAGCAGAAGCAAACCCCAAAGAGGAATCGCATGAAGCGCCAGATCACCAGACTCCCCGCCAAAGGACTCAGACGCAGCCTCGATCGCCGCGGCACGCGCTCCGACATGAGCCCGCCCGTCGCACAGAAGGAACGCGCACCCGAAGATCCCTCCGTTTGCGACGTCTGCGGGAGCATTTATACGGCCAAAACCTGGCGGCGTAATCGGCCGCTCCCGGCCAAACTGCTCAACGCCGCGGCATGGACTATCTGCCCGGGGTGCAAGCAAGCGAAGAGTGGCGACGAGTACTTCGGCCGCGTGTTGGTGCGCGGCCCCAACGTAACCTCAAACCTGCGCGCGATCCGCTCGCGCATCGCCAACGTCGAACGGCGCGCCGAATTCACTCAGCCCGAGCGGCGGATTGTCTCCAGCAATTGGGACGGCGCGACGCTCGAGGTGCTGACCACCTCGCAAAAGCTCGCCCATCGCATCGCCCGCGAACTTCAAAAAGCTTTCGGCGGCCGCGCGCGTTACACCTGGTCCGACCAGGACGGCACTCTTACCGCCATCTGGCAGGGGGCAACGCGTCCGCTCAAAGCCTGATCAGTCGATTCCGTACTTCACGATCTTCGCGTAGAGCTTCTTGCGGGAGATCTTCAGCAGCTTGGCAGCCTGCACCTTGTTGCCATCGGTCGCCTCGAGCGCGCTGCGGATAAGCGCGTGCTCGGCGTCGGCGAAACTGCCGACCGGCTTCCCCGGGGCGGCGGGCGCGCGTTCGGCCGCGTGCGAACCGGCGATCGATGCCGGCAGGTCCTGCAACCGGATCACGGGCGAACGGCTGAACGTGAATGCGGTCTCGATCGCGTTGGCAAGTTCGCGCACGTTGCCCGGCCACGGGTACCGCCGCATCGCCCCGATCGCTTCGTCCTCGGCCCCGGTTACCTGAACCCCTCGCATCTGCCTTGCGTTGAACAGCTCGATGAAATGCTCGACCAGCAGCGCAACATCCTCAAGCCGCTCGCGCAGCGGCGGTATGTGAATCACGCCCGCCTGAAGCCGGTAGTAGAGGTCGTCTCGAAGGCGCCCCGCCTTAACTTCCTCCTGCGGATCGCGGTTGGTCGACGCGATCAGGCGCACGTCCACTGCAACCTCTCTGGTCGAGCCTACCGGACGCACCGAGCGCTCCTGAATCGCGCGCAGCAGCTTGCTCTGCGTGTCGGCGCTCATCTCCGTCACTTCGTCCAGGAACAGAGTTCCGCCGTCAGCCGCCCGGAACAGCCCCAGGTACTCGGCGTTTGCTCCGCTGAACGCGCCGCGCTTGTATCCAAACAGCTCGCTTTCGATCAGGTCTTTAGGCACCGCCGCGCAGTTGAGCGCGACGAACGGCGCCCCCGGCTGCGGGCCGCATTCGTGAATCGCGTGCGCCACCAGCTCCTTGCCCGTGCCGCTCTCGCCGACGATTAGAATCGTGCCGCGCGTGACCCCGGCCGCTTCCACCCGGTCGTACAATTGCCGCATCGCCGGGCTGGCCCCGACCATCCCGTGGAACCGGCTGCGAGAATGATTTGGAAGCGCTCCGGATTCGCGTTCGAGCGCCATTATTCGCGCTCCCGAGACCGCGGTCCTCGACCGGAAGTACGTATCCGCCAGCACCACTATTCGGATATGGCTTAGCTTATCGAACGCCTGGTACATCTGCGGCATCAATGGCGGGAACGACGGAAACGCAGTGGCCGCGCTTTCCTCGAAAAGGTGGATCGAGACGATCAGTTCCGAGAACGGCACCCCGCGTTCGGCGAGCTGTTCCCCGATTCGCGCGACGTTGGCGGCGAAGCCGTCCATGTCTTTGTCGAGCAGATTCGTCAGCGTGGCATCGAGTTCGCCGCCGAAGATCTCCATGAATTCCGTCTTCGTCAGCGCGCGGCTGTCGGCAAAGTGCAGCACGTAGAGCTGGTACCAGTGTTCCAGCACGCGGTTGCGATGCTTCTGAACGGACTCCAGGACCGGGCGGAGATCGTCGAGCTCCGTATCCCACAGCAAGTGAAAATAGCGTGGCCCCCCGCTGGGCAAGGCAGCGGGAACCGGTGGGTTGGTGTTTGTCTTCATTCGTCGGCTTTCCGGATCAACTGGCTCGAAAGGCGTCAAATCGACTAAAAACTGCGCTCAGCGGGGACAATTCTCTCTTAACATATGTTGCCCCAAAAACCAAAACAGTCGGATTTCAGCGGCATTTTGCCCGATCTATTGCGCTGGCATGTTTCAAGCAAGAGGTCGGGGGGCTTGGATTGCTCACGTGGCAAATCGATGCTTCGGCAGCACAACCAACTGAAGCTTGTGCCAACCTCTTCTCAAGGCAAAGCAAGCCGCAAGGCTCCGCACCGGCTTGCGCTTGTATCACAAACCGACCCCGCAGAAACGGCGGCCGAAGGCCCCCGGGCGATAGCCGTCTTTTCCCGCGACGAATCGGTCGTCAAGGTAATCGCCGAGGGCATGAGCGATTCTTGGGTCATGGAGAATTTTACCGATCCGCGCGACGGCCACGATTTCCTGCTCAAGCCGCATGTCAGGATAGTTGTAATCGACGACGAGGCTATCGAGGAATCGACTCGCGGCTGGCTGCTTGAGCAGGTCCGAAAACACGCCCTCCACGCCCTGGTTGCCTACATCGCCGCGATTCACAGTCCCGAGACCGAACGGCGCGCGCGTGCATTTAGCGTCCAGTACTACACCTCCAAGCCGATGGATCGGGAACGCACCCTCAAGGTTTTGCACTCGTTCGAGCACGCCGCTCATTAAGCCGGCAAATGACCGTCCGGTTGGCGCTGCGGACGAAGCCGCTGGCGGATAATCGCTCGCGGGATTCATTATTTCTGCTGGATGCTCTCGACGTATCGCGCCATCAATTCGATTCTTCTCTTCACGTCGGCATCGCTCTCGGGCGTGAACTCCTTGCCCGGTTTCTGAAGCGTCGTCCCCCAAAAAGGCATCTGGAGCCGCGCGTGGGACGGGATGCTCTTGCGCCCGTCGATCGAGTCCACGACCCGATCGAAGGGAAATTTCCCGCCATTATTTCTTGCCATCACCGTGAGATCGTTCGGCGGCGGGTTCATCGGAATGGTCAAGCGTGAGGGGCCGTCGCCCTTGCCGCCAAGTCCATGACACTCAGCGCAGTAATTCTGATAATCCTGTATTCCGGACTGCGCCGCTGCGGTCCGGGCGTTAGCCGCGACCACCAGGATCAGCACGATGAAGGCGGTCGCCGCCCGTGCCGATGCGGTGAGTGTTCTGCATGGGAGCGCAGTCGCGACGCGATCATCTCGCTCTGTCATTGTCCTGGGTCCTTTCAATCCTCGTTTGAATTCGCCGTCCTGCCTGGCCCATTAGGCGCGCTTTCCGCCATTTCAGCAACCGTAATAGCGGCATCGAACGGCGCCCGCAAACCATGACGCCAACGGCACCACCCGGTGTCGCGATCGGCGGCATGGTTCTTCCGTCGCGCCCCACGCCACACTTGCCCCAGCCTACGCTTGCTCCGGTCTACGCGTGCTCCCCGCGCATGTTTGCTCCGGGCGATGCCTGCTCGGGCCGCTTTTGGACAAACGAACCTCATGATTTTCACCACAACATGCGCCCCGAGCGAAACATCCTGTTGAGACAACAAGGCTGCCTGACGCAGGTCAGCAGCGAGGGGCTAAGACCCCGGAAAATCTTTCGTTCATAAGAGAAAAGATGGTGGATGACGCAGTCCGATGCCTACCCCTCTCCGCAGGGAAAATTCCCTGATAGCAGGGAAAAATCAGCGATTTTGGCCTCTCCAGAACGCGCGAAGCTCGGCAAGAGCGGCTTAATCAAAAGAGAATTATACAGAATTCCCTAAGTTCGTAACAGGGAATTTTTTGAGGCTGATCAGGGAATTATTTTGCGGGAACAGGGAATAGGTTGGGCGAGATCAGGGAAACGAATCAGAGACGCATCAGGGGTTGTTTCTCGTCCGTTGCGGAGCCACTTGGCAGCGGCTCTGCTCTCCCTTCTAAGCGAATAAGCCGCAACCTCGATTCTCTGAGGACTCTCTCAGTCTGGCTTTGGTTGTAACCGCATCGACTTTCCAATCACGGTAGCTCGGAGTTCTAACAAAATGTATTGACTGCCAACGCTAGAGTCGTATTATACGGATCAACAGAGTCCGAAGTCCGGTGATCCGCCCCGCGAAACTAGTACGACCGGGAGTTGAGAAATCGACCTGGCGTGGTCGGTTAGCGCCGGTATTTCCGGCGGTTTGAAACCTCCAGTAGCTCAACTGAGGCCCTCTTGCAAACCGTCCGAAGACGCGCCGCGCAGACCCGCAATCACGATTCTCTGCAAACGATCGGCCAGCGCGAGTCTCGATTGCAACACAACGCCCGAAAAATAAGGTCCAGGGCAGTCTAGAACCTCCATCCCTCCAGCCCAAACAGTTCGAGCAACCGAACCTGTTTGATGCCCATGGCGGAGCATACGTCCGGGATCTTCGGCTTTCGTAGATTGTTGCTCGCGATCTCGCCGGTCACAACTGTGAGATCGTTGACTTGCGCTACCGCAATCACGAACGGGTCGGCGGTCGAGCGGTTCTTTCTCGCGTCCACCAGTCTCGGATAATCCGAGAGTATCTTAGCAACCGCCTTCTGAGTTGGTTCGTCGATCGGCAGGAAAAGTCCGGGCTGGCTCCTAGCCCATTTATAAACATCATCGTCTTTCTTCTTCAGCTCGATCAGGACCTCCTCCGTCCCGCACAGATTACGCGAAGCGATTAAGTCCTCAATATTCCGCCACACCGACGGGAACCTGTGTGTGGCGAATTACTGATCTCCCCGGGATCAGCAATTCGCCACACACACCGTTAGCTGCTCTGCAGAGATGCCTCCTCGCGTGCCCTTTCGTATCTAAGTTGACATTGTCAGCTTTACTTGACCAACAATGGTTGACATTGTTGCCTTCGGCGGCTATCTTTATTTTTACGACGAATGCGCGACGACATACATAAGTCCGCGCCGGTACCTCAGTATTGGAAGAAGGTAATGAGGCTTTGCGCGCGCGAAGCGGATCGCGGGCCGCGCGCCCAAGCCAGCGTCGTGGCCGCGTTATTAGCCGACGTTCACCAAGAACTTTCTTCAACCTTCATCTCGAGTTTGTTAGCCGTCGTTACGCCGAAACAAGGGGGCCTGTTCGCTAACCGCGAACGGATTGACTCGACGGTGGACTTAGCCGGCGACGGCTCAGTACTGGAAGAGCAGGTGGTTGAGTCCATCAACCGCCATTTCGAGAGCGAAGGTCGAAACAAAGTGGCTATGCTGCGAGCACTCGGAGAAGTCTTGTTGGAACGGATCCAAGCACGCGACCGGGCAATGACCGGTCACTGGCTGAAATGTGGTGACGCTCACGCACACGCGGCAATCCAAGCGATGAAATCTGCGGCCTCCGCAATCAACGTCAACCAGATAACGGCCCGAATTGTTGAAATTGTTGAACAGGACCGTCCGCTCGCACCAAAAACCTCAACTGGCCAGCTCGACCTGGACGAGGATCTGCTTAGCTCAAGATGAATTCTCATAGTCACCGCCGGAAATCCCCGGACGCGCGCGAATACCGGATTGTTGTCTTGGATGAAGAGGTCCGACACTCGAGGAAATCGGAAACGGAATGCATCGTCGGTCGTGATCTCAACATTCAACACGAAAATTTGGAAACCTACTGCTTCAAGTCGCTCACTCCGACGCAATACGACTTAGTTCTACTAGCCGGCAGTATCGCATTCGCTGACCGAAGTGCGAAACGTCAATTGATGGTCGAATGGACCCGTCATTTGACTCTGACCATGCCGGTTCACGAACCAGACCGTTGGCGTAGCAAAGAAATCGTGGGCTCGCTTGGCGATGCCTTACGTTTCGTAACGGGCGACGTCTGGCATTTCGAGTTTATGCCTCGCAAGAAGCCAAGCGAACTCCTCGGGCGCCAAACCAAAATGCCGCTGGCGCAACGAACTTCGGCCGTGCTGCCCTTTAGCAATGGCCTCGATTCGTTCGCGAACTACCGGTCTCTGAACCTTAAAGAATCCGGGGCCAATCCAATTGCTGTTACTACGTGGAACCAATCAGTGGCCGGCCGGGAGACCGATTGGTTGGATGAAAATGAAATGCCCCGCCTCAGAAGGCTCAAAATCCCGTTTGGTCTGGGTAACATACATCACCCTGAGCCCACCTACCGGTCGAGAACGTTTGTCTTTTACACACTCGCAGCTCTCGCCGCTCATTCATCCGACGCGCAAAGGATCGTAATACCCGAAAACGGCCAAGGTAGCCTCGGCCCAAGTCTGACTACCTTCGGTGGTGAATGGCCACATAGAGGTTCGCACCCTGGATTCACTGAACGACTAGCCGGATTCCTGCGCAACCTCGATGCCTGGAACGTCTTCTTCGAACATCCCCATCTTTGGAGCACCAAAGGTCAGGTTCTGCAAACGCTCCGAGAACACGCTTCGCTCAACGGTTGGGAGAGAACGAAATCTTGTGTCCGCGATCGCCGTCACGTAAGTCTCAACGGCGCCGCAATCCACTGCGGAGTCTGCACAGGTTGCATGCTTCGTCGCTTGGCTCTCTACGCTGCAGGCGTCGATTCCGGCTCTGAGCGATATCTCTGGAATGATTTGAACGCATCATCAATCGATGACGGAATGCTGAGAAACGCTTCAAGAGAAACCACCTCGAACGATCGCGACATTGCAGTACATGCAGTCCTCGACCACGAAGCCATGGCCAAGGCAATCGAGGCGTCGAACGAGCAGTCACTAATCAGAGTCGCCTATGAGACCGCCGAGGCTACCAAAGAATCGGCTGGCGAAACCCTGCAAAAGCTCAAGTCACTTCTTTCCGCTCACCGCCAAGAATGGAGAGGATTCGTCCAGCTACTCCGACCCGAATCATGGGTCCGAACGATTATCGCGAATTGCTGATATGAGCCGCTTAGATAAATTTGACCAACGTATGCTCGCAGAGCGCCTGCGAATCGCTCGTGCCGCAGCAGGTATCACCCAAGAGAAAGTGGCGTCGGAGCTTGGTATAGCTAGAACGACCCTCGTAGCAATCGAGCGTGGGCTACGTCGGCTGAATCCCCAAGAGTTTTGGGCGCTATGTCGATTATACCGTTGCACGGCTAACGAGTTTCTCCGCTCCAGCGCGGTTCACGTCGATCTGGCCGCTCGTTTTCGGAGTTCCAAGTCTCCTCAGGAAACCAAACATGCAGCCACCGCTGTTCGTCTTTTGAATAAGCTAGCGGCCTGCGTCAGTCGAGCTGGAAAGGCTTCTCGATAGACAGATTCAAACCCACTACCCGAGACAACAATCAATCGTTCCAGGGGACATTCAACAGCAAGCAGAAGACGCGGCGCTGGCCTTCAGACATCAACTCGGTCTCGGCCTAGCACCAATAGAAGATATTGTCTCGTTATTGGAACTTGAAGTCGGGATCCGAATTTTCGTTCGCCCGATTCACTCCACGATATCTGGCTTATATGCGTATGACCGGGATGTCGGTGCTTGTATTCTCCTGAACGCAAAGCATCCGCGTGACAGGCGTGCCATGACAGCGGCCCACGAGACTGGTCATTTTGTTGGCGCCAGGGACGTTCCGAATATCTACGAGGACAATGAGGAAACCAGTTCTAAAGAAGAGCGTTTCGCAAACGCATTCGCCCTGTCGCTCTTGATGCCCGCTGCAGCGATCAGGAGACGCTTTGTGGAGATCTGCTTGGAGACAAATCGCTTTTCGCCGCGTCAGTTGATCGTTCTTTCGCATACCTTCCATGTTTCCACGGAGGCGATGTGCCGCCGGCTCGAAGGCCTGACGTTGTTGCCACAAGGCAACTACGAGTCGCTGCGTGAACGGGGACTCTCAGCCGACACGGTCCGGAAGGTACTCGGCGACCCTTCTCCCGACGCCTCGCTCGTATTGCCGCCACGGCTGTCAATGCTCGCCGCTGAAGCTTACAGGCGAGGTCTAATCAGCGAAGGGCAGCTGTGCGAAAAGCTGCAGATGAATCGCGTCGAGGCGCGGCAATTGCTGGATGCTTTAGGGGTCCAGGATTCAGATGAATCCGAATCTTTCAGTACTTGACGGAGGCGCCGATGCGCTTGTCTTAGATGCCAGCGTCCTCATCAACCTGCTCGGCACTGGAATCACTTCGGATATTCTGAGGTCCCTGGCATTGCCAACAATCATCGAAGAAACAACCCTTGGCGAAGTCTTGCGCGATCCCCGTGATGGCAAGTCTGCCGACAATATCATCAGCGAGCTTGTGGCAACTCACGCGCTTCTTCGTGAAGTAATGGACGCGCGCAGCTTGGAACTCTTTTTGGATCTAGTAGGCGCAGATCCACCGGACGACTTGAGCGACGGAGAAGCTGCCACGATCGCCCACGCGGCAATTCGCAATGCCGCGGCCGTGATCGATGAGCGCAAGGCAACCAGGATCGCGCGCATTCGGTTTCCCCATCTTACGATCTGTTCAACCTTGGATATACTCTCCTCGTCGCGCGTGATTCGGGCACTCGGGATCGAGTCATTGTCCACGGCGCTCTTCGACGCCACCAAATACGCGAGGATGCGCGTGCCCCGCCATTTTCACGACTGGGTCCGAGAGGTTCTCGGCCCCGAACGGTTGATTGAATGTCCCAGTCTTAAAAAGCAGTAGCCGGATCGCATAGACGACCACCCAACCCCGGGTCCCGAAGCCTTTCCGCAGCAGTATCGTCCAGCGCGCCATCGATCTGGTATCCTTTTTTTGTGAGAGGCGACTCAATTCCATTCCGATCTGATATCACCGACGTTATCGCGCGATTGCGCCGCGCCGTTGGCAGCCGAGTCGGCGATGTCACGCTAAACCTGCCCTTTCTCAGCGTGGCTATCAGCCCGAAGGATATTGAGCGTCAGACCGCCCGCGAGATCATCATCCGTCTGAAAGACCGCCGTGTTCTGAGCGCTTGGGAGTGCTGCGACAATTGTATCGATCAGGCGCTGAAATCTTTGCACGAGATACGACACACGCTCGTTGACAAACAGGTGGAGCTGTCAGATTTGCAGGATGGCCCGCTCTACCTGCTGATCGACGCAATGGCGCTCGGCATCCGGCAGTTTCTCACCTACGAGCAATTTCTGAGGATCGCGGACGACCTGCCCACGGACAATGTATTGCGTGATTTCCGGCGTCCGCCGGACGTTCGGCAGGCCTACTTCGACGGCCTGGAACTGTTGCGCGGACATCTCAGCCGCTGTCTGGGGCAGGTGGCGGCTATTGCAGGGATGGACGCTCCGGCAGACGGCATAATCGCCAACTACCGTGGTCCGTGGGAGCTGGAGGCGTATCAGCCGCCAGCGCTGCCCGAAAGCTGATCCAGAACGAGCCAGGAAGGCTCTGGTGTACGCGACATAAAGTCTGCGGTACATCAAGGGATATACTCATGGTACGGATGATCGCCAGCTACCTCCCTGAGTCTATGCTTATAAAGTTGGAGTCAGATATCTGCGGCTATTTCCCGACGCGAACAGCCCGAAAGGTTTTCGGAGCGCGGCCGGACTTGGTTATTTCTTTCACGAGTACGCTCATTATCTACACAACATATCGACGCTGAGCGGCATCGTTGTTTTCATCAACACGATTGAGCTATGGCGGTGCTTTCGCCTGACGTTTGATGACATGGGTTTTAGCGGCGGGTCGGATCTATTCGACGCGAAACAGAGAGATCATTTGCGGACGCTAATATCGTATCTGGCAGCCGCACGCCGAGTATATGATCCTGTCTTCCAAAATGGACTTGTACCCGCGAGCGTGAAAATTACGTCCATGAAACCGGTTCTTGAGGTCACAGGCCCAGATAACCCCTTGCTTAACATGCTCGTTTGCGATGCCGAAGTCGCTGTCCAAGGAGGCAATACCGAAAAGTGCAAAGTGTACATAGGACTGCTCGAACTGCTCGAGAGCGCAGCATGGCTTCTTGAGCAGAGCATGTTCGAGGCGATTGGTTCTGACGACCCAATATCCCCGTCCCCCGTCTTCCCATATAAGGTCGTTGAAGCGGCAGCGCGGTATGCGGCGCCCGGATTAAACGACACCGGTATTATCGCTTGTGTTTTGACCGCCCTTCAGAGTTCGGATGCGCCCAAAGCCTTGAGTGACGTCTTCGGCATCGCATCCCAGGCGCATCAAGACGGACAAGATCCAGTCGATGTGCTTCGTGAAAAGGCCAAAGAAGCCCTGAATCAAGGCGCATCGAAGTTGGAAAAGGCCTTTAGCGCGCTTGAAGAGGAGTTTGCGAACGACGGCGTGATGGCAAGAGCGATTCGGCAGATCGTCGACACTGCGCGACGGGCTTTCAAGCACCGCAGCATAGATCCCTTTTTCGAGTTACAGATCGTTGATGATATAAAGCTCCGGCCGGAGTCGCCCCTCCGAGATGCAATCCGTCACTATGCTCCTTGCGCGGTGCTCCAAATGCGCGATGGAGCCGACGACGACCTCGGGCGCGATCTCCTGATCTCCTTTTTGGTGGCCGACGACGACCGTGGACATGATCCAGAAGATGGGCTCCGCATTGTTCACAGTATATTCGAGTTTGTCGGACGGCATCGCACGCATGAGGGCTTCGCTCGTACGCAAGATGCGCGACAAGGCCCGTGCCCATTCTATACGTGCTGCAACCTACCGCTCAGAACACAGGAACCGGGTATCTGCCGCGACTCGCCTTGGAAATCAGTGGACTGGTCGAAGTGGGATGAGGCAAAAGGTGCTTGTTGGTATGCTACAGCCATCCGCATCACGCGCCCTCCAAGATAGTCGCGACCCATCGAGACACCTCGGTTGTTCAATATTCAAATTTGCACCGCGACGAACTTGTCTCAGGTCATCAAAACATTACGAAAAACCGGGTCACCAATAGCGGCAAAAGGATAGTGGGGACATGGGGCGTCTGGTAAAAATCTGAGTCGCGGATGCGGCGTCAAAATCCCCATGTTGCCGTCGTAAGACAGATAAATAGTTTGATCTGTTCTGCTAGTCCAACCGCTGAGCAGATCGACGGCGATCCCTACCGCACTCGATGCGAGTATACCGTTAGCCCATACGACCTGTGGACGATCGCCCGCATCGCCGTACTGCGCGGCCTCCTCGCCCAGCCGCTTTTGCGTGAGGAAACCTAAGCAGAACATGCATGGCCCGCCAGGCATTGAAAGAATCACTTGCCCAGCCATTCTTGGAGTTTCCCCAGGCAACTGGAATACGTCCATCCCGATGTCGATGTACGGAATCAGATATCGACGACAGAATGCTTCAAGTTGTTGGCGCTCTGAAAAAGTATCAACACAGCCGAACACGATGTCACACCCGCAAAGAATTTCCGGGCATTCCTGCCAACGTTTATTGCACGAGAGGATTTCCGCATCCGGAGTCAGACTGCGAATCACTCTTTGCGCAACGCACGTCTTCGGGGTATCGACGAGAGCATCAACCAGCGATGCACCAACGAGTCTGTTCAGATTTGTATGATCAACTGCGTCGGCGTCGAAAAGTCGGAAACGTCGGGCTCCAAGATGCGCGCACTGCTGAACTATATGAGAGCCACCGCCGCCTAAACCCACGATTCCGATCGCGGCATTTTCGATCGCCGTCTGTGAATGCCGACCTAGGAAAGACTGGCGAGTGAAGCGCACCTGATCACGACGCGTTGCAAGTTGTCCGCTAACATTGAGTTCGATAGGGTATCCCATGATCGTGATACGATCGACAAACACAGGATCCAGTCCACCGGGGAGCCATACCCAAGCCGCCCAGCAGTCCTCGCTTAGTAAAATCAGCCCGTGTGCACGGTTCGGCCCCACGGCTCGCAGACTCGACACAAGTCGAGGTAGCTCCCTTCGATCCATCTTGCCAAGTTCCGGCCGTCCTTCTCCTTCGTGGAGGTGCACGTGGAATAGGGAATCTGGCCCGGCTAGCACAGCCTGCATTGCGGCTCTGATTGCTTCGGAGGCGATCCTGGCGCCCGACCGCTCGTCTCTAACGTAATCGCAATCTGGTACCGGATGGTAGTCCATAAGTAAAACAACACGGGAGTCTGGGGTCACGGTCCCGCACCGGGCAAACGCGAAGCCTACGCGCTCTGCCGCAAAAGGATGAGGTCGTAGCAGGTCGGCACGCGTCTTCTCCGCAAGGAGTCTCGGAACACGCATCTGCACTCGTGGCGTCAATCTCAGCTTCCTTTGAGACCGTCGAGATGTGCGAGAAGCATCTGAACAAGGCGTAACCCTGGTCGCGTTTTCCACGAAAACGCACACCAATTTCGCTCAAGGATTCGCCTGCCCTGAACGTGCCAATTACGGGCCGATCCACTCTTCACTTCCTGGGCGAAAAAGAGTCTTGACTCGTAGCCGTCAAGCGGTGAAGGACAAAGTAACGCGTCAACAGTTGCCGGCGTGCAACCTGGAGGTAACTCGAGCTTCGAGATCAAGAAGTATGTTACGCCAGTATCGTCCGCGCACCGCGTTTCCGGAAACAGGCGGATAAGTTCCTTGATCTGCTCTTCAGGCAAGTTCATTGTGCCATGCTCAGTTCTGAGACGAGCCGCTATCCTGCGGATGGCTGTAGAACACCTCGCCACCCTTGATGGTCACCGAGCTGCCGTTCGTGAGGTCGACGAGCTTTCGGTCCACAACCTCAGCGAGTACATCTGCCTGAGGGACGTGTCCCAGATGCTTAATCTCGCTCACCGATTGTCGGCCGCGGTGAATATGAAGTTTTTCGCCATTCACCGAATCTCGACGATCTCATGGTCGCGCTGCGGCTCGCCGTCTTTTCCCCGTTCGGTGCCTTCGTGTTCGTTGTCGTTCATAAACTTCTCTCCTTCGGCGGCTTCTATGCCACTACAGGTCTAAATGCCCGTGAGGTAACGATTTTTTGCCATGGCAAAAAATCGAAACTGAGCGGCATATAACAATGGGGACTGCGTCAAGCTAACGGGGAATCGGACGAAACGTGGCGGACGACCTATATAAGCTACTTCGGGAAGCGAACTGGGAGGAAATCGGCCAAATTCTGGTGGCCCACGCGGCCTACCGGGCCAAGAATCTCGCCTGGCGCACGGGAGATTATTGGGACCTGGCCGAAGGTCTTAATCCCGTGGACATCGCCCAAGAGGCAATTCAGAGGCTGTTCGAGGGCAAGAGGACATGGCGGCCGGAGCGAGTTGCGTTGCTTCCTTTCCTGAAAGGCGTCGTTGATAGCCTGATCAGTCACCTCATCGAATCATCCGACAACGAGCTTCAGGACAGGATACCGGACGGTGAAGAAGACGACGAACTCTGGGATCGATCGGAGTTTCGCGCCCCTTTTAATGATCCCAACGATCTGCGCAATTCGCTTGGTGTGCAGCCGCCAATCCCTGAACAAATCCTTCTTGAGAAGGAAGCAGAGCCACGAATCTCGAAGCTTTTCGAAGCCGTCCAGGGTGAAGCCGATCTGGAAAAGGTGATACACGCGATAATGGAAGTTGGGCATAAACCTGCAGACGTAGCCGAACACCTCGGACTGCCTGTGCCGGCGGTCAACAATCGCCTCAAGCGTCTGCGGCGTCTCGCCTTCAATCCCACCGGCGCAGTCGTCGCCGCCCCGCCCCGAAAGGAGTAGGCGCACATGGAATCGAAAAAACCCCAAACAAATGCTGATCTGATACGAGCGCTCGCCGATGCGTTTGATGCTGTTCCCCCTGAAGACCTTGAGGAGGCGCGACAGGAGCTCCGTAGTCTCGGCTTTGATCCAGACGAGATTGCCAAACAACTTGGTCAATTAGCACTTAAGAGTTTAGAAACTTCCCCGCTCAACTGGCGTGTGCGCGCCGAGCGAGAAAGAACTGAGGCCCTCGCGAAACTTAAATCTGTTCCTCCAATCTTAAAGCCTCGCCAAGAACTTGAATTTGAGCTTAGGGAAATTATCGCACGCGGAAACGCCGACATTCAGACAGCTGCCCGAGCCTTCTTCCACAAGCACGAAGGACGGGCCAGCGACGCTGACCTCGCGAGCTTATTGGCCCAGCTACAATTTATTAACACGATCATTCGGGAGAAAAAGTAAGTGTCCCGTCCTGAAAACACGGCTGAGCGTTTACTCGCTGAACTGGGTGTGACGTCACCAAGCGAGATCCAAGTTGAAAACATTGCTTGGACCAGAAATGCGTTGGTCTGTTATGAGTCCCTAGATGGCGCCGCAGCGCGCTTAGTAACCGGGGGTGACTTCAGCGTTATCACCGTCTCCACAAGCCTCGCCAATCAAGGCCAGAGACGCTTCGCAGCCGCTCACGAGCTGGGGCACTTAGAACTCCACCGCAAGCTTAATGATCTCAACTTGTGCTTGGCCAACGATGTAGAACTGCATCCCAATCGGAGTTTCGAAGAGGCTTCCTTCGGGAAAATTGGCAAAGAGCCCGAACAAGAGGCGAGCGAGTTCGCTGGCGCTCTCTTAATGCCAGGATTCTTGTTTGAGCCTCTGCTGCATACGGGCAAGCCGAGCATGAAAGCAATAACGAAGCTTGCGGAAACTTTCGACACCTCCCTCACGGCAACCGCAATTCGTTATGCTCGCCTCCAGAAGGAACCATGCGCTGTCGTCTGGTCACATGCCAAGCGCATCAAGTGGTACCAGCCATCGCGGGATTTTGGTTTTCACGTACGCGTTGGTGAGGAACTCGACAAATACAGCATTGCGATCGATTTCTTTGAGGGCCACGAGCTTCCAGGCCGGCCAACTACGGTCGACGCCTCCTGTTGGCTTGCGCCAGGCCGATTTGAGGATGATGCGATGATCCAAGAGGACTCGCTCGAGCTTCCAAGCTACAACTCGGTATTAACTCTTCTCTGGTTAGACAAGGACATCGAGCGCGAGTACGACCCCTCAGAACGAATGGATCGCCGATGGCGGTAGGGACGTTTCGGCCCTGCCTCTAAGGAGATTCCCGCCGCTCAAAAATCCTTCACACCTCTCGCGGCGCTACGCTGTGAGATGCTCCGCGAGCGCTCCGTAAACTCCGCGTCGCCGCCCATTCCCGCCAACCCTTCACACCCATTCGCCTCCGCTCCGAGCCGCTCTCATTGGTGGCGTTCACTGTGCTAGTAAGCCGCGCCAGTCCTCCGGGCCGCTTTGCTTTGGCACGTCCTGCCGCCCGCTCCGCTCGCGCATCTAGAAATCTGCACACGGCCCTCCAGTTCGGGCATAAGGGCCGTGCAGAAAAAAGTTGCGCGGTAATGAAAACAACGCAGCACGCCCTGCCCGATGACGGGAAGCGGGCGCAGCCAAACAAATGAAGATTGTGGCTATGGCAATCGACAAAGTGACCGTGATCGGCAATCTGGGCGCCAATCCTGAGATTCGTACCCTGCCCAAATCTGGGCAGAACGTGGCGAATTTCTCGCTGGCAACGACTGAGCGTTTCACGGATCGAAACGGCGACCGGCAGGAACGCACCGAATGGCATCGCGTCGTGGCGTTCGGGCGCATCGCGGATACCTGCCAACAGTTTTTGAGCAAAGGCCGTCAGGTTTATGTCGAAGGCCGGCTCACTACCCGCCACTACGAAGCGAAGGACGGAAGCGGCAAGCGTTACCGGACCAAAATCATGGCGCGGCAACTCCGCCTGCTCGGGAATCGCGCCGACGCGCCCAAGGCCGAGGCGGCAGATAACACCCCCTTCTAGTTCCCCACATATCACGGGAGGGCCGCGCAAGCGAAGCGGCCTGTCAGCAATCATGTGAATCTCCCCCCCGTAGGCATCATTTGAAAGTCTCCCCTTCGAAGCACCAAGGAGAAGGGAGCGATGGAAGAGGCATTGAAGCCCTAACTGGGTGTTGAAAAATACAAAGTGACGGATTCTGCTACGTATTTAGTGATCTCCAATGATCTCAAGACGCTCCTATGCTTTGCTATCGGAGACGAATTTTCCAAATTCACCCTTTAATCAACACCCTGCTAAACGAAAAAGGGCCGAGCGCTTTCGAGCCCGTCCCCTCATCGCACGTCGTGGCAAAACTATTTCTTGACCTTCGCCTTCCTCGCCCGTGCCGCCGACCCATAGCGTTTACTGAAACACTTGCGGCATCGGCGATCCCGCCGCTTGATGAAACTAGGAGCCAGGTCATCGCCCCCGCAATAGCGGCAAACCATTTTGTCTGATTTCGGCTTACTACCCATCTCCTTCCGGAGCGGCCGTGCAGACTTGGCCTTTCTCCGGGCAGCCTTCTTCCGGACCGCCTTCTTACCGGCCAGCCGCGCCGCGTCCATCTGATCCTGCTCGGCCGGGGATGGGGAGCGTCCGATCGGTAATTCATGCCCGCTTCCGTTCGCCAATTTCCCGTGTTCCATTAGCTCTAAATCTCCTAAGCCGTAAGGGCTCGCTGGGATGTTCGCTCTGTTCCGTGCATGAAGCGAGTGATTTCCCCCATTCCCATATCATTCGCGCGGAAAGGGAGAAGCCGGCTATTTGCGCGGATCGACGGTCCGCACGATCGGGGCGATTGGAAGGCGAATGGAACCGGCGAAATCGCAGCAGAGAAAACGAAGCCTAGTAAGAGCGGAAATAGGCCTCGTGGGTTCCCGGAGAGACTAGCCGGCAAGTTGGAAATCGCGCACGAACACGCCAATCGCGCGGACATTCTAGTTCCGTAGAGAAGCCAGCGGTTCGCTGCAGATTCGTAGGCAGAGCGCCGGCAATTCGAACCTCTCCGGCGACTCTCGGCGGGGGCGCCGCAAATTAGACGAATCTGCATGGCCCCTGCCGTTCGAAATCTCTCGCCGCGCACGACTGGCTCCGTGCCGCGAATCGAGCAATGTGTGTGTCATAGGGGCAACAAATCGCGCGCCTCGAGGAGGACCACATATGAGCTTGGATGCCGAGCTGAAGGTCGCGAAATATCGAGAGAAACGATTATGAAGCGGCGGGCGCCGGTTCTGGACCGTGAGGCTCTCGCCTCGGAAATTGTGGGTCTGTCGAAGCTCGGCATCGACGAACTCCGCGAGCGCTGGAAGGCCATGTGCGGGAAGGCGCCGTCCCAGGAAATCGGCCGGTCCTTCCTGATTCGGGCGATCGCCTACCGCCTCCAGCAAAAGACTTTCGGCGGTCTCAAGCCATCCGCGCAGCGAGTCCTCGATCGAATTGGAGCGGGCCGTTGCGAGGCCGCACTCGAACCCATTGCGAAACGGCGGGCAAGTGCAGGGACCGTCCTGATCCGCGAGTGGCGAGGCGTTAGTCACCGCGTCACCGTGCTCGACCATGATGTTGTCTATCGGGGCCGACGATACAAGTCCCTCTCGGAGGTCGCACGCGCAATTACCGGCACCCGCTGGTCGGGGCCTTTGTTCTTCGGCCTAAAGCGTCGAACCAAAGAGGTGGCCAATGGCTAGCTCCCCGATCAGGCGTTGCGCAATCTACACCCGCAAATCCTCGGAAGAGGGACTGGGCCAAGACTTTAACTCGCTGCACGCGCAGCGCGAGGCGTGCGAGGCGTTCATCAAAAGCCAGGCGGGGGAGGGTTGGAGGCTCGTCAGGACCGCCTACGACGACGGTGGCTTTTCCGGCGGCACTATGGAGCGGCCAGCCCTTCAACGGCTGCTCGAGGATATCCGATCGCGGCTCATCGACGTGGTGGTGGTCTACAAGGTGGACCGGCTGACCCGCTCGCTCGCCGACTTTGCCAAGATGGTCGAGTTGTTTGACTCGCAGACAGTGTCGTTCGTCGCCGTCACCCAGCAGTTCAACACCACCACCTCGATGGGCCGTCTCACGCTCAACGTGCTGCTCTCGTTCGCGCAGTTCGAGCGCGAAGTTATCGGCGAGCGCATTCGCGACAAGGTCGCTGCCTCCAAACGTAAAGGCATCTGGATGGGCGGAGCATTACCGCTGGGATATGAGGTCCACGAGCGCAAGCTGATCGTCAACCACGAGCAAGCCCAGATCGTGAGACAGATCCTCGAGCGCTACCTCGAACTCGGCAGCGTCCGGCTTCTGAAGCAGGACCTCAGTCGGCGCGGGGTTGTATCCGCGGTCAAAGAGTCAAGGCAGGGCAACCGCTCGGGCGGGAAGCCATTCTCGCGCGGAGCGCTTTACTACCTGCTCTCCAATCCAATCTACGTGGGCGAGATCCGCCACAAGCAGGAACGCTATCCCGGACAGCACGAGGCGATAGTGAGCCGCACGCTCTGGGGGCGGGTTCAACAGCGGCTGCGCGATCAGGCGGTCCGGGCGGGTGAAGGCCGCAAGACCGAGGCGCCGCGCAGTCCGCTTGCAGGCAAGCTGTTCGATGAAAACGGTGAGCCGCTGTATGTCCAGGGGTCGGCCAAGGGTCAGTGCCGCTACCGCTATTACGTCTCTCGAAAGTTGGTCCGTGGCGCGCCCGAAGATGCGGAGCATGGATGGCGCGTATCTGCGCCCGAGATTGAGCGAGCGGTCTCTGCCGCAGCCCAAGGGATGCTGTCCGAGCGCGTTGCGATCGCGCAGGCGGTTGAGGAGGCTGGCATCGCCGCAAATCAACTGCCGTCGGTCCTGAAGTTCGCCGAAGGGTGGATCGAACGCCTGCGTTCCGACCGCGAAACCGCATCGGCGCTTGCTGAGATCATCGAACGGCTGGAGCTCGGCGGCGACGGTATCCGGGTCGCGCTCAGGCTGCCGATCCTTCCAGCCGAAGAACGTGGCGGCGCGCCGCCGAGCCACATAGCCCTCACCAAGTTCGTTCCGATGCGGTTGAAGCGGCGAGGGGTCGAGATGCGGATGGTGCTTGAGGGCGCCTCCAATCCCTCCCGGATCGACCTTCCGCTGCTCAAGGCGATGGCCCGCGCACGCAGATGGTCTGACGACCTTCTGTCGGGCCGGGTTCGGTCGATTGGCGAACTCGCGCGACGGGAAGGGATTGATGGCCGATCGGTGCGGCGGCTGATTTTGCTTGGCGCTCTGTCGCCCAGAATCGTCGAGGCGATTGTCGAAGGCCGGCAGCCGCCGGATTTGACGGTTATAAGCCTCACCCGGCGGGTTGATCTTCCTCTGCTCTGGAGCGCGCAGGAGCAGACGCTCGGGTTCCGGTAGTTCACCCGGTTGTTAATTGCCCTGATGAGTGAAAGCGAGCAGGCGATGGTTCGCGGTATCGGCGATATAGACGTTACCGTCGGGACCAACTGCTATGCCAGTTGGCTGACATAAAGTGGTGGCGTTCACGATGCTCGAGATGTCGTTGCCATTGCAAGAGTCGGTAGTGAAGCTGCCTTGCTGGCCATACACCACATCAGCGGTAGTGTCGCCGGGACTCCCCGGCGTTCCCGGGGTTCCACCACCGGCGGCTGTCGGGTTCAAGTACTCCACCACGCGGTTGTAATCCACTGCGTACAAATTATTTTGGGAGTCTACCGCCAGTTGGTAGGGTGTGCAGAGTTGATCGGCGGTCACCCCACAGTTGCGGAGGGTGAAGCTGCCGCCAGCATCGAACGCAAGATCCGCCGTAACGTCGCCCGCACTTCCCGGAACGCCGGGCGTACCAGCTGTCCCTGAGAGAGGATTCTTGTATTCGAGGATTCGGCCATTCGCGGAATCTGACACATAGAGGTTTCCGCCTCCATCAACCGCGACCCCATCAGGGTAACAAAGCGTGTCCGCGCTAGGTATTGGATTGGTGCTATCTCCATTGTCGCACTTGCGCGAGCTGAATTGGGTGCCACTTGGACCCTGGCCGATTACCAATTGTGCGTTGACCAACACGATACGATGATTTTGTCCCTCGCTAGCGTTCGACGAGGCAATCGGATCTTTGAACAGCAGCACGCGGGAATTAATGTAATCCGCCACCCATAGATTGCCGGACTGGTCGATTGCGAGTTGTTCAGGTGAGCAAAGGGTATCAGCACTGGGTTTGCGGCAGGCAAACGCATCCTCCTTGCCATCGATTATCGCAAGCAGAGGGACGCCGACGCATGGGAATTTTCCCGCACATGCGCTGAAAGGGCTTGCAAAGATCATCACGCGGTTGTTGTCGGTATCGGAAACGAACAGGTCTCCGGCGCTGTCTGCCGCCACGCCTTCGGGCGAGCACATCATCGGAGAGTTGCGGTCAGGTTTCGCTGGGTGCCTTTTTTTCCCACCGCATGCTGAGCAGCTTGGAGGGGGTCCCAAAAGATGACAACCAGTCGAGTAGAAATCGGGCTGCCCAATTACCAAGTCAGCCGGCTGACCGTTGCTGAATGCGGACGCATTCGCCCACCCGAGCACCCTGTTGTCGGCGGCGACGTATAGATGGCCGCTTGAGTCAACCGTGGTGGCGTACGGGTAGTCCATGGTCCGTGCGTTGGGAGAGTTCACGTCGCCATGCTTGAAATCGATCTGTCCTAGCTCGCGCGTGGCGGCGGTCGAAACAAGTGGCGTGTCATAGCTGAGAACGCGATTATTCTCCCAATCAGGAACGTATAATCTGCCGGCGCTATCGACCGCGGCAAGCAACGGACCGCACAGAGACGTTGCCGTAGGAGGACCGCAGATTTCCGACGCGAAGTCCTTTTGGCCATAGACGCGTCGCGCGATCACAGGGCCCCTTGAAACAGGAGAATCGTATTCGAGCACGCGGTCCGCATCCGAGACGTAGACGTTGCCGTTTAGATCGACGGTCACTCCAATCGGTTCGCACAACACGCGCGCGCTAGAGCGCCGGTTCTTCCCGCATTGTGCACCGGAGGTGAAATCCTTTTGACCGATGACCAAATCCGCCTTGGTGTCTCCGGCACCGCGTTCGCCACTGTCGGGATTCAACGGGGTGTCATATTTCAGCACCCTAGCGTTATACACATCCGCAACGAGCAGGTTGCCTTCCTTGTCTACGGCGAGCCCGCCGGTATATCCGTAGGGAATACAAAGGCTCGATGCTGTAACTGGCTGTGGAGTAGTGGTACAGGGAAGGAAATTAGCAAAGCTGTTGCCCTGGCCAAACACTACGTCGGCGGTGGTATCGCCGGGCGAACCAGGGGTGCCGGGAGTACCTCCGCCCGGCGCTTTCGGATTCAGATAGACAAGGACTCGGTCGTCAGCAGAATCAGTGACGAATAGATCGCCCTGCGCGTCCGAAGCCAAGCCGGTCGGTCCGCATAGGCTATCAGCGCTTGGCGGAGATTGGCCCGTCATACACAGCGACGATTGCTGCTGAGAGCTTTTATTCCCGAAGATGATGCTCGCGGGCTGTCCTGCGCTGTACCCGCTGGCGAATGGCGCGTCGTATTCGAGCACGCGATCGTCGTTGAAATCGCTGACGTACAGATTACCTGCAGGATCGGTGGCTGCCGCCGTCGGCTGATTGAGCGTACTCGGAGTGAGAGTTGGATATCCCGGAGAGTCGCCGTAGAAATCCGTCTGGCCGATTACGAGATCCGCAGCAGCACCGTTTAAGAAGGAGGCGGCGCTGGCGAAGCCCAGAACGCGATTGTTACCCTCATCAACTACATAGAGATGTCCCTGACTGTCGACTGCCACGCCAGCGGGACCGTTGAGTGCACTCGGACCACCAAAGTTCGGCGTGCTATGTGTTAGCCCTTCCTGCCCCAGAACCCGATCCGCAATCTGATCGGCGGTTGACGCGAATACCGTCGTAAAGATCGCAATCGAGATCGCGATCAGCGCCCACCGCACGATTGATTTCACGGACATCCGACCCCCCACAAGTTCGTCAGGAGAACTGAGATTTCGCTAACACGCCGTCCACTAGCAGTCAAAGCGCGCTGCGCGACGAGAAGACGCGTTCGTCTGGAATTCTCGGCCTCAGAAAATTTGAAGAGATCGTGGTTGAGGCAACCCGGGAAAGCCTGAAAGCGTCCACGCACCCACCTCAGGAAGAAAATTCTGACCGGAAATACCTTCAGCGCGAACAGCGAATTGATGGCGAATTTCCATGAACCTAGCAGAATCGCGCCCGGATAGGTTTTGCCAGATTCTGGCGATTCGCGCTGGCGGAGGCGTTCTCCGGGTCCATGCATGATCGCGAATTGCGCGCACACGCGCGCTTTTCGCGCGATTCTCCGAGATGTCCGAAACCCCGGAGACTGAAGTGTGGAGCGGAGCGGATTTGACCTCTAAGCCCTCCCATCGACTTCGATCGAGAAATTATCCGCGGAATTGGCGAGAAATTCTTGCCGTGATCAGAGGAGCAACGCTGGAGAGATAATCATCGCATGGGAAGCGTTGGCGATTACGGAAGGAGAACTCTGACTCATTGCAACTCTCGCGAGGATCGAGGCTGACACAGCAATTTGATTGGAGGCTCTCGACAGCTTGTATTCTTCGAAGGCGCGCCTTAAAAATGCGTGACAGACACGGGCTTCGATGCTAACAGGGCGTTAGCGGAGGCAGAGTTGAAACCGCTCAATACCGTCAAACGGTGCACTATTATTGGCCGTGTGGTCCGATACCACCGTCGGGACAAGAGGTCATCTGTTCTTCTGATGAGCCAGTTGTCTAGAAGAATCTGCGTCGGGGTAGTTGCCGCAGTCGCGGTGCTTGGCGTTTCTGCGGCCGTATTCACGGTCGCGAGGCGGGCGTCGGCTGGTGAGGCGCCTGCCACCTCTTCGCCTCCGACCGTAACCGAAACGGTACTGTATTCCTTCTGCAGCCAACCGGATCATACCACTGGCGCTTGCCTCGACGGCGAAACGCCCAACGGCCTGATCCAAGGCAGCGACGGCAACTTCTATGGCACCACGGGACCGTTCGGCGTGGTCAGCGGTGGCACGATGTTCAAGCTCACTCCTTCCGGTACGCTTACCACCCTCCACTCGTTCTGCCCCCAAAAGGATCCGAACAGCGGCGATTGCCTCGACGGCTACGGGCCTGGCCGAGTCATCGAGGGCAGCGATGGTAACTTCTACGGCACCGCTGCTAGCGGCGGCGCGAATTTCGAGCGCGGTGGAGGTTCCGCCGGCACGGCGTACATGATTACTCCTTCCGGCGCGTTTACTACTCTCTACTCCTTCTGCGCTCAAGTAGACCCCAAGACTGAAAATTGTCTCGATGGCGAATATCCTGATGGCATCATCGAAGGGAGCGACGGCAATTTCTACGGCACAACCTCTAGCGGTGGCCTGAACTCGTTTGGCGGTGCCCGACCCGCCGGCATCGTGTTCAAGCTGACTCCTTCGGGTGTGTTTACCACCCTCTGTTCTTTCTGCAGCCAGGACCCGGACGGTCTCGATTGCCTGGACGGCCAAGAGCCTAGCGGCTTGATCGAAGGCAGCGACGGCAACTTCTATGGCATCGCTGCAATCGGGGGGCAATTCGGTAGAGCGACGACCAGCGGCGGCACGGTGTTCAAGCTCACTCCTTCCGGGACGTTTACCACCCTCCATTCGTTCTGCAGCGAGGAGGACCCGAGCACTGGCAATTGTCTCGACGGCAATGGACCCGTCGGCCTGATTGAAGGCAGCGACAGCAACTTCTACGGCTCAACTTGGGGCGGCGGAGCGTATGACGACGGCACGGTATTCAAGCTCACTCCTTCCGGCACGCTTACCACCCTCTACTCATTCTGCAGCCGAGGAGACCCGAACACTCACGATTGCCTCGACGGCGCGGACCCTAGCGCGGGCGTGATCGAAGGCAGCGACGGCAATTTCTACGGCACCACCAGAGTGGGAGGCAAATTCGGATACGAGAACAGCGATGGCACGGCATTCATGCTCACTCCTTCCGGCACGCTTACCACCCTCTACTCGTTCTGCAGCCAAGAGAACCCGAACACTACGGATTGCCTCGACGGTGCCTTACCTGTTGGTGGCGTGGTCGAAGGCAGCGACGGCAACTTCTATGGCGCGACTGCAATCGGGGGCGTGAACGGCGACTTTGGCTTCGGTACCGCGTTTAAGCTGGCCGTCTCGTTCCCAACGCCGGTTCCGGCGAATCTGACAATCTCGCCCGGACGCCACTCGTTCGGAATGACGCGGGTCGGCACCACGCGCCACGAGACCTTCCTGGTGCGCGCGGGTTCGCGCGGAAACGAAGCGCCCCAGGTCGTGCTCGAGAACTTCACGATCAGCGGCGGCGATTATTCAGTGGATCCGGTCATGACCACGTGCAAGCAGGGGCAGATGCTTCAGCTCAACCAGAAGTGCAACATCGTCGTGGATTTTACCCCGTCGATCGCGACCAAACAGCTGAGCAACACCGGCAAGCTTACCGTGACGAGCAACGCCGAAAAAGTCCATCCGAAGAACGGCGTGGTTACGCTGAAGGGAGGCGGTAGGGCAAGGAGGTGAAACGAGCACATCATCTCACTGCCGCCTTTCTCGGCAGCAACGAGCAGGCGCGTCAAGGGAAGTTGCCTGCGGGACTCATGACCATCGCCCTGCCGCCGTTGGGCATACATTGGGGCGATTGGTTGTCGGAGCCGACTGCAACGCCGCCGCCGGTGGCTATCGCAGTCACCTTGCTGCCGTCGTTATTGCAGAAGGCTTCAGCCTCTGAACCGTCCCCGCTCGCATTTGCAATAGCTTCACAAGATGTACCCATGGTCTCTGCGTGAGCATTTCCACCGTCGTCCGCGACGCCCACCGCTTTCGATCGAGGTGCAAGGCAGTCGTTGACGGTGGGGCGAATTTAAGGCGATGATCCACGGACCTAGCAAAATCGCACGCGGATAGGTTTTGCCCGGTTATGCCGATTTGCGCCGACCAACGCGCTCTCCGGGTCCGCGCATGATCTCAAATCGCGCGCACACGCGCGGATTTCGAGCGATTCTCCGAGATGTCCGAAACCCCGGAGACTGAAGTG
>CAVRNO010000003.1:0-733803 GCA_963722605.1 Binataceae bacterium (SeqCode) | reverse complement strand
AGTTGGGGATTATCCGGCGTTTGACACCCGACCGGAACGGGCGTCAAATGGGCATGCTTGGAAGGCTCGGCTCTCAAACGGGGGCTGTTACCTATTCGTTAGTTTTTCTTCTCGCTCTACTAATTGCGAGTATTCAGGTGGTCCGGGCCTCGAAAAAAGTGACCGAACATTTTTTTAGAATACCACCAAAAGAACTTCGTTTCGTAGCTGTCAACCAGGGGACCACCACGATACTTGATGCTTCCGTAAACAGCTACAAAAGTGAACCTCTTCTCGGTTTCATCGAAATTGGGGAGACCGACAGATACGTTCACAAAACCTTCTCCGTCAACGGGGATTACGGCCTCAGCAACTCTGTTTCGACGTTCAGGTATAGTTACGGACGCGGGGAAATTGAGAAGATTTTCTTTCGGAGCCTTCAGAGCAAACAATTTATTAGCCGTAGCTATTTCGATGACATCGGCTGGTCCGATGCCTGCATTTCTGTACACGACTTTTGCCATAGGCCCTTCTCGGATTATTTTTGTAATCAAGATAAATGGTCGGTAATTCTGGACGCTGGCGCGCGCCAGTTCGGCTTGTCGTTTGATAGC
This sequence comes from Binataceae bacterium (SeqCode), assembly GCA_963722605.1. Taxonomy (GTDB): domain Bacteria; phylum Desulfobacterota; class Binatia; order Binatales; family Binataceae; genus Binatus. Next base: position 733,210 of record CAVRNO010000003.1, on the reverse strand, counting down.
AAACAGCGTGAGAAAGGCGACAACAGCATAAGCCGATGTAACTCCCACGAGAATCCAATCGGTAATGCTGGGGATGGGTCTTTGGCCCTTGGACTCTCGTTCCTCCTTTTGGGTTGCGGGACTGCTTGGCAAGCCGGTCGCTATTGGATTTATCTCAAACGTACTGCGCCGTGCTGGGTTGGTCTCGCCGTAGCTGCTTGGTGTCTTTTGTTGCTCGGACAAGCCTTTATGTTTTTCGGCTTTTGGTGGAATTGGTGAGTCTGTTTCGGTCGCAATACATTTAATTGTCGCGGTGCCGACAAATAGAACCAGCGCAATCACGCATAAGACCCTTTTCATGCGCGCTTGTGATGCGGATGCGTTTTCAAATGGTACTCGCTGCACGGACGGCAAAAGAAATGAGGATTCTCTGAGTACGGTGACTCTTTGAGAATGCGCTCTATGATCGAATCGAAATCCGCTTCCGACACGCGCGCATTCAGCACGTCGGGCGCGTCTTTCTGCAATCGCTGCATCAACTCTTCATCGGTAATTCGAGTTGAGGCGATGGTTCTTGATCTTCGTTTCTTCCGCGCCATCCCCGCACCTGGTTACGAAACGGCAATGATAGCTGCCGTTGCTTGCTGGCGGCATCCGGCTTAGCCCGTCGCCAGCGAGGCGTGCTCAGCATCTTGCTATGATGTCATCGAAAATATCTGGATTCTTCCGATTGTTAAAGCGGAACGTAAATTCGTTCAAGTAGAGCGGCAGATACTTCTTGCTCACTTTGTGGTAGCTGCCGATGATTCCCCGCTTGAGCAGCGACCAGAAACTTTCAATGCTCTGAGTGTGAACGCGACCGCGCACGTATTCCTCTTTCGAGTGTACGACCGTCTCATGCGGAACGTGATCGCCAAGATGGCGATAGTGCGTTGCCTCATCGGTCGCGACCAGCGAGACGTTGCGCGAGACTACGTTGCGCACGAATCTTTCATGCGTGTCGAATCCCGCGTCTTCGATCATCTGGCAAACGACGCTGCCTTTGCGCGCGATCGCGCCGATCACCTCGGTCTTGCCTTGCTGCGCCCAATTCCCACGCTGGCCAAGATGCTTGTTGCGTTCCTTCCCGCCGATCCAAGTCTCATCCGCTTCCACTTCACCCATGAGTTGAACGAATTGGCTGTCAGTCATCGCGGCGCGGATGCGCGTGCACATATACCACGCGGTTTCGTAAGAGCCGGTTCCGATCATCCGATGAATTTGATGCGCGCTCATGCCCTTCTTGGCGTGCAGCATCATGAAGATCACGCGGAACCATTCGCGCAGCGGATAGTTGCTGTTCTCAAATACAGTCCGGCTGATGACGCTGAACCGATAGCCGTTCTTCTTCTGGCAGGTGAATGCTTCGCCCGTCTTTTTGTCTACGGTCTGCTTGCCGCTCTTGCAGAGATAGTAGAACGGACGCGACGGCAGCCGGTAAGCTTTCTCGCCGCAACGCGGGCATTTAATCGCACCGTCCGGCCAGCGTTTCTTTTCCAGAAAGGCTTTGCAGGAATCGTTATCGGGGAACCGACTCAGCAATTCTCGCAACGTCATCTGTTTCGTATTCATACTAAATACGGTAGCAGAAATCAGGTGCGGTGTCAAACGCCGGATAATCCCCTTTTAGTTCAGGAGAAGGAATCACGAACATCTCTCGATTCTATCGAATCAGGCCGGTCGCGCCTCGGGCGAGGACGGTGCTTCCCGGCGCCGCTGGAAACATCGTGTGAACAAAGCCGGTGCGGAGCATTGTGAAGGGCGACCGCGGGGTATATAGCGGAATCGGGGACTCAAGACGGAAACTGTGGCTTAAAGCTTCTCCATAGCCTGGTCTAACCAACAAGGAGATAGCGATGAGAACGTCCGAGGGAAAAGCCCGAATCGGCGCGGTCGCAATCCTGAGCGTGATTGCGTTTGCGATCGAGACCCTCGCGGCGTTGACCTTGTCGCACGCGCAGTTGGCCACCTCGCCGTGGCCGATGTTCCATCACGATACGGCGCACACTGGACTTAGCCAGTTCGACACCAGCGCCAATCCCGGCTACGTAAAATGGAAGTTCACGAACGGCGGCGCCATGGGCGATCCGGTGATCGGCGACGACGGGACCATCTACGCCGGCTGCGGAGCCAACCTCTGCGCAGTCAATCCCGATGGCACGCAGAAGTGGGCGTTTGCGGACATCAACGGGGGGCCAGCGGACGTGCCGGCGATTGACACCGACGGCAATATTTGGTTCGGCGACGGGAATTACTTCTACGCGATAAATCCTGACGGCTCGCAGAAGTGGTCGCGGTGGTTATCAGCCTGGGGATTCACTTCGCCGGCAATCGGCGGTGATGGGACCGTTTACACTGTGGAAATCGGCAAGCTCATTGGGATCGCCCTCGGAAGCGGGGTGGTTGATTTTAACCAGACCCAAGCTGACTCGTCACCGGCGATCGGCGGCGACGGCACCGTTTACGCGATTATGTGCATTGGCGCCGGCTACGGCCTCGGGGCGCTTCCGCCTGCATTTGATTACACTAACCCGATTTGGGTGGCCTCATTCCCATTCTCATTCGATTGTGATTACGGTGGAACCGCCGCGATCGGCTCCGACGGCACTCTGTATGTCAATTACGGTGATGGCAACCTCTACGCGGTCAACTCCGACGGCTCGCTCAAATGGGAGTTCGCAAACGGCGGGTTCCAAAGCGACGCGCCGTCGATCGGACCCGACGGCACCATTTACATCGGTTCCAGCGACCAGAATTTGCACGCGCTGACCGACGGCGGTCAAGGCATCGTCTCCCAGAAATGGGCGTTTAAGACCGCGGGCACGGTCAACGATCCGGCAATCGGTTCGGACGGCACCGTTTACGTTGGTTCGGCAGACGACAACCTCTACGCGGTGACCTCCGGCGGCTTAAAGAAGTGGGCATTGGCGACCGGCGGTACGGTCGGAAGGCCGGCGATCGGCGCCGACGGCACGGTTTACGTGGGTTCCGGTGACAACAACCTTTACGCTGTAGGCACCTGCCCATGTGCGACTCCAACGGCAACGACGGCAGCAACCGCAACGGCGACGGCGACGGCCACGCCGACTCCAATCCCGGGGAAACTGACGTTCAGTCCCCATTCCATCTCATTCGGGAAAACGGTGACAGTCGGAACTACCAGCAAGCCCAAGACCGTCACGATCAAGAACGCGGGCAAGAAAAAAACGGGTTTGGCAGTGAATATCGGGAGCGAGAGCGCGTCGCCGTCCGTGTTCGCGGTGACGTCGCAATGCAATCGAGACGCTCGCGCCCGGCAAGAGTTGCAAGGTATCGGTGACCTTCAGCCCGACGGACACCGACGGCGCAGAGTGGAAGCCTGGATATTTCTGACAACGTGATCGGCTCGCCACAGTCGGTGCCATTGTCGGGAACCGGAAAAGCGCCCAAGAAGAAGTAGCGCGGGCTGACCCCTGGCAGGGCTGAGCCCTGCACCCAACGTTAAGGCCGCCCGCCGTTGGCGGGCGCGGGTCGGCCTGAGCCCTGCGCCGAATGTTACGGCCGCGCTCCGTTGTCGCGCTCGGCCATCGCCGCGGGCGCGCGGCTGTTTCTTGCGCACCCTTCTTCCTGTTAGCTTCAATGCGTATTTGCGGCCCGTCGGCGACGGCGGCCGCGCTTGGAAGCTCCCGATGACGCAAATGACCAAGAGTAACGAATGCAAATCCGGCGCGACGGCGAACCCGCGCCATGCGTTGCTTACCGGATGGGGCCGGTACCCGCTCTCGGAGAGCGACATCTACCGGCCCGAGAAGATCGCCGAACTGCGGGCGGTCGTAACCGCCGACGCGGAGTCGCTAATCGCACGCGGCGCCGGCCGGGCCTACGGTGACGCGGCGCTGAACGATGAGAATCGGGTCGTCGATCTGACGAGGCTCAACCGGATGCTCTCCTTCGACGCCGCCAGCGGCCTGCTGCGATGCGAGGCCGGCGTCACGATCGCGGAGTTGCTCGACGTCTTTCTCCCGCGCGGTTTCTTTCCGCCGGTCACGCCGGGCACGCGCTTCGTCACGCTTGGCGGATCGATCGCCGCCGACGTGCACGGCAAGAACCACCATCGCGACTCCTCGTTGGCTTCGCACGTGACCAGCTTCGACCTGATGATCGCGTCAGGCGAAGTGCTTCGATGCTCGCGCGAGGAAAACGCCGGGCTGTTCTGGGCGACGGTCGGCGGGATGGGTCTGACCGGCGTGATCCTGGAAGTTGAACTAAGGATGCGGCGGGTCGAGAGCGCCTATCTCGACGGCGAGTTGATCCGGGCGGGCAATATCGACGCCGCGATCGAGGCCTTCGAGCGCGCCGACGCCGAGTGGGGTTATTCGGTCGCGTGGATCGATTGCGCCAGCCGGATGGGCGCGCTGGGGCGCTCGGTGCTTAACGTGGGCAACTTTGCGACGCTCGACCTGCTGCCCCGGAATCTGGCGCAGGATCCGCTGGGCACGCTACCGCGGCCGAGCCCGTTGGTGCCGTTCGACCTGCCGGGATTCGCGCTGAATTCGCTGACGGTCAAGGCGTTCAACGCGGTCTATTATGCCTTTCATCGCGAGACCGCGGCGCACACAATCTTCGACTGGGAAAGTTTTTTCTACCCGCTCGATTCGATCCGGAACTGGAATCGAATCTACGGCAAACGCGGCTTCATCCAGTATCAATGCGTGTGGCCGACGGGCGAGAGCCGCGCGGGCCTGGTCGAAGTGCTCGAGGCGACGAGCCGCAGCCGGCGCGGATCGTTTCTCGCCGTGCTCAAGAAGTTCGGCGCGCAGGAGGGCCTGCTTTCCTTCCCGATGCCCGGCTATACGCTCGCGCTGGACTTCCCGATGACGGAAGGACTGCTGGAATTTCTCGACTCGATCGACGCGATGGTGCTCAAGCGCGGCGGGCGGGTGTACCTGGCCAAGGATGCGCGGCTATCTGCCGAGACCTTCCGCGCGATGTATCCGAATCTCGCCAAGTGGCAGGCGGCGAAGGCCGCCGCCGATCCCGACAACCGCTTCTCGTCGAGCCTGTCGCGCAGGCTGGGGATGTGTCCCGCCTGAAAGACGGCGCAAGCACTATCGGACGATGACAAAAGTTCTTGTTCTTGGCGCCACCAGCCCGATCGCGCGCGCACTCGCGCTTCGCTTCGCATCCGATGGAGCGCGATTGTACCTCGCCGCCCGCGACGCCGACGAGGCTCGGCGGGTTGCGGAAGATGTCAGCGTCCGCGGCGGCGTGACCGCTCTTTCCGGGAGTTTCGACGCGTCGGATTTCGCCTCGCACGATGAGTTCATCCGCCGCGCCGCGGGCCAGCTCGGCGGACTCGACGGGGTGCTCGTATGCTTCGGCACGCTCGGCGACGAAGACGCCGCGCAAACCGACCCCGGCGCCGCGATTGCCACGATCAATCAGAACTTCACCGGCGCCGTGTCTTTGATTACCCTGGCCGCCCGCCATCTCGAACAGCAACTCTCGGGCTTCATCATCGTGATCGGATCGGTCGCCGGCGAGCGCGGCCGCGCGCGCAATTACGTGTACGGCTCGGCCAAGGGCGCGCTCGCGATCTTTGCCCAGGGCCTGCGCGGGCGGATGGCCCGCAGCGGAGTGCATGTGATGACGGTGAAGCTCGGCACGGTGGATACCCGAATGACCTGGGGGCGCGAGGGCGCTCTGCTCACGATTGCGCCCGCCAAAGCCGCCGATTTGATTTACGCGGCGTATCGCAGGCGGGCCGAAGTCGTGTACACCCCGTGGTTCTGGCGCTTCATCATGGGCGCGATTCGGCTGATCCCCGAAAGCCGCTTCAAACGCTTAAGCTTCTAGCCCGGCCGCATCCACAGCCATCGCCGTCCCGGACTCAAAGAAAAAGGCCCGCGAGATGCGCTCGCGGGCCTTTATGCATTCGAGGCAAATGTTCGCGGGTCAGTTCACCGTCCAGGTATCGCCCTTGCGCAGCAGCTCCCTCAGGTCGCCCGCCCCCTGCTTGGCCTTCGCGTCGGCGAGCTGGCGATTGACGGCGCCGTCGTAAGTCGGTTGGTCGACCGAGTAGAACACTCCGATCGGCGTCGGCAGCGGACGCTCGAAGTGTCCAAGCATGAACGCCAGCGACAGATTGGTCTCGTCGTGCACGACGAGGTCCTTCTCCGTCACGGAGCCGCCGAGCTCCACTACTTCGGGGCGCATTGCGTTCATCCTGATTCCCTTCTCGCGATTCTTGCCGAAGATGAGCGGCTTGCCGTGCTCCAGAACGAGCTGATTTTCCGCCTTGAGCGCCTTGTCGCTTAGGTCGTTGAAAGCGCCGTCGTTAAAGATGCTGCAGTTCTGCAGAATCTCGATGAACGACGTGCCGCGATGCGCGTGCGCGCGCTTGAGCATCTCGCCCAAGTGCTTCTGCTCGATGTCGATCGAGCGGGCAACGAAGGTCCCGTGCGTGCCGAGCGCCACCGTGATCGGATTGAACGGAAAATCGACCGAACCGGCCGGCGTGGACTTGGTAATTTTGCCCACTTCCGAGGTCGGCGAGTATTGGCCCTTGGTAAGTCCGTAGATCCGATTGTTGAAAAGCAGAATCTTGATATCGACGTTGCGCCTGAGCACGTGGATCAGATGATTGCCGCCGATCGAGAGGCCGTCGCCGTCGCCGGTCACGACCCACACGTCGAGGTCGGGCCGTGAAATCTTAAGCCCGCTCGCGATCGCCGGCGCGCGGCCGTGAATGGTGTGGAAGCCGTAGGTGTTCATGTAGTACGGAAACCGGCTCGAGCATCCGATCCCGGAGATGAAAACCGTGTTCTCGGGCGCGACACCGAACTCGGGGATGGTCTTCTGCACTGCGGCCAGGATCGCGTAATCGCCGCATCCGGGGCACCAGCGCACTTCCTGGTTGGAGACAAAATCCTTGCGGTTAAGAGCGGTTGCCATTTTCGTTCAGCCCTCCAGAACCTGGTTGATGCGCTTTTCGATCTCGCTGACTTTGAACGGACGGCCCTGGATTTTGTTGAACCCGAAGGCGTCGATCAGGTAGTCGGCGCGCACCAGCTTGAGCAGTTGTCCCATGTTCATTTCCGCGATCATCACCTGCTTGAAACGCTTGAGCGTGGCGCCCAGGTCGCCGGGCAGGGGATTGAGGAAGCGCAGATGCACGTGCGAGACTTTCTTGCCGGTGGCGCGCACCCGCTTGACCGCTTCGCGAATCGGACCGAAGCTCGAACCCCATCCGAGCACGACCAGCGGGCCGCCCTCGGCATCGCCGAACACTTCGATCGGCGGAATCTCGCGGGTGATGCCCGTAACCTTGCGCTCCCGCAGCCGCACCATCAGCTCGTTGTTGGCCGGGGAATGGCTCACGTTGCCGGTCAGGTTTTCGCCCGACAGTCCTCCGATGCGATGCTCGAGACCCTTGGTCCCCGGCAGCGCCCATGGACGCGACAGCGTTTCCGGGTCGCGGGCGTAGGGCATAAAGCCCTCCGGATTGGTCGCGAATTCAACTTTGATCGGCGGGAGCTTGTCCGGGTCGGGCAGCAGCCACGGCTCCGCGCCGTTGGCCAACTGGCCGTCGGTGAGCAGGATCACCGGGGTCATGTACTTGACCGCGATTCGCACCGCCTCGTACGCGCAATCGAAACAGTCGGCCGGCGTCGACGCCGCGATAATCGGAACCGGCGCCTCGCCATGGCGCCCGTACATCGCCAGCATCAAATCGGCCTGCTCGGGCTTGGTCGGCATCCCGGTGGACGGGCCCGCGCGCTGGACGTCGGTAATCACCAGCGGCAGCTCGACCTTCATCGCCAGGCCCATCGCCTCGGCCTTCAAGTCCATGCCCGGGCCCGAAGTCGTGGTGATTGCTATCGCGCCGCCGAACGCCGCGCCAATCGCGGAGCAGACGCCAGCAATCTCGTCCTCGGCCTGGAAAGTATAGATCGGGAAATTCTTGTAGCCCGAGAGGTCGTGGAGGATGTCGCTGGCCGGGGTGATCGGATACGAGCCCAGAAACAGCGGACGGCCCGCCTTTGCCGCTGCCGCGACGAAACCCAGCGCGGTCGCGCTGTTGCCGGTGATATTGCGATAGAACCCGGGAGCGATGTGCGCGGCCGGCACCTCGTACGAGCTGGCGAACATCTCGGTCGTCTCGCCGTAATTGTAGCCGGCCGTGAGCACGCGGATATTCGCCTCGATCAGCTCGGGCGTCTTCTTGAACCGGCTCTTGAGCGAGGTGATCGTGGTGTCGATCGGCCGCTGAAACAGCCACGACAGCATCCCGAGCACGAACATGTTGCGGCATCGGAACACGGCGCGATTGTTGAGCCCCAGCCCGTGCACCGCCAGCGCGGTGAGCTTGGTCACATCGACTTCGATCAGCTGGAATTTGTCGAGCGAATGATCCGTCAGCGGGTTGCTGGCGTAGCCGGCGCGCTTGATGTTGGCGTCGTTGAACGCCTCGCGGTCCACGATGATCACGGCGTTGGGCTGAAGATCCTCGAGGTTGGTCTTGAGCGCCGCGGGATTCATCGCGACCAGCACGTTGGGCTCGTCGCCGGGGGTAAAAACCTCGTTGCTTGAAAAATTCAACTGAAAGCCGCTGACCCCGGCCAGCGTACCCTGCGGCGCGCGGATTTCAGCGGGATAGTCGGGTAGTGTTGCTATATCGTTGCCGGCAATCGCCGATTCGGACGTGAATTGCATCCCCGTCAACTGCATTCCATCGCCCGAGTCACCCGCAAACCGGATAACGACCTGGTCGCGCTTTATATGCGGCTTATGCGCGGACCCGGCGGATTCATGCGACTCGGCAGCTTGTTCAGCCGCCTCAGGTGGTACAGCCATCTCAGTCCAATCTCCTTGTGGTTAGAGCCTGATTGAAAATTACTCCGATCTCTCGAAGCACGGCAAATATTCAAATACGCGGGTTTAAAGCATAGCTAATCTTACTCCGCCATTAAAGCCCCGCTTTTCGCCCGCCGGATCAGCGAATCCGAAATTCGGTGAATTCGCCGGTGGAGTCCAGCCAGTCTTCGCGTACCTCAGTTACGTGCGCCGACGGCGGGCCAAGATGCGCCCACTCCGCCAGCGTCTGCAACTTCTCCATGCTGCCTTCCGCGACGATTTCGACCTCGCCGCTCGCGATATTGCGCACCCATCCCGCAAGCGCGAGATCGTTCGCATAGTCGTAAGCCGAGAATCGAAATCCGACTCCCTGCACCCGGCCGCTGATTACCAGATGCAGTCTCGCGCGACGGAATTGCCTGTGAGTCGTCATGCCTCCAAGCCGTCAACTATCTCCCGCAAGAATCGACTGGAGCCCTTTCTCGTCGAGCACCCTGACTCCCAAATCCTTAGCCTTCTTCAGCTTCGAGCCCGGCTCCGCGCCCGCGACCACGAAGTCGGTCTTGCGGCTGACCGACGACGTGACTCGCCCGCCCGCCGCCATGATCATCCGCTCGGCCTCCTCCCGCGTCATCGATTCGAGCGTCCCGGTGAGCACGAAGGTCTTGTCGTGGGCCGGGCTGCGGCGCTGGGCCTCGGCTGGCGCTTTGACATCCAGAATTTTGATCAGGCGCTCGACGACCTTCAGATTTCGCCGCTCGCCGAAGTACTCGCGGATGCTGCGGGCGACTTCCACCCCGATGTCGCGCACGGAGAGCAAATCGTCCTCCGAGGCGGCCACCAGCGCCTCCATCGTCTTGAACTTCAACGCCAGTTGGCGCGCAGTATGCTCGCCGACGTGGCGTATCCCAAGCCCGTTGATAAACCGGTCGAGCGAAGTCTTGCGCGCCGCCGCGATCGCGTCCAGGACGTTGTGCGCGCTCTTGTCGGCCATCCGCTCCAGTCCCGCAAGCTGCTCGATCGTCAGCCCGAATAGATCGTCGAGCTCCTTCACCAATCCCGTCTCGACCAGTTGCGCGACCAGCTTGTCGCCCAACCCTTCGATATCGAGGCATCCCTTCGACGCGAAATGGCGAATCGATTCGCGCATCCGCGCCGGGCAATTCGCGTTGACGCAGAAGTAAGCGACCTCGCCCTCCTCGTGGACGATCGCTGCGCCGCATTCCGGGCAATGGGCGGGCATCTCAAACTGGCGCGCGCGCGGATGCGCGTGCTTAGTGACCCGGATGACGTACGGAATAACGTCGCCGGCGCGCTCGATCAGAACGGTGTCGCGCTCGCGGATGTCCTTGCGCCTGATCTCGTCGAGGTTGTGCAGCGAAGTATTGGATATCGTCACGCCGGCGAGCTGCACCGGACGAAGTTTTCCGACCGGCGTGAGCGAACCGATTCTGCCGACCTGGACCTCGATCTTCTCGACCACCGTCTCGGCCTGCTGCGCCTTGAACTTGTACGCGACGGCCCAGCGCGGCGAACGCGACACCTCGCCGAGCTGCTCCTGGAGCGCGTAGGAGTTCACCTTGGCCACCACCCCGTCGGCATCGTAGTCGAGCGCGTGGCGTTTTTCGGTCATTTCGTTCCAGTAGTCGAGGATCGCGCCGATACCCTTGCATACGCGCGACAGCGGATTGACGCGCAACCCCAGCGCCTTGATCCCTTGCAGAAATTCCCACTGCGACTTGAAGCTGGCGCCCTCGATCACTCCCGGCGCGTAAAGGAAAACCTCGAGCGGCCGCGACGCTGTGATCCTGGGATCGAGCTGGCGAAGAGCACCCGCCGCGGCGTTGCGCGGATTGGCGAACGCCGGCTCGCCGGCCTCGTCGCGCTCCTGGTTCAACCGGGCAAACCCGGCGCGCGGGATGATCACTTCGCCGCGCACTTCGAGCAGGCGCGGGATTTTGCCGTTCTCCGGACGGCGCAATCTAAGCGGCACGCTCTTGATCGTGCGGATATTGCGGGTCACGTCCTCGCCGTTGATTCCGTCGCCGCGGGTGGAGCCGGTGGCGAGCCGCCCGTCTTCGTACACCAGCTCGATTCCCAGTCCGTCGAGCTTGACCTCGGCGACGTACTCGAGCTCGGCATCGGATTTGAGCAGGCGCTTTACCCGCTCGTCGAACTCGCGCACCTCCTCGGCGTCCATCGCGTTGCCAAGCGACATCATCGGCCGGCGATGCACTACGACGCCGAATTTTTCGCTCGGCGCCGCGCCCACTCGCTGCGTGGGCGAATCGGCGCTGGCAAGCTCGGGATGCTCGCGCTCGAGCGCCTCGAGCCGGCGCATCAGCCGGTCGTATTCGGCGTCAGAAATTTCCGGAGCGTCGAGGACGTAGTAGCAGTAGTTGGCGCGGTCGATCTCGTCGCGCAGCTTTTCGGCCTGCGCGGCGAGCTTGTGCGAATCCTCACGCATGGCTCAAGTTCACGCCCGTCGCGCGAATCCCCGGCTAGCGCCGCGGGTAGCCCATCGCGTCAAGGAAATCGTCGAGCGTCTCAAATCGCATGTACATGTTGTGACGCTTCTGATCGCCGATGGTCGAGCTCGATTCCTCCGAGTACGCGTGGCCCGGAAAAACCACGGTCGCGTCGTCAAGCTTGCGCAACGTATCATTCAGGCTGTGATACATCGCCTCCGGGTCCGAGCCCGGCAGGTCCACCCGTCCGCACGCGTTCACGAACAGCGTGTCGCCGGAGATCAGGTTGCCCTCGACCAGGAAGCATTGCGAGCCCGGCGTATGCCCGGGAGTGTGCAGGAACTTCACTTCGAGCCCGCCCACTTTGACCGTGTCGCCCGCATCGACCTTCACCAGGTCGGAGTCCGACAATCCCGCGACCTGCTTGACGCCTTCGGCCTCGTGCTTGTTCACATAGACCTTGACCTTCGCCTGCTCGAGCATCTTGGCGGCGCCCTCGATAACCTGGCCCATCATGTGCCCGCCCAGATGGTCGGGGTGATAGTGCGTCAGCAGGAGTTTGTCGATCTCGTAACCTTCCCGCTCCGCGTAGGTGCGGATCGCGTCGACGTCCCACGCGGGATCGACGACCGCGAGCTTGCGCGTGACCGGATCGCCGATCAGATACACGAAATTCGCCATCGGGCCGATCTGCGCCTGTCGCAGATAGATTTTCCTTTCGCTCGATTCAGCCATCGCCAAACTTCTCCCGCTCAGGATTTCGCGCCGCCGCGGCCCGGCTTGCTCTTCGCCGCGCGCGCCGTTTTCTTATCCTCTTCGATCCGCAGCGCCCGGTCCCACAGAAATTCGGGCTCGCCCAGCCGCTTCGCAACCCATCGCGACTGCACGAACAGATGATCGCTCAGCCGGTTCACATAGATGACAAGATTGTCGCTGACGGCTTCCGCGCGCTTGAGCCGCCAGCATTCGCGCTCCGCGCGCCTGCACACCGTGCGCGCTTGATGGAGGAACGCGTTGAGCACGCCGCCGCCCGGAAGCGTGAAAGATTTCAGCGGCTCGAGCTCCTGCTCCATCGCATCCATCTCTTCCTCGAGCCGCTTGACCTCGCCGGCGCCCATCTTGTGCATCTGCGGATACTCGCCGTCGGGCGGCGTGGCGAGTTCGCTGCCCAGGTCGAACAATTCGTTTTGTATCCGCCGCAGAGTCTGGGCATACGGCTCGAAGCCGGCGCCGAAGCCGTCGCGATAATCCGGTAGGTAGCTGCGAACGATTCCGATGATCGAATTCAGCTCATCGATCGTGCCGTAGGCCTCCAGCCGCGCGCTCTCCTTGGGCACGCGCTTGCCGCCGACCAGCGCGGTATCCCCCCGGTCGCCCGTGCGCGTATAAATCCGGCTCAGGCGTATCGCCATTACACGCCCGCCTTGGTCTTAAGCGCCGCGTAAGCGCCGTCGCCCAGCTCGGTCGTCACCGGCAGCCCCGCGTCTTTCCATCCGGTGACGACGACCTTGCCCGAGGCATCGCGATTTCCGCCGAAGCCGCCGGCCACGTTGGTCAGATCGGTGAATCCCGCCTCTTCGAGCATCTCGCACGCGCGCTGCGAACGTCCGCCCACCATGCATCCGACCACGAGTTTCTTGTCGCGGGGAATAACCTTCTCGGCGACCTCGACGAAGTCGAGATTCAAGTGCATCTGCCCCGGACCCTTGGGAACCGCCACCGGGATATTGATCGCGCCCGGCGCGTGCCCGGCCGCAAATTCTCCTTCGGTGCGGACGTCGAGATAGAGCGCGCCGGGATTCGCCTGTAGCGTTGCATACGCCTCGGGTGGAATCTGCTGTTTTATAGCCATCGCAAAACTTCCTTCTTTTTTCAGGGTTAAGACTCTACCAAATCGTCACGGCTTAGGATTACCCACGCGCTCATAATGCACCATCTCGCGGCGCGGCTTGAGCGGGCGCGGCTGCGGTGGATTTTTCGGATCGGCGTAGCCGAAAGGCAGAATCGTGAAAATTGCCCATCCCTCGCTTGACCCCGAGCATCGCGCCGATCTTCGCCCCGTCGAAGTTGCCGACCCAGCAAGTGCCCAGCCCCAGCGCCCATCCCGCGTTCGCCATGTTCTGCACCGCGTGCGCGCAATCCACGTCGGCCCATCGCGCGTTGGCGACGTCCTTGAGCACCACGATCGCCGACGGCGACTCGGCAACGAAGCGGCCGGTCGAGCATAGCGCGCCGATCTCCTTCAAAGTGTCGCGATTTTGAATCACGACAAACTGCCACGGCTGGAGGTTGCGCGCACTCATCGCGTGGCGTCCGGCCTCGACGATCTTCGAGAGTTGTTCGCGCGCCACCGGTTTGTCCGAGAACGCGCGCTGCACCCGGCGGGAGAGAATAGCTTCAAGAGCGTCCATAGGATGGCGCCTCCATCTGAAATATCGAATCGGCGCGGCCACCAGTCAAAGAGGCGGCCGCAAACGCCGCGGAACTGAGCACGCTGAAGGCCGAACTGCACCAATCGGATTGAGGGCGCGGGATCAGCCGTGCTTGTACACCAAAAATTCCTGTTCGAGTTTCTCCACCCGCTCCTGGATCGACGACAAGCGTTGCACGCCCAGGAAAAACCGCACCAATTCGTCGTGACCGGCCAGTCCGCTCGGGCTCATCACCTCGACCAGATCCTCGATCAGGTGCGGAAACTTCTCGCTCGGGACGTATCTCGACAATCCGAAATTGCAATGGCGATGCAGAATCTTGGCGATCGTCTTCCCGAGAACTTCGCGCTGGCCGCCTGCGTGCCCTTGTTCGTCGCTCAATGGATGCTCTCCTGCCTGCGATGGCCCCGATGTAGCCGCCGTCTCACGCGCCCTTCTTGACCGGCGCGGGCGGCGCTGCGTCGGCCCACAAAATCTTGTGATAGTCGAAACGCATGCCCTCGATGATATTGAATTTGATTATCTCGAAATAGGGCGACAGATCGAAATCGCGCGGCGTGATTAGCGTCGGCGAGACCATCCTGAGCGCGCCGTATTGCAACCCGCCGGTCGTCCTCGAGGCTAACGGCCACAGCTTGCGCTTGGACGACGGCGCCTCTGGCGGCGGCAACTGCTGGTAGTTCGGCACGATCGGGAACTTCACGCGATTGAACGACGACGCGATCAGGCTCGAACAGATGACGCGGGTCGGCTCGCCGCTTCCGAACTGGAGCGCCTGGCGGCGAAAGCGCCGGGGCACCAGGCTCACCGGCAGAAAGTAGCGCGCCAGATCGATCACGTTGCGCAGATCGTAGGTTTCGCCCACGCTGCGAATCGCCTCGTCCATCACCTCGACCAGGTCGGCCGCCGACAGGTTGAATGGCCGGCACAGGCGGATGTTGAAGTCGCGATACTTGGTCAGCGGCGAGAGCACCACGCCCGTATCCGCGACTGCCTCGACCATCAGGAAGTTCGCTTCCTCGCCGAATTGCGCCTCGAGCGCCGCCTTCGTCTCGGGACTCCGCCGAATCGGCTCATCGCCGACGTACAACGCCGAGTGCGACCACGAGCTTTGAGTCAGGTACTTGATGCATTCGCTGATTCGCTCGTTTCCTTCCACCAAAATGACGTCGCCCTTGCGAATGTGGCGCTTGAGCGCGGCAATGTCGTTGGGGACGTGGAGGTTGTAACTCTTGATCGGCTTGGTGAGCACACCGAGGGCCCAATCGCTGATCCGGTTCAGCAACCAGGCAATGATCCCCGATTTCCCGCGCCGAGCCATTTGAGCCCAGTTCCCCTATTCGCGTCGAACCTCGATCAGGTCTTGAACTGGCCCACGATTGCGTAGAACGGCACGCTCAGCGTGGCCTGATCCGGGTCGTCCGTCTTGATCGTCAAGTTCCCCCGCAACTGGCCGTCGGGCGTGCCGTGCTTGAGCGTAACCGTCACCTTGTATTCCTTGCCCGGCGTGACCGGCTCCGCAATCGCGGCGATGGCCGGGCTGGAGCTGGCCACCTCGAGCACCTTTACCGGATGGGGGCCCTGATTGCTCAGCTTGAAAATTCTCACGACGTCCTGGCCGCGCGGAACGATACCGAACGAAACCTGCGCGGGATCGACGTTCAAATCTCCGGTCACGGCTCCGAACACGTCAACCTGCAGCGGCACGCGATTGGTTGTGATTTTGATCGTGTCGTCGAACGGCCCCGTCGGCATCGTTTTGAGCAGCGAGACTTTGAGCATCGCGCCCGGCTTGCCGTCGGGACGCTTTTGCTGCACCACCTTGATCGAGGAATTCGAGTTGCTCACCGGACCGACCTGGAACGGCGCGCGCCCCGGATTGAGGTCGTTGACCACCAAATCCCTGGTGAGTTCGGTTCCCTTCTTGACGTCGCCAAACGAGATCTCGCCTGGCTCGGCCTCGACCTGCCTATTGACCATCCCCTGCATCGTCATCGCGACCTGCGGATTGGCGGGGTCGTTGGTGAAGGCGGTGATGGTGCGCACCTGGTGACCCTTCTGAAAGTGGGTGTCGAACGAGACGGCGATTTCGGTCACGTCGCCCGGCGCGACGTGCATCTTCGAGGGATTTCCGGTGGTGCATCCGCACGAGGTCTTCACCCCGTGAATATCCAGATAGCCCTGGCCGACGTTCTTGATGGTGAAGGTGTGAGAGACCATCGTGCCTTCGAGCGCGGCGCCGAAATCGTAGAGCGGATTGGAGACCACCGCCTTGGGCGCATGGCCCGGAGGTGCGCTGTTGCCGCCGGGGATCAGCGGATTCATGCCCTCCTGCGCCGCAGCCGGGAGGCTGGCAATCAAGGCGATTATCAATGCAAGAAACGCGGGCGAGATTTTTTTCAAGTTCATCATTTGACTCGTGGGCCGAGGCGCGGCGCCAATCCACTGGACTCTATCAAGCATGGCGCGGAGCGATCCGGTCAAGAGGCCTTGCTTACCGGCGCGTGGTGCACGGGTTGCGGCTGTGGCGGCTGATAGCGGCTTAGAAAATCGGTCGAGAATTCGCCGCGATTGAAATCCGGATCTTGCAGAATCTTCAGATGCATCGGGATGTTGGTCTTGATGCCGTCGATTACGTACTCGCGCAGCGCCGCCTTGCCCCGCGCGATCGCTTCGGGGCGGGTCGCGGCATGCACTATCAGCTTTGCGATCAGCGGGTCGTAATGCACCGGCACGCGATAGCCGTCGTAGAGCGCGGTCTCGACGCGCACGCCGAGTCCGCCCGGCGGATGATGATTGGTCACGACCCCCGGCGAGGGAATGTGGCGCTCGGGATCCTCGGCGTAGATGCGAAACTCCATCGAGGCGCCATCGAACTTCACCTGCCGCTGCTTGAGCCCAAGCCGCTCACCCATCGCCATCCGGATGCTTTCCTTCACCAGGTCGATGCCGGTGACCATCTCGGTCACGCCGTGCTCGACCTGAATCCGGGTGTTCATCTCGATAAAATAAAACTCGCCGCCGCCCGCCAGCAGAAATTCCACCGTGCCGACGTTCGAATAGCCGACCACCTCGGCCGCGCGCACCGCCGCCTTGCCCATCTTTTCGCGCAGGCGCGGAGTCAGGATCGGACACGGCGATTCCTCGATCAGCTTCTGATGACGGCGCTGAATCGAGCAGTCGCGCTCGCCGAGGTGAATCGCGTTGCGCTGCAAGTCGGCAAGAATCTGAAACTCGACGTGACGCACGCGCTCGAGGTATTTCTCGAGGTACATCTTGCGCGAGTTGAACGACGACTCGGATTCGCCCTGCGCCTGCGGAAACAGCCGCGTCAGCTCCGCCGCGTCGCGAACGACGCGCATGCCCTTGCCGCCGCCGCCCGCGGCCGCCTTGATCAGCACCGGGTAGCCCAGCAGCTTGGCGTCCGCTTGCGCCTCCCGGAGTTCAGTAACTCCGGTGCCCTCGCTGCCCGGCAGGACCGGCACGCCCGCGCGTTTCATGATTCGCCGCGCACGCGGCTTGTCGCCCATCAGCCTGATATGACGCGCGCGCGGACCGACGAAGCTCAGTCCCGAGCGCTGGCACGCCTCCGCGAAGTCGCCATTCTCGGACAGAAAGCCGTAGCCGGGATGCACCGCGTCGGCGCCGAAGGTGGTGGCCGCGCTCAGAATCGCGGGGATGTTCATGTAGCTGTCTTCGGCGGCCGGCGGCCCGATGCACACCGACTCGTCCGCCATCCGCACGTGCAGCGCGTTCTTGTCGGCGGTCGAGTAAACCGCCACCGTCGAAATCCCGAGCTCGCGGCACGCGCGGATTATCCGGATTGCGATTGTCCCGCGATTTGCGACCAGCAGTTTTTTGAACATCGGCGAACGCTCCGCCTTCTCAAATCACTTCGATGATCATCAGCGGTTGACCGTACTCGATCGGATTTCCGTTCTCGGCGATGATTCTTATCACCCGCCCCGCAGCCGGCGATTCGATCTCGTTCATCATCTTCATCGCCTCGATGATGCACAGCGGCTGGCCCTTGAGCACCGACGATCCTTCCTCGACGAATGGCGCGGCGTCGGGCGAAGCGGCCCGGTAAAACGTGCCCACCATCGGGCTTTCGATCAGCTTCTGATTCGGCGCGAGATCGATTTTTCCAGCCGCCTTCGCGCCCTCCTCTTCCGTCGCCTCGACGTGCCTCACCGCCATCTTGAGCGGCGCCGCTGCGCGCGCCGCCGCGGTCACGTCCTCGGGCGCGCCCGCGCCGCCGCGGACCAGGCGCACCTTGCCCTTCTTGTCTTCGATCTCGAGTTCAACCAGCCCGTAGTCCCGCATCAGGACCAGCAGAGTTTTCAGTTCGCGTACTTCCATCTGCTCTCCGTGTCTTGCCGCAACCGCGACCCGCTTGCGCGCCTGATCGTTGGCCGGCATCGCTCACGCGCTCCGCCGGCGCGACTCCTGGGCGATCGTGCGCGCGGCTCTCAGCGCCAGGCTATAGCTCTCGGCGCCAAATCCCATGATTCGACCGTGCGCAACGTCCGCAATGGTGGAATGATGCCGAAACGGCTCGCGCCGATACACGTTGGACAGATGTACTTCGATCACCGGAATAGCCACGGCCTGTATCGCGTCGCGAATCGCAACGCTGGTGTGCGTGTATGCGCCGGGATTGAGGATTAGCACGTCGCACTTGCCGCGCGCATTTTGAATTCGATCGACGATCCCGCCTTCGCTGTTCGACTGAAACGTCTCAACCTTCATCTCGAGTTCGCGTCCCAGCCGCTTGAGTTCCTTGTTGATATCGGCGAGGCGGGTTCGGCCGTAAATTTCCGGCTCGCGCTCGCCAAGCAGATTCAGGTTGGGTCCGTGCACCACCAGCACCGCAATCGGCGCACTCGCGGCGCCGGTTGCGACTTGACCAGCCGTATCCCGGACTTTAGCCATCTTCCATCCCCGCACAACTCCCAGCTTTCATTGAACCGCACCCTCAATGCGACTGCAAGCGCGGGCATCGGATGCTGTCCACCGGTCATTTATCACCGGAATCGTCATCGCGCGGTTTGAGGGCGTTCTGGTACACTTCGCGACGCCCCATCCCCGTCAGCCGCGCGATCACCGCGCTCGCATCCTTGAGCCCGAGTCCCGCCTCACGCAGAACTTCGAGCGCCTGACCCAGATCGACGGTGACCGAACCCGCGTCCGCGCCGGCGATGCTCGGCGTATGCGGCGCGCCCGCAACGACGACCGTGATCTCCCCGAGCGCAGGCGCCGCGCGAAACCGGCGCTCCAGCTCAGCCAGCGTCCCGCGCACCGTCGCCTCGTAGGTCTTGGTGATTTCGCTGACGACGGCGGCGTCGCGCGATTGTCCAAAAGTGGCCGCCATTTCGGCCAGGGTATCCGCGAGGCGGCGCGCCGCCTCGTAGAAGACCATCGTGCGCGGCTCGCGGCGGAGTTCCTTGAGCGCGATCCGGCGCGCGGCGTCGCGCGCCGGGATGAATCCCTCGAAGGTGAACCTGTCGGTCGGGATTCCGGCAATCGACAGCGCCGCGATCGCCGCCGACGCGCCCGGCACCGCGATCACGCGCAGGTCTGCCTCCAACGCCGCGCGCACCAGCCGAAAGCCCGGGTCCGAAATGGCAGGGGTGCCCGCGTCGGTGACGAGCGCGATGTTTTCTCCCGCCTTGAGCCGCGCGATCAGCTCGGGCACGCGCCGTTCCTCGTTGTGCTCGAAGTGGCTGACGGTGGGGGTGTGAATCTGATGGCGCGCGAGCATCTGTCCCGGTTCGCCGGGTGTCCTCGCATGCGATGAGGCTGACCTCTTCGAGCGTGCGGATTGCGCGCGCGGAAATGTCTTCCGGATTGCCGATCGGCGTCGCGACGACGTACAAAATTCCGCCAGCGCCGGTTTGTTTATTTGCGCGCCCAGACATTAGAATTCAAAATTACCATTCGCCCCCGGAGTGATCATCGTGGCCGCAGGCAAAGCTACCCTCCTCATCTCATGCATCGACCGCCCCGGTATCATAGCCCGCGTCGCCACCCACCTGTTCACTCTGGGATGCAATATTATCACTTCCGACCAGTACTCCGACGACGAGGACGGCCACTTCTTCTGGCGCATCCACTTCGAAAGCCTGCGGCTTCCGATCGGCGAGCTGTCCAGGGAACTCGACGCGTCGATGCCGTCGATGCTGCCGTGGGAGCGGCTCAAGTGGAATCTGTTCGACGCCGCCAAGCGGGACCGGATCGTCATCATGGTTTCGCGGCTGCCGCACTGCATGATGGATCTGTTGAGCCGCCATCGTTTCGGCGAGCTGGACGGCGACGTGGTCGGCGTGGTCAGCAATCACCCCGAGCTTGAACCGCTCGCGCGCCCGTTCGAGGTGCCGTTCAAGGTCATAGCGGTGGCGAAGGAGAGCAAATCGGAGTCGGAAGCCGCGCTGTTGAATCATCTCAGCGCGCTCGGCGCGGACACGGTGGTGCTCGCGCGCTACATGCAGGTGCTGTCGGGCGAATTTCTTCGCGCGTGGAACAAGCCGATCGTCAACATTCACCACAGCTTCCTGCCGGCGTTCGCCGGCCAGCGGCCGCACAAGCAGGCGCACGACCGCGGGGTCAAGCTAATCGGCGCGACCGCGCATTACGTGACCGAAGAGCTGGACGCCGGCCCGATAATCGCGCAGGCCACCACTGCGATGACGCATCGCGACACCGTCGCCGATCTGGCGCGCAAGGGCAAGGACCTGGAAGTGATGGTGCTGGCGAAAGCGGTGCGCGCTCACCTCAAAAAGCAGGTGCTGCTCCATCACAACCGCACGATCGTTTTCGAATGACGGGTAATTCCCGGCGGCTGCTCAGGCGGGGCCGGTGAAGAAACTCAGCGAGCGGTTCGCAAACGAGATGATCGGCGACCAGTAAAGCCCAAACACGATCGTGGCGCAGGCCAGCACTCCCATCAGCCCGTAATTCCACGCCTCGAAGCGCACAGTGCCTTCGTCGCCGCGCGGCTGTTCAAAGAACATCGTCCGAATCGGCTTCAAATAGTAATACAGAGACACTACTGAATTGAGTATTCCGACAATAGCCAGTATGTAGAACTGGCCGCGGATCACGGCGGCGAACAAGTAGAACTTTCCGATGAATCCAACCGTCAGCGGAATCCCGGTCAATGAGAACAGGAATATAGTCAGTGCGACCGCGGGAACGATTCCGCCGCGCCATGCCAGCCCGCGGTACGCGTCCACATCCTCGCGCCCGGTCGAGTTCGCCACGATCATCACCACCAGGAAGGCGCCCGCATCCATTACATAGTAGGCAAACAGGTAGAACAGCATCGCGCGGATCCCGTCGTTCGAGAGCACGACGAATCCCATCAGCGCGTATCCCGCCTGCGCGATACTGGAGTACGCCAGCAGCCGCTTCATGTTGGTCTGCTGAAGCGCCGCAAGGTTGCCCAGCGTCATCGTGATGATGCAAATGAAGAGCAGCAGTTGCGGCCAATCGACGCCCGCAAGCGCGGTCCAGGCTCCGCCCGCCGCCAGATGCGAAATCGCCGGGAAGAAAAAGCGGGTCAGCAGCGCAAAGCCCGCCGCCTTCGAGGCGACCGCGAGAAAAGTCGTGATCGGAATCGGCGCGCCGGTATAAACGTCCGGCGCCCACATATGGAACGGCACCGACGCCACCTTGTAGCCCATCCCGGTCAGGATCAGCACCAGCGCGATGAATACCGCGAGCACAGGCAGATGCCCCGGCGCCGAGAGCGCCTTGTTGATCACGCTGAAGTCGAGCGAGCCGGTGATGCCGAAA
This sequence comes from Binataceae bacterium (SeqCode), assembly GCA_963722605.1. Lineage (GTDB taxonomy): Bacteria > Desulfobacterota > Binatia > Binatales > Binataceae > Binatus. The sequence continues at coordinate 711,660 of CAVRNO010000003.1, read as the reverse complement.
ATCCAGCTCATGCCGTAAATCATCGTGCCCGACGCGACGCCGCCGTAGATCAAGTACTTCAGCGCGGCTTCGAGCGAGCGCCGGTTATGCCGCAGAAACCCGGTCAGGATGTACGAGGTCAGGCTGACGAACTCCAGCGCCAGGTACGCCATCAGCAGGTTGGCCGACTCCGCCATCAGAAACATCGCGAACGTGCTGGCGAGCAATAGCGCGTAGTACTCGCCCAGGTCGCATTTGCTCACTTCATCGGAGCCGATCGACATCCAGATGGCCACAACCGCGGCCAGCGCGATCAGCACGCGGAAGTAAATCGCAAACGAATCGAACACCAGCATCCGATGAAACAGCCACGCGCCAGGCAGCGCAGGCTCCAGGCCGATCGCCAGCAATGACGCGACGGCCGCTATCAGAGCCAATGCGCCGAGACGGGACTTATTGCGCACCACAAGGTCGGCGAGCACGATCACCAAAACGCCGGCCACCAGGATCATTTCCGGGATGAAACGTTGAAGGCTCGCGAGATTTCCGAGGTCCATCTGCATCCGTCCGAGCTGCGCTTTGCGGTTCAGCGAACCATCGCGACGGCTGCGCCCGAAGTGGAGAGCACAACCTGGTTGAGATGGACCAGCGAGGTGTTGAGCAGGCTCAAGATCGCGTGCGGATAGACGCCGAGAATCAGCACGATGACTCCGAGCGGCACCAGGGTGAACGCCTCGCGGAACGACAAATCGGTAAAGTCCTTGTATTTTTCGTTCAACGGCCCGAGGTAGATTCGCTGGAAGGTCCAGAGCAGATAGCCCGCGGTGAGGATCGCGGTCGCGGCGCCGAACACCACCATAAACGGATGCGTCGGCCAGGCGCCGAGCAGCACCAGCAATTCAGAAATAAACGCCGACATTCCGGGCAGGCCCATGCCGGCGAAAAACGCGAACCCGGTGATCGCCGTATATACCGGCATCTGCTGCGCCAGACCGCCGAAGCCGTTTATCTCGCGGTGATGCGCGCGATCGTAGATGACGCCGACCAGGATAAAGAGCATCGCCGTGACCGTTCCGTGATTGAACATCTGGAGGACCGCGCCGTTGATTCCCGCCGCGGTGAACGCCGCCATTCCGAGCATCACGTAGCCCATGTGGCTAATCGACGAATAGGCAATCAATTTCTTGTAGTCAGTCTGCGCCATCGCGCACATCGCGCCGTACACGATGTTGATAGTGCCGATCACGCCAAGGAACAGCCACGCAAGCTGGAAGCTGGCGGCGGGCAGCACGGCGAAATTGACGCGCAGAATGCCGTAGGTGCCCATTTTCAGCAGCACGCCGGCAAGAATCACCGAGATGGCGGTGGGCGCTTCCACGTGCGCGTCGGGCAGCCAGGTATGGAACGGGAACGCCGGAATCTTGATTGCGAAACCGATAAACAGCGCGATCCAGACGATTCGCTGGAAGCCGATTGAGTATTGGCTCGAATTCGCCGCCAGCTGGGTCAAATCGAAGGTCTGAGCCGCGCCGTAGTAATACAGTCCGAGCATCGCCAGCAGGATCAGCACCGAACCGAGCAGCGTGTAGAGAAAGAACTTGATCGCCGCGTACTCGCGCCGCGGACCGCCCCAGATGCCGATGAGGAAATACATCGGCAGCAGCATCACTTCCCAAAAAATATAAAACAGGAAGAAATCGAGCGACACGAACACGCCCATCATTCCGGTGTCGAGCAGCAGCAGCATCGCGTAGTAGCCCTTCTCCGCGCGATTTATTCCGAAGCTCGCGAACGTCGAAATGAACATGATGAGCGCAGTCAGCAGCACCATCGAGATGCTGATTCCGTCCACGCCGACGAAGTAAGTAATGTGGTAGGAGGGCATCCAGGGCGCCTTCTCGGCGAACTGAACCGCGCTGGTGGCAGTGTCGAAGTGCTGGTAGAGGAAAACCGCGATCAAGAGTTGCGGCACCGTCGCCGCCGCCGCGATCCACTTGAATGCGTTCTTCATCGCGCCGGGGAGCGCGAGAATCAGCACCATCCCGACGATCGGAACAAAAGTTATCAGCGTAAGCGCGTGACTCATTTCAGTTTCGCTCTTCCCGTTTGAGTTGCAGCGGCGCCGCCGCCGAATCCGTCATGTCCTTGCCACCGCGCGCACCAGCAATATCAGCATCACCGCGGCCAGAATTCCGTACAGGTATCCATTGATCGAGCCGGTCTGCAACCGCCGCAGCCTGCCGCCCACGTCCAGCGTCAGGTTCGAGGCGAAATTCACCAGCCCGTCGACTACATAGTGGTCGAACAGTCCCGACAGCCACGAGAGAAATACCACGATGCGGGCCGCGAGGTTTACGACTCCGTCGATGATGTTGGAGTCGAACCAGGCCAGCGCCCGCGTCGCGAGCAGATACGGCTGTATAACCACTCGATTGTAGAATTCATCGACGTAGTATTTGTTATATACCCACTGGTATGGCGCTCCGCCGAGCATCTGACTAAAGCGCGCGGGGTCCAGCTTCTGCTGGCGATACATCAGGTCCGCCACCAGCCATCCGATTACTACTACGGTGAACGTGACAAGTCCGAATGCAGCTTCGGTGGCATGACTATGTATTCCCGCTTCGGTTATGCGGCGGGTCACCTCGGAGCTGAACACGGGATCGAGAAAGTCCTCGAACGGTTTGAAGTTCGCGATGAATGCCGGAATCATCACGAATCCGCCGACTACCGACAGCGCGCCGAGCGCGATCAGCACATAAGACATCGACGGCGGCGACTCGTGCAGATGATGCTCCTGCTCGTGGGTGCCGCGAAATTCGCCGAAGAAGGTCATGTAAACCTGGCGAAACATGTAGAAGACGGTGATTCCGGCGCCGACCAGGAGCATCGCCCACACCAGCGGGTGGCCGTGCGAGATTGCCTGCCAGATGATCTCGTCCTTGGACATGAATCCGGCGAACGGCGGAACGCCGGAAATAGCCAGCGTGGCCGCGATGAAGGTGACGAACGTGACCGGCATCTTGTGGCGCAGGCCGCCCATCTTGCGCATGTCCTGCTCCCCGCCCATCGCGTGGATCACCGAACCCGATCCGAGGAACAGGCACGCCTTGAAGAACGCATGCGTCATCAGATGGAACACGCCCGCGGCGAATGCGCCGACGCCGAGCGCGGCGAACATGTATCCAAGCTGGCTCACCGTGGAGTAGGCGAGGACTTTCTTGATGTCGTTTTGCGCGAGACCGATCGTCGCCGCAAACAGCGCGGTCAGAGCGCCGACCACGGCGATCACCCCCATCGTGAACGGCGCCATCGCAAACAGGAAGTTCAGCCGCGCGACCATGTACACGCCCGCGGTCACCATCGTCGCCGCATGGATCAGCGCGCTGACGGGAGTCGGTCCGGCCATCGCGTCCGGCAGCCACACATACAACGGAATCTGCGCCGACTTTCCGGTCGCCCCGATGAACATCAACAGCGTGACGAAGCCGACCAGGGGAAACGCCGACTGATAGCCGGCAAAATTCATCGGTATCCCGGCAAGCCCGGGCGCGTATGCCGCGACCTCGCGCGTGACCAGCGTCGCGTGGCCGATCGACTGGAGTCCCGCGAACAGACTGTAGAGCGCGAGCACGAACGCCAGGTCTCCGACCCGGTTGACGATGAACGCCTTGTTGCCGGCGGTGGTGTTCGCCGGCACCTTGTACCAGAAGCCGATCAGCGCGAACGAGCAGAGTCCCACGCCCTCCCAGCCCACGAACATCAGCCACAGGTTGTCGCCCAACACCAGCACCAGCATCGCGAACGTGAACAGGTTGAGCCATCCGAAGAAACGCCAGTAGCCGTCGTCGTCGTGCATGTAGCCGATCGAGTAGATGTGAATCAGGCCGCCCACGCCGGTGACGATCAGCGTCATCACCATCGACAACGGATCGAGCCAGAAGGCGATGTCGAGGTTGAGTCCGCCGACGTCGAACCACTTCCAGAGGTAGTCGAGCATGAAGCGGTTTTCGGGCGGGAGCGCGAGCATCGCGACGAACGCGCGGATCGCGAGGATGAACGCGGCGATAACGACGCCGCATCCGATCAAGCCGATCGCGCGCTTGCCGAACGTTTTCTGCAGCCACGCGCCTGCAATGAAATTGATCGCGGCGCCGGCCAGCGGCAGCGCCACGATCAATCTGATGAAGGTAACCGCAATCGGATGATCCATCGCTCAGCTATCCACGCAGCGTCTCGGTCGCATCGACATCGATCGTCTTGAAGTTCTGATAAATCGCCAGCACCACGGCCAGTCCGATCACCGCCTCCGCGGCCGCCAGCATGATTACGAAGATGGCAAAAATCTGGCCGTCGTACCGGCCGCCGCCGTAAAACGCGAATGCAAGGTAGTTGATGTTGGCGGAGTTGAGTATCAACTCGATGCCGGTCAGGATTCCGATCGCGTTGCGGCGGGTCAGAACGGTGAACAGCCCGAGCGAAAAAATGATCAGGCTCAGCACCAGGAAGTGGTTCAGCGTTATTCCCCCGCCCATCCCGATTCTCCCGCCCCGCTACTCCCTGACTTCATGGCGCGAAATGACAATCGCACCGATTAGCGCGGCCAACAGCACCAGCGACGCGACCTCGAACGGCAGCACGTAATCGCCGAGGAAGGCGTTCCCGATGGCGTAGGTCGTCGGCGCGGGCGTGACTGCGGCGGCCTGATGCCACTGCGTGCGCATCACCGCATACAGCATCACAGCCGCTGCGCCGCCAGCCACTACCATCGCCGGAACGCTTCCGACCGCGCGATTGGATACCTTCACGTCGGCGATTCCCGCGGTCAGCATCACGGCGAAGATAGTCAGTACCAATATTCCGCCGACGTAAACTAGCAACTGCACCATCGCGACAAAATCCGCGGCGAGCAGAATGTAGATACCCACTGCGCCCATGAATGCGCCGAGCAGCGCAAAGGTGGAATAAACTATGTTGCGCGAGAATGCGACGATCGCGGCGGAGCCCACCGTCAACGCGGCCACCGCATAGAATATTACCTGTGCAAACATCGAATCACCCTTCGCCGCGTTGCAGGCCCGCGCGCGCTACGCCGGCTCCTCTCCGCCCGGCTTCTCGCCGCCAGGCGGCGCCCATTGCTCGAGGTAGGTCATGCCGCGAGCCAGGATTGGCGCGATTTTCGGATCCGTCTCCGGTCCCTTCTTGGCCTTGTACGCGATGACCGGATCCTTGACGAAGCGGCGAATGAGGCTTTCGAGCGAATAGTCAGCGCCCTCGAACTCCGTGGTATGGTGTATCGCTCCGGTCGGGCAGGCCTCGCTGCACAGGCCGCAGTACATGCACTTGGCGATGTCTATATCGAATTGCGACAATAGCAACTGGCGCGTTTGCTGATCCTTGTCGGCGACGATGACTATGCAATCGATCGGACAGGCGCGCTCACACGCCAGGCATCCGGTGCAGATTTCGAGATCGACTTCGAGGATGCCGCGATAACGAAAGGGCAGCGTATCCTGCACGCGCACCGGCATCCGGTCGGGATATTGCACGGTGTAGGGCTTGCGCATGAGATGCGAGGCGGTCACGGCCATGCCCTCGAAGATGGTCGAGACCGTGTCCTTAATATTATGTACGTATTGCGAAACCGCGCTCATCAATAGCCTCTATATAGCCGGATTGAGGTAAACTTCCATCCGTGAACGCCTGAGATAGTAGATAACCCGCCTAATGAATACTGCTGCGAGCACGATCGCCGCGGCGAACATGATATAGCCAGTCGCCGCGTTGCCGTCGGGCCATATAGCTACCCAGACTGCGGTGCCGATCATATCCACGAACGCTATCGGCACGAAGTACTTCCAGCACGCGGTCATCAGCTGATCGATTCGGACTCGCGGCAGCGTCGCGCGAATCCACATCGAGACGAACACCAGGAATAGCACTTTGACGACGAAGGTAATCACTTCCAGCACGTTCATCGCGACCAGATTGTTGGTCACGTGCGGAAACTGCCATCCACCGAGGAACAACGTAGTGATTATCGCGCCGACGATGAACAGGTTTCCCCATTCCGCCATGAAGAAAATTGCGTAGCGCCAGCCGCTATACTCAGTCGCAAAGCCGGCCACCAGTTCGGAGTCGGCTTCGGGCAAATCGAACGGGGTCCGGTTGGCCTCGGCCAGCGACGACATGTAGAGGATGTTGGCGGCCACGAAGGTGAATGGATTGGCGAACAGGAACCAATGCTGCGGCGCCCAGCCCTGCCCGCGGATGATTCCCTGCATCGAGAGCGTGCCCGTCATCAGCACCACCGGGAAGATCGAAAGCCCGGCGGGTATTTCGTAACTGACTATTTGCGCGGCCGAGCGGACTCCGCCGATCAGCGACCACTTGTCGTTCGATCCCCACCCCGCCATCAGCATGCCCACCACGGTAAGCGCTGTGACCGCGGTCATGTAAAGGATGCCCACGTTGAGGTCGGCCAGGATGAGCGACGATGAGAACGGCACCACCGCCCACGGCAGAGCGAACGCCAGCATCACCAGGTACGGCGCCAGCTTGAACAGGCGCGCGTCGGCTTGGTCGGGGACGATGTCTTCCTTTAAGATGTTTTTCACCCCGTCGGCCACCCACTGCAGAAAGCCCTGCGGACCGACGCGGTTTGGACCCACCCGCGACTGGATGCGCGCCCACACCCGCCGCTCGACCCAGGTCACGATTCCCGCAAACGGAACCGCGACGACCAGGAACACGATCAGGCTCATCACGAACACCACGATCGCGGCGACCAGCACGCTGGACGGGTTCTTGCCGAACGCGCCCGACGAAATCAGATTTTGAATCAACGTTTGCATCGATGCCTACCGATCGATCTCCGGCGCGATCACGTCCAGGCTCGCGATCAGCGTGACCAGGTCCGCGATCATCAATCCCGCGCTCAGCTTCTGGATGATACCCATCGCCGCGAACGATCCGGTGCGCACGTGAACCCGCCACGGATAGCCGGTGCCGTCGCTGACCACGTACCATCCCATGTCGCCGCGCGCGCTCTCGACGCGAATCTGGCATTCGCCGGCGGGCGGCTTGAAATTGCGCACCGTTTTCGCGAGCACCGGCCCCGGCGGGATCTTCGCCAGCGCCTGGCGGAGAATTTTCGACGATTCCGCCATCTCGCGAATCCGCACCACGTATCGATCCATCGAGTCGCCGAGCTTGCCCCATTGGCCATTGCCGACCGGCACCTCGAACTCGAACTCGGGATAGACCGAATAGGGAATGTCCTTGCGGATGTCCCACTTGATTCCGCACGCGCGCAGATTGGGCCCGACCAGGTTGTAGTTGATCGCGTCGGCCGGCGAGACCGCGGCGACCCCGGCCAGCCGCTCGACGTAGATTTTGTTCCACGAGATGAGCGAGTTGTATTCCTCGAGGATCGGGTCGAAATGATCCAGGTACTTGAGCGCCTTCTCGCGCCATCCCGGCGGCAGGTCCCATCCCACGCCGCCGATGCGCATGTAGTTGAAGGTCAGCCGCGCGCCGCACAGCTCCTCGATCAAATCGTTGATCATCTCGCGCTCGCGGATCACGTGGGCGAACGGCGTTATCGCGCCGATATCCATCGCCATCGAGCCGACCGCGAGCAGATGCGACGCGATTCGGTTGAACTCGGCCGCGATCACCCGGCAGTACTCGCCGCGCCTGGGCACTTCGATTCCCGCCAGCTTCTCGCAGGCCATGCCCCAGCCCTGGTTGGTGAACATCGCGCACACGTAATCGACGCGATCGGTGTAGGGCATGAAGCCGCGGTAGCCGACCTTTTCCGCAATCTTTTCGATCGACCGGTGCAGGTAGCCGACGTCGGGAATCGCCTCGCGCATCACCTCGCCGTCGGCGCGCACCACGAAGCGCAGCACCCCGTGCGTGGACGGATGCTGCGGGCCCATGTTGAGCGTCATTTCTTCGGTGTGCAGCGTGCTCATTTCTTTTTCGTGTCGAGCCGGACGATCGGGCTCTCCCTGACGGTTGAGATTCCGTGATATTCCGGCGGCTCGACGAAATCCTTGCGCAGCGGATGGCCGATCCAGTCCTCCGGCATCAGGATTCGCCGCAGGTCGCTATGCCCTGCGAAGTTGACCCCCAGCAGGTCGAAGATTTCGCGCTCCATCCAGTTGGCCGACTTCCACACGCCCTCGAGCGTCGCCACGCTCGGGTTGTCGCGCGGCAGCTTGACCTTGAGCACCGCGCCGTGGCGACGCGCGTACGAGAACAGGTGATAGACGACCTCGATCCGGTCCTTGTAATCGACGCCGCTCTGGTTGGACAGGCAGTCCATCGCGAGCTCGGGATCCTCGTGCATGAAACGGCCGACCTCGACGATCGCTCCGGGGTCAATCACCGCGAAGGGATCGGGCTTTTTCTCGGATATTTCCAGGACCCGATCGCCGAACTGGCTCTTGACCCGCTGGAGTATTTCGAGCGCCTCCATTGCTCAGGCTGCCGCGACCTGCTTGCCGTTGGGCGAGCGCACCAGCCAGCGCTCGGTCATGATCTTTTCCTGCAGCTTGAGCAGGCCCTCGGTCAGCGCCTCGGGGCGCGGCGGGCATCCGGGAACGTACACATCGACCGGCAGGATTTTGTCCACTCCGTCGCAAACCGAGTAGGCCAGTTGGAACAGTCCGCCGCAGCTCGCGCACGAACCCATCGCGATCGCGTATTTCGGGTCGGGCATCTGATCGTAAAGCAGCCGCGTCCTGAGCGCCATTTTCAGCGTCAGTGTTCCCGCCACGATCATCAGATCCGACTGGCGCGCCGAAGCGCGCGGCACCGCGCCGAAGCGATCGACGTCCGCGCGCGGGCCGCCGGTATGCATCAGCTCGATCGCGCAACAGGCCAGGCCGAACAGCATGTACCAGATGCTCGATTTGCGCATCCAGTTCAGCAGTTCGTCCGTCTTGGTGGTCAGAACGTATTCCGGGAGCGTATTCAGCAGGGGCATAAAATAAACCTCAGCCGTCGGCCGGCACCTTCTTGATCCATTCCAGGTCGTGCTTGACCCACACGTAAACCAGGCCGACGAACAGGATCAGAAGGAAAATTAAAATTTCGCTCAGCGCGTAGAGGCGGCGGCCCGAGCGCACCCAGTCCAGGTAAACCGCGGCGATCGGATAAACGAACGCGATCTCGACCTCGAACACCACGAAAATCAGCGCGATCACGTAGAAGCGGACGTTGAAATTCATCCACGCGCGGCCGGTCGGCGGCTCGCCGCATTCGTAGGGCGTCAGCTTTCGATCGTACGGATTTTGCGGCGCCAGAATGCGCTGCAGGCCGAACAGCACGATCACGAAGCCGACCGCGATGATCGTGAGCGCGAGCGGCACGCCGAAATTGATATACATTTTAGGTTACCGAGTCCTCTTTAATTGGACCGGACTAAGCTGTCAAGAAGGATTACTTCATGAGCAGTCGATTTTGCTTAAGCAACTCTTAATTCAAATCGGTGCTCGCCATCCAGTGAGAGGAAAATCGTGGAGCGGTGAAACAGTAAGAAGTAAAAAAGTAAAATCCGCGAGCGACCGCTATTTATGCTCCTTCAGCGCCGCCTTCAATGCCGGCGCGTCGAGCCACGCACCGTGCCCCTGCGGGCACACGTGCATAGCTATGCCGGCCTCGGTTTTCGCCACCAAAAACTGCTTGCAATGCGGGCAGGCGGTCTTGCTCAGGCGCTCGCGCATCTTCTCGATCAGGTCGGAGTCGCGCTGTCGCGCCCACTGATCTTCGCGCGCCGCCTCGACATCGTGCAGCTTGTTGCCCAGCCGGTCCTTGTTATCGCCGCTCATAGTCCCGCCTCTTCATCGCGCGCCTGCTAGGTCATCTCTTTGATCAGCTTGCCGCTGCGTGCTTTCTCGACCGTAGCCTCGAATTTCGGCCCGAGGTCCACGCCCATCTCCTTGGCCCGCTTCTTCGCCCACAGTCCGACGTTGCGCGAGTCGCGATAGAACGAATCGTCGCGCGGCTTCGACGCATCGAAGCTCGCCATCCGTGACGACTCGCTCTCGACCACCGCGAACGACGACATCACCCGCCGCAGCCGCGCCGACCCGCACTCGGGACACGCGCGCCGCTCGCGGCGACCCGATGAACCCATTACCACGTGCGAGCTGACGAGCCCGCATCGCGAGCATTCATACTCGAAAATAGGCATCCGACTTAAAGGATATGCTCCCCGCCGATGCCGGGCAAATCAGCGCGATCGCGCGGATTTCGCAGTTTGTCAGGCGGGTTTCTTGTCTTCGGGAGCGCCGGGCTTGGGCCGCTCCGCGACCCGCCAACTCTCGCGCACGTCGAGCACCGGTCCCGCCAACGGGTTGCCGGCCAGCAGGACAAGTCCGACTGCGCCGACCGCGAGCCCGCATCCGAGCCACCACACCGAGCGATACTCGACCCCTAGCGCGACCATCGCGATCGCCCACAGCGGGATTATCAGCGAGACGGCGAAACGCATCAGCGCACTAATCGCCCGTTCAGCATGTTCGACAGGGTCAGCCATCGATCTTCTATCTAGCGCCTCCGTCGGCAATCGGCAAGATTTCATACAGCGCCGGCGGTCCGCCGCCACCGATCAGATTGGACTTCGCGATGAGCTTGAGCCGCGCCCGATAGCCGGGCGTCATCGCATCGAGCTCGCGCGGCGTCGCGATCAGATAGACCGGCTTGCCCGCGGCGCCGTTTGCGCAATGCGGATTCTTAAGATTGGGCACCGCGGCGCCGTAGTAGTACGACAGCTCGTAGTTGATACCCGACGGGATGCACAACTGATCGCCTTTGACGTGATCGGCGACGATCGGAATGAAACTCTTCACGCTGCGCATCGTGGCCAGCGCGGGTCGCAGTCCCACGGTCCAGAGCAGGCTGGAGGTGAGCGCGATCAAGCCAAACGCAGCGCCGCTCAAAGTCGCGCGCCGGCGAATCAGCGCGAATATCGCGATGGCGACCGGAACCAGGCAGGCAATGAAGACTCCGACAAGAAATCTTGCCGGGAGCATCGGAAGTTCAAGGAGCAGTGAGTAGTAGGCCGCGTCGCTCGATTGAAATTTGAAGTGCGGAGCGTGGTCAGGGAAGAGAATTAGAAATACAAAAAGGAGAATTGGGCTCAGGACAAATATCGCAACGATCACGTCGCGCAACTTTGCCGCGGCGCCGCGTTTCTCCAGCGTGAACACCGACGCGCACGCAATCGCGATCCCCGGGAGGGCGGGCAGGATGTAATCGTCGCGCTTGACGCTGGCAAGCGAGAAAAAAATCAACACCGCAAGCGACATGCTGACCTGGTAGAGCACCGCGCGCCGCTTTGCCGCCGAAATCTCGCCAGTGTAGAAGGCGAGCGCCGCCGGCGCGATCAGGAGCGTCATCGGCATAGCGCCGCCCAGCAGGCGCGCGGCGATAAAATAGAAGGGTCGATAACTCTCGCCCGTCCCGCCCAGGCGCGCCGGCATGAAATGGCCGAAATTCTCCGCGAAGATGATCCTGAGGATTTTATTGCCGCCGGCAATAGCGGCCGGCACGTACCAGACCGCGCCGATCGCGACCGCAATCGCCACCACCTGCCACGGCCATCGCTGACGGATGAGCGCGATCGGATTGCGGCGCTCGATCAGGATATAGATCGAGGCGGCGAGCGCGCACAGCACGATTGCCACCGGACCCTTGGCCAGCACCGCCAGCCCCAGGATCACGCCGGCCCGCATAGTCCGGCCCGGCGCGGCTCGCGCTTGCGGCTCCGCTTTCTCAACTAGAGTTGCAATCCGGCAATACGCTGCAAACAAAAGAAGCGTGAGGATCATGTCGGTCAGCGCCTCGGTCGCCCGCGACGCGAAGCCGTAGGTGCCGAGCATGAAGATAAACGCGAGCCATCCTTCGGATGCGCCAACATTGGCGGCCGTCCAGGCGAGCACCGCGGTCGCGAGCGCAACGCCTGCGACGAGGGACACGGCGCGCGCGCGAGCCTCGTCCACAGTGCCACCGGTCGATTTCGCGACGAGCGCCGAGAGCCAATAGAAGAGCGGAGGTTTGCGATCGGTGTATCCGTACGCGTCGCTCGGTATCAGCCAATGGCCGTCGCGCACGATGCTCTGAATCCACTCGGCCGATTGCGGCTCCGCGTCCTTCTGAAACGGCGCGCTGATTCCCTGTCACCAGGACGATGAAGGCGAACAACGCGGCGATCGCGAGCGTTGCGGGACGCAGGACCGTGGCGCTCGCAGCCGCCCCCGTATCGGGTTGTTCGGAAGTCACCGGCGGCGCCCTTGTGCGATCGGCTTGAGCCACAGATGGCGCAGTCCGCCCGCGCCGTCGTACCGCGCCACCTGCATCGAGGCCGTGTTGTGCGCGTAACCAATTCTGCCGCGGCCGTCGATCAGTATTATTCCGGCCTCGGCGCCGGTCGCGTCGATCATTTCAGCGATCGCCGCCCGCGCGACGGCCTGCGGCGAGCCGTGCGCGAGCGCCAACACAGCCTCGCGGGATAGCGCGGTCAGGATGATCGCCTCGCCATGCCCGGTCGCCGATGCGGCTCCCAGCGCGTGGGCGAAAGTGCCGGCGCCGATCAGCGCGGAATCGCCGACCCGTCCGAAAAGCTTGCCGGGCACGCCGCCGGTCGAGGTCGCAGCCGCGATCGCGCCGCGATCATCCATGGCGACCGCGCCTACCGTGCCGTGGCCCATCGCGGCGCGCGCCGCGCGCTCGGCCTCGAGCATCCCGCTATGCTGCTGTCGCGCGCGCCATCGCTCGCGTGCGCGCTCGGTCACCATTTCCTCGCGCCGCACCAGCCGGATACCGGCCTTGCGTGCGAAGTTTTCCGCGCCGGTGCCCGCCATCATGATGTGCGGCGAACGTTCCATCACGGCGCGCGCGAGCACGATCGGGTTTCGCACGCGGCTGACCGCGGCAACCGCGCCGGCCGAGACGCTGTAGTCGGATGCGCCGCAATGGCCGCCGTGGCCTCGGCGTTTGCCTCGTGAAGCGGTTCCCGGCGCGGCCGAATCGGCGGCCGGCTCGGCGAACATCACGGACGCGTCCATTTCGACGTTGCCCTCGGAGTTCAGCAACGAGCCGTAGCCGGCATTGAACAGCGGATGATCCTCCAGCGCCGCGACGGTCGCCACCACCGCATCGAGCGCGCTGCCGCTGTCCCGAAGAATTCCCGCGCCCAGCCGCATCGCAGCCATCATCGCGCGCCGCCGCTCGGCGCGCTCCGCACCGGGAGCGGCGGCACCGGCGCCGCCGTGCGCGACGAGTGCCCGGCGATTGCGCGCGCGAGCCATCTTAATTTTCAGGGCGGCGGCCCCATATGAACAGCCGCTTGAAGTCGAATGTCATCGGCCCCGAAGTGCCGTAGGCCGAGTTGAGCCGCGCCGTCAACCGGGCAAGAAATTCGTCGTGACGATCCTTCGGGAGCGCATCGAGGAAAGGCCGCAGCCCGGTCGAGCGGTACCATTGAACGACGTCGGCGGGCCGATCCATCGGATGGTGAAACGTCAGGTGGTAGCAGTCGATACCGTCGTAGCCGAGCCGCGCCAGCATCGCGGCGTAAAACTCCGGCGGCTCTTCCTCAAACGCATGCTCGCGTCCGCGGAGCCACGTGTTCCATGGCGCCTCGCGCGCCAGCCGCCCGATTTCCATCTTCGCGGTCTCGGTCTCGTTGGCGGGCATCTGCACGATGATCCTGCCGCCGGGGCACAGCGCATCGAAGCACGCCGCGAACAGCGCGCGCTTGTCGGAAATCCAGTGAAAAGTGGCGTTCGAGAAAATCAGCGTGTATGCGCGGTCGGCGCGGAACCCAGGCACGTTGAGCAGCTCGAAGGCGACGCGCGCTTTGAGCCCGGCGGGCTCGCCGTCGAGCAGCTTGCGCGCCGCCTCGATCATCGCGGGCGAGCCGTCCACCCCGAGCGCCGTTGCACGCGGGCTGCGCCGCGCCAGTTCGAGCGTGTTCTCGCCGGAGCCGCATCCGAGGTCGATGACCTTTTCGTCGTCGGTGAACCGAAGGCGCGACAGGATGTGCTCGACGGGTTCCGCGCGGTAGCGGCGAAAGCGGTTGTAGAGTTCAGGATCCCAATCGGCCATGAGCGTCGCCCACCTGTGGGGCAGCATAAGTGGCGAACGGAAAGCTCACAAGCGCGTCTTGCGGTAGCGCGTGTAATCGTGCACAAGCATAGCGGATGAGCGAACCTTCTGAATCCTCGCCCGCGGCGCCCAGGCGCAGACGGCGGCGCCTCTTTGGCATCGGCGCAATCCTGCTGAGCGTCCCGATTATTCTGTGGATGGGGGCGGCCCTGTTCGTCGCGCGATCGTTGATGTATCCGGAGTTTGTCCGCCGCGGCGGTCATGACATTTTTGGACAACATGTCCCGGCGTTCCAGCGGGGCTCGATTAGGGACATCGGGGCCGCGCTAGGCGTCGAACCGGAGCGGTTGGACTGCGGTGTGGTCGAAGAGGATGGTATCCGCCACCGCAAGGTCAGTGTGGTCGGATGGTATTTTCCGGGCAAACGCCGCGAAGTGGTGGTGATCCTGCCGTCGGCGGCAACGCCGGAAACCGCGATGATCCCGTACGCCAAGTTTTTGCTGGGCGCCGGCTACACCGTAGTCGCAGGCTACAGCGCCAACAATCCGAGCTACGGAATCAGCTGGGGAATGCTCAAGCGCAAATTCGCGCTGGCGACCGCGCGTACCCTTAAAGACGACGGCTTCGACAAAATTGCCGTGCTCGGAATATCCGAGGGCGCCGCCGGCGCGATCATGGCGCAGGCCGAACACCAGGTCTTTACCGCGATCGTCGCCGACAGTTCCTACGCGAACCTGGCGCAACTGTTCATGCGCAGCCCGTCGATCTCACGCCTCAATCCCGCGTTCGCCGGCACGGTAATGTGGGAAGCGCAGCTATGGTTCGGGCGCCCGCTGTACAAGATCTCGCCGCAGACAGACGCGGGCAACCTGGGCACGTGCTCGTTGCTCATCATCCAGAATCGCGACGACAAGGTAACGCCGGTCGCCGACGGCAAAGCGATAGTCGCCTCGGCAGGCTTCAATTCGCAGATGTGGACGGTGCCGTCGGCCGGCCACGGCGACGCGATCTTCGAGGATCCCAACGGGTACGCCGCGCGAGTTATAAGATTCCTCGACGCGAGTTTTGACATCGAACGGCCCGCCGCCGCAAGCCGCAGGGTCATTGACGCGCGGGCTAAATCGCTGACGCCGGCTACATTCGCGGCTGGCTCAGATCGACCATCAGCGTGGACTTGAGCCGCTCGAACAGCTCGTCAATGTTCCACGGGCCGTTGTTATACAGAATCTTGTCGGGAACGATGTGCCGATAGCGCATGATGCGAAAGCCCGACGCGCCAAAGCATTGCCCGGTGACGTTCGCGGCATCGTCGCTGGCGAGAAAAACCACGATCGGCGCGACGTTGGCGGGATCGCGCGGCGTGCCCTCGACATTCTCGGACTGCGGGATTCCGGTTGCGCCGGGCATCCTGCCCGCCGGAATCGTGTCGGTCATGCGCGTCGCCGCTCCCGGCATGATCGCATTCACCGTGATTCCATACTTGTGCAGCGAGTTCGCGCTGGAGTACGTCAGGCCCAGGACTCCCGCCTTGGCGGCGGCGTAGTTGGGTTGGCCGGGACTGCCCAGGGCGGAATTGGAAGAAAAGTTGATAATCCTGCCGTACTTGCGCTCGCGCATGTACGCCGACGCGGGACGCATAGTGCAGTAGTGCCCCTTGAGGTGCACGCGGATCACGTCGTCCCATTCCTGTTCGGACATGTTGAAGATCATGCGGTCGCGCAGGATCCCGGCGACGTTAACCAGGATATCGAGCTTGCCGAATTCCTTGATCGCCTGGTTGATGAGGCCCTCGCCGCCTTCGACGGTGGCGATATCCATGTGATTGGAAACGGCGTTGCCACCCGCGGCCTTGATTTCCTTGACCACGCCGTCGGCAGGCGACTGAGTTTCCTTCTGGCCCGCGACCGTGACCCCAAGATCGTTGACTACCACTGCGCATCCCTGCGCGGCGAATGCCCTCGCGACGCCGCGGCCGATGCCGCGACCGCCGCCGGTGATGGCGGCTACCTTTCCGTCGAGCTTGCCCATTGCTCAATGTCTCCCTTGCGGCATAATGCCGGAATCCAAACGCGCCCAGCGTTTTGGTTCATATAGGGCGCTTATAGCGCAAAACCCGGCGAACGGAACAGACGCGCCATCGCCTGCGCCACGGCCGGCGCATCCGCGCTCACTTGGACTCGCTGTAGGGATCGGAGAAGACGAATTCCCTGACCTCTCCCGAGGTCGTGAGACGGCCTATCTTGCCGTTGGGCTCGGTGAACCACAGCCTGCCGTCGGGACCGGCCGTGATGAAGGTCGCCATCGATTTTTCCGGCGTGGGGAACGGCGTGAACTCTCCCTTCGGCGTCACGCGATAGATCAGCCGCGCACGAACCACCGTGACCCAGAGGTTCTTGTCGGCGCCCGCCGCGATTCCGAGCGGCACACCGGGATTGGGCAATGCGAACTCCAGGATGTAGCCGCCAGGCGTGATTTTGCCGATTTTGTTGGCCCGCGGCTCGGTAAACCAGACGTTGCCGTCGGCGCCGAGCGTCATCATCGCGGGTCGGCTGTCGGGAGCCAGGATTTGGAACTCCTTGACCGCGCCCGAGACGGTGACGCGCGCGATACGATTCACCTTATCCTCGGCGAACCACAGGTTGCCGTCGCTGCCGGCGACTATTTCGGCGGGACCGGTGCCCTTGGGCAGCTCGATCTCGGTCAGAGTGCCGGTCGTGCTGAGCCGCCCGATGCGATCGCCCGAGTGCTCGGTGAACCAGAGATTTCCGTCGGGGCCCGAGGTAATTCCCGCCGGTCCGCTGCCCGAGTGGGGCAATTTGACGTACGCGATTTTTGCATCGGACGCGACGCGGCCGATCCGGTTGCCGGCGGTATCGGTGAACCAGACTGCGCCGTCGGGGCCGGCGGTGATCCGTTCAGCGAATCCGTCGGGATCGATCTGAAAGCGTTTGCTGGCGCCGTACGGGGTCATCCGCCAAACGCCGTCGCCCTGGTACTCGGTGAACCACAGATTGCCGTCGAGGCCCGCCGTGATCGCGTAGGGCGCATGCGTGCCCAGTGGCGCGCCGATGGGCGTTGGTTTCGCGCTCGGAACGGCGGCGGCGACTGTGGGCGCCGGCTTCGCGGGCGAGGGTTGTCGCGCGGCGCATCCATTCACGATCGCGATTGCGGCGGCAAGAATCGCGAATTTCAGCGCGCGGTTGATCGAGGGCTGGCTCAATTGACGATTGCTCCCCGAGTATTGCCGATCAGATTTCGCGGCCAAGTGTTGCTTATAGTTCAAGCGGCGGGCGCGCCACAACTTGAGCGCCGGCTGCGATCGATGCGGACGGCGGAGTGTCGGGCAATCTAGCCGCTGAAGCGTCCGCTGCGGATGGCGATTTCGCGCAGCCTGGCGACGCGCGACTGTATCGCGCGGCTGTGGCGCATTCGTTCCAGCGTCAGCGGCATTCGATAGGTCCAGTTCGATTCGCTGATCGTTCCGGGCCGGTTGATTCGCGCACTCCATCCAAACAAATCCTGAATCGGAATTATCACGAGCTGCGACGGCGCCGCGTACAGCGCGGCCAGAATCGCATCGCGCGCCGCTTCCCCAAGCGGCGGGCGCGGATTCACCCGGTTCTCGAGACCGAGCGCGCGCAAGAATTTCTCACGCTCGGCAACCGGCTGCGCGCGCCACCACACGGTGAGCGGTTCGGTGTCATGCGTACCCGTAGTCGCGAGCGACAGTTCGGGATAGGCGGCGGGGCTGAGAAATGATTCGTCGGCCTGGCCCCAGTTGATCCGTTCCCACTGCATCACCTTGTATCCGGGTACGCCCAGGCGGGTGAGCGATTCGCGCACCCACGGCAGCACGGTGCCCAGGTCTTCAGCGATCAGTTCCGCCGCGCCGACTTCCTGTTTGATTGCGCCGATCGCCTCTTCGCCCTGAAGCATCTGCTCCATTTCGTCCGCCGGCGTGAAAGTTCCTTCCGCGTCCGGCTCCGGACCGAAATTGAAAGTTCGATAAAGCCCGACGACGTGATCGATTCGAATCAAATCGTAAAGCGAACCGGCCCGGCGCGCACGCGCGCGCAACAGCTTGAATCCGTGCGCGCGCATCTGATTCCAGTTGGGGGTCGGCAGGCCCCATCGCTGTCCCTTGGGGTTGAAAGCATCGGGCGGCGCGCCGACGGTGCGCGACAGATCGAACTCGTCCTGGTTCGCCCACACCTCGGCGCTGTCGCGCTGCGGCGAGAACGCGAGGTCTCCGCCGATCAGTGCGCCGTGCGCGGATGCGTAGGCGCGCATCTGCGACCATTGCCGGTGCGCGATGAACTGCCAATAGCGGTACATCTCGATCGGCCCGGCCAGTTCGCGGCGCACGGATTCGAGCGCAGCCGGATCGCGCCCGGCAATCTGCGCCGGCCACGTTTCCCAACTGCTCCAGTTGAAGCGCTCCTTGAGCGCGCGAAACATCGCGTAGTCGCCGAGCCAGTACGAGTTTGCCTCGATGAACGCCTCGAGTTGCGCGCCTTCGCCACGTCCGCCACGCGCTCGACTCGCCCGGTATGCGCGCTCGAGCAGTGCAAATTTTTCCCGCCGTATGACGCGGCGCGGCACAAAGCGCGCCTTCCCTACCGCCGCGCGCGCGCGCCCCAGCACCACCCGCCCGACGCCGCCGAGCCCGCTAATCGAGATGTACATCGGATCGATCGCCATCACGCTCATCGCGCTGTACGGGCTGAGATCGTCGGGGCCGGTCTCGTCGAGCGGCAGCAGTTGGATTGCGCGATGACCCATCGACAGCGCGAAATCCATCATCGGCGCGAGATCCAGTATTTCCCCGCGTCCGAGACTGTTGCGCGTGCGGATCGAGAACAGTGGAATCAGAATTCCCGCGCACCGCGTCAGCATCGTGGGATCATCCAGCCGGTCCCGCTCGATCCTCGGAGTTCAAATCACGAAGCCGCCGTTGGGGCTGAGCACCTGGCCGACCATGAACTTCGAATCGTCGCAGGCCAGAAAGAGCGCCGCGGCCGCGATGTCGCCCGGCTCGCCGAAGCGCCCGATCGGCGTCATCGCCACCAGCTGCTTGCGGAACTCGCCCTCGATGATCGCGGTCATCGGCGTGTCGATGAATCCCGGCGCGATGCAATTGACCAGAATCCCCATCGCGACCACTTCGCGCGCCACCGACTTGGTGAACGCGATGATCCCGCCCTTGGCCGCGCAGTAGTCCGAGGCGAAGGCCAGCCCGGTGGTGCCGGCGACCGAGCCCATATTGATGATGCGTCCCGACTGTTTCGGGATCATCAGCTTGAGCGCCTCGCGGGTGCAGTAGAACGTCGAGTCGAGATGCGTCGCGAGCATCTTGTGCCAGTCCTCGTCGGTCTTCTGGTAAGTCATGGTCATCTCGCTCGTCTCGCGAGCGCGTGCGATCCCCGCGTTGTTGATCAGGATGTCGATCGTCCCGAACGCGGCGACGAACCCGGCGAACATCCTGCCGACCGCCGCGCTGCTCGACACGTCGGCGACGAACGGCCGCGCCACCCCGCCCGCGCGCTCGATTTCGGTCACGACGTTTTGCGCCGATTCGGGCCTGATGTCGTTGACTCCCACCTTCGCGCCCTCGCGCGCAAACGTCAGTCCCATCTCGCGCCCGAGGCCCGAGCCCGCGCCGGTAATCAGTACAACCTTGTCCTTGAGTTTCATCGCACCCCTACTTCTTGCCCTCCTTGAGTTGCCGCTTCCAGTCCAGCCGCCGCGCCTGCGCGCCTGCCGCCTCCGCTTCCGGAACCATCCCCTTCTTCTGGTAGAACATGCTGAGGTTGGTGTATGCCAGGATGTCTTCCGGCTCGGCCTCGATATATTTTTTCGTCAGCTCGATCGCTGCGTCGAGGTCTCCCTTGGCCTGATAGCACATCGTCATTCCGTGGATCGCATCGCCGTATTTCGGATCGATTTCAAGCGCTCGCTTGTACAACTCGATCGCTTCGTCGAACTTGTCGTCGGCGTATGCGTCGATCGCATTGTCGTAGAGTTCTTCCTTGTCGGGCATCTCGGACCTCCGCTGGATGCGCGCGCGCCGCACGTTGCTCGGCCGCGGATTTCGCGCACGCCCATCCTCTTATATACTAGACACTGCGCTATGGAGAATTCGCCCGCACCGACCGAAGCAGACGTTTACGAAGTGCTGCGCGAGTGTTACGACCCGGAGATTCCCGTCAACCTCGTGGACCTCGGACTGATCTACGCCGTCGCGATCGACAACCGCGTGGTCAACGTTACGATGACGCTGACCGCGCCCGGATGCCAGATGGGCATGATGATCACGCAGGAAATCCAGGACAAGCTGCTCGGCATCCCCGGCTGCGACGACGCGTGCGTCGAGATCGTGTGGGATCCGCCATGGACGCCGCACATGATGAGCGACGCGGCGAAAAAACAACTCGACCTCGACGACTAGCGTCGCGTCACTTAAATAGCGGTAACGCTGCGTTCACGGCATTTTGGGATGCCACGGCCGCTTCCCTTGGTAGGTTTTAATGCCCGCGTCCCGCGCGGGCTTCGCGAATCCCAAGTTGTCTCCTTTCTCCAGCCAATAGAGTCCTTGACCGAACTTTCTACGGTAGCGATTAAGATCGATCGCGATTCCGATCAGAACCATCTGGATTGCCTGAAAGGCGTCAAGACCGCCAGCAAACCTGACTTCATCTTCTCCAAGGCCGAGAATTTGATAAGGACAAAAGTAATCCGGGTGCCCGTCCGGAAAGACCTGCGGCTTGCCCAGTCGTATAGTGACTTTCTTTCGGCGCTTACCGCGATGTTCTAAAATCAGCGCTCTCTCCGCGATGATTTCACCAACGTCCTTCAATTTTGGGAAGACGCCCATCTCCTTATTTATCCGCGCGTCGCGCGCGCCGCTCAATCCGGATCGATCAGCACGCCCGGGTTGAGAATCGCGCGTGGATCGAGCGCGCGTTTCGCCGCCTTCAGCGCGCGCGCGAATCCCTCCGGGCGCTGGCGGTCGTACCACGGCCGATGCCAGCGGCCGACCGCATGATGATGCGTGATCGTGCCGCCGAGCGCGATCAGCTTGTCCGACACCGCCGCCTTTATCTCGTCCCACTGTTCGATCTCGGAGCCGCGCCTGCCCGCCGCCACTACCGTGTAGTACGGCGCCGGCCCGTCGGGATAAACGTACGTAAATCGGCACGTGACCGAGCCCTTGCCGCATACCCGCGCGATCGCATCGCGCGCACACTCCATCACCTGGCGATGGAATTCCGGAAATCGCTCCCACGTGATCGCGGTCTCGAACGTGTCGCTCACCATTCCCATCGCGGCCAGCGTGTCCATCAGGTAGGGCATGCCCAGAAACGCGCTGCGCCACGCTCCCTCCGATCCTTCGCGCGACGCGCCGGTGTCGGTGCGAGTCTTCACGGGCTCCGCCGGGATTTTCCCGCCGTGATCCGCGCAGCACTCCAGCGCGCGCTTCATCCACGGCTCCAGCAGATGGTCCGCGGATTCGAACGCGAGCATCAGCACGGCCTCGGCGCCGTTGCCCGCGCCGTTATTGAAGGCCTCGCCTTCGTCGAGCAGCCGGCAATTCGCGGGATACAGCCCGGCCTGCGATATTTGGCGCACCGCCTCCGCCGCCTCGATCATGCTTGGGAACGGAACCGACGTGCTCGCCCGAAACGTCGGCCGATCCTGAAGCCGCATCCAGGCCTCGGTGATGACGCCAAGAATTCCTTCGGAGCCGATGAACATCCGGTCCGGGCTGGGACCAGCGCCCGAGCCGGGTAATCGGCGCGATTCGACGATTCCGGTGGGAGTCACGACGCGTAGCGATTCGACGAAGTCGTCGATATGCGTGTAGAGCGTCGCGTAATGACCGCCCGAGCGCGTCGCGATCCATCCGCCGAGCGTCGAGAATTCAAACGACTGCGGCAGATGCCGAATCGTCAGCCCGTGCGGCTTCAACTGCGCGTCGAGCGCCGGTCCGTACACCCCGGCCTGAATCCGCGCGGCGCGCGAGACCCGGTCCACTTCCACGACTTTGTTCAGATGCATCAGATCGATCGAGACCGCGCCGCGATAGCGGTCGCCGTCAGGTGGCTCGACTCCGCCGACCACGCTCGAGCCGCCGCCGTACGGCACCGCCGCAATCCGCGCGCCGTCGCACCATTCGAGCACCGCGATCAGTTCTTTCTCATCGCGCGGAAACGCGACGACGTCGATCGGATTCGGATAGTAACGGTGGAACGCCCGCCTGAGATCGCGCGAGCCCTTGCCGTAGGTGTGGCCGGCGCGGTCGTGGGTGCTGGTCGAGCAAATCGCTTCGAGCGCCGTCGGCGGTTTCACCCGCGGCGCGCGCAGATTCAGCTCGCTTTCCTTGGGCGCGGGCGTGATCTCGATCGGCCCGAGCCCGAATCGCGCGGCGATCCCCTCGGCAAAATGCTTCTGCTGCTCGGGAGTCAGCCCCTGGTCTTCGTAGCCCCATCCCCAGAATTTTCGCCTGCGATTCTCGGCCATCGGATTGATCCTCGTGCTACGCGCGATGCGTCAAGTTTGCTGAACTGCGGCGATTTTGCGCCCGCCACGCCCGCAAGCGCAAACGTCAAGCGCTGCGGATGCTGACGGTCAAGGGCATCCGCCGGATGAAGCGAATTCCCCTTGACAAGTGACTGACCACCAGTCATAAGGTCAAGTCATGAGGATGACGGCATTCGAGAAATACTTCGTTAACAGCCCCGCCCATACGCGCGCGGTCGTCGCTCGCGCCCAGCAACTGCTGGGCCGTATCAACCACCAGGCCGGGTGGCGATACCTGGACGTTGGATGCGGCGTCGGCGCCGCCGCCCGCGAGATTGCCGGCGCAAGCAATCTCGACGTCACGGGAGTCGATCTCGATCCGAAACAAATCGAGGCTGCCAGCGCCGGACCGGCGCGCCCGAATCTGCACTTCAGGGTGATGGATGCGACCCGGCTGGATTTTCCCGACGGCCAGTTCGATATCGTCGCCAGCGCCATGGCAACGCATCACATCCCCGACTGGGAGCGCGCGCTCGCCGAGATGGTGCGCGTCCTACGAACCGGGGGCTATCTGATCTACAGCGATCATTTGTTTTCGCCCTGGATGGCCAGGATCATCAGTTTGTTTCGGGTGATGGGATTTCCGTCGGTGGCCGCGCTCGAGTCCATCGCTGCGAGCGCCGGCCTGGTCAAGGTCCACTACTCGGATCGGTCCGGCCGGGTGGAGGTGATCTGGCTCAAGAACGGCTAAGGCCCCGGCGGCTGCCGGCTTTCGGCGGGATACTGACGACATTGCGCACAACCCTCTTCGTCAAACGAATTGCGGCCTTGTGCTCGGACCGCGGGGTGCTCTGGATGTGGTCCGCGATTCCATGGAGCGCATGGAACAGAAACACCGCGACCAGCTCGGGACTTTCGACGCGCCATGCTCGCGCCGAATCGCCCGCGCGGATTAGCTCCGCCAGCTCCCCAACCGCCGCGTTCTGCGCCTTTGAACCGTGCCTTTGATTGCCGGCATGGAACAGAACGTCATGCAGCGCGACGTGGTCCAGGTAGTGGCGTATCCCGCCTTCCACCCACGCGTCCAATCGGCCTGCCCAGTCCGTAGCCGGGACCCGCGATGCGAGAGCTTCAATTCGCCCGCGGCAGCCCTCGATGAAGCGGTCGCGAAGCGCGGCAAGTATAGCTTCCTTGGAATCGAAATAGAGATAAAACGTTCCCTTGGCGACTCCCGCCCGTCGCGTGATCTCTTCGATCGTCGTGGACGCGAAACCATTGCGGACAAAGGTCCTTTCGCCGGCATCCATGAGCTCGCGCCGGCGAAGTTCGGACGCCTTGGTCCGTGCGGCAGCGGCGCCGCGCGGTAAACTCCCCGCCTTTCGCCGAGTTGGAGCTCGCCCCTCAGCTTCTCGCATTCGTGATTCTCATTCCTCCCCGACCCCGCGGGAAATGACCCCGAACCCGATACTGACTGGCGTTCAGTCACTCTGTCAATGCTTGGTTGACAGGACGCAATGGCCCCGCCCTCGATTCGCCCGAAAAATCGCCGGCGGCGTTTCAGAGGTCTTCAGGGTGAAGACCCGTGTGCTTGGCAATCCTTGCCAGCATGCGCGGACCGATTTCGTCGTCATCGTGAAAGGAGAAGACGAGGTCCGGGAATCCGCGACGTTGAAGAACTCGATGGGAGCCGCGAGTGCGCTTGATGCTCCAGCCTGTGCGGAGCAGAGCCGCGAGTACTCGGCGAGCCTTGGCTGAGGCCCAGTCGCTCACGCCGCTTCGAACATCAAGCTCGACGGTACCGGTTCGAGCTCCCCATTCTCGATCCTATCGGCGATAACGCGCAGCGCTAACGCCTCGACCGCCGCGAGCGCTTCTGTACGGGTCTTGCCGTAGGCGAGCACGCCCGGCAGCTCGGGGACTTCGGCGATCCAGCGACCATCCGTTTCCCGATCGAACTCCACTTTCAGCTTCATAGCGATCTTCGACTGTAGCACTATTCGCCTGCTACCTCACCCGCCGGTCGGGGCGGCTTAGGCCGTGGCTTCCGGGCGCGGCGGCTTCGGCATGTGGATGTAAAGCTTGTCGGCCGACGGACGCCCTTCGCTATGCATCGACGGCGGGCGCATCGCGTACTTGATCGGCCGCGAATGCTCTGCCAGCTGCCGGTCGGCATTGTACACGCTGTTGAACTTCCACAGCATCTTGATGAAGTTGGTCTGCCCCTGGAGCGCGAGCTTGCCCGCAATCAACGCCACCGATTTCAGCGCCGCGAACCCCAGATGCTTGCGGTTGAGCACGTCCTGCGTCTTCACCAGCTCCTGGTAGAACTTCAACAGCGGCAGCTTGGTCGGCAGCACCGCATGCTGGATGTCGTACAGCCGGTAGTCGAGCGTCGTCAGCTTGCGCGATTCCGTGAACCACAACTCCGTGCCGGGATACGGCGTCGCGACCGTCAGATGAACTACCTCCGGGACGCTGATCGCCCACTCGCGGATCACCTCGAAGCGCTTCTCGTCCCATGAAGGGTCCGCGATCAGGTTGACCGCGACGGTCAGCCCAATCTCGCGCGCGACTTCGAGCGCCTTGAAGTTGACGTCCATCGAGGAGCGCTTGCGATGCAGCTTCAGCCCCTCCTCGTCGATCGCTTCCAGGCCGAGGAACATGTACTCCATGCCGAGCTTGCGCCAGTAGCGGAACACCTCGGGATTGCGGCACAGCACGTCGGCGCGGGTCTCGAGGTAGTACTGCTTTTTGATCTTGCGTTTTTCGATTTCGTGGCCGATCGCAAATCCGTGCTCGGGATGGACGAACGCGACGTCGTCCACGATGAAGACGTTGGACTCCTTGATCGACGCCATGTCTTCCGCCGCGGCTTCCGGTGTGGATTTTCGGTAACTGCGGCCGTAGAACGTCCACGCGCTGCAGAACGAACAATCCCACGGGCATCCGCGCGTGAACTCGATCGACGCGCACGGATCGAGCACGCCGATAAAGTACTTGTTGCGCCGGCGTCCCAGGTCGCGCGCCGGAAAAAACTTGTCGAGGTCGTCGAGCATCACCGGCGCCGGCCCCACCCCCTGCCTCGTCATCACTCCGGGGACCTTCCCGATTGAGCCGGTGCCGATCGCGTCGAGCAGCATCGGCGTCGCGGTCTCGCCCTCGCCGCGGATGACCGCGTCGATCGCGCCGTCCGCATGCTCCAGGATTTCGTCCGCGACGAAAGAGCCGCTGTGCCCGCCGCTGAAGACGAAACAATCCTTCCGGAGGCGCTTCACCTCTTTGGCGAGATCGATCACCTCGGGCACATTGGCGAGATAGTTGAGCGAGAACCCCACCGCGTTGGGGCGGAAGCTCTCGAGCTCGGCAAACAGATCGCGATGCTTGAAAATCTGGAGGTCGATAATCCTCACGTCGTGGCCGGCCGCGCGCACTGCCGCCGCCACCCGCTCCATCCCGAGCGGTTCGAGCCGCAAATAAATCTCGCTGTACATAAGCGGACTCGGATGTACAAACAGGACCCGCATAGACTCCCTCCGGCGCCGCATCTTTTGGCTGTGAGGCCGCGGCGCCTTCCGCCTGGTTCGCTAATCTTCGACAAATCTCCGCCTGACCAATCGGCCAGCGGCGCTGCCTGCATCCTAATATGCCGGCCACCGCAATGAAATCCTTGACACCCGCGAGCAAGCGCCGGCGGCTGGGCGTTAGCGACCGGGCAGCGGGACGATGTCGAGGCGATCGCGACGCCAGCTTTCCCACACTCCGAGGCGTCGCCGGAAACACCAAAGCGGGTCGAAACCTGAGAGTCAGAATGGATACCTCGGATTAGTTTTGCAGCCGCTGGGGCAAAAATTGACTTATGGCGGCGAGTTCTGTCATTACTGGACCCACTATTCCCGACGGTTCCGCGGGGGTGAAGGTGAGGAATCGAAGTGTCGTTGAGGCGGTCCGGGATGCCCTTGCACGATCTCTCATCGCTCTGAGATTGCCGTGGCGCCGAATCGCGCTCGCACTTGCCGCGGCGTTTCTTGTGATTTCTGCGGCTCCAGGCGCCTTCGCGAGCCAACTGATCCTTAACAGCACGGGCGGAACGGCGTCGCTGGGCACGGATTTCCTGCTGAACGGATCCGCCGTAGCCAGTCCGGCGGGAACTTTGTCGATCGATTGCCCGATCACCTCCGTCGCTACAGGCACCTATGCTATTAAGTACAGTTGCAGCGGCGGCAGTTTTTCCTTTCACTCCACCGACGGTACGACATCGGTCGCGGCACCCTTTGGCACCGCGGTTTTGACGCTCACCGCCTCGGGAGGAGGACGCGGCGGCAACATTCATTACTACTACAGCTTCTCCGGCAATTTTACCGGAACCCAGATCTTAAACGGCGTCTCAGCGGCGATTAACGGGGAGGCGAGCGCCGAGATTGGTCCACTCACGGCGCAGATCGGTTCGGGATCGGCGACTGCGTGTTGCGTCGCTGCCGGCATCAATTCGGCTTACACCCCGCTCTACATTACCGACTACTCCTTTTCCCGGCTGGTCAGGACAGACGACCTCTGGGGCACGAATCAGCAAACCCTGGGCAGCACCGGTGCCGGTGCCAAGCAATTCTATGGCCCGCATGGGCTCACCGTTGACTCCTCCGGGCGTATCTATGTGGCGGACACCTACAACTGCCGAATCGACCGCATGGACGACATCACCGGCGCGAACTGGATCAGTTTCGGGACGTGCGGCACCGGCGCCAAGCAGTTCAGCACCGGCGGCCTGGCCGACATTGCAGTCGACTCAAGCGGAAAAATCTACGTGGCAGATCCCGGCAACGGCCGCATTGTGCGCTTCGATGACATGTCGGGGACAAATTGGACCAGCTTCGGAACCGCGGGCAGTGGAACGAATCAATTGAGCGGAGCGCAGGGAGTTGCGGTCGATGCCGCCGACAAGATCTACATCGCCGACACTGGCAACAGGCGCATTGTCCGCATCGACGACATGACGGGAACCAACTGGACTACGCTGACGCAATCGCCGGTCATCGGCATCTATATTTATTCTTTCGCATCGCCCGCGCACGTCGCGCTCGATCCCACCGGAAGAATTGAGGTGGGCGACGGCAACAGTGTGATTCGCGTCGACGACATGACCGGCGCGAATTGGGTCTCAACCAACACCGGCACCACCGTCGAGGGGCTTTCGGTCGCCACCGACGGCACGACCTTCATTGCTGGAACAATGTCGTCGGGCGGCGCCGGCTTGGCTATGCTTGATGACGTCGGCACCGGCGCGGGTTTCGATACCTCGAATTTCGTCTCCCAGACGGGAGGGATTTACGCGGTACCGGTGCCCACACCGGTGCCGGCGGTTACGCTGGTTCCATCGAGCCTGACATTCGCTAACCAGAATACTGGAACGGCAAGCGCGCCCCAGAGCGTTGTGCTTACGAACTTTGGAGAGGCGCCGCTCGACATTGCGAGCATCGGGGCCACGGGGGGCTTCTCGGAGAGCGATACTTGCGGCACGAGTCTGCCGGGAGGATCAAACTGCACGATTGCCGTCACCTATGCGCCGCTGGTGACCGGGAAACAAACCGGCAAGGTGACAATTACCGATAACGCTTTCACCGGCACGCAGACGATCGCATTGACTGGAACGGGAACCGCGCCGGTGGCAGGCATTTCTCCCGCGTCGCTGACTTTCCAGTCCCAGTTGATCAGCACCACCAGCGGCGGCGAGCTGGTGTACTTGAGCAACACCGGTACCGGCCCGTTGACTTTCTCGGGATCGGGAATCGCTGTGAGCGGCGACTTCGCTCAGACCAACGATTGCGGAGCCGCATTGGCCCCGGCGACAAGCTGCGCGATCACGGTCACGTTCACGCCCACTGCTGCCGGTACGCGAACGGGGAGCCTCACCGTTACCAGCAACGCAGCTCCGCAGACCGTCAGCCTGACCGGGACCGGGGCAAGCGCGGCCCCCACAGTTACCGCTGCACCTGAAAGCCTGGTCTTTCCCGCGCAACTCCTCAAAATAAGGAGTGCGGCGCAATCAGTCACCTTGAAGAACTCCGAGACAACGGCTGTGTCCATAGCCAGCGTTGCCATCAGTGGCGATTTCACCAAGACCGGCACTTGTGGGACGTCGCTCGGCGCGGGCAAGAGCTGCATCGAGAACGTTTACTTCACGCCCACGGCGGCGGGTACTCGCACTGGCGCGCTGACCTTCACGCTTTCGTCGGGCGTGGTGGCGGTTGCGCTCACCGGGACCGGCGTCTCGACCGCGACGGGCTGGCTGACTGTTTCACCCGCATCGCTGGCCTTTAATGGCTACGCCGTGGGGGACAACCCGAGCCAGACCGTTAATGTTACCAACACCAACGGCGTGCCGGCCGGGATTAGAGCGATCACCATTAGCGGGACCATCGGGTTTACCGGGATCAGCGGTAACGGGTCCACGTTTACCAAAACCAAGACCTGCGGTACGACGCTTGCGGCTTACGCCACGTGCGCCGTCAACGTTACCTTTACTCCAACGGTCGCAGGCAGCTTCGCCGGGACACTCAATATTAGTGAGAGTGCCGGAACCGTGCACAGGATTCCGCTGGGCGGCACGGCCACGATCGGCGGCGGCTGAGAAAGCAGCGGCGACTGTTCGGTTGCGGTGTTGATCGACGCCGTTCTGTTCACGCACGTGCGCGCAAATTTTGTTCATGACCACGGCTGCGGCTCAATCCGCGCTTGACATCCGCGCGCAAGCGCCGGAGTTTTGGCCGTGCGAGCGTGGAACCCGGAAGCCAGCGAAAGGCAAAAAACAAAAAACCATTTCGGAGAAATCATGCAGTACTCAAAATTGGGCAAGACCGGAATCACCGTCTCACGCATCTGCCTCGGATGCATGAGCTACGGCGACAAGAAATGGCGCGATTGGGTGCTGACGATGGACGACGCGCGCGAGCATTTCGCCGCCGCCATCGAGTCGGGGATCAACTTCTTCGACACGGCCAACGTCTATTCAGTCGGGGTGAGCGAGGAGATCACGGGGCGATGGCTCGGCGAGATGGCCAAGCGTGACGAGATCGTCGTCGCGACCAAAGTGCATGGCCCGATGGCGCCGGGACTGAATCGCGCGGGCTTAAGCCGCAAGAATATTCTCGAAGCGTGCGACGCGTCGCTGCGCCGGCTCAAGATGGATTTCATCGACCTCTATCAAATCCATCGCTGGGACTATACGACGCCGATTGAGGAAACGCTCGACGCGCTGGACTCGTTGGTGCGCGCCGGAAAAGTGCGCTACCTGGGCGCGAGCTCGATGGCGGCGTGGCAATTCGCCAAGGCGCTTGCGCTGCAGAAGGAAAACGGATGGCACCGGTTCGTCGCGATGCAAAACCATTACAACCTCGTCTATCGCGAGGAGGAGCGCGAGATGAATCCGCTTTGTATCGACAACGGCGTCGGCTTGATTCCATGGAGCCCGCTGGCGCGCGGATTTCTGGCGGGCAATCGCGACAAGGGCGGCGCCGGTCCGACCGCGCGCGCCAAGACCGACGACTTCGCCAAGAATATGTACTTCCGCGAGTACGACTTCGAAGTGCTGAGCGAGGTCGAACGGATCGCCAGGGAGCGCGGCGTAACGCCGTCGCAAATCGCATGCGCGTGGATTTTGCAGGCGCCCGGCGTCACCGCACCGATCATCGGCGCGACCAAGCTCGCTCATCTCAAGGAGGCAATCGCGGCAGCCGATGTAAAGCTCACCGCTGACGAGGTCGCCGCGCTCGAGAAGCCGTACCGGCCGCATCCGATTCTCGGCCACGAACAGCCGCGGCCGGCGCGGATGATCCACGGGCACTGAGCGCGGGATCGTTTCACATGAAAGCAGGGGGTGACCCCTGCACCCAGTATTAAGGCCGCTCGCCGTTGGCGGGCGCGGTCCCTGCCAACGGCTTAATACTGGCCAGTGGTGCCAACGGCCAGGTGCAATGGCAGTCAATTTTTTCAGAAGTGGCCGGAAATGCCGCTCTGATGCTGGAGTTTTTAAGAAAACGTTTCACGTGAAACGTCCCGAGTTCAGGAGAACAGAACGCGAAGAGGCCAAAACCAAACCTTAAAGCGTTACTTGAAGTTACAGCAGCGCGGCGACTGCGGGCGCCGAAACGAAAAAAGAGGAAAAGTGAAATGGAAATCAACGGCGTCGCGCACGTGATGCTCACGGTCAGCAATTTCGAGGCATGCTTCCCATTCTACGAAAAGCTGCTCACGTATCTCGGACTCAAGCCCGTGATTCGCAACGAGCAGATGCTGTATTGCGTCGGCGGAAGGACGGCGCTTGGAATCGTCCGAGGCGACGACGAGCATCGGTCGGAAAAATTCGTGCAGCGCCGCGTCGGGCTGCATCACCTGTGTCTGCGCGCGCGCGAGCGCGGCGATGTTGACGAGATTTACGGCTTCCTCAAGACGATCGATGCGAAGATCGTACATCCGCCGGAGGAGGCGCCGTGGGCGCCCGGATACTACTCGGTGCTGTTCGAGGATCCCGACGGCATCCGCCTGGAGGTCAACCACGTCCCGGGCCGGGGCCTGCTGGCGTGAGCGATCGCGCGCGGCGGAGCGTGCCGCTCAACCCTTGAGGGTCGCGGGCAAGTTTGCGCCTTCGCGGCGGCGGAATCCGACCGCGACGCTTAGCCGTTCGAGGTGCTGATCGATAATCTTGCCGCCGAGCCGCATGCGATGCTCGGCGAAGAACTTCTTGACCTCGTCTTCGCGATCCAGGAGCGCGACCACGGCCTCGCACATCCGCGGCAGCGCGTTGTCGGGATACTTCTGAATCATCTCGTCCCAATGCGCGCGGGCAAAGTCCCACGCCTCGTAGCGGCAGGCGGGGTTGAGCAGCAGCGAATGCATCAGGTACGGCGAATTCTGGGTTCGAACCTGCCCGTCCAGCGTCATCTCCATGGTTTTTTTCAGCAGGTCGCGATCGCGGAAATTCGCCAGCGCAAACAGGAAGCGCTGCTCCTCCTGCGGCGTGCGCGGCGCTTTGAACTTTCGCTTGAACTCCTCGTAACGCGCGGCGTCGCCGCAGTGCGCGAGGATGCTCACCAGCGCGGGCATCAGGTCGCGATCGGCGGACTCGGGATTATCCTCGAAGCGCGCGTACAGCTCGCGCGCGCGCTGCTGAACCCCGGGATCGTCGCCGAGCGTGCCGAGCGCGCCGGTGAGCGTGCCGCGTAACTGGCGCACGAGCTCGCTCTCGCCGGACTTTGGCTCCCATCCCAGCCGCGCGGCGGCGGGACCGACGATCTCGCGCACCGTGGCGGCCAGCGCGGGCCGGTCGGCGTCGGACGCGATCATGTCGAGGTAAGAGAACGCACCGATCAACGCGCGCCACACGTTGATGTCGGTCTCGGCGGTGAACAGCCGCGCCATCTTGAGGAACTCGCTGAGCGGGCCAAGTCCGGCGACGGTCGCCGCCCAGGTATCGCTGACCAGCCCGAAGCGTTCGATCGGCTGCCAGCGCGCCGAGATTGCTCGTAATCGCGGCGAGCAGCGCCGGCGCGTAGTGGACGCGATAGAAGCCGTGGCCGCCCTCGTTCAACAACGCCCATTCGAGCTTGCCCGGAATATCGAGAGTCGCGTCGGCGGTGGTGAGGAGCAGCTTGTGGGTCGAGACGCCTTTGTCGGTCTTCGCGCGAACCATCACGGGCACATGCCAGAGCTGATGGTTGTCCTCGGCGAGATAGAAGAAGCGGCGCTGCGAGAGCTTGAGTCCGCGGCCGTTGGCGGCGGGCTCGGCCTCGATGATCGGAAAGCCGGGCTGGAAGATCCACGAGTCCATCATTTTGCGCACGGGCAGGCGCGACGCCGCCTCGAGCGCGTCCCACAGGTCGCCGGTCTCGGTGTTGCTGAACTGATGCTTGCTCAGGTAGAGGCGAATTCCGTCGCGAAACACCGTCGGCGCCCAGATACTGCTCGAGCATCCGCAGCACCGAGGCGCCCTTCTCATAGGTCAGGATGTCGAACATCGCGCGGCAGTCCTCGGGACTGCGCACGGTGTATTCAATCGAGCGCGTGCTGCGCAGCCCGTCGGTCGCCATCGCGGCCGCGCGCGAGACGCTGAAACTCTCCCATCGCTTCCAATCCGGCTTCCACGCGTTGACCGCCAGCATCTCCATGAAGGTGGCGAACGCCTCGTTGAGCCAGATGCCGTTCCACCATCGCATGGTGACCAGATCGCCGAACCACATGTGCGCGTTTTCGTGCGAGACCACGTCGGCGACGCGCTCGAGCTCGGCGCGCGACGCGGATTTCTCGTCGGCGAGCAGCGCGGTCTCGCGAAAGGTAATCGCGCCCAGATTTTCCATCGCACCCGAGGCAAAATCGGGGATCGCGATCAGGTCGAGCTTGTCGCCGGGATACTTGAGCCCATAGTACTCGGCGAAATATTTGAGCGAGAACGCGCCGATCTGCTGCGCCCATGTGGTCAGGGGCTGCTTGCCGGGGACGTGAACGATCCTGAGCGGCGTGCCCGCATCCACCGGCGGGGTCGCGTCGAACTCGCCGACGATGAACGCGACCAGGTAGGTGGACATCGAAATCGTCTCCTTGAAGACGACCTCCTTCTTTGCGCCCCCGAGCTTGCGCTCGCTCACCTGCCCGCCGTTGGAAATGGCAGTCAGGTGCTCGTCGATGACCAGGGTGACTTTGTAGCTCGCCTTGAGCTCCGGCTCGTCCCAGCACGGGAAAGCGCGGCGCGCGTCGGTGGATTCGAACTGCGTGGTCGCGGCGACGTGGGAAGTTGCCCGAGGCGTCCTGGTACTGGCTGCGATAAAAGCCGTGCAGCTTGTCGTTCAGGGTTCCGCGGAACGCGATCTTCAGCGTCCATTCGCCGGGCGAAAGTTTGCGGGCGAATCGGAGATGCGCGCG
The DNA here is from genome assembly GCA_963722605.1 of Binataceae bacterium (SeqCode). GTDB lineage: Bacteria > Desulfobacterota > Binatia > Binatales > Binataceae > Binatus. The sequence goes on along the minus strand of CAVRNO010000003.1, from coordinate 678,132 downwards.
TTCCTTGGCCGGCTCCAGCTCAGCCTTTGCGGCGAGAGATTCTCCGCCGCGCTCGGCGCTCACCCGGTCGATTTCCAGCTCGAGCGCGTTCAGCACGACGTCGTCGGTCGGATCGTTGACGACGACCGCGATGCTTACATCGCCCTGAAAGGTGAACGCCTTGAGATCGGGCGTCAGGTGAATTTCGTAGCGCCTGGGCGTGACGTTTTTCGGCAGGCGATAATCATCCGAAGCATCAGCGAGTGGAGCACCATCGTGATCGCGCATCTGGTCCCTCTTCCTTTTTCACTTTTTCACTTTTTCACTGTATGTAATCGAGCGTGGAAAAAATCGCGCGGGGGGCGCGCCCCGCAGACCCGTAGCCTAATTCAAACCGCGCCGGGGCGCGAGCAATCGATGCGGCGGCGGGTCGCGGGCGCTGGCTTAAGTTTGCCTTCAGGAGAGCTTTGCATAGGCGATTATGCACCCCTTGACTATCATCGAGGGGTGCGCTATATTTGGTTCATGCGTAAGAACAATGACGCCGAACATGAACCGAAGCTCGTTAAGCAGTTGACCCTTTCGGGATTTGACCGAATGTTCCCCGATGAAGATTCCTGCAAGGCGTATCTCCGCGACCAGCGTTGGCCCAAAGGCATCCGCTGCCCGCGTTGCGGAAACGAGCACGTTTACGCGAGCAAGGCGCGGCCCTTCCATTGGCAGTGCACCAAGTGCGGGAAGACCCCGCGCGCCCCGTACCGATTCTCGGTTACGGTCAATACGATTTTCGAGAACACTAATTACAAGCTGTTGGTCTGGTTCAAGGTTCTCTATCTGATGCTGACCAGCAAGAAAGGGATTAGCGCGCTTCAAATCCACCGGATGATCGGAACCGGCTCTTACCGGACAGCGTGGTTTATGTGCCATCGGCTCCGCGCCGGGCTCGCCGATCCGGAGTTCCGCCAGCTTATGGGCATCGTCGAAGTGGACGAAACCTACATGGGCGGCAAATTCAAGAACAAGCATCGGAGCCAAAAGCGCCCGAACGCTAAAGGTACAGTCGATAAGGTTCCGGTCATCGGTGCGATCAGCCGCAAGGGGAACGTGGTTTGCCAGATGATCGAGAACGCCGACAAGCCGACACTGGATCGCTTCGTGCGCAAAGTGGTCAGCGAGAAAGTTGATCTGATCGCGACTGATGAAGCCTACGGCTATCGAGATTTGGCTCCGACATTCCCGCATCAATTCGTTCGGCACAGTGCGGGCGAGTATGTACGCGGCAACGTCCACACTTCGCATATCGACAATTTCTGGAGCCTGCTCAAGCGCGGCGTGGTGGGCACCTATCACAAAGTGAGCAAGAAGTATCTGCCGCTCTACCTGAACGAGTTCGCGTTCCGATTCAACAATCGCCGCACCGAAGATATTTTCGGGAAGGCGATAGCAGGATGCTGAAGCGACCTGACTGGCGGGCGCTTCAGCGGTCGCCAGCCAGAAAGCCGACGCAATTGGATTTGTTTCCGAGAGCACGGCGCTACACCTGATTGACAGCAGCCGCTTTTGCGGCGCGGCGCTTCGCGGCTCTGCGTTTCTGCGCCCCGTAATGCGGATGCGTTTTTAGGTGGTACTCGCCGCACGGACGGCAGAAGAAATGAATTATTTTCTGCTTATACATTTTGGGTCTTCTCGATCTGCTTGGAGTTGCGCTGTCTCCTTGACGACCACGACGAGTTCTTCAGATGGGCGGACCGGGGACACTTCGGTACGGGTAACTACACCCGATTGAGAACGAATCCGTTCAATATGTTTCGCCCTGTCAGCCGACACACCGCTCAATTCTGAAGTTCCACGCCGGGTCATCCAGATTCCGACAGGTCCTAAGAACGCGGGAGCTAGATAAAAAAGCGAGAACTGCGCCACGGTCAGGTCTCCGCTCACCGTGAATCGAGAGATGAAGAATGAAGCAGCGATACCGATGGCGAGCATTCCAAAAGCTAGATTCTGACTGCTGCCAGCATCCATCTTTTTGAACTGCTCCAGCTCGTCGTCGTTGACTAAAAACCAACGCATAGTTCGGGGCGCGATAGTTCCTTGCAGAAGATCGCGAGTAAAGTTCTTTTCGTCCAGTTGAGGGAAGCCGGTGTCAGGCATTGCCTTAGCTCTCCCGCTCTGGAAGCAAGCCGATGATTATCGCGTTTAGAAGAACCGTGTTGCCGCAGTGACCGCAAACGACGGCGACGCAGGGGTTGATTCGTGGCGGTGTTTGCGAGCCAAGGGCGCTTGTCGGGACCTGAACGACGGATGGTCCGATTCGCCATTCCTCGTGATCGCAGAGCGGGCACGGTCGATGTGCTGGCCAGTGGCTTATTAGCCACTCGTTCGCAACCATCAAATCCACTTGTCCGGTTTCGATGGCGGTTTTCTGGGCTTCCTTTAGACGCCCCATCCGCTCCATCAATTCGGGAAGCGGCGTCTCGTCGGAATACTCCCCAAGTTTTCCTTCCTCGGTTAACCGAATCACTTCTTTTAGCGACGCCGCCCATTCCGCCAACTCGGTCACTTGCTTCCCAAGACCGAGCGCAGACAGCGCCGCCTTCATGGAATCGCTCTGTTTCGTGAACTCTTGCGCCCAGGTCTTCATTGAGTCGTGCTCTTTCGCAAGGTCCTGCGCCCATTTGATGCTCTGCGCGTAGCCGTCCACGAGCTTGCGGAAGCCCGCCAGCTTGCTGAAATCGGGGACCTTCCCCAGCAATCTGCGGACATTTTCGTCGTTTTCCGCAAGCGCCTGCCTGAAAGTCTTGATTGAAGGGTCTTTGGGTTTTTCGTCTGCCATGAAGCAGAGAATAGGCAAAACATCCCTCGCTAGTCAAGGGGTGCATAATCGCCTTTGCATAACTGCATATTGAATTCGGAGCGGCTCGGCTGCGCACGCCCTCAGTGACGTCGAAGTGTTTTGCGCCGAGAAAGATTCGGGATTCTTCGCTGCGCTCAGAATGACACCAGCGCCGCTTGCTTTCTTTCCGTCATCCTGAGCGCAGCGAAGGATCTCGCGCGCCAGCGCGTGTCGCTTCAGCACCAGCATCCGGTTATGCAAAGGTCTCCTTTAGGCGATATGTTGAAATTTCGGTTGTGACCTTAGCAGGAGGTATTCAATGAAGATCGGCAAGCCCGCAGATATCGGAATCAACGCATCACGCTTGGAACGGGTCGCCGCCGCGATACGCAATGATGTCGCGAGCAACCGCTACGACGGAGCGGTGTACGCCGTCGCCCGGGGCGGAGTGATTGCTGCGCATGAGGCAGTCGGCTTCGCCGACCGAGCCAGCGGCCGCGCCGCGCGCACCGACGACATTTTCGCGATCATGTCGATCACCAAGACGATGACCGCCGCGGCGGTCCTGGCGCGGGTGGAACGGGGCGAACTGATGCTCACGACCAAGGTCGCGGACGTGATCCCGGAGTTCGCAGTCAAGGGCAAGCAGCGCATCTCGATTGCGCATATGCTGACGCACACGGCCGGGATGTCGGCAACGCCCGCGCTCCCGCCGGAGTTTTTCGGCAACCTGGAGGCCTTTGTCGCGGCGGCGTGCCAGCAGGTCCCCGATACCGTTCCCGGCAGCGCCGTCAGCTACAGCGCGATTACCGCGCACGCGGTGCTGGCCGAAGTGGTGCGCCGGCTCGACGGCGGGCGCCGATCGTTCCGCGACATTCTGGCGCAGGAATTCTTCGAGCCGTTGGCGATGAAGGAAACCGCGCTCGGCCGGCGCAAGGATCTCGCGCCGCGGTTCGTTCCGGTAGTCGTGCGGGATCGAACTCCTGGACTCTTCCAGCCCGAATTGCTCGAAGCGATGAACTTGTTGCTGACCGCAGAGGCTGAAATTCCGGCGGGCGGCGTGGTTTCCACCGCAGGCGACATCTTGCGATGGGCCGAGATGCTCAGGCGCGGCGGCGAACTCGACGGAGTTCGAGTGCTGTCGCCGGCATCGATCCGGCTGGCCGCGACGAACCATACGGGCACGATGCCGAATAATCTGTTCAGCTATGCGTTCGAGGCGCGCGGGTGGGACGAATACCCCGCATTCCTCGGGTTGACCTTCTTCATCCGCGGCACCGGCATCTTCCCGCATCCGTTCGGCTCGACGGCGTCGCCTTCGACGTTCGGCGGTCTGGGCGCGGGTTCGACGATGTTCTGGGTTGATCCGGAACGGGATTTGACGTTCGTGTGCCTGACCTCCGGACTGCTGGAGGAATCGCGCAGTTTCGAGCGTCATCAGCGGCTCTCGGATATGGTGCTGGCTTCGGTCGTGAACTGAAACGACCCGCTCGGGCCGAGCTTGACCGCGATCGTTCTTATGGCACAGCGCTGAGGCGGAGCGGGCGCTGCATCCACAGGACGTCCCAGTAACGGTCGAGCTTGCGGCCGCATTCGGTGAAGACGCCAACCTCGGTGAAGCCGAAGCTTCGATGCAGCTTGATCGACGCGTCGTTGGGAATCGTGATCCCGGCCAACAGGCGATTGATGTCCTCGTTCTGCAGCGCGTCGAACAGGACGCGATACATCATGGCGCCGATTCCGCGCCCGGTCGCGTCATGAGCGCAGTAGATCGACGTCTCGACGCTGGTGTCGTACGCTGCCTTGTCGCGAAACGGTCCCGTACACGCATAGCCGACGACCCGGCCGGCGTCTTCCGCGACGAACATGCGGCGGCGTTTCGTGCCGGCATGCTCGTCGAACCATCGCGCGCGCTGCTGCACCGTCAATGGTTCCAAGTCGAAGGTGATAGGGGTGTTGACGACGTAGTAGTTGTAAATTTCCGTCAGGCGCGGCAGGTCATCGCGCACCGCAGGCCGAATCTTCAGCTGCTCCATGGCGCTGGTCTCCCGCCGGGGAAGTTATGCTTTGGCACGAGTTACAGCGAACGCCGGATGCAAAGTTGAATCAAGCGGCGGGATTGCGCTTTGCAAGATCGGCGAAGGTGATCAGCTCGATTCCATTTCGATCGATCGCTTCGCGCACGCGCCGGCTGGTGAGAATCTCGACCTCGAGTTGCGCCTCGACCGCGGGCGGCACTCCGCCGATATCGGCGGCCGGATGGAAATAAAACTCGGTGGCGCCGTCGCGGATGCGATCGATCACGCCGACGACGTAATCCTCGCTCAGATGGCCGCTCTGATGAAGTCCGAACAGCGCGTCAGTCGAGACGAGGCCGCGCTCCGCCATCATTCGGCGGGTCCGACGCGACAGGGTGCGGAAGATGATCGATTCGGCCAGCTTGCGCGGCGCATGGTCCCGGCGCAGCCGAATCGTGGTCATCACGCGCTCGCGCGGAAGCCTGATGCATGGCACCTTATATTCGACGGCGAGGTCGATCAAAATATCGGCGAACAACGGATGGACGTGGAAATTCAAGTGGCCGTCGATATGGTTGAGGCAGCCGACGAGCTCGAGATGGCGCTCGACTTGCGCGCGCAGTTCGCCGGTCATCGCGGCGCGCATCGACCGGTCGAAGAAATACCGCATCCCCGCAGCCACGGGATTATCGATGAACTCTCCCGACGCGCGCACCGCGGCGCCGAGCCGCGACGCATCGAGCATGCTGCGCCCGCGGCAGACGACGACATGCAGGCCGACGTCGAGCGCGGGATTTTCGCGCGCGATTTGGGCCGCGGCCGGCGCGGCGGGCTCCGCGACCATCAGGCTCGCGCTGCGCAGAATTCCGTCGCGGCTCGCGCGCACGACGGCGGCGTTGACCTCGGGCGACAAGCCGAAGTCGTCGGCGTTAACGATCAGGCGCTTCAAACTGCTCCACCGCGAGTCGCCACGGATGACGGATAACGGCTCTGCCGGGCCATTGAAAGAGTGAAAAACACCGGCACAATTTTGCTAGCATCGGATGGTTCGCTCAAGCGCGCGCACGTAATGTCCAAAATGAGACCACGCGATTGATTCTTCTCTTTTACGCCTTCGCGCGCGAGATCGCGCCTTTCAAGCGCCGGCTCAGCCGCCACGCACCGCTCGCACTCGGCGGCTTGCATGGCTTCCGCGCGGAGCTCGGCGGCAAAGACTTCACCGTCGTCGGCCACGGAATCGGACCCGGCCGCGCGAGCGATACCGCGCGCCGCGCGTTCGATCTGATGCCCGGCGCCGAGCTGGTAATCGGGACCGGTGTCGCCGGCGCGCTCTCGAGCGGGCTTAAGCCGGGCGATCTCGTGCTGTGCGACCGCAGTCTGACGATTCACGCCGGCGGCCAGGTTGCCGAACAAGCGGCGGCCGTCAGCGACGCGCACCTCCGCGCGATTAGCCGCTCGCTTGCGATCGCGGGGATCGCGTACTCGACCGGCGCGATTTTCACATCGCATCGCGTGCTCGCCACCGGCGCCGAGAAGCGGCGCGCGAAGGAAAGCACCGGCGCGATCGCGGTGGACATGGAAACCGCCGCGCTCGCCGCAGAGGCCGCGGCGCGCGGGATCCCGTTCGTCGCGATCCGGGCAGTGCTCGACGAAGTTGACGAGGAAGTAGTGGGCGCGGGGATGGCCGACCAGGACGGCAACGTCCGGCCGCTCGCCGCGACGTCCTACCTGCTGCGCAATCCGGCAACGATGCTCAAGCTGCCGCGGATGATTCGCAACCTGTCGCGCGCAACCACCGCAATCGCCGACGCACTGACGGCTATCGCGCACGAGGGCGAGGTCCCGGCGGCTGCCCGGCGTGCTCGCGCACCGGTGGAGCGAAAGCGCCCGCGCTGACCCCGCCGTCAATCGGCACCGCGACGCCCGTGATGAACCCCGCCTCATCCGACGCCAGGAACGCCGCCAGCGCAGCGACATCTTCCGGCTTTCCGTTGCGTCCGAGCGGATTCATGTTTGCGGCGCGTTCCCAACCCAACTGCGACCCGCCGGCGGGAGCGATGTTGCAATTCTCGGCGATCGGCGTCTCGATCAAACCCGGGCAAATCGACACGCATCGAATCTTGTCGCGCGCGAAGTCGAGCGCGATTCCTTTCGACATGATTACGACGCCGCCCTTCGCCGCCTGGTAGGCGCCAAAGTTTTGCATGCCCTTGATTCCCGCGCCGCTGGCGGTGTTGAGGATCACGCCGCCGCCCTGCTTGATCATTTGCGGGATCGCATACTTGCAGCCGAAGAATACGCCCTTCAAGCACACGTCCACGACCCAATCCCATTCTTCCTCGCTCGTATCCACCACGTTTTTGGGAACGAAGACGCCGGCATTGTTGAACAGGATGTCCAGCCGTCCGAAGACGCTTACCGTTTCATTGATCATCCGCTCGACTTCGGCGCCGACGCGCACGTCCACCGGCACTGACGTCGCGACGCCGCCGGCCTTCTTGATCTCAGCCACGGTATTGCTGGCCGACTCCGCGCGTATGTCGGCGACCATCACCTTCGCCCCTTCTTGCGCAAACCGAATCGCGCTGGTGCGGCCGATTCCCGAACCCGCGCCCGTGATCAACGCAACCTTGTTCTTGAGCAGCATGCCAAGTCACCTCTGGTTACCGCGTCGCAGCTGGAAGCCCGACGCTTGCCACACTCGCCGAAGATTTGGAAGCGCGTCGCGATCAAGCGCCTCGCCGGCGGTGGTCTGTGCGCGCGATGCGCAGGTGCGGCTCGCGGGTGCGCGCGCTCGCCGGCTTCCAGACGGGAAGATCGCGCTCGTAGGGAAAGTCTGCAAGATGGCGCTCGATCGCCGCCTGGTCGCCCCAGGATTCGCGGCGGGTCAGAATATGAATCGCCAGGACCGTGAAGGGCAGGTAGATGAACACGGCAGCCCATCCGATTTCCGGCTCCTTGATTCGGAACAGCATCGTGATTCCGAAGATCACGATCCCCGCATAGAGCGCCGGACCCAGCAACGCGCGCGAACGCATCGCGGGAAGCGAACGCGCCGGCTTCTCCGGGCCGCGATTAAACGCCGCGTCGAGCCACTGGAAAATCGCAATCGTGATCGCGGCGACGAAATACCATCCCAGGTAGTTGCTGATCGGCACGCCGAAGTGCGGACCCGGCCGATCGTACCAGAAAATTTTGCCGAGGAACCATCGGTCGCCGAGCACGCTCAGCGGATCGACCACCAGGTCCACCATCACCATGAACAGCGCCGCCATCAGCCATACCCGCGGCGCAAGGCGAATTTGCCACGTGTCGAGAATCCGGATATCCGCGCCCCGCCGATACAACGGCGAACTGAGCAACAGCGCGACCGTATAGCTGGCGAAAGCCAGGAACGTGAACGACAGCGAATCCATGAACGGTACGCCGAACACCCAAAGCTCGCGCCCGCGGGTCGCGTCGATATAGTGATACAGCCCGAACGGGAATCCGTTGTGGATTGAAGACCACTCGCACGCCAGCGAGGCGGCGTAGGTCAGGAGCGTAAACAAGGCCGTCGTGCGCAGGCCGAAGTTCACGATCGCAATACACAAAAAACTCACCAGAAAGATGAACACGTACGGGCGCAGCGCGATCGTGGACAGTAGTAAATGCATGGCGTGGCTTACGCGGCGCTCTTGGCCGTCCCTTTGGATCTGAAGAATTCTATCGCTGACGCCAGCGCCGCATCGATCGGCCCCGGCGAATAGCCCAACTCTGCGCGCGCCTTCGACGAGTCGAAGAACATCCGCTTTCGCGCCATCCGCACCTCGGTCAGGCTGGCCCGCGGCGCCCGGCGTGTGACGGTGCGCGCAAACGCTTCGGCGCCGAGCGCATACCCCAGCGCGACCGCGTACGGAATCCTCACCTTGGGCGCGGGCAGCCCGGAAATCATGGCGAGCCGCCCGAGAAATTCCTTCAGCGTGAGATTTTCACCGCCGAGAATGTACTTCTCGCCGATTCGGCCGCGCTCCGCCGCCAGCAGATGGCCGCGTGCGACATTTTCGACATCGACGATGTTGAGGCCGGTCTCCATGTACGCCGGCATCCGCCGATTCAGGAAGTCCACGATGATTCGGCCGGTCGGAGTCGGCTTCAAGTCGAGCGCGCCGATCGGCGTCGATGGATTCACGATCACCACCGGCACGCCCGCGCGGGCCGCTTCCAGCGCCGCCTGCTCCGCCATGTACTTGGATCTCTTATAATGTCCCGTCATTTCGGCGAGCGACGACGGCGTCTCTTCGCGCCCCACCCCGCCGTGCGGAATTCCCAGCGCCCCCACCGTGCTAGTGTGAACGATTCGCGAAACACCGGCGTTCGCCGCGGCCCGGATAACATGCTGCGTACCCCCGACGTTGGTCGCATACATCGGCGCCGGATCGGTCAGCCACAGCCGGTAATCGGCGGCTACGTGATAAACCTCGTCGCACCCATTGACCGCGCGCTCGACGGAATCGAAGCGCCGCAGATCGCCGCGCACGATCTCGACCGGCAGGCCGACCAGCGCGCTCAAATCCGCGTTCTCGCGCGCCATCACCCGCACGCGATCGCCGCGGGCAAGGAGCGCGCGGACGACGTGGCATCCCACGAATCCGTTGCCGCCCGTCACCAGCGCTAACTTAGTAGTCATCGGATTCACTCAATAGCTATTCAGCATTTCGCCCGCAGACTGCGGCGGCTGCAGCCCGCCCTGAAATCACCGCGCTCTCAATCGTCGCGGGCAGCCCGGTTTGTATCCAGTCACCGGCCAGGAAGAAGTTCGCGATTGGCGTTTTCGCCGTCGGACGCAGCTCATGCGACCGCAGGTTCGGCGCCATCGTGGCGTTTTTCTCCTTGAGCACCAGCGACTTCACGACTCCGGCTCCGCGCGACGCGGGAATCATCGCGTGGAGATCGTTAATCACGATATCCAGGATTTCCTGGTTGCTGCGATCGACCAGCTTTCGCGCGCCGCTGATCACGAAGCTCAGGTAGCCCGGATGCGCCTCGCCGCGCTGCGCGAAAATTCGACGCTTGTTGAATAGCCATTGAGTAGTAGTGCCGATAAACCCGATGAACGGTGAATTAGTCACTTCGCGATCGAGCCATACGTGCACGCAGATGATCGGCGAGCTCGAAAGACCCGTGAAGCGCGAGAAAAATGGATCGGCAACCGCGTTTTCGGGCAGGAACCGCAGCAACTGGGGCGCCGGCACCGCGCTGATGAAGTCCGACGCCTCGATTCGCTGTCCGTCGCGCAGCCGCACGCTTGCGACATGGCCTCGAGCGCCGAATTCCAGCATCTCCACGATCGAACGGGAGACCACCCTGCCCGCCGCCCCGCTCGATCACTCGCTGCGCGCCCGTGCAGTACAGGTCGCTCAGCCCGACGCGCGAATAAACGAACGCCGAGTCGCGGCGGCGCGAAAAGAACGCCCGCTTGAGGACCTCGGCCAACAACTGCGCCGACGACGATTGCGGCTCGTCGTTCAGCGTCGCGATCGACATCGGATACCAGAAGCACCGGCGCGCGTGCTCTGATTGCCCGATACGATCCATCAGCTGCGCGACGGTGAGGCGGCGCAACTCGCCGCCGCCGAACCGCCTCATCGCGAGCATGCGCAGTCCGCCGCGCATGACCGCGATCCGCTCCGCGATGCTCAGATGCCGGTAGCCGAGCAACGCCGCCGTCATGTGCAGAGGTCCGGGCAGCCGCGCCGTTTTCAGGATCGCACTGCGGCCGGGACCCGCGAGCATTTCGATTTCCAAATCTTCGTGAAACACCAACTGGTCGTAAGCGCCGATCCGCTTGAGAAAATCGAGCGTCTCGCCGTAACAACCCATCAGCACGTGCTGTCCGTTGTCGACGAAATCTCCGGTGTCCGGTTCGGTGAACGAATACGCGCGCCCGCCGAGCGCGGGTTTTCCTTCCAGCACCGTGACCCGCACGCCGCGCTCGGCGAGCGCGACCGCTGCGCTGAGTCCCGCGAAGCCCGCGCCGATCACGACCGCGTGTTTCATCGCCGATGCCATCTAATTCGCCGCGCGCATCCCCCTCATCCGTGCAGTGCGCCGAAGCGGCCCGCCGCCCACGCGCGGCCGACCAGGTAGAGCTTGTGCGGCGCGGACAGGCTGTGGCGGCGGTCGAGCACGCGATAGTTCGACCTGATGATCCGCTCGAGCAACGCGGCATAGATAAGCCGCATCGCCTCGGCCGTCAGCAGCGTCGCGCGATCCTCGGGCGCGAGCGCGCTCTGCGCCTTCGCGTAAAATTCCTGCGCGCGTTTTGCCTCGAAGTTCATCAGGCTGACGAAGTTGGGCGAGTACACGCCCGCCAGAATTTCATCCTCGCTCACCTTGAATCGCGCGAGGTCTTCCAGCGGAAGATAGATGCGCCCGCGCGCGGCGTCTTCGCCCACGTCGCGGATAATGTTGGTCAACTGGAGCGCCAGCCCGAGATTCTCCGCGTACAACTTCGCCGACGGATTGCGGTAGCCGAAAATCTCGATGCAGATGAGGCCCAGCGCGGACGCGACGCGATAGCAGTACGGCCGCAACTCTTCAAACGTTTGATAGCGCTTGCGCGAAAGATCCATCTCCACGCCGGCGATGATCTCCTCGAACAGCTCCCGCGGGATTGCATATCGCCGCGCGCTGTCGGCGAGCGCGCGGAAGAGCGCGCGCGTCGGCACGCCCGCGTACGCGCGGTCAAGTTCCTCGCGCCACCGGCGCAGCAGCATCGCCGGCTCGCGAATCGCCTCGTCGTCGGCGATATCGTCGACGAATCGGCAGAATGCATACACGGCGTACAGCGCCCGGCGCCGCTCGGGCGGCAGCAGGATAAACGCGTAGTAAAAGCTCGACCGCGAGCGGCGCGTGATTTGCGCGCAGCGGGCGTAGTCGGCGTCCAGCGACGCGCCGTCGCGGCCGGCGGCTTCTTCGATCCCGGCGGCGATGCTGTCAGGCTTCAAGCCGTCCACGCAGCGCGCTCCATCCGAGTTTCAGGTAGTCGAGCTTCGTCAGTTCCGGACGCATCCGGAATACGTCGTAGTTGACGCGATCGATCGCGCGGATAATCGCCAGCCCGCCGCCCGCGAACATCACGATGTCGCGCCGCAGCCGCTTGTCCACGAGCTTGTGCAATTCTCCCCCCTCAACCAGCATCGCTCGCGCGACCCCCGCCTCATGACGCATCAACTCCACGAACTCGCGCGACGAGGTGTGCGCGGCCAGGTCCGCCGGCGTGACCCCGAATCGTTCCATGTCGCGGCGCGGAAGATAGATCCGTCCCTTGCCGAGATCGACTGCAACGTCCTGCCAGAAGTTGGCGAGCTGCAATCCACTGCAGACCAGGTCCGACAGCCGCTGCCGTTCGGCGTCGCGGTAGCCGAACAGGTAAAGCACCAGCCGTCCCACCGGATTCGCCGAGTAGCGCGAATAGCCGAGCAGATCGTCGAGCGTGTCGAAGCCCTTGAAGTCCACGTCGGATCGAAACGCAGTCAAAAGATCTTTGAACGGCTCGCGCGGAATATCGAAGCGGCGCACCGTGTCGGCGAGCGCGACGAATACCGGATGGCGCGGAGCGCCGGCGTACGCCAGGTCGAGCTCGCGCTCCCATTCGTCGAGCATTGCCAGGTCGTGATGCTCGTCGGCAAAGTCGTCCGCCATCCGCGCGTACGCGTAAATTGCGTACATATGCGGCCGCATCTCGCGCGGCATCAGCCACGATGCGACCGTGAAATTTTCGTAGTGCGATTTTGCCAGCCGAGCGCAGAACTGGTACGCGCCCGCCACGTCGAACGCTCCTGGCGGCGGCGACGCGTCCCGCGCCGCGCTCGCTACGTACGAGGTTCCTTCGCTCTGCACGTTGGCCCCCACGAGTGCCATCGTCTCAGGCCGCTACCGGCCGCGCTCCGATAAGTTCGCGCACCGCGGCTCGCGCCCATCCATCCGTCTCCAGCAGATCTTCGATCGTTTGCGCCGCCGAGTTGTGATGCCGTTGCATCACGGTTTCGATATGGCGCGGGATGTCGATGAAACGCACGCGCCCCGCCAGAAAGCCCGCCACCAGTTCCTCGTTGGCGGCGTTGAGGCACGCCGGCATCGTGTGCCCGGCAGCCAGCGCCTCGTACGCCAGCCGCAGACAGGGGAAGCGCCCGAGGTCGGGTTCTTCAAACGTCAAGCGCGAATTTTCCGCCAGTGACAGCGGCTTCAGATGCGTCATCGGCAGCCGCTCCGGATAGCCGAGCGCGTACGCCACCGGAATTGCCATGTCGGGAATCGCCATCTCCGCGATCACCGAGCCATCGATCATTTCGACCATCGAATGAATCACGCTCTGCGGATGAATCACCACCGAGACCTGGGCGGGCTTGAGATCGAACAGCCACCGCGCCTCGATCACCTCGAGCCCCTTGTTCATCAGCGTCGCCGAATCGATCGTAACCTTGCTGCCCATGCGCCAGGTCGGATGCTTCAGCGCCTGTTCGACTGTGATCGATTCGAAACTGTCGGCCGCCCGCTCGCGAAACGGCCCGCCCGACGCGGTCAAAATGATCCGCTTCAACGACTCGCGCCCGCGTCCTTCCAGGCATTGAAAAACCGCGTTGTGCTCGCTGTCCACCGGCAGCAGCCGCACGCCGATTCTCGCTGCGCCGCCGCGGTGATCAACGCGCCGGCAACGACCAGCACTTCCTTGTTGGCAAACGCGATGTCCTTGCCGGCCTTGATCGCCGCCAGCGTCGGCTGCAAGCCCATCGCGCCGACCAGCGCCGACATCACCAGCTTCGCCGCGGGATGGGTTGCGACGGCGATCGCGCCTTCGAGTCCGTGCACGATCGTCACGCGCTGCGCACCGACGCGCGCCGCCAGTTCGCGCGCGAGTTCGGGCGTCGCCACCGAGACCAGTTCGGGATGAAAGCGCTTCACCTGCTCCGTCAGCAGATCCAGGTTGCGTCCCGCCGCCATCGCGACCACGCGGAATCGGTCGCTGAATCGCCCGGCCACGTCCAGCGTGGTGACGCCGACCGAGCCGGTCGAGCCCAGAATTGAAATCGCCTTCATCGCGACGCGCTCAATGCGGCGCCGTCTCCACCAGCCGCCGGCGCAGCCGCCCAAGCGCCATCAGCGGAAAGTAATGCGCGTACATGTGGTAGCGAAGATAAAAATGATTCGGGAATCCGTTGCCGGTCGATTCGCTCTCGTCCCACGCGCCCTCATCGTTCTGCCGCTCTGAGAGCCACTGCGCGCCGCGCACCGCGTGCTCGCTGATTCCCGCCTCGCCCGCGATCAATCCGATCAGCGCCCACGCTGTCTGCGACGCCGTGCTGGTTCCGCGCCCGTGCCACGCGGGATCCTTGTCCGACAGCGGGCTCTCGCCCCAGCCGCCGTCGGGATTCTGCTTGGACTTGAGCCACTCGACCGCCCGCTTGATCCACGGCTCGTTGATATCGACGCCGATCGCGCGCAAGCCCGACAGCGCCGAGAAAGTGCCGTAGATATAGTTGATGCCCCAGCGTCCCCACCATCCGCCCGCCGGCGACTGATTTCGCTTGAGCCATTCGATCGCGCGCTTCGCCACCGGATGCTCGGTGCGATAGCCGACCGACCCCATCATCTCGAGCACCCTTCCGGTGAGATCGGGACACGACGGATCCGTCACCGCTTCCACGTCCGCGAGCGGCAAATGATTGAGCCAGGTTGAATCGTTGTCAACGTCGAACGCCGCGAAGCCGCCGTCTTTCGACTGCATTCCCATCACCCAGTTGGCGCCAACGCGGATCGCGCGCTCCCTGCCCGCGGCGTCATCAGCCGCCGAATCCGCCATCACCGACAGAATTACCGCCGAATCGTCCACGTCGGGATACCAGTCGTTGTAGAACTGAAACGCCCATCCGCCCGGCTCGAGCTCGGGCCGCTTTACCGACCAATCGCCCTTCTTGAAAATCTGATGATCGATAAACCATTGCGAGGTCTGCTTCAGCGCCGGATGGTCGCCCGGCAATCCCGAATCCAGCAGCGCCCGAGCCGCGAGCGCCGTGTCCCAGTTGACCGACACGCACGGCATGTACATGTCGTAGTCTTTGAAGTGCCAAATCAGTTCCTGCGACGCCTCGATCGCTTTCTTCAGCACCGGATGGTCGTTGCGGTAGCCGTTGGCTTTCAGAGCCATCGCGCTCAGCAGGTAGCACGGCTCGATTCCGCCCCACGAGCCGTTGGCATCCTGATGCTCGACCAGCCAGTTTTCCGTGACGCGCAGCGCGCGCGCGCGGAGCGATTTGATTTTGTGCCGATCGTAGAAGCGCAGCGCCTGGTCGGCGAGGTTCAGCGCGTTGCGCAGAGACAGGAACTTTTTTCCGCGCGGCTGTTTGAACTTGGTGAAATGCGGCGGCTGGATGAACAGCTCCAGCACTCCGCGCTGGTAATCGATCTTTTTCTCGGGACGCGCCGCCTGCAGCATCATCAGTCCCATCAGCGTTCCGCGCGCCCATGAACCGAGCTCGTAAATGTTGAACGGGAACCAGTTCGGGAAGAGCGAGAGTTCCACCGGCAGCGCAGCCGTCGCCTCCCAGGTTATCTGCCCCATCGCCGCCAGATAGAAGCGCGCCAGCGTCCCGCAGTTCACGATCCCGCCCTTGGACAGGATCCAGCGCCGCGCCGCCGCCATCGGCTCGTCACCCGCGCGCATGCCGGTGAGCTTCAGCGCGAAATAACTTTCGATCGTCGTCGACAGATGCCCTTCGGCGCCCTGGTAAAGCGCCCAGCTCCCGTCCGGACTCTGAGTCTCCAGCAGATGCTTCTTGAGCGGCGCTTCGACCTCGAGATCGACCGTGTCCATAAAATGGCTGAAGATGATGAACTCCGCGTTCATCTCGGCGTTCGCCTCCAGCGGCGCGTGCCAGTAGCCCTCGGGCTTCTGCAGCGCGATAAGCGCGCGCTGCGCGCGAGCTACCGTGTAATCAATCTTCGCGACGAACTCGTCATGCGGCGACATGGCGATCGCCGTGCTTCCAATTTCAATGGCCTGACTCATAATTCACCCTTGCTTGAACCGAAGTCCGCATCCCGCGGGAACCCGCCGCAACCTCGCCGCATTCCACTATGGAATCACGGCGCATTTCAGAACCACGCCTCGCTCGAGCATCGCGAACACTTCCCTCAAATCGCCAAGCCGCATTCGCGCGTTGACGATCGAGCCCGCGTTCAGCGTGCGCCCCGCCAGCAATTCGTAAGCGCGCCGCACATCGCGCGGCCGAAAATGAAACGGAGACATCAACGTCAGATTGTCGTAATGCATCAGTCGCGTATCGACCCTGAGCGCCGTGCCCGCCGGACATCCGCCGAAAAATACTACCCGCCCTCCGCGCCGCACCCGCGCCACCGCATCCTGCCATCCCTCGACCTGCCCCGTGCACTCGATCACCAGGTCGGGGCCGAAGCCGCCGTTGAGCCGTGCGATTTCAGCGCTCGCGTCGGGGCTGCGCGCGTCGATCACCCGGTCCGCGCCCCTCTCCTGCGCCCACTTAAGCCGCCGGGCGTCTCGCCCCACGACCACCACCTCGCGCACGCCCGCAGCCTTCAGCACCATCATGTGCAGCAGGGTGAACGCGCCGCCGCCGATGATCGCCACCGTCTCGGTCTTTTCGGGACGCGCCATTTCCTGGGCATGAACCACGCACGAAAGCGGCTCGAGCAGCGCGGCTTCTTCGAACGGCAGGTACGCCGGTTTGATAAACGTATTGCGCGCGACGACGTGCGCCGGCAGCAGCAGCATGTCCGCGTACGCGCCGAGCACCATCCGCCCGACCGCATCGTCGCAAAGATTCTCCTGCCCATGCTGGCAGTAAAAACAGATTCCACACGGCGCGGTCGGCGCCGCCATTATTTCGTCGCCGGGCTTGAAGGCGGTCACGCCCTCGCCTGCTTCCACCACCACCCCGGAAAACTCGTGCCCGAAGGCAATCGGCAGCGTCCATAGCGGATGCCCGCGCAGAAACATTTTCAGATCGGTGCCGCAACTCAGCGCGCAGCGGATTTGAATCAGCAATTCGCCCGGCCCCGGATGCGGCACGACGTAGTCGCGCAATTCGAGCCGCCCGGGCTCCACCAGCACGGCCTGGCGCGAATGCGTCCCCGCGATTTCTACCGACGCTTCGGCCGCGTTCACAGCTTGCGCTCCACGACGAAGGTTGCGATGTGCCGCAGCGCGTCGGCGCGATGCCCGAAACCGGCGATTGCGCGATGCGCTCGCGATTCGAGCTCGCGCGCCAGGTCGAGCGAGCGCTCGATTCCCAATATCGCGGGATAGGTCGCCTTGCCGCGCTCCACGTCCTTTTGCGTGCGTTTGCCCATCTGCTCGGCCGTGCCTTGAACGTCCAGCAGGTCATCGACGACCTGGAACGCCAGCCCGAGCGCGCGCGCGTATGCGTCGAGCGATTCGATTTGCGCCCCGCTCGCGCCGCCCAGGCGCGCGCCGCCGCGAACCGACGCTATGAACAGCGCCCCGGTTTTCTTGCCGTGCAGTTCTTCGAGCTCCTCGATCGTCTTCGACTTGCCCTCGCCGAGCAGATCGATCACCTGCCCCGCAACCATCCCGCCCGATCCCGCCGCGTCGGCAAGCTCCGCGATCGTTTCCAGCACCAGCGCCGCCGGCGCGCTGTTGTCCGCCGAGCGCGCGAGCACCTTGAATGCGTCCGTCAGCAGCGCGTCGCCCGCCAGCGTCGCGATCGCTTCGCCATAGACCTTGTGATTGGTGGGGCGCCCGCGGCGCAGATCGTCGTCGTCCATGCACGGCAGGTCGTCGTGAATCAGCGAGTAGGTGTGAATCATCTCGACCGCGCACGCCAGTCCCATCGCCGCCCCGGCTTTCCCGCCGACCGCCTCGCACGACGCCAGCACCAGCACCGGCCGCAGCCGCTTGCCGCCTGCCAGCAGCGAGTAGCGCATCGCCTCATGCAGGCGCGCCGCCGCGCCCGCCGGCTGCTCGACGCATTGAGCGAGCGCCCGCTCGATAATCTGCGCCCGCTCCTTCAAATAGCTGTGCAAGTCGAACATCTCTCGTTGCTCTTGTCCCGCCGCCGGCGGCGCTGACCTTGGGCTCGGCCGCGGCGCTGAAGAGCTGAAAAACTGATCGGGATTTTTCCTCACGCGATCGTTCCTCTTCCGCTTGGCTAGGTTGATTGGTCAGTCGCGCGCGAGCGCTCTCCGCGTCGAAAGCGCAGACGCTCCCTCACGCCACGTAATGGCGCACCATCCGCCACGAGTCTTTGAGATTCTTGCCGAAATCGAGCGCCACCGTGCCCTCGAATCCCGAATGCAGCTTGCAGTCGCGGCAGCGGAAATCCTGCTTGGTCCGGTAGTACTCCCAGTCCGTCGCCGCGTGCATTTCCTCGAACGTCTTGTAGTGGCCGTTGGTTATCAGGTAGCAGGGCCCCTTCCATCCTCGCGGATTGCGCGTCACCGTCGTCCACGGACTGCACTGCAGCTCGCGTTTGCCCACCAGGTAGTCCAGGTATATCGGCGTATTGACGATCTTGTAGTCGTCGGCCATGTCGCGGACTTTGAAAAACTTGGCCGGCATCTCCTCTTTCTTCAGATACTCGTCGTCGTTGCCCATCACCTGGTAGTGATAGCCGGGGCTCAGCAGCATCCCGTCGACCTCGAGGGTCGTCAGGTACTTGATCATCCGTTCGAGTTCGTCGCTGGTGGTCTCGCGGAACACCGTCGTGTTGGTCTGTACCCGGTAGCCCTTCTCCTTCAGCATCTTGATCATCTTCACCACGGTGTCGAAATGCCCCTGCCGGTCGGTCACGCGATCGTTGGTCTCGCGCATCCCGTCCAGATGCAGGTTGAAGCTCAGGTACGGGCTCGGCGCCACCTGCTTGACGAATCGCTCCAGCAGCACCGCGTTGGTGCAGATCATGACGTGACGCCTCTGATCCTCGATCAACCCCCGCGTCAGCGCCACGATATACTTGTACATCAGCGGCTCGCCGCCGCAGATCGACACCAGCGGCGCGCCCGCTTCCTCGGCCGAATGCAGCGCCTCGTCCAGCGGCATCATGTCGCGGATCGTGTCCTTGTACTCGACGATTCGCCCGCATCCGATGCACGCAAGGTTGCACGCATGCAGCGGCTCGAGCATCAGCACCAGCGGAAAATACTTCTCGCCCGAGCGCTTCTTCGCGCGGATGTAGCGGGCCAGATCGATCATTTGTCTCGGTGGAAGGCGCATTTCTGTGCGTTCTCCTCGGATGTTGAAGAAAGTGAAGAGTTAGAAATTCAGGCGGCCGGCGCGCCGCCAGCCTCCGACGAAGATGACCCCGATGGTTCCCCGAACAGCCACTCGCCGACCATCGCCACTGCTCCTTCCGGATCGACCGCGTTCGGCCCCATGAACAGGTATTCGATCAGCAATCCGTTCAGCGCCGACAGCAGAAACGCCGCCGCCGATTCGGGCGCCGTCCGCCGCGTGCAGATGCCCTTTTGCTGCGCGCGCGCGATCAGTTCCACCAGCATCGCGCGATATCCGCTATACAGCTTGAGCACCTGGTCGTTGAGACTCTCGGACAGCCCCTGGTCGTGGAGCATCTGCGCCAGGAAAAAACGCACCGAGCTCGCGTTGTCACGCACGAACCGCAGGTAAGCCTCCACCAGCTTCTCGATCTGCACCCGCTCGTCCATCGACGCCTCTTCGGCAAAATCGATAAAGTACGGCTCCAGCAGCCGGTTCAGCACCGCCACGAACAGCTCTTCCTTGGTCTTGAAATGCCAGAAAATCAGCGCCTTGCTGACCCGCGCCTCGCGCGCCACTTCCGACATCGACGTCTCGTGGAAGCCGCGATTGGCAAATAGCTCCATCGCCGCCTTCAGAATCTCGTCCCGCGAATCCTGCGATTGTACGCGCGGCTCGGATGAGCCTGATTGTTTGGCCTGCGCTTCGCCCATAGTGCTTCTC
Organism: Binataceae bacterium (SeqCode); assembly: GCA_963722605.1. GTDB lineage: Bacteria > Desulfobacterota > Binatia > Binatales > Binataceae > Binatus. The sequence continues at coordinate 658,328 of CAVRNO010000003.1, read as the reverse complement.
GTCTCGATAATCCGGCTAACCTTTCGGTCAATGGTAACTTTACCGTCACACTTCCGAATGTCAAGAGAGACAGTCCGATCGGTCAGGCGATCAGTTCGGGCCAAAATGTTCCCAGTGAGATATTTCGCCCTAACTATTTGATTTTATGAGATATTTATCTCGACGCCGTTGTTGATAGCCGATCGTCGCGCTCCATCGATTAGGGCAAGCGCGACGCGCGCCTCGGCCAAATTTCCTCTTGCAGCAGCTACCGCCGAGTTGCTTCCTTCGGAAACAGCTCGCTCGAACTCTTGCGCGACTCCGCCGAACCACGCCGAATGGTACGAATCGTCAGGGATGTCGGCCACTGAGAGGTCTTCAGCCTTGCCCGACCGATCAGTCAGGCGCACCCGATCCCCCTCGATCTCGATACTCGCGCGCTCTCCATAGATCAGCGCCGAGGTTCTGCGCACCGGCGCGCGCCACGACAGATGCGCGCGCGCCACACGCCCCGCCCCAAAACCGACTCGCACGTCGGCCACGTCGTCAACCTCCACCCCCGCCGGCGATTCAAGCCGCGCCGAAATCGACACCGGCGGCTCCCCGCCGAGCATCCAACCCATCAGGTAGAACACGTGCCAGCCGTGATCGATCAGAATCCCTCCGCCCGACGCCGCCGACGCGCGCCACTTGCCGCCGCTTCCGCCCGCGCCCGCAGGCTCCGTGCGCAGCCGGTCGATCGACATGAAGCGAACCTCGCCGAGCCGCCCTGCTTCGACCGCCCGGCGCGCGGCCGCATACGCAGGCGCGTATTTCCAGTTGTGCACGCACATCAGCACGCGCCGTTTTTCCGCGGCGATCGCGGCGAGTTCGTCGAAGTCGGCAAGCGTCAGCGCCAGCGGCTTTTCGACCAGCACGTGCGCCCCCGCTCTAAGCGCCGCGCGCGCGGCCGCATGATGCATCCCCGGCGGGCTCGCGACATCGACAAAGTCGGGTGCCTCACCGTCGAGCATCAGCTCCAGGTCGTCGTACACCCGGACATTCTTGATTAGCCCAATCGCCTCGTGGCGGCGCTCCGCAATTGGATCGTGGATCGCGCCGATCACGATATTTTCGCGCGTGCGCCAACCCGGGAGATGCGCGCGCGCGGCAACCTCGCCGAATCCCGAGATCGCACCCCTGATTTTTGCTCGATTCGCCACCGCGGCGATCAGTTTTAGCTAATCCTCTTTCCCCCGCAACCCGCGACGCTCAAAAGGGACCGTGGCTTCTGCCCCGCAGTCCCAATCCTGCCGTGCAGTCGAAATTCGGCATCATATCGGCCCCAATACCGCCCGATTCACGCACCAATTCACGCGCCTCCGCGATGGCAACGCTCTTGCTCTTCCTTAGATGAAGGCTCGACGCCGAACTTTCTCGCGCCGCAGCCAACCAAATGGAGGACAGGCGAATCATGTTCGCATGGATTCTAATCGGACTCGTTTCGGGATGGCTGGCCGGGAAGATTCTAAACGGCGACGGCTACGGCATGATGGCTGACATAGCGCTCGGCCTGGTCGGCGGAGTGATCGGAGGGATGATTTTCGCGGTGCTCGGCGTGCAGGCGCATAACTTTGTCGGCGCCATCCTGATGTCCACGGCCGGCGCCACCGCGCTGGTGATCGCGACCCGAATCCTCCGCGACGAAGTCTGAGCCGGCGCGCCCCGCCGCTTGAGATTCAGAACTCCACCTGATGCCCGAGCTGCTCGGATATCGCCTCCGCCAGACGCGGAAACAGTTCGTGGCCGTCCTTGTCGTCGAGCCAATTGCCGCGCGCGCCGTCCCAACTGTAATGGAATCCATGCGCGCCGGCGGCGAGCCACATCTGCTTCATCTGCGATTGCCGCGACAGGATAAACTTCGCGCCGCCCGCGAACTCGATCGTCACCACGCCGTCGGCCGTCGTGAAATCCACTTCGTCGGGGTCGAGGTCCTCGAGCCATTTCGCGACTTTGCTCAAGGCGACATCGGACCGCTCGCGAAATTCGTTATCGTCCATGCCCCGATTGTATCAACCGCCCACTCGATGCAGCCACCGCCTCCGCCTCACCCCCGCCCGCGCGCGACAACGGAGCGCGGCCTTAACGGTGGGTGCAGGGGTCAGCCCCTGCTCAGCCCTGCCGGGGGCCTTTCTTGCGCAGCTCTTCGTCGCGGTAGCGCTTGTAGAGGATCGTCCATTCGTTGGAACCCTCGACGACGCCGCGTTTGATCGAATTGATCTTGCGCCTCACGATCGCGTCGATCTCGTCACCCTGCTCGTTGAACTGCGCCACGATTTCGCGCGCCTGGCGCAGCGCGAGCGGAAAGTTTGCGATCTCGGCCAGGCCCTCGTCGCGCAATTTTGCGATCGACTCGCGCGCCAGGAACAATACTCGTGCTTCGGTCAGCTTCATGAAGATTTACTCCGCGAGCGCGCCTTCTAGTGTAGTGTCCTGCAAATATCTTCAAAAAGTTCTGGTTGATTCTGGTACGACCAGCCAAGGGACTCTCTGGTCCTGTCCCCCCTTTCCGGCCCGGAAAGGGTGCTCGGCAAGTATCTCCCCGACTTTCCGGCTTTGGTCCGGTTCCCCCCTTTCCGGCCCGGAAAAGGGTCCTCGGCAAGTACTTCCCCGACTTTCCGGCTTTGATCCGGTCCCCCCTTTCCGGCCCGGGAAAGGGTGCTCGGCAAGTATCTCCCCGACTTTCCGGCTTTGATCCGGTCCCCCCTTTCCGGCCCGGAAAGGGGGCCAGGGGGATAGGACGGCAGCATTCCCGGAGGATTTTTCTGCTCCCCTTCCCCATTCTTTCTGGGGAAGGGGCCAGGGGGTTAGGGCTTTGTTCTTCAATCTATTTACGCGACACGACACTAGCAGGGTGTTGAAAAACTGGGATCAATCGTCAATTTCGATTTCAAGCTCTTCAACACCCTGCGTAAAAGCTGTCTTCTTACCTATAACATCTCCCCCTTTGGGGGAGACAAGAGAGAGGGAGCAGGCGTTGAAAATTACTTTTTCAACAGCCGGCTAGAGCGTGAAGTTTTTTTTCTCGGCCAGGCGCTGGCGAATCAAACTGCGCAGCCGCGTCACGTCCAGCCGCGTATCGCGGCGCGCCTCCGCCTCCGCCATCTTGTCGGCCTCTTCGTCGATCTGCGCTTCGGTCTCGAAATTCGCCGACATCAGCTCGACCACGCACGCGACCAGGTCCTTCACCTCGCCCTTGGGTTTGATCAAGCCGCGATCGATAAGGCCTTGCACCAGATGAGTCGCCAGCGCGTCGATTTGAGCTTCCCGCATCGCCATAGAATCACAGCTTGACCGGATCGAGTGCGTCTTGTCAAAAGCCGCCGCCGGTCCCTGTACCCGAGCAGGGCGTATCCAGCCCCTCAACTCAATTGTTTCCCCCGCCTGGAAAGAGGATCGGATTTGCCCGCCGCGCTTTCATACGCGCGATTCCACCCACGCGATTGCTCCCCTTCCCTCGAAGGAAGGGGAACCAGTGATGCCGCGCACCCCTGCTCAGTGCGGCGGCTTCTTGGCGTTCTGCTTCTCTTGCTCTTCCTTATAGACCTCATCCATCTTCGGCTCGAGCGCTTCGTAAAACTGCTTGATATGCCCGATATTGGCGCCGAGATCGCCGGGGAAGTAGCGCAGCATCGAGGCTCGCATCGGGGCGCGCCATGCCGGAGCGCGAGCACACGTCAAGCTCGCCTGACGGCTGCACCGTGATCCTCACGTCGTCCTCGAATTTGAAGATTCGCGTGGTGTAGATGCAATTGATCGTGAAGGTGTTGGGATCGGCCTTGACGATTGTCCATCCACCGAGCGAGTTGATCGTTTCTTGCGAGAGTTGAAACAGTTTCTCGCGCGGGATTCCCGGATATTCGCGGCGAATCAATTCAGGATAGACGTCGTCGAGCGACGCCGGCGTCGCGAACGGTTCCAGCCTGTGCGCCGGCCCGGGTTCTTTGGTAAACGCCTTCCTTGCGGCGCGCCTGCGTTCCAGCGCCTCGCTCGGCGCCGGCGCCGCCTGCGGCTGATTCTCCATCTGGCAAGTCATCGAGCCGGCGCCCGACGGGCTGGCGGCCGCGGAGTTCATCGTGACGAACCGGACCACGCGTTGCCCCGGACCGGGTCTTTCGAAAATCGTCTCGTCGTTCATGATCATCGCGATACCCGCCGCGGCGACCGCCACAGGTATGAGAAAGGTCGCGAGACGGACCAGCAGCCGGAAGACCGCAGGGAAGAAGATCAGTACTGCCATGAGGGCCACGGCGACGATGATGACGGGCAGGTTGATCAGGCTGACCATGATGGAATCCTCGGGGAATCCCTAGCCCTTTATCGGCCGTGGGTGCAAGCCGCGCGCGGATGCCCTCCGGCGCGATGCCGCGGGTGAGAGCCGCGATGCGCACCGGCGCGATTGCGAGTGAATCGCGCCGGTCTTCGGTCAGATGGTGTAAAGTTAGCGGCGCTTAGGCCGGAGCCCCGGCGAATCCATCGCCGGCGTCGCCGCGCAAAATCGCACCGCGGCCACATCGCTCGTGCGGGACGCGGTCGGCAGTATTGAGGTATCGGAGGCGGCGTCGATCCTTCCCGCTACTCTTTGCGCGGCGGGTGCGCCAGAAATTCAGGTGGGATCCAGTTGTCGGGCGGCGGCGGGCAACGGCGGGTTGGATTAAGTGTGATGAGTTTGCGCAGCGCGTCGCCGGACATCAGTTGGAAGCCGGCCTTGACCAGGTCGTCAGCCATGGATTGCAGCCGGTGTTGGGACCATATACCGCCGCCCGGGTCGACTAAGGTCGGCCTGCCTGATTCAAATCGTATACCGGTGCCGTTGTAGACTTCATGACCTGTGAGCGTCGTGAGATCACCGGACTTACTGCCAAGCGGAATCATCAGGATTTCCGTATCTCCGCCGGCGCGACCGCCTGTCGGGGACGTGCAGGCACTCACAAACGCCATTCCGCCGTTGTTGGCCACCTTTTGCAGGTAACCATTGAAAGCGTCCGTCAGGTCTTTAGCTGGGAATATCTGAGCTAGTGCGCCGTTTGCACCCGCAAGCAGAACGCAGGAGAGAATCGCCGTGATCGAAATACGCTGAGTTCTCATGGATATATGTCTATCAAATGATTCCTGTTGACAGCGCTATTAAATGGTCCAAAAGTCATGGTGGGCTTCTCGTTCGGACCGCCATGTTCTCCTGTCCACAAAAACTTGCTGCCGGTGGTTCTCATATTGAGGTGTGTCGCGCCGTGGGTGGGGCGATGTCGGCCGCATCTTGGTTATTCGCGGCTTGCGCGCATCAGTAACACTCATTCCATAGGCGCTGCCCCTCGGCGTCAAGCCGGTCAGCCGCGCGTCGGAGACATGCTTTGGAGGATTGGGAGTTCGGCTGCCCTTGATGAGGGCATGACCACGGCAATGCGTGCCGTGTCAACCTCCTCGCCTGACAGCACGCTGGTTTCACGAAACAGGATGTTTGCAAGCCGGTCGGCGCCCCCGCCATGCGAGTATACGTTCGTACCGTCATGTAAGCCGATCATTTGGGAGCTGCCGCCTAGCTGGTGCCCGAGCTGTTCTTGCTCAGCATAATTGGCCTGCGATACCGGGGCGGCCGCGGTCGATTGGCCGAACAAGAAATCGAAGATGACCTGCAGGATGGCTCCCAGAGCGTAGGAGAGAGTACCCTGGTTCTCGGAGTAGCCGCCGCCGGGACAGTCGTCCATCCCGCTGAGGTCGCTGCCCGTGATGGCGTTGTCGCTTGCATAATCGAACAGATTGGCCTTGCCGTGCTCTTAAGCTGGCCCGCTCCGTTCCACTTGTAGGCGATGCCGAGAACGGGATCAGATTTCAAAGCGTTATCGAGGGCTACGTCCGGAGAGCTGCTGTTCGTCCAAGTCCTTATCTGGTTGGTAGTATAGTACAGCGCCGGTCACGCCGAGGCCGTCGGCAGGTTGATCAGGCTGACCATGATGGGATCCTCGGGGAATCCCTAGCCCTTTATCGGCCGTGGGTGCAAGCCGCGCGCGGATAGCCTCGGCGCGATATCGCGGGTGAGAACCGCCGTGCGCACCGGCGCGATTGCGAGTGAATCGCGCCGGTGTTCGGTCAGGTGATGAAAGTTGGCGGTGCTTAGGCCGGAGCCCCGGCGAATCCATCGCCGGCGTCGCCGCGCAAAATCGCGTCGAAGCGCTTCCCGCCCAGGTAGCAGCGGCGCGCCTCGTCGTCGCTGACTGCCATCCGGCGGACGTCGCGCCGGCGAATCGGCCATACCCCGCCGACCATCGGATGGCGTCCCTGGCGATGGCTGAAGAAATAATAGGTGAACTGGCGCAGCGTCGAGCAGCGCGCCTCCGCGCTGAGTCCGCGCCCGGCGGAGATGGTGAAAATGCTGTAGAGCAGGCGCGGGATCGAATAGAAGCCCTTGTAAGCGTCGCGGTACGCGCCGAGCCAGCTTTCCTTGTCCATCCTGTCGTGCTTGAGCGTGACGTGCTGCGAGTCGAGCTGGTTGAAGTCCCAGTCGGTGATCTTGCCTTCCCGGGTGAAGCGCGCCTGATCTTCAGTGCCCGGCAGCGGAGTCATGATAAAGAACGACACCAGGTCAAATCCGATCTTCTTCAGCGTCGCCACCGCCACCCGCCCGCAATCGGGACCGTCGAACGGGAATCCCAGCATGTAGCCGGCATGCACCGACACACCGACTTTGTGCCAGTTCTCGACCACGCGGCGATACTTGTCGATCACGTGCGCGCGCGCCTTTTCCAGCGACCACTTGTTCTGGCGGTTGTCGGTGTTCTGGTACTTGGTCGCAAAGTTCAGGTTGTCGGGGTTGAGCGACTCGATTCCGACGAACGCCTGGTAGCATCCCGCGGCTGCGGCCAGCTCGGTGAAACGTTTGCTGCGCCGATGCTTGGCGGTCTCGGTCTCGCCGTCGGCGACGTTCGCGTAGCACGACGCATCGACGTCCACCTGCATCATGAAGGAAAGCTTGGGATAGTCCTTCTTCACCTCGATCAAGCCGGTGAGAATTTCTTCCCATCGCGGCGAGCGGAAAAAATCGTCGTCCACCAGGAACAGCGACTCGATCCCGTGGTTGCGGCATGCGTCGCGCACCCAGCTTACCACCGCGTCGGGCTCGCGCGAGCGCATCGTGCGGCCCATCACGTTTTTCACGCTGCAATACGAGCAGGTGAACGGGCATCCGCGCGAAGTGTCGAGCGTGGTCATCGTATCGTTGAAAAATCGCGTCAGGTAACGATCGTCCAGCGTCGGCAGCAGTGTCTCTGTGATCAGCGGAACCGTGATGTCGTCCTGGCCGGTCTTCGCGCGAATTCCCTCCGTCACCGAATAACTCTTGCGCAGCTCGCCGCGCAGGAAGTCCTCGACGATATAGCCCCAGATGTTTTCCGCCTCGCCGATCACGGTCGTGACGCCGCACTCGTTCAGGAACTTGCGCGAATCCGGAAAGCCGCTGACATGGAAGCCGCCCATCATCGTGGGCAGGCCTTCGGCGACGAACTGAAGCGCGAGGTCACGCCCGCGCGGATACTGATTCGATTGCACCCCGGCCAGCCCGATCAGCAACTCGACGCCATCTTCGCGCGCCTTTTCCTTTATCGCCTTGATCGTCTCGGGGCTGACTACCCCGTCGCAGATTTCGTCCCAAATTACCGTCTCGAGCCGGACGTTTCGCTCGACCGCGTAACGCTTGTTGAACGCCTCGTTGAGCGCCGTCAGCACCGTCAAAGTGTTGTTGGGCTGAACGCCGTAGCGGAAGTATTGGACGAATCCCTCCTCGTCGTACCGCGAGGGTTTGATGAAATAGACGCGAATCGTGCGGCAAGGCTCGGGCTTTATCGCCGCCTCGGCGATCGCACCCTGGCGTGCGGTCAACTGAAGCTTGGCGGCGGGACGATCACCGCCGTAACGATTCGTCCCTAACAGCCAGTAGAGGATACTCGCCGCGAAAACCAGAAATGCGCCGAAAAATATAAGAAATACCATCGATAGATCCTCAGATCTTCTGCTTTGTTTCCTACCCCAGCCTGCCCATCCTGCGTATCATACCCGAACGCAGGGGCTGACGGTATCTAACCGGTCGGTCAGAGACAGTAAACAATTCCCGACTGATTATGTCAACAATCGATTCAAACACCTTAGCAGCGCCAAAGTCGAGGAATCAATCGCGACGATTCGGCCCAGCGTTACTAGCGGTACATTTCGACCAGATTGATCAGGCCCAGGTCGCGATAGCGTTCGATCAGGTAACCCTTGATTTCCTGCACGCTCGCCATTTGTAAAGTCTCACGCGCGATCAGGCGGGCGGTCTGATAATCGACCTCCCGAATGACTTTGCGCACCACCGGAATGAACAGCGGGCTCAGGCTTAGTTCGTCAAGCCCCATCCCGACCAGCAGCAGCGATGCCAGCGGATCGCTGGCCATCTCGCCGCACAGGCAAACTTCCTTGTCGGCCGCGCGCGCGACGTTGACGACCTCGGCGATGGCGGAAATGACCGCCGGATGCAGCGCCTCGTACAGGTGCGCGACCTTGCGATTGTTGCGATCGGCGGCGAGCAGGTACTGGATCAGATCGTTGGTTCCGATCGAGAAAAAATCGACCTCGCGCGCAAGCCGCGGCGCCAGCCACACCGCCGACGGCACTTCGACCATGATCCCGACTTCGATATTGGGATTGTGCTCGAGTCCTTCCTTGAACAGCTCGGCCTGCGACTCGGCCAGCAATTCCTTGGCGCGGCGCAATTCCTCCAGGCTCGAGATCATCGGGAACATGATGCGGACGTTGTGCTTGGCGGCGGCGCGCAGAATGGCGCGGAGCTGAACTTTGAACAGCCCCGGCATCTCGAGCGAGATCCGTATCGAACGCCAGCCGAGGAACGGATTTTCCTCGCGCGGCACCCGCATGTACCCCGGATACTTGTCGGCGCCGATATCGAGCGTGCGAATCGTGATCGGGCGCTTGCCCAGCGCCTCGAGCATCTTGGCGTACAGCGCGAGCTGCTGAGTCTCGTCGGGAAAATCCTCGTAGGTCAGGAACGAAAATTCCGAACGCAGCAGCCCGACGCCCTCGGCGCCGTAGCGCAACGCCAGGTGGATATCCGGCAGCAGCGCGATATTCGCCAGCAGCATGACGCGATGGCCGTCGCGGGTCGCGGTCGGCGCGTTGCCCTCCTCGATTAGCTCGCGCTTGAAAGCCTCGTAGCGCTTGGACAGGCTCACGTAGTCGCGCTCGATCTCGGCGGGGGGATTGACGTACACCACGCCCGAGTTGCCGTCGAGCACGAGTTGATCGCCCTCGATCACGGATTCCATCAGATGCTCGACGCCGACTACGGTCGGGATTTCAAACGCCCGCGCCAGGATCGCCGCGTGCGAGGTGACGCCGCCCGATTGCAGCGCGATACCCGCCAGCTTGTCGTGGCTGGCCAGCATCAACTGCGAGAGCGTAAGCTCCTCGGCGATTATAATCGTCGGCCTGGCGAAGGGCGCCCGCTTTTCCTCGTGGCGCAGATGACGCAACAGGCGATGGCCGACGTCGCGAAAGTCGGTCGCGCGCTCGCGCAAATAATTGTCCGCGACCGCCAGCATCGAGGCGCTCAGCTCCTCGATTACCCGGAACAGCGCGCTCTCGGCGGTGTAGCCGTCGGCGATTGCGTCGCGGATGCGGCCGACGAACTCCTCGTCTTCGAGAATCATGCGATGGCCGTCGAAGATCTTCAGGTCCGACTCGGGCATCAGCGGCTCCATCCGCGTCCGCAGCGTCGCCAGCTCGGCCAGCGAACGCGCGAGCGCCTCCTCGAAGCGCCTGACCTCGGCCTTGGGGTCTTGGGACTTCTGGTGGCGATCGACGCTGCTTAGAAGTGCGCCGACCACGTGCGCGTTTCCCTGCGCAAATCCGGGCGACGCGGAAAGCCCTGCCAGCCGCGGACGGCGAATCTTCGCCGGCGGCGCGTGGCGCGTCTTGCCGCCGACTTTTTCGTAATCCTTGAGCTGGCGGTTGGCCTCGATCATCCGGCGGCGATATTCGAGCCGCTCTTTTTCCTTGGTGGCCAGCGATTCGCGCAGCCTGAAATGAGAAAGAATTTGCGCGACCTGGTTGCCGGCGGTATTGAGCAGGCGGATTTCGCTCTTGTTGAATTTGCGCCGCTCGAGCGTCTGCGCCACCAGCACTCCGAGCGGCTTCTTGCGGCCGTCGCGGACCGGCACCCCCAGGAAAGTATGGAAGCGCTCCTCGCCGGTCTCGGGAAAGTACTTGTAGCGCGGATGGCTCATCGCGTCGGGCACGCAAACCGGTTCATCTTTCTCCAGCACCAGCCCGACCAGCCCCTCGTTCAGCCGCATCGAAACCTTGCCGACCGATTCGCGATCGAGTCCCACCGTGGCGCGCAACACCAGTCGCTCGCGCTGCGGATCGAAGAGGTAGAGCGAGCACACCTCCGCCTCCATGCCGGTGGCGATCGCCAGCGCGACCCGGTCCAGGGTCTCGCGGAGATCCTCGGAATGTTCGCTGCCGATCGCGGAGAGATGCTCGATCAGAGCGAGGCGATCCTTGTTGGCATTCATCGGTAAAGTCTCTAGCGGCAGCGCGCAAATCTTATCGGATCGATCGCGCGCCGAACAGTGCCGCGCGCGCAATCCAGTCCGCGTGCTCCTTGCTGGATTTCCTTTCAAATCTGGCAAAGCCGCGAGCGAAAGGAAAACGCCGTATCTCAGGCGCATCCTGCCGAGCGTTAGCCGCCGTCCGCCGGCAGCTCGAAGGGCGCAAGCTCACCCCTCAAGAGGCCGCGACCCGCGCGGCATCGCCGGGATTGGATCGCATCGATAAGCTCGCGCTCGTCCTTGATCGGCCCGTCGAGCAGCGTCGTCACGCATCCCACCGAGCCCGCCGAATGCGAGTCCGAGCCCGCCACTTCCGCCATCCCAAGCTGGCGCGCGACCTTGAGCGCGAACACATTCTCGTCCTCACCGCACGCGCCGTTGAGCACTTCGATCGCATCGACCATCTCGAAGATTTCGAGCTTGGCCGCGCGCTCCGGATAAGTTGGATCGATCGGCTCTGAGCCCGGGTTGATGAACGAAAAGCGCGGGTCGAGTTTGTAGCGGAACGGATGATTCGCGATCAGTATCCCGCCTTCGAGGTTCACCACGCGCCGCAGTTCGGCCAGCTTGTAGATCCCTCCGACGTACCGCTCGAGCCCGAACGCGCCGACATGCCCCATGTCGGTCGTGACTTCCATCCCGCGGATAAAAATCACGCCCGAGCCGGCCGCTAGCGCCGCGACCTCGCGGGAATCCCACATGTTGTCGTGCTCGGTGATGCAGACCGCGCCGATTCCGATCGCGCGCGCGCGATCGACCAGGTCTTTGGGCGCCAGGTTCGAGTCCGAACTGCCGCGGTTGGTGTGCAGATGCAGGTCAACGGTGAAGTAGGGCCCCGCCCGATGGGGGTGCCCGCTTCGTGAATCCGCCATTTGCGACGCGCCGCGCTTACTTGGGCGGCTCCTTCGCGAGCGTGATTTTCTTCATGTGGTCGCCCTTGCGAATCTGATCGACCGCGTCCATCCCCTTAATCACGCCGCCGAAGATGGTGTATTGGCCGTCGAGTCCCGGCTGCGGCTCCAGGCAGATGTAGAACTGGCTGCCGCTGGACTCGCGTTGCGGATTAACTTGGTCGCCCGTGCGCGCGGTGGCCAGGCTGCCGCGCAGGTGATGCTCGTTGGTGTCGATCTCGCCCGGCACCGTGTAGCCCGGTCCGCCGGCTCCCGTCCCGTCAGGATCTCCGCCCTGTATGACGAAGTCCGGGACGACGCGATGCCAGGTCAGGCCGTTGTAAAAGCCCTTGTTCACCAGCGTCTCGAAATTCGCGACCGTCTTGGGTGCGACCGCCGGGTACAGCTCGACGATTATGGTGCCGCGCTCGGTCTCGATGATTGCGTAATGACCTGTGTTTCTCACTGGAAGTCCATCCGTTGCGCCTTTGCACGCCGAGGCAAACGTCAGCACCGCCACGACCGCAAGACACGATAATCTAAAGGAGTTGCGTTTCATTTTATCCACTCGCATTCGCACGAACAATCAAGCGCCCGTGCATAAGGTTATGCCCACAGTCCTCCATGGAAGTATTCGAGGCGTCGCCAATCTGCAAGAGCCGCACCGGGATGCCCGGCTCGGGATGGACAAACGTGTTTGATGCGGGCGACAATGCCCCGCTATGGAATCGTGGTTTGACAAGGCGAGATTCGGAATGTTCATCCACTGGGGGCATTGCAGCCAGCGCGGGATCGAGTTGTCGTGGCCGCTGGTCGGCGGTGTCGGCGCGCTGCCCTACGGCCAAAGCGTCGGAGTTGACGAATATCACTCGACCGCCACGACGTTTAATCCGACCAAGTGGGATGCGCGCGCGCTGGCGCGGACCGCAAAACGCGCCGGGATGCAATATGCAGTCCTCACCAGCAAGCATCACGACGGTTTCTCGATGTTCCATACGAAGCATTCTGACTATTCAATTGAGTATTCGCCGTTCAAGCGCGATATAGTCCGTGAATATATAGATGCGTTCCGCGCCGAGGGCCTCAAGCTCGGACTCTATTACTCACTTATCGACTGGCATCATCCCGACTACCCGGCGTTTCTCGATTCCGACCGGCCCTACCAATGGGGCAACTGGCGCCGCTCGACGCCTGAACAGTGGGATCGCTTCATAACCTTCATGTTCGCCCAGATGCGCGAGCTGCTGACCAACTACGGCAAGATCGATCTGCTCTGGTTCGACGGCGGATGGGAACGCACGCCCGAGGAATGGAAGTCGCGCGAGTTCGTCGAGATGATCCGTTCGCTCCAGCCCGGCGTCGTCATCAACGATCGCATCCCCGGCTACGGCGATTATCAGACCCCCGAGCAGGCCGTTCCGCCCACGCCCCCGCAAGGCCCGTGGGAAACCTGCCTGACGATCAACAACAGTTGGGGTTACAATCCGTCGGACAAGGACTTCAAATCGGTCCGCTCGCTGATCCATACGCTGTGCGAAGTCGCCGGCAAGGGTGGAAATCTGCTGCTCAACGTGAGCCCGATGGGCGACGGCGCCCTCCCGCCCGAACAGCTCGAGCGCCTCCGGGCGATTGGCGACTGGATGGACCGCAACAATGAGGCGATCATCGGCGCCGACCCCGGGCTCGAGCCGTGGCAGTTCTACGGACCGTCAACGCGCCGCGGCAACCGCGTCTATCTGCACCTGTTGATGAAGCCGTACGAGTCCGTCTCGGTGCGCGGCGTCAAGGTGCGCCACGTCGGCGACGTACGTCCGCTGGCAAGCACGATCTCGCTCAAGCTGCGCAAGCGAATCGCCGCCGTCGATGCGCTGTTCAACGCTGATCCGATCGGCGAGCTCGTGATCGCGACGCCCGACAGCGCGCTCGATTCGCTCGCGACAATCATCGCGATCGATTTCCAGCGTTAGCCACTCCGCATCATGGACGCGTGGAGAAAGTCCAGTCGTACTGCTTTCCGTTCGCGCTCATCGACACCGCGTACTTCGCGCCTTTGTCAAGCGGCGCGCGCGGAATCACCACCACCGTGCCGTAGGACCTCAGAACGTTTCGCCCCAGTTCTTGTGAGTATCCATCCGGATTCGAGTAGCTAGTCGAATCGAATCCGCATGCTTCGACTGCGGCGCGGCTGCCGTCGGCGTCTTCCCGCGCAACTGAGTATTCGCCGAGATGCGTATCCATCCCGGCGCCAAGCTGAAGTGTAATAGCCAGTCCGCTGGGCGGCTCGTAGCCCGGACAGTTGGTGCGCGGATTGGGCCATTCGTTGCCGAACGACGTTATCGCGACGCTCGCGCCGTCGGGAGGAAACTCGATCGGCCCGCTCTCCGCGCCGCCCGCCGGCAATTTCCGCTGCGCGCCGTTCAATAAGTTGAGTCCCGCCGCGCATGCTCCCGACTCGCAGTAGATTCCGAAGCCCGCGCTGCCGAGCCGCGGATTGAGTATCGGCATGCGATGGAACGGTATCGACATCCATCCGTCGATCGACCATGCCGGCGAGCCCACTGCTCGTTGCGCCAGCCATTCGTCCGGGTCGGACCCACCGGGCGCCTCGATCGCGCCCGCCGGGTGCTCCGGCATGAACCACACATCCATGTCGCTGGCCTTGGCCGCTTCGAGCCCTTCGGGCGTAAAGTTTGGGCTCCCCGGATCTTCCGTATGCATCTCGGCGCCGAGGCCCCGATGCTCGATCGCTTCACGGTAGTTCCTGACGACATAAGTCGCGTGCGCCAGATCGCCCTTGCTCAGCACCGGATCTTCGACTATCGGCGCCAGCCTCGCCATCGCGCGGTAGTAGTTCACCCGCCTTAGCCATTCGGGCTCGACTGCCGCGGGACTCGCCGCCAGCGCCGGCGTTGAAGATGCCTTTGCTTGCGAATCGACCGATGCCGGCTGAGTACTCGCCGTCGAAGGCGCGGAGCTTGCCCGCCGTGACGAAATCCATGCGGCGATTCCCGACGCGGCGGGGCCGATCTCGCTTCGGTAACGAACTCCCGCAAATCCCGCGATGAACATCACGGCTATGGTCGCAAGCACCAGCCCGAGCCCGCTTCGGACGCGAGCCGGCGCCGGTATCGGATCTCCCGCGGCGATGAACGCAAAACGCGCAGAGCCGAATTTGATCTCGTCGCCGCGCTTCAGCGCGATCGCTTTGCGCACCCGCCCGCCGTTGACGAACGTGCCGTTGGTCGAGCCGAGGTCCGCCAGCTCGAAGCCGCCCGGCTTGCGCGTGATCGTGGCGTGACGGCGCGACACCGCCGTCCCCTCGATTACTACGTCGTTCGACGGATGGCTGCCAATGGCTATTGTCTGTTTGTCTAGTGGGTAATCGCGCGAATCGGAACTGCCTATTGAGACCAGCCGGCGGCGCGCGTCCCCGTTCTCACCCGGGCCGTTGTCCGGATAGCGCGGCGAAGGCGGCATCTATCCCCCTAGCCCAGATTCCAGAAGCGGCCGATATTATGCGCCGCCCGCTCGATCATCGGCATCGCCCGGTCGCCTCCGTCATCCGGACGAATCGGCTCGTCGGCGTCGCGTCCGAATTCGTCGATCACCGCGCGTCCCGACTCCGCGATCGCTTCCAGGTCGTAGCCGCCTTCCAGCGCCGCGACCAACTTCCCGCCGCAGCATTCCGCGGCAATCCGCTTTACCCGCCGCGCCATCGCCGCAAATCCCGCCTCCGTCACGCGCATCTGCGCGAGCGGATCGCGGAAATGCCCGTCGAAGCCGCACGCGACGAGGATAAACTCGGGTTTGAAATGGCGTCCGATCGGCATTATCAGGCGATCGAACACGCGGAGATACTCGGCGTCGCCGAATCCCGCCGGCATCGGCGCATTCACGGTGAATCCCAGTCCGGCGCCGTACCCGATCTCGTGGAGCGAGCCGGTGCCGGGGTAATCCGGGAACTGATGCGTGGATACGTAAAGCACTTCGGGCGATTCGTAAAATATGTCCTGCAAGCCGTTGCCATGATGCACGTCCCAATCGACGATCATCACCCGCTTGAGTCCCCGTTTTTCGATTAGCCACTTCGCCGCGATTGCAACGTTGTTGAAGAAGCAGAATCCCATCGCGCGATTAGGCAGTGCGTGATGCCCCGGCGGCCGAACAATAGCAAATCCATTATCTATTGCTCCGTCCATCACCGCCTCGACCGCCGTAAGCACGCCGCCCGCCGCCAGGATCGCGGTCTGGTACGAATCGCGCGAGCTGTGCGTATCCGGATCCAGATCGAACCGATCCACCGACGCCGTCCGCGCGATCGCCGCGATATACTCGGAGGCGTGACAGCTCGCGATTTCCGCGTGCGTCGCTTCGCGCGGCGCCATCATCCTCAGATTCGGCCGCGTCAGCGACTCCGCCATCTCGATCATCACCTCGGCGCGCTGCGGGCGCTCGGGATGCACCCGGCCGGCGAAATGCTTCAGGTAGCGGCGATCCGCGACGACTCCGGTTTTAAGCATCGTTGACACCCCGGTCGGGTATGATGATTAACTGGCATGGAGCCGGCGCGGTTGCGCGGAATTTTTCCGCACCGCGCAATGCCGTCGAATTGCGCCGGCCGGCGCGCCGGATGGTCATCGAAGTTTGGACCTTTTTGAAATAGTTCTGATCCTCGCGATCGCGCTGATTGTCATCGGCCCCGAACGCCTGCCCGAGGTTTTGCGCACCGTGGGAAAACTCTTGCGCGAGCTGCGCCTGGCGAGCAATACCGTCCTCCACGAACTGACCGACGCGATCGACGAGGCGCCCCCCAAGCCGCTGCCGCCCGCGCCCATCGCGCCCGAGTCCGCGCCGCCGCCGGCGGCGCCGCCCGAGAATAAATAGCTGGTCATCCCGCATCGTGCCTGACAAGGATATCACACCGCCCGCGCCCATCGAGGAACCGCCCGAACAGGCCCGGATGCCGCTCCTCGAGCATTTGCAGGAACTCCGCTCCCGCCTGATTCGCGCCTTCATCGCCATCGGCGTCGGCTTCATCCTCGCCTACGCGATCAGAAATCCGCTGTTCCGCATGCTGACCTGGCCGATTCGCGAGGCCTCGGGCGGCAAGGTGCTGCTGATCGGCACCGGCGTCGGCGAGGCGTTCTACACCGAGATCAAGGTCGCACTCATCGCCGGCCTGTTCATCGCCAGTCCCGCGGTCTTTTACGAAATCTGGAAATTTATCGCGCCGGGCTTGTACGAAACCGAGCGCAAGATGGCCAGGCCGTTCGTCTTCTTTGCCACGATGTTTTTCGTGCTCGGCGGATATTTCTGCTGGGCCGTCGTCTTCCGAGTCGGCTACGCCTTTTTCCTGGCCCAATACGCCAACATCGGAGTCACCCCGACCATCCGCATCAGCGAGTACCTGGCGTTCTCGTCCAAGCTGTTGCTCGCCTTCGCGCTCACCTTCGAGATGCCGATTTTCGCCTTCTTCTTCACCAAGCTCGGGATGATCGACTACCAGATGATGCTCGGTTACTGGCGCTATGCGATCGTCGCCATCTTCGTGGTCTCCGCGGCTCTGACTCCGCCCGACATGGTCTCGATGTTCCTGCTCGCGGTTCCGCTGGTGCTGCTGTACGCGATCAGCGTCGGCGTCGCCTGGATGTTTCGTCTCAAGCCCGGGGAAAACCCGGCCGCGGCGGCCACCAAGCCCGAACAACCCGAAACCGTCTGACCCTTCAAGCGAATCGTTCAGAGGTCCCATGGCAATAATTCTCAAATCTCCGGCCGCCACCGGCGCACCCGGAATCCAGCCGAAATGGACCCGCAGCGCCAAGGATGCAGTCTGCACCGCCTACTCCTCCGTCAGCCACCTTTGGTTCACCACCTCCGCCGGCGTCGTCAACGAGATTTATTTCCCCACCATCGATCAGCCGCAGATCCGCGACCTCCAGTTCCTCATCACCGACGGCGAGACCTTCTTCCACGAAGAGCGCCGCAATCTCGATTGCAGCACCGAGTACCTCGATGCCACCGGCCTCGGCGTGCGAATCGTCGGCCATTCGCCCGACGGCCGCTATCGCCTCTCGAAGCAAATCGTCACCGACCCCCATCTCCCGACCCTGCTGATCAACACCCGGCTCGAGGGCGACCCGGAGCTGCTGAAAAAACTCCACCTCTACGTCTTGCTCGCGCCGCATCTGTGTGTCGGCGGATTGGGCAACAACGGTTATGTTGCCGAAATCGTCGGGCACAAGTTCCTGACTGCGAATAAGGATGACGTCTGGTTGGCTTTGGGAGCCACCGTACCATTCCTCAGGGCTTCGTGCGGATACGTCGGAAATACCGACGGATGGCGGGACATCGGCGAAAACTTCAAAATGGATTATCAGTTCGCCGCCGCGCTCGACGGCAATATCGCGCTCACCGCCGAGATCGATTTGCGCAAGGGCTACTCCTTCACCCTCGGGCTGGGCTTCGGCCGCAAGCTCAATCGCGCCGTGACCACTCTCTATCAGTCGCTCGCCGAGCCTTTCCCCCAGCACCGCGCCCGCTTCCTCGAACAATGGCATCGCGCGTCGCGCCATTTCCTCCCGCTCGCGAAATTCTCCGGCGACGGCGGCGCCCTCTATCGCCGCAGTTGCGAGCTGCTGCTCGCCCATGAAGACAAAACCTATCCCGGCGCGATCATCGCTTCGCTCAGCATCCCCTGGGGCGAGTCCAAGGGCGACGAGGACCTCGGCGGCTACCATCTGGTCTGGACCCGCGACATGGTCAACAGCGTGATCGGATTGGCCGCCTCGGGCGAGGTCGCCACCGCGCTGCGCGCCCTGATCTATCTCGCCTGCGCGCAGCGCCCCGACGGCGGCTTTCCGCAGAACTTCTGGATCGACGGCAAGCCCTACTGGAACGGGATCCAGCTCGACGAGGTTTCCTTTCCAATCATGCTGGCGTGGCGGATGCACAAACAGGGCACGCTCAAGGATTTCGATCCGTATCCGATGGCGCTGCGGGCGGCCCACTTTCTTATCGACAACGGATGCGCCACGCCGCAGGAGCGATGGGAAGAAAATGCCGGCTACTCGCCCTCGACTCTCGCCGCAAACATCGCGGCGCTGATTTGCGCGGCCTGTTTCGCCCGCGATCGCGGCGACCTCGTAACCGCCCAATTCCTCGAGGATTACGCCGACTTCCTCGAGGCGCACATCGAAACCTGGACCGTCACCAGCCACGGCTTCCTCGTCCCCGGCGTCAAGCGCCACTACGTCAGGATCAATCCCATCAACCTCGCCGATCCCGACGCCGACGAAAGCCTCGACGGCAAGCTCGTCTTCATTCACAATCGCCCACCCGGCGCGCAGAGTGAATTCCCCGTCGCAGAAATCGTTGACGCCGGCTTCCTTGAGCTGGTCCGCTACGGCATCCGCAGAGCCGGCGATCCGCTGATGGAGGATTCGGTCCGCGTCATCGACGCCGTCCTCAAGACCGGCTTCCCCGCCGGTCCGTGCTGGAGGCGCTACACCCACGACGGCTATGGACAGCATGACGACGGCGGCCCGTTTGTCGGATGGGGCCGCGGACGCCCGTGGCCGCTGCTCACCGGTGAGCGCGGGCATTACGAACTCGCCGCCGGCCGCGACCCGCTTCCCTATCTGCGGGCGATGGAACGGTTTTCCAATTCGACCCAGTTGCTGCCCGAGCAGATCTGGGATCAACCCGACATCCCAAACCAGTTGCTCAAACACGGCCACCAGACCGGCAGCGCGACCCCCCTGATGTGGGCGCATGCCGAGTACATCAAGCTGCTGCGCTCGGCCTCGGACTCAAGCGTCTTCGACATGATCGACGAGGTCAAAGACCGCTACCTGGAGCCCGGACGAAGGCCGAGCCGCCTTCGCGTCTGGAAATCCAACCGCCGCGTCAAGTCGGTTTCACCCGGCGACCGCCTGCGCATTCAGGCGACCGAGCCGTTCACGCTTCATTGGACCAACGACGAATGGCGCCGCGCCAATGATACCGGCTCGATTTCAACCCCGATCGGCTTCGACTACGTTGACATCGATATCGGCGCAAATGACCGCGCCCCGGTTCGCTTTACCTTCAACTGGCGCGCAACGCGCAATTGGGAAGGCCGCGACTACGCCGTCGCCATCGCGACCTAGCGTCCAAATCGCCATGCGCGACCTCTCGCTTAAGCTTCTGTCGTGGAACGTGCACGCAATGCCGTGGCCGTTGTCCAAGGATCCCGGCGGCAGGATGGATCGGGTATGCGCGAAAATCCGCGAACTGTCGCCGGACGTCGCACTATTGCAGGAAGTATGGTTCGACTCGCAGGTCAATCGTCTCGCCCGGGCGCTGCAACCCGATTGGGTTCCAATCTGGACTAAGCGCCGAAGCCGCGGTCCCCGGGGCGGACTGCTCGCATTCGTCAGCGCGTCCTCGGGATGGCGCGTGAGCCGAGCGCCGGAGTTTCACGCCTTCGCCGCCAGCGCGCCGGCATGGAAAGTCTGGGAGGGCGACGGACTCGGCGGCAAGGGCGCTCTGACTGTCGAGCTCGAGCGCGGCGAACAGCGCATCCGCGCGGTCAATACCCATCTTCAGTCAAAATATCCGGGGATCGGCTATGACGATGTTCGCCAGGCACAGCTCATCCAACTTCGCGAGATCGTGTCGCATTCCAATGCGTCGCAACCCGCAATCGTCGCCGGAGATTTCAACACCGACGCGCGCGAGTCCCTCTATTCGCTGGTCGCGGCCCTCGGCGCCGACCTGACTGCTGAAGCGCGCGAGCGATGCAACTGCGGAACGAATGTGGGCTCCCACGGCGAACCCTCCGAATGGATCGACTACATCGTCGCCGCCAACTCAAACTCGTGGACGGTTTTGGACAAACTCGAGCTCATCGCCAATCACCGCGCCGACGTCCCCTATTCCGACCACAGCGGTCTTTTCTGTACCCTCGGGCTCGCGCGGCGTTAATAAGGTGCTCAACCCCGCCGGTCAGTTCGCGAGGTTGTACGCGCCACCGCGTTCCAGAGCCTTCTTGTAGGCAGGCCGCTCGTGCAACCGCTTGATCCACGCATCGAGGTTCGGATACTGCGCGCGCTTGCCGAACGCGCCGGCCACCTCGCCTACAAAGCTCATCTGGATGTCAGCACCTGTCAGGCTGTCTCCGACCAGGAATTGCCGGCCCTTCAATGCGCTATCGATGTAAGCGAGGTGATTGGCAATCTCGCTCTCGATGCGCGGCATAAGCGGCGCTGCCGCTTCACCCAGGCGCGCGACATAAAGGTTGAGCATCAGCGGAAGCATCGCCGAACCTTCGGCATAGTGCATCCACTGCACGTACTCGTCGTACGCCGGAGTCTCAGGCGCAGGCTGCAGGCGCCCGCCGCCGTGACGGCGTATCAGGTAGTCGATGATTGCGCCTGATTCGATGATGGTCCGATTGCCGTCAGTGACGACCGGTGACTTGCCCAGCGGATGAACCTGCTTCAATTCCGGTGGCGCAAGCCGGGTTTGCGCATCGCGCTGGTAGGGCTTGATCTCGTACGGCAGGCCAAGTTCTTCCAGCAGCCACAGGATACGTTGTGAGCGGGAATCGTTGAGGTGATGGACAACTATCATGAGGCAATTCCTCCCTGCAGAGCATTACCTAGCACGGGACTTTGCCTTATTGAAAACCTCTCTGCATGAACGACCCTTCTCCCCATCCTCCCGCCTGTTACGCGAGCCGCTCGATCGTGAATTGCGCGGCGAGCGACGCCATCATCGCCTCGACTTCGTCGCGCGCATCCGCCGAGAAGTAAATCCGCAGATGATGGCGGGTGGGATCCTCGGTCCGCAGCGTCGCAATATTGTCGTAGGATTCGACGATCGACTTGAACAGCACGATCTGCTCAGGCGGTATCGCGATCAGCATCGAATCGATCGCCGGCGGTTTATTTTCGCTCAAAAGCCAACTCTCTTCCCGCGCAAGGTTTACTGTTCGCTGCGCGACCCTTACATTCTAGCCGATGCGGCTACCGCGGGTATTGTTCGTAACCGGCAAAGGCGGCACCGGCAAGAGCACGGTCGCCGCCGCGCTGGCGATTGCGCTGTCGCGCCGGCGTCCGACCACGCTCGCCGATCTCGATCGCCGCCTGTCCGCGGCCGCGGCGCTCGGCGCGATACCCGAGGATTCGATCACCGTCAAAGTCACCGACTCGCTCGAGGTCATCGCGCTCACGCCGCGCGCCGAGCTCGAAGCTTTCATCGAGCGTATCGTCCCGATTCGCGCCATCTCGCGCAGGATGCTGCGCAGCCGAACCTTCGGTTACGTAACCGCCGCGCTGCCGGGTCTCGAGGCTTTCCTGCTGCTGGAACGTCTCCGGATCATGGCGGGAGACGCGGCGCTCGCTGGATCGTTATCTCGTGATTGACGCGCCCGCCTCGGGCAGCGCCGTCGAACTGCTCTCGGTCTCGTCGGGGGTCAAGGGAATCGCGCCCGCCGGCACGCTTAACCGGCTTGCCCATTCGGTCGCAACATTCCTCGCCGACGCGACACGCTTCGGCGCGGTGGTCACGATGACGCCGGAGGATCTTGCGGTTCGCGAGGCGCTGGAAACCACTGCCGCGATGCGCGAGCGGCTCGGCATCGTCACGGTCGCGGCGATAATCAACTGCGTTCCCGATCCGCTCTTCGATACTTCCGAACTCGCCGCGCTGATTGCGCTGGGCGGCCACGCCCGCCTGGCCGTGCGCCGAAACGCCGCGCACCAACAGGCGGCCATTGCCGCCGCGCGGTTCGCCGCCGCCGGCATCCCGGCGTTGAGCCTCCCGATGATGTTCACGCCGGCGATGGGAGCCGGTGAAGTCGAGATACTCGGCCGCGTGCTGGATGCGGAGCTGTTCGACCGATGAAGCCCAAGGCCGTACCGCTCAAGCCGTCTGCCCATCTCAAGCAGCCCGCCCGTCCCGAGTCGTTCGACTTGCGCTCGCCGAGCCTCGTGATCTGCCTCGGGCCTGGCGGCGTCGGCAAGACCACCATCAGCGCCGCGCTCGCCGTGCGCGCCGCCGTGATCGGACGCGCCGTGGATGTGATGACCGTCGATCCCGCGCCGCGCCTGCTCGACGCGCTCGGCCTTGCGGCGGATTCGTCCGAGCCGGTCGAGGTCCCGCTCGAGGGCATTCGCCATGCGCGCCGTGGCCGCGGGGCCGGCCGCGCGCGGCTGCGCGCGCTCCGCCTGGATCCAAAACGCACCTTCGATTCGATCGTCGCGCGTTACGCGCGGTCGGACGCGGCGCGCGACACGATTCTTGAAAATCGAATCTATCGCAATCTCTCGGGGGCGCTTGCAGGAGTGGCGGACTACATGGCGATGGAAAAGCTGCTCGAACTCGCCGCCAATCCCTTGACCGACCTGCTGGTGCTCGACACTCCTCCCGCCGCCGAGGCGCTCGACTTTCTCGACGCGCCACGGCGCCTGCTCGAACTGCTCAACTCGCGCGCCGCGGTCCTGCTCGGCGCGCCCGGCGGATTGTTCAGGAGCCAACTGCGGCTGGTGGATATTGCCGCGCGCGCCGTGCTCGCGGCGTTCGATCGCGTGACCGGGCTCAATCTGCTCGGCGACATCCAGTCGTTCGTCCGCAGTTTCGACGGCATGTACGAAGGTTTTTCCGCTCGCGCCGCGCGCGCCCAGGACAAGCTGCGCGCGCCGGACACGGCGATCGTGGTCGTCACCACCGCGGAGTCGAGCCGAATCGCCCAGGCGCGCGAATTTATCGACGCGCTCGAGCGTGCCGGCCTGCGCGTCGCCGCGATGGTCGTGAATCGCGTGCTCGCGGAGCTGCCCGACGCCGCCGAACTATCGTCCGCCCGGATCGCGCCATCGCTCAGGAAAAAATTGAAGCGCAATCTCGCCGACTACGCCGCGCTCAGGACGCGCGAGCAGGTTTCGCTCAGCGTGCTCCGCGATTCGCTTCCCGCCGGTGCGGTGCTGATGGTTGCGCCTGAGCTTGGCCGCGAGCCGCGCACCATCGCCGACCTCGCCGAGATCGGCCAGAGCTTGCGCCCAGGCTGATCAGCCGAGCTTCTTTGCGCGCCGGGCCGCCGTTTTCGCTTTCGTGGGTTCGCCGTGATCGAGAACGCGGTCGAGCTTGATGCTGAGGTTCAGCAGTTGCGAGCTCAGATGATCGAGCCGCGCTTTCAGCTCGCGAATGTCCCGCTTGGACGGGATATTGACGAAGTCGAGCACCTGCTCGACGTTGCGGTCGAATGACTGCTTGTTCTCCATGAAGCGTTCACCCGCCCGCCCTAAACTCGAGCGCATCCTCTCGTTTGACAGAATCTCGTTGAACAGGCCGGTGATGCCTTCTTCGCTCATCTGCCGCAGCTTGCTCATCAGGTTGTCGTTGTCGCGGTGCGCCATGATTTTCAACTATATATAAGGTGCCGAGTCGCGCAAACCGATGACCATTATCGCCAGCCTGCTAAGCATCGCGTCGGGATTCGCCCTGATGGGGTACCACGAGCCGCCCGCCAATCTGATTGCAACCTCAATCGTCATCGATCTCGCGCTCGCTCCCTTAATCGCGATTATCGCATCGCGCCGCGGCCGCTCGGTCATTCGATGGACCGTCGCCGGACTCGTGCTGGGCGCGTGGGCGCTCGCCGCGGTTTTGATCATTCCGCGGAGCCGCCCCGCTCCATCGCGCCCCGACGGGCCACAATATCCGCATGCACCTCATGCTGCTTGATCCACGCCGCGGTCGGCGCGAAGACTTCGCTCTCCGACTTCGTTCCCGCCAACACGTCCAGGTGGCCCCACTTGTCAAGCTTGGTAAACGAGGGGTCGGGCGCGCCGGTCGATTTCGCCGACTCCTCGACTTGGCCGGGCCATTGCGAGCCGAAGTTGGTGCTGGCGAACGCGATCACGGGAATCTTCGACGCCTTGAGCGCCGCAAGCAGTTGCGGGGAAAATGGATTCTCGCCGTCCTGAACCGCCGGCCAATAGCGATCGTAGCCGATTAGCAGTTTCGCCAGCACCACGGCGTCGGAAAAGCCGCCCTGCGGATTCGCGAGTCCGCCGTTTCCGCCGAAAAATCCGCCCGCGCCGTACACCACGTGTTCCAGGTTTTCGCGCGCGGTCTTGTACTTGGGAATCGGCGCAGGTTGATCGGGATTTTCGATCACCATCTGCATCAGCTTGTACCGTTTGTCGTAGGTCAGATGTTCGCCGCCGATGTCGTCGGCATAGTGGCCGGCCGCCAGCGGCGCCGTGCGCATCGGATGGCGCGGGATGAATCCGTCGAGCGCGATGATTCCCGCAACGCGCCCGGGATGCATCGCGGCGTAAAGGTACGCGAACTCGACGCCGCGGCTGAAGCCGGCAACGAACAGTTTGTCGCGGCCGGTTTTTTCGCTGACGAATTTCCCGGCGGCATCGATGTCCGATTCGAAAAGATCGTTGGTCCAATTCGCCAGCTCGGAAAGATCGCTCTGGGGCGTCTGCGACGAAATGAAATGCGTGCGATAGTCCATCGACCACACCTCGACGGCGTGCTCGGCCAGGTAAACCTGAAGCGAGTAGCGTGGATCCTCGAGCGCCACTTCGCCGTTCATGTTGGTGCCGGGCAAATAGAGCACGACCGCATCGGGATGCGCGGGCGGATTCGGCCCCTTGGCCACGCGATGCAGCGCGATTTTGTCGAACGGCGATTTGCCCACCACCGATGCGAACGTCCATTCGTAAATTCCCGGCGCGCCTTTGAGCTCGCGGGCCGCGCCGGCGGCGCTGAAGCCGGTTTCGCCGGCTGACGCGGCCGCGCCCAGCGCGACGAGAAAAAGCAGAACCGCCGACACGCTAAGTGCAATCCGCCGTCGAATCTTCATGGCCCTAATCCTCTCCACGATTTCGCCCCTTCGCACAAGCCCGCGCCCGCGCCGGCTTATCGCCGGTTGACCCTTTGCGGTCCGCCGTGCGAAACAGAGTCGGGACCTGCTGGCGCCAATCACGTACGGGAGTAAATTTCAATGAGCAAGAAAGCGCAATTCGCCCTGTTCTCGCCCCAAGCCGGGCAATCGTGGCATCAGCTCGAAGAACGGGCGCATCGCTGCGAGAAGCTGGGCTACCATTCGATCTGGCTGGTCGATCACATGTGGACGCGCGGGATGCCCGATCTCGACCATCATGAATGCCTGGCGTTGATGGCGGGGCTGTCGGCGAAGACCGAGAAAATCCGCATCGGCACGCTGGTCATATGCAACTCGTACCGCAATCCCGCGCTGCTGGCCAAGTCGCTTGCGACCATCGATCACATCAGCAACGGGCGGCTCGAAATCGGCTACGGCGCGGGCTGGATGGACGAGGAGTACAAGGCTTACGGCTACCAGTTCCCGTCGATGGGCGCCCGGCTCAAGATGTTCGAGGAGGGCCTGCACATCCTGAAGGCGATGTTCACCGAGAAGCGCGCGACGTTTAAGGGGCGCCATTACTCGATCGAAGAAGCGAGCTGCAATCCCAAGCCGGTGCAGAAACCGCATCCTCCGATTACGATCGGCGGCAGCGGCGAAAAGGTCATGCTGAGGCTGGTGGCCCGGTTCGCCGACCGCTGGAATTGTCCGGCCGGCTACGAAAGCTTCGAGCACAAGTTCAACGCGCTCAAGCAGCATTGCAAAGACGTCGGGCGCGACCTGAACACCATCGACATCTCCGAGCAGTTGCTGGTGTGCATCGGCAAGACCGACGCGGAAGTCGAGCAGAAGTGGAAGATGGCGCAGATGCTCAAGCCGTTCATCAGCACCGGAATCAAGGGCACGCCCGAGCAACTGGTCGAGCAGCTTAAAAAACGCATGGCGATGGGGATCACGACGTTCACCATTTTCTTCAGCGACTTCGCGCCACCGCCGACGCTCGAGCTGTTCGCGAATGAAGTGATGCCGGCATTTGCGTAAGACGATTGGAATTTGCGCGCCGGCCTCGCGGCGAATATCGATCGGCGGCGCGCTCGTGCTTGGCCTGCTGGCCGCGGGATGCGCAGGCCAGCCGTTGTATTTTTCGACCGAGCTTGATACGACCGGCGGGCTGGGTCCGGGTGACCCGATAACTCACGCGTCGGCGACCATCGGCCACGTGACCCAAGTCTCGCCGATAAGCGACGGCGACTCGGAAATCGCGTTTGAAGTTGATGGGCCGCACACCGCGGAAGTACACTACGATTCGATAATGATGCTGAACGACCTCGGTGCGACGCCGTCGCTCGACCTGATGAACGTGGATGCGATGAGCCATAGCGCGCCGTCGGGAACGCGCCTGGACGGCGCGTCAAGCATGAACGAGACGCAACTGTTTATCATCGCGCGCGGACCCGGCAGTCTCGCCCAGGCGCTGGGACGAGCCGCAGGCGCGACCACGGCGCCGCCGCCTTCGCCGGCGACCGTGCAGACGGCGCAAATCCTGGGGCAAATTTCGCAGCAGACAATTGCCACCGCGATTGTGATCTCGCCGCCCACTCGCGCGCAGCTCGAGCAGGCCAAACGCGAGGCGCTCGGCGTCGAGAGACAATTGATGCGCAACGGCAAGGTCGAACAGGCGGAGCGGCTGCGCATACAGATGGGCGGCTTGATGGGTGGAATCACAGCGCCGCTAAACCCGGCGGCACTTGCGCCGACTTCGCCGAATCCGTAACGGGGGATGAATTGTCACTAAAATGAATGAGCATCGACTGACCGAATACCTCAAACGCCGGATGCCCGATGCGCGCGACCATCGCGTGGTGGGCCTCAAACGAATATCCGGCGGTTCGTCGCGCGAGACCTATGCCTTCGATCTGGAATGGAACGAAGGCGGCCAGACGCGCACCTTGCCGCTGATCGGGCGGCGCGATCCGACCGGCGGGCTGCTAATGACCGACCGCGAGCGCGAGTTCAAAGTAATCGCCGCGATGCATCGCGCGGGGCTCAAGGTTCCCGAGCCTCTGTTCCTCGAGCTCGACCCCGGTGTGATGGACCGCCCGTTTTTCATCATGCAGCGCGCGGCGGGCCGCACCGGCATGGGGGCGTTTCCCGCCACGGAGCCCGAATCAACCCGCGCAAAGGTCGCAGACGACTTCCTGAGCGAGCTCGCGCGAATGCAGTCGCTCGACTACCGCGAATGCGGGCTTGAGATTCTCGATCCTCCGAAAAATCTCGAGGATCCCGCCCGCATCCAGGCCGCGCATTGGAGCGAAGTGTATGAACGCGACCGGATGGGCGAACATTATCCGATTCTCGATGCCGCGCTCGCATGGCTAAACGCCAACCTCGTCGTCAGCGACCGCATAGTGATCGTTCATGGCGACTATCGGTCGGGAAACTATCTGTACGACGACAATGGAATCATCGCGATGCTCGATTGGGAGTTGGCGCATCTCGGCGACCCGATGGAGGATCTCGGCTGGGCGTCGATGATGTTCTGGGGACGCGAGGAACTCGCCGGCGGCCTGATGGAACGCGAAGCGTTCTACCGCCTCTACGAAAAGAAGACCGGCATTCCCGTCGATCGAAAACGGCTGTTCTTCTACCAGGTGCTCGGCAACGCGAAGATGGCGGTGATTTGTCTCAGCGGTATCCGCGCCTTCGTCGAGGGAAGCACCTCCGACTCCGTGATGCCTTTTCTTGAACTGCTGATCCCGCAGTTGTTCAAGGACCTGGCCAACCAACTTCGACTGGTCTGAGGGGGGAAATCCGATGCTACGGCCTACGTTGAAAGAACTGGTCGGTGGAATGCAGCGCACGATCATGGACGCGCTGATCCCCGAACTGACATCGCCTTACGCGCAAGGCCAGGCGATGTCGGCGATGGCAATGCTCTCCCATGCGGCGGGATTGATCGAGTCGGCGCCCGCGTACGACGCGGCCGAGATAAAGGATCTGCGCGCGACATTTGCCGCGCTCAAGCGACTGGGCGACAAGCACCTCTCGACAAAAAGTGGACTTCGCGGAGCACTTGCCCGCGCGATTCGCGCCGGCGCGAAAAATCCGCCCGATCGGCGTGCGATGGAAGCAGCGATGGCCGAATTTGCGACCGCTGTCGCTCTTGGCAAAGCTGACGACAGCGTCGCTCGCCAAGTCCGCGGCTATCTCGGGCGCAATCTCGAGCGGTCGCTCAAGCTGCTTGGCGATTCGCCCTTAATCGCCTAATTCGTCAGCCGCCCCCAAAATATTCCGGCCAACGCTGGAATTGTGCCGCTAGCTTATGGAGTAAAACGGTGGCTCTAGCCACCGCCAATTACTCCCAAGGCCACTTCTCATGCCAAATTTATGCCAAGACCTTTTCTTCGCCGAATCTATTAGAAATCATCATTTATAGACAAGCTAAGCATAGAAAAGGATACATTAGGTAGACATACAAAAAAAGTTAAGGATATTGTGGCAAGCTTGCAAAGTCCGTCACCCCTTTGCTACAAATAGTCGCGGATATAT
Organism: Binataceae bacterium (SeqCode); assembly: GCA_963722605.1. Taxonomy (GTDB): domain Bacteria; phylum Desulfobacterota; class Binatia; order Binatales; family Binataceae; genus Binatus. Next base: position 629,394 of record CAVRNO010000003.1, on the reverse strand, counting down.
TATAAGTTTCGGTAGTAGAGCCGAATGGTTGCAGGCGGTCGCAGGACAAACGCGAGGATGAGACGATGACCGACATCACTATAGCCACCCCTGGAATGCCCGGGGGACCATGCCGCGGATCCTGCAATCATACCAAGTGCCATACCTTGCGCGCGATGTCGGAAGAGCGATGCGCTCACTGCGGGACGCGTTTTGGTTTCGGCGCCAAGATAACCGGTGAGCCTCCGATGCATCTAAGATGCGCGCAGACCATTGCCGCGCGAAGCGGCGCACCGGCAACCCATCCGATCAACGCTCCCACAGCGGCTCCTCAGTTCTCGGGTTTTCGCCGCGACAAGCCGTAGCGCCCTCCTTAGCGTATTTCTGATTTGATGCCGGCGCGCCGATCGGGCGCGATCGGTGACTTGCGCTTGACACTCTTGTTTCGTGCGCACTACCGCAGTCCGGCGCGATTCGCGCCGCGATGGTGTAGGATTACCCCAGGTCGGGACCGATCGAGCGTAATTGAATCATGAATGGGGCTGAGAGTCTGATTCGCACCGCGATCGCAGCGGGGGTCGAGGTGTGTTTTGCGAACCCGGGGACAACTGAAATGCCGTTGGTGGCGGCGCTCGATTCCGCCGAAGGGCTGCGGCCGATTCTCGGATTGTTCGAGGGTGTTTGCACCGGCGCCGCCGACGGCTACGGACGGATGGCGGAGAAACCTGCTCTGACCCTGCTTCATCTTGGGCCCGGCTTCGCCAACGGCATCGCCAATCTCCACAACGCGCGGCGCGCGCGCTCGCCGGTCGTGAATTTGATTGGCGATCATGCGACATGGCACGTCGGCGCCGACGCACCGCTCACTTCCGATATCATTTCGCTCGCGACTCCCGTCTCGGGATGGATACGAAGCGTCCGCAATTCAGCATCGCTCGCCGACGCGGCCGCGCGCGCGATTGCGGCGGCCGGGCGCGCACCGGGGCAAGTCGCGACGCTGATCATTCCGGCGGATTGCCAGTGGGATCCCGCCGAGCGCCCGGCTCCGCCGATCGAGCCGCCGGCGCCGCCGGCGGTGTCCTCTAATGCGGTCAAGCGGGCGGCCGAATCGATGCGCAAGGGCGATCGGGTCGCGCTTTTTCTCGGCGGCATCGCGCTTCGAGCACGTGGGCTGAAGGCGGCTGCGCGCATCGCCGCGAAATCAGGATGCGATCTGATCTGCGAAACTTTTCCCGCCCGGCTCGAACGCGGCGCTGGTATGCCAACGCTCAACCGCTTGCCCTATTTTCCTGAACAGGCGATCGGGATGTTGAAGCCGTTCGACTCGATTGTGATCGCCGGCGCGAAAAAGCCGGTCGCGTTTTTTGGCTATCCCGGTTTCCCCAGCCAGCTCATTCCCGAAGGCATCGACGCCCCGATTCTGGCCGAGCCGACCGATGACGTCCCGGCCGCTCTGGAAGCACTCGCAGGTGAAATCGGGGCGGCGGCTTCGGCCGTGACGCCGGCGAAGAAATCGCGCCCCGAACGTCCCGTCGGAAAACTCGACGCGATGACCGCGGGCGCCGCGATTGCGGCAACGATGCCCGAGGGTGCGATCGTGATGGATGAAGCTGCCACCACCGGCCTGCCGTTCATCGCCGCGTCGGCGGCTGCGCCGCCGCATACATATCTTGCGCTCACGGGCGGCGCGATCGGGCAAGGATTGCCCTGCGCAACCGGCGCGGCCGTCGCATGCCCCACAAGGCGCGTGATCGCTTTTCAGGCCGATGGCAGCGCGATGTACACGATCCAGGCGCTGTGGACGCAGGCCCGGGAATCGCTCAACGTGACGACGGTGCTGTGCAACAACCGCAGCTATCGAATTCTGCAGTTTGAACTCGCGCGCGCGGGCGTGACCGAACCCGGGCGCAAAGCGCGCTCGCTCACCGAGCTTTCCAATCCCGATATCGATTGGACCAGCCTGGCGCGTGGTATGGGTGTGGCGGGCGTGCGCGTCGAGACGGCCGAGGCGCTCACGCGCGAACTGGAACGCTCGCTCGCGACCCCGGGTCCGACTCTGATCGAGATGATTCTCTAGACCGGCGCCTTACTCCTGGATCGCGTCCAATGGTTCGAGCGCCTTTCGCAGGTCGGCGATCGTCGCAATCATGCAGTGATGCTCGATGCGGCTGCCGACGCCGATAAAATGCACGCCCGCGCTCTCGGCCGCCTCGCGGTCTATCCTGCTGTCGCCCACGTACACGGCCCGCGCCGCGCCAACACCCGCGCGCTGCAGGCACAGGCGCAGGATGTCGGGCGCTGGCTTGGGGCGAACCTCGTCGAGTACGCTGGCGACCGCGTCGAACACACCGCCAAGACCGAGATGCTCGACCAACGCGGGCACGGTCGCCGCTCGATTGGTCGCCAGCCCGAGCTTGTAGCGCCGCTTGAGTTCGAGCATGAACGGGCGCAACTCAATCGGCGGCCGCAGCATCTTGAAAAATGGCGTCTGATCCATGCTGCGGGTCACGTCGTGCATCCTGCCGAGCTTGGCCGAGTCGCCACCCGCGCGCGCCGCAAACACTTCGCTCGCGGCGAACGAAATCGCCGCGATTTCCTCGTCACGGTCCAGCGGCGGCTCGCCGATCTTCGCGAAAATCCAGTTGTAGTACGCAACGTTCGATTCTTCCGAATCGAACAGCACGCCGTCCGCGTCGAACATCACCAATTCAATCATGTTGAACCAATATTGTGCGCGGATAGCGCGCGCGGCGCTAGCCGGCCACGCGCGAGTAACAGTCAGCGTGCGGCGCGCTTGCGGCCGGTCCGCTCGGCCCGGCGTGCGCGCGCAGCCGCCGGCCGGCGCGGAATCGCTACGACTTCGCGCGCCGTGAGATGCTCCCCGCAATGAGAACAGACCATATCCGGCGCCATCTTCGCACCGCAGGCGCGATGTATCAGCGTCATCGGCGGCCCTGATTCGTCACTGAGCCACGTGTCGCCCCATCGCATCATTGCGATCAACACGGGATAGAGTTCGAGTCCTTTCCTGGTCAGCCGATACTCGACCCGGCCGCTGTCGCCCTCACTGCGCGCGCGATCGAGGATTCCGTCACGCACCAGGTCGCGCAGCCTCGAGCTCAAGATGTTGCGCGCGATCCCGGTCCCCTGCTGAAACTCGTCAAACCGGTGGCGTCCGAGAAACGCCTCGCGCAGTATCAGCATCGTCCACCGCTCGCCGATCACCGCAAGCGTTCGCGCGACCGAGCAGTTCATCTCCTTGACCGAATCCCATCGCATGGGCTTCTGCCGCTCCCCTCCCCGAGTTGATTTTCGTGTGCCGCGGCTTTCCCCGACTCCAGCCCGGCAAAACTATCGTTGCACTTTGAAACTTACTTTGCTAGTTGGCGCTGTCCCGGGTGGCAATGAGTGTCATAAGTGCGGAGATACGAGTGTCCTAGCTTTAGAAGTTCCCGGGCCCAGGTCCTGTACCGAAGTTCCCAGGCCCAGGTCCTGTACCGAAGCTCCCGGGCCCAAGTCCTGGACCTGGGACTGCTCGCCTCATCTCTTCGGGACGGTATGGGGCGCATGCCTGCGCCACTATCGCGGGCCAGCAATCCGCCCTGCAAGTTTCCGGTGTCCCGTTTAAGCAAGCGCCCTCTGCAATTTTCTGGCAGGCTTGGTTGTCACCTGCTACGCACTGCTCGCGAAGTTTTGGTAGAGCGGTTTCAAATTCGGAAGGTTGCTGTTGCGCGCATCCCGAGAAAGCGAGAGCAAGAAGGGAAAGTGCGGCAGCGGCGTGGCGAGTATTCATATCAGCCTTTCTAGCAAAGCGGTCGGATGCGCGAAAGGCTGCACCCCCGAATGACGCGCGATCTTCAAGTCGGGGCCGTCGAGCTGGATCAGCGCGAGCGTCCCAAGTGCTTGCCACTTGCGACAGCGCCTGCTAATTGTGCTAGTTGCAAATCGCAACTAACTGAGCGCACCGGCGTCGTCGTCCGGGCGTCCCGCAGTGGAGATTCGTGATGGCCAAACAGATCGAGTTCTTTTGCGACTACCTAAGCCCGTTCAGCTATCTGGCCGACACACAGTTGCCCGCGATTGCGCAACGCACTGGAGCCGAGATCGTGTATCGGCCGGTCATGCTCGGCGCGATATTCAAGGCCACCGGCAATGCGTCGCCGATCTCGATCCCCGCCAAAGCCGGCTACATTCTTGCGGAACTTCAACGATGGGCGAAGCGCTACTGCGTTCCGATGCAGATGAACCCCTATTTCCCGTTTAGTACGATTCGCGTGCTGCGCGCCGCGATCGCCGCGCAACTGCACGGCCGCTTCCAGTCGTTTCATTCGGCGGCCTTTCGCGCGATATGGGAACAAGGACAAGACCTCAGCAAGGAGGAAGCATTGCGCCGGCTTCTCAAGCGCGCGGAAATCGATCCGGCATTAATCGAGGGCGACGACATCAAGAACCGGCTCCGCACCAATGTCGACGAGGCCATCAGCCGCGGCGCGTTCGGGGCGCCGACGTTTTTCGTCAACGGCGAGATGTTGTGGGGAAACGATCGGCTGGATTTCGTAGAAGACGCTCTCATGCGACCGGAGTGACGCGGGTTCAATCGCCGCATAGTCCCGTGAAGTAAATCTCAAAATCCGGCGCGGCGCATTGCAGTGCTCGGACCACTACTTTCAATTCGCTCGCCCGCATCGCGGATTGGGCGCAGGAGGCAGACATGGCAGCATCAGATCGTCGTCCCGTTTGTGCGGTTATTGGCGTAGGTCCCGGTTTGGGCGCCGCCCTCGCACGCAGATTCGCCGAGGATTACGCGGTCGCATTGGTTGCGCGTGGTGAAGACAAACTGACCGCGCTCGCGAAGGAAATTGAGAGCGCCGGCGGCAAGGCCCTCCCGGTCTGTGCCGATGTCGCCAAGGCCGCCGACATCGCCGCGGCATTCGACAAGATTCGCCGTGAACTCGGCGACGTGGACGCGCTGCTTTACAACGCCGCGATGCGCCCGTTTGGCAAATTGATGGAGACCAAGCCGAGCACCTTCGAGAACACCTGGCGGGTCAACGCCTTTGGCGCGTTCTTGGCCGCGCAGGAAGTTGTCCCGGCGATGCTGAAACGCGGCAGCGGCACCATCATCTTCACCGGCGCGACCGCCGGCGTGAAACCGTTCGCGACTTCAGCGGCGTTTGCGCCGGCAAAATTCGCGATGCGCGGGCTGGCGCAGGTGATCGCGCGCGACCTGCAACCCCAGGGCATTCACGTCGCCTACGTCAACGTGGACGGAGCCATCGATATGCCTTTTATCCGAGAGCGATTTCCGCAGCTCACTGCCGACGACATGCTCAAGCCCTCCGCGATCGCCGAAACCTACTGGCATCTCGCGCATCAGGACCGCAGCGCATGGTCTCACGAAGTGGACGTTCGGCCGTTCAAGGAGAAGTGGTAGGCAAACGTGCGGCCGGCGCGTGCCTGGCCCGCTTTCGAGCGATTTGCCGCCGATTCCCCGCCCGCTTGACTCGCGGGGCGGGGCGGCTTAATTAACTGATCAGTTAATAGTACAATTAACTGTACGGTTAACGAGTGCGCAGCATGACCCGACGACGCACACCTGTCCGCAACCTCAACCGCACGCGCGAGAAAATCCTCGCCGCCGCACTCGCCGAATTCTCGGCCTGCGGCTTCGCCGGCGCGCGGGTCGACGCGATCGCCCGGCGCGCCCGCGTGAACAAGCGAATGCTCTATTACTGCTTCGGCGCCAAGCAGGGCCTCTATCGCGAAGTCCTGCGCCGCAAAATCGACGAGCGCGCCGGATTGATCGAAGCTGCTCCCGACGACTTCGCCGGTGCGCTCGCGCATATCTACTTGTCCGGCGGTACGGATATCGACTTCGTGCGCCTGATGGAATGGGAGGCGATCGACAGCGGCGGCAAAAAGTGCATCGCCGAAGCCGAGCGCCGCGCGCTGTTCGAGAAGGCAGTCGCCCGTCTTCGCGTGATGCAACGCAGAGGTTCGATTCCCCGCGGTGTCAATCTGACTCAACTTTTCACTTCGATGTTGTCGCTCGCCTTGTTCCCGCTCGTCATGCCTCAAGTGATCCGCCTCATCCACGGCATGGAGCCTACCGACCCGCGCTTCATGCGTCAGCGCACGAATTTTCTGCATTGGCTTGGAGATCGTCTGGAAAACAATACAGGGACTGTCCGGATTCAGCCCCGGCGCCGGCGCAATCTGATGGCGCAATCGCAAACCGTCGTTCATCGCGGCCGGCAAATCAATAGGCGCGGTCAACTCGCATGAAGAAACGAATTGTCCTTCTGGTTGTGGTCCTGATGCTCGGTGCCGGAACCTGGGCGGCCCATGCGCTGATTTTCAAGGACCAGGGCTCGACCGGCAGTCTGCTCCTTTCCGGCAACATCGAAGCCCATGAAAGCGTCGTCAGCTTCAAGGCCGTGCAATCGCGCGTCGTCGAATTGCCGTTCGACGAAGGCCGGTGGGTAACGGCCGGAACGATCTTGGCGCGGCTCGACGACAGCGATTACCGCCAGCAGGTCGCGATCAACGAAGCTGCTCTCCAGGTGCAGGAACAGCAGCTCGCTTCGGCGATGCAAAAGCTCGAGGCCGCGCGCGCGACGACCGCCAACGATGGCGCCGACCTGGCTCAGAAAAACGTCGATTACGGCCGCAGCCAGAGACTCTGGAATGAAAAAATTATCTCCGGCGACCAACGTGACCACACCGAGACCGCGCTCAAGCAGTCGCGCGCCGCGATGCAACGGGACGCCGCGATGGAACGCAGCGCGCAACAGGACATTGCCGTCGCCCGGGCGAACATCCGCAACGCCGGCGAAAACCTCGAACTGGCGAAGATCATGCTTGGCTACACCACTCTGCGCGCGCCGTTTTCCGGCGTCATTCTCACCCGTCAGACCGAGCTCGGCGAAGTGATGCAACCGGGCACGCCGGTCGTCACCCTGGCCGACCTCGATCACGTCTGGCTGCGCGCCTACGTGGCCGAAACCGACCTCGGCCGAATCCGATGGGGCCAGGCGGCGACGGTTCACACCGACACCTATCCCGACAGAGCGTATCCGGGGCAAATCTCCTTCATCGCTTCCGAGGCCGAGTTCACGCCCAAGAGCGTCGAGACTCACAAGGAGCGCGTGACGCTCGTCTATCGAATCAAAATCGACGTGAAAAACCCCGGTCACGAACTGAAGCCCGGGATGCCCGCGGACGCCATAATTCAGCTCGGCCCTCCCGTGCAAAGCGCCAACAGCCGTGGATGACAAGACGGTCGTCGTCCGCGAGCTGGTAAAGGATTTCCCCGGCATCCGCGCAATCGATCATCTGAGCTTCGAGGTCGCATCCGGCGAAATCTTCGGCATTGTCGGACCCGACGGCGCCGGCAAAACCACGATCATGCGCATCCTCGCCGGAGTGCTCAGGCCCGACGCCGGCGCCGCCACCGTCGCACGATGCGACGTGGTCGGCGACCCCGAAGGCGTCAAGCATCTCATCAGCTACATGCCGCAGCGCTTCGGCCTTTACGAAGACTTGACCGTGGACGAGAACATCCGATTTTACGCAGACTTGTTTGGCGTTCGCCGATCGCAGCGCGAGGCGCGCGCCGCCGAACTGCTCAAAGCATGCGGCATGATCGAGTTCCGCGCCCGTCTCGCCGGCAAGCTCTCCGGCGGAATGAAGCAAAAGCTCGGCCTGGTCTGCGCCCTGATACACACCCCGCGCGTGCTGCTGCTCGACGAGCCGACCAACGGCGTCGATCCGGTTTCGCGCCGCGAGTTCTGGGCGATGCTCTATTCGCTCGCCGGCCAGGGCGTCACCGTCGTCAACTCCACCGCGTACCTCGACGAGGCGGAGCGATGCCATCGGATTGCGCTGCTTCATGAGGGCCGCCTGCTCTTCTGCGACTCGCCCGCACGTCTCAAGTCGCGGCTCGAGGGCTCGGTCGTATCCGTCGTGTCGCCCCAGGCGCGCCGCGTCAGAGACGCGCTCGCTGCCGCCGAGGGCGTCTCGAGCGTAGTGCTGGTCGGTGACGCGGTTCATCTGTTTGTCGATGACGCCGGCCGGCGCATCCGCGACCTCAGCGCGCGGTTGATCGGCAATCAGGTTCCATTTGACGAGATCGTCCGCGTCACGCCCACCATCGAAGATCTGTTTGTCGAGGCGGTGCGCAAAATCCCGGCGCACCCTGCGCCATGATCCGCTCCAACGGCAATTCGGTCGAAGTCGAAAACCTGGTGAAGCGGTTTGGCGATTTTACCGCCGTCGATCGCATCTCGTTTCAGACGCGAACCGGCGAGGTCCTGGGATTTCTCGGACCCAACGGCTCGGGAAAATCGACCACGATTCGAATCCTCTGCGGATTGCTGCGCCCCAGCTCCGGCCGCGCGGTCGTCGCCGGCTACGACGTGGTCCAATCGCCCGAACTGATCCGCCGCCGCATCGGCTACATGTCGCAAAAGTTTTCGCTCTACGCCGATCTGACCGTGTTCGAGAATTTGCGCTTCTATGCCGGGATGTACGGCGTCCCCGCGGCCGAGTTGCGCGGGCGAATCGATTGGGCGCTCGAGATGGCCGGGCTGCGCGGCCGCGAGTCGAGCCTGACCGGCACCCTGTCCGGCGGATGGAAGCAGCGCCTCGCTCTTGGCTGCGCCGTTCTGCACCGCCCGCCAATCGTATTTCTCGACGAACCGACCTCGGGCGTCGATCCATTATCGCGCCGCCTGTTCTGGGAGTTGATTCAGCGGATGAGCGACGACGGCGTCACCATCTTCGTCACCACGCACTACATGGACGAGGCCGAATACTGCAATCGCCTCGCATTGATGAACGGCGGCAAATTGATCGCGCTGGGCACGCCCACCGAACTCAAGTTGGGGTCGATTCAGGGCTCGTTGCTGCTGCTCGAATGCGATCGGCTCGGCGAGGCGATTGAACGCGTGCGCCGCTTCGACGGTGTTCGCGACGCCGCCGTCTTCGGCAACGCGCTGCACCTGGTCGTATCCGATGCCGGGATTGCGCCCGCGATTCGAGCCGCGCTCGAGGCCGCCGCAATCTCAGTCACCAGCCTGGAACCCATTCGCCCGAGCCTCGAAGATGCGTTCGTCGCATTGACCGGCGAACGCGCCGCCAGCCGCCCTTCGGAGCTGCCGTCATGAATCTTCGCCGCCTGCTCGCGGTCTCGCGCAAGGAGGTTATCCAGGTACTGCGCGACTTCCGCAGCCTGTTGATCGTTTTGCTCATGCCCCTGATGCTCATGACGGTGCTCGGTTACGGCGTCAATCTCGACGCCAGGCACATCCGGGTGTTCGCGTTCGATCGCGAAGGCAGTCAGGCCAGCCAGAATCTTCTCAAGCGCTTTGCGTCCTCCGAGTATTTTGATCTGGTCTCCACCGTCACCGACTACCGTGCGCTGGCCGCCGCCCTCGACGACGGCCGATGCCAGCTTGCGATCGTGATTCCGCACGACTTCTCTGCGCGCCTCCACGACGGACGGCAGGTGAACGTACAGGCGCTGGTCGACGGCTCCGACGCCAACACCGCCGAGCTCGCGATCGGATACGCCCAGGGCGTTCTCGGCGCCTATGGCGCCGCCGTTCAGGTCGAGTACCTCCGCAAGTCCAACGCGCCCACGGCGAATCCTGTGCTATCGGTTCAAGCCCGCACCTGGTTCAACGAGGAGCTCGAGAGCAAAAATTTCATCGTGCCGGGTGTCGCCGCGATCGTGATGGCGGTCGTCGGCGTTTTGCTCACCTCGCTCACCGTCGCGCGCGAGTGGGAGCGCGGCACGATGGAGCAACTCATCTCGACCCCGGTAACCGCGCTCGAAATCGTCATCGGCAAACTGCTTCCCTACTTCGCGCTGGGCATGTTTGATACCGCGGTCTGCGCCGCGGTCGCGGTGTGGTGGTTCGAGGTCCCCTTTCGTGGTTCGCTCGCCACCCTGGCCGTCGGCTCGGGAATTTATCTGATCGCGATTTCGGGGCTTGGATTCTGGATCTCCGTCGCCACCAGGAATCAGCTTGCCGCGAGCCAAATAGGGTTGGTGGCCACCTTCCTGCCCTCGTTCCTGCTGTCGGGTTTCACCTTCCCGATCGAGCAGATGCCGCTTGGCGCGCAGCCCTTCACCTACCTTGTCGCGGCGCGCTACTACGTAGTCATACTGAAGAGCATTTTTCTGCGCGGCGCCGGCCTCGGCGTTCTCGCCGCTCCTTTGATTGCACTTGTCGTCTATGCCCTGGTCATGGTGTTTCTGGCTAAACGATCTTTCCACAAGTCGCTGGTATGAGGGACTGACGTGATCGAGCGGATGCGCCAGATTCTGATCAAGGAATTCATCCATTTGTTCCGCGACAAGCATGCGCGCTTCTCGCTAATCGTGCCGCCGCTGCTGCAGATGCTGATATTCGGGTACGCCGCCACCTACGAAGTGAATCGCGTTTCGACCGCCGTGCTCGATTTCGACCACAGCCCGGAAAGCCGCGAGTTCCTCGCGCGCTTCAGCGCCAGCAACCGCTTCCAGGTGCGCGACATCCTGCAAAATGAATCGCAAATCGCCCCCCTGATCGATCGTCGCCGCGTCGTCCTGGTTCTGCAGATTCAGCCCGGCTTCGCCGAGCTGCTGCGCAAGGGCCGGACCGCGCCGGTGCAGGCCATACTCGACGCCACTGACTCGAATTCAGCGTTGATCGCCGTTGGATATATCAACCAGATTGCGACGCGATATGCCCAGGACTATCAACTCCAGCTTGCCGACCGGCTCAGACCCGCGCTCATGACCTTCGCGCCGCGCATCCAGCTTCAGCAGCGGCCGTGGTACAACCCCAACCTCGAGGACCGATGGTTTTTCGTGCCCGGCGTGATCGGAACCGTTTTGCTCGTGACCGTCATCACCCTGACCGCCTTCGCGGTGGTGCGAGAGCGCGAGATCGGCACGCTCGAACAATTGATGGTCACGCCGATCAGCCCTGCCGAATTGATCGTCGGCAAAACTCTGCCGTTTCTGCTGGTCGGCCTCGCCACCCTGATCATCCTCGTGATCGCGGGAACGCTCTGGTTCCAGGTTCCGTTTCGCGGCAACGTTTTCGTTCTGCTGCTCGGCACGACGCTGTTCCTGTCGAGCGCGCTCGGCGTCGGCCTGCTGATTTCGACCATATGCCAAACGCAACAGCAGTCTTTTTCGCTCGCCTTCTTCTACGTCACCCCGGCGATCATGCTGTCCGGGTTCGGCTATCCGATCGCCGCCATGCCTCACGCCTTGCAGCTGGTCACTTATCTCGATCCGCTGCGCTTCTATCTCATCGTCCTGCGCGGAACTTTCATCAAAGGCGTCGGACTGGGAGTGCTATGGCCGCAGATGGTTGCGATGGCCCTGCTCGGAGCCGGCGCACTCACGCTGGCGACTCTCAGATTCCACAAGACCCTCGACTGATCGCATTGACATCCGCCAGATGGCGCGATAGCTGGAAATTGAAGTGCAACGCCGCTTGCGAACGCCGGTGGTTCAAGTTCTGATTTCAACTATGGATGCCACGCGCAATAACCCGCGCCGCCGCCCGCCCACAATCCACCTCGCTCCTTGCGCGGGCGCCAACAGCTTCGTTGCGCAAGACTTCTTGCGCTGAAAGGCGGGCGCCCAGCGATGGATTTCGCCGAACTTGCCGCGCTGGCCTCAGGGCACGCCGAAGCGCGCGCCATCCAGACCGCGCTCAAGCTCGGAATTTTCGAGATTCTCAGGCCGTCGCCGCTCGACGACGCCGCCCTCGCCGACGCCGTCTCCGCCAATCGCCGCGCGACGGCTCTGATAGCCAACGCGATGGTGGCGCTCGGCCTGCTCGCCAAACGCGGCAACCGCTACGCGCTCACTGATGCGTCGCGACGCTACCTGCTCCGCTCGTCCGCCGAATACCTCGGCGGCCTGATTCTCTTCGACGAAGCGATCTTTGAAACCTGGACGCATCTCGAACAAACCATTCGCACCGGCGCTCCCGCGCGCCCGACCGACATGTTTCAAAGCCGTCCCGAGGAGACCGAACGATTCATCCGCGCCATGGACAGCCTCACTCGCGCCCGCGGCGATCCGACTTACGTCGCCGATCGGCTCGATCTCAGCCGCGTCTCGATGATCGCCGACATCGGCGGCGGCCCGGGGACCTACGTCGCGGCGATGCTCCGCCGATGGCCCCATCTGCGCGCTGCTATTTACGATCTGCCTGCCACTCTCGAAGTTGCGCGCGCAATCCTCGCTGAGCGCGAACCCGCGGCGTTGGCGCGAATCGATCTGGTCCGCGTCGATTACCTCTACGATGAGATCCCGGGCCCATGCGGAGCCCTGTTCATGTCGAATATAATTCACAACGAAGATGAAACCGCCAACGCTCAACTGTTCTGCAAGTGCTTTCGCGCGCTCGAATCGGGCGGCATGATGATCGTCAAGGATCACATCATGAATGCCGACCTCACCGAGCCCCGGTCCGGCGCGATTTTCGCCCTCTACCTGCTGCTGGCCACGCGCGGCCGCGATTATTCATTTGAAGAAGTCTCCCGATGGCTCGGCGACGCCGGCTTCGCCGATATCAGCCACGAGGCGCTGCCAAGCCCTCCGTTCAGCTCTTCGATGGTGATCGCACGCAAGCCGTGAATTCGTGAGCAACTTAATCGTCCGCAGTACCGCATCCATGGCGATCGTGATCGCGCTCGCGGCCGCGTGCTCGGGATGCGCGGCGGGCGCGCTGGGCATCGTCACCAGCGTTGTCCCGATGGTCGCCGCCGGCAGCGCCCAGGTCATCGGCTCCCAGGTTGCGTTGAAACAATCCGGCGGCACCGGAGCTTCCAAAGAGGACAACGCCGACAAATGCGATCAGTTGCTGCGCGTTCCGCCCGGCGTCGAGGAAGTCCGCAAGAACAAAGACGGGTTGATCGAGTCACGCCAGTGGAAGATTTCTCAAACCTTCAACGGCCCGGCCTGGATGATGGTTCGCACCGAAGACGCGCCCGCGGACGGCTGGCAGCCCAAGCCCGGCATCACCAAGCTCCTCTTCAATCCGCCGCTCTATCAAATGCTCAAGCCCGACAAGCCGCAATATCTCGCTTACGCTCCCGCCGACGTGCTCAACGTTTACGACAGCGAACAGTTTGACTCGATGACCGGGGCGTTCGGCGCCGGCGTCGGAACGTTCAAGTGGCACGATCGTTCCTACAGTTACGTCCTGGTCAAGGAACTCCCCTGCTTCAAGCCGGCGCCGGAGAAGTGAATTCGATTTCGTTCCATCCGTCGCGCCTGATGCGATCCCCGCCACGAGCGATCGCCGCCGTCGCCCTGTTTTCGCTGGCGCTGATTGCGGCAAGCTCGTACGCTCGGGACATGAACGCCGACGTCCGGCCATTCGCATCCCCGTCTCGAACCCGCGTCGTGGCCCGACAACTCGCTCACGATCGCAAATCTTGGCCACGCGAGCCTGCTCATGAATTTTTTCGGCACGCGCGTGCTCTCCGACCCAACCCTGTTCTCGCGCGTCGGCATGCCGATCGGCTCGATCCTCACGATCGGACCAAAACGATTCGTCGATCCTCCGCTCACGCCCGCGCAATTGCAGCAGATCGACGTCATTCTGATCACGCACGCGCATATGGACCACCTCGACCTGCCGTCGCTCGAGGCTTTGCCCAAGACCGCGGTCGTGATCGCGTGCGATAAGTGCGCGAAGCTCATTGCGCCGCTCGGCTTCAAGGATGTCCGCGAACTCAAGTGGGGCGAGACGACCATGGTCAAAGGACTCGCCATCCGCGCGATGGGCGCGCGGCACTGGGGCCGGCGATGGCCTCCGTTTGGCGGCGGCTACGGCTTCAACAGTTACATGCTGGGAAAAAGTGGCCACCGGATGCTGCTCGCCTGCGACAGCGCCCAGACCGACCTCTTCGCGAGCGTCGCATCGATGCCGCCCGACGTGGCAGCCTTCTCGATCGGCGCCTACGACCCGTGGATTAACAATCATGCCAATCCCGAACAGGTCTGGGCGATGTTCCAGCAGACGCGCGCCCGCTACCTCATTCCCATTCACTGGGGCACGTTCAGGCTGTCGAAGGAGCCGATGCAAGAACCGATGCAACGACTAATCGCCGCAGCCGGCAGTGAGCAGGACCGCATCGTGATACGTCAAATCGGCGGCTCCTGGACTATGCCCGCGTCGATCGAGGCGAGCCAGGCCGCCGGCCACTAGCACTCTCGAGTCTCTACCCGACTGGCGCCGAGCCGCTTCCTGGCTATCTCGATATATCCCGCGTCGCGCTCGATTCCCACCCAGCGCCTGCCCAGTTGAGTCGCGGCCGCCGCCGTCGTACCGGTGCCGAGAAAGCAATCGAGGATCAGGTCTTGCGGCTTCGTCCACAAGGTCACGATCCGTTCGAGCAGTTGCACCGGTTTCTGCGAGGGATGACTCCCCAGCCGGCGCTCCGAGCGCGGCGTGCATGGAATCTGCCACAGGTTGCGCAATTGTTTGCCGCCCCCGATTTCCTTCGAACTGGCGTAGTCGAACGTCCACTTGGCCGCGCGCTCCGGCGTATTGTTGCACGCCCAGATAATGTACTCGGTGCTCTCGGTCGGCAGCCGCCCGGTGATATTGGGCTGCGCGTTGGGTTTGAACCAGGTGATTTGCTGCAGGATGCGCCGGCCCAGCACGTGCTCCAGCACGAATCCGATCACGTAGATATTGTGGAAGCTGCCGAACACCAGGAGGTTGCCGTTCGGGCGCACCACCCGGCACACTTCCGAAAGCCACCGCCGCGTGAATTCGAGGTAGTCGTCGTTGCTGAACCGATCCCACCCTTCGTCCATCGTAACGTGCGAGCTGAATGCCCACTTCAGCCCCTTGCGCCGGCTCATGTTGTACGGCGGATCCGTGATGCATGCATCAAAGGACGCGTCGGGCCACGTGCGCATCACCTCGACGCAATCGCCCGGGTAAATCGTGCCCGGCCGCGCCGTCTCCGCCGCGCCGGCGTCCGCCTGCTCTTCGCTTGACGGATGCAACCGCGGGCGCCCCCGGCGTTCAGACCCGCTTGCGCTTCTTGCCAAGATAATCGACCAGCATGTATTCGCCGAGACGGTCGGGACGGGTGAACAGCGCGCGGCCCCGATTGATCTGCGTCATCTTGTCCACGAACGCGCGCAGGCTCGGCGAATCGTCAAGCATGAACGTGTTGATCGTGATCCCCCTGCGCGTGATCCGCTCGACTTCCTTCAGCGTCTCCTGCGCCGCGCGCATGCTGATACCGCCGAACGACAGCGGCCATTCGCAGTACAGCCGCTTGTTCAGGAAGTACGCGGTCGGCTGTCCGTCGGTGATCACGATGATGTGCTGATTGCGCGATGGATGGCGCCCGAGCAAATCCGAGGCGAGCCGCAATCCGTCCTGCAGATTGGTGAACGGATCGCCCATGTTCCACGACGCTTCGGCCAGGTCCTTGAGCTTCAGCTCGACCGCGCGCGTATAAAACCCGACGATCGCAAAAAAGTCGCGTGGGAACTTCGATCGAATCAGCGTCTCCATCGCCATCGCGACTTTCTTCGCCGCCGCAAATCGCCCTTCCCAGCTCATCGACCACGACATGTCCAGGCACAGCACCGTGGACGACGAGCTGGCGTAATCGTTTTCGTAAATCTCGAAATCTTCCGGACGCAGCTCCAGCGGAACTCCCGCCTTGCGCGCCAGCGCATGCTTGAGCGTCGCCACCAGGTTCAGATTCAGCGGATCGCCGAACGCGTACGGCTTGGTCTGCTCCGGACGCATCTCCGTGACGCCGCGATGGTCGGTCTGATGCCCGCCCGAACGATCCTTCAACAGGTTCTGGTAAATGTCGCGCAGCGCAAGTTGCCCGATTCGCCGCACGCCCCTGGGCGAGAGCTGGAAATGGTCGCCCTTGGGCACCATGTAGCCCGACTGCGTCAGCAGCACCATCACCTGCCTGAGATTTTGAAAATCTTTGCCCGCCTGCTGGCCCAGAATCTGCTCCAGGTCTTCCATCGAGATCGTGTCGAAGTTGCCCGACATCAGGTCCTGTTCGAGCTGGCGCATCCGCTCCATTTCGCGCATCAGTTCGAGCGCCTCGTCGTAGCCGAGGCTCTTGGGACCGTGGAACATGTGCTGATTGCGATCGCGAAAATTCTCGAGGTCGCGGATATTTTCATATTCCTCGAGCAGCTCGTCGAAGGCCGCCTTGGCCTGCGCATCCTCGAATTCGTGGCTCTCCAGCTTGCGGATCGCCTCCGACAGGCGGCGCGGCATGCGCGACAACTCGCGCTGCTTTTCCTCGATGCCGGGCTTTCGTCCTTTGAGCGATTCCAGCCTGGCCCGCTCGCGATTCAAGATGTTCTCGAGCTTCTGCTCCATCTCGGAGAGCGCGTTCTTCAGGTTGAACTCGCGGTAGCGCTGGCGCATCTCCTGCCGCAGTTGCTCGATGAACTCCTCCAGCCCCATCACCCGCACGCCGTCGAAGTCCATCCCCTGCCGCATCATCCAGTCCATCGCCTGGCGCACGTCGTCGGTGTAGGAGAGATACTCCGCCAGCTTCTCGAACACCTTGTCGGCGTCGAGCTTGAGCCGCTGGGTCCCGTCCCACTGCGTGTAGCGGGTGGTGACCGTGCTCAATTCCCTGCGCGTCATGCGTGATAGGCGAAGCGCCCGCCCTGGCGATCCTTGTTGAGCTTCTGATGCAGATGCAGGCCCTCGAAAATAAACTCGCTCGCCGCCGCCATCAGCCCCGGCGTCTCGAACGGCCCCAGCAGCGCGATCACTTCGCGCAGTCCCGTCACCTCGCGCAGCGGTTCCATGTATTCCGACGACGGCGCGCGGTCCGAAACCTCGACCCCCCAGCCCTGCTCGAAGTAGCTCGTGACCTTTTTCAAATCGTCGAGCTTCAAATAGCGATCGAAAACCTTCAGCACCGCGCGGTTGATCAGCCGCTCGATCAAATCGTCTTCTTTCTTGTCTTCGCCGACGTACTCGAGTTCGATCTTCCCCGCCGTCGACGCATACAGCGAATGCAAATCCGAAATCCGCGGCACGATCTCGTTTTCCGCGTTTCGCACCGCGCGCTTCTCCGCGTTGGAAATCGCCGATTCGAAATTGTTGATCGTCACCCGCACCGACACCCCCGACGATTGGTTGATCTCGTTGGACGCCCGCGCCTCGAACGTAATCTGCGCAATGATATCCTTCATGAACTGCGGGATCCGCACTTCCATCCCCGTGCGCGGCAGATGCGCCGCTTCCTGCTCCATGATCGCAATCTCGTGCTCGATCGTCTTCGGATAATGGGTGCGAATCTGGACGTCGAAACGATCCTTAAGCGGCGTGATGATTCGGCCGCGCGAGGTGTAGTCCTCCGGATTCGCGCTCGCCACGAACACGACATCGACCGCGAGCCGGATCTTGTAGCCCTTGATCTGGACATCCTTCTCTTCCATCAGGTTGAACAGTCCGACTTGCACCTTCTCGGTCAGGTCGGGCAGCTCATTGATCGCGAAGATGCCGCGATTGGTGCGCGGGATCAGTCCGTAATGGATCGTTTCCTCGTCCGCCAGGTAGCGCCCCTCGGCCACTTTGATCGGATCGATCTCTCCGATTAAGTCCGCCACCGAAACGTCGGGCGTCGCCAGCTTCTCCGCGTATCGGCTGTCGCGTCCGATCCATGCAATCGCAAGCGCGTCGCCTTTTTCTTCCTTCAGCTTCACGCATCGCCGGCATATCGGCGCCAGCGGATCGTCGCTGATTTCGCATCCCGCCACCGCCGGCACGTGTTCATCCAGCAATCCGACCAGCGATCTTATTATTCGCGACTTCGCCTGCCCGCGCTCGCCGAGGAAAATCATATGATGTCCCGCGAGCACGCCGTTCTCGATCTCCGGAATTACCGTCTCTTCATAGCCCACGATCCCCGGCAGGATTTGCTCCTTGCGGCGCAGCCGCTCGAGCAAATTCTTGCGCATCTCCATCCGCACCGGCATGCTCTGGTAGCCCGCGCTCTTGAGTTCGCCGAGCGTCCGGATTTTTAGCCATCCTTCATTCATCGCGAATACCGCAGCTCGATCTTAAGATAATTCAGCGCCGAGATTTTTGAAGATCGGGCGCAATTGTCCAAAACTGTCCTCTAAACTCTGTGACAGCACACGGGTTGAGGCAAGCGCCGGCATGAAATTGTTGTCGCCGGCCCAGCGCGGCACGACGTGCCAGTGCATGTGATCGGCCAATCCGGCGCCCGCGGCGCTGCCGAGGTTGGCGCCGACGTTAAATGCCGCCGGTTGCAGAGTCGCGCGCAGCGCCTTTATCGACGCCGCAATCGCGTCGCCGAGCGCCGCGCGATTGCCCCGCCCGAGCAACTCCAGCGACGCGACGTGGCTGCGCGGCGCGACCAGGACGTGTCCGTTGTTGTAGGGATATTTGTTGAGCATCACGAGCAGGTCGCGATTCTCGAACAGGATCAGGCGTGCTCGGCGGTCGGCCTCGGACAGCCTGCCGAAGCAGAAAATGCACGACTTGGAGAGGGAGCCGATGCTGCGCAGATACTCGTAGCGCCACGGCGCCCACAGCCTCAGCCCTGCGGCGGAGGCCGCCGCCGCGCCGCGCCGCCTAATGACCCGCTTCTTCGGCGCCATTAACTTCGATTCGGAGTTCCTTGCCCGCCCGGAAGAACGGAATCCGCTTGGCGTCGACTTTGACCAACTGGCCGGTCTTGGGATTGCGGCCCTGGCGCGCGCGGCGCCCCTTCACCGCGAAACTGCCGAAGCCGCGGATTTCGATCCGCTCGCCGCCGGCCAGCGAGTTGGCCATCGCGTCGAACATCGCATTGACGATCGTCTCCGACTCGCGATGGGTAAACCCCCGGCGGCGCGCCAGTAGTTCCTCGATGAGTTCCCGCTTGGTCATCGATCTCGTCGCCGTCCGCGCCCCGCTTTGATCGAAGCAGATCTCCCCGCGCCTAGCTGGGCTTGCCGCCGCGCGCCGCGCGGCGATCGCCCTCGTCGCGATCGAGCTTGAGCTCTTCGTTCAGGATGTCTTCCATCGAGAAGCGCGCCGCCTCATGCTCGCGCTTGAGATAGGCCTGCATTTCCTCGCGCTCTTCGTGCTGCTTGAGCGCCTTGATCGACAGTCCGATCCGGCGCTCCTTGGGGTCAACCTGCACCACCAGCGCCTCGAGCTCGTCATCGACCTTGTACAGGGAGGACGGCTTGTCCACCCGCTCGTTGCTGAGCTGCGAGATATGGATCAGCCCTTCGATTCCTTCCTCGATCTCCACGAACACGCCGAAGTCCGCCACCGAGCTGACCTTGCCATGAATCCGGGTGTTCAAAGGGTAACGCTCCGCCACCGTATCCCACGGGTCGGCCGACAGTTGCTTTACGCCCAGGCTCACCCGCTCGTTCTCGACGTCGATTCCGAGCACGGTCGCCTCCAGCTCGTCGCCCTTCTTGCAGACTTCGCTCGGATGGCGAATCTTCTTGGTCCACGACAGGTCCGAAATGTGCACCAGCCCGTCGATCCCCGGCTCGATCTCCACGAACACGCCGAAGTCGGTGATCGACTTGACCTTGCCCTTCACCTGGCTGCCGATCGGATGCTTGTGGCCGAGCTCTTCCCAGGGATTGGCCTCGGTCTGCTTGAGCCCGAGCGAGATTCTTCGATTCGCCTCGTCAACCCCGAGCACCTGCACTTCGACCAGGTCGCCGGGATTCACCACCTTGGACGGATGAACCGCGCGCTTGCTCCAGCTCATCTCGGAAACGTGGATCAATCCTTCGACGCCCTTTTCGATCTCGACGAACGCGCCGTAGTCGGTCACGCTGACCACTTTGCCCTTGATTCGCGTGCCCGGCGGATACGCTTCCGCCACCTTGGTCCACGGGTCGGGCATGATCTGCTTCATTCCGAGCGACACGCGCTCGCGCTCGGCGTCGTATTTCAGCACCACGACCTTGACTTTGTCGCCGACCTTCAAGACTTCCGACGGATGCTGCAATCGGCCCCAGGCCATGTCGGTGATATGCAGCAGGCCGTCGATTCCGCCGAGATCGATGAACGCGCCGTAGTCGGTAATATTCTTCACGGTGCCTTCGAGGATCACGCCCTCTTCGAGCACCTTGAGCGTCTGTTCCTTGAGCGATGCGCGCTCGCGCTCGAGCACGCTGCGGCGCGAGACGACCACGTTGCCGCGCGCGCGATTGAACTTCAGGATTCGGAAGCGGCCGCGCTGTCCCACGTACCTGTCCAGATTGCGCGCCGGACGAATATCGACGTGCGATCCCGGCAGGAACGCCGGCACCCCGATATCGACTTTGAGCCCGCCTTTGACTTTGCCCAGCACCACGCCTTCGACCGGGGTCTCCGCCTGAAACGCCTTGTCGAGTTCGCGCCAGACTTTGAACTTCTCGGCCTTCGCGTGCGAAAGCATCACCGTGCCGTTTTCGGTCTCGGTGCCTTCGAAGTACACGTCAACCTCGTCGCCCTCCTTGACCGCGGGATGGCCCTCATGGTCAAGGAATTCGGCGAGCGGGACCTGCCCCTCGCACTTGTAGTTGATGTCGACGATGACGCTGTCGCGTGTGATCAGAAGGACTCTTCCGACCAGCACGTCGCCGGGACGGGGAGCCTTCAAACTCTCTTCCATCAGCGACTCAAAGTCATTTTCTCCTCCGCTCATCTGTTCAGGCAACGCTTTCTCCATTTAGTGGGACCTTCCGGGACTTCGGGGCTGTGCAATCCTTACAACCGGGCTACGCTCGTTTCAAGTCCTTGGCGGCGTTGATTCGAGCATCGATCTGCGCTTTCATCGCGGCGACCACCGCTTCGATCGAAAGATTAGTCGAATCGATCGCCATCGCATCATCGGCGCGCTTGAGCGGCGCCAGCTCGCGTCCGCTGTCACGGCGGTCGCGCTCGATCAGCTGTTCGAGGACTTCATCCTCGGTGATCGAGGCGCCCTTGCGCTTGAGTTCTTCAAATCTGCGGCGCGCGCGGGTCTTAACGCCGGCGTCGAGAAAGAACTTGAACTCGGCGTCGGGAAAAATCGCGGTGCCGATATCGCGTCCTTCCATCACCACTGCGCCGTCCGCGCCCGCCGCCCGCTGCAACTCGCGCATCCGCGCGCGGACCACGCCAATCGCGGAGAAGCGCGACGCCAGGTCGCCGATTTCCGGCTCGCCGACCGAGGCGCTCACGTCCCGATCGTTGAGCATTATCTTCTCGCCGTCGAACTTGATCTTTATCCCGGCCAGCACCCGCGAAAGCCTCGCTTCCACGTTGGCGTCGTCGGGGCCGATTCCCGCCGCGCGCGCCGCCAACGCGGCCGCGCGGTACATCGCGCCCGTGTTCAGGTACGAGAAGCCAAGCTCGCGCGCGAGCGCCCGCGCCACGACGGATTTTCCCGCACCGACCGGGCCGTCGATCGCGACTATCGGCCGCCTTGGATTCATCTGATCTCTTCCCGCATCGCCCGGCCGCGATTGAAAATTTTCTCGAGTGCCTGCATGTCGCCGGCCTCGGCCAGGCGGGCAAACTCCGCAAAGGTCCGGCCGTAGAGTTTCAGCGCGGCGGCGATCGCCTCGCGATTGGTCACAAAAATGTCGCGCCACATCTCCCACGACGACCCCGCCAGCCGGGTAGTGTCGCGCAGTCCGCCGGCGCCGTATTCCGCCGCGAGCTTGTCCCCGACCTTCTCGCCCTTAAGCGCGGCCGCGAGCACGCTCGATACTATCTGCGGCAGATGACTGGAGCGCGCGAGGATTTCGTCGTGGGTCCGGGGGTCCATCATCTCGACGCACGCACCGGTCTCGTCCCACAGTTGCTCGATTTTGCCGATCGCCGCGGGCGTGCTTTTGGCCGACGGCGTGATTATCACGCGCCGGTCCCGGAACAGCCCGGGATCGGCGGCGACCGCGCCGGTGGTTTCCTTGCCGGCCACCGGATGCGCCGCGACAAGCGATCGGTTTCCCGTTATCAGCGGCTCCAGCTCGCGCACGACGTAGCCCTTGACGCTGCCGACGTCGGTCACCACCGCGTCCGGCGCCGCGTGCTCGATCATTTTTTCAAGCCGCGATCGCATCGTCAGTATCGGCACCGCCAGCACGATCAGGTCGGCGCCGCGCGCCGCGGCGGCCGGGTCCCGCTCGGCCACGTCGATCATCCCGCGCGCGACCGCCACGTCCAGGTTGGCCTGGGTGCGTCCGAGGCCCACGACCTTGCCCACCAGCCCATGGCGCCGCGCGATAAGCGCGAGCGAGCCTCCGATCAGGCCCACTCCGCATACGGTCATTTGCTGAAATAGCTGGGCCATTACGCCTGGACTCCGCCGCCCGGCGGCGCGGACTTCGCCGATTTGTACCGACTCAATTGCACCAGCAGGTTGGCGGCTGTGATCATCATAACTGCGAGCAGCGGCATGACGACGTAATTCATGTTGACATTGGACCCGCGGGCCGCGGCGACAACCACGCCGAACACTCCGGCCATCATGAGCACGTATCCGAGCCTGAACCACGACAGCGCACTTCTGACCCGGCCGTCGATTTGCTCGGGCCGGACGACCGCCGTCAGCCCGATTAGCGCGTACCCCGCGAGCGCGACCGCGGGCAGCAACCCGAGCCCCATTAATTTCGACCCATAGCCGTTGATCTGTCCGGCGACGTTCCAGTGGATCGGAACCGCGGCCGGCGCCGACGGCCACGCCCATAGCGCGAGCGCAAACATCGCAGCGATCGCCGCTCGCGCAATCCAATCTATGTTCCGAATCCCGTTCACGACTGCCCGCCCGCCACCTCGCCGAGCGCCGCGATCAGGCGGCGATTTTCCTCCGGCAGCCCGACGCTGATTCGCAGGTGGCGCGGATAGCCGTAACCGTTCATCGGGCGGACGATTACGCCCTTGCGCAGCAGACGCTCGTAAACCGCGCGCCCGTCTCCCACCTCGACCAGGACAAAATTCGCGTGACTGGGCACAAACGGAAGCTTGAGCCGGCGCAACTCGCCCTCGAGGTAATCCATCCCCTCGGCGTTGACTTGCAGGGTTCTGGCGATATGCGCCCGGTCGTCCATCCCTGCGATCGCCGCTACCTGCGCGAGCGAGGTGACGTTGAAGGGCTGGCGCACGTTATTCAGCATCTGGATCATGTCGGGCCGCGCCACCGCGTATCCGACCCGGATTCCCGCCAGCCCGAATATTTTGGAGAAGGTCCTGAGCGTGATTATCAGCCGGCGATCGTCATGCGCCTCGAGCGAGTCGGGAAAATCCGGGTCGCGCACGAATTCGAAGTACGCCTCGTCGGCGACGATCACCACGTTTTCGGGCACCCGCTCCAAAAACCGCTTCCACTCCGCGCGCCGGTAAATCGTCCCGGTCGGATTGTTCGGATTGGCGAGAAAAACTATTCGCGTGTCGGCGTCGATCGCCGCCGCGATCGCGTCGAGGTCATGCGAGAATCCGTCGATGGTTTTGGCCACGCGATGGGCGCCGCCGGCGGCCGCAATCGCCAGCGGATAAATGGCGAACGAATGCTCCGAGTAAACCGCGTTGCGCCCGGGGCGCAGATAAAGGAACGCGAGCAGGTACAGCACCTCGACCGAACCCGACGCGGTGAATACCCGCTCGATTCCGAGCTTGTGATAGGCGGCGATTTTGCGCCGCAGCTCGTAGCTGGCGCCGTCGGGATAGCGATTCAGCTCCGGCAGCGCGGCCTTGATCGCCGCGATCGCGCGGGGCGACGGCCCCAGCGGATTCTCGTTGGACGCCAGCTTGACCGGATCGGCGATTCCGAGTTCGCGTTGCAGCTCCTCGATCGGCTTGCCCGGCTCGTAAGGCGCCAGCGCCGCGACCGATGGATGTACGAGATCTTGAGCTTTGATCAAAGTTGGTGAGCGGCCGTTCAAAAAAGATTGAAAAGTGAAAAAGTGAAAAGGTGAAAACGCTTTCCCCGATGCCCGGTTCAGGCAGCGGCCGCCCTGCCTTCAGGATACGATCCTAAGACCTTCAAGAATAGGGCCTTGCGCCCGAGCGCCTTGAGCGCGCGCGCCAGCTTGGGGTCGTCGCGATGGCCGATAACGTCAACGAAGAACAGGTACTCCCACGGCCGCGCCCGCAGCGGACGCGATTCGATCTTCGATATATTGATCGCGTTGCGCGCAAACAGGTTCAGCGCCTGGTTGAGCGTGCCCACCCGGTCCGCAACCGCGAACAGCAGCGTGGTCTTCTCCGCCCGCGACGGCCCCGAGCGCTCGACCGGCCGGGTGCCGAGCACGATGAAGCGCGTGGTGTTGCTCGCGACGTCCTGCACGTTGGACGCGATCGGCTTGAGCCCGTACGCCTCGCCGGCGGCCGCCGACGCGATCGCCGCGATCGACGAATCCGCCGCCGCGAGCTTTGCCGCAATCGCGTTGGACGCCACCGCTTCGGTGTCGCAATTGGGAAAGTTCGCGCTCAGAAAGCCGCGGCATTGCGCCAGGCTTTGCTGATGAGACACGATCCGCTTGACCGCGCCCGCGTCGGCGCTGAGCGACATCAGCGAATGGCGAATCGGCAGCAGCACTTCGCCGATTATCACCAGCGCCGTGTCGATCAGCAGATCGAGCGTCAGCGTCACCGATCCTTCGGTCGAGTTCTCCACCGGCACCACGCCGAAATCCGCGCGTCCATTCTCAATCGCCTGGAACACCGCCGCGAACGACTCCAGCGGCATCAGCTTGACGCTCGATCCGAACCGCATCCGCACCGCCTCGTGCGAGTAGGTATGCTCGGGGCCGAGAAACGCCACTCGCGGCTCGTGCTCGAGCGCGCGGCAGGCGGAAATTATCTCGACATAAATCCGCTTGAGCTGCTCGTCGGAGAGCGGCCCCGGGTTTTCGGCGATCATCTTTTCGATAATCGCGCGCTCGCGCGCCGGCTGATAAACCGCGCCGCCGTTGCTGTGCTTGAGCCGCCCGATCTCCATCGCGATGTTTGCGCGCAACGACACCAGCCGCAGGATTTTGAGATTTATCTCGTCCATCCGCGCGCGCAAAGTCTCGATCGACGGCCGCTCGGCGGCGACTGGCGCCGCACCCGGCTTGATGCTCGTTCGCGATGACATCGGACCAGAATGGCTACCTTATCGCCCGCCCCTTTTCAACGCGGCAGGCAGGGCTGACCCCTGGCCTTGCACGGCTGGCCAGTATTAAGAAACCGCGCGCCGCGGCAGTGGCCGCGCGCGACAACGGAGCGCGGCTTTAACACTGGGTGCAGGGGTCACCCCTGCCGATCGTTATCGACGCGGCCGCGGGTGAGATAGCGCGATCCCATCGCGGCGAACTTGCGCTCGCGGGCCCGGCGCAACTCGGGCGGCTTGAGCTTGAGCAGCCGCTCCAGATGGCGCGCGAGCGCGGCGCCGATCAGATGGGCGGCTTCGGCGGGCGCGGTATGCGCTCCGCCGGCGGGCTCGGGCACGATCTCGTCGATCAATCCGAGCTCCATCAAATCGGGCGCCGACAACCTCAACGCCGCGGCCGCCGCCGCAACATTCTCTTCGCCCCCCGCACGCCACAAAATCGCCGCGCATCCTTCCGGCGTGATCACCGAGTAGCACGCGTTCTCCTGCATCAGCACCGCGTTGGCCACTCCGAGCGCGAGCGCGCCGCCCGAGCCGCCCTCGCCGATCACGCACGCGATGGTGGGCACGGTCAGCCGCGCCATCAGCTCGAGGTTGCGCGCGATCGCCTCCATCTGTCCGCGCTCCTCCGCGCCAACTCCGGACTCAGCGCCCTGCGTGTCGATCATCGTGATTATCGGGAGGCCGAATCGCTCCGCCAGCTCATAAACGCGCGCCGCCTTGCGATAGCCCTCGGGCAGCGGCTTGCCGAAATTGCGCTTGATTCTTTCGGTGGTCGAGCGGCCCCGCTGATGACCCACGACGGCGACCGGGTGGCGTCCGAAATAAGCGAGCCCGGCCACGATCGCACCGTCGTCGCCGAAGCGCCGGTCACCATGCAGCTCGATAAAGTCGCGCATCAGCAAGTCGATGTAATCGAGGGTCTGCGGGCGATTGGGATGGCGCGCCAGGCGGACCCGCTCGATCGCGGTCGGCGCTTGCGGCGCCGGCGCCTCGGCGGTCGCGATATCAACTGCGCGACTTTTCACGCCGCGCGTCTTATCTCGATTCGAATTGCCCTTCAATCTAATTCACACCTGCCCGCCGGCAGGAAAAGAATTTCTCGAACAACGCAAGAGCATCCTGAGCGCCGCGCTCGGGGTCAAGCCACGCGATCTGCGGCTCGCGGCGAAACCAGGTGATTTGGCGCTTGGCCAGGCGGCGCGATTCCTGCTTGGCCAGCGCCACCGCGTCGGCCAGCGCGATCTCGCCGCGCAGATGAGCCGCGATCTGCTTATAGCCAATCGTACTCAGCGGGGGCTTTTCCGGCGAGTATCCCGCGTCGGCCAGCGCGCGGACTTCCTCGACCAGCCCGGCCGCCATCATCGCATCGAAGCGCCGGTCGATCGCATCGTAGAGCTTGCCGCGTTCGACTTCGACTCCCACGGTCAAAGTGTCGTAGCCATTGTCGGCGAAGCGATGGCGGCGCTGATGCGCCGAAATATTTTCGCCGGTTAATTCAAAGACTTCGATCGCGCGTACGATTCGGTACAGATCGTTGACCCCGATTCGATTCGCCGCCTCGGGATCGATCTCGCGCAACTGCCGATGGAGATGCGCGACGCCGCGCTCGGCCGCGATTTTCGCCAGTCGGTCCCGGATTTCCGCCGACGCGGCCGGCCCGCGAAAGATGCCGCCGAGGATCACGCGCAAATAAAGCCCGCTGCCGCCGACCACCAGTGGATTTCGCCCGCGTGCCGCGATCTCCGCGATAGCCGCACGCGCAAGCTCGGCGAACTCCGCCACGTCGAGCGAATCGCCGGGACTGCGCACGTCTATAAGATGATGCGGCACGCGGCGGCGGTCCTCGGCCGACGGTTTCGCCGTGCCGAGGTCCATCCCGCGATAAAACTGCCGCGAGTCGGCGTTGACTATCTCGCAGTTGGCGCGCTCCGCCACCGCCATCGCCAGCGCGGACTTGCCGGCTCCGGTCGGCCCGACGATAAAGCCGACCGCGATCCGCGCCGGATGCGCCGGCGCCGCGGCTGTCTGGGGCAAACCGCTCATCGGCGAAACATTCGTTCGATTTGCCCGCGTCCGAACTGAATATGCACCGGGCGTCCGTGCGGGCAGTTGGTCTTGAACTCGGTGCGATCGAGCTCGGCGAGCAGCGAATGGATTTCCGCCAGCTCGAGCACTCGCCCGACTCGAATCGAGCCGTGACACGCGAGTTGCTTGAGCCAATTCTCGAACGCGGCGTCGGCGCCGCCGCGAAAGCCGGTTTCGCCCATGCTCTCAATCATGTCGGTGAGCAATTTGGCGCCGCCTTCGGGCCCGAACACCGCCGGCGCACCTTTGAGCAGCAGGGTCGTCGGCCCGAACGGCTCGACCTCGAACCCCATCGCACGAAGCTCGCTTAACGCGCCACGGACCTGCGACGCGCGCGCGGGACTCAGCTCGACCGACACCGGCGCGAGCATCGCCTGCGTGCGAATCCCGCCGTCGCGGAGTTCGCGGCGCAGCTTCTCGAAGGTAACCCGCTCGTGCGCCGCGTGCTGATCGATCAAGAGCAACCCCTCCTCGGTCTCGAGCGCGATGTACCCGGCGAAGATTTGTCCGAGCACCCTGAGTCTCGAGTACATCGGGATCGGCGCCGGGGCATGCGCCGCCATCGCCGCGCCGCCGCCGCGCGCGTCGCGATCGTAGGCGAGGCTGAGCGGGCGCTGAAACACTTTCTCAGTGGGCGCATCGGGCACGAGCCGCAGCGGAGCGTCGGCGCGCGGATTCGGAGCCGAATCGCCTGGCGCGCCGGCCGATCGGCCCGCACGAGCATCCGCGCCGGCTGACGCCGCCGCGACGAGTCCCATTGCGGCGTCATCGCTGGATGGCGGCGGCGCCTGGGCGCCAGCCGCGGGCGCGTCAACCGAAGCTGCGACGGGCGCATTGTCCGTCTGATCCGCGAGCCGGTCGCGAAGCGCGTGATAGACGATGTCGAAAACCGCGCCGGCGTTGCGAAATCGCACCTCGGTCTTCATCGGATGCACGTTCACGTCAACATCTTCGTGCCGCAAATCGACGAACAGCAACGCCGCCGGATGGCGGCCGCGCGGGATCAGCGTCTGGTAGGCTTGCTCGATTGCGCGAATCAACATTCGATCGCGAACCGAGCGGCCGTTGACGAAGGTGAAGATCATCCTGCCGGTGGCGAAGGACTCCTGGCTGGTGGCCGCAAGTCCTTGCGCGCGAATCCCGGGGCGATCGAGGCCGAACGCAAGCATCCGGGACGCGATCCTGGGGCCGAACACCTGGCGCAGTCGCTCGAGCGCCGAGTTGGCGCGCGGCAAATCGAAGATGGTGCGGCCGTCGGCGGTCAGGCGAAACGCGACCTGATGGCTTGCGAGCGCGATGCGCTGAAAGGCGTCGGCGATGGCGCCCTGCTCGGTCGCCAGCGTCTTCAAGAACTTGAGCCGCGCCGGAGTGTTGAAGAACAGCCGGCGGACTTCGATTCGGGTCCCCGCCGCCATCGCGCAGGTCCGCGTATCCTCGATATTGCCGGCCTCGGCGGCGAGCTCGACGCCGTGTTCGTCGGCGGCGCGCCGCGTTTGCATCCGAAGATGCGACACGCTGGCGATCGAGGCGAGCGCCTCGCCGCGGAACCCGAGGGTGGCAATCGCGGTCAAGTCGGCGGCGCTGCGAATCTTTGAAGTTGCATGGCGCCGGAGCGAAAGGATCGCGTCGGCGCGGGACATGCCGCAGCCGTCGTCGGCGACGGCGATCAGCGCCGAGCCGCCGCCCAGGATTTCAACGCTGACCGAGCGAGCGCCGGCGTCGAGCGAGTTCTCGATCAGCTCCTTGACCGCGGAGGCCGGCCGCTCGACTACCTCGCCCGCCGCAATCTGGCTGGCGACCTGCTCGGGCAATATGTGAACTATGTGGTCGGGCATCGGGGTCCGCGGCGCCGGAGCCGGTTCGACGAAAACTCGGGCGCAACCTGACTAGACATTGTAGCTTTCGGACCGGATACTCAAGCAACTCGGCGATTCGGGGTCAAAACCGCGGGATGGCGGGCACGGGTTGAAGATCGGGGAGGGTTTTGAAAAGCTCTCGGCCCGGCGAACTCGCCGGAGCACTCTAGCGATGAGAAAAATTACGGCAATGCTGCTCGGTGCGGCAATCATTGTGGCCGCATCCGCCGCTGGCGCGATTGCGGCGCCGATCAGGATCGGGGTCGGCGTGATGGGACCGATCTCGCCTCAGACCGAGGCCGACGTCGACAGCGTAGTCAGCGCGCTGCCGAACGTGAAGGTGGTGCCGATTCAGCCGCCGGGCGGGATCGACGCCTGCGTCAAGCGATTCGTCGCAGGCGAGGCGGACGATCGGATCGACGCGGTGATGGTGGTAAGCCTGCCGCCCGAGTCCTTTCAATCGCAGCGCGACTCGAGCGAAGCGCGATTCACCGGCGCTTACGAAATCTGGACGCTGAATCTTTCCACCCTGGCCGAGGACCGCCATCGCTTCACCTTCACCGACAGCGAGCCGGTGATAGGCGGCGCCGCGGCTATTCTGGCGATGCCGGCGCAGTTGTTCGCCGAGCGCGCGACCGGCAAGAAACTGATCTCGAGCGATCAATGGCAGGCGTTCGAGGCGGTGCAGACGCGGGTCGAGGCGAAGCTGGTGGCGGCGACCAAGCTCTATTTGCAGACCGCGCCCATTCGCGACACGGGCCCGCTCAATGCGCTCGACACGGCGCGAAATCTGCTCGATCGCGGCGACGGCGAGGACGCGATGCTGGTCTTCAAGTCGGCGGGAATCAACAACCCCGAAGTTCAGCGGATGATTGCGAACGCGCAGGGCCAGTTGCGGCGCAGCGCGGCCAACGCGCTGCTGGGACGGACGCTGGGAGCGATGGCGGGCGGCAACGCCGGCGCGGCGCGGGTAATGCTGGCCGACTACGAGAAGGCGCCGGCGGCCGAGAGCGGGCGGGCAGATTCGATTGCGCGGGTGCTTGCGGGCGCGCCCGATCACCGGGCCGAATCGATTTACGACGGCGTTTTAAGGAGCGACGTGCCCGCGCTCGATCATGCCGCGTTCGTTGCGATGATCAAGCAACTGTTCAGCGAGCAAACCGGCTCGCTCCCGGGTGAAGTAATCGTCACCGCCAGGGACGTGACGGTCGAGGACAAGGACGCGCCGCAGGGGCTCAAGGAAAAGCTCGACAGCTATGCGGGGGCGCTTTCGCGCAGCGCTTGGCTGATGAGCCTCAAGTGCGGATGCGACGCGGGCGCGGTGCTGACGGGAGAGGCGGCGGGCGGGGCGATCCTGAAGGCGAGCTATTCACCCTCTTTCACGCGGCCGCACGTCGGGCTACCCTAGCAGGATTAACCAGGTTCGAACGGAAGACTCATGAGACATTGCGCATACTGCAAGAAGCAGCCGTCGGTCGGCAACAACGTCAGCCACGCCAACAACAAGACCAAGCGGCGCTGGAATCCCAACCTGCAGGAAGTGCGCGCCGAGATTAACGGCAACGTGCGCCGGGTCCTGGCGTGCACGCGATGTATCCGCAGCGGCAAGGTCAAGAAAAGCGCGTAGCAGGCAGGGCTGAGCCCTGCACCGCAGGGGCTGACCCCTGCACCCTGTGTTAAGGCCGCCCGCCGTTGGCGGGCGCGGCCAGTACCGCGGGCGCGCGGTTTATAAGGGCCCTCACCTTCATCCTCGCCCTAACAGGGAGTGGAAAGAAGGGCTCGATCCGGTTATGCGAAGCTCTCCTTCGGGGCGACGCGCGCGCGGCCCGAGCTTTTTCGCCGGATGCGGGATTTGATGGAAACGCCGGCGGCGGCTAGAATCCACCCGGCACAAGTCACATCTTGCCATGGAGTCGTTGTGAAGAACATTTCCAATCGCGGGTCGGGCCGCAAGCTTCGTTTCGCGCCGATAGCTCTATCGGTTGCAATCGGCGCGGGTCTGGCTGCCGGAGTGCGAATTGCGGGCGCGGCCAACGTAACCGGCTTGATGACCTACCAGGACGGCAGACGGGCGGAGCGACGCTGGCTTCATTACGAGAACCGCGTCACCAGCGATATCTACATCGCGCCGACCAAGTCCGACGGCACGTTCACCGCGGATCTGCCGCCGGGCCTTTACGATCTTCGCGCCGAGCGCGGAGTCATTCTGGCCGACAAGATTCGGGTCGACACCTTGGACCTCAATCTCGGTCCGGTGGTCGAGCCGGCGCCGCTGGACGTGCGGCGCGCGTTCGAAAGCGAAGGAGTGGCGGAGGTGATCGTCGAAAGCCCGGCGCCGGCGACTGCGAACCTTGCCGGACGTCCGCTGGAGGCGATGAAACACGGACACGAAGCGGTGGCGATGATGCCCGAGGCGGCCGCGACGCCGGCACCCCGGCCCACCCCGCTTGGCGAGGCTACGCCGGCAGCGGAGCCGTCACCCTCGACGATGCAGGCGCCGGCGGGCGTACACTGAGCAAAGCGCAAGCTTTGGGCTTCGCCCGATTCAGGCTGACTTGAGGTGGCGATCCGGAATCTTGCGTTCACTCATGTCGGTTACGCCGAGCCAGAAGTGGCGAAGCGTTATCCCATTACCGGCCGCGAACGATTCGATCGCCGCCAGTTGCGTGGCGGAGAGCTTCTCCTGGGCAACTACGATTTCGTCGAACGGCGTTCGCGCCATGATCGCGCCCAGGCTATCGAGCGACCCCAGCACCGGATAGCCGTGGATTAGCTTGCCGTGCTTGAAGCTGTCGTCGTCCAGGAGTCCCAGCAGTTCCGCACCCGCTCCGAACGCCGAGTGCAGGTGTTGAACCGCCGCCGCGCCTCGCGCACCGGCGCCTACGATCACCAGGCGCCTTGCCGATTGCGCAAGGAAGCGCCCGATCCGGTGGAAAACATGGAATGACCAGCGAGTTGCGACCAGAAAATTGAAGAGCAAAATCATGAAGACCACGACCGTCGCACGCGAAATGGTGATCGGCAGAATCGCCGACGCCAGCTTCACGGCGAGCCCCGCGATTATCGCCGCCAGCACAAAGCGCACGCTCTCCGCCATTCCGGTGTAGCGCCATATCCCGCGATAAACGCCCGCCACCAGGAACGCGCCGCAGCCCAGCATCACAACCCACGGCAAGCCGGTCAGCATCTGGTCCACCTGCGCGATGCTCAGCGCGAAGTCGAATCGCAGCATCATCGCGCCAAAATACGCCGCCGCCACCAGCGCCATATCCAGAACCAACTCGACGAATCGACGCTTGTAGCCGAAGCTCAGGATAACCCGCGAGATCGCCGGCAGATCTTCGATTTGACGCGGAGACTCCCAGTCGAACGATCGATCCATCAGAAACAACGCCACCAGCGCGAAGAACAGCGCCATGAACGGCAACAGCAGCACCGCGTCGTAACCCGGAACCACGGTCAGCGCGATCGCGCAACCGCCCGCGATCACCTGAAGGCCGATCAAGGTGGCCGCCGCCCTGTGGGTGGACATGCCAAGCCGGGCCAGCCGATGATGCGAATGGTCCAGGCCGCGCTTGGATATGGGATTTCCCGTCGCCAGCCTGGTCACCGTCACCGTCACCGTGTCGAGCAGCGGAACCATCAGCGCCAGCAAAGGCATCGCGAGCCGCGACGGCATAGAGCCCTCGCCATGGCGGCTGGCTTGAATCGACAGCACCCCCAGCACCAGCCCGACCGCGAGCGCGCCAGCGTCACCCATAAAAATCGAGGCAGGCGGAAAGTTGAAAACCATGAATCCCGCCAGCGCACCGGCCAGCGCCAACCCCACCACCATCGTTCCTTCGTGCTGATGCAACCCGGCGACGGTCGCGATGCTCAACGCCGCGACAATCCCGACTCCCGCGGCAAGGCCGTCGATCCCGTCAATTAGGTTGAACGCATTGGTCGCGGTAATCAGCCAGAAAATCGTCAGTGCGATGTTGAGCGGCTGGTAGGGAAGCAGGTCGAACTGGGGCCCCCACCCTCCCAGGATGCAGATGGCAGCCAGTTGCAATATCAGTTTACGGCGCGGCCGCAGATCGACGATGTCGTCGAGCAATCCAACGAGACACATCACGAGTGCAAACCCCGCCAGCCAGGGCAGACTGTGGTACGGCAGTCCTGACAGGATACCGACGAACGCGATCGCGGCTATTAAGCCCGCCATCACGGCCAGCCCTCCCAGCAACGCCGTCGGCTTGGCGTGTGGGCGTTCACTCGAAGGTTGTGCAACGATTCCGAAGCGGATGCCAGCCGCTTTTGCCACCGGCATCATGGCCGCAGTAACGATGAATGCAGAGACGGGAGTGAGCACTATTTCAATGGGGGTGGCCAATCCTAACTCCGCATCCCCTTCTTTGCTCTCTTTTTGTCACCAAATCCGCCCATCAACGCTCAAAATTCACAATTGGACACGCGCCTCTCGGTAGGCCGGAGCGGTCAGCGGCAAAATGCGAATTGCCGACAACCATGGCGAGCCTGAGAAGCTCGTGGATTCATTCAGGCGAAGATGGCAGAAGGTGGAGGCCTATGTCAAGACGTGTTACGTTGATTTATTGCTCGCATAGACCCGTTCAATAGCGAGTTCCGGCGCTGAAGGAACAGCGCCGGTCATTTTTTTGCGGCTTTATGCAGGTACATCTGGGGACTCGCGATGAACGCGTCGCGCTCCGAGGTGTCGCAGAAGTAGTAATCCTTGCCTGCGTACTGGGCGCCGGCCGTGTCTTTCTTCACGTAAAGCTTCATGCCACAGACGGCGCACTTGGTGCTCGTGCCAAGCTCGGCCGCGGGCGGCGAAGCGAGCACCTTGGCGATCGCGGATGAATCGGCGCACCAGGCCGGCGTTGAAAGCGGTGCAATCGAGAGAGTGGAAAGCGCAAACACGATCGCGAGCATGATCGGAAAATTTGAAAGTTTCATTCCTGCCCTCGGATTGCCCGGTTTTGTCAACCGCAATCCATTACCCCGGTTCTCCTTTTATCCAAACGCCTTACAATTTTGCCGCGCCGATGCGAGGTACTCGTACCGGCCTCGGCGCGATCCTTGGCCGCATCATCCCATCGGACCCTGGTACACCTCGGCGAAACGAATGCCGAGTTCCATCGGGAGCGCGAGGTTGGCGTCGCGATTGGTCTTCAGGCAAACGACCGCGGGTCCTTCCGCCGCTTTCGCGCCCTTCAGCGCCGCTTCGACGTCTTCCATGCGTTCGGCGTAAAACGGCTGGCAGCCCAAGCCCTCGGCGACCCGGTCCCATCGCACCGTTCCCATCGCGGTGCCGAACGTCTTTCCGTAGAGCATCCGTTCATTCGGCTCCTCCATCGTCCACGAACCTTCGGCGAACACGATGGTCCTGACCTTCAGGCCTTCGCGCGCCGCCGACTGCATCTCCATGAAGTTGAAGCCGGCAGCTCCGTCGCCGCTCACGCAGACCACCTCGCGCGCCGGGTTGCCGAGCTTCGCTCCGATGGCGGAGGGGATTCCCGTGCCAAGCATGCCTAGTTCAAGAATGTTGAGGTACGAGCGCGGCTTGGTCGAGGGCAAGAACCAGGCTGCCCATAACGAAGTGTTGCCGCCGTCGGCCACATAGATGCTGTCGGGGCCGAAGAGCTTGCCGATCGCTTGCATCGCCTGGGCAGGATGGATTCCGGGTCCGCGCCACGCGCCGACCGACGCGAATTGTTCGTCGAACCATTTGCGGGAAACCTCTCGATAGCGCTGCGTACCGTCTGCGCCCTTGGGCCGGGCTTTCTCCGTCTTGAGCATCCCCACCAGGCCCTCGAGCGCGCTCTTCGCGTCGGAGACGATCCCGAGCGCCAGCGGCCGCGTCACCCCCATGTTGCGCTGATCGATATCCACCTGGATGAGCTTTTGACCGGCCGGATCGCCCCAGTACTTGTCATACGGGATGTCAAGGTTTCCCATCCTCGAGCCCACGCACAGGATCACGTCCGACTCGCGCCGCGCGAGGTCCGCGCCGGGGCCGTAGCCGTTGAGAAAGTTCGGGTGATCGATCGGCACCGATGACCGCCCGGCTATCGTACCGATCACGGGACAGTTGAGCAGCTCGATTACCGCCAGCATCGCTTCGTTCGCTCCGCCGCGATCCACTCCAGCACCCGAGATCACAATCGGCCGTTTGGCCCCCGCAAGCATCCGCGCCGCCTCAGCGAGCTGCGCTTGCGAGGCGCGCGGCCCGGCGGCCCGGTACTGATCCGGAGCCAGCATCCGGACCTTGGCGTCGTCACCCGTCGCGTACATCACCGGCGCCGGTATCTCGATTTGAACCGGACCCGGTCTCCCGATCCACATCTCGCGAAAGGCAATCCGCATCACTTCCGCGATACGGTCCCATGACAGAATCGGACCGCTCCATTTGACCACCGGCTTGAACACTTCAAGCTGATCCTGACCCTGGAACGTCGCGGGGGACGACGGATATACGATCCCGAGGCGATGCTGCGCGGTGAGGACGACGACGGGAACGCCCTCGTGGCGCGCGGTGATCACGCCGGGGAGCAGATTCGCAGAGCCGGGACCGGGGTTGCCAAGGACGGCGGCCACCTGGCCGGTCGTCTTGTACAGCCCTTCTGCCATGTGCACGGCGGCGGCCTCGTGCCGAACCGGTACGAATCGCACTTGGTACTGCTCCAACTTGGCGAGCAGCGGGTCGACTTCCGGACAGGGGATTCCAAACACGAACTTGACTCCCTCGCCGACCAGACATCGCAGCAGAAGCTCTGCTCCGGTAATTTCACTCATAAAATCCTCCTGTCGTGCCGCCGGTTAGCCGGCTTTCAAACAATGAAGCAATCGAAACGAAAAAAAAACGCCTGGGGCCGCAACGGCAGCCCCCTGTCCTCTTTATGCGGACATTATGTTCGCAGTCAAACCCCGGGCGAGCCGCATTTCGCCCCTGCTATAATGGGCTGCGATGCCCGAGCTCGACGTAATCCTCGCCCCGGCGATCGCGCCCGATGACCTCATCGGCCTCGAGCTCCACTTGCTCGACGCGATCGCCACGCGCCAGACACCTCCGGTCCTGCTCATCTACGCGTCGCCGGGCCGCTCCATCTCGATCGGCCGCTACCATTCATTCGACGGAGCGCCCGAGCGCGGGGGAATCAACGTGATACGGCGTCTGACCGGTGGTCGGGTCGTCGGCGCGGGCGATGGATGGCTCGGTATCGCGCTCATTCTTCCGACGCGTACCGCGCTGCTGAAGGAAGATGACACGCGACTGAAGCCCGAGCAGATCATGAATCGCTACGCGCGCGGTATCCTGGGCGGCCTGCGCGCGCTTGGAATCGATTGTTTCTACCCAGGCCGCGACGCGATCACCGTCGCGCAGCGCGAGATTGCGATGTGCACGTTCGAGACCGATGCGTCGGGCGCGATGCTTTTCGAGGCGGCGATCGCGCAGAGTCGCGGGATGGAAGAACTCGTGCACGATTTGGAACGTATCGACCCCGCGAGCGCGCTTTCGTGCCGCATGTACGACGCCGCGTCCGCCACCACGGTGGTGCGCGAGCTTGCTCGCGACGTCTCTTTCGAGGAGATCGCCGGCGCGATCGCGTCGGGCTACCGGAGTTCGCTCGGCGAGACCCGGCGCCGCGAGTTGACCGCGATCGAATCCGCCCAGGCACGCCGTCGCGGGGATCGAAACCGCCTCGACCTCTCGAACCGGACACACCCGGCCGTCGCGGGAGGATCGCCGACGCTCCGGAATCGAATCGCATCGCAACTCGGCGCGATCGAGGCGGCAATCGCGCTCAACGCCGACGGGACAATCGAGGCCGCGCGGCTGAGCGGGGATTTCATCGCCAATTCGCCTGCAATCGCCGAACTCGAAAGCGAGCTTCGCGGCCGCCCGCTCGACCTCGCATCGGTCTCGCAAGCGGTCGCAAGAACGTTCGGCGGCATCGACAGCGACAAAGCCAATTTCTTCCTCGGCGCGGGCGAACTCTCCAATCTCGTGCGCCTCATCGCGGATGTAAATTGATTGCAGGGGTAAGGGGACGCCGCGATCCGAACGGCGCGCGCTTTAAAACCCAAGCCGGGCATGCCAACGATAGTTCGAGCATGATTCGTGCGGTCATATTCGATCTCGACGGGACGCTGGTTGATACCGAGCCGATCCATTTCGCGGCCTTCAACCAGGTCTTGCGGCCTGAAGGAATCGAAATCCCGCGCGACGAATACTTCACGCAGCTGATCGGACTCAACGATCACGATTGTTTCGCCATGGTGCTGCGCGAGAATCGGATGGACGCAGGCGAGCAACATCTCGCGGGCCTGATCGCGCGCAAGACCGTGGTGTATCAAGCGATGGTTGCTGAGCACGAGGTTCTCTACCCGGGCGCCGAGAAGTTCGTGCGCGAATCTGCGCGCCGGTTTCCACTGATGATCGCGACCGGCACGCTTCGCGCCGAGGCCGAAGCGATTCTCCGCCGCGCCGGGCTTCGCGAGTTGTTTGTCGATATTGTCGCGGCGGAGGACGTCGCGCGCGGCAAGCCCGAGCCCGACGGCTTTATCGCGGCGCTTGGGCGGCTTGGATCTATCATGCCGGATCGCGATCCGATCCTGGCCGGCGAATGTATCGTGGTCGAGGACACGCGCGCCGGAATCGTCGCGGCCCATCGCGCAGGCATGAAAGTGCTCGCGCTATGCCATAGCGCGCCGCCGTCCGATCTGGCGGCGGCCGACGTGGTGCGCGATTCGATTTGCGGGCTTGACCTCGACGACGTAATCCACGCACTTGGAGGACGATAATGGCAGCGAAGCTGTACCAGTTTCTCGGCAGCCCGTTCTGCGCCAAGGTGCGCAAGATTCTGGCGTTCAAGGGCGTCGAGTTCGAAGTGGTCGAGGTTGACTACCTGGAGCGCAAGGAATTGCTGCTGGCGTCGGGCCAGATAATGGTGCCGGCGGTCACGCTCGAGAACGGCGAGACGATCGTCGATTCCGCGGCAATCGCGATGCGACTCGAGGAGCTTTATCCCGAGCCGACGATTTTTCCCGCGGGATGGCGCGGGATGCATCTCGTGCTCGCCGATTATATCGACAACCAGCTCGAGGACGCGCTGTATCGCGTCGCGCTCGCCGACGAACTCGCGGTGCACAGTCGGGAGGGTGCGGATCGCGCCGCGTTGTGGCGTCTGGTTCGCGAGCGCAAGTACGGCGCGGGTTTCGTCGATCGAACTATCGCGGAGTATGCGGCCAACTGGGAACGCGCGCGCGCCGCCCTGGCGCCGTTCGAGGAGCAACTGGGGAGCGTGCCGTTTCTGACCGGCAGGATCGGGCTTGCGGATTTCGCGCTCTACGGCCAGTTATTCTACCTGGCGTTCACGGGCGAGCTGAAAATTCCCGCCGAGATGAAAAATCTCCGCGCGTTTTTCGGACGGGTCGATCGAATCAGCTCAGCGATCGAGCAGGGCTGAGCCCTGGCCGTTGGCAGCGGCCGCGCGCGACAACGGAGCGCGGCCTTAACATTGGGTGCAGGGGTCACCCCCTGCCCGCGCCCGAGAGCGCCGGGCGGCCTTACTACTGGGTGAGGGGCTCAGCCCTTCCTAGGCGATTTCGGCGATTGCGGTGGTCAGGAAATGGCTGAAGAGCGCGCCGCTCGAGTCGAGTGCGACATCATATAGCGACGCGGTGCGGCCGGCCACGAACGCCTGATGGCCCTCGTCGCTTAGCGCGTACACTACGCAAAGGATCAACGCCAGGTACGGCCGCCGCACCATCGGACCGCGCACCAGCAGCCAGAAAAGTACTCCGTATTCGGTAAAATGCGCGGCCTTGCGAATCAGATTGTGACATACGTCAACCGACGCGGCGGTCATCGCGGGCATAAACCATCGCAGGATCGGGTCGATGATCGCGGCGGTGTTGGCGGCGGTAAAGGCCGAAGTCGAGAGCGAAAAGATCAAAACGCCCCACACAACCACCGGGATCCATGCGCCGAACCGAGCCGGCTCCGAGGCGCGCTCGGATAAAGATTCCGCTTTCGCTGCCTCCATCTAGCTGGCCGTCGATTCGATCAGCGACACGCGCCGGGGGCTGGATTTGGAAGTCACGGGGAGACTCTGGGCGGGCGGCTTTTTCATGAAGATAGGTAACATGTCACAATTATCAGTGATCGGTTTGCGTTACCAGTATCGGCGCACGCCGCATAATCGCATAAGGAAGCACGCGAGATGGACAATCTACTGACCATGCAGCGAGCGCAACCGGCGCCGCCGTGCACCGTGGTAATCTTCGGCGCGTCGGGCGATCTGGCCAAGCGCAAGCTGATTCCGTCGCTGTACAACCTGGCGGCATGCGGCCAGGGGATGATGCCGGCGAAAAGCGCGGTGCTGGGATTTGCGCGGCGCGAAATGTCGCTCGACGAGTTTCGCAACGGTGCACACGATTGGACCGCCCGGTTCTCGCGGCTGAACGTCGATGAGGGCTGCTGGGGGGCGTTCGCCGGCGGGCTCGACTATCTGTCCGGGCTCGACCGTCCCGACGGCTTCGCAAAACTTAAAGTGAAGCTTGAAGCTATCGAACAGGCGCGCGGGCTCCCGCCCAATCGGGTTTACTACCTGGCGGTTCCTCCCGAAGCGATTGGCGAGTCGGTTGAGCGGCTGGCGCAGGCCGGCCTGATCAACGGGCCGCACGCGCTGAATTTCTCGCGGGTGGTGGTCGAAAAACCAATCGGGCACGACCTGCCGAGCGCGCTCGAAATCAACCGGGTGCTGGAGAAGCATCTGGACGAGTCGCAGGTTTTCCGGATCGATCACTACCTCGGCAAGGAAACCGTGCAGAACCTGCTGGTGCTGCGCTTCTCGAATAATATTTTCGAGCGGCTGTGGGGCGCCCGCAACGTCGATCACGTGCAAATCACCGTGGCGGAGGCCGAAGGAGTGGGCACGCGGGCGGCGTTTTACGATTGCGCCGGCGCGCTGCGCGACATGGTGCAGAACCACATCCTGCAAACGCTTTCGCTGCTGACGATGGAGGCGCCGGTGTCGCTGGACGCGGCGGCGATCATGGACGCGAAGCTCAACGTGTTGCGCACGATCCGTCCGATCACGCCGGAGCATGCGCGGGCCTGTACGGTGCGGGCACGGTACGGCGCGGGAATCGACGCCGACGGCAAGCCGGTGGCGGGTTACATGGATGAATCGGGGGTGCCCGACAATTCGCACGCGGAGACGTTCGTCGCGCTGAAGACATATATCGACAACTGGCGATGGTCCGGGGTGCCATTTTTCATCCGGACCGGCAAGCGGATGAAGCGGCGGGCGAGCTCGATCTACGTGCAGTTCAAGGACGTGCCGCAGATTCTGTTCAATCGCGAGTCGGTGATTCCCGCCAACGCGCTGACGATTCGGATTCAGCCGGACGAGGGTTTCTCGTTCGACGTGATGACCAAGCGGCCGGGGCTGGACCTGGTGCTGCAGCCGGTGCACATGAATCTCAGCTACAAGACTGCGTTCGGCGACGGCGCCTCGCCCGACGGGTACGAACGGCTGCTACTGGACGTGATGGACGGGGACCATACGCTGTTCCCGAGCGCGCAGTTCGTCGAGAAGTCATGGGAGTTCGTGCAGGGAATCCTGGATTCGTGGAGCGACCGCGAGCGCGTGCCGATGGCCGAGTATCCGGCGGGAAGCTGGGGGCCGAATGCGGCCGACGAGTTGATCGGCACGGGCGGGCGGGCATGGCATGAGCCTTGAGCCGCGGATTTTTTCGCGGCGCATCGGACGCGCCCGGCGCGCCGGGGCACGCTGTCTTGGCAGAGATGGCCGCCCTCGGCTAACATCTGCTGCGGCCCGCGGCTGCGACGGTGCGTCGCCACAACAGCAGCCTCGATGAGACCCAACACCGCTTTGAGCACTCGCGCTTCGCGGCGCGGGCGCCTGGATGATCGCGCGCGCATTAAAGTTCGGCGCCGTGGGCGCCGCTTGACGAAGGCATAATTTTACCAGGACCGGAGATCTGCTTGGCCGATAACAACAAGGTCGTAATAATCGGCGCCAACGGCACCATGGGCGCGGGCGCGGGATGCGTATTCGCGGGGGGAGAATACAAGGTCACGCTGCTGGCGCGGTCGTGCGAGAAGGCCGCCGACGGGTTCGCAGACGCGCAGAATTATGCGCGTGCGGAAGCGATCGCGGAGCGGCTCTCGGTGGGCGCGTACGACGCCGACCTCGAGCGCGAAGTTGGCGGGGCGGCGATTGTGTTCGAGTCGCTGGCCGAAGATCTGCCGCTCAAGCGGCAATTTTTCGAGCTGATCGACAACAGCCGGCGCCCCGACACGATCGTGGCGTCGGGTTCGTCGGGACTGTCGGTCGGGGAGATGGCGCGCGGACGGAGCGATTCGTTTCGCCGCAATTTCCTCGGCATCCATCTGTTCAATCCGCCGCAGGTGATCGTCGGCGCCGAGGTCATCCCCGGACCGGACACCGATCCGGCGGTGGTAAAGAGCGTGATCGCGATGCTGACGAAGCGGCTGGGGCGCAAGGTGATCGTCACCAAAGACATGCCCGCGTTCGTCGGCAATCGGGTCGGCTTCAAGGTGCTGAACGAAACGGCGCAACTGGCCGCCGAACACGGCGTGGCGTTTGTGGATTATTTGATCGGGCCGCATACCGGGCGCGCGATGGCGCCGCTGGCGACGATCGATCTGGTCGGATGGGACGTGCACAAGGCGATCGTGAACAACGTCCATGCCAACTGCGAGGACGAGGCGCACGAGTCCTTCGCGATGCCGGCGTACATGAATGCCGCGCTTCACAAGGGATGCCTGGGTGACAAGACGCCCGAGCGCGGCGGCTTCTACCGGCGCGCGGGCAAGCAGGTCTTCGTGCTCGATCCGAAAACCGGAGGGCACGAGAGCTACCAGAAACCCGCGCCGATCGAATTCGTCGAAAAGATGAAGCGGTTGCATCACGTGGGCCGTTACGCCGAGGCGTTGAAGGTGCTGGCCGAAGCCAAGGGCGCGGATGCCGACATATGCCGGCGGGTTGTGCTCGGCTACGTCAGCTACGCGTTGAACCGGGTCGGCGAAGTGGCCGCGAGCACGGCCGACGTGGACACGATCATGTCATACGGCTTCAACTGGGCCCCGCCGACGGCGATCGTCGATTTGCTCGGCGCGAAAGAGACGGTGGCGATGCTGCAAAAGCTGAAGTTGACGGTTCCCGCGGCCGTCGAGCTGGCTGCGTCGCGCGGCAGCAAAATGTTCCCGGGCGGTATACTCGAATACGGCCGGACCTTTGTTGGATAATTTAATTCGACGACCGAAAGGAGCGTGCGATGACGAAACCAGCACCGGTGTACGTGTTGGGAGGAGCGCAAACCGACTTTTCCCGCAACTGGTCGAAAGAAGGAAAACATTTCGTGGCGATGATGCGCGAGGCAACTTTGGGCGCGCTCGAAGCCGCCCGGATCGAGCCGCGCGAAGTTGAAACTGCCCACGTCGGCAACTTCGCCGCCGAGCTGTACACCAAGCAGGGCCATATCGGCGCATTCTTCCTGGAGGTCGACCCCGCTTTCTCCGGGCTGCCGACGAGCCGCCATGAAGCGGCATGCGCGTCGGGCTCGATCGCATTGATCGCGGCGTCGGCCGAGATTGAGGCCGCGCGCTACGAGCTGGCGTGCGTGGTCGGCGTCGAACAAATGAAGACAGTCGATTCGACAACCGGCGGCGACATCCTGGGCACCGCGGCGTGGTACGAGCGCGAAGCCAAGGGAATCGAATTTCCGTTTCCGAAACTGTTTGGCCGGCTGGGCGACGAGTACGACAAGCGTTACGGCCTCAAGGACGAGCACCTCGCGCACATTTCAGCGGTGAATTATTCCAACGCGAAGCGCAATCCGAACGCGCAGACCCGCAACTGGTTCATGAGCGAGAGTCACGCGCAGCGCGAAAGCAAATTCAACCAGGTCATCGGCGGCCGCATCAAAGTGAGCGATTGCTCGCAAGTGACCGACGGCTCCGCCGCAATTTTCCTCGCGTCGGAAAAATTTGCGGGCGCGTGGGCCAAACGCAACGGCAAGACGCTCGCCGACATCCCGCGCATCCTCGGATGGGGCCATCACACGGCGCCGCTCGAATTCGACACCAAGGTCGCCGAGAGCAGGGACAACGCCTACGTGTTGCCGCATACCCGCCAGGCGATTCTCGACGCGTTCAAGCGCGCGAGCATCGCGTCCGTCGCCGAGCTCTCGGGAATCGAGACGCACGACTGCTTCACCACCTCGGAGTACATGGCGATCGATCATTTTGGAATCACCAAGCCGGGCGAATCGTGGAAGGCGGTCGAGGAAGGCGTGATCGAGCTCGGCGGGATGCTGCCGATCAATCCGAGCGGCGGGCTGATAGGCGCGGGCCATCCGGTCGGCGCGACCGGCGTGCGCCAGATGCTCGATTGCCATCGCCAGATAACGGGTAGCGCGGGCGACTACCAGGTCGAGGGTGCGAAGAAATTTGCGATGCTGAATATCGGCGGCAGCGGCACCACCAGCTGCGTGTTCATCGTCGGCAAGTAAGCGCGGCGACCTCAAATTGCCGAAGCGGCGGTCCCCAAACGGATCGCCGCTTTTCATTTGAATTCACGGTTGGCTCGCGCGCGGCGGGGCGGCACAATCGCCGGATGTCCAGGAAAATTCCGTTCACACTCGTCGATGTCTTCACGCCGCGGCCTTTCGGCGGCAATCAACTCGCGGTCTTCACCGGCGCGGCGACGCTCAGCGCGAGCGAGATGCAGGCGCTGGCGCATGAGATCAACTTCAGTGAATCGACGTTCGTGACGGCGGCCGAGCCTGCCCGCGCCGCGCGGCGGGTGCGGATTTTCACGCCGAGGCGCGAAATTCCGATGGCCGGGCATCCCACGGTCGGCACCGCATGGGTGCTCGCGAGCCGCGGCGAGATCGCGCTTAAGCCGGCGACCACCGAGGCGACGCTGCAACTCGGGATCGGACCGGTGACCGTCACGATCGAAAGTACCGGCGGCAAGCCGGATTTTGTCTGGATGGCGCATCGCGAGCCGGAGTTCGGGGCGAAGCGCCGCGATCGCGGGCGTGTCGCGAGGGCGCTTGGAATCGCCGTGGCGGACATCCGAGACGATCTGCCGATGCAGATCGTCTCGACCGGATTTCCATTCACGTTCGTGCCGCTGCGAACGATTGACGCGCTCGCGAGATGCGTTTCCAGCGGCGCGGCGCTCGCGGCGCTGTTCAAGCCGGGCGAGCAGTTGCTTCCCGTATATATGTTTGTCGCGAACGAGTCGGGCGAATTCTCCGCTCGGTCGCGGATGTTCGCGCCGCATACCGACGCGATTGCCGAAGACCCGGCGACCGGAAGCGCCGCGGCTCCGTTCGGCGCGTACGCCGCCGCATACGGCTTGATCAAACCTCAACCGTCCGCTTCATTTCTGATCCAGCAAGGCGTCGAGATGGGACGGCCGAGTGAGATTCGCGTCGAGGTCGCGCGCAAGGACGACGGCGCATTCGCAATCCGAATCGGCGGCCGATGCGCGATCGTCGGCGAAGGTACGATGCTCCTCTAGCGCAACGATGAACGCACTTCATCCTTAATCGCGGCGCCTGCC
Organism: Binataceae bacterium (SeqCode); assembly: GCA_963722605.1. Lineage (GTDB taxonomy): Bacteria > Desulfobacterota > Binatia > Binatales > Binataceae > Binatus. Next base: position 584,705 of record CAVRNO010000003.1, on the reverse strand, counting down.
GGGTTTATTTGGGGACGCGCGCGTGATGAAATCTGGCTTGCGGGGTCGAAGGCACGCGGCGAGAATCGGCGAGTGGAATCGGAAGAAAATCGGCGTAATGAGGCGCTTGATTCGCGCGCGCCGGCGTTATCGGCGCCGGCGGTCATGCTCGATCCTCCGCCCGGCCGCATCCTGGTCAAGGAAGTCAACTGGCTGGGCGACCTGGTGATGAGCACGCCCGCGCTTCGGGCAATCCGCCGCGCGTGGCCGGGCGCGCATCTCGCGGTGCTGATCAAGAAGGAACTGGCGAGCTTCTTTGACGGGTCCCGATGGGTCGACGAGGTGATACCGTACTCAGTCGGGCGCGGTCTTTCCGGGTTTTTCGACCGGCGCAGAATTGTGGGAGAAATCCGCTCGCGGCAATTCGACCTGGGAGTGCTGTTTCCGAACAGTTTCGAGTCGGCGCTGTGGATCGCGATGGCCGGAATCCGGCGGCGCGCCGGATTTGTCGCCGATGCGCGCGGCGCGATGCTGACGCTGAAAGCGCCGCCACCGCCCGAAGCGGTCAGCGGTCATCAGGTGAATTATTGGCTGGCGATGGTGCGCGCGACCGGCGTTTGCGTTGCCGGCACCCGCGCCGATGATTTCGCAATCGACGTCCACGGACCGCATCGCGAGCGGATGGGCGAATGGCTCGCGGCCAGGCGCAAGCGTCCCGGCCGTCCGCTGTTTGCAATCGCGCCCGCGGCGGCCTACGGACCGGCCAAGGAATGGCCCGCCGACAGCTACGGCGCGCTGATCGATCTGCTCGCGCGCCGCGAGGACGCCGAAGTCGTGCTGGTCGGCGCGTCGTCGGAGCGCGCGAAGTGCGAGGAAGTTGCGGCCGCCGGCAAATCGGGCGCGATGATCGCGGCCGGGCACACCAATGTCGGCGAGCTGATCGCATTGTTGTCGCTGTGCGACGGGTTCATCGGCAACGATTCCGGCTGCATGCATCTGGCGGGGGCGCTGGGAATCCCGACCGTCGCGATTTTCGGATCGACCAATCCGAATCGCACGGGGCCGCTCGGGCCGAAGACGCGCGTGATTTACCGCAAGCTCGAATGCAGTCCGTGCCTGGCGCGCACCTGCCGCTTCGGCCATTACAACTGCCTGACGCAAATCGAACCGGCGGAGCTCGCCGACGCAATGCTGGCGATGCGCGCGCCGCGTTGAATACTGAAGACTGAAAACTTCCATTCACCGGAAAACCAGGGCATCAAGATGAAACTCAAGGAACTCGCATCAAAGCTGGGACTCGAACTGCGCGGGGACGGGGGCGTGGAGATTTTCGCGCCGGCGCCGATCGAGGCCGCCGGTCCCGGCATGATCGTCTTCGTCGCGAGCGCGAAGTACGCCCCCGCGCTGCAATCCAACGTCTCGGCGGCGATCACGACCGCCGAGCTTGCGGCGGGCGCGAAGTGCGCGACGCTTGTCAGCGCGAATCCGTACGCGGACTTCGCCCGCGTGCTCGCGATTTTCTTTCCACCGTACCGCCCCGCGCCGGGGATCGATCCGCGGTCGTCGATCGCGCTCGACGCGGCGATCGGTCCGAACGCGTCGATCGGCGCGGGGGCGGTAATCGGCGCGGGCGTGACGATTGGACGCGACGCGGTGATCCATCCCAACGTAACGATCTACCCCAACGTGCGCATCGGCGATCGCTTCGTCGTGCACAGCCAGGCCTCGATTCGCGAAGGCACGGTGATTGGAAATCGGGTGACGATTTTGAACGGCGCGGTAATCGGCGCCGACGGTTTCGGGTTCGTCGAGGAAAAGGGCGACTTGATCAAGATTCCACAGGTCGGCAGCGTGGTAATCGAGGATGACGTCGAGATCGGCGCGAATTCGACGGTCGATCGCGCGATGATGGGGGCGACCGTGCTGCATCGCGGGGTGAAGCTCGACGACCAGGTGCATATCGGGCACAACTGCGAAATCGGCGAGTACTCGCGATTCTCGGGGCATACGGGAATTTCGGGCTCGACGCGAATCGGCAAATGGTGCCTGTTCGGCGGACAAGCGGGATGCGCCGACCACGTGACGATCGGCGATCGCGTCATGGTCGCGGCGAAATCCGGCATCCCCAACGACCTGGACGACGACGCGATCGTCGGGGGCATCCCCGCGGTGGACGTGCGCAAGTGGCGCCGCTGCGTCGCTGCGCTGACACGCCTGCCCGAAGTGATACGGCGAGTGCGCGCGCTGGAGCATCATACCGGCATCGGCGGCAACGAGGCGTAACGATCGGCGGCGGCGCGGTGGGATGCGGATGACGCGACAATCAATCGGGACGATCGCGTTGGCGGTGGCGGCGGCGCTGTATTGCTCGGGATGTCCCGCGCTGATAGTTCCGAGTCTGGCGTACCAGGGCTACAAGTACGAGCATGACAAGAACGAGACCGCGGCAAAGACGCCGGACGCGCGGAGCAACAAGTCAGCGAACTCGCCGCAGCAAAACACGCCTAACCCCGCCGACATCGAGTAGCAGATTCGGCGGCCAGGCAAGTGTCTGGAGGTTCCTGGGTGTCCGCGTATTTTCTGATTGCGATTGGCAGTGCGCTCGGCGGGATGGGCCGGTATTTTTTTTCGGGCGTGATTACCACGCTCACCGGCGGCGCGTTTCCGTACGGCACGATGTTCGTGAATATCACGGGATGCCTGGTGATCGGATTTTTCGCGATGCTGACCGGCCCCGACTCGCGCGTGCTGCTCGGCACGCCGACGCGGCAATTCGTGATGATTGGAATCTGCGGCGGCTACACGACGTTCTCGACCTTCTCACTCGAGACGCTTTACCTGATGCGCGACGGCGAGTGGATGGCGGCGGCATTGAACGCCGCCGGTTCGATTCTGCTGTGCATGCTGTCAGTATGGCTGGGCTTCATAGCAGCCACGGCACTTAACCGGGGGGTGTAGCGATGCAAATCCCACGCGATGCGGTGTTGCTCAGAATTTTCATCGGCGAGAGCGAACGCTGCGGCGGCTTGCCGGCATACGAAGCGATCGTGCTCAAGGCGCGCGAACTTCAGCTCGGCGGCGCGACCGTGCTGCGCGGCCCGATGGGCTTTGGCAAATCCAGCCATCTGCATTCGGCGAAAATTCTGCGGCTGTCGGAAGACCTGCCGATGGTGGTCGAGATCGTCGATAGCCAGGCGAAGATCGACGCGTTCATGCCGGTGCTCGACCAGATGATGGGCTCGGGGCTGATCACGGTCGAGAAGGTGCAGGTGCTGCAATACGGCGACAAGAAATCGTGAACTGCGCGCGGCCTCGATCGCGCGCAACGGAAGGAGAGAAGACGTGGAGAAAAAATATATCAACCCCGATACGTTGCTTGCGCCGCGCGGCTATACGCATATCGTGACGATCGCGGGCCCGGCAAAGTTGATTTTCATTTCGGGCCAGGTGGCGGTCGACAAACAAGGCAAGCTGGTGGGACCAGGAGACTTGAAGACCCAGATTCGCCAGGCTGCGGTTAATCTCAAAGCCGCGCTTGCGGCTGCAGGAGCCACCGCGGCCGATATAGTCAAAACCAATACTTACATCGTTAACTACAAGCAGTCTGACTATTCCGTGATGCGTGATGCGCGCTCCGAATTATTCCCGGATGGCGAGCCGCCGGCCTCGACACTGGTCGGCGTGACGTCGCTGGCGGTCGAGGGACTGATGGTCGAGATGGAAGCGATTGCAGCCGTGAAATAAGCGCCGATTTCCGTTGTCCACATTGCGCATCGCCGAGGATAGTTTTCCAATCGACGCCGATCCGGCGCTGCCGGGCCATCCGGATCCATACACGTTGTTGCATCGGCTGCGCGCGGACGACGCAGCTCCTGCGATGGCCCAGAGGTTGAAATTAACCCTGGACTGCCACTATGTTATAATTCCTTACACTTTGGCGAACGCGAACGGCAGGAGTAAACGGTCTTATTGCGCCCGTGGCGTTGGCGGCGGCGGGGAGCTTGACTCGGGAAGCGGAGATACCCGCATATGATGGGGGAATATGATGCCGACGCAGCCGCACACGCTCGTTATATCTCATCGGGGCATGAGACTATGAAGAGCCGGGGGAAGAGACGATGAACAGTATCGAGGAACAGTATCGCGCGGCGACCGAAAAATCCGCGCAACTTGCCAAGCGCGCCGAGCGCGTGATGCCCGGCGGGGACACCCGCACCACCACCTACCATCGGCCCTACCCGCTCACGCTCAAGCGCGGCGAAGGTCCTTTCGTTTGGGATGTTGACGGCAACAAGTACATCGACCTGCTTGGCAACTACACCAGCCTGGTTCATGGCAACGCCTATCCGCCAATCGTGGAGGCGGTGACCAAGGCCGTTCGTGACGGCAGTGCGTGGCCGGCGCGATCGGAGGCGCAGATCGAGCTGGCGAGTCTGCTGTGCGAGCGCTTCGAATCCGTGGATCGCGTGAGATTTTGCAATTCAGGGACGGAGGCCGGGATGACGGCGGCGCACGTCGCGCGGCGCCTGACCGGACGCAAGCTCATCCTGATGGCGCGCTACGGCTATCATGGATCGTACGACGATTTGGAAGTCGGGCTGACCGGGCAGGACGGCGAGCGCACGATGCTAGCCGACTTCGGCGAGGCGACTGTGTTCGAGGCGCTGCTGTACGAGCGCGGGGCGGAGATTGCGGCGGTGTTTCTCGAGCCGATTCTCGGCTCAGCAGGCGTGGTGGAGCCGCCGGCCGAATTTCTCGCGCGCGTTGCCGAAGCCGCGCATAGCGCGGGTGCGATGTTCGTCGTCGACGAGGTGATCACGCTCAGGCTTGCCGAAGGCGGCGGGCAGCAGATTTTCAACGTCAAGCCGGACCTGACGATGTTCGGAAAAATCATTGGCGGCGGATTTCCGGTCGGAGCGATCGGCGGCAGCGAAGAAGTGATGTCGGCGTTCGACCCGCGCAATCGCGGCTCGATTTTTCATTCGGGCACTTTCAACGGCAATCCGGTCACCTGCGCGGCTGGCGCAGTGTCGGTGCGCGAGCTCACGCAGGCGCGAATCGACAAAATGGCCAGGCAGGCCGAGCGGCTGGCCGCTGAGTTGGCGCGTGCGGCGCGTCAGGCGGGGCTGCCGTTTTCCGTGCGGCACTATGGATCGCTGATGAACTTGTTTTTTCTCAAAGAGCCGCCGGCCGCGACGATCGCGCGCGAGGACGGCCGCGCGATCGCCAACTTCCATCTGGCGGCGCTCAATCAGGGTTTGTTCCTTGCACCGCGCGGGATGATCGCGCTCTCGACCGTGATCACTGACGAAATCCTGAGCGATATTTGCGCGCGCGCGGCGAAGGCGATGGCCGACCTCGCCCAGGCCGGCGAGTAGCGGCAAATATCGGCGTCTCAATGCAACAGGCGTGCGCGGCATGTCCGCGTGCGCCTGCGCATTTTCCACCTTCCCGCTGCCCGGAAATGCTGTTCGCTGTTCACGCCGCCTTCAGGTCCGAGGTGCAATGCGGGCATCGCGTGGCGCCGAGCGCAATCGAGCTCAGGCAATATGGACACTCCTTGGTGGTGGGTGGCGCGGGCTTTTCGCCAACGAGCTGATTCACCCATTTGACCAGAAGAAAGACGGCGAACGCGATTATCAGGAAATCGATGATCGTGTTGATGAACAGCCCGACGTTCAGCGTCGGTGCGCCCGCAGCCCTCGCCGCCGCCAACCTCGGGTAATGCTTGGACGAAAGATTGATAAACAGGTTCGAGAAATCGACCGCGCCGAGCGCCAGGCCGACCGGCGGCATGAGAATGTCGTTGGTAAACGAGGTGACGATTTTCCCGAACGCAGCGCCGACTACAAAGCCGACTGCGAGATCGATCACGCTACCCTTGATCGCGAACTGCTTGAACTCCGAGAGTATTGACACGATACGCCCTCTATCAGCCGCTCAGATTGGCAAAGAGCCTCGCTTACAAAAGCATCGGAGCGCGCCGATGTAAAACGGCTGAGCCTCGTGTCGGGCTCATTTCCCGGTACCCCACAACGGGATCACCTGGTTCGCATTTCGGGCGTTGTCAAAGATGGTTACCTTGGAGGACACCGCACCGCGCGATGCAGGAGCGAATTGCACGTTGAGCTTGCACTTTTTCTTCGGTAAGAGCTGCGCGGGGCAGTTCGTAGTGGCGCCCAGGGGAACCCCAAATTCCTGTGGCGTGGTAGCAGGGACCGTGGCCAGCGGGTTCCCGAAGGTGATCGGCGGTTGTCCCTTCTTGGCCGGATTGCTGAGCGTCAGCGTTACGCTTTTGACCCTCCCCACTTTCACCTTGCCGAAATTCTTCGCCGACGGTGTGACGTTTAAGGGCTCAGGAACCGGGGTCGGTGTTGGGGTTGGCGTGGGTGTCGCGGTCGCGGTTGCTGTCGCAGTCGGTGTTGCCGTTGCAGTGGTGGTGGCAGTCGCCGTTGCGGTTGCGGTTGGCGTGCTGGTCGCTGTGGCGGTCTGAGTGGGAGTCGCAGTTGGCGTGCTGGTCGCTGTAGCCGTGGCTGTTGGCGTAGTCGTGGCAGTCGCGGTCGCTGTGGCGGTGGGTGTTGCAGTTCTCGTGGGCGTGGCAGTCGGAGTCGCCGTTGGCGTCGCAGTGGGCGTAGAGCTCACGCCGAAATCGTTCACGAGGTTGTATGCATTTACGCTTCCGATCCCGGTCGCGAAGTCCCATCCGGTGTGCGTTCCATACGCGGGCTGATACGCCGAGTTCGAGGTGGACAGCACGCCCCACGCGCCCGATGGGATGTAACAGTTCCGTGTGCCGGTACAGTCCACGTCGATATCGCCCTGGGTCACGTCATAAAAGATGCACGAGCCTGCTGCACCGTTGCCGAGTGTCGAGTTGCACGACGAGTTGCCGGACGCGCCGTACTCGCTATTGGCGAGCGCGTAGTAGCCGGGATTCGGGTTGCCTTGACGGCTCCCGCTCTTTTGGTTTATCAGCGCCTGAATCGCGGCCATTATCGGCGAGGAGACTGACGTCCCGCCAAATCCCGCCCAGGTATCGGGCGCACCCGAGCAGGGAAATCCCTCCCCCCACCAATTGGGCTCTGAATAGCAGACCACGTAGTAATGACCCCAGACCCCGTTGGCGGCGAACAGCGACACATCCGGGATGTCGCGCACGGCGTCGCTTGGATTGCCGAGCACCGATTGCCAGCCAGGCTTGGGATATCCCTTACAGGTTCCGCCGACGACGCCATTGATCGACGGCGTGCCACTGGCGCAGCCGCTCGGGCCGCCGCTACCCGCGACCGTAGTCAGGAAATACGTCGAGCCCGGCGAGCTGTTGCAGAAGCCGCTCGAGCCGTAGGTTTGACCGTAGCCGAAGGAGCCGGCGATCAGCCCACTGGCGCATGAGTCGTTCCAGGGGATTTCCGGAACGTAGGAAAGCGCCGAGCCGTAGGTCGTCCCGTTGGTCGAGCTCCAGTAAGTGCCGTTCGTGCCCGTGTAAGAATCGCCAAAATCGGTCCCGCCCACCGACACGTCATACGGTGTCGAGGTGAATCCGCTGACTGTTATGCCCTGGGTCGCATGGCTCGCTCCGTAGTCGGACATGGCCGCGCCCTCGTCGCCCGACGACACAAACACGGATACCCCCTCGGCAACCGCCTGCTGGTAGAGGCCGTTGATGTACGCATTGTTCGACGCGCCGAGCTGCGATTCGGAGTCGCCATAGCTGATGCTCACGATCGCCGGCGGCGTTCCCGGGGCGTTGAGCAGGTTCTGCAGGGCGATGAAACCTCCGAAGTTGGTGGTGTCGGCGCACGAGGCAAGTTCGATGGCGGCGTTGGGAGCTGCGGCGCTCGCCCATTCCACGTCGATGGCCGCCTCGGCGTCGTCGTCATTGATGCCCGGGTCGGCGCAGTTGTTCGGCGCGCTGCCGGGCGGATTTACCTGCGTGAAACTGCCGTCAGGGTAGGAGGCCAGACCAAACGTGGAACGGAAGGTGTTCCAATCCCCAGGGTAGTTGTAAACGTCGCTGTCTTCGACGACTACGATCGTCTGGCCCTGGCCCGAATAACCCGCCGCAAACAGCGGACTCAAGTTGTAGATGGTGGCCAGGTCCGCAGGCACGACCAGTTGTGTGCCGCGATCAACAGTATACGCGGCGCGCGGCCGATTCATTGGCCGCGGCATGAAGTTGTTCAGCGACACGACTCCGATTACGGCCGGCGCCACAGCGGCGGGAATCCGCGGGTCGCTCATGTTGGCGATATGCGCCACGCCGTTCACCTCGAGATTGTGAATCTCGGTGTGGAAGGCCTCGCGCACCTGGCCGGCCGTGCCGGAAAATTCGATCACTACCCGGCTGGGATAAACCAGATTGACGGTAAAGCCGTGCGATTGGAGCCAGCCCGCGATCTTCGCGAGGTCCTGGTCGGCAGCTCCGTAGCGCTCTCCGAACTCCTGCGCAGTCAACCAGTGATGGTAGTTCGGCGATTTTGAGTCGGCGAGTTCATCGAGGTATTTTTCTAGTGCTTGTTCCAGCTCGGGAGCGCGTCGCAACTGGAGCCACAGGTGCTCCATCGGGAGGTCGTCCGCAACCGCGCCACGGTCATTGGCCGCTGTCGCCTCGGGGCGCGTGTTGCCGGTGAGCGTGATCAGCGCATTCTTGTCGATTGCGGCGGTGATGAGCGGCGTCCGCGAGCCGGCACTGAGAGCAGGCCGGCCGAAGGTCAGCAGGATCAAGGCAGAGGTGGCGGCAAAACTCGCGCGTTTGCAATGGTGCATTCCTCACAAAGCACCGCGCGTGCCGCCGGATTCGTCTTCTGATTGCTACAGCGCACGAGACAACCTGTCTCAAGCTGACCCCGGACTGTCCGCTTATGACTCTAACAATGAATACGCACGGCTCAGGCGCGGGATGCCCGCGAAGAAATTATAGGCTTGTTACGACAGAGGATGGCGGAATTTGGTTCATGCCCGCGTTCGAGGCTGCCATTACCGTCCCAAACATGATGACTGCGCAAAGAATCGAGGCAAAGATGAAGCCTGCGGTTTCCATTTGCATTCCTCTGACAAGGAATACGAAGGGCGGAACCGCCGGTTACGCGAAAAGAAGCCCCCTTTGTGCCTGGCGATTATGCGGCGGGATCGAGGCTTGGACTCTCTGTCTCCGGTTCCCCCTTTCCGACCCGGAAAGGGTGCTCGGCAAGTACTTCCCCGACTTTTCGGCTTTGGTCCGGGTTCCCCCTTTCCGAACCGGAAAGGGGGCCAGGGGGATAGGACAGCCGCATTCCCCAGACGGTTTTTCTGCTCCCCTTCCCCATTCTTTATGGGGAAGGGGCCGGGGGTTAGGGCTTTGTTCTTCAATCTATTTACGCAACAGCCTGCTAGTGCTGCCGTTTGGCAGTATCGACGACCATCCTCCACGCAGGAACCGGATTCGGTTCAATATTGATTACTTCCGCGCCCGCTCTTTCTCCTTGAATCTGACCAGCCTTGTTGACGGGGACGGCGAATGGCGCTCCAGCGCGCGTCACAGTCATAGAAAAAGCCCGGTATTGCCCTCCCACCGAGGTCACTGTTATCACCGGGGCCTCTCCTATCGAGGGCTGCGCCCTGACAATTTTGTAGGTTCCGGTTACCTGTCCCGCCGTCGGGCAGCAATCCTGGTCGTTCGACTTCCAGATTTGGAACTCGAATTCCAGTCCGCCGTCGCTGAAGAAATTCATCCCGGGATGCCGCACGGTCTCGGATGGCGCCAGCTTGTCCTTGTACCAGTCTTCAGGTGGTTCGATTTCGACCACTTGCCAATCATCTTCATCATAATCGATATGGAGCACCCGGTCCGTGACACCATGGGTCCTAACGTCGCGGCGTCAACAAAACTGTCCGGGGGCGTGTACTCTATGATTGCGCCGAAGCCGGTCGGAACCTGGAAATGCTCGCCGAATCCAGATCGGACTCCATGAGCAGTACCTTCTGATATTTGTCATCGGCGACCTTCCAGAAGACAATTCGCTCAGGACGATCTTTCCCGGTATGAAGAGTGACGGCGTACCCCTCAATGGGGGCAAATAACGCAAGCTCGAGAGGTACTTGTGATTCGCGTCGGGAGGAATCGGAGCGATAATCTGCTGTGTGCTGAACTTCGGAGCAGGCGCAATATGCGCTGCGCCGCCTCATCTGCTTCTTCCTCGCGCTTCTCTTCGGCGCGGGCGGCCTGCTCCGCCGCGCCCCCGGCATTACGGAGTGAGCGCGCGGCGCTCGATCTCACGTCGGAGTCCTTGTCCCCAAGCGCGACCGTCAGCGCATCCACCGCTTCAGGCGTAAGCGCCGCGTTCATGCTTGCAAACGCCTGAGCCGCCGCTTGTCGCGTCTTCAGGTCGGTGCTCTTTAACGCCGCGGTCAGCGCGGGCATTGCAGGCTTTCCGATTTTGCCAAGCTCGCGCGCCGACGAGGACGCGACTCTATCATCGCCGCCGAATGTTCCCGTCAGCGTGGGGATCGTCTGCGGGCAAGCCGGCCACAGCCGCCCCATGGCAGCGACCGCAGACTCGCGCACGAAATTGTCCTTGCCATCCGCATCGCGTGCGCAATTGGCTCGCAGGCCGCCGCTCCTGCCGTTGAACCGAGCACGTGTAAGGCTTGCGCGGCCGCACGCGAATCCTTGTCGGCGGCCAGCACGCGCTCCACGGCTGGAACCGCATCTTTCGCGCTCTCCCCCATACCGTCGAGCGCATCAAGTGCGCCTCGCGCAACGCTTTGTCCGCGCCCTCCAGAAGTTGCACGAGGATTGGTACCACTCGCTTGTCGTTCGGCGCCATCAAGGCAAGCGCGATCGCTGCCTGGTTGCGTACGCTCCAGTCCGGATCTTCGATCGCCTCGGCCAGTCCGGGCGCCGCAGGCGCCAATAGCCGCGGCGCTCGCCGACGCTGCGGCCTACCCGATGCCGAAGGGTTGGTCCGGCGGATACGCACACCATACGCGGCGGCTTCACCATCTGCCCGATTGCCTCTGCCGCGCCCGCGCGCACGCGCGGGTCTTTGTCCTTAAGCGCCTTCAGCAACAAGGGCAGGACTGAAGGACCAATCATCGCCAACTGATCAGCGGCAAGCTTCGGACTCGAACATCCCTTGAGCGCGTCGATCAGAATGGGCCCCACCGTCGGATCGCGTCTTGCTGCGCGACCCAGCGCCCCAATCGCGATTTCGCAACTCTGCTGGCCTCCTCGGCTGATGCCCCCGGCTTGGCTGATGCCCCAGGGCATTGGAGACCCGCCAGTGCCCCATTCCTGGCGCCTTGGCCCTGCGTGTAAGTCGCCGCTGGAAGAGGTTCTGTAGGGTCCAAGCTCTTCGCCGCTTCTGCGATGGCCTGAATCGCTTCGGGAGGCAGCGGCTCGTATTTGAGAGCTTTTGGAGCGCATCCCTGCGCTGCTGCAAATTGGAGCTTTTCAGTTCCGGTATGAGTTGGGAGGCGCCCTCAAGCGCCTTGGCTGCCCGCACGGCCGCTGGCGGCCCGCTAAATTTGGCGGTCTCGACAACCATCTTCCATGTCGGCGGACTCTTCGTGCCATCCTTCACGATCTTGTAGGTCCCGCTTACCTCCCCGCCTGACGGACAACACATGGCGTCTCCTTCGTTCGAGACCAGGAAGGACCAATCGAGCCGGTGGTATGAACCGAGGTCGGGGCTGGGGGAAGCGGTTTGGTATTTCAACGGGATCTGCTTTGGATTTGGCACCGTCTCCTCGGGCGATTCGATCTCCACCGGATGCAAACCGTCGCTATCAACGGCGAATACCCGCTCCTCGCCGCCCCGGTACCACTCCACTGGAATCTCAACGAAAAACTCCCGCTCTTCGGATTGATTCCCTCCGGCCGTTGTCACTTGAACTATGGCCTGGCAGGTTATCGGAGCGTCAAAATGTTCTTGATTATCCGGATCGCCATCCATCACTTGCAGCTTCTGGTACCTGCCGGTGCTGCTCTTCTTCCAGAAGGTCAGACGCTCAGTGCTATCCTGACCGGCATGGACCGTAACGACGAATGGGGCCTCGTCGATAGGAGCGGGGACAGGAAGAATCGGGACCAGATATGTGAGCGAGAGCGGGTACTCAAGGTTGGGGTCCTGAATCGTAGCGATGAGTTCTTCCTTGCTGTAGCTGCGGGTGTCCGGCTTAGAACTTTGCGCTTCGATCAGTTGCTCGCGCTTTAGTTCGGCCAAAGCGGCCCGTCCTGGCTCGCCCCCTTGGTCCTGAAGCGCCTTCGCGGCCGCGGATCTTATCGTGTCGCTCTTGTCTTTCAGCGCGAGCATCAGCCCGTCCACCGCGTACGGCGTGAGCGGCGTAAGATCAGCAAGCGCATCGACGGCCGCTTGGCGCGAGTGGAGGTCGAAACGTTGATCCTTCAGCGCGAGCGTCAGCCCGTCCACAGCATACGGCGTGAGCGGCTTGATTTCCGCAAGCGAAGTGACGGCCCCTTGCCGCGAGTCGAGGTCGAGGCGCTCGTCCTCGGCGACAATCAGCGCGTGTCCCGCCTCAGCGGCAAGCAGCTTCATCGCCGCCAATGCCTGAACCGCGTCCTCGCGCACGTAAAGATTGCCGCTGTTTAGAGCTGCGAGCAGCGCTGGTACGGCGGAATTGCCGAGCTTCGCAAGGGCGAAGATCGCGAACGAAGACCAGAGGCCTCTTACCGAGAGTTCCAACCAGCGTTGGAATCGTCTGCGGACAGGCCGGTGACATTTCGACCATCGCGTTGGCAGCCGTGCTCGCGAACACGATTTATCGAGTCTGCCGCGTCGGTAACCCATCCGCGGGCTTGATCGTTCTTGCTACCCACGATCGCTTGCGTTAATGCCGCGCACGCCTCAGCGTCCACCGATCTTCACTAGCGCCAGCGCGTGCGTACTCGCGTCTTCACGTCCACAATCTGCGCAAGTTCCCTCCAAAGCGGCGTTCCGGCCAGGACTCGTTCCAGAGCCGGGATCGCGCACCTTTCGCGTTGCTGCCCATGTTCTCGCAACGCTGCAATTTGCTTCATAGCTGGCGCCGGCGATGCAGTCATATAGATGCCCAAGAATCGGCGCTGCCCGCTTGTCACTCGGGTCCGCATAGGCCAGCGCGAGAGCGGCATTGTCGCGAACTTCCGAATCAGGGTCGCTTCAACGACTTGTCCAGCAGGGGTACGGCTGGGGCCAAGATCCTCAGGCTTTGCATACCTGACCGTCGACTTCGGAGTTGGTGGGCCTAAGTCGCATGTCGACGCTAGGGTCTGCAGCGGCGCCGGCACGCATCTTCGCAGGTCGTCGTCCGCCGAGCAGCTTTTACCAGGAGAGGCAGCGACCTGTGGACCGGCCAATCGCCAAGTCCTGACGCCGCGTCGCTCCGGATTCCGCTAAAGTCGCTCCTTGATAAAGATCAACTCAGAACCGGCCACGACGCCTGGTTCCGTGAAACGCCATCCGTCCCAACGCTCCAGAGCGCCGTCCTCGATTTCTCACTCTTGGCCAGCTCTGTCAGACGCGTGGTATTGCCCGTGGTCCCGCTCCGCTGAGAGCTGTAATGGCGTACTGAGCTTCGGTTGGAATCGGGCCGTTCTCAGCATTTCCACCAGAGCCTCGAATTGCTTCAGGCGGGAGTGGCTTTATCTTGTCGAGTTCGCGGGCCGCGTGTACGCGCTCCTGCGTATCAAGGCTTTTTCAGTTGTTGGATGAGCTTGGAAACGTCAGGTGGAGATTTAGGGCCGGGATTGCCGTTCTGCGCCCATGCTCCGCCGGCAGCGATCGCCGCAAGCAGCATCAGCCCCATGAAGTTGCGAACCAGCGTAACCGAGTATCGGGTCATCGCATCCGCCCACCTGCGGCCTCGTACTTGCCAATATAACTTTCAGCCCGGAATTTCCATTTTGACTCGTGATTCGCTCTACACCGGCGCCGGGCGATTATGCGGCGGGATCGAGGATATCGGCCCGGACCCGTGGATCTTTCGCGCCCGCATGGAGCCCTGCGCCGATGGGCGCGCCATGGCGAACGTCGGTCGCCAGCCCAAGCTTCTCGAGCGCCAGGATGAACAAGTAGCCGGCGTCGGGCTGTCGCCAGTTCCATCCGAGACGGGCGGAACCGGGACGCGCGTGATGGTTACGATGCCAGTTCTCGCCCTGAAGCAGATGCATCAGCGCGAGCCATTTCACGTTGCGGCTGGAATCCTGCCCCACCGTGATGCCCGGTTCGGTGTGGCAAACGCTGTTGACGAAACATTGCGCGTGCAGCGCGAAGCACAAGCGGATCGCGCCGAGCCAGAAAAATGCGGCCGGACTGAAATACAAACCGCCGAGGTACGAAAGCGCGAGGATCGGCGTCTGGAACCATCGCCAGGCTCGATACGAAACTCCGCTGAGATCGGGGCAGTAACGATCGACGGACGGCTCCTCAGCCTGCCAAAGCCATCGTAGATGCGCCCACCAGAAACCGCCCCAAATCGGGCTCGAGATGTCCTCCGGGGTGTCAGCCTTGGCGTGATGCAGGCGATGGCCGGCGGCCCAACTGGTCGGCGCGCCGGAACCGTTGAACATCGCGAAGAAAATCAGCACTGCGCGCGCCCACGGATTGAGCGTGAGCGAGCGATGCGCGATTGCGCGATGGTACCCGACCGTGGTGCCCAGTCCGCCGATGAATACCAGCGCTATCGCGCCGAGGATCACGCGCCATCCGGGAATCGGATAAAGCACCAGTCCAATCGCGGCGGTAATATGAATGAGGCAAATCCAGAACAGGATCGAAAGGTCGCGCCCCGAGGAGGCATGCCACCATGGCGTCTCCCACGGCGCGGTCTTTGTAGTTTTCTCGGTTGTGCTCGTCGTCGCGAAAGCTGCTGCCATTCATCTCTCCACGGATAGAATTTGCGCACACCACCGCATATGCCTGTTTGGCTGCACGAATGATCATGGGATGCCTTCGGTCGTAAGGCGAAGACCGGAATGTGCGTGCCGTTGCGGTCAATAGATAGTACAGGACACCGACGCTATACGCTACATCCGATTGCACGAACGCGGCTGGGCGCGCTTTGTCATCGGCGAAAGCGTGCGCTATGGATCGAGCCACCATGTCAAAAGAAGTGAAGCAACGAGTTGTACGCGCATCGAACCTGAATTTCACGGTGCTCGAGATGGGCGAAGGACCGCTGGTGCTGTGCCTGCACGGCTTCCCGGACACTGCTCATTC
Organism: Binataceae bacterium (SeqCode); assembly: GCA_963722605.1. Lineage (GTDB taxonomy): Bacteria > Desulfobacterota > Binatia > Binatales > Binataceae > Binatus. The sequence continues at coordinate 569,529 of CAVRNO010000003.1, read as the reverse complement.
GTTCCGCCATCAGATGCCCGCGATAGCCGCGGTGGGACTCCACTGCGTCGCGCCGTTCATGCGCGGTTACTGGCCGACCGAGCCCGCGCCCGACGGCCGCTACGACTCGCCGGCGCTGTCGGAGGACGCGCTCGCGCTGATCGCGGCGCTCGGCTACAAGGAAGCGATCGTGTTCGGCCACGATTGGGGCGCAGTCGCGGCGTACGGCGCCGCGGCCGCCTCGCCCGAGCGCGTCACCAAGCTGGTCACGTCGGCAGTGCCGTACGGCTCGAAATTTTTCGAAGCGCTCGTGACCGACTACGCGCAGCAGCGCCGCTCCTGGTACATGTTTTTCTTCCAGACGAAAATTGCCGAGGCCGCGGTGAGCTTCAACGACTTCGCGTTCCTGGAAAAATGCTGGGCCGACTGGTCGCCGGGCTGGAAATGGGCGCCCGCGGACATGGAAGCGCTCAAGCGATGCTTTCGCGCAAAGGGCACGCTCGAGGCGGCGCTTGGCTACTATCGCGCGACGCTCGGGCCGCTGTTCAGCATGCCGGTCGATCTAAAAGCGATGGCGCCTGCGATGAACATACCGATCAACGTGCCGGCGATGATGATTCACGGGCGCGACGACGGATGCATCGGCGCGGAGTTGCTCGACGGGATGGAGAAGCTATTTCCGAAGGGATTGAAGATCGAGCTGGTGCCCGGAGCCGGGCATTTCGTGCATCAGGAGCGGCCCGATCGCGTCAATGAGCTATTGCTCAAGTTCCTGAAAGGTTGAGCGCCGCGCGCCGCGGCAACGTCGCCTTCAACTTCCCGCAACCTCGCGCATTGGATCGAGGGCCGGAGTATAGCAGTTAAAGAGAGCTTGACATCCAGCCGCCAAGCGAGCAACAACCGGTTTACAGGAGGTGGTGCGATTAAGGCTGTAGCGGCCCTTCTACTAATATCGTGCACATCGGGCTCAGCAGGCGGTCTATTGGGCCAAAGTAACCCCTTAGTGAGTCGAGATCATTACCATGAAGCATAGTGTCTCCCGATTCGTTTTGATTTTGACTGTACTGTTTAGCATTGGCTATCTGCCGCCGCTTTATGGCGCGAGAGTCGCGCGTTTAGGGTTGTTCGTTGAATCCGCCGCCGCGGCGCAAGGGCGCTTGGCAGACCTTGACGAGACTACTGCCGCGACGGCGAAATCACGGGCTCCGCTGAAGGCAAAGTATCTTCAATTGGAAGGCCAGGACGGGATTCTGAGCCCAGTTAATCCTGGCCTATGTTGTGCGGGAAAGTTTTCCGCGAATTTGGCTGGAACGCCACACCTCGCGGCGGGCACCCTTAGTTTGAACATAACTGCCAGCTCTTCGGCTGATCCCTTGACGAATTGCAATGCAATTACGGGAAGCGGAACCATTAACAATAATCAGTTTACAGTGGAGCTGTTCTCGGGTGAGCTCTGCGGTGGGACCGCGCATGCGGTTCGATACACTTTGACCGGAACGATCGGAATATACGCCGGCACAAGCGAGTGCCCCGGCGTCTCCGGACAGCCGCAGACCGCGATGGTCGGTACGCTGGTTGCCTATGGTGCTGTTCACGTGCCGGGAAATTCAACCAATCCGGTACCCGGCAGCGCTTCTTCCTTGGTAAGCATCGCCGGCACGCAGGGCGCCGTTCCACTCTGCGTTCCCTAATCAGGGTTTCGTCGCCGATCTGCGGCTTTCACCCCTCGGCTCCGCTGCGCTACGGACGCACCGCAACTTGGTCTGGCATCGCGCGTGGGCGGGGTAAATCCCCCTTACCCGTTCTAACAAGGTGAAGCCCGCATCCCGCGGCGGTGCCGATTTTCCTATCGCTGGGTGCAGGGCTCAGCCCTGCTCACCCCTGCCGGCGGGAAAGGGGATGCGCAGCAATCCATAAGCCGTCGCGGCAAAGAACACGGCCAGGTTGATCGAAGCGGCTGCGATCAGCGCGGCGTTGGGATGGTCGGGAAAATATGACGAGGTGTCGGTGAGATGCTTGATATAGAAGAGGTTGAACAGGAAGGTCGCGCTCACCACGGCGAAGATCGAGGTGAGAACGCCGCTCTCCAGCGCGATCGGAATCAGCAGCACCAGCGGGTAGTACAGGTACCGCTCATGCATCCGGGGCGCGAACATGAAAAAACCGAATAGCGCGACGAAAATCGCGAGCCACGCGCCGCGAGCGGAGCGCGCGCGCCAGATCAGATACGACGCGATCAGGTAAACGGCGCAAGCCAGCGAAAGGCCCAGCGCGCTATACGAAACGCCGCCGAAGATTTTGTCGGTGTCGGGCGTGCCCATCCCACCGATCAACCCCATGAAATTGAACGCGCCGACCGATGCCTCGCTGAATCGCGTGCCGAGGTCCTTATATACGTTGATTATCCAGTCCCACGAATGCCCGAGTTGATACGGCATGATTCCAATCGCAACCGTGCCCAGGAATGCGCCCGCGGACCATCCGCATTCGCCGAGGCCCGCGTTGAACAGCGTCCACAGTCCCAGCGGCGGCGCAAACGCGATCGCTTGCGGCTTGGCCAGGATCGCGATCGCGGCCGCACTCCAGCCCAGGCGATAGCGGCCGGCGAGGATCAGGATCGCGGCGGCGATCATCGGCAGCGCGACGATCGAATCGCTCTGGCCCCATACCACAGTATCGAAGATGAGCGCCGGGTTGAGCGCGAACAGCATCATTATAATGATGGCGCGCAAGCCGCGTCCGTCGCGCCACGCCGCAAAGTAGAGCGTGAGACCGATAAAAAGATCGGCAACCAGCGGCGGCGTCTCGACGATCACGCGGAAACCGTTTGCGGCCGGCTCAATCACCCTGCCAATCCACCCTGAGAGCCACAGCAGGTACAGCGAGCCGGGCGGATAGGCGTCAACCGGCAGGCCGGGATCGTAAATTCGCGAGGGCCCCAGAACCGCGGCCAGCAACGCGCGATTGGTCTTCGACCAGATGTCCCAGTAGAAGCCGGTGAAATGAAACAGCGCGGCAAACTTGACCGCGGTAATCGCGAGCATCAGGCCGGCGGGAAGCATCCACGCCGATCGCCCGGCCGCAATCGCCGGCCGCCAGATTACGCCGAGCGCCCATCCCAGGATCCCGAGCAGGATCAGGCCGCATATGATGCCCGCCGCACGGATCGAGACTCTGGTATCCGGCTGGCGTACCTGCTCGTGATAGTGGACACGGATCGCGGCGAGATCGAATCCGCGCACGCCGCGCACGCCGCCCGGCGGCGGACCGGTAAGCGCGATCACTCTAATATTGCGAAATGACGCGCGCCCGGTATCCGGGAAGCCCGCCACCCCGAGCTGGCAGAGCAATTCAGTCGAATCGCCCCATCGATCTTCCTTCAGCAAGAAAGAGAGTTTTTGCCAGGCCGCAGTGCCGTGCAGATGCTTCGAGATGAGTCTGATTCCGTCGTAGGTACTGACGGCGATATTCGCGCCGCCGGCGTGCATCTGCGCGCCCTCGACGCTCACTTCGGCGCTGATTTCGTAAATTCCGGGCCGCAGGATCAGCGCCTGATGCCAGCTCGCGTAGTTCGGATTCAGATTGGAGATTCCGAGCGCGCCGCCCTCGGCCGGCGTATAGGTCCATGAAAACTTGCTCAGCTTGCGGTCGGAAGACAGCGCGTACCAATCAGCCGGTGCGCCTTCGGAGCCGGCGGCAAGGTCGCCGTTCTTTACCAGATTACTCTGGGCGTTGGCGCAAATTGGCCTCCAGAGCCATGATGCGCACATTGCGAGCGCCACAACCGCGATGAATCGCCACATTGTTCGATCGAATCCGATGCCGCGAGGGGTACCGATCCCTGTGCATCCAATCAAGTCTCAATATGCCGATGCAAGAGCTGATGCGTTTCACGTGCGCGCCGACTAGGATGTGCCGCAGACGGGTCGAAAGCCAGGGGTGCCAGGATGGAAGAAAAATCACGCGGCGCGGCTCTGACAACTTTCGCGGTTCTGTTCGCACTCCTCGCGATATCCAACTTCCTCAAACCGTTTCATCTTGGGCCCGATGAGGGCTTCGTTTTCCTTGGAACCAAGCTGACCGGCACCGGCAACGCGATCATGGGTCCGCTGTTCGGGTTCTTACTCCTGGTCTATGCATACGGCATCTGGGCAATGCGCAAGTATGCACTGCCACTAGCATACATCTTTACGGCATGGGTGGTGCTCAACATGAGTCTGTTCGCGGTCAAGAACCAGAATACGGGGTCGTTCGCTGCCAACCTTGCCGCCGCCATAGTCGGGATTGGCGTTCCGCTCGCGGCGGCCATCGTCTTGCGCGGTCGCAGCGCCGATCTCACGTGATCGACCGAGGGAGGAATCCGCGATGCCAAATAAATCACGCGGCGCTGCTCTGACGATCTTGGCGCTGCTGCTCGCCCTGATGGCGATTTCCAATTTCGCCAAGCCATTCTCGCATCATCCCGGCGTCGGCTTCGTTTTCCTGGGCACGCGGCTTTCGGGTGTGCCCAACATGATCGTCGCGACGATTTTCGGGATCATGCTCTCCGTGTACGTTTACGGAATCATCACGATGCGCAAGTTTGCGCTGCCGATCGGGATTTTTTACGCGGCGTACGTGATCATCAACATGCCGCTCTTCATCTTGACGTACCACGGTACCGCGGTGATGCAGGAGCACTCGTGGGCTTACCTTATACCCTACCCATTCGTCGCGATCGGTGTGTCGTCGGGCACGGCCTGGCTTCTCTATCGCCGCAGGGCCGAGCTGGCGTGAGCGGGCGCGTCTCGCGTCTGCCGGCAGCTTGGCGGTAGAATCGGCCTTGGCCGCGGCTAATGGACCGCGCGGCTTCGCGAGGTGCTCAGATGAAACGATCGCGCGACGGATCGATCATTGGACGACGCGAATTCCTTAAACGCGGCGTGCTTGCCGGCGTCGGCGTATCGATCCTGCCGCTGGCCGGCGCCGCCGGCGCATCGGTCGAGGCGCGACCGCACGTTCGCCGTTACTCGACGCTTGGCCGCACCGGGCTCAAGATTTCCGACATCTCGTTCGGCGCGAGCCGCCTGACCGCCGGAGAGGAAGACCTGGTCCGTCACGCATTCGATTGCGGGGTCAACTACTTTGACTCGGCCGCAACGTACACCGGCGGCGAATCCGAAACTACGATAGGCAACGCGCTCAAGGGCAAGCGCGACAAGGTATTCCTGACCTCCAAGACGATCGCGCGCGCGGACGACAGCCGCGGTTCGATCATGACCGCGCTCGAAGCAAGTCTGCGCCGCCTGCAGACCGATCACGTCGACGTGTACTTCAACCATGCGGTCAACGATCCGGCGCGGCTGAAGAATCCCGAGTGGTACGAATTCGTCGCGCAGGCGCGCAGCCAGGGCAAGATTCGGTTCACCGGGATGTCGGGGCACGCGGGGAATCTGGCCGAGTGCCTGGACTACGCGATCGACAGCGGTCACTACGACGTAATCCTGTGCGCGCACAATTTCGGCCAGGATCCGCACTTCTACCAGCGATTCACGCGCAACTTCGACTTCGTCGCGAGGCAGCCCGAGTTGCCGCGCGTGATGGAAAAGGCCAAGCGCCACGGCGTCGGCGTGGTCGTGATGAAGACGCTGATGGGCGCGCGCTTGAACGATATGCGCCCGTATGAATCCGGCGGCGCCACCTTCGCGCAGGCGGCGTTTCGATGGGTACTGTCAAATCCCAACGTGGACGCGCTGATCGTCTCGATGACGAGCATCCCGCTCATCGACGAATACCTGGGCGCGTCGGGAGCGCGCGCAACCGGCGCCGATGACCGGCGGCTGCTCAATCGCTACGCGAATCTCAACGGCGACTCGCAGTGCCGTCCTGCGTGCAACGTGTGCGCCGATGCATGCCCTTACGGCGTGCCGATCGCCGACGTGATGCGCACGCGGATGTACGCTCGCGACTACGGCGATATGCGCCTTGCGCGGATCGAGTACGCGATGCTCTCAGAGAACGCCGCGGCGTGCCTCAGTTGCGATGCGAAGCCGTGCGCAGGAGCGTGCCCGCACGGGATCGCAACGGAAGCACTGCTGGCGCCGACGCATCGCATGCTCGCGTAGCCATTCGACGGACGCTCAAGTGCTTGCGGCGGCCGAATGCCACGCTAGCCTTTCTGAATCATGACCTCCGTGGCCTTGATTACGGCGGTCACCTTGTCGCCCTTCTTCAAGTGCAGTTCATCCGCGCTCTTCTTGGTAATGACGGACTCGACGATATTGTCTCCGACCTTGACAGTGATGAGCGCGGTAACGGTCCCGAGAACTATCTCGGTAATTTCGCCCTTTAGATGGTTGCGAGCGCTGAGTGCCATGAATATTTCCTCCTCACTTAACTTTCGGCCCCTGCAAGTGTGAGCGTGGGGTCCTCGATACGTTTGTCGGCCGGATCGCCACTCTATCGCCAGCGTTAATCACCGCAAATGGCCCGGCGATTTGGACGCCGCATACTCAGAACGGAATCCGCGCGGTCAGGATGACGTTGTGGTTGTATTTTTCATGATACGTTACCGCGACCTGGTAGCCGGCGCCGAATGTCACGCCGACGCGGTCGTGAATCGGAATCCGCCCGATCAGGATCCCGGGCGTGAGGTAGAGCGTGCTGTGCCCGGTGTCAGTGCCGTACGACTGCCAAGTGTAGTTGGTTTCAAACTCCGGCCAGAAATATTTGAACAGGCGATACTGGAAGGCGGTATTCCAGGCCAGCGGCATCCCCAGCCGGTCGAGAGTGCGGTGACCGCCGTTGGGGAACGTGACGCCGACCGTCGATTGGACGGAGAAATCGCCGAAGCCTTTGCCGGCCGCAATCGTCGGTGTGAACAACGCGTGCCCGTTGCCGTTGACTTTCGAGCCGGTCGGCACGCTGAACCCCATGAAGGCGGTGACCATGTAGTTGTCGTGCTCCTCGTTGGAGGAGAGCAGCCGCACCTTCACCAGGAACGGCCAGTCGGCGAAGCCGTCAGTGTTGCGCGGCATGTTGCGCTTCAGGAACGCCGGCATCCCGACTATGATTTCAGTACGTTGAAACGGGATAAGCTCCAGTCCTTTGCCATTGCCGAAGTTGTCGGTCGCGAGGCCGTTTTTCGACGACTGGAAGAGCTGGTCGTAGCGCACCTCCTCCTCGAGCCGCGGGGTGACGGTCACCAGCGGAGTTACCCAGTGCGGCTGCTCGCTCTGGATTTGAGTGACCCGTGGAAACCAGTTTATGAAGTAGTCCTGTATCGCAGACCCAAACGACGAGCCGCTTTGCGCTTGGCAGGGGGGCGCGGCGGCGAGCAGGATGGCCAAAACTGTCCCGAAGATTGCACGCGGAAGGATGAACCAGGATTGAAGGTTTTTCATAGTGCGGATTTTATGCCATAATAAGAGCAACGAGACAAGTATCATGGCATCGATTGGCAAAACCCTCGTGCGCGCGCGAACGGCGCACGCGCTCACCCAGACCGAACTGGCACGGCGCGCGGGAATCTCGCGGCAGGCGTTGGGCGCGATCGAGTCGGGCGTCTATCATCCGGGCGTCGCGATCGCGATCCGGCTTGCGCGCGAGCTCGACACAACCGTGGAATCGCTGTTCGGCGAAACAGACGAAGAGAGCTCAACGCTGGTGGAAGCCGGTTGGTTCGACGCCGAGCGACGCCCCCATTACCCTTCGCAAACCCGGGTCGCGCTGGCGCGGGTGCGGGGAAAAGTCGTGGCCGTAGCGCAACCGGCGGCGCATCTGACGCTGGCGCCGGCGGCGGGGCTGTTGCAGCGTGCGCGGCGCCGTCACGCGGACGTCGCCACGTTTCAAAGCGCGGATGAAATTGACTCGACGATCCTGATGGCGGGATGCGATCCGGCGGTCGCGATTCTGGTGGACTGGCTCGCGCGCCGGCGGTCGCCGGTTCACGCGGTGGCCCTTCCATGCTCAAGTCGCGAAGCTTTGCGGGCAGTAGTCGATGGTCACGCGCACGTGGCCGGCGTGCATATCCGGGATCAAAAGAGCGGCGAGTACAACCTGGCGCCGATCAACCAAGCTTTGGGCCATCACTGGTCGATGGTGGTGAACTTTGCCCGGTGGGAATTGGGGCTGGCGACCGCGCCGGGCAACCCGATGGCGATCCGCGGCTTCGCCGACCTGGAGAGATCCGCCCTCAGAATCGTAAACCGCGAAGATGGCTCGGGAGCGCGCGCAGTTCTCGACCAGGCGCTTGGCGAGCTCGGGCTAAAGCCCGAGCGCATCGCAGGCTACCAGTTCGAAGTCGGCGGCCATCTGGAAGTCGCGGCTGCAATCGCGGCGGGGCTGGCGGACGTCGGAGTCACTATCAGATTGGGGGCGGATGCCTACGGACTGGATTTTCTTCCGTATCGAGAGGAGCGCTACGACCTCGTGATCATGGAGCGAGAGGCCGAATCGGCGCCGATCAAGGCGATGCTGGACGCGCTGAATTCGCGGCGCTTTGCGCGCGAAATCAACCAGCTATGCGCGTACGACACCGCGCAGATGGGACAGATTATCCGCGCCTGAGCTGAGTCCCCCGCATCGCAGCCGCCCCGCTCGCCTCCCGAGCTGTTAATTTTCACCAAGCTTCGACGCCTTGAGGCGTCAGAATTCGCGCGTTCGTAACAATCGACTCATCATGTCGTAACAGCGCCTTTCTAACTTGCGCCTGCCGCGGAGGGTGGACGCCGGTTTGCTGTACTGAATGGGGACTTTGGCGTCTTGGAAGGTCCCGCCGCAACCGGTTCGGCCGGCGGGAGATTTCGCATCGTGGAAAAGGAGAGTCCAGGGAGGACGATGATGAGACGAACGATACGAATGGTTGCGCTGTCGATGTTTGGCGCGGCGCTGACGCTCGGCGCCGTCGCGATCGCACCGACGCCAGCGCGGAGCGCGGAAGTGAAGGCGGTCACGCTGTACACCGATCCCGGCACCGGGCAGGTGTACACCAAGCGATGCAAGCGCTGCGTCAAGCTCGGCGAGTACATCCCCGCCGGATCGACCGAAGAGATCGAGCGCAAGGTCGAGCAGCGGGTCACCCAGCAGACCCAGGCTCAGCTGGATCAGGAACGCGCGGCGATGCAGGCTGACGCAGCGGCCAAGCAGGCGCAGCAGCAGCAGTGGAACGCCGAGATGGCCAAGCAGGTGTCGGAGATTCAGCCGTTCGCGCGCGAGTTCGGCGACCGGTGGTTCAAGAAGATCTCGATCGGCACGCTGGTGTACGCAGACTACCGGTTCATGACTCACACCGGATTTGGCCCGCAGTTCCTGACTCAGGAGGTGTGGCCCGGTCCGGGCAACGACACCTTCAACTCGTTCGACATCACGCGCACCTACCTGGATTTCAAATTCACGCCGATTGACGACGTTTCGGCGCGCGTGACGCCCAACATGTACTTGATGGTTAACACCGGGACCAAGTGCACGGCGAAAACCACGGCCCCGGGGACCTCGTGCACCGCGAGCAGCGGCGACTTGAGCGGCCAAAACACCGGATGGGCGCAGACGGTGGATGGAAACCTCGGCTTTCGCCTGAAGTACGCATACATCGACTACAATACTTTTTTCCAAAAAGTGTTGAAGGTCCCTTCGATGCGTGACGACAAATTAACCTTCGGCCAGCAGCAGAATCCGCTGGTCGATTGGGAAGAGAATCTCTGGGGCTTCCGCTATACCGCCCTGACACCATGGAACTATCTGAGCTTGAGCTCGTCACAGGTCGGCATCTCGATGAAGGGACCGATCAAAATTAACGAGATACAGTACGCCGACTACGACGTTGGCGTGTACGACGACGCCAGCTTCCATGCCATCGAGCAGACCAACACCAAGCAGGTGATGGGCCGGGTGACGATCAACCCGTTCGGGGCCAAGTCACGCTACGACAGCTTTGGCATCACCGGCTTCTACGATTTCGGCTACTCAAACAAGTGCACGCCGGACGACAATGCGCTGGTAGGAAACAACAGCACGTGCGGGCATTCGGCGCGCGCCGCGGCGCTGGCGCATTACACCGCCGCGACCTGGGGTCTGATCGGCGAGTGGGATTATGGTCACAATGCATTCAACGGCGGCAACCTGTTCTCGGGCAGCGGGCCTTCCGACGCAATCGGTATCGCCAGTCCGACCGGACCGTACGGTACGCCGAGTTATAAAGCCTGGAACTCGATGGTCGGCAATATCCTGAACACTCAGGCGGTGCAGATGGGCTGGGATTTCATGGGCCACTACGATATCCCGCACACGCCGTTTACTGCCTTCGGCCTGTTCCAGCAGTTTCTGCCGAACACGCGCGTAGGTCACAACCCGCTCGACTTCGAGCGCTACGACCTGGGCGTGCAGTGGATGGTCAACAAGTACTTGCGTGTGGCGCTCGACTCGCAGGCCATCATGTATTACCAGAAGCAGTTCAACTACGGCGAGCCGTATGGGCCGGGGATCGCGAAGAAGCAGACTATTGTGCCGGACGCGGTGCCGTGGGACACGCACGCATTCATGCTGAACCTGGAATTCAGATACTAGTTACGGATCGGGAGGGCCGGCGCGAGCATGCGAAATGCCCGCGCCGGCCTTTGCTTTGGAAACCTCCGTCGCCGCATCCATTGTTGTGAGTTCGAGGGGCGGCAGCTATTCTGGAGACTGAAGTGATCCGAAATTTTCTGAAATTCGGCGGACGGGCAGTCGCCGCTACTCTCCGCGCGACGGCGTGCATCCTAACCGTGGCGATGCTCCTTTCCTTCCCCGCCGCCAGGGCCCATCAGTTTGGCCAACACTTTGGCACCACTGAGATACGCCAGAATATCGTACGTCACACTTTCGTGGCACGACCTGAGGCCAGCGACATCGAGAAGATTGCGCTTATCGATGCGCAGCCGGCGACTGCGATGCCCGTGACCATCGAGAATGTCGCGAAGAACTTCTTCCCTCAGGCAACATTTTCGGAAGTCCCGGCTTTCCGTATCCTTCAGCATTTCAAGCTCGGGCCTTCGCGCTCGGGCGCAAAAGACCCGCTGCTCTAGCCTCTGAATCAGGCGATCGAGTTCCCGCCGCCGCGCACATTTGTGCACACCCGGTGGGATTGATCCGGAAACGTTGCTGGGGTTCGCTCCAGCCCTGATCGCACGAGGTCATTTACAGTGCCTGGTTTTTCATTGCGCAATCCGCATGCGGTAATCGTGGGCGCGCTGCTCACGATAATCCTGGGCATCGCAGCATTTCTGAGCATGCCGGTCGATGTCTTTCCCGCTCTCGACATCCCGGTCGCGGTCGTCGCGACGTTCTATCCGGGGATGCCGCCGCTGGATATGGAGGCGGACATCACGACCCGGTTCGAGCGTTTCTTCACGCTCGGCAGCGACATCGAACACATGGAATCGAGATCGCTTCCGGGCGTCAGCATCATCAAGGTCTTCTTCCAGCCGGGGGTTGACTTGAGCGCCGCGGCAGCCTCGCTGGGCAACCTGGCGATGGCCGACTTGCGCCATCTGCCTCCCGGCACACTGCCGCCGCTGGTGCTCAAATCAGGAGCATCGTCGTTGCCGGTCACGCTGGTGACCGTGGCAGGGGCAGGATTCACCGAGGCGCAGCTCCGGGACCAGGCGCAGTACAACATCCGCAACTGGATCGCGACCGTGTCCGGCACCTCGGTGCCTCCGCCGTTCGGGGGCAAGTACCGGCAGATCATGGCGTACGTCAATCGCGACGCCCTGCAGGCGCGCGGGCTGACCTTGATGGACGTGGTCCATTCGCTCGACGACACCAACCTGATCATTCCGGCGGGTGACGCGAAGATCGGCTCGACCGACTACTTCGTTTACAGCAACAGCATGATCGAGAAGCCGGCCGAAATTAACCAGGTGCCGGTGAAGGTCGGGGCCGGTGAAGCTCCGGTGTTCCTCGGCGACGTCGGACACGCCGAGGACGCGGCGCAGATACAGCAAAACATCGTGCGCATCAACGGCCAGCGCTCGGTGTACATCGCGGTGATGAAACAGGGCAACGCCAACACGATCGCCGTGGTTGATGGCGTCGGCAACGTGATCAAGAGAATCGCCGGCCTCCCCAGCGGGATGAAGGTGAACGCGATCTTCGGGCAGGACGCGTACGTGCGCGCGGCGATCGACAGCCTCGAGCACGAGGCGGCGTCGGGCGCAGTGCTCGCCTCGCTGATGATCCTGATTTTCCTGGGCAGCTTCCGCTCGACGATCGCAATTTTTTTGTCGATTCCGCTTTCGATTCTTGCCGGCGCGTTCGGCCTGCGGATGAGCGGCGCCACCATCAACGTAATGACGCTCGGCGGGTTCGCGCTCGCGATCGGCCGTCTGGTTGACGACTCGACGGTCGTGCTGGAAAACATCAACCGCCATCTGGCAGTGGGCAAGGCGCCCCCCGATGCGGCGCGCGACGGCGCGAGCGAAGTTGCGCTGGCGGTGCTTGCCTCGACGATCACCACGATCATCGTGTTCTCGCCGGTGATGTTTCTGTTCGGGGTAGCGAAGTCGCTGTTCAGCGCGCTGTCGATGGCGGTGGTGCTCTCGATGCTGGCGTCGTACGTGGTCGCGATGACGGTGATCCCGGTTTACTGCGCGTATTTTCTGACCGCGGAGGCGGGTCGCGAGGCTGAAGAAGGCAGCGGCCGCGGTTTTCTGGACGCGTTCATCCGCAGCTACGACCGCTTCGCGGAGCGCTACGAGCGATTGCTCGATCGAGTGCTCAATCATAAGGGCGCGGTGATCGCGGCAGCCGCGATCCTGTTTGTGGCGAGCATGGCCGCATTTCCCCTGCTCGGCACCGAACTGTTTCCCCGGACGGATGCCGGCCAGTTTGTGATCCAGTTCCGCGCGCCGCTGGGAACGCGGGTAGAGCTTACCGAGCAAATTGCCGAACGCCTGGAAAACACGATTCGCGAGGTGATACCGCCGGCTGAACTCTCGACGGTGGTCTCGAATATAGGATTGGCGCCGGGATTCTCGGCGATTTACTCGCCGAACGCGGCCAGCGACTCGGGCTTCGTGATGATCGCGCTCAAGCCCGAGCATCGCGTCTCGACCTGGGACTACGTGGCGAAGCTGAAAACGCTTTTGCCCGCGCGCATGCCGGAAATTCGCGCATTCTTTTCATCGGGAAGCATCATCGACTCGGTGCTTAATTTCGGACTGGCGGCGCCGATCGACATACAGGTGAGCGGGCAACGCTACTCAGAGCTGTTCGACCTGGCGCGCGAAGTCGATGCGCGGGTGAAAGGCCTGGCGGAAGTCGCCGGGACGTTCATCCCCGAGGAATCCGACTATCCGACGCTCAGAATCAACGTTGACCGGGTGAAAGCCGCGCGGCTCGGGCTTAACCAGCGCGACGTCGTTACCAACGTGATCACCGCGCTCACGTCGAATCAAATGATCGCGCCGTCGATCTGGATCGATCCGAAGACCGGCAACGATTACTTCCTGACCGCGCAATACGACGAAGCCCAGATCAATTCACTCGATACGCTGCGTAACATCCCGGTGCGAAGCAGCGACGGAAGCCATTCGCGAGCCGACGCACTGATGCTGCGCAACGTCGCCACGATAACCCGCGAGCAGCATCCGGCAGAGGCGGACCATTACAACATCCAGCGCGTGGTCGATGTGCTGGTTGCGCCGAGCACCGATGACATGGGCGGCACGCTCAGCGCGGTGCAGAAGGCGCTGGCCGATCTCAAATTGCCTGCGGGAACCGAGATCGCCTATCGCGGCTCGGTCGAGTCGATGCGGCGATCGTTTTCCAGCTTCGGCTACGGGCTCGGGATGGCGGTGGTGCTGCTTTACCTGGTGATGGTGGCGCAGTTCCGCTCGTTCCTCGATCCTTTCATCATAATGTTCGCGGTTCCGATGGGCCTGATCGGCGTGGTGTGGACGCTTTATTTCACCGGCACCACGCTCAATATCGAGTCGTTCATGGGGATTATCGCGATGGTCGGGATAGTGGTGTCCAACGCGATTCTGCTGGTGGATTTCGCCAACCGGCGCTTCCGCGGCGGGGAGGAACTGCGGCTGGCGATCGTCGAGTCGGCGAAGATCCGGATGCGGCCGATTCTGATGACGACGCTGGCGACGGTGGTGGGGCTGATGCCGATGGCGCTCAAGCTGGGCGCGGGATCGGAAGCGTCGGCGCCGCTGGCGCGCGCGGCCGCGGGCGGACTGGCAGTCTCGACGATACTGACGCTGTTCCTGGTTCCCGCGCTCTACGAAACATTCTACGGGCGTAATCAGCAGGTATCCAAATGAACAAGTTGTTTGGCCGCACGATAGCGGCGATTGGGATAATGGTTGTGGCTACCGGATGCTCGCGTCCGCATAGCGAGGCGCCGAGCGATTCGCGCCGGACGGTGGTGGTGATTCGGCCGCAGCGCGGCGACATGGTGCGTTCGATCACGCTGCCCGGAGATTTGGTCGGACTATACCAATCGACTCTTTACGCAAAGGTGACTGGCTATTTGAAAAGTATCTCAGTTGATAAGGGCGACTGGGTAAAGGAGGGACAGGTGCTAGCCGTAATCGAGGTCCCCGAGCTTCAGCAGCGGCTGGCGCGCGCCAAAGCCGACATGGAAGTTCAGCACCTCACCTACCAGCGCCTGGAGCAAGTGTGGAAGAGCGATCCGCGGCTGGTCGCGCGCCAGGACGTCGATATCGCGCAGGGCAAATATTTCGAGGCGAAGGCGCAGACGGATGAGCTCGAAGCGATGGTCTCGTACACCAGAATCGTCGCGCCGTTCGGCGGAGTAATCACCGGGCGTTTCGCCGATCCGGGAGCACTGATCAAAGCCGGCGGAGACCAGGCGGCCTCCGCGCCGGACCAGGGCTCGGCGCATCCGAATGGCGGCACTTCGCCGGTACTCAGTCTGGCGCTGATCGACACGATGCGCACCTACGTTTACGTGCCGCAGGACGGAGTCGCATCGATCCGGCGCGGAATGCCCGCGAAACTGGCGCTGCAAGATATTCCGGGACGATCGTTCGAGGGATATGTCGCGCGCTACTCGAACTCGCTGGACCTGGGAACGCGCACCATGCTGACCGAGATCGATCTGAGCAATCCGCGCCATGAGCTTTATCCGGGGATGTACGCGAACGTGACGCTTGAGCTCGAGCGTCATCGCGACGCAATCAAGCTGCCCGAAGCGGCGGTCGGCGATTCGCCCGACGGGAAATACGTAATGATCGCGCAGGACGGGAAGCTGCGCAGACAGGGCGTAGTCGTCGGGATCAATACGGGTAAGAGCGTCGAGATAGTTCGCGGTCTTGGCGGCGGAGAAGCGGTGGTGGCGACGCTGGATCCTTCAATAGTGCCGGACGAAGCAGTCAACATCGTGGAGCAGAAGGCCGGGACTGCCGAGCGATCGAACATGGTTGCGGACACCCAGTGAGTATCGGAGCCATACTATGCGGAAATCGATTATCAGATATACAGTTGCATTCGCAGGATGCCTACTTGCTATAGCCACTGCGCAATCCGCCGGGGCGCTCGAAAACTTGCAGCCGGGTGAGAGGCTCACCCTCGAGCGCGCAATCGAGCTGACTATCCGCAACCATCCGCGCGGACTCGAGATGAAATCCGCGGCCGTCGCCGCGGGCGAGCGCGTGGGGGAAGCTCGCGCGGCGCTCATGCCGCAGATGTACAGCGTCGGCGAATACCTGCGTTCGACGGACAATGGGATCGGAAACACCACCTATCTCAATCCGGGGTTCATCCCGCGCATCACCGGCACCGTGCATGGCGCACCGGCGAACGTAGGACAAAGCTTTTCGACCGGCGACAACTTTCTGACCGGGGTGGCGGTTGAGCAGTACTTGTTCGACTTCGGACGGGTTCGCGGCCGAATCGAGCAGCGCGATGAAGAAGCGCATGCGGCGCTGTTTCAATCGCAGACGACGGAACTCGATCTTGTGTTCGAAGCAAGTCAACGCTATTTCGCCTTGCTGGCGGCGGCGCAGAAGGTAAAGGTCTATCAGAAGGCGATCGACCAGCGCTCCGAGCAGTTGCATGCCGCGCAGGTGAAGGCCAGCGCCAATCTCACTTCCCAGATCGATGTGCTCACGGCGCAGGCTGCGCTGACGCGCGCGCAAACCGACCTGCTGGAGGCTTCCGATCAGCAGGCGATAGCCAGGGTGGCGCTCAACAATATTATGGCAATAGACCGCAATGCGCCGGACTACGCGCTGGCGGACGTGCTTACTTATAAGCCGGTTTCAGGAAGTCTCGATTCATTCTTCGCTTCCGCAGTCGCCGAGCGGCCCGAGTTGCGCGCGCTCGAAGCCGAAGCGCAAGCGGCCGGTGCGCAAGTCAAGCAGGCGCGCAGCGATTACTTTCCTTCGGTGGGAGCGACGGCCGGGTACAGCGCGATGGGCACGGGCCTTCCGGCGGCGAACAACTTCAACGCGGGAATAGTAGTGACGTGGCCTATCTTCAACGGCTTCGCGACGGAGCATCAGGTCGAGGAAGCAAAGGCGCTCCAGAAAGCGATTGGCTACTCGATCGAAGACTTCGAGCAGCGCGTGTGGCTCGAGGTGAAGAGCGCCTACCTGAAGCTGGAGACATCGGTGGACCTAATCCATCAGGCGGAGGCAACGCTCGCTGCGTCATCGGGGCAGCTCGAACTGGCGGATAAGCGTTACAACGCGGGTCTGGGCAATATAATCGAGCTCACCGACGCGGAGCGCTTCTATATCGAGGACGACGCAGCATACGTTGACGCGCTGTACGGATATTCAGTGGCAAAAGCGACGCTCGATCGCGTCACCGGCGCGGCAATTCATGCGGCGGCTGACAAATGAAGGGCAGAACTCTCCGAATGGCGGGAATCAACTGCGGCGCTTGTGGCGGGACGAACCGAGATACAAGCGCATCGGCAATACCTCGCGCGTGACAGGGTTCACCATCAGGCCGAGACTCTCCAGGGTGAGCGCACCGAGCAGAGGAGTAACGGTCGGCGGGCCGAAGACGACCTTTGAGGTTGCGCGCCGGCCGCCGAGCTCGAAGAATGCCTCGCCGATGTCATAAGTGCGGCGGGTTCCGTCGGCCAGCGTGAACTCTTCGCGATCGAGTTTCGCGAGCGTGAGCTTGCGAGCTATCGACGCCGGGATAACGCTGTAGATTGCGCCGGTATCGATCAGGAATTCGAGCTCGACAACGCCCCGGCCTGGATGGCGCGGATTGGAGATTCTCGCCGTCGTGAATGTAATTCCCATCGCCGTCGCGCGTCTTGAGCCTACGCGCTGCATTGTGGTTCGGCAACATACGCAGGTTGCGCGCCGGCGCGGCAATCCATCCGGCGGCTGACAAATGAAGGCGGGCGGGGTAAAAGAATCAACGCGAGGTGAACTGTCCATGACCATCAAGATTCCGCTGCCCGACCAAGCACAGCTCTCGCCGGAAATCGCAGCGACGCTGGCCAAGCTTCCGCCGCTGAACGTGTTCCGGATGATGGCGAACGCGCCGGCGAGCTTCGAGCCGCTGGTGAAGTTCGCGATGTCGATTCTGCTCGGCAGCGAGTTCGACAAGCGCAAGCGCGAGATCGCGGTGCTGCGCGTCGCAAAGGTTACGCGATCGAGCTACGAATGGACGCAACACGTAGCGGTGGCGAAGAGCGTGGGCGTGACCGACGACGAGATCGCCGCGATCGAGGTGGAGGGCGCCGTCACCCGACTCGATGCCGAGGGAAACCTGCTGTGCCGCGTCGCCGACGAGATCAGCCGCGACGTGCGGCTGAGCGACGAGGCGCTGGCCGCGATCATGGAGCGCTACGGCGTGCGCCAGGCCACCGAACTGATCCTGTGCTGCTGCTATTTCAACATGGTGAGCCGATTTCTCGAATCGACCCGTGTGGAGCTGGAGTCCGAGCCGTTTCTCGTCCCCGCCGGAGGACCCGGTAATCATTAGCAGGCTGTTGAAAAAGTAATTTTCAACGCCTGCTCCCTCTCTCTTGTCTCCCCCAGAGGGGGAGATGTTGTAGGTAAGAAGCCATCTTTTACGCAGGGTGTTGAACGGTTCGAGACCCGAGCTACCCTTCGATATGGGTTTTTCAACACCCTGCTAGTGCGATGGATCAAGCGGCGCCCGATTGCAGCCGGCCGCGGGGCTAGAGATTTCTCGGCAACGAGTAAGAACTGAGGACGCGCACGTAGTTGGGGCGCTGGAACGCCGCCGGGTTGGGCACGTTGCGCTGACTCATGCTGCCGCACATCTGGCGAATGGATTCGTACTCGTGTTCTTCCATCCAGCTCCGGAGATCGCGCAGGACAACGTCGAGATGCCCGACGCCGTTGTGCAGCAGCGCCGAGGTCATCATGGTGACGCGCGCGCCCGCCATCACCGCCTTCAAGACATCGTGGGCGCTATGGACGCCGCCGGTGATCGCGAGATCGGCGCCGACGTGGCCGAAGATGATCGCCACCCAGTGCAGCCGGAGCAGCAATTCCTCGGGGCTGCTGAGAGTCAGGCTCGGCACGACTTCCAGCTGTTCGAGGTCCAAATCGGGCTGATAGAAGCGATTGAACAGCACCAGCGCGTCGGCGCCGGCGGCATCGAGCTGTTTTGCCATGTTGGCGGGAGCACTGAAGAACTGCGAGACCTTCACCGCCAGCGGAATCCGCAGGCTTTGTTTTACCTCCCGAACCAGCTCGGCATACTCCCGCTCGACGTGTCCCGCGGTGAGTTCCGGGTCGGTGACAATCGAATAGAGGTTCAACTCGACGGCGTCGGCGCCCGCCTGCTCCATCTCGCGCGCATAGCGGATCCAACCGCCGGCCGAGACGCCGTTGAGGCTGCCGATGACGGGAATCGAAACGCTGGCCTTGGCCGTGCGAATCAGCTCCAGATAGCCATCGGGGCCGAGGTTGTAGGTCATCAGGTCGGGAAAGTAGTTCAGCGACTCGGCGAAACTTTCAGAGCCGCGAAAGAGGTCAGCGTCAAGCGTTTCACTTTCCAGCGTGAGCTGCTCTTCGAATAGCGAAGGCAGCACCACGGCGCCAATGCCGTGATCTTCGAGGCGCCGAATACGGTCTATCGAATCGCAAAGTGGCGAGGCCGAAGCCACGAGCGGGTTCTTCAAGGCGAGGCCAAGGTATTCGGTCCCGAGCTCGACCATTACTTGCCCTCTTTTGCCGACTTGGCCGGCGCAGCGTCCGATTCGGCGGCGTGTTGCGCGGACGGGATTCCCGGCCCGGCCATCGCGGCGCGGTTGGCGTAAACCCGCCAATTGCGCTCCACGTCGTCCTGCGCCATCCGCAGCAATTCGCGCGCGGCCTCAGGATTGCTGCGCGCCAGCATCGTGTACCGCGCCTCATGGTAGGCGTACTGCTTGAGCGGGATGCTGGGCGCCTTGGAGTCGAGCTGGAAGGGATTCTTGCCATCCTTTTGCAGGGCAGGGTTGTATCGCATCAGCGGCCAATATCCCGAGAGCACCGCGTTCTTCTGCTGGTCGATGCCGAAGGCCATGTCGTAGCCGTGCGCGATGCAGTGGCTGTATGCGACGATCAGCGAGGGCCCGTCGTGCGCCTCCGCCTCGAGCAAGGCGCGGACCGTGTGCGAGTCGTTGCCGCCCATCGCCACGCGCGCGACGTACACCGAGCCGTAGCTGATCGCCTCCATCGCGAGGTCTTTCTTGGCGGTCCGTTTGCCGCCGGCGGCAAACTTGGCAACCGCGCCGCGCGGCGTGGACTTGGACATTTGTCCGCCGGTGTTCGAGTACACCTCGGTATCCAGCACCAGCGCGTTGACGTTCATTCCGGAACCGAGCACGTGATCCAGTCCGCCAAAGCCGATGTCGTAGGCCCATCCGTCGCCGCCCACGAGCCAAACGCTTTTGCGCGCGAGCGCATCGGCGATCGCCATCAGGTCGCGCGCGTCGTTAGTTGCGATCCCGGCGATCAGGCGCTTGACCTCGGCGATGCGCTGGCGTTGCGATGCGATACCTGCCTCGGTGGATTGGTCCGCCTCGAGGATCTCCGCGACCAGGCGTTCGCCCAATTGACCGGCAAGCCGCCGCAGCAGCTCCCGCGCGTAGTCAGATCGCTTGTCGAGCGCGAGCCTCATCCCGAGCCCGAATTCGGCGTTGTCCTCGAACAGCGAGTTTGACCACGCCGGCCCGCGGCCTTCGGCATTGGAGGTGTAAGGCGTAGTCGGCAGATTGCCGCCGTATATGGAGGAGCATCCGGTTGCGTTGGCGATCAGCAATCGATCGCCGAAAAGTTGGGTTAGCAGCTTGATGTAAGGCGTCTCGCCGCATCCTGCGCACGCTCCGGAAAATTCGAACAGCGGTTCGAGCAACTGCGTATCTTTGACTTGCGCGTGCGTCAGGCTGTCTCGATTGAACTCGGGGAGGGACAGGAAGAAGTCCCAGTTCTTCGCTTCGACCTCGCGGATCGGAGCTTGCGGCGCCATGTCGATCGCTTTGTGCCGCACCTCGCTCTTGCTCTTCGCCGGGCAAACTTCGACGCACAGGCGGCATCCGGTGCAATCCTCGGGCGCGACCTGCAGCGTATAACGCATCGCCTCGAGCCCGCGCCATCGCGGCGGCGCCGACTTGAACGCCGCCGGCGCATCGCCGAGGTGGCTCGGCTCGTAAACTTTCGCGCGAATCGTCGTATGGGGGCATACCAGCACGCACTTGCCGCACTGGATGCATAGGTCCTCATCCCAGACCGGGATTTCCTGCGCGATGTTGTGCTTCTCCCATTTGGCCGTGCCGGTCGGAAAGGTGCCGTCGGGCGGCAGGGCGCTGGTGGGCAGCGAGTCGCCGCGGCCCGCGATCAGAGTGCCGAGCACGTCGCGGACGAACACCGGCGCGTGCGAGGGCACCGGCGCGAGAATATCTATAGTGCTGCTCACCTTTGCGGGGACGGTGACTTCGTGCAGATTCGCCAGCGTCGTGTCGACCGCGGCGAAGTTGCTGTCGCACGATCGCTTCGCCGCGCTTGCCGTAGGTCTCCTCGATCGCGGATTTGATCGCGGCGATCGCTTCGTCCCGCGGCAAGACGCCGCTCACCGCGAAAAAGCACGTCTGCATGATCGTGTTGATGCGGCCGCCCATGCCCGCATCGCGCGCGACCTTGTACGCGTCGATGACGAAGAAGCGAAGCTGCTTGTCGATAATCTGCTGCTGCACGCTGCGCGGCAGATGGTCCCAGACCTCGCCGGCAGCGTACGGCGCGTTGAGCAGGAAGGTCGCTCCCTGATCCGCGGCCGCCAGCATGTCCATCCGTTCGAGAAAGGCGAACGAATGGCAGCCGACGAAGCTCGCCTTGCTGATCAGGTAGGTCGAGCGGATCGGGTCCGGCCCGAAGCGCAGATGCGACACCGTGATCGAGCCCGACTTCTTGGAATCGTACACGAAGTAACCCTGCGCATAGCTGGGCGTCTTCTCGCCGATGATCGCGATCGAGTTCTTGTTGGCGCCGACGGTGCCGTCCGATCCCAGTCCATAGAAGAGCGCGCGCACGGTCTGCGGGCTTTCGGTCGAAAACTCCGGGTCGAAGGCGAGGCTCGAATGGGTCACGTCGTCGTGGATTCCCACGGTGAAGTGATTTTTCGCGGTCTCCCGCTTGAGCTCGTCGAAGACCGCCTTGACCATCGCGGGAGTGAATTCCTTGGACGACAAGCCGTATCGCCCGCCGATGATTCGCGGCCATCTGCCGTCGATGGCGCGCGCCGTCCGCGCCTCGCTGAGCGCGGTCACGACGTCGAGGTAAAGCGGCTCGCCGGTGCTGCCGGGCTCCTTGGTCCGATCGAGCACCGCTATCGCGCGTGTGGTCTTCGGCAAGGCCGCGGCAAAAGCGGCGCCGTCGAAGGGGCGGAACAGGCGCACCTTGAGCACGCCGACTTTCTCTCCGCCTGCAAGCAGGCGCTCGATCGTCTCGTCGGCGGCGCCGGCGGCCGAGCCCATCAAAATGATCACCCGCTCCGCTTGAGGATCCCCGACATATTCAAAAAGGCGATAGCCGCGGCCGGTCCGCCGCGCGAAGCGATCCATAACGTCCTGAACGATCGTCGGGCATGCGCGATAGAAAGGATTGGCGGCTTCGCGCGCCTGGAAGAAGACATCCGGATTCTGCGCCGAGCCGCGCAGCATCGGGCGATCGGGGCTGAGTGCGCGCTCGCGATGCTGGCGGACGAACTTCGCGTCGATCAGCGCGCGCAGATCGTCGTCCGACAGCGGATGAATCTTGTTGATCTCGTGCGAGGTCCTGAAGCCGTCGAAGAAATGCATAAACGGGATGCGCGATTCGAGCGAAGCGGCGTGCGCAATCAAGGCAAAGTCGTTGGCTTCCTGAACCGAGTTGGAAGACAACATGGCAAAGCCGGTCGCGCGCGCCGCCATCACGTCGCTGTGATCGCCGAAGATCGAAAGCGCGTGCGTCGCGATGGTCCGCGCCGCGACGTGAATCACGCACGCGGTAAGCTCGCCGGCGATTTTGTACATGTTGGGGATCATCAGCAGCAGGCCCTGCGACGCCGTGAACGTGGTCGCCAGCGCGCCCGCCTGAAGGGCGCCGTGCAGCGTTCCCGCGGCCCCGCCTTCGCTCTGCATCTCCATCACCTTCGGCACCGTGCCGAAGATGTTAGTGAGGCCTTCGTCGCTCCATTGATCGGCATACTCGCCCATCGGCGACGACGGCGTGATCGGATAGATCGCGATCACTTCGCTCAGGCGGTAGGCAATCGAAGCCGCCGCTTCATTCCCATCCATTATTTGCATGTTGAAACCCGTACCTGTATTTGGTCAGAGCCTCTCGGACAAGGCAACAATAGAATCAAGCGAGGATCTGCCCATCTGATTTGATGCTGTGGCTGTAGTTGAGTATCGCAGCCGCTGGCGCCGCTCAAGAGCCGGCAGCTTGATGTTCGGCCTCGATGTAGTGCGCGGGACGACGCTGGTGGAAATCGCTTAGAATGTTTGTATTATTCGCAGGCACGCTTCGAGGAAACAGGGTTCGTCCCGCCAATTCGCGCCGGAGGTCATCATGCCCAATCGCATCGCCGTTCATCCCGAACTCTACTCGCCGGACTCGGCCGGCAATCCTCCCCTGAACGGCGGCAAATGCCGCGCGTGCGGCTATGTCTTCTTTCCGCCGCAGAGTTATGGATGCGAATCATGCGGTGCGCCGCCCGAAAAGCTCGAGCCGGTGCAGTTGGCCGGAAGCGGGATCCTTCATTCGTACGCAACCGTTCATCTCCACATGGGCAAGGACATCGAGGCGCCGTTCACGATTGGCCTCGTCGTCCTCGACGACGGCCCCGCCATTTCTTCCACGCTTGCCAACCGCACCGATGAGGGCCTCGCCATCGGCGATCGCATGAAGAGCGTGCTGGTTGCGGCCGGCGCCGATCAACAGGGCAACGAGATGGTCGAGCTGCGCTTCGCCAAGGCAGAGGTAGGTAAATGAAAAAGAGCCTTCGTGACATGCGGCCGGTCTATGTAGTCGGCATCGGCCTCCATCGATATCAGCGCCTCACCGAGACCCCGTACGTGACGCTCGGCCTTGCCGCGGTGCGGGATGCGCTGGCGGATGCCGCGCTGGAATGGCGAGCGGTCGAGTCGGCGTACACCGGCACGGCGGTGATCGGGATGGCGGCGTCGCGGCCGATGCTGCGTCATCTCGGCGCGACCGGAATCCCGATGGCTCAGGTTGAGAACGCGTCCGCTTCGGGATCGACCGCGTTTCGCCAGGCGTGCATCGACGTCGCCAGCGGCTTGACCGATGTTTCGCTCGCGATCGGAGTGGACAAGCCGGGACCGTTCGCGCTGGCGCCGGCGAAGACCAGGATGCGCGATCTGGTCGGCTCTCGCGTGGTGCCCTGGACCCATTTCGCCCTGCTCGCGCAGGAGTACATGACCCGCTGGGGCGTCAGCGCCGAACAGATTGGCATGGTCGCGGTCAAGAACCGTCGCAACGGGGCAAGCAATCCCTACGCACAGCGGCAAAAGGCGGTAACCCTGGAAGAAGTGATGGCCGGCCCGGCGATCTCGGGCTCGCTGACGCGGCTTCAATGCTGCCCTATCGGGGAGGGCGCAGCCGCGGTGATCGTCGCGTCGGGCGATGCGATCGCGCAACTCGGTATCGATCGCAAGCGCGCAGTCAGGGTGATCGCGTCGGCCGCCAAGACCGAGCGGATTTATCGTGGCGCGAAAAATTGGGATGCAGAGCTGACTCGCGAAACCGTCGAGGATGCGTATCGCGAAGCCGGCGTAGGGCCCGGCGACCTCGATCTGATGGAACTCCACGATGCGTTCACGATCGAAGAGCTGCTGTACGTCGAGGCGATGGGGCTTTGCGCGCCGGGCAAGGCGGCGGGCGCGATCGCGGCGGGCGAATTCGATATAGGCGGCCGATGCGCGGTCAGCGCGTCAGGAGGACTGATCGCGATGGGCCATCCGATCGGTCCGACCGGCGTCGGGCAGATCGCCGAGATCACGCGCAATCTGCGCGGCGAAGCGGGCGTTCGCCAGCAGCCGAATGCGAAGACCGGACTGGCTCACATGGTGGGCGTCGGCGCCGTTTGCGTCGTTCATATTCTGCGGATGGAAGCGTGAACGACGCGCGTCGATGCGCGCGGTCGTATTCGTGATCGCGCCTGCTAGAAGAACCAGCCCGAGTCGGATGAATGGCCGAAGATTGCGCCGACGAACCGCTCCAGCTCCAGGTTGAACTTCATGATCACGTGATCGGAGCCGCGCGTCAGTCCGAAGCCGGGGCCGACGTTATATTCCAGCCCGTGAGGTAGTTCGCCCCAGATCACGGGAAAGATGTAGTGCTGCTGAGCGGACAGCGGGTCGTTGTCATCGATATCGCCCACCGCGCCGTAAAACTCGACTCCCGGCGAGCAGTAGCGCATCCATCGGTAGTAGATGCCATTCGCGTAACCGAACTTGAAGCCCTTGTTCTTGTTCGGCCCGGTGAATATCGGCTTTTCAAACTGCGGATCAAGCATGATCGAGAAACCGCCAATGTCCTTCTCGATTATGGGGCGCAGTTCGAGTTCCAGCGGGTCATCATCGAACTGCGGCGTCTTGTGCCATTCGAGTTCGAGGTACCAGCCAAGATCGACGGGCAGAGTGCCCTCGTCGAAAAGTCTGCCGCGCAGGCGATACTTGGAGCCGGCGTACCAGTAGCCGTGGCCGGGAACCTGAGCCATGTTGAGATAGGCGGCGGCCTCGATTCGGTCGGTGAGCCCGTAGGTGAGTTCGTACTGGTTGTACCACATCGCCTGGCTCGGAAAGGTGCCCGAAGCGGTTCCATTGCCGCCCTGATTGTGTCCATTGGCCACGACCGCGTTGTCCACCTCAAGCTCAGCGACTCCGCGTTGTTCCGTCGCATACGGATAGACTTCGAACTCCCACGGATCGACCTGCGCGTCGGCGTGATACGCGCACAGAAGAATGCCGAGCGCCAGAAATAAACCCGCCAAAGTTGAACGCAAATATTTTCTCACCCTGATTCCTCACTTATTCCGTGACTCTGCTGATCGACCCGAAATTTCCGCATCGATCCATCGTTCCAGTGCTGCGCGGTCTTCGTCGGTCAACCCGGCGTCCGGATGGAGAATGCGGTATGGCCACGGCGGCATCGCCTCTTGCCGGATCGCCCTGTCGGTCCATTGAAGCTTTCGTTTTCGCGTGGCTGGGTAGTATTCGTCCCAATCGGAGAAGTTGATCTGCTTGCGTCCCATTTCCACCTCGTGCGCGGCCAGCCATGAGATCGGGGCGACGCGGCTATACCAGGGCCATCGCGTCTCGTTGGAGTGGCAGTCGTAGCAGGCGCGTCTCAAGGTCGCCTCGATTCCGGGCGGAGCGGAAACATCGCCTCTCACCGGCGGGTTGGTGATTTGAACTGGAACAAACTGGGCGAGCAAAAGAGCGCCAGCGATTCCAAGCAGTGCAATACCTGCGACATTCTCAAGCCTCATCGCGCAAACCGCCTTCGATCCTTGTCACTTCGCGATGATGCTTCCCTGGGGAACGTCCTGGTGGAAGTCGTCATAGAAGTCGTAGCTTCCCGGGCTAAGCGCGGGGATGCGCACGGTGATCGTTTCACCGGGCTCAACGGCTTTTTCGCGGTTGAGCTTAAAGCTCTCGAATTCGATCGTTTCCTTGCTTGAATTCACGACCTTGATCGTCAGTGGCTGGCCGGCGGGCACGGTGAACGTCTGGGGTGCGAAATGGCCGTTGTCAAAGCGGATCTCGCTGACGCTGTCCTGGGCTGCCGCGGCTGCCCCTCCCCCAGCGGCCGCGGCTATGAGGAAAAGAACTGCGATCAGGGATTTGAAGAGCATGGACATAGAGTTCGGCCCCTAAATGAAATTGAGAATGATTCTCATTCTTATTAGCCGAACCCTGCTCCTCGGTCAAGCGCGGCCGCTCCAGCTGACGATCTCGCGCGACCGCCAGCGCGCCCGGCTGATAGTATCGCCGCCCGAAGCTGGCCGGCGCGCGCGCCGGGTCTTTTTTGCGCTTGAATGGAGCCCGACCGCTGGTAGTAAGATGCGATCATTGGAGGAAGCAAAGTGACAAAACTTTACGGAACTTCACTATCGCGCAGCGCCCGGTGCTTGTGGGCTCTCGAAGAGCTCGGCGTCAAGTACGAGCATGTTCCGATTACGACGGCCGAAGGCAAGTCGCCCGAAAATCTCAAACGCAATCCCAACGGCCACGTGCCGGTGCTCGAAGACGACGGCTTGGTGGTCTGGGAATCGATGGCGATCAACCTCTACCTGGCCGAAAAATACGGCAAGAATTCGCTGTGGCCGGCCGAGCTCGCCGCGCACGCCGGCATCTACCAGTGGAGCTTCTGGGCGATGACCGAGATCGAGCCGCATCTGCTGACTCTCTTGCACCATCGATTGATGAATCCCCCCGAGCAGCGCGACGAAAAAGCCGCGCAGGCGGCGGTCGAAGCTCTAAAGGCGCCGATGAACGTGCTCGAAGGATCGCTCAAGGGCAAGGAATATCTGCTCGGCAAGAACTTCACGATCGCGGACTTGAACGTGGCCGCGGTCATGAGCTGGGCGCCGATGATGAGGCTCGACTTGTCATCGACTCCGACCGTGCAGGCGTGGCTGCAAAAGTGCCTTGGGCGGGAAGCCAATAAGAAAGTTCGCGGGATGAAGTAATCAAAAGTCGCGGGCCGGCTTGAGCACCGGGCGCCGAACAGCGGCTCGGCTCGCGGCTTGGGATAAGGTTGTGCGTCAAATCGCGCTGAGGTTGCGGTGAGAATCATGGGAGTGTTGTCAGGCTATCGAGTCATCGAACTGGCCGGGATTGGCCCCGGACCAATGTGCGCGATGCTGCTCTCGGACATGGGCGCCGACGTGCTACGCGTCGATCGCGCGGCGGACGCGCGTCCGGGCCTCGGGATGGAACCGAAATACGACCTGCTCAATCGCGGCCGGCGCTCGGTGGGTTTCGATCTCAAGCGGCCCGAAGCGACGGAGGCCGTGTTGCGCCTGGTCGAGAAAGCCGACGCATTGATCGAAGGCTTCCGGCCCGGCGTGACCGAGCGCCTCGGCCTGGGCCCCGACCGCTGTCTGGCGCGCAATCCGCGCCTGATTTACGGACGCATGACGGGATGGGGACAGGAAGGGCCGCTGGCGCATGCGGCCGGCCACGACATCAACTACATCGCGCTGTCCGGCGCGCTGCACAGCATCGGGCGCAAGGGCGAGGCTCCGGTCCCGCCGCTGAACCTGGTTGGTGATTTTGGGGGCGGCGCGCTTTACCTGGCGCTGGGAGTGGTCGCGGGACTGCTCGAGGCGCAGAAGTCCGGCAAGGGCCAGGTGGTGGATGCCGCGATGGTGGATGGAGCGGCGTCATTGATGACGGCGACCTATGGTTTCCACGGTTCGGGCATATGGAACAACGAACGCGGCGAAAACATCCTCGACACGGGCGCCCATTACTACGAGGTTTACGAAACCAAAGACGGCAAGTACGTCGCGATCGGATCGATCGAAGCAAAGTTCTACGAGGAATTGCTCCGGCTGTCGGGCCTCAAGGGCGAGGATCTGCCGCATCAGCAGGATCGCGGATCGTGGCCCGCGATGAAGGATCGGCTGAAGACGATATTCCGCGCCAGGACGCGCGACGAATGGTGCAAGATCATGGAGGGCAGCGACGTCTGTTTCGCGCCGGTGCTCAGCATGGATGAAGCGCCGCGCCATCCGCACAACCGCCATCGCGGAACCTTCGTCGAGGATGGGGGCGTGACGCAGCCGGCGCCCGCTCCCCGATTCAGCCGGACGCCGAGCGCGATTCAGCGCCCGCCGGCAAGGCCCGGCGAGCATACCGAAGAAGCGTTGCGCGACTGGGGCTTCGCCGAATCCGATTTGGAGCGACTGCGCAAATGCGGCGCGATCGCGAAGCCGGCGTGACCCGGCGCGAGCCTTAGGCGCGGCCGGTCAGCCGAGCGCGCTCCAGCACCCCTTCAAAGATTCGCACCGCGACCGCGTCGATCAGCATCCCGCCCGCGCCCGACGCGCCCGCGCCTTCGCGCGTGGCAGTCTGGTAGGCCTCGGACATTTTGCGCGCGGTTTCGATTTCGTGCGGCGTCGGCGCGAACACGTCGTTGGCGAGTTCGATCTGGCTCGGGTGGATTGCCCACTTGCCGACGGCGCCGAGCGTCGCCGCCCAGGTGGCCTCGCGCCGGTAGCCTTCCGGATCCTTGAAGTTGGCGAAGGGTCCGTCGATTGCGTCGATGCCGGCTGGCGCGGCACGCGGTGATCATGCGCACGCGCGCATGATGCCAAATATCGCCGGGATATCGATTTGCCGGATCGGCCGCGACGCCAAAGCGCATGCCCTGGCTCGCCGAAAGATCGCCGAAGCCCAGGATCAGAGCCTCGAGCCGCGGCGACGACGCGGCAATTTCCTCGACCCGCGCCAGCGCCGCACTTTCTTCGATCAGCGCCTCGAGCCCGATCTTGTTTTTCAGATGGAGTTTGGCCTCGAGCTGGGTCAGCAGCGTGTCGAAGAACCAGATGTCGCGCGCCGCCTTCGGCTTCGGCACGATTATGATATCGAGCTTGTCGCCCGCGCCCTCGACGACTTCGATCACATCGTCATGCGCCCAGTGCGTGTCCGCGCCGTTGACCCGCACGGCGCGAATTTTCTTGCCCCAATCGAGATCGCGCAGCGCCGCGACGGCGTTCTTGCGCGCCGCTTCTTTCTGCGCCGGCGCGACCGCGTCTTCAAGATCGAGGAAAACCATGTCGGCCGCGGTCCCCATCGCCTTCTCGATCATTTTCGGACTCGAAGCCGGCGTCGAAAGCTCGGAACGTCTTAGTCGAAGCGTCATGATTGCTCCTTGTGCGCGATTGATATTCCCGCCTCAGCGAGTATCTGTTCGGTATTTTCGCCCAGGCGCGGCGCGCGCGCGTAAATCCCCGACGGCGTACCCGTCAGCTTGATCGCGCATCCCGCAAGGATCAGCGCGGGATTGTCGCCCGGTTGCTCGACCTCGACCAGCATGCCGCGCGCCCGGGGATGCGGATCCTCGAAGATATCCCGGGCGGTGTTGACCGGGCCAACCGGCACTTTGCCGCCGATCGCGGCTACGATTTCGCGCGTGCCATGCGCCTTGGTCCAGTCCGAGATCAGGCCGCGCACGAACCCGGCGTTTGCGACCCGCTGCTTGCCGTTGCAGGTGCGGTCGTCGGTCACCAGCTCGGGCCGGCCCATCGCATCGCACAGAATCTTCCAATGATTTTCGCCGGGAGCTGCAATAGCGACCGCGCCGTCGCGCGTGGGAAAAATATCGAATGGACACAGCACCGGGCTCCCGTTGCCGGCCGGTTCCCTGACGATGCCGCCGCCCGAGTAGCTGTAAACGACCATTTCGCACAGAGCGAGGATCGCGTCGTACATCGCCACGTCGAGAAATTGTCCCATCCCCGGTCCGGCGCGCCGCATGAATCGCGGACACCACTCCAAGCGCAGCCAAAGTGCCGGGATAGATGTCGCCGACCGCGGGGCCGGTTTTGCAGCCGGCGCTGCCCTGCGGACCCGTGACCGCGGCCAACCCGCCCATGCTTTGCGCAATGACGTCGTACGCGGGCCAATTCGCGTACGGGCTCGCGCCGGTGCGCGGATCTCCGAAGCCGCGAATCGCGGCATAGACCAGGGCGGGATTGATTTCGCGCAGCCGCTCGTAGCCGATTCCCGCGCGATCCATCACGCCGGTATTCGCATTCTCGACGAACGCGTCCGCGGTTTTCACCAGCCGGAGAATCGCTTCGCGGCCGGCGTCGCTCTTGATGTCGAGCACGATGCTGCGCTTGTTGCGATTGACGCTGGCGAAATATCCGCCGTAGTCGCAGCCTTTGCGATCGGCGGGATGCGGTCCGAGGCTTCTGCTCATGTCGCCGCCGGGCGGCTCGACCTTGATAACGTCGGCGCCGAGGTCCGCCAGCAGCATCGTGCAATAGGGACCGGCCAGCGCCTGCGTCAGATCGAGGATGCGAACATCCGACAACGGTCCGGTGCGTGCGCTCACCGGTTGGCCCAATGGGAGCGGCGCTTGATCAGCACCGTGCGCTCGCCTTCAAAGACGATCGTCCCGTCATGCTTGGTTCCCCAATGCTTGAAGCGGACGATGCCGGCGTCGTCGCGATCGGCGTCGCGTTTTTCAAGAACTTCGCTATAGGCGTAGAGCGTGTCGCCGTGAAAAACCGGCGAGGTGAACCTGATTCCGGTCAAGCCGAGCTCGGCCAGCGCGTTTTCTCCCGTGTCTTGCGTCGCCAGCCCGATGCACACCGAGCCGGTCACCAGCCCGAAGACCAGGCGCTGGCCGAACGGGGTCGAGCGCATGCGATGCTCGTTGTAGTGGCTGTCGGCGGTGTTCAGCACCAGCTTGGTGAGCATCTGATTTTCGATCTCGCCGATGGTGGTGCCGCGAGCGTGACGCATCTTCGCGCCGACTTCGAAGTCTTCAAAGTAATTGCCGGCGCCGGTCAGCCTGGAGATCGATGCAGTCATCTTATTACCCTTTTCACTTCTTCACTCGCGGCAGCAGGCGATCGGAGATAATCCGCAGTTGGATTTCGGAAGTGCCCTCGAAAATTTTTGTCAGGCGCGCGTCGCGCCAGTAGCGCTCGAGCGGAAAGTCCTTGGTGTATCCGTAGCCGCCGTGAATCTGAATCGCCTCGCTGGTGACGCGCTCGGCCATCTCGGAGGCGAACAGCTTCGCCATCGAGGCCTCCTTGTCGCATCGCCGCCTGCCGTCGATTTCGGTGGCGACGAAGTAGGTCAACTGGCGCGCGGCTTCGATCTCGGTCGCCATCTCGGCCAGCTTGAACCGAATCGCCTGGAATTCTCCGATCGGCTGTCCGAATTGGACCCGGTTCTGCGCGTACACCAACGAGTCTTCGAGTCCTCCGCGCGCAAGCCCGATCGCACGCGCCGCGGTATGCACCCGGGCCACCTCGAGTCCGCTGACCGCGCCGTAGAATCCCTTGCCCTCGCCGCGGTCTTCGCGCTCGCGGCCGAGCAATGCGTCTCGCCGGCAGCTTGAAGTTGTCGAAGTGCAGCTCCCACGTCTTCCAGCCGAAGTAACCGATCTTGCGAATCGGCGAGCCGGTCAGCCCCGGCGGAAACTTGCCGCGCTCCTTGAGCACGAAAAATTGACTGAGGCCCTCGTGGCGGCGATGCGGATCGGACGGTTGCTTGGTGCGCGCCAACACCCAAATGTAATCCGCGCCGTCGGCAAACGTGCACCAGGTCTTGCTGCCGTTCAGCATCCAGCCGTCGCCGTCGCGGGTCGCTTTGCACGAGACGTTGGCGAGATCGGAGCCCGCTTCCGCCTCCGACAGCGCCGCCGCGCCGAGGAATTCTCCACGCGCCATCCGCGGCAGATATTCGCGCCTTTGCGCCGCGGTGAATCCGCCGCCGAGTCCGTTGCCGCGCGCGATGATGCTGGCGACGCTCATCCATGCCCGCGCCAGTTCTTCGGTGATCAGCACGTACTCGAACGCCCCCAGCCCAAGCCCGCCGTACTCCTCCGGGATCACGATTCCGAAGTAGCCCATCTCGGCCAGCTTGTCCCGCAACGCCATCGGGATCTCGCCCTCCTCGGGATCGAGCTTGTTCGCAAGCGGCAGGACTTCCTTCATCGCAAAGTCGCGCGCCGTCTGCTGAATCATCCGCCGCTCGTCGGTCATGTAACTCACAATGGCGCTCCTCTGCGTTTGGCGACCAGGTTCGTCCGCTCGTAGCTGACGACGAGTTCGTCGCGCTGATTGCGGGCTTCGGTACGCCAGGTCACGATTCCGAAGTTGCCGCGGCTTGCGGATTCTCGCGTGGAGACCACGGTGCTGCGCGCGCTCAGCGTATCGCCGGGATAGACCGGGCGGTGAAATTCAAGCCCGTTGATGCCGAGAAATGGTCCGCCCGCTTCGCTCAAATCCTCGACCGAAATGCCGACCACCGTGCACGCGACCAGCATCGGATTGACCACCACGTCAGGATGGCCGAGCGCGCGCGCATACTCGGCGTTGAAGTACAGCGGGCAATGCGCAAGCGTCGCGGTGGTGAACAATGAATTGTCGCCGGCGTTGATCGTGCGCCCCCAATGATGCTCGAAGACATCGCCCTGGTGAAAATCTTCGAACGCATGGCCTTTGCGCACGAGCGTGAACTGACTGAAATCGGGATCTGCCATAGACCAAGCTCCTAGCAAAACTCCGGCCCCGCCGCGACCCTCGGCACCGAGTTTCCAATCGCCGCGCGCCAACGACACCGTTAATTTGCGACTATTGCACGGACCGCTGGCTTTCAGGTAATGGCGCAATCGCGCACGACGGCGCTCAGTCAAGAACAGCGTGTTGTTATTTGATTAAGCCGTTGAGCTTGGCGCTCGGCGGGATCTCTTCATTGAACCGGGCTTGGTAGCTTTCTTAAATTTGGCCTTCTCGTCAGGCTCGGCGCGACTCCAGGTGCTGACGAGCTGCCGGTCTCCGTATCCACGCAGGGCAATCACGGGATAGGGAAGTCAGAGCAGCGCATCCACATCCGGGAATTGCGAGGGAAGATTCCGGAGTTTCCGAGCGAGTTCTTTAGCGAACCTACAAAGGTCGAATCTAGACATCCGGCGTTATTCCCGCGATCAACGATTCGTCGAGCTCGCGCAGTAATTTGCCAATACAACGATTGAGGTTCGTCAAGGCGTCATACAGTTTGTCGGAAAATTCCGCCCACTGCTCTGGCGCGGTCAGCGAGGTGACAATACCTACTGTTTCTATGAATTTATTCGCTAATTCTCTACATCTGTCATCGCGCACCCTTTCGGCTAGTATCATCGCCTGTATTAGCGACACTCGAAGTTCTTTAGAAACCGGCGCTGGCGCAATAGCCTCACTGGCTTTCAAGCTCTTCTCTATTTCGGCGCGGTGATTCTCCCAAGTCGTGGAGCTTATCTGAACCAACTCATTCATTTCATTTTGCAGCGCAAGCAGTGTCTGCCGTTGAAACGTATTGCGCCCTTCAAATACCTGGTCCCGCCGGCTTTCCAGTCTAGCTTCCCGTTCGCGTTCGCGAATTCGCCGAGAGTCAAGCCAGTCTGTTATTGGTTTCGCCACGAGGCCGATGACCAAAGTTGCCAACGGCAAAATGACATTTATTGAAGATGCGGTCTGTGGATCAGGCATACAACCCCCACCGATAGTTGCCAGAATCTAGCACTATCTTACATTCACAAATCAACCTCACCAAAACATGGAACGAACAATCGAAAACGGGTCCGAAGAATCTAAGAAATCCCGCGCCCTGAACGCGCGCCTCTGGCTCGAAGCTATCGCCATCATCTACATCCTCGTCGCCTCCTCATTCCGGCTCGGAGGATTCGTGAGTCGGACGCGCTTCTGCACCGATCCGCTCACAGGAGAGACCATGTCTCAGTGGACCATGAAAACAATTTTACAGCTCGTCCAGGAGCACATCGCAAAACAAGCTGCGCTTGTCGGCGACCCGACAAAACTCCAAACGAACGCCCACGAAGCGCTTCAGCGGATGCAGCGCCGATACGAACAGGACCCGGCGCTCGTCATGCTCCCCGAGCACTACGACAAGGCACTCATGCGGTTACTCCCGATGATTCCTTGGGAAATGAAAACCTCGACCGCACAGGGCGTCATCGTGCAGGTGATTCAGTACTGGGAGGATGTGCACAAGAGCTTCGAGGAACAGCTGAGACCATCGATGGACGCGTAACCAAACATTTCAGATGTTCAAACCCAAATACTTTAGGTTCGCGAAATCATACCAAGGACTGCAATTCTTCCATTTCAGACCTGTGTATCGCAGTCCCATACCTGATGTGACCTTCATGATTTCGCTGATTTCCGCCTGATCGCTCTCTTCTCCGAAAACTATCCCGACCAGAGCATTTTCGAACTTGACGTACAGATCACCAGATTGATTGCCGAAGATTACCCAGCGGAATTCCCGTTCGTCCTGCCAGTCGGTCATCTTTTCGAAAAACAATTGTTTGAAGTAAGACTGACGATGCCATTTAACGTATTCTGTTGGTCCCATACGCTTCAGATAATCAACATTGATCGTGTACGCCGTGTCTTCCCATTTTCGAATTATGCCTCGATCCACGTATTGGACCGGCCCACCTATTGCCAAGAATCCTGAACGGAATCGTTCTACAACCAACCGGTTGAGCCTCTGATAGTCGAAAACAAGGCAGGCTCCCTTATGGAATCCAGCATATTGTGCCCACATCCTCGGCTTGCAGAACCCTCTTTTGAAAATGTCCGACATGTGGTTCCCCGTGAGCGGAGCCCTGTCCAACGAGAAACAAGCTACTCTTGTGTTCGCTTTAAGTTCAGTGGACAGCCACCGTCCGAGCGCCGTCATATCGTATTGACCCAGGTCTGCGTGCTCATTAGTACCGAGGTCGAATTCCCAATGTTTCGATTCCTTAGGATCATTTGTCTTGATGTACGTGCCGAATTTCAAACTATTGCTCGCGACGATGGCCTTCGCGGACGGTGTGTAGTGGTAAATATATTGTTCCGCAGATGTTACGCCCTCAATCATCCGGTCACCCCCTCTTAGCTATACACCATCGGAAGTGGATAACTCCCAGTTGCGCAAAGAACATATTGTTTTACAGTTGAATTAACCCCTTCAAATGAATCGTATTCTCGCGCGGCTGTTCCCCAAGTATTTCCGCCGGACCATCAAGCTCGAAATGAGCATCCGCGACTGGCGCGAGTTCGAGGAAATGGTCTTGAAATCGAAGGAAAAGTAAAGGTCGGCGACACCCTGAATCTGCTGGATGAAAATACCGCTGCCGGCTTTGTCGATGTTCAGGTCGATACGAACCCATAGGCCTTTCGATTCCGTGGCCGTAAGCCTTCTTGATTATACCGCGGCCTAGCGGCGAGATCTCTTTCTTGAAGGAGCCTTGGTAGCTCTCTTGGACTTGGTGTCATCCTCAGGCTCAACGCGATTCCAGCCGGCGACAAGCGCGAGCATCATGATCGAAATCATCACGACGGCGGTGGCAACGGACAGGTAGAACGACCAGCGGCGGACGGGCGTGGGACGCAACTCGACTTGTACATTATGCGTCCCGGCGGGAAGGCTGAACGTGATCTCTCCGCTTACCGGCGCCGGCGAGGCCGCGACTTCGCGATCGTCAACAATCACCGTCCATCCCGGATAGTCGAAAAGCGAATCCTCCATCTGCGCCGGCTCGCGCGCATCGACCTGGAACGACTGGCTGTTCGAGCTGACGGCGAGCTGACGTACGACGGGTGCGGAGCCGATGCCCTTGAGCAGGACGTTGTCGAACGCGGGACGCTGATACACCGTCCGCGGCTCGTACTCCTCGCGAGTCGACGTGTTTATCCCCAGGCGAGCGATTGAGTCTGCGCTGAAGTAGGCGTCGTCAAAAGTCTGAACTCCCTTGGGTTGGGTGTGCGCGATGTTGACCAGCACTATGACCACCACCGCGGCCGATGTCATCCGGGGGCCGATGCGCTCGAAGGCGTAGAGCGCCAGTAGCGGCATGAACAGCGCCGGAACGCATAGCGTGCGCCACGGATAAGCGAGGTATTGAAGCGTGGCGACGTTCGCCCAAATCGCCCACGTCAAATCGGTGGCCAAAATCGCGGCGACAATCGCCGCGCCGGCAAAGACAATCGCGTCAAGCCGACGAGTACGGTTCGCCGCGCGTATCGCGATCACTACTCCCGCGACCGCCAGGGCGATGTGAACCATCCCGAGCGAGTACGAGATGCCGTTGCCCGGACCGCGCATCGCGTAGCCGAACCCCCACGGCGACCAAAGCAACTGGGACGGCGAGATTATGTAATTGGTCCAATTGAGAAAGCTGGTCCGCAGCAGGTCGGTCTTGACGAAATCGCGCTCGAGCAGCGCCGGAAGCCAGAAGAAAGCACTGAGCGCCAGCCCGCCGCCAAGCACGCCGGCGCCGGCCGCCGCGGTTTTCAGCCGGTGATCCGAGAAAACGGATCGAACGGCGACGATCGCCGCGAATGCCGGAAACATCAGCAGCGCGATCGCGTTATGCGCCAGCGGCAGCATCGCCACTGCAATCGCGCCGAGCGCCACACTGATCGCAGTCGGGTTCTGAACCGCCGCGATCAGCCCGAGCAGCGCCACCGGAGCCACTGCAAGCGCGGCCGACTCCGCAAATCGCGCGCACACGTAGATATCCAGCGCCTGATAGGGAGCGAACAGCCACGCGGCCGCGGCGCCGACTGAGGCGGCGCGGGAAAACGCGAGCTTTCGCCCGATCAGGAAAATCGCGATCGCGCCGAAGGCGAACAGAATCGCCATTCCAAATTGGAGCGAATCCGCGAGCGACATTCCGGCTTTGAAGAACGGCAACGCCGCCACGTAAATCAGCGGTGGTGCGAATTCGAACAGCGGCTGGCCATGGCCCGAGCCAAGATCCGGCGCCCATACGGGAGGGAATTGATGGTCACCCAATATTTTGGCGAATTCAGTCAGCCGCGGCGGGTACTCCAGCGTGTCATGGCCGTCGAGCAGGTAGCCGCGATACAGCGCGCGCGTGAAGAGCAGGATCAGGACCGCAAGCGCAATCGCCGTCCGCGCCCGCTCAGTTCGCCAGCGGCGTCGCAATTTCCGCCAGCCGCGCGGCAATCCTGCGTTCCATCGCGGCGAAGTCCGGCCTCCGCATCGCTTGAGCGATCAATCCCGCCAGCATGATCCCGGCGATCAGCAGGATCGGCTTGAGCGGCCCCGGACGGTATCGCACTTCGACCCGATGCTCTCCCGGCCCGACCGGTATTGCGCAGAAATCGGGATAGACGCGATATATCGGCGCCGGCTTTCCGTCCACGGTGGCCTGCTGGCCCGGGAAATACGTGATCTTGAGCAAGGCGTAGCATGGGCGCAGGATCGCGAGCCGCGCGCTATAGGTCTCGCCATCCTTGCTTTCGGAAATCACTTCCCCGCGCAGAGTTGAAAATCGCGGATTAGGCGCGGGCATCGCCTCAAACAGCTTCAATTGCGGCACTCCCCTGAGATCGCCTCCGAGCGCGATCACCGCGCCTGCCCGCACCTCCCGGTTCTGCATCCATCCCCAGTCGCGGTTGAGCACGGACGAGAGCGGACCATCGTAGCGCGCGGCGATGTCCACCAGGCCGAAGTAGCCTTCCCGGGAGGCCTCGTAAACCGCCAGACGGCCGTGAACCGCGCGGCGCTTGCAGTACGAGGGCATCGGTTGAGTCACGGGCGCAATCACCGCGCGCAGCGCAAACAGCCTGGCCTGGTAGGGATCGCGATCGTCGAGTTCGGCCATCACGTC
This sequence comes from Binataceae bacterium (SeqCode), assembly GCA_963722605.1. GTDB lineage: Bacteria > Desulfobacterota > Binatia > Binatales > Binataceae > Binatus. The sequence goes on along the minus strand of CAVRNO010000003.1, from coordinate 531,700 downwards.
CGAGCCCCACGACAAGCTGTGATAGAGAAAGCTGAGCTCGTCCAACCCCGCTATCGAAAGAAACGAGTACGCCTGCGTCCCGGCGATTTGGAACTTGCCGCCCCACCGTCCAGACGGACCGGCCCACACCCGGCCCGGACGCTCGCGCAGAATCGCGCGCATGTCGGCAAGCGCGGCGTTGAGATCGCCGCCCTCGCGCGCAATCCCGGCAAGACTTTCGTCCCCCCAGAAGTTGTTCGCCTCCAGGTAAGTCGCGCGCTCGGCAAAAATCACCAGCGCCACGGCGCCAAGCACGATCCCGACCACCAGCCTGGCCGCGTATCCGGTCCGCCAGGCGGCGGAGACCATTCTGGCCAGCCCCCAGGCGGTTAACAGCACGGCAAACAGTTCGAAAACCGATTCGAAACGGCTCACGTGAAACGTCCCGGGCAGTCCCAGCGCGAGCATCAGGTATCCCCAGGTGGTGCGGCCGAAAAAAATCACGAGCCACGCCCCGGTGAGAATCAGCAGGCGGCGCGGCATCGGCCTTTTCCAGCGATACAGCGCAAGAATCGACGCCGCCAGCAGCAACAATGTCAAGACCGGCAAGCGGCCAAAGTCGAGAAAGCGTCCCGAGGCCAGTTCGCTCAGCGCGTTGCCCGCTCCCCACGAATCGAACTTCCAGACGTTATCCCATCGGCACCGGTTGGCCTCGCCCCCAGCCGCCAGCATGGGAACGACAAACCACGCCAACAGGATCACGGCGGGAATCAGGATCGATGCGGCGCGGACGACTCGGCGCGAGCGATCGCCCTTGGGTCCGACGAGCGCCATGATCGCGATCGAAAGAATCACCGCGTAGCCGAACACGACGTGCGACAATGCGGTGACCGCAACCAGGCAAGCAGCCAGCATCCGCCGCCTGCCCGTGTTCAGACAGCGGGCGGCCAGTCCAAGCGCCGGCATCAGCAGATCGAACGACATCAATTGCGTGTACAGGCCGGAGCCGCGCCGGACATACGCGCCGTAGGACAGCCCGTAGCGGCTGAAGTCGCCAACCTCGCTCACTGAGATGACCAAAATCGACACGAATCCCGCCGCTATCGGATCGAGCCCGAACAGCCGCGCGCCGACGTAGGTGCACGCCGGCACCGCCGCCAGCAACAGATAGTAGAGCACCGCGAAAGCGGCGGGCGCCGAAGCGAAATGAGTCGTTATCGCCAGCCACAGTCCGGCCACCATGTGCGGGATCGGCTGATAGAAGTGCCAGAGCGGATATCCCAGCGCCCATATCGACACCCATGGATCGAGGAACGAATCGCCGGTGACCAGGCTGTCCGCCAGGCGCTGCGACGCTGCGATATGGAAGTTCAGGTCGTTGACCGGGACCCGCTCGATGCGAATCTCCGGCGCGAGCAGGATTGCATTTACGATCAGCGCCAGCCCAAGCAGGACCAGCCCCGGGGCTTCCGCGCGGAGCCTGGCCGAAGCGGGAATTCCGAACCGCGATGCGGCCGGACCGGGCGCCGGGGTTGGCGCTTCGAGGCCAGGTTTTGCTTTGGTTGCCGCCGGCATCCTTGGCTTGCTGAATCCGCGAAGATCGAGACCCCTACCGGATCAAGGGATCAAAAGAACCCTGCCGACTGCCTGGCGGCTCTCGATGTAAGCGTGGGCGGCGGCGGCCTCCGATAGCGGGAAGGTTCGATCGATCACGATCTTGAATTCGCCTCTGGCGGCCTCCTCGATCAGGCGCTGGATCATATTGTGCACGCGCTCGGTGCCCATTTCGGCGCCCAGGAAAACTCCGGTCAAAGAGCGGTTGCCCGCCATCAGCGAGGAGACGTCAATCGTCATCGGTTCGCGTCCCGCCGCGCCGACCATCGAGACCCGGCCGCGATAGGCGAGCGACAGAAGGCTGCCCTGCAACGTCGCGCCGCCTACAGGGTCAACGACCAAATCGACGCCCCGCTGTCCGGTAATTTTCATGACCGACTTTACGACGTCGTCCCTGCGGTAGTTGATCCCATGATCGAGACCGAGCGGCTTCAGCCGTTCCAGCCGCTCGTCGCTCGACGCGGTCGCGAGCACGGTCGCGCCGGCGCGCTTGGCGAGCTGGATTGCGGCGACGCCGACGCCGCTCGCGCCCGCCTGCACCAGCACCGTCTCTCCCGCCTTGAGCCGGCCGAACTCAAACAGGCAGTCGTCGGCGGTGCCGAACGTTACGGGGATCACTGACGCAAGCTTGACGTCGAATCCTTTTGGGATCGGCCACGCGGTGAGGGCCGGCACCGATCGCAGCGCGGCGTGAGAGCCGAAGTTGAAAGAGGTAACTACCTTCTGGCCGACGCGAAGGTCGGTTACCTCCGAGCCAACCTCGATAATCTCGCCGGCCGCCTGGTAGCCAACCACGTGCGGCTTGGTGATCAATGGTCCGCGCCATCGATTGAGCGTGTCGCCGCCCTCGATGCTTACGGCCTCGACGCGGATCACAACGCCTTTGGGATGGCATACGGGATCGGGAACGTCCTCGTACTTGAGAACTTCCGGACCACCGTTTTGATAATAGACAGCTGCCTTCATCGAGAATCTCCTCCAATCGCTTCGCCGTCAGCGGCGCCAGGGTGATGATCTAGTACGAATTCGCACCATTGTCGCGCATCGGCAGGGATGCCGCCATCGGCGTTTCTCGGCTAGACTTGAATCCACGATGACAACCCCGATTCGAGTCCATCTTATCACGGGAGGATTTCCTCCCGGTTCTTTCGCCGGCCACGACATGGAATTCGTGCGGCTGCGTATGCTGGGCCTTCTGCAACAGAACTCGCAGGTGCTCACGACCAGCGGCAATGATTTCGCCGATGTCGCGAAGTGGCTGCCCGGCTGCAGGATGCTGATCACCTATGTCGCCGGGCCGTATCCCAACGACGAACAGAATCAGTTGATTCGCGGATGGCTCGAAGCGGGCGGGCGATGGCTCGCGCTTCACGGCACCAGCGGCGGAAAGGCCGCGCCGGTGGCCGGGAAGCGTTACGTCCGAAAGATGGTGAAGGGTGGTTATCACGACACGCTTGGATGCTTTTTTCTCAATCATCCCCCGGTGCGCAAGTTTCGTGTCGAGGTAGCCGACCGCGAGCATCCCCTGACCCGCGGCCTCCCGGCGTCTTTCGAGGTGATGGACGAACTCTATCTGATCGAGCTTCACGATCCCGCCAACAGCCGCGTGTTGCTCACGACCGCGCTGGAAAAAGACCCATCGCCGCCCGGATTCGGTTTCGTTTACGACCACGATACATCGCTACTGCCTGACGGCAAGACCCGCGTGCTCGGATACACGCGCCAGACCGGGAAGGGCGCAGTGACCTACATCGCGCTTGGCCACTGTCACTCGCCGATAAGCAACGTTCAGCCGTTTGTGGATTCCAGCGTCGAGCCTTCAGGAGCAACGCCGATGGTTTTCCGCGGTTCGTGGGAGACGCCGGAATACCAGACGCTGATTGGCAACGCGCTGCAATGGGGAATCGGAGATAATCCGTAGCGCTGCGTGTTCGGGCACTCTCGCGCGTTCGCCGCCGTCAGCGGCGCCAATTCAACAATCGCAAGAGCCCGAATATCTTCTTCGACGTGGTAGCAGGATGCTGGGGTCGGCACACTGGCGTCGGCCTCAGGGGAGCGACAAGGCCAGTAAACTCCACGTTGATCGCGGCGGTCAGTATCGATTACCGTACCAGGATGTTTTCTGCCAAAAGCCAAGCCGGTATGACTCTATCCGTTGACGTTCCATGAAGCTCTCAAGCACCTGGTACGCATTGATCCTGATAGCGTCGGCATTACTTTTGAGTGGTGTAAGAAGCGCAAGCGCCGATCCCCCAAAGCCAACGCCTCGGGCAACCGCAGATAGCCACAGAAAAGCTGCATCCGAACAGAAACCAACAGCCGATCATCCCGAGCAAGCACTCACCGATAGCGAGCAGGCTGGTGCTCTCTCCTCTACAACGCCAGACCGAGGTGCAAAGGGTAATGGAACCGCCAGCGGTGACCGCCACGGCGCTGAGGAAGAGCGCCACGACCGACGAGAAGAGGCGCTTGAGCAAAGTCTCGTTTGCCTTACCGCAATTCTGGCAGGAATCGAAGTCCTGACCCTCGTCATTTTCGTGTTCACGATGTTCGCGAACATCAAGGCTGCAAATGCTGCGAAGGTCGGTGCCGACGCAGCAAAGCAGAGCGCAGATTCTACTAAGTCCAGCGCCGATGCAGTCGTAAGCCAAATGCGCCTTCTCACCCGACCGAAGATTGAGGTCTCCGCAGATACGCTCATCCCGGAGAACACGACAGTCACTGTCCATTTTACTGCGGTAAATGCTGGTCATACCGATGCGCGAGTCGTGCGTCAGCGTTTCGCGCTCTGGACTCATGACACGCACTCGCCTTGGCCGTCGGAGATACCTTCTTCCGGCCGTGTTGTCCATGATGTTTTGCTGCCAGAAAAATTCGCAGCGTATGACTGGCGGAGCAGTCAGTTGAACATGACCCTTAGCATAACCAACGCGCCGCATCCCACTAGCGAATGGAACCTGTTTTCCTCTAGCAACCTCGAAGTCTGCATTTCCGCGCGCATCCTCTACAGTGACGAGTCGGAGAAGAACCACGAGACATTGTTCTGCCGCGCTTGGTCCAGAAGCGAACGCAAGTTTCTGGTTCCAGACACCATGCCCGTTTCCTATAACCGTTCCACCTAGTTCAAAACGCCGACCTGTTACCCATAACGTGCCGATAATCGCCATGAGTGTCAGGCCCAACATAATTGCCTTCGCCTAACTGCAGATTGAATTCGGAGCAACTCGGCTTCGCATGCCCTTAGTGAAGTCGAAACGTCTTGCGCGGAGAAAGATCCGGGATTCTTCCCCTTCGGCTGCGCTCAGGGCTTCGGCGGGTGGAAGCGGAGCCCATTCCGAAGAGCTCAGAATGAGACAAAGAGCAGGGGGACGCGCGCGCCAACGGCGGGCGGCCCTAATACTGGGTGCAGGGGTCAGCCCCTGCCAGGGGTCAGCCCTGCCCATGCTTACTTCAGGCCTAGTCTGAGGCGGTAGCTCCAGAACCACGGCACGATCGCGTCGCCGAGCGCGTGGCGCGCCGCCTCGCGCAGCGCCGTGATCCCGATCTCATCCTCGCCGATTCCGTGCTTGAGCAGAGTCGCGATCTCGCCCTGGCTGAGCGCGAGCCCGATCAGGCGCTCTGCGCCTCCGCTCTCCACGTGATGAAACACGACCTCCTTAACGTAACGGAACCGCCCGCTATCCCTGATCCTCTTCAAATGCCCGCCCTTGTTCCATTTGACCACGTCGGGCGCGAGGTGCATCCGGCGCTCAAGAGCCTCCGCGTTGGCCCGGCATGCGTCGTAGGCCTGTTCGGCTGCGGCGTTGAACGTCGGCGGCCAGTCGCAGTCGTAAGCGGCAAACACTCCGCCGCCGCGCAAGATGCGCGCGGCCTCGGCCAACGTGCCGTTGGGCTCCATCCAGTGCATCGACTGCGAGCAGGTCACGATGTCGGCGTAATCGTCGGGAAGGCCGGTCGCGGTCGATAGCCCCTCGATAAACCTGACCGTGCCCGCGCCGTATTCGGCCGCGCGGCGCTCGGCCTGCGCGCGCATGTCGGCGTTGGGCTCGACGCCGACGACTTCGGCGGCGGATCGCATCCAGATGAGGCTTGAAAGCCCGCTGCCGCTGCCGAGATCGACCACCACCGGCCGCGGATTTGCGGCTAGCTGCGTCAGCAGATCCACGATCACTTCAGGCGGTCTCGGCCGATGCTTGTCGTAGAGTTCAGCAAAGCCCGAGAAGCGATCGGTATTGGCGGCGACGTGGGCGCGATCGGTGCTCATGACAGGGATCCCGGCATGCACCAAGTTTACAGGGGTTGACCCTTGTACCCAACGTTAAGGCTACGCGCCGTTGGCAGGGGCCGCGCGCGACAACGGAGCGCGCTCCTGATACTGGGTGCAGGGCTCAGCCCTGCCGCATCGCGGGGGCGCTCTTTCCGCGAGTCGAGCCGATGATGCGGATGGCGGCGCGGGTCACGGGTACGAGGCTTTGGCGGTGAATCTTGTCGAGCGTGTCGATCGCGTCGAAGAGGTAGAACGGCGCGGTGAGGAAGTTGACCATCGGCACGCCGGCAAGATGAAAGGGGCCGCCGTCGGTGGTCGGTATCGGGCCGAAGACATTGGGCGGCAGGATCATCGAGCGATCGAGATGCTCGGCGGCGATCGCCTCGCGCACGACGGCCTCGAGCGGCTTAAGCCTGCTCGTGAACCACCAGCGCGGCTCGGGATGGCCGGAGGATACCAGCGCGCCGCCGCGCTCGACCATCTCGACCGCAGCGTGCTCGAGATGGACTTCGAGCGCCACTCGAGCCAGTTCCGCCTGGTGCTGCTCGATGAACGCCTGTACCCCGGCGCCGCCGGTCATGTGGCCAGCGTTCAAGAGGAAGACCATGCGATGCGGGCGATCGGCGGGCGCGACGCGCGACCAGTAGCTCGCCTGCGCCAGGACCATCGCTACGCCCGACGCGTCCTCGACCGCGGACTCCCACGGGCCGTCATGATGGGAGCCGACGATTACCGTGTCATCGTCCGCGCCGGGGAGTTCGCCAACGACATTATAGCAGGTGATTTCATTGCGGACCGCGCGGCTGACGATTGTCGCCTCCACGCGGCCCGTGGCGGCGAGCCATCGGATCCGGGCGCCGTCGCTACCGCTGATCCAGACTCCGGGAATCGCGCGCGCCACGCCGTCGTAGGGCACATAGTATTGATGCGAGCCGCCGGGGTAATCGCTCAACACCCCGACGAATCCCTGCGCCCCCGCCGCGATCGATTCTTCCATAACTGCATGGATGTGGCGGCTGAACGGCAGAACCTGGATGCTCCCGGCGAGCGTGCCGCCCGGATCGCATCGGCGCCATTTGGAATCGGCTTCTCCCGTCACCGCGCCTGCAAGGGTCAGGGCAAGATCCGCCGGCGAACGAATAAGCGGCGCGTCCACCAGCGCGATCGCGCCTTTGACGGCGCCGGGCGTTTCGTCGCGCCAATGCACAAGCGATCCGCCGACGCCGGCCGCGTCGGTCGGCGCCGAATGGGGCAGCGAGAAGCACTCGATATGCGACTTGTAGCCCGCCTTACGCACGATCAAGGAGGACTCAAGCGGCTCCCAGTAGGGCAACGTCACGGGCTCGAGCCGGACGTTCTCCATTCCGAGTTCGCGGAAGCGCTCGAGGCAGAAATTCTCGGTCCATCGATCGGCCGCATAGCCGGGCCTCCGCACGCCGCGGGTATAGACGGTCTCGATCCAGCTGAAGATAGTGCGCTCGTCGGGGACGAGCGCGTCTTGCAGATTACTCATTCTACTGGCTCCCACAGAGAAGCGCAGGATCGGACGGCGCCAAGCCACTTGTCAACCCCGGCCTTTGACACGGCTGGCCAGTACTAGTGGAAGCGGTCATAGCCCAGCCAGAGCGTCAGCAGCATCAGCGGCCTGATGATTGTTTCCTCCACGCTCCCGGCCATCCCCTCGATTGAATCGGCCAGGCCGCGCGCTTGCCGGCCCTCGTCGCCGCTATAGCTCGTGCCGGAGACGGGGAAGCCGAGGTCGCGCGCATCCGCAAGCAGCGTGCGGGTCACGTCGGCGCCGAAATGACGATTGATGATGAACAGTCCCTCGTCGAGCGGGCTTGCGAAATCGACCATGCCCACCTCGTAAGGCGGCGGATCGTAGCCGAGCTGATCCTCGGCGAGCGAGAAGAGGTAATGCCCTTGCGCGCCGACGCGCGCTTCCATCGTGATTTGCGTTTCGGGAAAGGACTCGCCCGGCACCGCGGCGAAGAAGAGCGCGCCGATTCGCATCGCGCCCACCACCGTGCGGATTTTGCTTTTGCCGTCCGCCATGTAGGGCTCGCGGTCCGAGCGCATCACGCGGTCAACACCGGCCTTTCCGTTGATCATCAGGCCCGCCAGCACGCGATTCTCGATCGGCTCTTCGAGGATAGTTTCGGCGGTCGCGATCGGGCCGTCGATTTTCACCGCCCGCGCCTCGGCTTCAAGCGCGAGCCTGGCGACGGTTGCGCCGTAGCTTTCAGCGGCCGATGGTCCACCCGCTCCGATCGACTTCAGATCGGGATGGGTGCGCCCGACCGAGGCGACCATCACGAGCGCCGTCGAATCGGGATGGCCCTTCTCGACGGCTTCCACAGCCGACGCGGGCCAATCGGGCGTGATCAGCGTATTGTCCCCGCCAAGCGCGGTCACATGGGCGCTGAAGTTGATCAGCGTTGCAAAAGACGCGCCGTCGGAGCCCTTGGCGAACAGCACGCGCAGCTTGGTGTCGAGTGGATACCCGGCGAGGATGGTTTTCAGGAGATGGGACGGCGCGGTATCGATTTCACCGGAGTACAGCGATGCGGGCCGTTGGTCGCGGAGCGCAGATTCGATCGCGGCGACCGTCTGCGCGGCGACAAAGTTCAAGTATTCCGGCGGCACGCCGCCCCATACTCCGATGTCGTCGGGCCCGGAATGATCGTGCGTGCTGGCGATGATTATGGCGCTTTCGGGGATGCCCGCGTCTTTCGATACGCGCCGGCGGATGTCCGCGGAGCCGTACGGCGCGGCGGCCCCCTGGTAGGCGAGGAAATGCCCTTGCGTGTCGATCGCGGACAAGACCACGGTCCGTCCACCGCGCGAGATCGCAAGCGCTCGCGCGTAGATGGGGCGCCTCACCCCGGTCGATAGCCTGACGGGACCGAATCCGTAGCCCCCGAGATAGACCGGCGAGGCCGGCGTGATTTCGCGCTTGGCGGCGCCCACGCAATATTCGCCGCTCGCTTCGGAGACCGAACAGGCGGCCGCCGCCGCAACCGGCTCGGACGCGCCAAATAAGAGGAAGAAAAAGATCGCCGCCGCAGCGCCGATAATCGCTCGATCAATCTGTCGCGACACACGCACCTCCGGCGAGTCAAAGTTCGCGGCGCGTCGCTCCTGATTTCGGCGTCAATTGGGGACCGTCCGGGGTCAAGTCACGCGGTACACCTTGTACTCGACGCGGCCGGGGCCGACCCGCCCTTCCGCGACAAAAATGCTCTGGTTGAGCCACGCATAGCGCGGGTCGCCGGTCTCGAACCGGGGCGTAGTGCGGAAATACTGGTCGGCGTAATCGGTGCTCGCACCTTTGGCGATCGCCTCAGCGACCTTCTGGTTCATCTCGAGCAATCCGGTGTAATGCATATACAGGGAGGCGCCGTCGTCGGTGACGAACTGGGCACGCACGTCGAGGCGCCCGTATCCATCCGGCCCGATCAGCAGCCAATCGCCGCCACCGGTCAAAATTTTACCTTTCAGCCGTTTGCCTTCGACCGTGCCGCCGGTAACTTCAAAAAAGTTCCGCGTTCCGAACGGGCCCGCCCCGATTTGAATCGGCGGCTTGAGGTTCGCGACGTAAGTGAATTGGTATTCCAGATTCATCGTTCAATCCCACACCGGCGGCTTGCGGCCGATCCAGGGCGCCGCCTGTTCGAGCTGGCCCGCGAGCTGGATCAGCGTCGCTTCGTCGCCGTAGCGCCCGCCGAACATCGCTCCGATTGGGAGCCCGTCGCGATTCCAATGGAGCGGCAACGAGATCGCCGGATGCCCGGTGATGTTGTACACGGGGCATGGAATCGCAAAGTTCGCAATCTCGCCGAGCAGCTTCGTCGCCGGACTCATGAAGTCGATGGTGCCGATCTTGAGCGGCGGCTCGCCCAGCGTGGGCGTCAGGAACAAATCGTGTGATTCGAAGAACGCCGCAAACTGACGCGCGGCCTGTTGCAGCAACGCCTGCGCCACCAGGTACTGCGACGCCGATATCTGCATCCCGCGCTCGTACAGGTTCCAGGTAAAAGTCTCGAACTTGTCGGGCGCCGGCTCGGCGCCGGTCATCAGGCGCGCCGCCTCGATCGAGAGCGCCACTCCCGCCGCATAGACGGTTTCGAAGAGCTGCGCGAGCATCTGGTAATTGATTTGCGGCGCCGCCTCTTCGACTTCGTGTCCGAGTTCCGCGCACAGCTTCGCCGCGCGCTTGGCCGCCTCGACACAGTCCGGATGAATCGTGCCGGCCAGCGGATTCTCGGTCGAGAACCCGATTCGAAGCCGCTTGGGCGGCGTTGACGCTTCCTGCAGGTAGGGCCTGACCGGCGGCGGCGGGGAGTATGGATCGCCGGGCATCGGACCCGCGGTCGCGTCGAGCGCGGCCGCGCTGTCGCGGACGGTTCTGGTCAACACATGCTCGTTCACAAGACCGCCCAGAATGTCGCCCAGATTCGGCGCGAGCGAGATACGTCCACGCGTCGGCTTGAGTCCAACCAATCCGCAGCACGCCGCGGGGATTCGAATCGAGCCGCCGCCGTCGTTGCCGTGAGCGACCGGCACGATCCCCGCCGCGACCGCCGCGGCTGAGCCGCCACTGGATCCGCCCGGCGTCCGCTCGAGGTTCCACGGGTTGTGCGCCGGCCCGTAAAGACGCGACTCGGTGACCGGCGGAATTCCCAATTCGGGCGCGTTAGTTTTGGCAAACGGGATGAAGCCGGCGCGCTTGTAGCGGGCCACCACCTCCGAGTCCGCCGGCATCGGCGTGGCCGGATAGAACGCGCACGCCGAGCGCGTCGGCATCCCCGCGCAGTCGCCCAGAATGTCCTTGAGCAGCATCGGCACGCCCGCGAACGGCGCATTGCCGGCATCGTGAGCGCGAGCCGCGGCGCGCGCGCGATCGTAATCCTTGAAGACGATCGCGTTGAGCTTTGCGTTGTGTTTTTCCGCGCGCGCAATCGCCGCCTCCATCAGCTCGGCCGGCGTGATCTTGCGCTCGCGCACCATGCGGCCCAGGGCCAGGCCGTCGAAGGAAGCATATTCTTTGAATGACATAATTAGCGCCGCAGGCTCCTTTCTCTCTCTTGCTGCCGAGACCTCACCGTGCGTCGGAAAGCCTAACACCTTGCGATCGGCGGCTATAGTGCCGCCCGCTCGTGCATCCCGAAAACCATTAGCTAGTAAGTTGTCCCGCAGCAATACTGCCCGGCTCAGCCGGGCGAGGCGCCCGCAGGCGGCGTTTTGACATTGACCGCGACGATGTGAAAGCGGACCGTCGCCTGATCGCCGGCTAAAATCGCGCCAAACAGAAGCCCGGGGACCTTGACGCCGAACTCTTCGTAATTGAACTTTATCTCGCCGTCGCCGGTGAAGGTGCCGTCCGCGCCGAGCGTCGCGTGGACAGACATGGTCATGGCGTGCGCTTCGCCGTGAAGGGTAAGAAAGCCGGTCACGATCGCGGTGCCTTCGTGGCTGTTGGCCATCACCACGCCGACCACGCTGCTGCTCTCGAATCCGATGGTGGGAAATTTGTCCGCCTCGAGCGATTTTTCGCTGACGGCTCGATCGCGCGACGAATTGTCGCTGCGATAGCTGCTCGCGTCGATCAGGATCCTCGCTTTGGCGGTGCCCGGGATGTCGGCGGGGTCGCCGCTCACCGCGCCGTCGATTATGCGAAAGGTCCCGGTAGCGCTGCCGCGGATGAAGGCGGCCGGCTCCGCGACCGCCACGCTTACGGTGCTGCGGTCAACGTCGATCTTGAATCGCATCGCGGCTGCCTTGGCGGCGCACGGTTGAAAAACAACCAGCGCGAATGCGCCGGCGATCGCAATCAGCGCGTGGGTAAGGACGGCGCGAGACTCATTGGCAAATTTTTTCAATTGGCAAGTGCTCCATTGCTGCGCGATCAGCCGAAACGGCGGCGCGCGATTGCGACCCCTGCAACAGTGTAGATAATTCCGAAGCCGAAGTTGACCGCGGCCGGAACCAGCGCGCTCGACGCGGCGAGGTTGCGGATCATCAAATCGTTGAAGGCGCGCATCGCCCACGTGGTCGGCATCGCCAGCGCCAACTGCTGCATCCAGGCGGGTTCCAGGTCGATCGGCCACCAGCATCCGCCGATCGCCGCCATCGTCATGATCACAATCGCGCCCACCGGCAGAATCGCGTCGCGCGTCCGCCCCACTCCGCCGACGACCAATCCGAACGCCGCGCCTGCAAACGCGACCGCCGCCGCCGGTATCATCAGCGCGGCCGGGGTGCGCCCGAGCGAAATTCCGAACAGCACCCATCCGGCGCCGAACAGCACCACCATCTGGATGAAGCCGACGACGAAACGGGCGAGCAACTTTCCGGTGAGCGTAGCCCATAGCGGCGCCGAGGCCGAACGCAAGCGTTCGAGCGTGCCCCAATCCTGCTCGTCGATCAGCGCCAACGACACGCCCATCAACATTCCGATCATAAGAAAGGTCACGGCGAAACCCGGCACCTGGAGATCGAACGCGTTGAATCCCGCGACCGCGCCGGTTTCCCTGCCGGTCAAATCGACCTCGCTGTATCCGAGCGTGCCCGGAATCGCCAGGCTCGAATCGATTCGAGCCAGCGCAGGAATGTTAACCGGCGGAATTTTCGGCATCGCCGGGAGCTCGGGCAGCTTAAGCTCGAACGGCGCAATCGTGAGCGCGCTTTCGAGCTTGGCCCGCGCGTCCTTGAGATCCGCGCCGGGTCCGAGCTTGACGGCTCCGAGATTCAGATCGGCCGGCATCGCCGGGATTGCCGGCGGGGGCGGGATATCGGCGGCGTGGCTGCCGGCGAGTTGCTGGAGCTGGCCGAACCAGGTCTCGAACTGGCCGTGCGCGACCTCGAGGCGCTTCAAATAATCCTTAAGCTCATCGAGTTTCACCTGCTGCGCGGCGGCGTCGGCGTCGATCTTGCGCTGGATGAGATTCAACTCGGTGTCGAGCGCGGCTTTGGTTTGATCGCGCGCGTTGTTCAAAGCAGTCTCGAGCTGCGCGCGAATTCGCGCCGCGAGCGCGGCGCGCGATGCGGTGGCCGCGGCGCCGGCGCGCGCAGCTTCGGCGCGGGCTTGCTCGGCGGAGGACCGCGCCTGATCGAGCTGACGGGTCAAGCTGGCGGTTTGTTCGGCGGCCCGCGCCCGCGCCTGGGCGGCGGCTCCGGCGCTGATTTTCCGGCACAACTCCGAAAGCATCAGCTCGATCTTCGTGGTCTGCAGATACTTGACCGCATCGGTGTACAGAATGAGCCGCGCCCCGCGGCCGTGTTCGATCGCCTCGGTGGTTCCGGGACCGATGACTATCGCCACCACCGCCAATTGTCGCTCGCGCACAATCTGCTGAGCGTCGAGGCGGCTGGAACAATGGATCACCGCGAGTTCGGGCCGATGCGCGATCGCGTCGAGGATCGCGCGCGCGACAGCGCCGTGGTCTTCGTCGAGCACGGCCACCGAATATTCACCGCGCGGAACGATTCGACCGCCGTAAATTTTTGCAAGCGAAAAACCGGCGGCGGCGATCACGGCGATCGGCGCGATCAGCAGCATGAATAAGCCCACCCGGTCGCGCCGGATGATCAGGAATTCCTTGCCGATCGTCAGCCACACTGCGCGCAGCATCATCGCCTCAAGCAACCCGGCCGTTGGTCGTGGCGCGCATCATCTTCATGGCGTATCGCGCAGCGCGCGCCCGGTGAGTTTCAGGAAAGCGTCCTGCAGATTGGGGCGATGGACGTGGAACTCGACCACCTCTACGCCGATCTCGCCGGCGCGCCGAATCACCTCGGGCACCTGTTCGAGCGCGCGCAGCGTGAGCGCAACCCCCAGGCCGCCGAGCACGTCCCACGGCATTTCGCTGACGCCCGCGATCCCGTTGGACCATCCGTGCGGCAGCGCTTTTTTGGTCATGATTTCGATCCGCGGTTCCGTTCCCGCCAACGCGATCAGTTCCCGGTCGGTGCCCTGCGCAACTATTTTCCCGTGATCGATCAGCACGATTCGGTTGCATAGCCGCTCCGCTTCTTCCATGTAGTGCGTGCTGTAGAGGAGCGCGCAGCCCGCTTGCGCGGCCGCCTCGACCACCGCGAAGATCCGCCCGCGCGAATGCGGGTCGACGCCGACGGTCGGCTCGTCGAGCATCAGCGCCGCCGGAAAGTGCACCATCGCGCACGCGATGTTGAGCCGGCGCATCATGCCGCCGGAAAATTCGTTTACCACGTCGTCAGCGCGATCGCCCAGCCCCACTTCCTCGAGCAACGAGCGCGCGTGGCTCAATGCGTCGCGCCGCGCCATCCCCTCAATCCGTCCAAAGAACACCAGGTTCTCGAGCGCGGTCAGCGTGGGGTAAAGCGCGAGCGATTGCGGCACCAGGCCAAGGCTGTGGCGCGCCAGGCGCGGCTCGGCGGCGAGATCGTAGGAGCCAATCGAGGCGCGGCCCGAGTCCGGCGCGATCACGCCCGACAGAATCGAGAGCGTGGTGGTCTTGCCCGCGCCGTTGGGCCCGAGCAGGCCGACGATCTCGCCGGCGTTGACCGTAAACGATACGCCGTCGAGCGCAACGCGGCGGCCGTAGCGCTTGCGCAAATCTTCCGCGCGGATCATCGGGCCTGAGTTCATCGATTAGGAAAATGCGGCCAGCGTGCGGCTTTCCAGGTCCGGGCGCCTCGATGCAATTACGCGTTCCTTTTCGCGGTGGATGAATGCGGGATCGAAAGTCACAATCAGGACCGGCAGGATGGTCATCGCGCCCAGCATCGAAACGAACATCCAGACCGCCAGCAGCAGGCCCATCTCGGCGTCGAAGCGGATGCTCGACCAGTACCAGAACAGAACCGACGCGACCAGCGTCAGCGCGGTGAATGCGACCGCCTTTCCCGAGGTGATCAACGCAGCATAGGTACTGCCCTCGAGATCGCGGCCCAGTGCGAGTCCTTCGATAATCCGGCTTACTATGTAAATGGAATAGTCAATCCCGAATCCGACGCCGACAGTGACTACCGGCAGGGTATTAATGTTGATCCCGATGTTATGCGCGCCCATGAAGGCGTTGATAGCCGCGTTGGCGAGCGCCAGCGGGAATAGCAAGTAGAGTCCCGCCATGAACGAGCGATAGGTAATGAGTATTATTATGTAGATAGTGGCGAACGCGAGCACGTTGAGCAAAAGATCGTTGTCGATGATTTCCTCGTTGGCGGCGGCGAGTTCGCCGATTATTCCGGCGGCCAGAGAAAACGCGACGCCGGGCACGTGATGCCTGGGGTCGTCAAAGAATCGCTCGGTGCGCAGCACGATCCGCTGGACGTTTTCGCCCTCGCGATCCCTGGAATACACCGTCATCTGCGTGGCGTCGCGCCGCGGCGTGATGATGTAGGCGGTCGACAGCGGAGACGCGCCGGCCAGCAATCCGCCGAGCAGTTGCCCGGTGTCGCGCGCGGTGGTCGGCAGCACGTTCCACTTGGGCTGGAATTCCCTGAGCGCCGAGCCGCCGTTCGACAGCAGATCGGCCACCGAGAAGGTGCGCCCAACCGCGGGATCGCGCTCCATGTAGCGCTCGTACTCGTCCATGACGTGGTACAGCTTGGGATCGTTGAACGAGTCGCGCTTGGCCAGTTCCGCGACCACGACAAACTGCTCGATCGCGCCAAACTCGCTCTGGATCGCCGCCATCGAGCGGTTATACGCCGAGTTGGGCCACACGATCGGCGATTCGGACGACGGGTCGCCGACCTTGAGTCCGGACCAGAAAAACGCGCACAGCGCGATCACCGCGAACGTCGCGGCGAAGGTGGCGATGCGCCCCGATCTTTCCAGCATCGGCCCCGCGATCGACTCCAGCACCGCGTTTGAAGAAGCCGTGCTCGCGCCGCTCGATCACGTCGATCCGCGGCGGGTCGAGGTAGTAGTACACGATCGGATTGAGGATCAGCTCGCTCACGATAATCGCGGCGATCCAGAAGCTCGCGGTGATCGCGAGCTTCTGCAGAAACAGCACCGGCACCAGCAGGATGATCAGCACGCCGAACGCATCGGCCAGAATTCCCGACAGCGAAGGAACGAACAGCTCGGAAAACGACGACAGGATCGCCCGCTCCTTGTCGCGCAGCCGGTAAAACTCTTCGTAGTACCGATCGTGCATCTGCACTGAATGGCTGACCGCGCGCGCGGTTATCAGGAACGGGATCACCAGCACCAGCGGATCGAGTCCGAAGCCGAGCAGCCGGATGAAGCCGAGCCCCCAGATGGCGCAGATCACCCCGGAGATCGTCGGCCGCAGCGCACCGCGCCAATCGCTGAAATAAAGATAGAGCAGGATCCAGACGGCGAGCACCGTGGCCACAAAAATCCAGAGAAATTCCGGCGTGTAGTGATACACCCATCCGTAGAGGATCGGCTGCCCGCCGTAGTAGATATGCACCGACGGGTCGCGCTCCGGGTCCACCACGATCCGCCGAATCTCGTCGAAGATGCGCGTGTAGTCGAGCCGCGTTTCCAGAAAGCTGCCCTCGATCACCGCCGCCTTGTCGTCGAGCGAAACGAACCGGCCGAAAATCACCCCGGGATTCTTGTGCACGTTGCTCTCGAGTTCTTCCAGCTCGCCGGCGCTGCGGGGAACCTCGCCGTTGGGCAGCACCGGGGTATTCAGAATCACCCCGCCGGCCAGCGGGCGGAAATAGCTCGAGGTCGCGATCGAGCGCACCGAGCCGTGCTGGATGCCGTAAACCATGTCCATGTCGCGCGTCATCCGGACTATCTTGGCGATGATCGCGGGGGTGTAGATCGTCCCCTCCTTCGCCTCGATCATCACCGTCACGTTGTTGACGCTGCCGAAGTACTGATCGTACTTGTGCGCGACCTTGATGAAGCGATGGTTCTGCGGCAGCAGTTCGCCGAAGCTCGTAACCAGTTGGGTTTGCGCCGCGTAGTAGCCGAAGAACGCGGTGAGCGCGCCGACCACGGCCAGCACGATGAAGCGCCGGCGCAAAATCCATTCGCCAAAACGATACCAGGTCATCGCGTTCTCTTAGGTCCCCGCGCGCGCCCTCAGCCCTCGCACATGCGCCAGCTCTTGCCGCCGTCCTCGGTGTACAGGATTGTGCCGTAGCCGACGATCCATCCGTGCTGCGCGTCGAAGAACCGCACCTGGCTCAGCGGATACGGTATCGCGGGCACGCTCGGATCGTGCGCCCATGCGCCGTTGGACTGAAGCCGCAGCACGGTGCCCGTCAGTCCGCTGGTGATCCCTTCGTCGCCGCCGAACAGATCGATCGAGAACAGCGGATCGCGCGCCGGAATCTGCACCGCTCCCGGCGCCAGTGTGTCGGGCGCCGCGCCCGGACGCTCCGCCTGATGGGCAAACCGCCAGTTCTTGCCGCCGTCGTCGGTCTGCACCACCCATCCCTCCAGTCCGCTCGCCGCGCCATGCTTTCGATCGCGGAACGAGACGCTGAAAAAAGTCGGCAGGATAAAATCCGCGAAGCGCGGATCGTCGCCCGGTCCGAGCGGACGCTTCCACTGCGCTACCAGCGATTGCTGCTGCTCATCCCAGCTCTTGCCGCCGTTGGCCGTCGCCCAGATTCGCCCCAGCTCGCCCACCACCCATCCGTGATCGGCGTCGAGGAAACTCGCACTGTAAAGCACCGGCTCCTCGTACGGCAGCGCGTAGTCGGCCAGCTCCGGCGGGAACAGCCGTTGCAACTGGCGCTTGATAAAACTCTCGCCGCCGTTGGCCGTGCTCAGCACCAGCGCCCGGTCACCGACAAAGAAGCCATGCATCGCGTCGGGAAACGAAAGCCCGAATATGAACAGATGCGTCCGCGAGTTCAGGCGCTCCCAGCTCTCGCCGCCGTCGCGCGTGCGCATCACCAGCCCGTCCTGCCCGCACAGATAACCGTTGCGATCGCCGGCCATCTGGATTCCGAAGATGCCGAGCTGGGTGCCGATATCGATCCGCCGGAAATTACGCCCGCCGTCCTCGGTCACCAGCACCTTGCCTCGATCGCCCACGACAAACGCGCGCGTCGGGCTGGTCGGCCATACATCGAAAAACTTGTCGGTCAGCGTGATATTGCGAAGCGGCAACGGCGGCAGCGTGACCTCGCGATGACATCCAGCGGCCGCGAGCGCGATTAGTGCAACTAGCGTCTTGATTAAGCTGTATGCACGGGGGTTTCGCTCCATTGCGCCGATTCCAGGGGGAAAGTGGCTCTATACTCAAGCAATCCCGGCGTCTTGGCAAGTCGAATTCTGCGCGCGCAAAATCGCGCCCGATGCGCTCGCGCACCGCCCACGCGGCCCCCGCGCAAACTTCGCATTTGCAAAACGCCTGGCGTCGGCGCGAGTCTGCTTCAGGATTCAAAATGAAAATCCCGGACAATAGGTCTCCAGGATGGTGACATTGGGCCTTGCGACGCTGGTCATCGTTGTAGTTCTGCTCGGACCAGTATTCGTCGGAGCGATCGAACGGAACCTGGAGCTTTTTTTTCTGCTCATAGGACTGCTGACCGCCTACGTCATGCGGCAATTCGACGCGGCGCTCGTATGGGCAGCCTTGACCGAGCCGTTGTCATTCACGCTGGCCGTTCTGGTTTTCGGCGCCACTTTTCGCCTCCTGAGGGATTATCTCGATCAACTGCTTCGCCGCGAAATCCAATCGATGGACCCGCGGCTTCTGTGCTTCTGCCTGGCGATCATGCTTGGCTTTCTTGCGCCCTTCATAACTCCGGTGGTATCCGCCCTGGTATTCGTGGAAGCAATTTCCCTGCTTCGCCGCGACCGGCGGTCTGAAATCGCCGCTACCGTATTTGCCTGTTTTGCGATCGGCTTTGGCGCCGGCCTCACGCCTTTGGGGATGCCCGGTATTGCAGTCGTTCTCCGTTCGCTGCACGCGGACTTCTGGTACCTTGCCCGTCTTCTCGGGCCGTTCGTGGTTGTCGGCGTCTTTCTTGCTGCGGCTCCTATCTTGTTTTTGCCGTTCGCCACGAGCGGGCCGATTGATACCACCGATGGGAAGGATTCGTGGAGGACTGTCCTGTTGATTCGCCCCGGCAAGGTGTACGTCTTTATTGCCGGGCTGGTCGCGCTTTCGGTCGGGCTGAGGCCCGTCGTCGATGCGTACATCCATCGCCTTCCAGGTGGATTGCTGTTTTGGATGAACACGGTCTCCGCGGTGGTCAACAATTCGACCCTGGCGGCCGTGGAGATAGGACCCTCCCTGAGTATGAGTCAGCAGCGCGCGGCGTTCCTCGGATTATTGATCAGCGGCGGGGCGCTGGTCACCGGCAACATACCCAATATCGTCGCCGCGAGCCGGCTCGGAATCACCAGCCGCGAATGGGCGAAGATTGGCCTCGGCGCCGGCGCCATGTTGCTGGTTCTCTGTTTCGCGGTTTTGCGCTCGATAGCTTTTTTCCAATAAGTCTTGAGCATCGTTCTTTGCCTGAGGAAGGATAATGAAAATAGAACGAATTCTGGTGCCTACGGACTTTTCCGATCACTCGCTCGCGGCGTTGAAATACGCCATAGAATTAGCCCGCGAGCACGATTCCGAAGTGATTCTCGTTCACGTGGTTGAGCCGCTGCCTTACGGGGTCGGGCGATGGTATGAGCCCACAAAATTGCTCGAGGATTACGGTGAGATTGCATCGGGCGAGCTCCAACGTTTCGAGAAAGAAGCAAAGCTGCTCTACCCGAAATGCCGCTCCGAACTCCACTATGGCGTCGTTCACGAAGTAATCGGGGAGCTGGTCATCAAGCTCAAGGTTGACCTTATAGTCATCTCGATGCGTGGACAGACTCACCTGCTTGATCTTTTGATCGGCGACGTTGCCGAAAAACTCCTGCGCTACGCCCCATGCCCCGTCCTCAGGATACGTACAGTCTGACTACTATAATTGAACCATGCTGCGGAGGATGGCGATGCTGCCGCCGCCAACGCGACTGGAACAAATAGCGTCTTGATTTTGCTGTACGCACGGAGGTTTCGCTCCTTTGCCTCGGTCCCAGGGAAAACAGTGCTCTATACTCAAGCAGTCCTGGAGTCTTGGCAAGCCACATTTTGCGCACGCAAAATCGCGCCCGGCGCAGCCCTGAATCCCGCCCGCGAGACGAGGAACCGACCCACTTCCGGCGCTGGCGAAACAGCATGTGAACAAAGCCGCCCCACAACCTTGCAGGCGGAGCCCGCCGGGTCTATACGGGGGATGGAATCGGAGAGTCAAAACGCAAATTCCGGTTAAATTCAATTCGGCGCACCTTGAAACCACTTCACGGCCTGCCCAATTTGGGGCGGAAAAGTGATGAGGTTACAGCATGCGCGTGCCGCGGGATCGTATCGCCGGTCAACTGGGTTTGTGACGGGGCTTTTGACGATCGCGCTGTATGCGGCGATGGTGACAGGGGCCGCAGGCGACCGATGGGGCGCTTCCACGTTGCGCCGGTTCCATCTTGGTGGGTCTGGCTCCGCATCCGGCCGGCTGATTCCGCTCTTTTCGTTCTAGAAGGGAATTTCGAAGTCCGATGTCGTTGAAAGCTCCGTTTCTAACGCAAGCGAATTTTCAACTGGCATTTCGGCGGATAGTTAGATCCCAGACGAGAGATTACCAAGCGCACTACCGGCATCTTCTGCCGAGCTACAATCTGTCTCTGAAGCACAATATCGACGACCTCATCAACGACCTCAAGACTCAAGCATACAAGCCTTCAGCGCCCACGCTGATCTTCTCGCCGAAGGCCTCGGGCACTCTTCGCCCCTTGAAGCTTCTTTGCTTGCAAGACCTGATCGTCTACCAAGCAATTGTAAACATCATCGCCAACCGATTTTGGGTAGTGCAAGACAGATACGCGTTCAAACGCGCATTTGGCGCAGTTTTCGCAGGCAAGGACTCGTTCTTTTTTTTCAAATCTTGGAAAGTCTCTTACGGCCACTATACGACGCGTATTGAAAAGGCGTTCAAGGCCAAGAACATTTACGTAGCCGACTTCGATTTGGTGTCTTTTTACGATCTCATAGATCACCGAC
This sequence comes from Binataceae bacterium (SeqCode), assembly GCA_963722605.1. Taxonomy (GTDB): domain Bacteria; phylum Desulfobacterota; class Binatia; order Binatales; family Binataceae; genus Binatus. The sequence continues at coordinate 510,811 of CAVRNO010000003.1, read as the reverse complement.
GCCTCAAAACTTGCATCGAGGAAAGGGTGAAAGACACTGAATTGGTTGAGCTGCTCTTTCAGTGTCTGCGGGTGTGGACCGTCGATTCTGATGCGCATTTGGGGCACGGCGTGCCTCAGGGCCCGGAAGCGTCCGCATTTCTCGCAGAATGCCTGTTGTTCAGGTTTGACGCGGTGACGTTTCGAGATGTGATCTACGCTCGCTACATCGATGACATTCGCCTAATGGCGCGCGATGAAGTGCCGGTGCGACGTGCTCTCCTTCGGCTGGACCTGCTTTCGAGAGAGTTGGGACTAGTACCGCAAGCACAGAAGATTGCACTCAGAAGAGTCAAGACGCTGAAAGAAATTCGCAAGAGTCTACCTAGTGCCGTCGTGTCCGCGGTCGCCAAAAGACCCGGTCGTCGCGAAACACAGAAGGGACTCTTGAAGGCTTTTCGTCAGAGCGTAGTTCGCTCGAATGGAAGGCTTGCCATCGGAGATATCACTCTATTCAAGTATGCCCTCCTTCGGTTGAACCCCCGAAAGGTTATTCTTCGACGCATACGATCACTGTTCATAAGCCGTCCGGATTGTTCGTGGGTACTATCTCGCTATGCGATGAAGTTTCCGAAGAATCGCGCAGCCGCGGATATCTTGCTCGAAGCTCTTAAAAGGGATCCGACCTACGATCAGTCAGCCGCGCAATACATTGAGGCTATGGATGTGTGCGAGCCGGACAGCGCCTATGGCCCATATCGGCGAGTGATTCGCACGGTAAATCTGCGGTCCGAAGAGCGCAGCATCCTGCTGCCAATTGCTTCTAATACATTCTTGGGCAAGCGATACGGCCCGAACGCCGCGCTTAAGAGGTGCGCCAAACAGGACAGCGCTATCGTTCGCACCACTCTATTATACAGGCTATTTGGAAATGATTGGGACGCGCCCTTCAGTGTTCTCCAGTGCGCCCAATTTTTACAACAAGAAGCTTGCAGCTCGGACGCGGATGAGGCGCGATTTAGCGCAGCGCTGCTCTTGAAAAATTGGCCGTGGAAATTGAAAGCGATAAAGCTCCCTCTAAAAGCCGTAAACCGGAGTGTGAGACTTCTGCTGGTCGGCCTGGGATTTCATAGAAGAGGACCTCACAGGGTGACGGTGCTTGAGGTTTTCTTTCGAGAACAGCAAAAGATCTTCATGTCGATTTCCTGGAAGAAGGTGCTGAAGAAGGATTGGAGAGAGACCGAGAGGCGCTGCATCGAACTGCAAAAGCTTCTTGTTGGAAATCCGAGCGCTCGGCTTCTAATGCTGGATACTTTCAATGAGATCCTCACGCAAAACTTCTCCGTAAACCATCCCTTGCTTCACGGTCAGTACATTTTAGCCGCGGGGAGTCACGCACAACCCGATTGGGGTAACTGGCTGTCGCAACCGTTTCTCTCAGGGGTGCTGACGACTGCGGCCCCGTGGTTTAAAACGATTCACGATGCTCGAATCGGGAACCAACTTGCACACGCAAAAGTCAAGAAAGGTAGTCACAGCGGAAAGCCCACCAAGCCGATCGGCTTTGCCGAAATGGAGAAACTAATGCGCCCTGCCGCAGCGGCTTGGGCGGACCTGATACGTGAGTGGAGGAAAATTCCGTAGGGCTGACAGCGCAGTCCTCGCAAGACTGTCGATAATGGCGCATTTCCGTGCCGCAATTTTGGTCTGCGACTGTATAGCGGACTGCCTCACGCGGGCCACTCGCCGCGTCCGGGGCCACCGAACCAAAAAGTAAATCGTGATTTAAAATTAAAGAGGAGCGGGCGACCTTGGGCTAGTCTCGACGAAAGTCGCTGAAGCTTTGGTGAGGCGGAAAGCGGAGATGACCTATAAGGAGAGTCGGAATTTTCTAAATTACAAGTCCGCCAGCAACAGGCCGGTCAGGTACTCGCCCTCGGCGTGACCGAGCAGCACGGGATGGTCGGGGCCGGGGCCGAGATGCGCAATCAAGCGAAGATTACGCCCCGCGTTGGACGCCGAAAATCGCACCGCGCGGACGAAATCCTCGGCGCGGAAATGCGTCGAGCACGAAAACGTCATCAGGCGCCCGCCCGGCGCCAGCGCCCTCATCGCGACCGAGTTGAGTTCCACGTACAGCCGCCCCGCGCGCTCCGCATCGCCTCGGCTGCGCGCGAGCGCCGGCGGATCGAGCACGATCAGATCGAAGCGCTCCGCCGTCTCGGCCATGAACTTGCCCGCTTCGCCGTGAACGAACTCGGCGGCGCTGGCGGGATACTCGTTCAGTTCGAGGTTTTCCCGCGCGATCTCGAGCGCCCGCGCCGACGTATCGACGCCGACGACCCGCGCGGCTCCCCCCGCAATCGCCGCGAGCGAGAATCCGCCCTGGTAGCAGAAGGCGTCGAGCACCCGCGCCCCGGACGCGATCCCGCCCGCCGTCGCGCGGTTGTCGCGTTGATCCAGAAAATATCCGGTCTTCTGCCCGTGCTCGATATCTATCTTGATTTTAATTCCGTTCTCGACCGCGATCGTCCCGCTCACAGGCTCGCCGGCCAGAACCGCGATATGGTCGTCCAGCCCTTCCTGCCTTCTCACCGCGCCATGGCTTCGTTCGATGATCGAGCGCGGATGAAGCAAATCGCCCAGCGCCCCAACAATCGTCGCTCGCATCCGGTCCGCGCCCGCGGTCAGAAGTTGCACAACGAGAACGTCGCCGAATCGATCGATCACCACCCCGGACAGCCCGTCGCCGTCGCCGTTGACCAGCCGGTACGCATTCGTGTCGCTGTGGATGAAACGGCGGCGCAGCTCAAACGCGCCGGCGAGCCGGCGCGCAACCAGCTCTTCGATTGCGGGCGCCTCTCCCCACGCAAGCATCCGGATTGCAATCGTGGTCGCCGGGTTGCAGTAACCCATGCCGAGGATCGCTCCCGACGCGTCGTGCACTGTGACCGGGGCGCCCGCTTCAGGCGAGGCCGGTTCAATCCGATCGATCGCTTGCGAGAAGATCCACGGATTACCGCCGCGGACCGGCCCTTCCCTGCCGCGCTTTAAGATTGCGCGCGAGATCGGGGCGCTCACCGCGCCGGCCATGGCGGCTCACCGGCGCGGGCAAACTCGCCGCTGCGGCCGCCGCGCTTTGCCACCAGCCGGACCCCGCCGATTTCCATCGCGCGATCGATCGCCTTGGCCATGTCGTAAATCGTCAAGGCCGCCGCACTCACCGCGACCATCGCTTCCATTTCGACGCCGGTGCGCGCGTCGGTGACGGTGCGCGCCTGGATTTGAAGGGAAGAATTGGAAGAATCGGGCGCAAAATCGATCTCCACCACTTCCAGCGCGATCTGATGGCAGAGCGGAATCATCTCGTGCGTGCGTTTCGCCGCCATTATTCCCGCGATCCGCGCCGCGGCGAGCGCCTCGCCTTTTTTGAGTTTCCCGCCGACTATCGCTTCAAGCGTCGCCGGCGCCATCCGGACCTGGCCGCGCGCGATCGCCTCGCGCGTCGTTACCGGTTTATCGCCGACATCGACCATCCGGATTCGCCCGCGAGCATCAAGATGCGTCAGGCGCGCGGAGGCGCCACGCCTCGCTGGAGATTTTTTCTTGTTCGCCATCGACGGAAATTCGCTAAGCTCCCGCTAATCGAACTAACCTAGCGCGACGAAGGAGCGCGGCACTAGAGCACGACCAAAAATCACTGGGTGCAGGGCCGGCCCTGCCTTATGTTGACCGGCCGCGAATATACAATAAACTCTTGAGTCCCGGTTCAACATAACATCTCAAACGAACGCGCAGGACAGGTTGTATGGCTGACGAAATCAACAAGGTCGTAATCCTCGGTTCCGGTCCCGCCGGACTGACTGCGGCGCTCTATACCGCCCGCGCCGATCTCCGCCCGCTGCTGATAGACGGCAACGAACCCGGCGGCCAGCTCACCATCACCACCGAGGTCGAAAACTATCCGGGCTTCGAGCATGGCATCCAGGGGCCCGAGTTGATGGACGTGTTCCGGCGCCAGGTGACCCGCTTCGGCACGCGTTTCTTGACCGGCGCAGTGACCGAGGCGCGCCTGGGCAAGCGGCCGTTTGAGCTCGTGGTGGACGGCAAGCTGGTCAAGGCCGAGGCCGTGATCATTTCGACCGGCGCGTCGGCAAAGCTGCTCGGAATCGAATCGGAAAAACGCCTGATGGGTTACGGCGTGAGCGCATGCGCCACCTGCGACGGCGCATTCTTCAAGGAGAAGGAAGCGCTCGTGGTCGGCGGCGGAGATACTGCGGTGGAGGAAGCGAACTTCCTGACCAGGTTCGTCACCAAAGCCACCATCGTGCATCGCCGCGACGCGCTGCGGGCGACGAAGATCATGCAGGACCGCGCGCGCCAAAATCCGAAGATCGCGTTCATCTGGGATTCGGTAATCGACGAGATTTTTGGCGACCCGAAGGACGGCGTGAGCGGCGTCAGGTTGAAAAACGTCAAGACCGGGGTACTCACCGACGTGAAGACCGACGCCGTCTTCGTCGCGATCGGTCATCGGCCAAACACCGAGCTGTTCAAGGGCCAGCTCGCGATGGACGAGGTCGGCTACCTGAAAGTGAACCCGGGATCGACCTACACCAATATCGAGGGCGTGTTCGCCGCCGGCGACGTCGCCGACAGCGTCTATCGGCAGGCGGTGACGGCCGCGGGCACGGGATGCATGGCGGCGATCGACGCGGAGCGCTGGCTCGAAGCGCACTAAGCCGGCCGGGCGCGCGTCAGTGATGCCTCCCCGTCACAGAGAGCTTGCGGCGCCGCGATGAGCGGCGGCCAATTCCTGACGTGGCTGCATCTGTGCGCGATAGCGTCGTACGTCGGCGCGCAGTTCGCGGTCATCTATATGCTGATCCCGGCGGCCGAGACCGCGCCCAACGAGGCGGCCCGGCGCTTAAGCCTGATCGCCGGATTCAGGTTCTACAACCCGTTCACGATCGCGATGCTGGGAGTTGTTGTACTTAGCGGCGCGATGCGCCTGACGGACTTGAAAGCGTCGATGAAGTTCGACTACTTCGCGCGAATCGGTTCGGCGCTCGAGCTGAAGCTGGCGCTCGCCTTCGTTCTCATCTTCATCCAGACCTACATCACCTTCGGACTGGCGTTCAGAATCGGCCGGCAGGAAGAGGTGGCCGCACACGGCGACGGCGCGGCGTTTACCGCCCTACAGGTGGACTCGATGCTGCGGCGAATTCGCGCGATGGCGTGGTTCACGATCGTGCTGGCCGCCGCGATCATCTGGGTGTCGCTCACGATGGTGTCGCGGGCGCTCGACCGAGCCCGCCACCGCATCACGCATTTCCGCAAGCATGACTTAGTGCGCGAGCGCGAGGATCGATCCCACGAGGTACACGATAGTGATGATGCCGAAAATCGCGCCCGGGATTTCGTTCAGCATGTTGTACTGCGCGAGCCGGGTCGCATCGCTGACGGCAGCCGCCTCGTTGATCGATGCAATCGCTGCGAGCCTTGCTTCTGTGGTAGTTGCGTTCATTTCAAATTCCTCCGGTAAATTCTTCGGACGATTTCAGGCCAGCGCCAGCAGCGAGCTGACGACGTATCCGAGCGTGATCAAACCGAACACGACGCCGGGCAGCTCGCCCAGCAGACTGTTCTGCGCAAAGCGGATTCCGGCGGTTGATTCCGCCGCTTCGTTGGCGTTGGCGATTCCCGCCAGTCGTGCTTCGTTGGTCGTTGCGTTCATTTTCAGGTCCTCCCGTATTCGGTTGCTGACAGTGGTAGAGCAAGTCGGGTGCCATCGAAAAAACTCTCGATTTAGTAACAGTTTTTCAAGTCAGCCAACTGATGCTGGTGCCTTTGAGTTACTGAAACCTCAATAAAATCAACAGATTAGGATGAATCGCAAAATGCGACAGAGATACGGCCACTTTTGGACATTCGCGGTAAATTTCCTTTTTCGCGAATCTCCGCAATCGGCTGGCTGCATCTATTTTACTGCGGATCGGCTTGCGCCCGGCCCCTCTTTGATCATCTCAATGCATCTGCAAAAGTGACGGAATGGCAAGCGACGAAATGAATCAGGACGCGCCCCGGTCCGACGGCAAGGCAACCGGAGGATTGGAGCCGGCTATCGCGTTGCTCGGCGCCGACGCCGCCGCGCCGGCCGCGCATCCGCATTTCATCCGAAGCCTGGCGCTGCGCTTGGTAGAGGAGGCGATCTTCCTGGCAGCCGTGGTCGGCGCGGTCGCGATGGGACTCGGAATCACTTCCTACTTCACCGAGCATCACTATGTCCTCGCCTACCTGGCGGCCTACGCGGGCTTTCAGTTTGCCGATTTGCTGGTGCGCGAAGACGCCGAGGACAGGCCCGCGCACGAAGAGCTCAGCCGGCGGATCGGCGTGCAGCTTCCACTGCTGTTGACGTTTGCGGCGGCGCCTTTCGAGCGCACTTATGTTTACGGCGGCTCAGCGCCGGCATTCGTCAGCGCGCTTGGACTGCTGCTTGCGTTGTGGGGGATGTGGCTGGCGCTGGGCGCGCGGATTCAACTCGGATTTTTCACTTCGGGCAGAACGGCAGAGCATCCGGTGCTGGTCAAGAGCGGTTTCTTTCGTTACGTCAGGCATCCGATTTACGCCGGCACATATTTGGTGACGTTCGGATGGCCGCTGATTTACGGAGCGCCGGTCACCGCGATCGTGACGATCGTCGTCGGAGCGATTTTGGCGTATCGGCAAATGAAGCCCGAGGAGGCCGCGATGCGCGCGCAATTTGGCGAAGAGTACGACGCTTATATCCGCGAGACGGACGCGCTGATCCCGACTCTCTGGTAACGCGATTGAGGAGAACGCGAACGACCGCTTCAGCCGCGGCGCGCTTCAAGCTGGCAGCGGGCGTGAGAGCAGAAGGCGTTTTCGTCGCCGCCGAGGCTGACAAACTTCGCACCGCATGCCACGCATTCGCGAATCGATTCGCCGGGCTTGAGCCGCCCGACAAGCGCGGCCGCATCGGCTGAGTCGTCGGTCTTCGATCTGCGCGCCGCAGCTCGCGTCGGCGGCTTCTGTGGCAACGCTCCGTCGGCGATCAGCCGGCCATTGGCGCCCATCAGCGCGAGTTCATCGGCGCGATGATTGATCGGATCGGTGTCGTGTCCGCGGACCCATTGGAATCGCACGTGCCGCGCCGCCGTTTCGGCGTCGAGCAGTTCCCACAAATCCTGATTCTTGTTGCGCTTGTAATGAAGCGTCATCGAATTGACGACGTAACTGCTGTCGCTGCGCACGGTGACGTGGGCGCCGGGTTCGGTCGCGCGCAAGCCCTCGATCGCGCCCATCAATTCCATCCGGTTGTTGGTGGTTGAAGGATCGTGGCCGTTGCGTTCGGTCACGACGCCGTCGGGATCGCGCACCACGATGCCCCATCCGCCCGGCCCGGGGTTACCGATGCAGGAGCCGTCGGCGTAAACGAGGTATTCGCGAGGCGAGAGTGGCACGGCTGGATTCTAGCCGAGTCCGCGGTCTTTTCGCAGCCGGGTGAACCACGCGAGGTATTGTCCGGCGGCCCGTTCCCACGAGAAATCCGACGCAAAGCAATTTTGCATCAGCCGCCGCCAGGTCGCGCGATTCCTGAACGTCGCCACCATCCGGCCGATCGCCGCGACCATCTCATCCGGGTCGAACTTGTCGAATACGAAGCCGTTGCCGGTCGCGCGCGCGGGATCGAACTCGCTTACCGTGTCGCGCAGTCCTCCGGTGGCGCGGGCCACGGGCACGGTGCCATAGCGCAGCGCGTACATCTGCGTGAGTCCGCACGGTTCGAATCGCGACGGCATCAGGAAAGCGTCGCTGCCGGCCTGGATTCGATGCGCAGTGGTCTCGTTGAACTCGATTATCACTCGAAGTTTTTCAGGGTAGCGCGGCTGAGCCTGTTTGAAGAATTTCTCGAGTATCGGATCGCCGTTGGCGAGCATGACGAGTTGCAAATCCAGGCGCATCACGGCGTCGAGCGCGTCCTTAAGCAGGTCAACGCCTTTTTGCCCGGTCATTCGGGTTACCATCCCGACCATCGGCCAATCCTCGCGAATCGGCAGACCGAGTGAATCGCGCAGCGCGCGTACGCATACACGCTTGGCGTCGGGTTTCGCGGGCGTGTAAGTCGCGGCGATTGCGCGGTCGGTGGCGGGATTCCACTCGTCGTAGTCGGCGCCGTTCAAGATTCCCACGAAATTTTGCCCCTTGTCGCGCAGCACTCCCTCCAGTCCGAAGCCGAGCTCCGGGTCTGTGGTCACTTCGTGCGCGTAAGCGGGGCTGACGGTTGACGCGCCGTCGCACAGAACGACGGCGCCCTTCATCAGATTCAGGTGGCCGTAAAATTCCAGGCAACCGGGCGAAAAATATTGCGCGCCGAGATTGAGCAGCGCGAAGTCTTCGCGCTTGCCGATACCCTGGAATGCAAGATTGTGAATCGTGAAGATCGAGAGCGCCGTCTTCAACCGGGGCTGGATCGCGTCGTCGGCGCGCATCGCAATCGCCGCGGCCGCCGAATGCCAGTCGTGAGCATGCACTACGTCCGGCGCGACTATCTCCGCGGCTGCGATCGCGGCGGCGCGGCCAAAGAAGACAAAGCGGCGCATGTTGTCGGGATAGTCTTTGCCGTTCTCGCCATAGATTCCGCGCCGGGCGAAAAATCCAGGATGATCGATCAGGTACATCGGCACGCCGTGCGGATCGGTCGCGCGCAACACCGAAAAGCGCTCGACGGCGGCGCCGAATCGCATCGGGATATCGCGCACAACCGGCGAGCTCTCGACGCTGCGCACGATCGAAGCGTAGCCGGGCACGATCAGCGACGGTTGCTGGCCGGCGGCCTTCAAAGCGCCCGGCAGCGCGCCGATCACGTCGGCGAGGCCGCCGGCTTTTGCGTGAGGGGCGGCTTCCGCCGCAACAATCGCTATCTTCACGAGATCAGATTTCCGCGGGCCCGAGGGCCGTCAAAAAGATACGCGCCGCGGCTGGAGCGTTCCAGCATCGCGGCGCGCATCAATTTTTCATTTGTGCGGCGCCGATTGGCGAGCTGCTCGCGATATCCTTTCTAATTCAGGACCGTCCGCTCGGTCCGCGCCGCGGCGGGAGCAGGAGCGGGCGCGGGTTCGGCCGCGGTGACGGGAGCGGGCGCAACGGGCTCGGCCGCGGGCTTCTCCGCAGCCTGCGCCGCGTCGCCGTCGCGCAGCGCGTACCGAATGACCTCATCGACAGTATCGACGAAAATCATTTCGAGCTCTTTGCGCACTTCGGGCTGGATGTCCTCGAGGTCGCGCTCGTTGCGGCGCGGCAGAATGATCGTCTTGATTCCGGCGCGCCTTGCCGCGAGCACCTTTTCCTTGATTCCGCCCACCGGCAGCACCTTGCCGCGCAGGGTTATCTCGCCGGTCATGGCGATGTCGGATCGCACCGGCCGGCCGCTCAGCAACGACGCCAGCGACGCCGCGATGGTCACGCCGCCCGACGGCCCGTCTTTGGGAATCGCTCCGGCGGGAACGTGGACGTGGATGTCGGATTTCTCGAAAAAGTCCGGCGCGATTCCCAGCGCCGCCGCGTGGGTGCGCACGTAAGAGAGCGCGGCCTGCGCCGACTCCTTCATCACGTCGCCGAGTGAGCCGGTAAGGTTGAGGCCCTTCTGTCCCGCCATCCGGGTGCTCTCGATGAACATTATCTCGCCACCGTTGGGCGTCCATGCCAACCCGGTCGCAACCCCCGGCTCCTGGGTGCGTTCGGCGACCTCGGAAAAGAAGCGCGGCGCGCCGAGGTAGCGTTGCACGTCGGCTCCGGAAATGATCGCCGGCGCCGTTTCGCCCTCGGTTATCGAACGCGCGATCTTGCGGCAGACCCGCGCGATCTCGCGCTCGAGGTTTCTAAGCCCGGCCTCGCGCGTGTAGCTGTGGATAATCTCTCGCAGCGCCTCCTCGGAAAATTCGATCTTGCGATCGCCGAGTCCGTTCTCGTTGAGTTGCTTGGGGATCAGGTGGCGCTGCACGATTTGCAGCTTCTCTTCCTCGGTGTATCCCGGCAGCTCGAGCACTTCCATCCGGTCGCGCAGCGCGTGCGGAATGGGATCGAGCACGTTGGCGGTGGTCAGGAACAGCACCTTGGAAAGATCGAACGGCACGTCCAGGTAATGATCCGAGAACGTATTGTTCTGTTCCGGGTCGAGCACCTCGAGCAGCGCCGACGCCGGGTCGCCGCGGAAGTCCATCCCGAGCTTGTCCACTTCGTCGAGGATAAACAACGGATTGTTTGAGCCCGCGTTGCGAAGCCCCTGAATGATTCGGCCCGGCAACGATCCGATGTAAGTGCGGCGATGGCCGCGAATCTCGGCCTCGTCGCGGATGCCGCCGAGAGACAGGCGCACGAATTTGCGGCCGAGCGCGCGCGCGATCGACTTGCCCAGCGAGGTTTTGCCCGTGCCCGGAGGCCCGACGAAGCACAGGATGGGTCCCTTGGTGTCGCTCTTGAGCTTGCGCACCGCGAGAAACTCGAGGATGCGTTCCTTGATTTTTTCGAGGTCGTAGTGGTCCTCGTCGAGCACCTCGCGCGCGTGGGGAATGTCGAGGTTGTCCTCGGTCGAGACGCCCCACGGCAGGCTGACCAGCCAGTCGAGATAGGTGCGCACGACGGTGTGCTCCGCCGACTCGGGCGGGATCATCTTGAGGCGATCGAGTTCCTTGTCGGCGACCTTGCGCGCCTCGGGCGACATTTTCGCCTCTTCGATCTTCTTTTCGATCTCCTCGACTTCGGAGGAGCGCGCGTCGCCCTCGCCCAGTTCCTTTTGAATCGCCTTGAGCTGCTGGCGCAGATAATACTCGCGCTGATTCTTGTTGAGCTCGGTCTGAACCTGCGACTGAATCTTATGGCCGAGTTCGAGCATGTCGATCTCGCGGCCCAGAATCGCGATCAGCTTTTCCAGCCGCGCGCGAACGTCGAGCGTCGCAAGAAGATCCTGCCCCTCTTCGATTGGAATCTTAAGGTAAGAGGCGACCATGTCGGCAAGCCGGCTGGCCTCCTTCACCTGCATCGCCATCACCTGCAATTCGTCGGGGAGGTACGGCACCAGCGAGACGAACTTGGAAAACTGGCTCACCAGATGCGCATGCAGCGCGTCGATTTCCCGGTCGGAGGAGACCGGCTCCTCGAGCCGCTTCACGTGCGCGAGGAAGTACGGCTCGCGCTGGGTGAACTGGCCGAGTTCGATTCGCGCCAATCCCTGCACCAGCACCCGCACGCTTTGATCCGGATAGCGCAGCATCTTGAGGATGCGCACCGCGGTGCCGAGCTGGAACAATCCCTCGGGCGCGGGCTGCTCGTCTTCCGGGTTCTTTTGCGCCGCCAGCGCAATAACCTTCGAGGTCTGTCCGCAGTCCTCGATCAATTTGAGCGACGACGGCCGCGAGACCAGGAACGGATGAATCTGACTGGGAAAGATCACGATGCCGCGCAAGGGCAGCACCGGCAGGAGCTCGGGAATCTCAGCCTTGCTCAGATCCTCTTCAATCTCGAAGCGTTTTTCCCCTTTGGGTTTATCTGGCATAGGTCTATCGAACCTCGTGGGGGCAAACCCCGCCATGCCTTCCACACAACCCGGATTTCACCGTAATATACGGTTGTGGGGCGGACAAGGTCACCTCTGCATAAGAAACTAATCACGGTGACCGGCTCGCGCTACTGATGAGGAAGCGTTACCTGATATGGGATTTGATAGATTATTCAGCGAGGAAGAAGCCAACGAGCTGATTCCTCGTCTGGAAATTCTGATGCGCCAGCTGCAGATGCAGGCAACGTCGTTGCGCGCGCGGATCGACGAATTGGCGGTCACCGACCCCTCAATCTTGCATTGCACGATGAGCGAAATCGTCGGGCGCTACCCCGAGCTGCGGTCGTTCGCCGCCAACATGGCCGACGCCGCCGCCCAAATCGAATCGTTCGGGTGCATCCTCAAGGATGTCGACCTGGGGCTGATCGATTTTCCCTATGACGCGGACGACGAAGTTGTTTTCCTGTGCTGGCAGTTTGGCGAGCCGCGCGTCGTCGCATGGCACAGCGTGAACGGTGGATTTTCCGAGCGCCAGCCGCTGCCCGGCGCGCCCAACCGCTGGCTCAACTGACCGGCGAACAGCAGGAATCCTGACCGCCAAATGATTTTAATTTTGTCGATTTACCTGGCCGCACTTGGATGCTGGCTCGGCGGAATCGTTTTTTTCTCGTTTTACACCGCGCCGGCCGTTTTCACCCATCTGCCGGCCGCCGAGGCCGGCCAACTGATCAGCGCAATCTTCCCGCGCTACTACATGCTCGGCTACGTCGCGGGAACGGTCAGCCTCATCCTCGCGGCGTGTTTCACCGCAGTGCGCGGGCCGCGGATGTGGTGGGGCGCCACCACGGTCGCGCTGGCGATCGCGCTCGGAATCACCTTTTACGCCGGCATGGTTATTCTGCCGCAAGCCGACGCCATCCGCACCGTCAACGAGGAGCCAAATCCCGACGCTATCCGCCTGGCGGAGTTCGAACGGCTGCACCGGATGTCGGTGACGCTCAATGGCGCCGTGCTGCTGTTGAATATCGCCGCAATCGTGGGCACTTCGGGAGCGTTGATCTCGCGTGGCTGAGCGTCATTACAAGGCGGTCGTGATCGATCTGTTCGACACGCTCGTCAACTGGAATCTCGAAGCGCTGCCGGTCATGCAATGGCGCGGACGCGAAATTCGAAGCACGACTCCCCTGCTCTTCTCCGCGCTGGAATCTGCGCTCGGCGGGCGCTTCGACCGCGACGCCTTCGCCGAGGCGCACGCGACGGTTTACGGCGAGATATTCGCCGCGCGAGCGAAGGCGGACGCGATCGAGATCACCTGCCTCGAGCGCTTCTCGCGCACGCTCAAGCTGCTCGGCGTCGAGGAAGAGCTGGCGGCGCCCCTGGCCGAAAGCCTGCGCCGAATCCACATGGGACGGGTGCGCGAGGTCACATCGGCGCCGGCGGCGCGGATCGACGCGATGAAAAGAATCGCCAGGCGCCTGCGCGCCGGCTTGATCTCGAACTTCGACGATTCCGAGACCGGCCACCTCATCATGCGCGACACCGGCATCCGCGCGCTCTTCGAAGCCGTGATTATTTCCGCCGACATCGGCTACCGAAAACCCAACCCGATCATCTTTAAGAAAATGCTCGAGCTGATGGCGCTCGAACCCGCCGAGGTCCTGTTCGTCGGCGATACTCCGCTCGACGACGTGCTGGGCAGCAAAGGCGTCGGGATGCATTCGGCGTGGATTCGCAGGCACGGTCGCGAGCTGCCCGAGGGAATTCCAGCGCCGGACATCGTCATCTCGGACCTCGCGGAACTGCCCGACGCGCTTGGTTTGCAAGAATGATGGCCGATCAGGATCGAAGCAGCCTGCTCCGCGCGATTGAAAGCGCGCCGTTCGCCGCGATGCTCGGTCTCAGGATCGAATCCGCCGCCGACGACGGCTCGGCGCAGGTGCGGATGCCGTTCGACTTGCGGCTGCTCAACCAGGGCGGGATCGCGGTTCCCGTTCACGGCGGCGCGATTGCCTCGCTGGCGGACGCTGCGGCGTGCGCGGCGGTGTGGAGTATGTCCAAAACCGTCCGCAGCGCGACCATCTCGATGACGGTGAACTACACCGGCTTCGCGGTGAATTCCGACCTGATCGCCCGCGCCCGAGTGAGGCGGTCGGGCAAGCGCATCGCCAGCGTGAGCGTGGAAATCACCGACGCCTCCGGCGCGCTGGTCGCCGACGCGCTCGTCACCTACAAGATCGCCTAGCCGGATCGCCTGGTTCAATCCGGCTGGCCTACACTGGAAGTCGTGCCATCGACGCTGGATAACATCCGCCGCGCCGCGGCGCCGCACGGGCTCAACCTGGTCGCGGCGATTCCCGTGGCGCGCTACGACAACCGAGCCGCGGTCGCGGAAGTTTCGCGCGCGTCGGCGATCGATCCCGATGCGCGCTCGATCGTCGTCATCGGCAACGGCGGCGGCGCGTTCTGGGAGGCTTTCAAAGCTCACGCGGCGCGCCATCCGCGATGGTGGGAGCTTGAGCATCCGCTCGACGAATTCACCCGCGAAGTGGTCGAGCGCGACATCGCCGGCCCCGTTCGCGCGTCGGGCGCGCGATGCACCGTCGTCTACCCGTTCATGAACAGCGGGCGCACGCTCAACTTCATCGAGCTGGGGATAGTCGCGGGAGTCGCCGGGCCAAGCATCCTCGGCGTCACCGTGCATCCCGTGTACGGGCCGTGGATCGCATTTCGCGCCGCGCTCCTGCTCGACGAGGAGCTTGATTCGCCGGGCGACGCGCTCGGCTTCGACCCGTGCCCCCGATGCACCGCGCGCACTTGCATTCCCGCGTGCCCGGCCGGCGCGGTAAGCGCAGATTCGGGATGGGACATCCCGAAATGCCTGACCCATCGCGTCGAAGCCGAGGCGGATTGCGCGCCGCGATGCCACGCGCGGGCGGGATGCGTGCTCGGCCCCGAGCATCGTTACCCCGACGATGAACTCGCCTATCATCAGATGCGCGCGCTGCGCTCGATGCGCCCGTACTACGCCGCGCAACTCAAACCTCGTTAAGAAACTGGCTGAGTTCGCCAGGCTGACGGCTGAAATGGGCGCAATTCTGGGTGATCGAAAAGCGCGGGAAAGGGCAATTTATACCATCGGCTGTGGCTTTGGGACGGCGGCCGTCTATGGCTAGCTTTGTTCCGTCAAAAACTATATCCGCCAGCAGCCGGGGCCACCTGATTTCGGGCGAGCCGGGCGAATACGGGATATCCTGGCGGTTGGCCATAGCGTACGTATAGCACGTCAAGTCCGGCGGGGGCAGGCTGAAAAGTTCATCCCCCCGGCGTTCCATTTTGCCGAAAGCGAACCAGCGCCGGATCGCTGCGGGTGCGAGAAACTCACGCATGCTGCTTAGGCAGAATATTGTCAACCAAAAGTTTTGAGGAATGGTTAAGCCGTTGAAGACACGGCTCTATCGGGGCGTTTTTCGCAAGATGGGGTCGCACGGCCCGATACGCATGGTAAAATCTATCGCTTGGTGAGGTGATGAGCGCACGCTCCCCTTGCGCGGAGGGCACATGGAATCAGATCTCCCTAGCGTCGAGAGAATTGACAATCTTGACGAGGCAATGGTCCTCGGATATTTCGAAACGATTAGGTCGGTGTTCCTGCTTAAGTCGGCACTCTGGTTGGGGCTCGAATCTACAGAACTTCGAGACGAGTTCTACGCGCTCGTCTTGCGAAGTGCCGCTGCGGTCGCCAAAGAAATCGGGGATCCAATAGGGTTCAAGGCCCTCCAAAGGCGAAACCCAGAGGTTCGCGAAAACCTCAAGGAAGACATCATGACAGGCACGCTGCTCTCCGCTTGGGTGGTTTTCGAGCAGATCACGCACGAGGTTTCCAACCCGAGCTACGCGAGCGATGCAGCTGTTCTAAATGCCCATTTCGAGCGGAATGTATTTGGCTTCACGAAAGACGAAAAAGCAGACTTGGAGTTTTTCCAGTACCTGCGACACGCGATCATGCACTACAACGGGGCCTACTATGCGCACCGTTCGATCGATCACGAGTACAAGGGCAAACGGTACGAATCAAAAGGTCACTGTGGGGAGAAGATGGTGAGCTCGGTGAAAACAGCATGGGCGATCTTGCTCGATATCGAGAGGTATTCGCTCAAGGCGTGGAATGCGGTGCGAGGAGGAGAGCCGCGCGGCGGCGGCGCGCGGAGCAAAACTGACGGGAACGCGGGGAATTGAACGACGGCAAAAAACCTACATCCCTTACCACCTGACTTCCGTGCTAGACTTGAGGCCAAGGTCGCGGAGCAGTTAAAGGCGCAGCGCGTCGGCTACCTGCTGGGCACAGGATCCTCATACCTGAACGGGGTCGGGTATCCACTCGCCGTCGAGCTTTGGGACCAGATCAAGGATCGGATTTCAGACGCCACCAAACGCTCAGAGATCCAAGCAAAGCTAGACGCGGGCGGGAAGGGGATTGAACAGGCGCTAGACTTGCTCGATGAGGGTTTGCCACAAGAAGGCCCGCATCGGTACTTGGTAACCGCCGCCATCGCGGAGCTGTTTCAATCTCGAACTCCACCGCTCGACGTTCACACCGAGTTCGTCCTCCGACTGCGCAAGCGGTCGGACCCCCGGGTCAAGGTCTTCAGCCTCAACTACGATCCGCTCATCGAACGGGCTGCGGAGAGGGTCCGCGTGCGCTTGTGCGACGGGTTCTCTGGGAACGAGCACGCCTTCTTTGAGCCGGCGATCTTCGAAGAGCGGATCGGACAGATCCGCGGCACACACAAGGGAAAACAGTTTGAGGAGACGGCCAAGCCTATTCACCTGTTTAAGCTTCACGGCTCGCTCGGGTGGTACGAGTGTCCCACCAATGGCGTACGCAGATGCGCGTTCGGCTTGAGCATTCCGGCGACGACGAAGCGCCTCATGATTCCGCCACAACGCCGCAAGGCGAGCGATACGATGAGCCAGCCCTACGCGGCACTTTGGTCCGCGTTTCGCGGTGCTCTTGGTCAGGACTCGGTACCGATCAACCGCTTGGTATGTCTCGGGTACGGCTTTGCCGATGAACACGTTAACGCGGTGATCGAGGCCGCCCTGGCACGAACAGATTTCACAGTCTTGATCTTGACTAAGGAGCTTTCCAACGAGAACTGGGACCGCTGGAGTACCAAAGGCAACACCGTAGTCGTCACGGAGTCACGCTGCGCTCTGAAAGGCGAGTTCGGCACGGGTCACCATGATCTATGGAGCTTTGAACGCATGGCGAGGGAGGTATGACTGATGCCCGCATCTTCATCAACTGTCGTCGGACACATCGTCGACGTTCAAGGCAACCTGCTGATGGCCACGCTCGTCGAGGACGAGCAGGGCCGTGCGCCCACGGTGACGATAGGCGACGAGGATATTCCGGTCGGCGAACTCGGTTCGTATGTCGCGGTGCGGCAGAACGATGTTCACCTTATCGCTATGGTCACGCGAATGACCGAGCAGGAAGCGCTGGCGGCCCCAACGATTGAGACACCGGGCGAGGACAGCGCTCGCCTCCCCTTCGCCAAGCGGGTCGCGCGACTAACGCCCATCGGATCCATCCGACCAGACGGGCAGTTTGACCGCGGGGTCGGGCGCTACCCGACAACGGGCGCCGAGGTCCACGCGATTGGCGCCGCCGACGTCGCCAGGATGTTCGATCGGTTCCAATCCAAGGGATTTGCTGTTGGAACTGTAGCGACGCACCCGACTCTCAAGGTGTGCTTTGATCCATCCAATTTCTTCGCTAGACACTTTGCCGTCTTGGGGCAAACCGGCTCGGGAAAATCTTGGACAGTCGCCTCATTGGTCCAAAAGACCGTGATGGTCATGCCTAAAGCTCACATTATCATCCTCGACTTGCACGGAGAGTACTGCTGGAGGAGAGAGGACGGAACCCGCCACTACGCGTTTGCCGATGCGAAAGTTCGGCACGTCGATGCTCGAGAAATGGAGATTCCCTACTGGTTGATGACCTTTGCCGAGTTATGCGACTTGCTTATCGAGCACAGCGAGCGGGAAGCAACCAACCAAACGGCGTTCTTCCGCGATTGCCTTTTCGCGGGGCGGCAAGCCGAGAGTATCAGCGCGACCCCTCCATTAGGTCTGTCCAGAGTTACAGTGGATACTCCCATATACTTCTCGCTGGATGACCTACTCGCACAGGTGCGCGCGAAGAACACTGAGCGCGTTGGTAATCGGCAGGGTCCGATGTTCGGAGACTTTGACAGGTTCCTTATGCGGATCGAGAGCAAGCTGAACGACGTACGCTACGACTTTCTCCTGAAGCCCAGGATCCGCTCTAACTCTGCGTCGCTCTCGCCGCTCTTACGTGACTTTGTTGGCTTGGGCAGTAGGAAAGTCGCCGTCACTGTGATCGACCTCTCCTCGGTGCCGTTTGATGTGCGACCTACGGTTGCTGCACAAATCGGCCGATTGGCATTCGAGTTCAACTACTGGAACCCGCAGTACCGCGAATTTCCTCTCCTTCTGATATGTGAAGAGGCCCACACGTACATTCCTCGCGCCAGCGAAAGCCAGTTCGCGGGCTCGCGAAAGTCGATGGAACGCATCGCCAAGGAGGGTCGCAAGTACGGGGTGGGCCTGGCTGTCGTAAGCCAACGGCCCCATGAAGTCTCCGAAACCGTCCTGGCCCAATGCGGCACTTTCATCTGTCTCCGCATCACCAACCCGGATGATCAGAGCTACGTTCGCAGTCTCGTACCCGAGAGTGAAGGTGATTTGATTAGCGTGCTGGCGGGGTTGGGGCGCGGTGAGGCACTTGTGTTGGGGGAAGCGGTGCCCCTGCCCACCCGCTTGCAGTTCGATAAGCCGGACCCCACGCCAAACAGCGATGATATAGATTTTTACGGCAAGTGGAAGACAGGCCCGGACGACTTAGACGTGGACGCAATTGTAAAGCGCTGGCGCAGTCAGGAACGCTGAATGGTGCGCTGGCCGTCCACGAACAGCATCCATCCAACGCCCTGTTGACGCGGTGTCGTGGGACGATGTCGTTCGGGTAGCGTTGCCGATGCCGTCCTTCGACGCAGACCTTGCGGCCATTGCCGACGAACCAGCCGGGTAGCAATTGGAACAGCGCGGCGATTGATTCGTGCTTAGGCCATGATGAAGCAGAATGAACAGACCGAGCGCGCTATGGCTGTGGCGGGGGTGGTTTCGCGTCCGATGGGAACTTATCGCCCAGCAGGCTGTTGAAAAAGTAATCTTCAACGCCTGCTCCCTCACTCTTGCAGGAGAGCTTTGCACAAGGTTCGCGCGCGTTGCGGGCAGAGGCAGAATCTTGAATCGCGCGCGAAAAATGCGCGCTGTAATCGGACCCTCACCTTCATCCTCTCCCTTGCAGGGCGAGGAAACAGATTTACGCACAGCTTTCTCTTGCGGGGAGAGGAAACAAAGGGCTCGATCGCGCTATGCAAATGCCCTTGAAGGGGTTAGGGGTCGGGCTTGCTCATTCGATATAATTCACGCGGAGAACAACGATGGCATTTCCAATCAATCGGCCGCGGCGGCTGCGACGCACTGAAACGATTCGACGGATGGTCCGGGAGACGCGGTTGTCGCCCGACGACCTGATTTTGCCGATGTTCGTGTGCCCCGGGCGCGGGGTGAAGAAGGCGGTGGAAGCGATGCCGGGGGTGGCGCAAATGTCGGTGGACAATATCGTCGCGGAGGCGCGCGAGACGTGGGCCGCCGGCGTCCCCGCGGTGATCCTGTTTGGAATCCCCGAACGCAAGGACGCGCAGGGCAGCGAGGCGTGGAACGACAACGGCGAAGTGCAGCGCGCGATCCGCGAGATCAAAGAGCGCGTGCCCGGGATGGTGGTGATTACCGACGTGTGCATGTGCGAGTACACCGACCATGGGCATTGCGGGGCGATTGTGGGTGGCGATGTCGATAACGACGCGACGCTTGAGCTGCTGGCGCGCTCGGCGCTGTCGCACGCGCGCGCGGGCGCCGATATGGTCGCGCCGTCGGACATGATGGACGGACGGGTCGGCGCGATTCGCGCGGCGCTGGACAGCAACGGGTTCAGCCAGGTCGCAATCATGGCGTACTCGGCCAAGTTCGCGTCGGCGTTCTACGGCCCGTTTCGCGAGGCGGCGGAGTCGGCGCCGAAATTCGGCGATCGGCGCTCGTACCAGATGGACCCGCCCAACGGCGACGAGGCGATGCGCGAAGTCGCGCTCGATTTGGACGAGGGCGCGGATATCGTGATGGTCAAGCCGGCGCTGGCGTACCTCGATCTGATCTGGCGGGTGAAGCATGAATTCAACGCGCCGGTGGCGGCGTACAACGTATCGGGCGAGTACTCGATGATCCGCGCGGCGGGAATCAACGGATGGATCGACGAGGAGCGCGCCACGCTCGAAGTGCTGACAGCGATCAAGCGGGCCGGCGCAGATTTGATCCTGACTTA
Source organism: Binataceae bacterium (SeqCode) (assembly GCA_963722605.1). Taxonomy (GTDB): domain Bacteria; phylum Desulfobacterota; class Binatia; order Binatales; family Binataceae; genus Binatus. The sequence goes on along the minus strand of CAVRNO010000003.1, from coordinate 490,782 downwards.
CTTCGCCAAGGATGTCGCGCGCAAGCTGCAGGGGTGATTTCCCCTCACCCGCCTTTAAGGCGACCCGCTCCTTGTCTTAATTCTAAGTTATAGCCGGACAACCCAGAATCCCATTGGTGCAAAAATGTGAAGAAGAATCAGAGAGGTTTTGAAACGCACCATGTTCGCCAAAAACTTGGAAATCACGCTGACTAGTCTATCCGAGAAAAGCGATGTGTCTGGCGTTTCACCTAACGAGATGGCCGACCGATTTAAGACCCTTCGCGCAAACCGGAAGTTGCCCTATGGTCGAGAGAGACGCGACCAAGCTCTAACAAACGGCGAGATCGCAGCCGCGATTTTAGGCCTAGCATCCAATAACCCAGAATGGGCGGGCCACGTGGCAATCGTTCTTTGCAATTTGCGCGCGGTCGGTAGGGTGGATGCTTCCTTCTTCGGTAATTCGACGCTCCAGAAATCTATCGAGCGAATCTTGACCGACGTTACCGCACGCAAAAGCGTCATCGGACTCACCATATCAGGAGCAGAAAGCGGCACCAACAGTCACGGTCATGCGACGTTGTCATATGGATTCAGTGCCCTAGGCGTCAAGCTTTCTACGTCCCGAAAGAAGCCGTCTCACGTCTGCTACCGGGAGCGGAGCGAGACTTTGATCCAGAAATGCGCAACGCGCCCGTGTCTAAGGAAACATCTTTTAGTCAAGCTTTTTTCAGGCGCATTGCGCTGGAAATTGAGATGGCAAAGGCACATCCGGTGCCGCCCGCAGGAGATGGTTCGGAGTATGACACGGAAGAAGCACGACAGGCGCGATACCGGGGGCTTGGCGTGCGCCCCGTATCCGGTTCCTAAACATTGGTATCGATAACCAGGTGACATGGCCGCAAGAGGAAACGGTCGTGAGATTTGACCGATACCAATTCGTTCTCATGCCGAACACTCATGACCACGTTCAATCGATCCATGTTGACCTAGCCACGAACCGCTTAACGGATCACGAAGCGATGACCATCATAAATCGGTTTCTTAGCATCATGACATGGTGCGACGACCAATTTGCCGTAGCGCAGGATGGTTGGTCGGGAAACCCAGTTCCTGTGCCCGTGCCCAGACGCAATTTGGCGTCTACGACCACTCATCATTGGATATTCGACCGGCAGATTCCCGCATCTAAAAAAGCGAGGCGAGCACTTGCTCTCTATCGTGAAGCGCGGAATGCACAGCAGAACTTCCTGGTCAGCTATGCGGTGCTTAATTTCTACAAGATAGTCGAACTCAAATCCGATGTCAGTGGTGAGGTGAAAAATTGGTTTCGCGACAATTTTGAACGTTTGGCTCAAGACCAAAGTAATCGCGACATTTTCGCACATTTCGTCAAAATTTCGGAAGCGAGAAACCGCCCGAATATATCTGGAAGGCCTGCGGGTTGCTGTTGCGCACGCCAACAAGCATTCACAATCCGATCCCGACGACGCAAACGAAGTGACCCGTCTACACACGGCTGCCGATGTCCTGCGCATTTTCGCTAGGCATTTTATAAAGACCGAACTCGGGATTTCAAACGTCGTCTACTCGGGAAAGTGAGCGAAATCCACTATGGAGAAATCTATGGCCGGGGTTGGATATGCTTCAGATTCGGTTATCCCGGCTAAGGTGCAGGGGTCACCTCTGCTCTTAATATTGGGTGCAGGGGGCAGCCCTGCTCTCACACTCGATCAAGGTCCCTTGTTCGGCCGCGCGTAGTACTCGGCGATTGCGGTGGTTAGGGCGGGAATCGTGTATTTGGGCGGCGTGACGATCACCTCGAATCCACGCTGCTGAGCAGTCGCCGCGGTTATAGGCCCTATCACCGCAGCTTTGAGGCGGCTGGCCGGGGCGCCTACCAAGTCGCAGAAATTTGTGACCGTGCTGGAACTGGTAAAGGTCACGAGGTCGATCGAGCCCGCGGCGATCAGCTGGCGCATCCGCTCGACCCTTGCGCCCCTGGGCTTGACGGTGCGATAGGCGGGCGCGACTTCGACTTCTTTCGCACCTTTTGCGCGGAGAATTTCGGGCAACGCCTCGCGCGCAACTTCGGCGCGGGGGATCAGGAAGCGCTTGCCGCGAATGCGCCTGACTCCAATGGCGGGAATAATCTGCTCGGCGCGATACTCGGCGGGGACCGCGGCGGCGCGCAGCGCATAATCGGCGAGCCGCGCCGCGGTTGCGGGTCCGATCGCCGCGATCGAAGCGCGCCCGAGCTCGCGAATATCGCGGCCGCGCGACTTGAGCCGTTCGACGAAGCTCTCGACCCCCATCGCACTGGTGAAGATTATCCAATCGAAGGAATTGCGCGCCGGAGCCGAGAGGCGCGCGATCGCACGGTCCAGCGCCGCGTAGCTGGTGGGCGGCGCGGTCTCGATGACCGGAAATTCGACCACCTCCGCGCCGAGCCGCCTAAGCGCCGAAGCGAACTCGGGCGCGGTCTCACGCGATCGGGTCACCACCACGGTGCGGCCGAACAAGGGCATCCGCTCGACCCACTTGAGATGCTCGCGCAGGCGCGCGCATTCTCCGACCACGATCACCGCGGGCGGGCCGATTCCGGCGCGCTCGGATGCGTCGGCGAGCGTGGCGAGCGTCGCGCTTACGGTCTTCTGCGCGGCGGTGGTGGCAGATTGAATCGCAGCCGCGGGAGTTCGTCCCGGAAGTCCGGCCGCGCGGATTCGATCCAGCGTCGCGCGCATCCGCGCCGTCGCCATCAGGATGACGATGGTGCCGCGGCCGCGAGCGGCGGCGGCGAGTTTTTCCCACGGCACGGCCGAGCGCGCGCGCTTGGTTTGGTCCTCATGGCCGGTGACGAACGCGACGAACGAACCGTGCTCGCGATGGGTCAGCGGAATGCCGGCGAAGGCCGGAGCCGCAATCGCCGAGGTGACGCCCGGGATCACCTCGAACGGCACACCCGCGCGGGCCATCGCCTCAGCCTCCTCGCCGCCGCGTCCAAAGATGAACGGATCGCCGCCCTTGAGCCGGACGACGACGCGCCCGGCACGCGCGCGCTCGATCAGCATCGCGTTCAACTCTGATTGCTCGATATTTTTTGCCGCGCCCGCTTTCTTGCCGGCGAAAATCAACTCGGCATCGGGCGGCGCCAGCCGGATCAGCTCGGGACTCACCAGGTTGTCGTAAATGACGACCTCGGCGCGCCTCAAGGCGCCGGCGCCACGAAGCGTGATCAGATCGGGGGCGCCGGGACCCGCGCCAAGCAGGAAGACTTTACCGCGATCCCGACGGCCGGCGCGCGCTCTCATTCAAGAGCCAAGGATTGCGGCGGCGCCGCGCGCGAGCATTTTTTCGGCGAGCTGCCTCCCGGAATTTTCGGCGGCGGATGGGGCGAGGCCGGGCGCGATCGGCCGTTCGATCGAGTCCGAGAGCTCGCGGGCGCCGTCGGGACTGAACAGGATGGCCGCGAGCGCGAGCGTATCGCCGACGATGGTAGCGTGTACGCCGACCGGGGTCGTGCAGGACGCATCGATGGCGGCCAGGAACGATCGTTCGGCCGCGGTTTCGTAGAATGCGCGGGGGTCGTTGATCGCGGAGAGCGCGCGCTCGAGTTCAATTGCGGCAGGATCGTCCCGCCCGGCCAGCGTTTCGACCGCAATAGCGCCCTGCGCGCCGGCGGGAATGAAATCGCGGCCATCGAGCGCGACGAACTTGACGTCGGTCAAGCGGCCGAGCCGCTTGACCCCGGCCATCGCGATTACGATCGCGTCGAAGGTGGCGTCGGCGACGCGCTTTAGACGGGTATCGACGTTGCCGCGCAGCGGCAGCACCTCCAGCCCGCGATTTATCCTGAGCGCCTGAAAACGGCGGCGCGACGAGGAGGTGCCAAGGCGAGCGCCGGCAGGCAGCGCGGACAATTCGGAGCCGTCGCGGGTGACGAGGATATCGGCGGTATTCTCGCGCCCAGGCACCGCGGCGACGCGAAAATCCGGGGGCAGGACCGCGGGAAGATCCTTCATCGAATGGACGGCGGCGTCGATCGTGCGAGCGGCGAGCGCCTGCTCGAGTTCCTTGATAAAGAGCCCCTTGCCGCCGACCTGGGCGAGCGAGGCCGAGGTCAGCTTGTCGCCAGTGGTGCGAATCTCGACGATTTCGATTTCGGGATCGACCGCGGACATTTGCGCCGCGAGCCGGTCGCGCATCATCGAGGCTTGCACCATCGCGAGCTGGCTTGGCCGCGAACCGATTCTGATCTTGAGCCTGGGTTTGAGCGACATAGGAGATAAGCGCGCGACGCGGTCAGTCGGTACCGGTTTCGTCATCGTCGTCCGCGTCCTCGTCGAAGGCGGCTTCATGCGCGGCGGGTTCAGCGCCGAGCAGGCGGCGGGCAACCTCGGCGGCAAAGGCGGCGTCAGGCGTCTTGTCGTCCTGATGCTTGAGGCCGGACAGAATGCGATGAAGCAGTTTGTTGGTCAGGCCGTGAGTGAGCAATTCGACCCGTTCGCGCACCGCGGGTTCGAGTTGCGCCAGCCATCCGCGATGGCGTCCGAGCTCGACGTCGCGCAGGCGCTCGACACTGTAGCGGATGTCCTTGATGGTGGGAGTGAGGTCGAGACCGGCGAGCCACTTGAGGAACGATTCGAGTTCGAGCTCGACGATCTGTTCGGCCTTTTCGGCCTCGCGCTGGCGATCGCCGAGCGATCGTTTGACCAGCGCGCCGAGATCGTCGATGTCGTAGAGATAGACGTTTTGCAGCGTGTTGAGGCGCTCGTCGAAATTGCGCGGGACGCCCATGTCGATCAGAAACATCGGGCGGTAGCGGCGCTCGCGAAGCACCGACTCGAAGTCGTCGGGACCGAGCACCGGCCTGGTGGATGCGACCGAACCGATGAGCACGTCGACCATCTTGAGGTAGGGCTTGTAATTGTCGTAGGGCACCGCGGTGCCGTCGAGTTCGCGCGCGAGCGCGACGGCGTGATCGAAGGTGCGCGAGGTGATAAGCAGCGACTCGATACCGAGCGCGTTAAGCTGGCGGGCGGTCAACTCCGCCATCTTGCCCGCCCCCATCAGCATCACGGTCTTGTCTTTGAGCGTGTCGAAAATCTGGCCGGCAAGCGCGACCGCCACGGAACTGATGGAGACCGCACCATGACCGATAAGCGTGTCCTGGCGCACGTGCTTGGCGACGGCGAACGCCTTGTGGAAGGCGCGATGGAGAATCGGGCCGACGGTGCGCGCCTCGGACGCCTGGGCGTAGGCGATTTTGAGCTGGCCCAATATCTGCGGCTCGCCGACGACCATCGAATCGAGACTGGCGCCGACGCGGAACAGATGGCGGGCGGCGTCGGGCCCAACGGACCGGTAAACCACGTCGGCGAACGCGGCTTGCTCGACGCCTCGATCGGCGGCGAGGAACTCCAGCGTCTCATCGGCGGCACTGGCGGTATCGGAAGCGACGCCGACCACCTCGACCCGATTGCAGGTCGATATCAGGGCGGCCTCGAGGACCGCGGGCGACGATTCCCGCAATCTGCCGAGCGCAGGAACGATCTCGTCTTCGGCAAAGGCCAGGCGCTCACGCAACGCAACGGCGGCGCTGCGATGGTTGATGCCGACGATGAATAAAGCCTGATCCATTTTCAGCCGAAACTGCCGCCGTGCTTGCCGGGGAAAATCAAGTTAACGCCCACGAACGAACCAACCAACAAACTGAACAGGACCAAAGTGAGCGCCGCGGCGCGCCTCCCGCGCCATCCTATGGTGAGGCGGGATTCGAGCAAACCCGCGTAGAGCACCCAAATCGCCAGCGACCAGGATTCGATGGGCTCCCATGACCAGAAATGACCCCATCGCGCGTCGGCCCAAATGGCGCCGCTCACGATCGCCAGGCTGAGCATCATGAAGCCCCATCCGAGCAGGCGATAGTTGATTCGGTCAAGCTTTTCGAGACTGGGCGCGCTTTCGTTGGCCGGGCCGATCGCGCGCTTGGACTTGAGCCGCGACTCGTAGGCGAGGTAGGCGATGCTCACGCTCGCGGCGAGCACGAACATGGTGTAGCCCAGGATGGCGAGGGTGACGTGAATCGGCAGCCATACGCTGCGCAGGGGAGCGGGCAGAATCACGTGCCCGCTGCTCATCGTGAGCGAAGCCGCTCCCAGAACCAGAGTCACCGCGGGCGCGACGAATGCGCCGATGACCCCGAGTTTCAAGCGCACGATCATCAGCAATCCCGCCAGCGCGGTAAGCCAGGCAAGAAAGGACAGCGCCTGGGCAAAATTGGCGACCGGGATATTGCCGGCCTGGAGACCGCGCGCGGTCAGATCGAAAGCATGAAGGATCACGCCCGCGCCGAGAATCCCAACTGCGTAGCCGGTCGCTTTGGTCCGGCCCGACAAACGATCAAAGACAAACAACGCGGCCGAGAGCGCGTAACAAGCAAGCGCAGGCAATATCCATAGCGTGTCCATCGGCATACGGTTCACTCCGGAACTTCCGTTGCGCGTGTGAGGCCGAGTGCGGCCGAGTCGATTCCGAGCCGGGCCAGACCAACAGCCTGACCCAAATGAGCGGCGAGTATCCGCTCGATCGCGGCCAGGTCGCCGACGGCGATCGCTTCGGGCAGCGCAGAATTGGCAAGGTCCTTGAGCCGGCGCATACGATCGGCAGGATCGATTTGATCGGCGCGCAGGCGTTGGCGAGCGGCACGCAGTACTTCGAGCGTGAGCGCGTACTCGGCGCCGAATTGATCCTCCAGCACGCTTTTCAGCCGGGCGGCAAAGGCGGGCGACGCGCCCGCGGTCGAGATCGCGATTTGGAGCGCGCCGCGCTTGACCACCGCGGGCGCGATGAAGGTGCACAACTCGGGGAGATCGACGACGTTGATCGGGATGCCGAGCGCGCGGGCCTCGGCGGCAAGCTCGCGATGGAGCTTCGGATCGGCGGTCGCGGCATGGACCAGCACGCATCCGCGGATATCGCCGGGCCGATAGTCACGAGCGATGTGCGTCACGATCCCGCGGGCAACGATTGCCTGCAAGGCTGGCAAGAGGCGCGGCGCCACGACCGTTACGCAAGCGCCGGCCTCCAGCAGCGACTCGACTTTGCGGGCCGCGACCTCGCCGCCGCCGACTACGACGCATCGGCGGCCGGTCACGTCGAAAAATATCGGAAGGTATCCCATGCAACTTATGCGAGTTTATTACATGATGAGGTAATGAGACAGCCCCGACCATCCGACGCACCGGCGGCATCGACGCCGCAAACGCTGCTGCGAGCAGTCAATGAATCGCGCGGGACCGTGCTTTGCGCGCGGCTGGAGAACGCCGGCGGTATCGGCGGACAGAGCCGCGGCCTGCTGGGGCGCGACGGACTCGAACCCGGGACGGGGATGATATTCGATAATCGGCGATTGATGCCGTTCATGTGGATGCACATGTTCTTCATGCGTTTCGCGATCGATATCGTTTTCACAGGGCGCGACAACAGGGTGATCAGCATCAATCGGCGGCTCAAGCCGTGGCGCGTCTCCTCGATGGTATTTGGAGCGCGCAGAGCATTGGAACTTCCGGCGGGCGCGGCCGAGCAAAGTTCGACGCAGGTGGGGGATCAGATCGCGTTCGAAGCTGCGGACTGAAACGGCAAGGCGCTCGCGTAAAGACCACGGGCGATCGCGATTGGCAATGTGACATACATCATTTGGTGGTTCGCTTTGAGGACGACCACTATTGGTGGGTTTCTGTCGCTTAATTAATCCATATGTAGCTCATACCTCTTTGATTGTTTTATCCCTCCATTGACCAGTTCTTAGCTCTTAATCTGTTGCGGCTTCGCAACCGATAGTTGCATCATTGCGCCTATAGTAAACTACGATAAAGCAAAAAAACCGAAGGGATTGCTGAAAAGGCTAAGGTGGCACGAGAGATGCTGTGTTTCGATCTCGCTCTGGCAGTAGAAGCAGCCGGCAGAACCAAGGATTGAGCTTCATCGGGGAGAATAAATCGAAGCCCGGCAGGCGGCTGCGATGCGAGATCGAACGGAATCGGACTGAGTAACGGGGACAATGCCAATTTCGGCAAAAAAATAAGGTCAGGAGGACACGGGCAAATGGAAAAAATCACGAGGTTGTTTGTGAAGGTACGCGAGTATCAGCGCGGTCAGACGATGACTGAATACGCATTGATTCTCGCCGCAGTGGCGGTGGTGGTGTTCATCGGCTACCAGACCATGGGTACGACCGTCAAGTCGGTGCTGAACAGCGTGGACAGTCAGCTCTAGTTGATATAGTGTGAGCTCCCGGGGTGGCGGATTGACCCGTCCGCCACCCCGCCTCAATTCAGTAGGGGGAGGCGAGGAACAGTGCACGAAGTTATCAAGTTGATCGTGTGGTAGAGGTGGGCTACCAGACAATGGGCTCTACGATCACGAGCGTGTTGTCGTCAACTGACTCGCAGCTTTAGCTGTCGATGGCCTGGCGGTCGTCAGGAGCCGTAGCCTCCTGGCGGGGGCTTCAGCGGAAGTTCCGCTAAGAGAAACGACTCCAGAAAAGGCGATCTCCCTGGGAGGGGAAGTCAATGAGCCAGCAGAAGAGAGCTTACGGGGAAGCTGTAAGCTGGCGGGGCCGGACAATCACGGAGTACGCAGCGATAGTCACGGTGGCCGCCGCAGCGTGTATTGCTCTAGTTCAGAATGGGGGTAATATGGTGGCGGCGTTAGTCAGCCACGTGGATCCTTTCGCATAGTCAGCGAGCCGCGGCTATATTGGGGATACCAGTCGTGGCGGCAGATTCAATTATACGCCCTAAGAGCATCGTTCTGACCAGCCATCTCAAATCCGAGATTATTCCGATCCCGCCTCTACAATTAGTAGCTAGTTTTCCCGCCAATCCATATTCAGTCGGCATGTCAGCATCACAATGACTGGCATTTTTACCTACTTTATGTTTAATTGCTCGAAGACAGCCGGTCAGCCATCAAGCGGCCGGAGCGGAGGGGAGATATGAGACGACCGATGGTATTCGTCTTACTGGCGGGGCTGGCGGCGATGCTGGCTTCGGTAATGGTGTACTCCGCCCTGAAGCGGAGAGAGGCCGAAGTACAGCAGGCGATGGCGCATAACGTAGAGGTGGTGGTCGCGGGTTACGATCTTCCGCTCGGCACAAAAATCGAGCTGGGCGAAGTGAAGATGGCGCGCTGGTCGGCTGACAGTATCCCGGATGGCGCGTACACCGATCCCAAACAGGTCATCGGCAGCTATGTGAAGAACTCGTTGGTAGCCAACGAGCCAGTGGTGCGGGCCAAGCTATTCACCGGGGACAAGACCGCGGGTGTGATGCCGCTGTTGATTCCGTTTGGGATGCGCGCGGTGTCGGTTCCGGTGGATGAAGTCAGCGACGTCGCGGGCTTCGTGCTGCCGCATACCCGGGTGGACGTGCTGGTCACGACTCAGGGCGGCGATGGGCGGCACTGAACGGGCGATCGCGAAAGTAGTTCTGCAGAACGTCGAAGTGCTCGCGGTAGCGCAGGAAGTCGAGCAGAAGAAGGACGAGCCGACGGTGGTGAAGGTCGTCACACTGCTGGTCACGCCGCAGGAGTGCGAGCGCCTGGCGCTAGCGAGTCGGTCGGGAGCGCTGCGTCTGGCGATGCGCAATTACAATGACAACAAAATCGTTCTGACCGCCGGTGTCGACACTGCTCAGATGCTGCGGGCCTATAGCCTGGTGCCCGAGGTTCCGGCGATGGCGGTGAAGCCGGAGGAGCCTCCGCATGAGGCGCCGGCGCCGCGCCGGGCCAAGCCGGTCGAGATCGAGATTCTTCGCAACGGCAAGTCGTCCGAGTCAGTCTCGTTTGTGAATGAGGCGGCGGCGAAGGACGCGGGCGCAGGGAGCTCAGCGGATCATACGCGCAAGGAGGCGGCGCAGTTTGACAACAGCGACGCCGACGCGGGCGCTGCAGCGGCATCCCCAGCGCCGGAGCCGAGCGCTCCCGAATCCGAACATCACGATTTCATGGCGGCGCCGATCAATGCAACGGCAGATCACGTGCCGACACCCAAAACGATTGACATACCGTAAGCAAGCCACGAAGAGGGCAAGGTGAAGAAGATGAAGGCTCAACGAGGATATGGACTGCTTGCGTGGCTAGTTGCAGCTATCAGCATGCTCATTTTTGCGCCCGGACTGCTGCTTGCCGCCGACAGCGGGGGCACGGGAGTGTCCGTCGCGATGAATGTGGGTCAGAACTACATAATCAACAACGTCAGCCCCGGCGATGTTCCGGCGGTGAAGGTGATCACAAATCCGCACGCGCTGATCGTGTACAACGTGGAGCCGGGGAAGGTGTCCCTGGTGGGCGCGGAAGCAGGTGAATGGAACGTTTCGGTCAAGATGGCGGACGGCAGCCAAGTCAACTATGACGTCACGGTCAAATCGGTCGGCAGCGTCTTCGACATCAATCATCCTGGCACCAGCCCGGGACCGATCGTGGGCTCCGGCAAGTCCTCGGGGATGGCCGCTCCGCCAGTGGTGAAGCTTGATGCGGGCGCAGGCCCGGTGAATCCGCCTTCGTCACCTTCCTCGCCTTCTTCCTCGTCTGCAGTAACGGCCACGACCGTGGCCAGCGCGGAAACGGCCGCAACCGTATCGCCAGGAGCACCTGCGCCAGCGACGGCAGCACCGGCGACGGCAGAATCCCCGGCGGTGACTGCGCCGAATACCGTTAGTACGTCGACCTTCAGTACCAATCCGGGGGTTCCGGCTGCTTCGTACTCTACACCAGCAACGGGGCCTGCCGGTCAGGCGGCTTCGCCGGCGATATCGCACGAGCGGTATCGGAGTGATCCGTCGGTCGCTCTGAGCGGCGGGGAATTGCCCTCGGGTGCGATTTCAGGCGGACGCCATTATCTGCCCGAAGATGTAGTGCAGCTGCAGACGGGGTCTTCAAGAATTATCGACTTTGCAACCCGGCTGCGGCGGGTGTCGATCGCCGACACCACGGTCGCCGATATCCAGGTGATCAATCCGTTTCAGGTCAACCTGATAGGTCACAAGCCGGGCTTCACGACCGTGGCAATCTGGGACCAACAAGGGCAGTACAACGAACGCCCGGTGCGAATCGATCCCAACGGCAAGCAGCAGGTGTTGCTCGACACGATGGTGGCGGAACTGGACCGCTCCGCGATCGAGAACCAGGGTACCAACCTGTCGGTGGCGCTGAGTCATGCAGGAGTATCACTGGTCGGATTGCCAGGCGCAGTAGCGACGCCGTTTTCGCCGTCAGCCCAAGCGAGCAACGGCGCGGTGCAGCCACAATCGATACCGACGGGCGGAAACCTGATCGGAATGCTGACGTCGAACGCGATCACTTATGGACTGGCGGTGGGGAACAAGGACTACCAGGTGCAGGGATTCTTCCAGTACCTCGAAAATCACAATCTCGCCAAGCTGCTCGCGCAGCCGCAATTGCTGGCTAATTCGGGTGAAGAGGCGAAGTTCCTGTCGGGTGGTGAAATTCCCATCGTCATCGCCCAGGCATTAAATTCCTCGATCGTCTTCAAGGAGTACGGTACCTCGGTTGAATTCGTTCCGACCGTGGTCGGCCGCGATGATATCGAGCTGCTGGTGAAGCCTGAAGTATCGCAGCCCGATTACGCCCTTGGAGTGTCGTTGTTCGGATTTACCGTGCCGGCCTTCGTGACTCGGCGCGCGGAAACAATGGTACAGCTCAAGGACCGTCAGATGCTGATAATCGCGGGGCTCATCCTGCATCAAAAGGTAACCCAGGTTCAAAAAGTCCCGTACCTCGGCGACATCCCGTATGTCGGCGGACTGTTTCGCCTGACCAGCTATAACAACAACGAAACGGACCTGGTCATAAGCGTGACCCCGCAAATCGTGCGTGCGCTGCCTAATGGCGCCTCGGTTTACAACCCGACTTCGGGGCCTGAGCTGACGCATGAGCAGATCGAGACCCGTCGTCTGGCGCAGCCTGACGCAACGCGCCCGAGATTTTAGTGCGAGGGCGAACAAGACATAACCGAGTATTTGGTGCATAATATGGCACTACATACCTGAAGCATGGAGAGTGTGAAGTGTCAGCGCTCGGTAAAAAAAGCGAAGGCCGCAATGGCGAGCTTAAAGTTCAACTAGTCGGCGGAGGCGAGGAGCATCGCGCAGAAGTCAGGGACGCGCTGGCCGCCTTGGGCGACCCGGCGCTGAACATCCTGGAAGTGGAACCGGATCCGGAGGCCGTACCCGACCCCAGCATCGACGTTACGATGGTGGTGTTCAACGGCGACAACGAACGCTCCCTGGGTTATCTCAACGCGCAGGCGGGGCAGGAGCCCCGCCCGGCTCTTTTCGCGCTGCTGCACGATCGTTCGCCGGACCTGATGAAGCGGGTGATGAGGGCGGGCGCCGATGATCTTCTGTTCCTGCCGCTGGATCCCGGAGACGCGACCCGCGCACTGCTCAAGATAAGCGAGAGCCGCCGGCGCGAAGAAGTTCACAACGTTCAAAGCGGCGGCGGCACGATCGTTTCGCTGGTGAGCCTCATCGGCGGCACTGGAGTGACGAGCCTGGCGGCAAACCTGGCGCTGGCGCTGCGCTACGCGTTCGAGAAACGGGTTGCGGTAATCGATCTCGACCTGCAAACGGGCGGGTTGTCGGTGTTCCTGAATCTCGAACCCGAGCGCACGATCATGGCGCTGACCGAGGGAACGCGAAAACTCGATTCGATTCAGCTGGAATCAGCGCTGAGCAAGCATGCGTCGGGAATCTACCTGCTGGCGGCGCCCAAGCGGATCGAAGACAGCGAGTTGGTGACTGACGCGACGGTCGGGGCGATCCTGGACCTGATGCGCCAACTGTTCGACTTCGTGATCGTGGATTGCGGCACGCATATCGACGCAAACACGGTCGCCGCCTGGGAGCGATCGAGTCATCTGTTTTACGTGCTCGATCAGTCGATCGGCGCGGCACGATGCGCGTGGCGATTCGTCGATCTGGTGGGGCGGCTGGGGCTGCCGGGGGTCGAGCCCAACTTCATACTGAGCCGTTTCGTGCCGGGTCATCCGATCACTGAAGAGCAGCTCAGCCATACGCTGGCGCAGCCGATTCACACGCGGATTCCGCGCGATGAAAAAGTGCTGGAGCGGGTGCAGTTGAGCGCGCAGGATTTGTGGCAGGTGGCGCCAAACTCGCCGCTGGCCAAGAGCATCGAGGACCTAGCGCGGCGGCTCGAAGTGGGCACCGAGACGACTGACGGCAGTTCTCCAAATTCGTTGGTTTCGCGCCTGTTGAACGTTATCGGCGCGCGCACCTGAGGTACCCGAATGAAACTGGTTGAAAGAATTTCCCAGCAGAACAGCACCGCGCCGGTTCCGTTTCAGCGCTCGCTGATAGGGAATAAAAAGGGCCCGGTCAAAGACGTGCAGGCCGAGGGTTTTCAGCAGCTCAAGCTTGCGGTCCACAACCGGCTATTCGAGATGCTGGACGTTACGCGGCTTGAAAGCCTCGAGCCGGCGCTGGCGGCGCAGAAAGTCACCGCGGCGATTTCGGCCATTCTGGACGACGAAGGACGCCTGCTCACCGACGCCGACAAGAATCACCTAATCGAGGAGATCAAGAACGAGCTGCTGGGACTGGGGCCGTTGGAGCCGCTGTTGTGGGACGATGAAATCACCGACATTCTGGTCAACGGGCACAACCAGGTTTACGTCGAAAAAGGCGGCAAGCTTCACGCCACCGAGGTGAAGTTTCAGGACGATCAGCACCTGATGCTGATCATCGATCGAATCGTGTCGCAGGTCGGGCGCCGGGTGGACGAGGCGTCGCCGATGGTTGACGCGCGGTTGCCCGACGGTTCGCGTATCAACGCGATCATTCCACCGCTGACGCTCGACGGCCCGGCGCTGTCGATTCGCCGATTCGGACGCAGGCGCTACAACATCGATGATCTGGTCGGAAAGAAGACGCTGGTGCCTGAGCTCGTCGAGTTTCTGCGTACGATCGTGCGCGCGCGGCTCAACATCCTGGTTTGCGGCGGCACCGGCTCGGGCAAAACGACACTGCTGAACTGCATGTCGCTGTTCGTCCCGGCCGACGAGCGAATTGTGACGATCGAGGACTCGGCCGAATTGATGCTCCAGCAGCCGCACGTGGTGAGGCTGGAAACGCGGCCGCCGAACGTCGAAGGCAAGGGCGAGGTCACCCAGCGCGACCTGGTGAAGAACTCGTTGCGTATGCGGCCAGACCGGATAATCGTCGGCGAGGTCCGCGGCGACGAGGTGTTCGACATGCTGCAGGCGATGTCGACCGGCCACGACGGCTCAATCGCCACCATCCACGCCAACACTCCGCGCGACAGCATGGGCCGTCTGGAGATGATGATGCTGCTGTCGGGAGTAGCGATTCCGCAGCGCGCGATGCGCCAGCAAATCGCATCGGCGCTCAACATCATCGTTCACGTATCACGGTTATCCGACGGCTCGCGCAAGGTGATGCGCATCTCCGAGATCAGCGGGATGGAGGGTGACATGGTGATGATGCAGGATTTGTTCGAATTCAAGCGCACGGGAATCGGGCCGGGTGGCGAGGTGCTGGGGCAGTTTGTCGCCACCGGGATTCGGTCAGCGTACTCGCAGCGGCTGGAGGCCGCGGGCTACAAACTCGACGCCAAGGTTTTCCGCAGCACAATCGGATAAATACCATGGATTTTTTGATGGCAAGCGGCATATTCGCGCTCGTCTTCGTGGGCGTGCTGCTGTTCACCAGCAGGCGCGGCACCGAGGTCGAGCAACAGCGCGAGGTGGCGCGGCGGCTGACGCGTCCGGCCGACGATTTGGAGATCGATGTGATGCGCAAGCGCCGGCCCGATGAGGGACCGATGCTGGCCGCGCTGTACGACCTTAACCTGCTGCGCAAACTGGAAGAGATGATGTGGCAGGCGGGTTTGTACATGAGGGTCGCCGACATCCTGCTGATCATGGTGCTGCTGTTCGGCGCGGGATTGTTCGGTGGCAATATCCTGTTCCAGGGCATGTGGTTCGCGTGGGGCAGCGCGCTATTGATGGCCAGTCTGCCGCTCGCATTCATCCAATTCCGCAGGAAGCGGCGGCTGCGGGCCTTTGGGGCCCAACTGCCATTCGCGCTTGACCTGATCAAATCGTCGCTCGAGGCGGGACATTCGCTGCAGCGCGCGCTGCAAGTCCTGGTCGGCGAGTTTGCCGATCCACTGGGCAGCGAATTCCGCACCGTGCTCGAACAGAACCGGATCGGGCTACCGCTGCCGCGCGCGCTCGAAGACATGCTCAAGCGAGTGCCGGAGGACGACCTGCGGCTGCTGGTGGTCGCGGTGCGGGTGCAAACGGAGGTCGGCTCGAGCCTGGCTCAGATTGTCGGGCGGTTATCGGAAATCGTGCGAATCCGCCAGCGCTTGCGGTTGCAGATCAAGGCGCTGACCGCGCAATCGCGTTTCGGCGGGCTGATCGTAGGATGCCTGCCAATCGTGGTGCTCTGCGTATTCAGCTTGATTCAGCCGGGTTACACCGATCAATTGTTCTATGACCCGATGGGTCAGAAGATTTTGAAGTTCGCGATCGGAGCGGACATACTCGCCATTGTGAGCATCCGGCGACTGCTGCGGATGAACTACTAATATGAGTCCATTGTTAATTGGTATAGCGGTCTTTCTGCTGGCTGGCGCGGCATGCGTGGCCTTGTACCTGGCCATTTCGCCCCAGAACCGGGCGGTCGATGAACGATTCGCGGATTTGGCGGTCAGGATGCGGGCTTCGCAAGGGGCACTGGCGGGCGACCTTCAAGACGACAACCTGCTGCGCATGGTTTTCAGATGGGCCTCCAAGCGCGTGCCGCCGCCAAACATGGATACGCCATCCGGGGAGAAGCTGCAGCAGACTCTGGCGCAGGCAGGATTTCTGAAGTCCAGCGCGCCGCATGCGTATCAGGTCATCCGCGTGCTGCTGGCGACCGCAGGCGGCGTATTGGGTCTCGTGATCGGACTCATACTTCATAACTCGGCCTCACAGCCGCTGCTGTTCGGAATCGCCGGCATCGCGGTCGGAATTTTTGTACCCGCCTACTACCTGGGGCGGCGCGCACGGGCGCGCCAGGAAAACATCTCAAAGCAGCTCTCGGACGTGCTCGATCTGCTGGTGGTATGCGTCGAAGCGGGCCTCGGACTGTTCGAGGCGATTCGAATCGTGGGCACGGAATGCGAGCGTCATGGGCAGGAAATCGGCACCGAGTTGAATCTGGTCGGTGCCGATATTTCCGCGGGCGCGTCACTCGGACAGGCGTTGCGCGGGCTGGCCGAAAGAACCGCGGTTGATGATATCAAGCCGCTGGCCGCAACCTTGGTTCAGAGTGAGCAACTTGGCGCGCAGATCGGACCTGCTTTGCGCGCCAGTTCGGACGCATTAAGACAACATCGCCGGATACGCGCCGAGGAAGATGCGCAGAAGGCCTCGATTAAGATTCTGTTTCCGCTGGTCATCTTCGTATTACCCGCGATGATCGCGGTAATCGTCGGACCGGCGATGATCTCGGTAGTACGCACGCTCAGCGCCAGTGGCGGAGGATGATTCCGGGCCGGCTGATTTCATCGATCAGGCGGCAATCCAATAGCCTCTCCCAGGGCGGCCTCGGACCAAGCGCAGCTGCGCGCCGATCCGGGGCCTGTTTTTTTGTGCGGGAGTCCGGCCTAAAGACTGAGACGCTTGATCAACCGATATAGCGTCGTCCGATCGACTCCGAGCGTGGCCGCCGCCTCGACCCTGTTTCCGCCGGCTGCGGCTAGCGCCGCCTTGATTCGCACCGCCGCCGCGCGATCGAGGGTCGTTTGCAGGGTGCCCTCGGCCTGATTCCCGTTGCGCTCGGCAGCGGGCCGCGCTTGGCTCGAATTCGTCGTCGATCCCGGCGCCGCGTCCGGGCCTGATAGCGAATCGACCCCGCCGCCGAGGTCTTCATCGAAGTCGTCATGGTCGAACGCAAACGCTTCGGGCATCAAGGTCTCCTGCCCGCTCATCACGACCGCGCGCTCGATAACGTTTTCAAGTTCACGCACGTTGCCGGGCCACGAGTAGTGGAGCAACGCCTCTTCAGCCTGCGGGGAAAGCATCAGCGGTCGGCCGGTGTCGGTCGAATGAAAGGCGAGAAAATGATGCGCCAACGGCAGGATGTCTTCGCGGCGCTCGCGAAGCGGCGCGATCTTGAGCGGGATTACGCTGAGACGGAAATATAAGTCGGCGCGGAAGCGGCCGGCGGCGACTTCCCTTCGCAGATTGCTATTGGTCGCGGCGAGGATTCTGACATCCACCTTGCGCGGTTTCGAGCCGCCCACGCGCAGCACCTCGCCGTCTTCGAGCACGCGCAGGAGCTTGGCCTGGAAGTCCGGGCCTGCCTCTCCGATCTCGTCGAGAAAAAGCGTGCCGCCTGAGGCACGCTCGAAGCATCCCGCGCGCTCGCGAATCGCCCCGGTGAACGATCCCTTTTCATGGCCGAACAGCTCGCTCTCGACCACGCCGTCGGCAAGCGCCTTACAGTTGATCGCCAGGAATGGACCCTCGGCGCGATTGCTCCAGTAGTGAAGCATCCGGGCCACCAGCTCCTTGCCGGTGCCGGTCTCACCCTCGATAAGAGCGGTCGTGCGCGACGGGGCGATCCGCCGAATCATCGCAACGAGCTGGTGACTGCTGGGCGCCTCGGCCACAAAACCGGCGGCGACGCTGGCGACGTCGAGCTGCCCGCGTAACCTGCGATTCTCGCGTTGAAGCGTGGTCATCGCGACCGCGCGGCTGACGACGGCACTCAGCTGATCGGTGTCGAATGGCTTCGACACGCAATCGAAGGCGCCGGCGCGCAGTGCCGCCTTGGCCGACTCGGCCGGCGGCGGCGGTACGCTCAGCACGACCGCCAATTCAAGCTGTTTGCTCTGCACCTTTTTCAGCAGATCCATCCCATCCATCCCATCCATCCCCGGCATCCTCATGTTTGCGACGATTACGTCTGCGCCCTTGCATTCGAGCACCCTTAGGGCCGCTTCGACCGTGGAACACGTTTCGCATTCGTAACCAGCCTGTGAAAGGACCATCGCGGCAGCGCGTGCAACATCGAACTCCTCGTCGACGATCAGAATGCGAGCCCTGCTATTTGGGTTGCAATTTTGCACGCTCATCCAAATCGCCGCATTTCGTTCGAGGAGCAAACGCAGCTTAATGCAGCATTCTCGCCCTCGCCTCTGTGAGTGTCAATAAGAGCAAAAAAACCCATTGTTTTGCGGGGGGTTTTTCGAGAATCGAGTGTTGCGAATATGAAACGTAGCCATGCATGAGCGACTCTTCGTTTCAAACTAGCGAAGTGAGGCTGGCGATGTAGCAGAAATGTCCGTGCAGACTCGCGACAGTGTCAAAAATGACGGGGGATGATCCAAGCTCATGATCGGGAGCTGCGAAGTTGGGCTACAATTCGGCTTCAACTGCGACGGTCGATTCCGAAGAGAGCCTTCTGAATCGTTGGGAAGAGCCTGCACTCTTCGTTGTCGATCGCGTCGTCCAAGTAGACCGCGAGTCCGCTCAACGCTTGTCCGGCGTCACGCGCCTGAGCGTCAGTGAGACGATCGGCGCCGGTGTCACCGATTGCGCCCATGAGAGTACGCAGCCGGTCGTGGAATTCGCGGACCTTGCGCCCGGCTTCTGCCGAGAGACGGCCTTGCTGAACCAGCCACGGAAGCAACTGGCCGTCCTGGGCGTCGAGGTGATGGGATAGGGTTGGCTGTATCGCCGCCCAAATCTGCTGAGCGTCACGCCTGAGCTCCGGGGACTCCGGGTTGCGCGCGAGGCGCAACCCCGCGAGCGCCGCATCGAGCAGGCGCGATCGTAGCAGGGAGCCTTCGCGATTGAGTTCCTCCGAGAGAAAACGGATTCCCGCGTCGATGTGGACTCGGTCCGCGGCGCTCGATTCGCTCGCGTCGATTGCAGGTTTCTCCGCCGCTGAATGCGCGAATTGTCCCTGGGCTTGCTTCGCCTGCAAGAATGATTGCAGCACCTGTCCGAATCGTTCGATCGACAGTGGCTTCGATACGTAGTAATGGGCGCCCTTGGTGCGCGCCCGTTTCTCGTTGGCGTCGCTTTGGCTGCCGGCGACGTAGAGCAAAGGGGGGCCGGAGAAATGCTTGCGAATCTGCTCGAGCAGCCAGCCGCGATCATTTTCTTCGACCGCCTGGTCGTCGAGTATAACCAGCCGGACATTTGGCTGCGCGAACAGCTCGCGGCCCACGTATTTGTCGGCCGCATGGCGAACCAGCTTCCAGGGACGCTTGACTATTGCGAGTGCGAGCTTCGCCAACGCCTCGTCATCAGAGAGCAGGAGCACAGTGGGAGAGAGGCGAGTTCGGTCCGAAGTCTCCGTTTTCACCTTTTGCGGCATGTTCTCTGCCAGGTGTCGATGAAAAAACACTTTTCAGGCAGTTCTTCTCAGCCGTTGCAGCAAATATGCCAAAGATAGCGTCCGCTTTAGACCATGGCCGGGTAACGAAAGGATACAATTTGCCCCGGGTGTCTCCTTCGGAACCAGCGTAAACGGGCCACCAAAAGTGGGCGAGGCTTACCGAGCCTGTTATCGCGCAGGGGCCGCAAAAAAGCCAAGCCGTGAACAAGGTCCAAGCTCAAGAGGATATGAACTACAGCGTGGGCTACAACACCGCCGCCAAAATCGCGCTAAAAAACTTGTAGCGGTAGGCTTTTTCGTCTATAAGTCATAATTGAAATCCGAGAGTAGAGTGGCAATCCCGGATTCGTTGACCGTACCGGCCCGCGTGCGGCTCGGTAGGGGAGCTGAGGCGGATGTGGTAGTCAAGTCGCGCAAAATATCTTTCTGGAACTGGGCCGTCGAGTTACCTGCCGAGCGCGCACCAGAGGGGGGATTTACGCAGGCACGAATCGTTCAGATGGGTGTGGGAATAGCCGCGAGCGAAGGGGCCTATGTCCCGGCAACTGCGCAGCCGGCGCAGTGCAAGGTCAGGAGCCCAAAGGGAAACTGCGGCTGAGCGCCGCAAGCGGATTATTTGCTTGGGACTGCCGCGGCCACTGCGCCCGGCACTTTAGGTCGGGGGAGTAGAAGATGAGCATCAATATTTTTCGCGGGCGCCGCTCGGTTTTGGCCGTTGCGCTGCTAATGCTGACTTGCGGCACGCCGTCGCACGCATGGTGCGCCAACCTGTGGGTGTCGTTAGAGGACGGCGGCGGCATCGAGTCGTACACACCCGGACAACTGGCCAGGAGCGGGACGGCAACGCCAATTCATCTGAGCACCTTTGACACCGCCACAGGTATCGCCTTTGACGACTCTCATAACCTTTGGGCTGTTATCGACGGCAACGAGGTGGCGCGATTCACTAACGCGCAACTCAATAACCTGGGACACGATCCGAATCCGACGCCCGGGGTGATCATCAAAAGCACGTTTGCGTTCAGACATATCTATGGCTGTAGCTTCGACCATGAGGGCAACCTGTGGGTGGTAGACACCGAGAATGGCTCGATCGATGAACTGTCACAAGCACAGTTGGAGGCGGGCAGCGGAAATATAGCGCCCCACGTAGTCATATCCTCACCCGATCTGGTCGGTCCGAACTTTGTGACGTTCGATAAAGTCGGCAATGCGTGGGTAGATAGCAAGGACGGCGATCAGATCGCCAAATTCTCCGCCGGCGAACTGACGAGCAGCGGCGTCAAGTCGGCCGATGTCTTGCTATCCGACGACGGCAGCTGCACGAACCTCTGCGGACCAGGAGAGATCGCGTTCGATCCAAGGGGCAACCTCTGGATCACCAACGAAGATGCGGACACGGTGGTGGAGTATACGAAGGATCAATTGGCCAGCTCCGGCAAACCCGCTCCGGCGGTGACGTTAAGCAGCGCCATCTTTAACGCACCATGGGGAGCGGTATTCGACACCACCGGCGATCTGGTGGTTATAAACTACTCCGACGGAAAGATCGCTAAGTTCGCGGCCAGACAGTTGAAAATGAGCGGCGCACCGGCTCCCGAGGTCACGGTGACGGGATCCAAAATCCAGGACTAGATCATCCCGGGACCGGCTTAAGCCCCTACGGCGACTCCTCGAACACTTCTTCCATCGCGGCGGCCTCGAGCGAGAGGCCGCGCGTTTCGGGCAGCAAGAGTGCGACGATGATCGCGTTGGGTATGGCGAGCAGGCTTAAGTATCCGACCACGATCGACAGACCGCCAAGGCGCCCGGCAAGAACCGCGATCAGGGTCTGCGCCGAGACCGCGGCCGCTGCGCCGACGAGCGAGAACCATCCCATCATCGCGCCCCGGATCGCGGTGGGGAAAAGTTCGGTCGCGATCGAATTGCCGCCCACCTGTCCCGCGCTCATGGCCGCGGTGAAACAGCAATAGGTGACGCCGAACCATAGCAAGTGAAACTGCAAGTGCGCCGGCGGACCCCAATAGAAGCTGAGCGCGCCGAGACCGATCATCAGGCCGGAAACGAAGATAGTGGGGATGCGGCCGTAACTCTCGCAGCTTCGCGCGCCGAGCGGAAAGCCGAGCATCCCGACGCCGCCTCCGACCAGCATCAGGGCGCTGGCGGCGCCCGGCGCCAACCCCACGACCGAAACCAGGTGGAAGTATGCCCAACTGCTGCCCGCGACCACCGCGATGTTGGCCAGGAATGCGCATACCAAAATCGTGATCGCGCGGCGCCGATAGAGCTGTCCGAACGCGTCGTAGAAACTGCTGGCCGAGGTCGTGCCGGTGGCGGCGGCGCGTTGCCAGCGGTCACTCTCGGGGATGACGCGGGCGGCCCTCCACAACGCGGCGACTCCCATCGCCGACGCCAGCACCAGCACCCATCGCCACGAGTAACGACTCGCAACCATCGGCATCACGAGCAGGCACAGCCCGCCGCCGAGACCCATCCCCAGCCCGGCCCAGCTTTGCCCTCGCGCACGTTCCTCGATCGCGAGTTCCTCGGCCAGGATCACGATACCGCCGGAGATCGTCGCGCCGATGAAGGCGTAGAGCGCAATCTCGCACACCGCGAACGCCACGATGTTGGTCGAGACCGCGGCGGCGAGCGCGCTAACTGCGGTGCCGGCCATGCACACGAGCAGCATTCGGCGGCGGCCCAGCCAATCGATCATCCGCGAGAGTCCCAGCGCGCCGATCGCCGAGAGCGAAACCCATGCGAACAGGCCCGCGATTCCCGACTCGCCAAGGTGAAAGCTCTTCGCGATCCAGGGTGAGCCGATGCCGTTGATCGACATCGTGAAGCCTTCGAAGGCAAGCACGCGCGCGATCGCGCGGGCCAGCCGGCGATTTCTTAGCCGCGCCTCCTGGTCTCCGAGCCCGCCCGAAGCTCCCGGATCGCCGGCGGCCGGACTCGGGTCAGGCTGGCTGCTCATTATTCGTTTTTCGCTTTTCGTTGGCGCACTGCAAGGCTAATTGCCGCGGCGCGCGATCAGGGCGACAAAGTCTCCCTCGGTCAGGATGCCGACCAAGCGCCCATTTTCGACAACCGGAAGGCAGCCGATCTTGCGCTGGGTCAAAAGCCGTGCGGCCTCTACCAGAGCGGTATCCGGGCTGGTGGTGACTACGTCGCTGGCCATCACTTCTTTGACAGAAAGAGTGTCCAGGATTTTGCGCTGAGCGTGCCTGCCGTAGCCAAGCGCCTGCGCGAGCGCGTCGCGAAACAGATCGCGCTGGCTGACGATGCCGACGAGGAGCTGGCCGTCATCATCGACGACGGGCAAATGGCGAATCCGTCCCAAGCGCATGATGTCGTCAGCCAAGGTGAGCTTGTCGTTGCGTTTAAGAGTGGTGGGGTCCACCGACATCACATCGCGAACTTTCAGATCTTTCATGCTAGATTCTCCAGCGTCGAAGCTTCACAGGCAACTCAAAAGAAATGTAGCTGCTTCCGTGCCACGGCAAAACCCCAGCTCTAGACCGTCTGATCGGCATTTTGCGCCGACTTCGCCGGCTCGAATTGCGGCTTTAGGTAACGACCAGAGCCGGTATCGTGTATCCGATCGCGCCACGCCATTGGATATAGCGGTTCGTCCGGCTGGATTTACAAGCCGATTACTGGTCCGTGAATTGCTTCGCCCTTCTGTGCATGACAATCCAGGAGTGGCGCGCGGAGGATCCGCATGAAATCCAAGACCGGCGGAAAAACCAGGACATCACGGCAAAACAAGGCCGGCGCTCGAGTAAAGAATCTGGGCAAGCTCCTTGCGCGGGCGCGCCAGGAAGCGCTCGCTCGAGTGCGGGTACTTCGTAAAGAAGAGCAAGCGGACGCGGTGGAACTGCCCGCCGACGACCTGGACGTGGCGCGTTCGCTGGAAGACGTGGAGACCGACGCCGGTCTAATCGAGCGATACGAATTCCGGCTGAAGGCCATCGACGCCGCGCTTAGCCGGCTCGAACGCGGTCGTTATGGAATCTGCGAGAAATGCAAGGAAGAGATCCCGATTGAGCGGCTCAAAGCCGTGCCGTTCGCCGCGTATTGCATCGATTGCCAGAGCAAGCGCAACGAGCGCAGGCGCCCCGGCGAGGGAGATGTCGACGAGCCATCGCGCCACGTGTGGACGCCGCCCGAAGAACTGAAGGAGTCGGTTGAGGAGTAACACGGTCTGACGTAGTAGCGCGAAACAGAGGAGGCGGCGATGATTCGGCTATTTCGGAAGATCCTGTGTCCGATTGATTTTTCGCAGCACTCGCTGGCGGCTCTCGATGTCGCCCTAAGAGTGGTGCAACAGAACAAGGCCACACTCTATTTGCTGAATGTCGCGCCTACGCCAGCCGGCGCGGCCGGCTTCCAGCCGGTGCCGTTGGATCCTTACCCATACGTCGAGAAGGACAGACGCAAGCAACTGGAACGGCTCGCGCAAAAACGGATTCCCGCTACGGTGCGCTGCGAAACGCTGGTGACGAGCGGCGATCCGGCCGAGCGAGTGCTCGAGACCGCGCGCGGCGTCGATGCCGACCTGATCGTGATGGGCACGCACGGGCGCAAGGGATTGGGCCACCTCGTTCTCGGCAGCGTCGCCGAGCGGGTCGTGCGAGAATCACCGATCCCGGTCCTGACAACGCATTCAACCGCGCGCGGTCGTAAAAAGGCCGCTTGAGTCAGGTGACGGCCGGCTGGACTCATTCCTCGCTGGTAGTCGCTGCGAGCGCATCGCTGGTCGTGATAATTCCGACCAGGCGGCCGTCCTCGACGACGGGTAATCCGTCGATTTTTCGCTCGCGCATAATCCGCGCGGCGTCGCGAATGGGTGTCTGAGATCCTACGGTCACAAGCGCCTGGGTAATCGCCCGTCTGGCGGGCGTGTCGTCGAAATGTCCCACAAACGAGCGGATATCGCCTTCGGAAAGCATCGCGACCACGCGACCGTCCTCAACCAGCGGGATGCTGCGGAAGCCGCCCTCGAGCATCTTTGCGTGAATCGTCGAGAGCTTCTCGTCGAGCTCGGCGGTGACAGGATTGGTTGTCATCCAGGCGCCCACCAGGTCTTTCTGAGGTACGCTTTGACGGACGGTTAGTACCGGGCATCGAGCTTCGCGCAGCACGAGTTCGGCTACGCTGCCAAGGAAGAAACGAGACATGCCGCGGCGGCCGTGGGTGGACATGACGAGCAGATCGGCGCCGATCCCGCGCTCTGCCTTGAGAATCGATGCCGCAGGTTCGCCCATATTAACCATGATCTCGTATTTGATTCCCGCCAGATGCTTGTGCGCGAGTTCCAGCAGATTGCTGCGCGCCGTGTCCTCCTGCGCCTTGTAGAGATCTACGTACACGGGCATCGAAGTGGGCGCCATGACCAGCAGCACAGTGTGCAGAACATAGACGGTGGCGTCGTAATGTCGCGCGAGCTGCGCCGCGGTCTCGAGCGCCGCGATCGAGTTCTCGTCGAAATCAACGGGGCACAGAATCTTGCGATACGGAAAAGACATGGGAGAACTCCTTTATCCGGCGGCCTTGGGATGGACCGTCAAGACTGGAACCGGCGATTCGCGAACGACGCGCTCCGCCACGCTGCCAAGCAGGAAGTGCTTTAGGCCCGTGCGGCCGTGGGTGCCCATCACAATCAGGTCGATGCCTTGCTCGGCGGTAAGATTGAGAATTTCCGCCGCCGCGTTCCCGCTCGCAACGAAAATCTCATGTGAAGCTCCCGCCAACTTTTCCCGCGCAATTGCTTCCAGCCGGCGGACGCATGCCGCCTCGAATTCAGGGTCGGGGTTCAGCGCAACAGGCGGCAGTGCAGTAGCGGCAGCGGGCGGCGCGCCGATCACGGTCAGAAGGCAAACGGGAGCCGAGTTCTGCTTCGCCAACTGGCAGGCGAGTTCGAGCGCGTCCATCGAGTCACGCTCGAAGTCAATCGGGCACAGTATTCTCGTAAAAACCGCAGCCATCTCTCTTAATCTGACCTCAGCGCGTTGCCGTAGTTGAAGCATACTCCGCTAATCGTTGCAGATCAGGTCAATTGACCGACTCCATTTCTCAAGAAAATCCATTGTTCCTCCCGCCACATTTGCTTTGATCTTTTCTTCCCGCAGGAGAGAGAGCATCCACCGTGCCAGACGGCGCGGGAGCGTCAGCCGCGGTCCCGCCGCGCGCAGGCCCTCAAACGTTCACATTTGGAGTGTGACGTGTAATTCTTGGTGGATTTCGCGCTGATCGCTCGATCGCCGAGGATCGCGCACGCCGCAGCAGAATGACCCCAACTCGCAGATTCGCGCTCGCACTCTCGCTGGTCGCGGTGATGACCGTAATCGGCGCCGCCGGTTACGTCCTGATCGAGCACTGGCCGGTGCTCGACGCCTTCTACATGTCCGTGGTTACAATCTCGACGGTCGGGTTTGCCGAGGTAAAACCGCTCAGCCCGGCCGGTCGTCTTTTTACCATTGGGCTGATAGTGACGGGGGTCGGCAGTGCGGTTTACATGTTTTCGGTGATTGGGGAGCTTGTAGTTGAAGGGCGGCTTAAAGAGTTTCTCGGGAAGAACGCAATGAATCGCAAAATTCACGGTCTCCAGGGGCACGTCATCGTATGCGGCTTCGGGCGTTTCGGCCGCGCGGTAGTCGAGGAGCTGAATCACACGATACCGATGGTGGTGATCGAGGCGGATCCCGCGAAGCAGGCAGAGCTGGACCAGGCCGGCACGCTGTACGTTACCGGATCGGCGCTGGAGGATTCGGTGCTCGAGGAAGCCGGGATCGGTTCGGCCCGCGCGATAATCGTCGCAACCGGATCGGACGCCGACAACGTGTACATCACCCTTTCGGCGCGCGAGAAAAATCCGAAGATTCTCATTTACGCCCGCGGCGACTCGGACGCGGGGCTGCGGCGGGTCAAGCTGGCGGGTGCGGACCAGGTGGTGGCGGCCTATCAATGGGCCGGGATGAGAATCGCGGCCAGCATCATCCGCCCGTCGGTGGTGGATTTTCTGCAACTCTCGGTGCCCGGCCGTGAGTCCGAGGTCGATCTGGAGGAGATCAGAATCTCGCGCCAAAGCCCGGCGGCCGGAATGACGATCGCGGCGGTGGAACAGGATAATCCGCGGCTTCGGATCGTGGCGTTGAAGCGCAGCGACAAACCGCTCGAGATGATTCCCGGCGCCGATACCCGGATCGAACCCGATGATTTGCTGGTGGTGATCGGCGAATCGGACAGCCTCAAACGCCTGGCGTCGCTCTAGCGTCCGACAAATATCTTGAAAAAGTTCTGGTACATTCTCGTAGGACCAGCCAACGGATTCTCCGGTACGGTTCCCCCTTTCCGACCCGGAAAGGGGGCCAGGGGGATAGGACGGCGGCCTTCTCCAGAAGATTTTTCTGCTCCCCTTCCCCATTCTTTCTGGGGAAGGGGCCGGGGGTTAGGGTTTTGTTCTTCAATCTATTTACTGGACAGGACACTAGGTATCTTCGGCGTAGCGGATCAGGCGGCGCACGGAATTGCCATATTCGAGCGCGGCCTGGAGCTGGGAATCGCTTTCGGCGTGAATGTCCAAAATCGGCTCGTGGAGCATCACAGTATCGCCGACGCTCTTGTACAGCTTGACGCCGGCTGACGCATTGGAAGGGGCGCCGGCGCGTTTTGCTATTCGCGATATTTCCCAGCAATCGATCTGCGCAATCGTCCCGGCCTGGGTGGCTGCAAAGCTTCGGCGCAAAGGCGCTTCGGGAGGCATCTCGCGTCGTCCCTGCGCGTCCACGATTCGGTCAAACCGCTTGAGAGCGGCGCCGGAATCGAGTGTCCGGCGCGCCGCCTCATAGCCGCGCGAGGGCGGCTCGACTCCGGTCATTTCCAGCAGATGTCCGGCGAGCATCAGCGACTTTTCGCGGAGATCGCGGGGCGCGCCGGGTTCGCATCGAAGGACCGAAAGGACATCAAGCGCCTCCAATCGCGGTCCGATGCCATATCCGATCGGGCCGAGCGCCTGGGTGGTCACGGTCTCCAGCTTCAGCCCGATCCGCTCGGCCACGGCCTTGAACGACGAGCCGACACGCTCGGCAAGTTCGGGAGTTCTGACCTTGGCCGAAGGTCCGACCGGAATGTCGATGACGACGTGGGTGGCGCCGGCGGTTTTCTTCTTGGCGAGAATCGAGGCGACCATCTGCGCCTCGGTGTCGATCTCCATCGGGCGCTCGACGGTGATCAGGATGTCGTCGGCGGGCGCCAGCTCGAGCGCGCCGCCCCACGCGATGCATCCGCCGACTTCCTCGACCACCCGATACAGGCGCTCGGGCGAGAGCGCGACGTCGGCCAGCACCGCCATCGTGTCGCCGGTGCCGGCGGGGCTGGTGATAGCGCGCGACGAAGTCTTGGGGATTTTGAGTCCGAGTTCCGCGAGAATCGGAACCAGGATCATGGTGGTTCGGTTGCCGGGAACACCGCCGATGCAGTGTTTGTCGGCGACGATCGAGCTGCCGAATTCGAGCTGCTGGCCGGTGGCGACCATCGCGAGCGTGAAGTCGGTCAGTTCCGACAGATCAAACTTCTGAAAGGCGCACCCCAGCACGAACATCGAAAGCTCGACGCGCGAATAGCGCCGTGCCGCGACGTCGGTCAGGATCGCGTCGAAATCCTCGCGGCGAAGGCGTCTGCCGCGCAGCTTGGCCCTGACCAAATCCACGCTCATCGGCGCGACCGCGAGACTTGCGTCCACCGGGGCGCCGTCGGGCAAGCCGAGATCGCGAAATGCTTCGTCCGAGACTCCGATCTCGCGGGCTTCGAGCAGGCGGTCGCTGCAGACGTTGAGGACGCCGGTGATTTCGCGCTGTTTTCCGGTCTCGCGATCGATGCCGAAGACGCGTGCACGGTCGAGCGGGCGAAATCCGAGCTTTCCGTCCCGGACGGCGCGCTCGTGAATGACGATCACGTGCTCGCGCAGCGTATCGAGCGGGAGATGTTTGAGGCGAAAGTGCGTCACAGCCCGGTCAGTCTATACGCACTTGCTCGAGATTGCGCGGTACCACGGCGTTCCATCCGAGCTCGTGGGTGATGCGCGCGCGAAGCGCTTCGGATGCGGGCGGCTCGCCGTGAACGATATAAACGATCCGCGGGCGAACCGTGGCGAGCTTGAGCCAGTTGACGATTTCATTCTGATCGGCGTGCGAGGAAAAGCCGGGGACATCGACAATTTCCGCGGCGACCGGGACGTAGTCTCCCAGCATCTTCACCATCGGAGCGCCGTCGAGCAGCGACCTGCCGCGGGTCCCGGCGGCCTGAAAGCCGACGAGAATTACCGTGTTGCGGCGGTCGGGAAGGCGTCGTTTGAGATGATGGAGGACGCGGCCGCCCGAAGCCATTCCCGACGCGGAGATGATGATCATCGGCCCCGACTTCGAGTTCAGCTCGATCGACGCGGCCACGGTTTTGATTTCGGTCAGGTCCTGATCATTGAAGAAACTTTTCTCATGCGCGATATCGGTGCGGATTTCGGGGCTGCCTCGCGCGATTGCTTCTTCGTAAACGCTCAGCGCGGCCAGCGCCATCGGGCTGTCCACGAAGGTTGGAGCGCTCGGGATACGGCCGGCGTCGCGCAGGCGCGCCAGCTCGTGCAGGATGACCTCGGTTCGATCGACGGCAAACGAGGGAATGATGACGACCCCGCCGCGCTCGAGCGTCTTTGAGATCGCATCTTCGAAACGCTTGAGCGACGCCGCATCGTCATGAACGCGATCGCCGTAGGTGGACTCGATCACGATCACGTCGGCGGCGGGCGGCGGCGCGGGAGCGCGCAGGATCGGGTGCGATGGACGTCCCAGGTCGCCGGTGAAGAGGATTCTTCTGCGCCGGGGCGAGTCAATCTCGATACTTATCAGGGACGCTCCGAGAATATGCCCGGCATGCAGAAACTGCGCGGTTATCGGATCGAGCTCGACCTTGGCGCCGAAATCCACCGGCGAAAAGTGATCGAGCGATTTCCATGCGTCGGTTTCGGTGTAAAGCGGCAACGCAGGCGAGTGCTTGGAATATCCTTTTGCGTTCGCATAGCCGGCCTCTTCTTCCTGAAGATGGCCGCTGTCTGGAAGAAGGATGCGGCACAAGGAGTGCGTGCCGGGCGTCGAAATCACCTTTGCGCGGAAACCCTCGCGCACGAGCGCGGGCACAAAACCGCTGTGATCCAGGTGCGCATGCGTCAGCAGAACGGCGTCGATGCCGCGCACGTCGACCGGCAGCGGCTGCCAGTTCATCAGGCGCAGTTGCTTGAGCCCCTGGAACAGGCCGCAATCGACCAGCACCCGGCGATCGCCGGCGGTCAGCATAAACTTGCTGCCGGTGACGGTGCCGGCGGCCCCCAGGAATCGGAGAATCGGGGCATTCACGACGAGGTTCTCATCAGCGCTTGAAGCATGTGATCGGGAAAATAGTTGAAACCGAGGCGCAAGTCATCCGGCGCATCGCAGAAAGATGGCCGGATCGGCAAATCGATCGCGCCAGGCCGCAAGCGTGCGGCCCGACGCAGATCCACACCTACCGGACAAGCGGCGTGATCGATGTGGCTAATGAGATTCGTGCACCGGACCGGGAGTTGCGGTCGTTCGGGAGCTGGGAGAAGCGTCTGCGAAAACCCTCGGGAATAAGGATCATTTACGGGCCTTGGGTGCCCGCCGGACGCGAAACCGGCTTTTCCACGCCTCGCGGCGCCGTTGGAAACATCGTGTGAACAAACACGGTCGGAACCTTGCAGAGGGAGGCCGTCGGGTCTATAGGAGAGTGGGGCTTGGGGGATCAAACAAGGTCATTGGCGCCAGCTTGAGCCTGGCAATCTCGACTTCGGGTTCGGTCATGAACATCCGAAGCGTGAAAGGCAAGCTGTTTGGGCAAAGCCTGAACTTCAAAGCACGATAAGCATGAAATTCTCTTGGGGAAAAGATACGAACGGCGGTAAAAGCGCAAAATCAGAGTTGGAGATAGGACCTATGGAGGCCGACAGAACAGTTGGATTGCCGGTTTCTTCGCATCGCTCCTATCAACGCCGATGGGTGTTGATTGTGGGGCTGTTGTTGATGCCCTGGATGGCCGGATGCTCGCCATACATGGAGGCGACCAGACCCTCACCGGTCGATCTTGCGGCGTTCAATATCGGCGATACCAAGGACTCCGTAGAGACCCGGCTCGGACCACCTGCCCACCAGATGACCAATCCCGATAGCGAGAAGTGCGACTCTTATCTCCTCTATACCAAAGGTCTTAACGCCTGGGGCAGGACGCCCATCATCGTCCTTGAAACGGCTGCCGACGTCTTCACGATATGTTTGGCTGAAGTATTAATGACGCCCGCGGAAATGTTAACCAAGAACGAGAAGTACCCGGTGACATTCTGCTATAAGGACGACAAGCTCGCGAGTGTCGCCAAGAGTGACACCCCGGCCCCCGCCCAGTAATGGGCTCGGATTCAACTCTGAACAGCGGGCGGTGGGGTTCAGCTGTAGATACGACGCCGGACGCCGGAGTGTCCGCCGGGATTCTTCGCTACAGCGCTTTCGCTCAGAATGACATTAGTGGCCGCTTGCTTTTTTTCCGTCATCCTGAGCGCAGCGAAGGATCTCGCGCGCCAGCGCGTATCGCTTCAGCACCAGCATCCGGTTATGCGAAGGTCTCCTGTCAGGGCAGTACCACGGGCATGCGGCAATGGAAAAAGATCCAGGGTCCCCTTCGGCTTCGCTCAGGGCAAGCTCTCGGCTTCGCAGACTTCGCTCGGGACGACGGAGGTGGGAATGGCTCCCCGGGCCGGATTCGAACCAGCGACATGACGGTTAACAGCCGTCCGCTCTACCGACTGAGCTACCGGGGAGTATTTTACTGCGTTCGGTCCCTGTGCGCAGAACCCGAACTACTTTCGATATCCGCGAATCGATGCGAAATCAAGCATTCAACTATTCAACTGACAGCGCAGGACATTATAGCTGGAGATCGGCCGTGCGAATCAATCAAATCCGCATCGCGCGGCCCGAATCACTCGGGCAGCTTGGCGCCGCGCATCGCCTTGTCCTGCACCGCGCCCATCGCCTTGACCGTATCGGCCACGTACCGGGCCGGGAGAACGCCAGCCAGGCCGGAAAAAACCGGATCGGTGTTGAGCGAAGTGTTGGCCTCGAGAATTCCCCATAGCGCAAAGCGCAACCCGGCGCTGACGAAGACTGGGGCGCCGCTGGAAAATCCGGGCGCTCCGCCGCCGTCAAGATAGCTGAGCTGCTGCAAGCCCGCGCCGATGACCTCGGTATCGGCGGGCGCCGGAACCGAGACGTGGCCGAAGCGGGCAAGCGCCTCGAAGCGATGCTGATTGACGCCCACGGTCGCGGCGGTCAGGTAGTACACCTGCGCGCCGGTTTCGGGCCGGGCGAGCGGATCGTCGCCGCCGAGCAGAGAGCCAAGCGAGATGGGCGCGATGCTCGCGTTTTGGGGAGCGAACGGAACCGCGGCGACGTCGGCCTTCTCCTCGTTCGGATCGAGCACCCAGCGGTTTTCGAGCGGCAGCGGCTCCTCGCGCATCGCACCCGTCTTGGCGTCCTCGAGCGTGAGCAACAGACCGGCGCGTGAATTGCCGGATTCGTCGAGCAGATTGTGATGTGCGGTCACCAGGTAAATGAACGAGCGGCCGGGGAACACCGCGCTCGGCACGGCGACGAAAAATGCGGTGCCAACCTGCACGACGCGCCCGTCGCGGTGGGTCACGATGCCGGCGACGTTGCGCATCGTTCCGGAAGGGACGGTGTTGGCGGGGGTGGCGGGAGTGTCGGCGAATGACGCGCCCGGCGCAATTGCGAGGATGGATGCAAGCGCGACGGCGGCCGCCGCAATCGAGAGTATTGCTTTTCTCATTCGATCAGATTCATCCAGAGTTTGTTGTTTTTTCTTCGCGTATCTTCCGGGCTCGGCTCCGGTTCCGTTGACGGCGCATAACGATAGCAGAAGAGCGTTCGTGTGGAAGGGGTTCGCGGCCGGTCTTGATGCGTGGGTGGAAAAAAACAAAGCGGCGCGGCAGGGGCTAATTGCTCCGGCCGCGCCGCCAAATTAACTATTGCGCTTGTTCGCTTTCCACCAGCTACAAGCCGAGTCGCGAGACGCGACGTGAAATTCTACCAGCGACTGCGATTTCCGCCGCCGCCACCGCCCTCTCGGCCGCCGCCGCCGCCCTCTCTGCCACCGCCACGCCGGCGATCTCCGCCGCCACCACCGCCGCCGCGCGGGCCACCGGTGCTGGCGCGCGCCTCGTCAATCTTAATCTTCCGGCCCTTCAGGTCGGTGTCATTGAGTGTCTGGATTGCCTTGGTCGCGTCGGCCGCCTCGGCCATCTCGACGAAACCGAAGCCGCGCGACTGCCCCGAGAATTTGTCGGTCACGACGACCGCGCTCTCGACCTTTCCCGCCTGCGCAAACAGCTCTGCCAGGTCTTCCTGCGTAACCGCGTAGGCCAGGTTGCCTACATACAATTTAGTGGGCATAAAAGCCCCTCCTTCTGAGTTTGCCGGGAAGCTCCTATACAGACGACCATCCGGGATTTTTACCGGGATCCGTGAGAAAGGCGGCGTCCGAGGCGTTTCGATCCTGACTTAAAGATAAGCGCGGCGCGAACCAGTGTAAAGCCGTGGCGACGGCGGCGCAGTATTAAGGCCGCCCGCCGTTGGCGGGCGCGGACAGTGCCAACGGGGCGCGGCGGGGATCACGCCTGCACCCAGAATTAAGAGAGGTCGCGGCCCATGCGCTCGCGGCCGAGCAGGATGACGACGGCCGCGCATACCATCACGATCGCGGCGACGGCTGCCAGCGTCGCGGCGTAGCCGAATCGTTCTGCGAGCAAGGCTTCACTGACGGCGACGCCCGATGCGACCAACACTCCGATTTGATAGGCGAGGCCCGAGAACAGGCCGCGAACTTCGGGCGGTGAGAGCTCGGTCAGATGCGCCGGGATCACGCCCCATGCGCCCTGCACCATGAACTGCATGAGAAACGCGCCGAGCGTCAGGACTGCGAGCGTGCCCGGATAGATCCACAGCGGTATGACCAGGCCGGCGCATATCACCGCGGCCGCCATCGCGCGCCGCCGCCCCACGCGGTCCGACAAGTAGCCAAAGGTCAGGCCGCCGAGCAGCGCACCCGCATTATAGATGAGCGCGATCGTCGCCACCGTGCGGGTGTCGAAGCCGCGCGTCTTTTCGAGGAAGGTCGGATACATGTCCTGGGTGCCGTGCGACGCGAGATTCATCATCGTCATCAGCCCGCACAGGTAGAGGAACATCTTCCAATTGGCGCGAACCGCATCGCGAATCTGCGACATGTCGGGGCGCGTGCGCTGCCATGCCTCCGACTCGGGCACGTGGGAGCGGATGTAGATCGTCAGCAGTGCGGGTGCGCCGCCGAGAAAGAACATCGCGCGCCATCCGTAGTGCGGAAAGACGAAGAAGAACGCGGCGGCCGCGAGCAAGTAGCCGATCGCGTAGCCCTCCTGCAGCAGGCCGGAAAAGAGTCCGCGCAACCGGGGCGATACCGCTTCCATCGCGAGCGACGCGCCCACGCCCCATTCGCCGCCCATCCCGATTCCGTACAACGCGCGCATCAGCAGGAACCATCCGTAGCTCGGGGCAAGGCCGCTGGCCACTTCGATGACGGAATAGAAGACGACATCGACCATCAACGGGACGCGACGCCCGTAACGGTCGGCGATCCAGCCGAACACGAGCGCGCCGAGCGGACGCAGTGCGAGGGTCGCGGTGATGGTGAACGCGATGTGCGAGATGGGGCGATGGAACTCCCTGGCGACCGCGGGCATCACGAAAATCAGGATGAAGAAATCGAAGGCGTCGAGCGCCCATCCAAGGAAGCTCGCGAGCATCGTGTGCGCGGCTTCGGCCGGGGTGATCGGGCGCACGGGCTCGGCGGAGGCGTCGGAAGAAGGCATGGCGTGCAATGATTAATCGATCCGGCGCGAGGGCGAAAGCAGCGCCATTCGGATCCACGCAACTTGACTGTAATTCCGGGGACTCTCTATAGTTGACATGCGGAGTCTGGTAAACGTGGAATCCCCCGCTCCGACAATGGAATTGGCGCTGGTTTAGAGATGCAGAGAAGCGAACAAATGACCTTCTGGGAGCGGATCTATATCCCTGAAGTCATAAAAGGCCTTGCGGTCACCAACTACCACTTCTTCCGCAACTTCGGGCTGCATACCGCCCATCTGTTCGGCATGAAGCGGGGAGTCAACGCGACCTCGACGACTCAATATCCGGAGGAGCGCAAGCGTTATTCCGACAATTTTCGCGGCAGCCATCGGCTGACGCTGCGCGAAGATTCGTCGGTGCGATGCACCTCGTGTTTTTTGTGCGCGACCGCGTGTCCGGCGCAATGCATCTACATCGAAGCGGGCGAGTCGCCCGATCCGCACGTTGAAAAATTCCCGGTGCGCTACGAGATCGACACGCTGCGATGCATCTACTGCGGGCTGTGCGTCGAGGCATGCCCGTGCGACGCGATTAGGATGGACACCTACGTTCATCCGCGCATCTGGGGCTTCGACCGCAAGGATTTCGTCGAGACCAAGGAACTGCTGATGCATCGCTCGCGCGTGATAGCCGAAAAAGGGCGCGAAGGGAATATGGACGAGATGCTTGCATGGTACCGCGAACAGGACGCCGCGGTTTACGATCCGCAGCGGCCGGAGATGAAGAGCTACACCAATCGCGAAGCGCCCAAGCATTACGCGGATGCGCCGGACCATATCGACAATCTTACGGTGATCGACCGGCATCCGGCGCACAGCGGCAAATAGCCGCATGTCCCGGGTGACGGAGGCGCTGACGATTGCGGCGCCGACCAGCTTTATCGCGGCGGCGCACCTGGGCGCGCTCGGAGCGAATGATCCGGGGACTCGGCGCGCCCGGCGAGAAGGATGGCATCGAGTACGACGACGATTGAGCTATACTTAAGAATTCACGGCCGGATCGCCGTGTCGGCCGCGGAGGTGACGCGATGACGCAGATAGAAGCCGCCCGCAAGCAAATAATCACCCGGCAGATGGCTGAAGTTGCCGAGGATGAAGGCTTCGCCGCCGAAGAGATTCGCGCGCTGGTCGCGACCGGCGAGGTCGTGATCCCGCACAACGTCCATCACGATTTCAGAGCGATCGGAATCGGCAAGGGGCTGCGCACCAAGGTCAACGCCAACATCGGCGCGTCGAACTTCCATCAGCTGATCGAAGAGGAAATCGAGAAACTTTATACCGCGGTCCGCTACGGCGCCGACTCGGTGATGGATCTTTCGACCGGCACCGACCTGGACAAGATACGCGCGGAGATTCTGTCACGATGCACGGTGATCCTGGGCACCGTGCCGATCTACCAGCTCGGCTCCGAACGCTCGATCATGGAGATGGAGGCCCGGTACTTTCTGGACGTAATCGAGCGCCAGGCGCGCCAGGGCGTCGATTACATGACGCTGCATTGCGGGGTCACGCGCGAGAGCGTGAAGCGGCTGCGCGGGCATCGGCGCATCGAGGGCATCGTGTCGCGCGGCGGAGCAATGCTGGCGGCATGGATCGATCGGACCGGCAACGAGAATCCGCTATACGAGCACTTCGACGAGGTCTGCGCGGTGCTGCGCGAGCATGACGTTACGATATCGATCGGCGACGGGCTGCGGCCGGGCGCCACCGGCGACGCGACCGATCGCGGGCAAATCGCGGAGCTGCTGCTGATGGGGGAATTGGCCGAGCGCGCGCGGACGATGGGCGTGCAGGTGATGATCGAGGGTCCCGGCCATGTGCCGCTCGATCAAATCGAGGCCAACGTGAAGCTGGAGAAGCGAGTCTGCGGGGGCGCGCCGTTTTATGTGCTCGGGCCGCTGACCTGCGACGTCGCGCCGGGCTACGACCACATCACCGGCGCCATTGGCGGAGCGATCGCGTCGGCGGCCGGAACCGATTTCCTGTGCTACGTGACGCCGGCCGAGCATTTGCGGCTGCCCGATATCGACGACGTGCGCGAGGGCGTGATCGCGACGCGAATCGCGGCTCACTCGGGCGACCTGGTCAAGGGAGTGCACGCGGCGAAAGTCTGGAACGACCAGATGTCGCGCTACCGCAAGGCGCTCAACTGGGAAGGGATGTACGCGATGGCGATGGACCCCGACAAGGCGCGCCGCTACAAGGAAGAAAGCGAGGCGGCGGGTTCCAACGTCTGCACGATGTGCGGCTCGCTGTGCTCGATCAACATCGACAATGCGGCGCTCAAATTCACCCGGCGGCGCTCGATCGCCGAGGCAGCGTCGCAAGCCGCCGGATAAATTTATGGCGAAAACTTCGGAGGATATCCTCAACGAAGCACGCTCGGCGGTTAAGCAGATCGATATCGACGAAGCACGCCGGATGATCGAAAAGCACGGCGCGGTGCTGATTGACGTACGCGAAAGCGACGAGTGGCGCGACGGACATATCGCGCAAGCGGTCGCGATTCCCCGCGGTTTCCTGGAACTCAGGATCGAGGAGCGAGTGCCGGATCGGAAGACGCCGGTGATTGTGCAGTGCGCGTCGGGCACACGCTCGCTACTGGCGGCGCGAACGCTCGGCGAGCTCGGTTACGAAAACGTGTACAACCTGACCGGCGGCTTCAGCGCGTGGAAGAATCGCGGATTGCCGTGGGTGGCGGATCGCGCGTTTACCGCCGACGAGCTGACTCGCTATTCGCGCCATTTCGCCATTCCCGAGGTCGGTGAGAAGGGACAGGCAAAACTGCTCGACGCCAGGGTGCTGCTGATTGGCGCGGGCGCGCTCGGCTCGCCGTCGGCGCTTTACCTCGCGGCGGCGGGAGTCGGCACGATCGGCCTGGTGGATTTCGACGTGGTCGATCTATCCAACCTTCAGCGGCAGATAATCCACACGGCGGACGGCGTCGGGATGCGAAAGACCGAATCGGCGCAAAAGCGGATCAACGCGCTGAATCCGGGAGTCAGGGTGATTCGCCATGACGTGCGGCTTACCTCCGCCAACGCGATGGAGATCATCAAGGATTACGACGTGGTGGTGAACTGCGGCGACAATTTCCCGACTCGATATTTGATCAACGACGCGTGCGTATTCTCAAAGAAGCCGCTGGTGGACGGCGCGATTTACCGTTTCGAAGGCAACACGACGGTTTTCTACCCGGCCAAAGGCGGACCGTGCTACCGATGCCTGTATCCCGAGCCGGCGCCGCCGGAAATGGCGCCGTCGTGCGCGCAAGCGGGAGTGCTCGGCGCGCTTCCGGGGTTGATCGGATCGATCGAAGCGCTCGAGGCGATCAAGTTGATCATCGGCGCGGGCACTGCGCTGATCGGCAAGATGGTTTACTTCGACACGCTATCGGACAAGGACTACGTGCGAGTTCTGAAGATCCGCAAAGATCCGAAGTGCCCCGTCTGCGGCGAGCATCCCAGCCAGACCGGACTTATCGATTACGAAGCCTTCTGCGGCGTGGGCGCGCCTGCCAACGGCGCCGCGCGTACGGAGCAAACCGCGCATGCGGGCGCAGGCGAGCCGGCGCGGTAACTTTGGCTTGGGTGCGCCTGCCCACCTTGCGTGCGCTGCACGGCGTTTTCGCGTTATTTGAGGTCGCAAGCAGGCCCTCCTGGTGTCGTGTCCCGCAAATAACTTGAAGAACAAAGCCCTAACCCCTGGCCCCTTCCCCAGAAAGAATGGGGAAGGGGAACAGAAAAAATTGTCTCGAGGAGGCCGGTGTCCTATCCCCCTAACCCCCTTTCCGGGTCGGAAAGGGGGAACCGGATCAAAGCCGGAAAGTCGGGGAAATACTCGCCGAGCACCCTTTCCGGGCCGGAAAGAGGGAACCGGGATCGCCGGCGCGGTAACGCTCACGCGGCTGTCAGCCTTGTCGAAAATCTGGTTTGATTGCGCCAGGCGCTCACGAGCCAGCGCCCGCCGCCCTTTTTTTCGGGGCTGCATCTCATCACCGAGGCGATTTCGATGGCGCTGGGACCGTTTTACGTCGCGGATAAAATGAAGGGTGGAACCGGGATGCGAGGAATCGCGCTGCTTTATGCGCCACGGCGAGACCGCATGGAACCGCGAAGGCCGCGTGATGGGCCGCAGCCCGATCGAACTCGACGAGCGCGGACGCGCGCAGGTGCAAGCCGCGATTCCCTTCGCCCGCCTGATTAAGCCCGAGTTGATCGTCACGAGTCCGCTGGCGCGCGCGCGGCAGTCGGCGGAGATAATCGCCGCCGGCGTCGGCGGCATCCCGATTACCGAAGAGCCGCAACTGTCGGAAGTCCTGTACGGGCGATGGGAAGGGATGGTGTTCGGCGACTTAATCGATGACGCCGAGTACGCGCACTATCGCGATCATCCGGTGGACGCGCCGACTCCCGGTGGCGAGACGATCGCGCAGGTGCAATCGCGAGGGGTCGAGGCGGTGCGGCGCGCGGTCGCATCCAATAGCGGCCGGCGAATCCTGTTTGTCTCGCACGGCGACATCATCCGCACCATTTTGTGCCATTTCATGCGGCTGGAGCTCGCGCACTTCCGGCGGATCCGGGTGGACAACGCGGCCTTCTCGGGTTTCCAGCTCGTCGGCGATTTCGCCGAAGTCAAATTTCTGAACCTGCTGCAGGATCCCGAGCGCGCATTCGTCGCGCCGTTCGCATCGACCAGGCGCGCGTCGCGCTGAACGGCGACCCGGATCGATCAGGGTCCGCCCGCGACCGACGGATCGAGGCCGGCCGGCGCCGAACGCCCGCCGACGTCGATTCCCTTGCGGACGCGAACCTCCGCTCCTGATTTGCCGGGAACGTCCACTCTCAGGCTGCGGTATCCGCCCGCGCCGGGATCTGGCGCGAGAAATCCTATCGTGTATTGCTCGCGTAACTCGCGGCTGATGCTCTCGCACGCGCGGATCAGCGCCTCGGGGTCGCCGGACTGGCGGATGATAAAGGTCTTGGCGCCGGTTTCGGTCGAAAGAGTGTGCAGGGTCTCGGCGTCGACGTGCTCCTCGTCGCCGCCGCCGCCCACCATGAATGGTCCGATCTGGAAGGAAGCTCCGGGACCGGAGCCGTTAGGATCGCCGATTCCGATCGAGTACACGAGCACGCCCATTCGCCGCGCCTGGGCGACGACGTCATTCACCGTCGAAGAGCTGGTGTTGTCCATTCCGTCGGTGACGACAAGCAGCGCTTTTTTGTCGTAGCGGCCTAGTTGCACCGTCTGCAGTCCCAGCATGATCACGTCGAACAAAGCGGTCTGTCCGTAGGCATGCAGCAATCCGAGCCGGCGCATCACCAGGTCATGATTGGTCGTGAACGGCTGGAGCAGGAACGGACGGCTGGAAAACGCGTATAAAAACACGTCGTCCTTGTCATTCAGATCGTGCAGGAACTGTGCGATCGCGGCGCGTGCGCGCGGAATTTTGGGCGTCATGCTGCCCGAAGTGTCCACCAGGATGCCGACCGAGACAGGAGTGTTCAGGTCCTGGCGAAAGAATTCTATCGGGCGCTGCTGCCCGTCCATGTAGAGTTTGAAATCGTCCTTTTGCAGCCCGGTGACGTAGGTGCCGCTCGGTTCGGTCACGGTCACGGTGACCTGTTCGTAGCCCGGCTGCTGGCGCAACTCGCGCGTCGGCAGTACCAGCTCCTGGCCGGGTTGCGGAACCTGGGGCGGGATGTTGAGGGATTCGCCGCCCTGTTTGGCCGGTATCGACGGCAGTTCGAGCGTCGAGGCTCCCTTGCCCTGACTACCGGGCATCACGAGCGGTGCAGGATTCGACGAGCCCTGCTGCGCCGCGGCGGGCGCGGCGGCGCCGATCGCGATCGCTAGTCCAATCACCACGGCCGTGAGCGCGGAGATCAAACTGCGTCTCATACCCGGAATTATTCTCGTTGCCATCGCGATACGAGCAACCCGCCGAATCGGCGCGGCTTCGCATGTAATGATCCTATTTGCTCCCGCGTTGGGCAAGCCGTTCAGTTTTTCCGGGGCGTCGATTCCCGATGCTCTCACATGATCGACGAATTTGGGCGAGCAACGTTTCAAAGCGCGGCGCAATCCAGCCGCGATCAGGGCCCTATCGCCGATTCAGCGCGCTGCCCGGAGTTTGAATTACTTGCGTGCTCGGTGCTAATCAGCATCGAGAGCAGATTCAGCGGCTTGCTCTGATCGCGCTAGCGTCGAAAGAGGGAGATTATGGCTGACAACGGCCGTCTCAGGTATTTGCGCATCGCGTTGATATTGGTCGGGGTGATTTTCCTCGCCGGAATTTACCCGCTGATGATCATTTGGCCGTCCGGCTGGACATGGCACACGGGTCACTCGGACTACCCGATGATGATTGTCGGCGTTTACGCGACACTCGGCGTGTTCCTCATCATGGCGGCGCGCAATCCGCTAGAACACCTCAGTCTCATCTGGTTCACCGTCTGGTCGAGTCTTGTCCACGCCGCGATTATGAGCGTTCAATCCTTCGAGGCGCCCGAAAATCATGGGCACCTTCTCGGTGACATACCCGCCCTGCTGTTCGTGGCCGTATTGTTAGCGGTCCTGACTCCGCGCGGTGGCTTGGCGCAGCGGCGGGTTGGATAGTCTGAGTTTTCGGTCCTAACTTACAATGCCAACCAAAATCGAGAGGAACATGCCGAGAGACGCTCACGCCGAAATATCCCGCGCGATCGACAACTACCGCGACAAAGTGGTCGCGCTCAGCCACGAAATCCACGAGCATCCCGAGCTCATGTTCCAGGAGCATTTCGCCGCCGGCCTGCTGACCAAAGCCGCCAGCGAGTTGGGTCTGGGGGTCGAGCGCGAAGTCGGTGGACTCAAGACCGCGTTTCGCGCCGAGTTCGGCGCCACGGGGCCCGCGGTCGCAATCCTCGCCGAATACGACGCCTTGCCCAACGGCCATTCGTGCGGCCACAACCTGATCGCCGGCGCCGCGCTCAGCGCCGTCGCGGGTTTGAAGAGCATCGCAGGCCAACTACCGGGGCGAGTCGTTTTTCTCGGCACCCCGGCCGAGGAAGGCGGCGGCGGAAAGATAATCCTGATCGCCCAGGGCGCGTTGCGGGGCGTCGATGCGGCCATGATGGCGCATCCAACCGACGGCGAATTTTGCACGATGCCCGCGCTCGCCACGCAGCATCTCAGGCTGACTTTTCATGGTCAGGGCGCGCACGCGGCGATGGCGCCATGGGACGGCTCGAGCGCATTGTCCGCGGTGATCCAGACCTTCCAGAGCGTCGATGCGATGCGGCTGCACCTGCGCGACGGCTCGCGCCTCCACGGCATCATCACCGACGGCGGCCAAGCGGTTAATATCATCCCGGAGCGCACCCAGTGCGTGTTTTCAGCGCGCGCCAGGACCAGCCGCTACGCCAACGAAATCGGCGCGCGGATCATCAAATGCGCCGAGGGCGCCGCGATCGCGACCGGAACGCGCGTCGAGCACGTGGTCGAAGGCGGGTACAAGAATATGATCAACAATCTCAGCATGGCGCATCGTTACGCCGCGCATAGCGAGGCACTCGGGGTAAAATCCGCCGAAGCCCCGGCAGACACGCCCACCGGCAGCACCGACATGGGCGACGTCAGTCATGTGATGCCGGCGATTCATCCGACATTCGCGATCTCGCGCCACGGCGAGGGCAATTGCCACGAAGACGCGTTCGTCGCGCACGCCGACTCAAAGCACGGCTACGATGCGATGATTCGGGTGGCGAAGGCGATGGCGATGACCGCGTACGATTTGCTCGCGCAACCAGAACTTCTGGCGGCGGCAAAAAAAGAATTCGAAGCGCGCAGAGAAAGCTGAATCGGGCGAACGCGGCGCTAATGCCGGCCGCATCCACCGCCGCCGCATCCACCGCATCCGCCGCCACCGCATCCGCCTCCGCCGCCGCATCCGCCGCCGTGTGCCGCGCCGGAATTGGCCATCGCGGCGGCGGCCATGGCAGCGCCGTCGCCATTACTGCCGCGCGATGCAAAGGTCGACATCTCGCGCTTCAGTTTCGAGCCGCGACAGCGCGGGCACTGCACGCCGCCGTCGCCGCGGCGCACCAACGCCTCGAACGAGTGGTCGCACTTGATACATCGGTATTCGTAAATCGGCATGCTTATCTCTACTCGCCGGGCGGCTGGGCGTATTCAACCAGCACGCCGCGGGTGGCCTTGGGATGGAGGAAGCAGATCAGGCCCGCCAGGCCGCGGCGCGGCTTCTGATCGATTAGCGGGATTCCCCGGGCGCGCGCCGCCTCGAGTTCGCGCGCGACGTCGTCGGTCTCGAAGCATACGTGATGCAATCCGCCGCCGCGCCGCGCGAGGAACTTGCCCACGGCGTTGGCGGGATCGAGCGGCTCGAGCAGTTCGATCTCGCTCTCGCCAGCCTTGAGCAACGCGGCGCGGACGCCCTGCTCTTCAATCGTGGCGCTACTGGTGAAATGCAGGCCGAGCGTGTCGCGCCAGAATCTCAAGCCCGCGTCGAGACTCGGCACGACGACGCCCACGTGATGAATCTTTTTGAGCATCTGCGCCGCTAGCTGCCCTTGTGATCGAGGCACAGCTTGCGCTGCAGCGCGTCCCACTGCGTTTTCATCTCGGGCGATCCCAGCGTGGGATGCTCGGCGCGCGTCTGCGCCAGCTTGCTGCATGCGCCCTGGACGTTGCCTTGCTCGTTGTAGATCACCGCGATGTTGTATTTCGCATCGTACCACAGGTTGTCGGACTCGGCCGCCGTGTTCTCGACGGTGGTCCACAGCGTCACCGCATCCTTCCAGACCTTCTTGGATTGCGCGATACGGGCCAGTCCGGCGTTCGCATCGGGCGACGCGGGGTCGGCCTTCACGACCTGCTGGTAGATGGCCTCGGCTTTGTTTTCCTGGCCCATAGCCTGCAGGGCCTGCCCCAGGATTGACAGCGTGCCGGTCAGATTCTTAACCGGGATTTTGCCCGACGACACCATGTCGGCGAAAAAACTGTATGCGGTCGCGGTCAGCTTCGCGTTGGCCAGGTATGCCTTCTGATCGCCCTTGGCCTTGGCTTCGAGCGCGGTCTTCCAGAAGTCGATTCCAAGTCCCTTGATGAAATCGCCCTTGGCGGTGTTGCCCTTGCTGCGTTCGACGATTGCGGCGACGTCGGTGTTAACCTCGTCGTACTTGCCCAGATGATCGAGCGCCGTGATGCGCCATTCG
The DNA here is from genome assembly GCA_963722605.1 of Binataceae bacterium (SeqCode). Classification (GTDB taxonomy): domain Bacteria; phylum Desulfobacterota; class Binatia; order Binatales; family Binataceae; genus Binatus. Next base: position 447,097 of record CAVRNO010000003.1, on the reverse strand, counting down.
GCCACATCCTGGAACTTCGCGCTCATGCTCGGGTATTGCGATTCGTAGCCGCCAAGCAGCGTCGCGACCTGCGGGTAGTCGACCTTTTCCGGGTCTTCTTCCAGGATCGAAGCAAGCATGTAGACCGCTTCGCCGCGAATCTCATGCACCGCCTTCTTGCCGGGTCCGGTGGCGGTACGCTCCGCCTCGGGGCCCATCTTGATTGCCTCGTTGAGGTTTTCGAGCGCCAGCTTTCTGACCGACTCGGCATCGATCTTGGGCCCCTTGTTATCCTTGGCGCTGGCGCCCTGGAGCTCCGCGTAGTAGCACTCCGCGGCCTTGAACTTGGCGGTGAACGTGAATTCGGGGTCGCCCTTGACCTGGGAATACAACTCGGCCGCCTCGACGTATTTATTCTGCCGCTGCAGGCGACCGGCCAACTGCACGCGCATCTCGGCGCCATGCTCGCCGCTGGGATATTTCTGCAGGTAGTCCTGCGCGACTTTCACCCACTGATCTTCCAGCGCGGCATCCTTGGAGCCGCCCACCTCCCACCGGTTATGCGCCAGGCTGAATCTCAAGTACTCGGCCCATTGCGCATCGCCGCCGCCGCCGGCTGCGATCTTGGTCAGCATTGCCTCGACCAGGTCGTAGCGCTTCTCGCGCAGATAGATGTCGGTGGCGAACTTGTAGGCCTTGGGATACTTTCCGCTGGCGCCCGCCTCCGCATAGTACTTGGCCGCGTTGGCCTCGTCCTTGCGCGAGAGCAGGACCGCGGCGAGCAGCCATTTCTCGAACGGATCGCTGGAGCTGCCGAATTCCTCGACTACGTTGTTTGGAAATTTGGACGCCGCCGCTACATCGACCGCCCATCCTTCCTTGTCGTTTTCCTTGGTCTTCATCGCGTCGATGATCTGCTTGTGATAGGCGGCCTTCCTGGCGGGGTCGCTGGTGGCCCGTTCGGCGCTGAACAGGGTCTGCAACTGCAACATGAACTGGCCCGATCCGGTCTTTGCTCCGGTTCCGCCGACCAGCTTCGCGGCCTCCTCCGCCTTGCCCATCTTGGCGTAAGTCGTGGAGAGTCCCTCGCGCGCGGCGCTGTATTGCTGCGTGCCGGTACCGTCGTCCATTATTTTCTTGAAGTCGGCGACCGCGTGGTCGTATTCGGCGTGATCGAACTTGCCCAGCTCGCGTTCGCAGTAGGCGCGGCCGAGCGTATTTTCGCGCACCAGGTTGGGATCGGGCATCGCCAGCGTGCTGGCGGTGAAGCCGTCGATCGCCTGGTTCAGCAGTTTCTTCGATTGCTCGGCGTTCTCGTCGAACAGGGTCGTCGCAGCCGTGAAGCGCAGCCATGAAAGCGGATATGCAGCTTTCAATGCCAGCTGTTCGGGTTGGTCGTAGTCGCATTGCCCGCCGTTGTCGATCGTGGCGATGCAATCGTCTTTCTTCTTCGAGTAAACCGTGTTCATCCGATCGAGCATCGATTCAAGCTGCTGGTAGATCGGCACCAGCGCACCCTTATCCACCTTGCCGCCGGAAGCGAGCTTGGCGAAGGTTCCCTCGGCGTTGTCGAGCTTGCCGATCACCTGGTCTGCGGTCGAGGCGTTGGACTCGGCAGCGGACATCTGGCCGGAGAGGCCCGAAAGCTCGCTCTGGAGCTCTCCGGCGCTCTGCGCGGCGGCGACTCCGACGGTGAGGGCAAGCGTGAAAAATGCGGTTAGCATCACCATCAGGCGACGCGAAAAAAGCATGCGGTTCATTTTTCTCCCCAAAATACTGTTCCCCGGAAAATTGTGGCCTTAGATAAGAATAACGCCGCGATAACGTCAAGCGGGTCAGAATACTTGCGCAATCTCAGGGACGCTGGCAAGCGAACGAATCCTCGCGGTGCGGGCCGCGATCGATGGCGCGGCGTGCTCCGAGTCGCGATCGATCAGGACCGCAGCCATCCCGATTGCCGCGGCCGGCGCGAAATCCAGATGCTCCGAGTCGCCGATATGCATCGCTTCGTGCGCCGGCGCGCGGGCGCGTGAAAGCGCCGTCTCGTACACCTCGCGCCGCGGCTTGGCATAGCCGGCTTCGGAGGAAATCGTGATCGAATCGAAGTATCCGGTCAGCTCGAGGCCGTCAAGAATTCGATACAAGCGGTAATCGAAGTTCGAGATCACGCCCAATTTGAGTCCATCATTCTTTAGACGTTGCAGCACCGGCGCCGCTTCAGGATCCGCAATCCAATGATCGGGATCGGCGAACCAGGCAAAAAGCGCGTCGAAGTAGGCGTCGAAGTCACGCAATGTGCCCATCGATGCGAACGTTTCACCCACGCGCCGCCGCCACCATTCCCGCTCCAGCCGTCGAAGCTCGTCATGCCCATGCCCGGGTCCGAAGGCCAGACCGGGCGCCGCACCGAAAGCGCGGCGGAACCCGGCGGCGACGGTGTCCTCAGAGGCGTCCAGCCCGAATTGGCGCGCGATACGGGCGTAGGTGTGCCCGACTGGCTCGCGCGGTTCGAACAGCGTGCCGGCGGCGTCGAAGAATGCGGCAACGATCATGCGATTGACTTAATTATAGCCTTTTCCGAGCCTACTGTCCCAGAACGCAAGCAAACAGACAGCGCACCGTTGAGCCGTTGCCGCAGGGGCCGCGCCCGCCAACGGCGGGCGGCCTTAATACTGGGTGCAGGGCTCAGCCCTGCCCCTGCCCGTCCCAGATTTGGATCAGCACGCCGAAGGCCGACTGCGGCGAGATGAAGTATTGCCGCTCGCCTTGCCGGTTGCGTTTTTCGTCCACCACCCGGACGCCGTCGCGCTTGAGCCGCTCGCAGGTGGCGTCGAAATCCTTGAGGTCGATCGAAATATGATGCATCCCCTCGCCGTAGCGCGCGATGAACTTGCCGACGAAGTCGTTTTCGGTCTTGTGCGGCGGGCTCTGGATGAATTCGAGCTTGAAGCCGGCGACCTCGATATGGCCAAGGGCGAAGTTGCCCTCGGAATTGCTGGTGTGAGGCTCCTCGCCGATTTTCGTCCCGGGAAAGTACCGGGTAAAGAAGTTGTAGGCTGCCTTGATGTCCTTGACCGCGAGCGAGACGTGATCGAAGTGGGCCAGCCCGTCGGGCGCCGGCTTGGGATGGGCTGCTTCCCAATTCGGGGTGTGCCAGAACTGGATGAGCGCGCCAAACGCGGAGCGCGGCGAGATGAACGCGGTCGCAGAGCCTGATTCGTATTTTTGCTCGTCGACGACCCGCACGCCTCCGGCCTTCAGCCGGGCAACTATCGCGTCCAGATTGTCCGTCTCGATCGACAAATGATGCAGCCCCTCGCCGTGCTTGTCGATGAACTTCGTGACGAAGCCGGGCTTGCCGGGCGGATCCTCGATCAGCTCGACGACGAACCCGCCGAGGTGGAAATCCTGCCAGTAGAACGATCCGCTGACCTGCTCGTCAATCGTTTTCGAGGTGCGCAACTTGATTGGAAAATATTTCGCGAAGAATTCGTAGGCGCGGTCGATCGACCTCACCGCAATCGATACGTGATCGAACCTTATCCGGGCATCACCAGTCGCATCCATGTGCAAGCAATTCTCCCTTAGACAAAAATGTGCAAAAGCCCGCGAGCTGCGGGCCTGCCGCGTCGATCCGCCCGCGACCGCCTCCGACCTTACTTTACGGCGCGTCCGGGCCGCCAGCGCCACAGTAGCCGGATCGAGTTGCGCAGTACCAGCGGCCATGCGTTGGCGATTTTTCCGGCGTAAATTCGCAGCGATTGATCCACGCGCGACAATGTGGGCACGTCAAAGAAATTCGAGCCTCGCGTCAAGCCGCCCGTCGCGGGCCCGCACAACTACGTAGCCGCCGCCCTTGAATGGGCCTGCGTTGAAAATTTTCGTCGGACCGATTTGATCGGCGCCGGCGGATTCGTGAACGTGCCCCGAGATGCAAACGTCGGGCTTCACTTCTTCGATAAATTGGCGCGCCGCAGTGCTGCCGACCGGCTTGCCGCTCAGGATTCGATCGCATTTGGTGTCGAACGGAGGCGCATGACAAACCATCAGCAGCGGCCGCACCTCGCGCACGCACTCATACCCGGCGCGCAGCGTCGCATAGATTTCGTCTTCGCTGAACTCGGTCGGCGTGCCGAACGGCGTGATATTCGAGCCGCCGCATCCGAAGATCCCCACTCCCCCCTTGACCAGGCCCTTGCCATGCAGCGCGACTCCCTCCTGCTCGAGCATCGGGATCACCTCGCGCCGGTCCAGATTGCCCGATAGCGCGAGCACTGCGGGGCATGCGCGGCGAACGTCGGCAAGGACCTTGCGCGCGTCGTCGACACCGCCAAAGTTGGTGAGGTCGCCGGAGATGATTATCAAGTCGCAATCGCGCGTCACCTCGCCCATCCGCTCGAGGTTGCGGGTCGCCATGTGAACATCGCCGAAGGAAATTATCTTCATGAGCAGAACCTAATTTTAGCCATTTAAGAATGCGAAGCCCACACTGCGTTTCGCGCTTCCTGTGTGAACTGGATACGAGCTTCGCCCTGTCAGAACTTTTTTTGTGTCATTCTGAGCGCCGCGAAAAATCCCGGAAAAGTGCGGACGCGAAGAAGAGGAGCCGGGATTCTTCGCTGCGCTCAGAATGACACGAGACGAGGCTCGGCGGCTCTTCCCTTGCGACAAGGAGAACGGGATAAGGAGGCGATGGCTCGGCGGGAAAAATTCGCGTTCGTGCTGTTCAGGCCTCAATCGGCCGGCAATATCGGCGCCGCAGCGCGAGCGCTCAAGAACATGGGCTTCGACGATCTTCGCTTGGTCGCGCCCGGCCCTTTGAACAATCGCGAGGCGGCCGCGATGGCGGTGCATGCCGATGACGTCCTGGCCCGCGCGACGGTCTATCCCGATCTGGCGGCCGCGCTCGCGGATTGCTCGGTCGTGGCCGGCACCACCAGCCGCCGCGGCGGCTATCGCAGCCGGGCGCATCCGCTGCGCGCGGCGGCGGCGGAACTCGACGCGGTTGCGGGCTCGAACAAAATCGCGATCGTCTTCGGCCGCGAAGATCACGGCCTGACTAATCGCGAGCTCAAGCTCTGCAACCGGTTGATCACGATCCCGACCGCACCCGAATACCCGTCGCTCAACCTGGCGCAGGCGGTCGCAGTCGTCGCCTACGAGCTGATGATGGCGGCGGAGCAATCGGCGGCGGCTGCGATTGAAGCCGCGGCTCGCGCCCCGCACTTCGTCGCCGCGGCGATCAGCGACCCGATGCTGGCGCGGATGGAGGAGGCGCTGGTCTCGATCGGTTTTATTCCCGATGACAATCCGGAGCATATCATGTTCGCGATCCGCGAGATTTTCGGACGCAGCGGATTGACGGCGCGCGAGGTCGAGATTCTCAACGGGATGGCGCGGCAGATGCGATGGGTCGCCGAGGGCGGGTACCGGACGCTCGCGGCGAAGCGGCGAGCGGGCAAGAAATTAAAGTGACCCTTTCGGTTTCCACGCGCGACCGCGATAAGCGATAATCGCAGACTGGCTCGCGCGCAGGGTGAAGCATAGATGGCCGAGATAATCGACTTTGCCGAGATCCGGGAGGCGCGGCGCAAAGCCCGCGTGCTGGCGCCCGAGCGCGAAAACCTGGAGCGCGCGCTGCAACTGATGCGCGAGAATATTGCCGCCGTCGCCGCCGAGCTGGCCGGCGCGCCGCGTGCGGAGCAGGGCGAACTGTTGACGCGGGTCGAACGGCTGGCGGCGCTGATTCGCTACGGGATGCGAATGCTCGGCGAGACGACTGACGCCGGACTGGATGGGCCGGCCTCGATTGGGTCGCGATAGGCGGTTGTTCACTCGAATAGCAACTTCACGGTAGGATCGAAAAATGGCTAATGGACAGAGAGTAGCGGTGGTGGGTGCGACCGGCGCAGTCGGCCAGACCACGCTCAAAATTCTCGAGCAGCGCAAGTTCCCGATTCGCGAGCTGCGCGCGTACGCCTCGGAGCGATCGGCGGGCAAGACCGTGACCTTCGCGGGCGAACCGATAACGGTGGAGCAGCTCGGACCCGGCTCGTTCAAGGGAATCGATATCGCGCTGTTCTCGGCGGGCGGGGCGCAGTCGCGCCAGTTCGCACCGCTCGCGGTCAAGGCGGGCGCGATCGTGGTGGACAAGTCGAGCGCATTTCGCATGGACCCCGACGTTCCGCTGGTGGTGCCCGAGATCAACGCCGCGGCCGCGCGCAATCATAAGGGAATCATCGCGTGTCCGAATTGCACGACGATCGTGACGGTGATGCCGCTGAAGCCGATCCATGACCTCGGGCGGCTCAGGCGCGTGGTCGCAACCAGCTTCCAGGCGGTGTCCGGCGCGGGCGTCAATGGGGTTGCGGAACTGCGCGAGCAGACGATCGCGTGGTCAAAGGGCGAGGCGATCAAGGTGAAATTTTTTCAGCATCAGATCGCGTTCAACCTGATTCCGCATATCGACAAATTTGTCGAGGGCGGGTACACCGGCGAGGAAATCAAGCTGGTCAATGAAATCAGGAAGATCCTCGACCAGCCCGAATTGCTGATTTCGCCGACCACGGTGCGGGTGCCGGTCTTCACCGCGCATTCGATTTCCGTCAACGCGGAGACCGAGACCAAAGTCGCGGCGGCCGACGCGCGCGAGGCGTTTGCACATTTCCCCGGGCTTCGGCTGTTCGACGACCCCGCGCAAAATCGCTACCCGATGCCGATCCTCGCCGAGGGACAGGACGACTGCTTCGTCGGGCGAATCCGCGAAGACCTGAGCTGCCCCAACGCGCTCAACTTCTGGGTCGTGGGCGACCAGTTGCGCAAGGGCGCGGCGCTCAACGGCGTTCAGATCGCGGAACTGCTTATCGGCGGCCGCTAGTTACTCCGCTATGAAAGTCACGATGCCGGCCGGAATCGGGCTGGTCACCGTGTGCGCGCCCGTCCGCGGCGCGCTCAGCATCGCCTGGAGATCGACCACAGCCAGGTAGCTGAAGTCGTCGTTCTGCAACACAGCGTATGCTTTTTTGGTGTTGGGGCTGACATAGGCCGTCACCGTATGAGGATCGTAGCCCATCGACCACTGTGTATCGCTCGGGGTGGAGGGCACGGTGAACGCCACGTAGTCGACAAAGTCGGGCATTCCGCTCCCCGAAGTGGCCGGCAGCTGGATGACGCCCTCCAGGTTGCCGCCAAATTCACCCGTCACTACGCCAAGATGCGTGCCCGGTGCAACGGCAATACCGCAGGTGCCGGCTGCCATAGTGTCGAACTCGGGAAAGTTCACAACCTGGCTGGCTGTGTCGCTCCACGTGCTTGGCGGTCCCGGCGTGAACACCGCCTGAGTCAGATCGGCGATGTAGAGATCGCCCGAAAATTCCAGGGTAGATAGCGCGATGCCGGTGGTGCAGTCTTCGCCTGCCGAATCGGGCTCCGATTCCCCCGTAAGTGCCGAAATATCATTGTCGAACAGCGTCGGCGTCGCGGTGCTGACATCAAGGATCTGGTAATCCGCTTGCTCATTTGGCGACAACACCAGCTGGCGAACAGGGTCGATCGAAACGTCTTCAGAAGTCTGCGCTCCGGCAGGAATAGGTGTTTCAAAAGCGGGTGAGGCGCCAAGGTCGAGGAATTGGAAACCACCCGGGCCACCGGTCTCCAGGCCAATCGTGACCAATGCCTTATTGGTTGACGAATCCACCACCACGCCGCAGTTTTCGCATTCGCCGCCGGAGAAACTTTCGCTCGAGGTCGCACCACTGGTCAAAGTACTGGTAAGCGTGCTTCCGTTAATCAGGTAAACATCGGTGTTGTTGCCTACGCATACCGTCTCGCCGGTCGTGGAGTTGGAGGAGCAGGAGTTTGGGATGTGCCCCGTCACAACTGTAGTCGACGCACCGCCGGTACCAATGCCACTGCTGGTTTCAATCGGCACGACTTTTACAGCGGCCGTACCAAAGCCCCAATTTCCCTGCGGAGCATAGACGCTGGCGTTCGTGCCCTGTACCAGCACCGATATAGAGCTGGACGGCAGGCATGCGTTCGGTGCAGGCGTGGGCTTAGAAGTAGGTTGGGCCGTGCTGCAATGACCGCACGGATCGCATCCCGCCGCGCTGAAAGACAACCCTGCGACCAACAGCAACAGACCAATGCTCAGCCCCGCCCATCGAGAAGTCATAATCGATCTCCTTGTGCGTTTCATACGCAGAATCCACGGGCTGACCCCTGCGGATTTCCTCCCCCGCGAAAAGGCCCCCTGCGTCTTGCGGCAACATAGACAAATATAAGGCGGGTAGCAAGCGATTTGGCCGCCGCTTGATGGGCCCCTTTTGGTCGATTGACACCGCCCGCGCTCGCATATTACCGTCAGCCGGCTGTCAGCGATCGCAGCCTTATCGTCGTCGCAGGATTTTTCACCAGCTTCCCATAAAGACTGATGGCGTTGCGGCTCTCGACGGGCGCGAGAAGCGCGACCGAAGTGGCAACAGAGCGAATACTGATCGTCGGCTTGGGGGGGCTCGGCGTTCCCGCATTGTGGGCGCTGGCGCGCGCCGGCGCGCAACGGAAACGGCTGACGCTCGTCGATCCCGACCCCGTCGAACTGTCGAATCTCGCCCGCCAGGTGATCTATCGAAGCCGGGATACCGGCACGCCGAAGGTTGAAGCGGCGGCGCGGTGGCTCGCCGAGCGGTTCCCCGGCGCCGAGGTTGAACGGCATCCGATTGCGCTCGAAGCATCCAATGCCGCGCGTCTGGTCGCCGCGCACGACTTTGTAATCGACGCGACTGACAGTCCCGCCGCGAAATTCTTGATCAACGACACTTGTATCGCCGCGCGCACGCCGTTCGTTTATGGCGGTGTGGTCGGGATGACCGGCCAGGCGATGACAGTGCTACCGGGCCGGACGGCGTGCATCCGATGCGTGTTCGAGACTCCGCCGGATGACGACGAAACCCGGAGTTGCCGCGAGGCGGGGATCGTCGGTCCCGTCGCCGGCGCGATCGGCGGGATGCAGGCGGCGGAGGCGATGCGTGCATTGCGCTCGCAAACGCCGTTGCTCTCGGGAAAAATTCTCACCTACGACGCATCCGGCCCGGCCCGGGTGCGTATTGCCGCGGTTAGTCCGCGCTCCGGATGCGGATGCGGCGCGTGGACGCCCGATGAATCGCGATGACCCTGACTGACGCTCAAATCGAACGCTACAGCCGCCAGATAATCGTGCCACGCGTCGGCGGCCTCGGCCAGGAACGCTTGATCGCTGCACGGATGATCCTGGCGGGCGATGCGCGCGATATCGAAGCGCCGCTCGCCTATCTGGTTGGCGCAGGCGTCGGAGCGATCGGCGTGGCCGTGGCCGGCGGCCGGGATGGATTCGACGGTGAAATCGATGCGGCGCATGAACTCAACCCGGGCGTATCCGTCACCGCCGCCGATGAATCAAAAGGCCGCGTCGATTTGGCGCTCTTGATCGTTGGAAGTTCCGCAGCACTCAAAGTTGCAGCTGAAATCGCGAGCTATCGCGACGCGCGAGCGTGGGTCGTCGCGCGCCTGGACGCACCGGGAATAATCACCGTCATCCCCGGCGGGTCGCCCAGCGGGCCAACTGTCGATGCGTCGATGCATCCGGCGGTGGGCATCCGCTCGGAAGCCGCGGATTTTATCGCGATGCTCGCGACGGCTGAGGCGTTCAAGCTGATTGCCGGATACGCGGAAAATCCGTCGCCGGCGATCATTGAGTTCGACGGCTATCAAACCCGGGTTCGCGTTAATTCGTGACCATGTACAAGCTCTGGATGTTCGATTTCGACAACACCATCGCCCGGCTCGAGCCCGAGGTCGATTGGGCCGGCGGCCGGCTGATTCTCGAACCCTGGCTGCGCTCCATCGGCGCTCCGGACGAACTGTTCGCACGAATCCCGCGCGGCAATCTCCCGCTCTACGACGCCTGGCGCACGCTGATGCTCGCGCAGATCGACCACCGGCGCGTCACGGATGGGCTGCGCCGCGCTTCGGAGATAATCGAGAAAATCGAGCTGGCCGGAGTCGATCGCGCCCAACCGCTCGAAGGGGCGATCGAAACGCTCGAGGCGCTGAAAGAAACCGGCGCCGCCGTCGCGATCGTGACCTCCAACTCGTCGAGAACGGTCAAACGCTGGTTCGACAGCCACCGCGGCGCCGCCGTCGACGCAATTGTCGGACGCGACACGATGCTCGCCCTCAAGCCGGCGCCCGACATGCTGATTCGGGCACTCGAATTGTTTTCCGTCGATCGCTCGCAGGCCGCCTTTGTCGGCGACAGCGAAGCCGACCTGCTGGCCGCGGAAAGTTCTAGCGTGCGATTTTATGGAATCGCGGCCACCGACGCCGCGCGCGATCGGTTGCTCGCCGCAGGCGCCCCGGAAATCTTCGGCTCTCCCGCGGCGCTGGCGATTCACCTGAACTTGCCGCGTGCGCGCGCCTGAACCGGGCAATGGGCGCGCGACTCCGGCAGAACCGGCGGCCTTGTTTTCTTTGATAAGATTAAGTAATTTTTCGGGTTCACCAAGTAATCTAATTTCTTAAGGGAGCATCAGCTTTTGGCGATGGATCAAGGTTTTACCTTGTGGTTTACAGGCCTGTCCGGGGCGGGGAAATCCACGCTCGCGAATCTGGCTGCCGAAGAATTGCGCCGGCGCGCGCATCGCGTAGAAATCCTCGACGGCGACGAAGTCCGCACCAATCTTTCCAAGGGACTTGGCTTTTCCAAAGAGGATCGCGACATCAACATCCGGCGCATCGGCTACGTCTGCCATCTGCTCGCGCGCAACGGCGTGATCGCGATTTCGGCGGCGATTTCGCCCTACCGCGAGATTCGAGACGAGGTCCGGCGCAGCCACGATCGCTTCTTCGAAGTCTATGTCCGCTGCACTATCGACAAACTCGTCGAGCGCGACGTGAAAGGACTCTACAAAAAGGCGCTGGCCGGCGAGATCAAATCTTTCACCGGCGTCTCGGACCCTTACGAAGAGCCGCTTAAGCCCGAACTGGTGGTCGATAGCAGCACGGAAACCGTCGCCCAGAGCCTGGGCAAGTTGCTCGGCCGGCTCGAGGAACTGAACTACGTCAGCAAGGGAGCACGGCGATGAGCGTGCGCGACGATGCAATCGCGGCTCATGGCGGCGGCGAACTGGTCGATCTGAAAGCGCCGGCCTCCGAGCGCGATCCCCTGGCGGCGCACGCCGCAAAACTCGCCACCGTTACCCTCAACCCGCGCGACCTGGCCGACCTCGAGATGCTCGCGTCGGGCGCGTTCTCGCCGCTGACCGGTTTCATGGGCGAGGCCGACTACATCCGCTCGCGCGACGAGATGCGGCTTGCGTCGGGTGTGCCGTGGTCGATTCCAATCACGCTCGGCGTCGAACAAGCGGCGGCGAAAGCGCTCAAAGCCGGACAGGAGGTCGCACTGGCGACCGAAGACGGCCGGCGGCTGGCGATCCTGAAGCTTGCGGAAATTTACCAGGTCGATCGCAAAAGCGAAGCGCAAAACGTGTTCGGCACCGCCGACGAAGCGCATCCGGGGGCGAAGAACGTCATCTCGATGCCCCCGTACTGCATAGCGGGCAAGCTCACGCTGATCGAGGAAATACCGGGACGCACCTTTCTGGAATTTCCCCGCGAGCCGCGACAGACCCGCGCCGCGTTTCGTGAGCGCGGATGGAAAAAAATCGTCGCCTTCCAGACCCGCAACCCGACTCATCGCGCGCACGAATATATCCAGAAAGCTGCGCTCGAAATCTGCGACGGCCTGATGATCCATCCGCTGGTGGGAGAGACCAAGGGCGACGACGTGCCCGCCGCGGTCAGGATGGAGACTTACAAGGTCCTGCTCGACCTGTACTATCCGAAGAATCGCGCGATGATCGGCGTGTTCCCGGCGCACATGCGCTACGGGGGCCCGCGCGAGGCGATTCTCCACGCGATCGCGCGGCGCAACTACGGATGCACGCATTTCATCGTGGGGCGCGACCACGCCGGCGTCGGCAATTACTACGGCAGCTACGACGCGCAGAAAATCTTCGAGCGCTTCGAGCCCTCCGAAATGGGAATTACGCCGCTGATGTTCGAGAACACCTTTTACTGCAAGCGATGCAACTCGATGGCGTCGTTCAAGACCTGCCCGCATACCGACCAGGACCGCTTGATACTGTCGGGAACCAAAGTCCGCGAGATGCTGCGGGCGGGCGATGCGCCGCCGCCCGAATTCACCCGGCCCGAGCTGGCGGCGATTTTGGTGCGCGCAATGCGCGAGGCAAAGTAGCCCGCAATCGCGAAGTGCGCTTGGCGAATTCAAACCGGTGGTCTTCCGACCGCCGGTTTTTTCATTTGATGAGACGAAATCCTTTGCGCCGAGATGCCTGGCGGTCCAGCGTCGCCGTGTATTCGCATCCGACGCGAACATTCGCCGCTGCGATCAGGCTATCGGCAAAGTCGGCGCCGTTCTCGTATTCATCGAGCGCAGCGCGCGCGTCGTCCGGATGCTCAATCGACAGCTGGCTGGTAAGCAGGAGCCCGCCGAGCGCTCTAACAATTTCGGGACGCGCGAGCTTGTATGCACTTTCAAGCACCCATACCAGCTCCACCAGTACCACCTGATTGACAAAGCCCGGCTCCTGTACTGAGCAATCGTTCTCGATAAGCCGGGAAGCCGCTCGAAACTGCGCTGGATCATCGCCGATGAGATAGCGAACCAGAATATTGGTATCGATCCCCTTCACCGTCGGCGAAATCGGCTCCTCACAGCCTCGTCCATTTGCTCGATCGTAAGATGGCGTCGAGCAGGACCAAGCATTCCTGCAAGTTCGCGGATATCGACATTCTTGGGCGTCATCATCACTTTTCCGTCGCGCTGGATGACGAATTCAATTTTGTCGCCGGGCCGAAGCTTGAGATGGCTTCGAACCTTCAACGGGATCGTGGTTTGCCCTTTTCTGGTCAGAGTCGACGCAGCCATATTCCTTACCATTTATGGGATTCCTTACCTCTAGTAAGGATATCGCAGGCACACCGCGCGGCAAAGCCCTGCGGAACAGGCATTACGCCTTGCTCACCCTGCCCTTCGCCGCGCGCCGCGCACGCTCGGGATCGCCCGACCACAGCCACGCATGCTCGGTGCGGCTGACCCCTACCAGCACGCCGAGAAACGCCGAGGGATGGATGAACAATTCCGCCAGCCCCGCTTCGTCGCGCCGATAAGCCGCGAAACGCGAGCCGCGCTCCTGCAGGTGCTTTTCGAGCGCGCCCACGTCGTCGGTCTCGACGAAAAACATGTACAGCGAGTCGCCGCGGCGTTTGTGAAAGCGCCCCATCGCAAGCTCGGGGTTGGTTATCTGCGAGATCTCGACGCGGTCAAGACGCGCCGGGGGATCGAACAGCGTCAGCGTGCCGGTGTAGCCGAAATCCTTGCTCTCGATCGGGCTGAACTTCGCCGGGTCGAGCCCGAAGATGCGCGCGTAGCGGGCGGCCGCCGCATTCCAATCGCCAACCACATTGGTGACTTCGTACGCCCATTTTATCGCGCCGACGGGCGCGCGTTCGCGATGCTGCGAGATGACGGTGCGCATCCCAAACGTCGCGCCGGGGTCGAGATACAGTTGCCCCGCCGATTGCTCGAAGCCGACCCCGCACTTCGCCAGATGATGGGCCGCGGCGTCGGGGTCGTCCACCGAAAATCCTACGCCGAACAGACCAGTCTCCCACTTGGAGACGAAATCCCGGACCGCTCCGGTCCCGTCGGGTTCGAGAATTTCGACCAGGCTCATCCCCGCTTGCATCGTGGTTCGTTTGGCGCAAAAAGGCGCCGCCTTATCGCGGCTGACCAGCTCTGCGCCGAAAACTTCTGCAACCACCCGCTCAGCCGCCTTGCTGTCGGCGACCGCAATCTGAATTCTGTCAACGCGTTTCAGCATCGTCAAATTTTCTCCTCGCGCACCGCGCCTGCACAGCAGGGGCCGCGCCCGCCAACGGCGGGCGGCCTTAACCCTGGGTGCAGGGGTCACCCCTGCTCACCCCTGCTACTGGAGCGGCGGCTCGTCGTCGGGTGGCGCGATCACCGGCGACCCGTGATGCATCACCATGAACCATCCGTTGCCCACGCGCTCGAATACGTTGGTGGCGATCACGTTCGAGCGCTGGACGCCGTCGTAGCCGCGCTGGGTCAGCGTCTCCTCGACGACCACGATCGCCAGGTCGCCGCTGATCGTCACTTCGATCTCGCCCAACTCGAACTTCATCTCGAACATGTTGTCCAGGATACGCTCCCAGCTCGACATGATCGGACCCCATCCCGAAAGTTTGCGCCATCCGGGATGAATGCAAATGATTCGCGGATCGCGCAGCCAGACCGCTTCCATCTTTTCCGCGTCGAGACTCTCGAACGCGTCGTAAAAGGCGCGGTTGGCAGCAAGCACTGATTCGCGATCGGACATGGCTTGGTGTTTTCCAGCGTAGTTTTTCGGACAGGCACGCGCCAGTCGCGGCAGGGGTGACCCTTGCACCCAGTATTCGGAAAGCTAAAGATGAGAGTATCGGCAGTCACGTTGCCGGCGCAATTTTCTGCGCGAGCGCGGCGCCCGACGCCCGCAATCGGATCGCGTCGTCGACGATCGCCGCGATTTTGCGTGCGGCCTCCGCGATCGGAATCCCGCCGCCATGGATGTTCGATATCACCGTGCGCTCGGGCTCGATCGATTTGAGCGTGGGCCGATAAATCACGTATGCGCTCAGGCTCTCCGCGGTGTTGAGTCCCGGACGCTCGCCAACGATCATGCAGACCACGTCGGGGCGCAATATGTCGCCGAGATGGTCCTCGATTCTGACCCGCGCATTTCGGATGAACATCGGCTTGAGCCACCGGTAGCGCGACGCGAGCCGCCGGCTGAGCGCGCGGACGAGCGGCGCCGCGTTCTTCTCCACCGCCGCTGATGAAAGTCCGTCGCCGACGCATAGCAGCACGCTGGGCGTCGCCGATTTGTCGCGGCCGCGCGGCTTGAGTCGCGCCACGCGCGCGGCATCTGCCGCGTCAAGCCGCCGCCCGCGCTCGGGATAGCGGATATAATCCTCGCGCGTGCGCGCCTGCGACTTAACTTCGAGCAGGCCATTGCGCCGCGGCCATTCGCGCCCGACAAGCGTCATGACCGCGTCGACCGCGCGCGCGTGATCGGCGCGAAGAGTGAGCATCGCGGCCGTCGTATAGCGCGGACCCGCGCGCCCTACCCCAAGCCGCGCGGGCGTCGATTTGCACATCGCGTCGAAGTCTGCCGAGCCGCCCACCTTGGTCGGCAAATCCATCAGCAGCCGCGCGTCGCCCGCGCGCGGCGTGAGACGGCCGCCGCTTAGGATTCCCCGCCGCTCGCACCAATCCTCGAACTCGGGCGCGAGACGCAGCTTGAGCACCTCCCTCAGCGCGGCCGCGTCGTGATAGCTGGTGGATTGATAGGAGAGCATCACGTCGTCGCCCATCGGCAGCGCCATGAAGTAGTTGGATCCCGCCGCTGCCAGCAACACCGCGAGATTTTCGCAGTCGTTCTGATCGGCGCGCGTGTGATTCGTGTAGCATACGTCGGCGCCGTGCGGGACTCCGAGCAGCTTGCCCATCAGATGATCTTCCAGCCCGGCGCGCGTGATTTGCTTCGCATCGTAGAGATACTCGGGGCCGATGAAGCCCACCACGCTGTTGACCAAAAATGGCGCGTAGCGGCGCGCGAGCCCGTAGCATCGCGCCTCGAGCGTGACCTGGTCCGCGCCCTCGTGCGCATCGGCGGACAGCTCCGAGCCCTGCCCCGTTTCGAAGTACATCAGGTTTGGCGAGCGCAGCCCGCCGGTCTCGCGAATCATCGCGTAGCCTTCGTCGAGCATCACCACCGTGATGCCGAAACCGGCGTTGCCCTTCTCCGTGCCCGCCAGGCTCTGGAACATGATGTCCATCGGAGCGCCGGCCTCGAGCGCGCGCATCTGCGTCGTGATATGGCCGAGCACGCAGTTTTGCGTCGGCGCCCCGGTGCGCTCGATGATCTCGGCGGTCAGTTCGAGCAAGCGGCGGATGTTGTCGGGCTCGTCGATGCACGGGTTGATTCCGATGAGCGCGTCGCCGGTCGCGTAGGCGAGGCCTTCGTACGTGGCCGCGGCAATCCCGGTGAGATCGTCGCACGGATGGTTGGGCTGCAGGCGCGTCGAGAAGCGGCCCGAGAGGCCAAGCGTGGTGCGCGCCCGGGTGACGACCCGGATTTTCGACGCAATCGCGATCAGATCGAGATTGGTGCATAGCTTGGCGACCGCGGCCGCGATCTCCGCGGTGATTCCGCGGCCGGTCGCCAGGATTATGTCGCCGGTCGTCGCGTCGTCCAGCAGCCATTGGCGAAACTCGCCGACCGTCTGGTTGCGCACGGCCGCGAACGCGTCGCGGTCGAGCGCGTCATCGATCACGCGCGTCACTTCGTCGCGCTCGTAGGCGACCACCGGGTTCTCGCGCAGCTCGTTCAGCGTCAGATCGGCGAGCACGGCCTTGGCCGCTATTCGTTCCCGCTCGGAGCGTGCGGCGATTCCCGCCAGCTCGTCGCCCGAGCGCGCTTCGTTGGCGCGCGCCAGCAATTCCTTGACCGTGCGGAACCGGTACGAAGCGCCAAGCAGTCGCGTCGAGAGTTTCATTGGCGTTCGGCCAGCGTAACGCGAGGCATAGCAAGTGGAAAGAGACGAGGATGGCCGCGGCGCCGCAATCCCGGCGCGATCGAGCGCCGGGCGAAACCATGCTGGCGCGCGCCGCATCGACGCCATAAGATACCGATCCGCCTATGAGACCGATTCGCCTGCTGGCCGTCACCTTTGCATTGATCTGGACCGCATCGCTTGCGCTTGGCGAATCGACCGGCACGCTGAAGCTCGAGGTACTCGGCCAGGACGGCGCAGGCGCGAAAAATCCCGCGCATGTAATCGCGGCGAACGGCCGGGAGGCCGGCCAGGTCATGCCCGGCTCGTCGGTCGCTTTACCGCCGGGTGAATACAAACTGGTGATGCCGATCGTCGGCGGGCAGATCGTCAAGGACGGGGTCCAGATCGAGGCCGGCCGCACCCACACCGTCCTGATACAGAATGTCGCGGTGCTGCAGGTCAGCGCGAAAGACAGGACCGGCGCCGATCCCGGCTTCGGCGTGACCGTGACCACCACCGATTCGCCGCACGCGAAGCTCGCCAGCTTTATTTCCGGCGACAAATATCTGTTCGCGCCCAGCGAAGTGGACGTCCACCTCGACGCGCCCCCGCAAGGCTATGACTGGCACGCATTGCAGCTCGCGCCCGGCCATCGCGCGCTGCTGACCCTCAACGAAGTTGTGAAGGCCGATCTGGTGGTGCAGACCGTGATGTCGAAACTTCCGTTCGACAAATCGACTCGCGTGGTAATCCTGCGTTCGGGTACGCAGACCCAGGTCGCCGAGAGCGACCCCGCAAGCGAGCATCGCTTCAAACTCGACCCGGGCGACTACGACGCTTATGTGGAAAATCGGTCCGGCAAGGGCAAGCCCTACGTGACTTCGACTGGAATCCATCTCGACTCCGGCGCAAAAGTGGAACGGACGGTCCCGCTGGACTAAGCAAAAAAAGAAGAGAGGTTAGATGGCAAGCGAACGGCAAAAAGAAATCAAGCGGCGGCGCAAACGGAAAAAATCCAGACTGCAGGCCAAGACCAGGGAGTCGCGCAAAAAGGCCCGGAAAAAGCGCTCCTCCTGAACATGCATTTCCGGCCTGCGTCGGACGTTTAGCGCGCGCCGAGCAAAGGGGCGCCGGGAGAACTCAATTCTATGGCGGAACCCACCGTGGGTTCCGCACGTCCTTGGGCAGGGCTGAGCCCTGCACCCAGTGAAAAGAGAAAATGCGGGCTTCGCCCTGTTAGAACTTTTTTGCGTCATCCTGAGCGCAGCGAAGGATCTCGCGCGCCAGCGCGTATCGCACCAGCACCAATATCCGGTTATGCAAAGCTCCCCATCCACCCAGTCGCGATCTCGGGTGCGTTGACAAGCGGGGCCATGCGCTGGACAATTGACGCCTAATGGCACGAATTACCGTTGAAGATTGCCTGGAAAACATCCCCAACCGCTTCGAGCTCGTGCTCGGTGCGGCGCGGCGCGCCAAACAGTTGCTCAAGGGCGCGCGGCCGTTGGTGGAATCGGACAACAAAGAAGTAGTCACGGCGTTGCGCGAAATCGCCGCCGGCAAGGTCACGATCGAAGAACCCGACGCCTGACCGGGCGCGATCGATTCGACAAGAACCGACGCCGATCCCGGCCGACGGCGGATCGAGCGTCGGGGTCCGCATCCCGCGCCGGCGTCCGGTGAAGCTGGAGCCAGCCTGTGCCGCGCAAACCCGGCAAACCAATCTCTCGCAAGCGCACAACCAAAGCGAAACGCGATACCAAGGCGGGAGCCCACGCTCGCCGCGCGCGCGCAATTGCCGAGCCGATCGCACCTGATGAGTCCGAACTGGATCTCGCGCGCGAAGCCGGCGCCGGCGACGAGGCGCCGATCGAAGTCTCCGAGTTTCGTCCGATAGAACCCACCGGCGAAGAAGCCGCCGCCGCGCCCGACGAGCCCGAGGAGGGCGCCGAGGCTGAAGCCGCCGCCGCCCCGGAAGCCGGCGCGCTGGTCGCCGCCGATCCTCTGGGCCGCTACCTCGCCGAGATTCGCCGCTTCCCGCTGCTGACGCGCGAGGAGGAGGCCGTGATCGCGCGGCGCTACGTCAAGGACAAGGACCCGGAGGACGCTTACCGGCTGGTCACCGCCAACCTGCGCCTGGTGGTGAAGCTCGCGTACGAGTTCGCGCGCGCGGCGAAAAACGTGCTCGACCTGATCCAGGAGGGCAACGTCGGGCTGATGGAAGCGGTCAAGAATTTCGACCCCGAGCATGGAATCCGCTTTCCGTCTTACGCGGTCTGGTGGGTCCGCGCGTATATCTACCGTTACCTGATCAACAACTGGCGGCTGGTCAAGATCGGCACGACCCAGGCGCAGCGCAAGCTGTTCTTCAATCTGCGCAAAGAGACCGATCGGCTGGAGCGCGAGGGATTCAAGCCCCATCCGCTCCTGCTCGCGCATCGGATGGGTGTGCGGGAAAGCGACGTGCGCGAGATGCAGGAGCGGATGGGCCAAAGCGAGCTCTCGCTCGATCAACCTGTCGGCGCCAACGACGATACCCGGCTGCTCGACGTAATCCCCGACGCCGTGCACAACCCGGAAACCGAAACCGCCGACCGCGAGTGGCGCGACTTCGCCCACGACAAGGTCGAGCAGTTCGCCGCGACGCTCGCGGGCAAGGAGCTGGAGATTTTCAGGGCGCGGCTGCTGTCGGAGGAGCCCGAGACACTGCAGGATATCGGCACGCGCTTCGGAATCAGCCGCGAGCGCGTGCGCCAGATCGAAACCCGGCTCAAGCGCCGGCTCAAGGAGTTTATCGAGGCGTCGGCGCCCGACGCCGGCGACGCCGGCCCATCGTAGCCGTCGCGGTTTAACCGCTTTACCCCATTGCCGCTGATGGCCGCCGCTTGCGATAATGCCGTCTGAGGCGGATCGCGCAAGGAGCCTGCAGTCGAATGCGAGAACGCAGTTGCGCGCTGGTTGTGGTGGGTAACGAAATCCTTTCCGGCAAGGTTCAGGATTCCAACGCGTATTTCGCGGCGCGCGAGCTGCACAAAATCGGCGTCGCGCTCGCTCGTATCGCAACCATCCCGGACGAGCTTGCGCCGATCGCCGCCGAAGTCGCGTACTGCTCGCGCAACTTCGATTTCGTCATCACTTCGGGCGGCGTCGGCCCAACCCACGACGACCTTACGATGGAAGGCGTCGCGCGCGCGTTCAACCGCCGGCTCGTGGTCTATCCCGAGCTCGAGCGTCTCATCCGCGAGCATTTCCGCGAGCGCTCGCTCGACGCGGGCCTCAAGATGGCCGAAGTGCCCGAGGGCGCGATCCTCAACGAGGCCGGCGACATCCGTTTCCCGACCGTGCAGATCGAAAACGTTTACGTGCTGCCCGGAATCCCGCAACTGTTCGAGGCCAAGCTGCGCGGGCTCAGCAGCCGCTTTGCGGCCGACCCCTATTTCATGCACGCGATTTACCTTACCGCCGGCGAGGGCACGATCGCCGACCAGATGAACGAATGCATGCGCGATTTCCCGGAGTTGATGCTGGGCTCGTATCCGAAGATCGGAGACCCTGGCTACCGCGTTAAGTTAACCCTCGAGTCGAAGAACGCCGAATATCTCGAGCGCGCGTTTCGTCACCTGATAGGGCTGCTGCCGGCCGAGGCGGTGGTCAAAACCGAATAGCAATTTACCCCGAGGTGGTGGTGGAGAAAATCATGAAGAAAGCAACTTTCAGATTCGCCGTGGTCGCGCTCGGATTGGCGGTGATGCTCGCGACCGCCGCCGGTCCGCTCGCCGAGTACGCCGCGGCGCAGACCCAGCCGGCCGCCGCCGGGACGCCGGTGCAGGTCCCGCAGCCGCCGGATAACAACGTCAACTGGCCGGGCACCGGTTACGGCGTCGGCGCCTTGTTCTGCAATGTTCTTTATATTCCGGCCAAGCTGGTTTACGCGCTGCTCGGCGGCATCGTCGGCGGCGGAACTTACCTGGTGACCGCCGGCAATTCGCAGGCCGCCAACACCGTGTGGCGCAGCGCATTCGGCGGCGATTACGTCGTGACGCCGCAAATGCTGGCCGGCCAGGCGCCGCTCAACTTCAGCGGGCCGACCGAAACCCCGCCCGAAACTCCCCCGGCAAATTCATCGTCGGGTGGCGTCGCGCCGATCGCACCGTTTCCGCCGCCGGGCTCGTCCGCGAGCGCATCGCCAGCAGGCGGCCAGCCCCTGGATCACGGCAGCGGTCCCGCAGGCCGCGGGGCGCCGGGCGCGAACATCGAGTAGCGGAGCAAGGCGCCGGGACGCGGTGAATCGCGGATGAAGAGGATCCGTTTTTTCTGGAAATCCACTTGCTCGACTTGCCGCGACGCGCGAAGTTTCCTGCGCAAGGACCTCGGCGCCGAGCTCGACGAACGCGACTACGCTCGCGATCCTCTCGGTGCGGCTGAGCTGAAGGAGCTGTTTGCGGGCCGCGACCCCTGCGATTTTCTAAATCCGCGCAGCCCGGCCTTCAAGGCGATGGGCCTGGCGGGTAAATCGCTCACGGCCGGGCAGGCGCTGGCGCTGATGGTGAAGGAACCGAATCTTATCAAGCGGCCGATCGTCGTCGCGGGCAGAGAAATGATCGCCGGTTTCGATCGCGACCGGCTGCGCTCCGCACTGAAGTAGAGCCTGCCGCGCAGCGCCTGCGTCGTGCGCGGGCGTGCAATAGCACGGGCGCGATGCTATTTCCTGAGCGAGGCGAGGTACTTTATTCATGCCATTCTCCGACGATCTCTTTTTCGCTCCGGCTCACAGGCTCGCCGCGATAATCCGTGCGCGCGACGTATCGGCGGTGGAAGTGGTCGACGCCTTCATCGAACGGATCGAATCGGTAAACCACGGCCTTAACGCCGTCGTCACGCTGGTCGAAGAGCGCGCCGCGCGCGAAGCCGAGGATTCCGACCGGCGTCTGGGCGGCAAGGGCGATATTCGTCCGCTCGAAGGCCTACCAATCACTATCAAGGATTCGATAATCACCGAGGGTGTGCGGTCGACCTGGGGAATGAAATTGTTCGAGCATCACGTCGCCGCGCAGGATGCACCCGTGGTCGCGCGGCTGCGCGCGGCCGGTGCGATTGTCATCGGGAAAACCAACACGCCCGAGATGACGATGGACTACGACTGCGATAATCCGGTCTTCGGCCAGACCAACAATCCGTGGAATCGCGAGCGCGTGCCTGGCGGATCGAGTGGAGGCGAGGCGGTGGCGCTCGCAACCGGAATGTCGCCGCTGGGCATGGGTTCCGACTATCGCGGATCGATCCGCGTGCCGGCCCATTTCTGCGGTGTCGTCGGGCTCAAGCCGACGTGGGGAACGATTCCGGGCAGCGGGCATATGGCGCCGAGCATTGCGATGCCGCCGCCGTTAGCGCAGATGGCGACGATCGGGCCGATGGCGCGCTACGTGGACGATCTCACGCTCGCTTACAACATCGTGAAGGGACCGCATCCGAGTTCGCCCTACACGGTGCCGACCGCGGACGCGCATCCCGAGAAGGTCGATCTGAAAAAAATCCGATGCGCGATCTTTACCGATGCATGCAACGTTCCAGTCTCGTCTGATACACGCGCCGCGATCGAGCGCGCCGGCCGCGAGCTGCAGAAGATGGGAATCGTCGTTGAAGCCGTGAAGCCGCCAATCGATGAGGGCGAGCGCCTGTGGTGGGCGTTCAATGGCGCGGACGGCAATCAACTGATACTGGAGCTGCTTGGTGAAGGGCTGAAACTTTCGCGCGAGCGGCTGCGAAGAATGATGGTTGCGGGTGAGGGAAAGTCGGCGGCCGATTTTTTCAAGATCTCGATGGAACGCGACGCGTGGCGCGTGCAGCTCGCGGAGTTCATGGAGCGTTACCCGATCATTCTTGGCCCGACCTTCTGCGTGACCGCGTTCAAGCACGGCGCGACCGAGCTCGAAATCGAAGGGAAGAAATATCAGCACTTTCTGGCAGGATGGCCGGTGGCGTGGGGCAATTGCGCAGGACTGCCGAGTGTGGTCGTCCCGTGCGGAAAGGATCGCGACGGGCTGCCGATCGGACTGCAGGTGGTCGGGCGCGCATTCGGCGAGGAGACCGTGCTGGCGCTGGCCAAGGCGGCGGAGACGGCGCTGGGCGGATACCAGCGACCGCCGCTGTGAACAGGGGCGCCGGCGGGGAGAACTGAGTTAAATTCGAAACCCCACCGTGGTTTTCCTTTTCGTTCCTTCCCGCGCACAGGGGCCGTCGCCACCGGCGCGGGCCCCCGCCCCTGAGTAAATAAAAACGGCCGAGTCGTCACGACCCGGCCGTATGTCGTTAATGATGCGCTGCGGTTACGCCGTCTTCTCGACTTTCTCGGTCTTCTCTGCTTTCTCGGTCTTCTCGGCGCGATCCGAGTTGTTCGCGTCATTGCTGCGTTCAGCGGTCCGTTCAGCGCGCTCGCCGCGGGGCGCACGCTCGGCCTTGTCGCCGGCCTTGTCGCCGCGAGCGCGCGGCACGACGGTGCTGGTCGTCAGCACCTCGATAAACTTGCGCACCGCGGGCGGCAGCTCGCGGCCGCGCTTGTAGATGATCGCCAGCGGACGCAGAAAGTTTCCTTCCTGAAACTCAAGCATCCTCAAAGCGCCGCGCGAGACCTCGTTCTCGACCGTCATCCGCGGCACGATCGCGCATCCAAGGCCAATTTCGACCGCGCGCTTGATGGTCTCGATGTTGTCGAATTCGAGCACGTAAACCGGCTTGACGCCGTACTGGCGAAGGATTCGATCGGAGGCCTTTCGGGTCGGGATATCGCGCTCGAATCCGACAAACTTCTGACCCTGCAACTGTCCGACATTTACCTTCGAGTGCTTGGCCAGCGGATTGTCGGGCGGCACGATCAGCACCAGTTCGTCATGCCGAAACGGCACCGAGACGATTTGGCTGCGCTTGGCTGGATAGGCGACGACGCCAAGATCGACCTTGCCTTCGATCAGGTCTTCGTAAACTTTGTTCGAGCGCAGATACTCCAGATGCACGTTTACCGCCGGATAGGCGCGCAAAAATTCGCTCAGGTACGGCGGCAATTCGTGCAACCCGACGCTGTAAACCGTGCCGACGCGAATCGTGCCCGCGACCACCGAGCCGATTTCGCGCAACCGGTTCTCCAATTCCAGAAACCGGCGCACGATCTCCTTGCTCGACGTGTACAGAATCTGTCCGGCCGGCGTCGGTTTGACTCCGGCTCGTCCGCGTTCTATCAATCGGCAGTCGTACTTTTCTTCCAGGCTCCGGACTTGCTGGCTGACCGCCGACTGAGTGACGAAGTTTTGCGATGCGGCATAAGAAAAGCTTCCGCTCTCGATTATGTCGCAGAAGACCTTTAGCGTTTCGATGTGCATGTTACCCGCTTCGCGTATAAGGCTATGTGATACTCAATCCCAACGCAAGTAGTAGCCGTGATAAAAGAACTACCAGCCCCGATCCAGCGTGCGCAGCCAGCACGCATCGATCAACCGTGCACGATGGCGGCGGCCGAGCTCCGCAATCTCGTATTAAAACACCTTTCAAAAACCGCATGGAGCGCAAGATGTTGGATTTATTGAGAGACCTCGATTTTTTCCACCTCGACGACCTGCTGACCGACGAAGAAAGGATGGCCCGAGACACGGCCAAACGTTTCGTCGATCGCGAAATCGTCCCGCAGATCGAACGCCATTTTGCCGGTGAAACCTTCCCAACGCACCTCGTACCGCAAATGGCCGAGCTTGGAATGTTTGGAGCCAATCTCAAGGGTTACGGATGCGCGGGGATGAATAACGTCGCCTACGGCCTGATTATGCAGGAGCTCGAAGCGGGAGACTCGGGGCTGCGCTCGTTTGCCTCGGTGCAGAGCGCGCTTTCGATGTACGCGATTTATGCAAACGGCAGCGAGGAACAGAAGCAACGCTACTTGCCGGAAATGGCCAAGGGAAAATTGATCGGATGCTTCGGTCTGACCGAGCCCGATCACGGCTCGGACCCCGGCGGGATGGAAACGCGCGCGCGGCGCGACGGCGATGGATGGATTCTCAACGGGACCAAGCGATGGATCACCAACGGCTCGATCGCTGACGTTGCGATCGTGTGGGCCAAGGTTGACGAGGGCATCACCGGCTTCCTGGTCGAGAAGGGGACCCAGGGATTTTCGACGCGCGATATCCACGGAAAATTTTCCATGCGCGCGTCGATCACCTCGGAACTCATTTTCGAGGATGTGCGGATTCCCCGGACCGCGCATCTGGAAAAAGCGCGCGGGCTCAAGGGTCCGCTCGGATGCCTGACGCAGGCGCGCTACGGAATCGCGTGGGGCGCGATCGGCGCGGCGCGCTCGTGCTTCCATTGCGCGCTCGATTACACCAAGTCGCGCAAGCAGTTCTCGCGTCCGCTCGCCGGCTATCAACTGGTGCAGGCCAAGCTGGTCAGGATGCTCACCGAGATTACCAAGGCGCAGATGGTTTGCCTGCGCCTGGCCCATCTGAAGGACCAAGGCAAGATGCGCCCCGAGCACGTATCGTTCGCCAAGCGCAACAACGTCAACGAGGCGCTGAAAATCGCCCGCGACGCCCGCGACATGCTCGGCGCCAACGGAATCGTCAACGAGTACCCCGTCATCCGCCACATGCTGAACCTCGAGACGGTCAACACCTACGAGGGCACCTTCGACGTGCATACGCTGATCCTCGGCCGCGACATCACCGGCGAGAACGCCTTCGAGTAAACTTGAAACTGCGCGCTTACCGCCGTCCGCAGCGGTCGTGTTAGATCGCGCATACACCACAGGGAGAAAATCGGATGGAACTCAAGGGCAAAAACGCAATCGTCACCGGCGCGGCGCGCGGAATCGGCCGCGGCATCGCGCTCGAGCTCGCGGCGGCCGGCGCAAACCTCGCGCTCGTCGATCTCGGCAGTCCTGCCGACCGCGCGCTTACCTACAACCTAAGCGCCCAGACTGAACTCAATCGCACGGTCGAGGAAGTCAAGGCGCTCGGCGTGAAAGCTATCCCGATCCTCGCCGACGTGACCCGCTTCGCCGACCTGGAGCGGATGGCCTCCGAGGTGGTCGCGAAACTCGGCGCGATCGACATCCTCGTCAACAACGCCGGGATCATCGCCGTCGGCCCGGTCGCCGCTCTTGCCGAAGAAGCATGGGACCGCGTGATGGCGGTCAACGCCAAGGGCGCGTTCCTGTGCTCCAAGGCATGCATCCCGCACATGACCAGGCGGAGCGAGGGCGCGATCGTCAATATCGCGTCGGTGGCGGGCAAGACCGGCCACGGCGGCCTCTCGGCATACTGCGCGAGCAAGTTCGCCGTCATCGGCTTCACCCAATCGCTCGCCGAAGAGCTCGGCCCGGCCAACATCCGCGTCAACGCAGTATGCCCCGGGTATCTGCGCACTGCGATGTGGTCCGAGGTGCTCGGGCCGGTCATCGCCGTTCAGTACGGGATGAATCGCGAGGCGGCGTTCGACGAATTCATCGCGCACACCACCTTCCTCAAGCGCGAGCAGACTCCGGTCGATATCGGCGCGGCGGTGGTCTTCTTGTGCCGCGCCGATAACATCTCCGGCGAAACCATAAACGTAGCCGGCGGCGGCGAACTGCATTAGCGGAGCGCCGAATATCGCCCCCGCGGCCTGTACCTTCCAATAACCTCTCCTTGTCCGAGGAGAGGTCGGCACGATTCCTATCGCGCCGGGAGAGGTGCGACGCCCGCCATCGCTGCCGCGTTTGCTCGGTGCTGCTAGTCTGAGAGTCGTGCAGCGCCGGACGTTGCACCTCTCCCTAACCCTCTCCTTGGACAAGGAGAGGGCACTGGAGGGTTTGCCCGCTCGTCCGCGATGCCCGCGGCTTGTGTTTTCTGTGTAATGCTTTGCGCGTTAATTTCCTCTCCCTGCAAGGGAGAGGATGAAGGTGAGGGTCCTATTGCAGCGCGCGACTTCTCTCGCGCGCGATTCAGGATTCTGCGTCCGCAATGCCCGCCCGCTTCTTTCCGTCATCTTGAGCACAGCCGAGCGACCCCGGATCTTTCCGATCCGTAAAAACACCGCCATTGGCTTTGCTTTCCGGGACCCGGCAGCTCATTTCAACCTGTAAGTTTGAGGTTTTGCACTTGGCCTCGACTCAGCAGCAGCGCGCGACCTAATATTCGTTCTCATGGACCCATTCGTGCCCCTAGCGTTCTCGGTGTATTCGAGTAAGGGAGTTTATGCCTTGCTTCTCGGATCAGGAATTTCTCGAGCCGCGCAGATACTAACCGGCTGGGAAATTGTGGAGGATCTGATCGGAAAAGTCGCACGGCTACGCGGACAGGAAATCTCAGCTGATCCCGCTGGCTGGTACCGGACGGTGTATGGGAAGGACCCGACATATTCTGATCTTCTCGAACAATTAGCCAA
Source organism: Binataceae bacterium (SeqCode) (assembly GCA_963722605.1). Lineage (GTDB taxonomy): Bacteria > Desulfobacterota > Binatia > Binatales > Binataceae > Binatus. Next base: position 420,031 of record CAVRNO010000003.1, on the reverse strand, counting down.
GACTCCGGCGGAACGAAAGCAGTTGCTACGGTCGTACTTCGAGCCGACTGTGGAACAGAGGGAGCTAGGCGAGAAACTCCCAACGGCCGCGCATCGCGGAATCGCTCGATTGGCGGCGAAGGGTTACATCAAAGTCATTCTCACCACCAATTTCGATCGGCTACTCGAAACCGCGTTAGAAGCGGAAGGCGTGCGGCCCACCGTATTGAGCACCACGGATGCGATTAGAGGATCACTACCCATACAACACACATCCTGTTGCGTGATCAAGGTGCACGGCGATTACATGGACACGCGGATTCGAAACACGCCGGGCGAGCTCCGCGAAGTATGAAAAGCCTATAGACGAATTATTGGATCGAGTCTTTGACGAGTTCGGACTGATCGTTTGCGGTTGGTCCGCCGAGTGGGATTTGGCGCTGCGGGCTGCCATTGAACGATGCCCAAACCGACGGTTTACCACTTACTGGTGCAGCAAAGGGTCGTTGAATTCCCAGGCGGAGCGACTGGCGAAACTACGCAAGGCTGAAGTCCTATCGATCCAATCGGCCGACCAGTTTTTCAGCGAACTTGATGAAAAGATAGTTTCTTTGGAGAGCCTTTCAGCGAACCACCCACTATCGTCCAAGCTCGGCGCAGCTACCGTTAAGCGTTATGTCTCTAACCCTGGACGAACAATTGAGCTTCATGATCTTGTGCTCGCGGAAACCGGACGAATCTTTGAAGGTATGTCCAACGCCAATTTTCCCGTAGCGCCGATGATACCTTGGCCCGAGTTCGCTAACCGCATTGGGCGCTATGAGGCTCTCACTGAGGTACTACAAGCAATGCTCGCTGTCGGTTGTTATTGGGGTGAAGACGAGCATCTATCGATTTGGCAGAAATCACTGAGTCGGCTGGCAAATACCCATCAATTGGTCGGGCCATACGTCGTTCTCTTGTCCAGCCTCCGGCTGTATCCAGCGTTGCTGTTGCTATACGCAGGTGGGGTCGCCGCTGTCGCAGCAGGAAAATACCGTACGCTTCGCGCACTGCTAAATGAAACTATTGTCCATGATGACCGAGAGCGCACCGTGCCGCTAATGCTGAAGGTGAATGCCGGGGCCAAGATGTTCGACACCGGAGCACTGAACCAAGTACCAGGAATGGAAAAGAATCATGTCCCAATGAGTAATCATCTGTTCAGCGCCGTGCGGGAGTCGGTGCGAGAGTTTCTGCCGGACGATCGAGACTACCGGGATGCTTTCGACAGATTCGAGTACCTCCTAGCACTGTCTTACGTCCAGGCCACTGCGCGCGATTGGGCGCCGCTTGGTCTGTTTGCAATCAGAGATTCGTACGATGACGAAAACACGATTGAGAAGGTCGTCCAGTCAGAACTTGAACGTCTGACGACAGAATGGGAGCCGCTTAAAGCTGGTTTCTTCGACGGAGACTACGAAGTCGCAATACGGACGAAAAAGGCACTTGACGATTTCCTGTCCCGAGTCCGGAGCCAATGGGGCTTCTTTTAAAGAATTCCCGGATCCAGAGAAAAGGATCCGGGGTCCCTCCGCTTCGGTCGGGATGACGGACTGGGAGAGCCATTCGTGTTTCGTTCTCCTGAACTAAAAAATGTTTCACGTGAAACGTTTTCGTAAAAACCCCAGCAGTGCAGCGCCATTTCTGCCCACTTCTCAAAAATTTGACTGCCATTGCGCTATGCCGGATCCGGGATTCTTCGCCACAGCAACTTTCGCTCTGGAATGACACATGAGGCTCAGCGTCTCCTGCACCCTCACCTGCACCCTCACCTGCACCCTCACCTGCACCCTCACCTTCATCCTCGCCCTAACAGGGCGAGGAAATTAACGCGCAAAGCATGACACGAAAACAGAGCCACCACTTCTCCCTCGACCCTGAGAGCGAAAGGTTGTCCTCAACATTTCGCGCTTAACGCTAAGGTGCAGCGGTTACCCTTGGCCGTGGCGACGGCAGCGCAATATTAAGCCGTGGGCAGGGGCCGCGCCCGCCAACGGCGGGCGGCCTTGATACTGGGTGCAGGGGTCACCCCTGCACCCACGGTGGGTTCCGCATTCAATCTATTCCCGACAGCTTGCGCGCGTAGGCGGCCACCGTCTTGAAGTCGTACTCGCGATAAGCCTGCAACTTCTCGGCTTCGAATCCGCCTTCGGCGTGCACCGCGAGCACTTCCTGGTAGCCGCCGAAATCCGACGACGTAAGATCGCTAATCAGGTTCAGCAGTCTCAGCCGATCCTCGGCGTCGAAGCCCTTTGCGCCGCCCATGTATTTGAGCACGTAGGCGCGGGTCGCCTCGCTGCTGAGATCTTCAGCCGCGGGACCGGTCACCAGCAGCCCGCCCGCCAGGTCCTGCACGATTTGCACCGCCTGATGGTAGTTGTGGGCGAAGTGATACTTAGCGACGTTGGTGAGCAGAGTATTGGGCACCGCGACTCCGTCCTCGATCGTGCAGCTGCGCGCCGCATGCTCGATAAGTCCGCGCACCGTGGTGTGATAGGCCGCCAGATGGGTCAGCTTGTCGCGCACGTGGCCCGCGCGCGAGATTCCGTTGGCCTCGGCGACGGCATAGGCCGCGCCCGCCATCAGTTCCAGCAGCGGCAGCTTGTACGATACCGCGGTGAAGCGATGGAATCGGACGAAGGTCAGCGCGAGCAGCCCGGCGAACTCGATCTCGCCTTGCATGAACACGCGTTCTCGCGGCACGAACACGTCGTCGAAGACCGTCAGCGTCTCCATCATCTTGTGCCGCGCGCTGATCGGATGCTCGAAATCATTCTTCGCCGAGCTTCCGTGGGGCGACGCGAGCAGCTTCAGTCCCGGCGTGTTGATCGGCAACGCGAACGCGACGGCGTAAGCCTTGTCCTCCGCGCGCATCGCGCGGGTCGGCAGCACGATGACCTCGTTGCTATTGGTCGCGACGCTGGTGTGAACCTTCGCCCCGCGCACCACGATACCGTCGGCGCGCTCCTCGACGATTCGCACATAGTAGTCCGGATGGTCCTGCTGCGTGGGGCCGAGCGCGCGATCGCCCTTGGCGTCGGTTTGCGCCACCGCAACTGCCAGATCGTTGTCGCGGCAATAGCGATGGTACTTGCGGATGCGCTCGCGGTACTCGGGCTTGCCCGCAGCCGCCATCCGTTCGCCGATAATATGCAGCGCGAGGATCGCGTCGGTGCCGATTTCCTTGATCAACACCACCAGCGTGGCGCCCTCGCGCGTCGCGGCCGCGATCAGGGCGCTGCGCTTGAGCAGGTCGTCGCCGTTTTGCGGGACATGGTAGTAGCGGCTGTACTCGTCGCCGCCCTCTTTCACGATCGCCAGTTCGCGAAACTTCGGATCGTGAGCCATCCGGTAGTCTATCGCCGCGTGCTCGACTGCGATTCCGATCACCGGATGCGCGGTCACGTCGGCCACCCGTTCGCCCCTGAAAAACACCGCGCGCCCGTCGCGCAGCGAGCTCTTGTACTGTTCAGCCGTCCGTAGTCCCATCCTCTATGTCTCCTGAGTACCTTTTAACCCTCTCTCGCTTGCGGGAGAGGGAACGGCGTTCGCGCCGGGGGTGAGGGTGCCGTTACAGCTCACCTACCGCGTTTCGGTTGCGGCAGGCCCGAAACGCCAATATAGAAGCGATGAGCGCGCGCTGTCCAACTGCCCGCGCGCGACAACGGAGCGCGGCCTTAACCTTGAGTGCAGGGGTCACCCCTGCCGCGTGGGAGAAGCGTTATGGCGGGTCCGGAGATGTTCGATCTGAGCGGCGAGGTCGCCGTAGTTACCGGCGGAAATGGAGGAATCGGGCGCGGAATCGCACTCGGCCTGGCCGAGGCCGGCGCCGCGGTCGCGATCCTCGCGCGCGATGAAGGGAAGAATCGCGCCGTGCTCGCCGAGCTTGAACGCACGGGCGTCCCCGCGATCGCGATCCAGCTCGACGTGACGCGGCGCGAAGCGCTGCGCCCGGCGATGGAGGAAGTCGAGCGCAAGCTCGGTCCGGTCTCGATTCTCGTCAACAACGCCGGAATCGCGCTGGTGGGAATCGCGCTGGATTTCAGCGCCGAGGACTGGGATCGAGTGATCGAAACGAACCTGAATTCATGTTTTTTCCTTTCGCAGCTCGCGGGGCGATCGATGGTCGCGAGCAAGCACGGCAAGATAATCAACATCGCGAGCGAATATTCACGGTTCGGCGGGCATGGCTTGGTCGCTTACGCCGCGGCCAAGGGCGCGCTGGTGCAGACGACCAAGACGATGGCGATCGAGCTGGCGCCGCACAACGTCCAGGTCAACGCGATCCTGCCGGGATGGATCGAAACCGACATGACGATGGTCGTGCAGAGCGGGCCGCTGTTTGAGGAAATAATCGCGCGCACTCCGGCCGGCCGCTTCGGCAAGCCCGAGGAGATCGCGGGGGCGGCGGTGTTTCTGGCCTCGCATGCGTCGGACTTCGTAACCGGATCGATCGTTTACGTGGACGGCGGCTACGCGATCAGGTGAGCGGGCGCGGCCGAAACGATGCCGGCGAAATCCTACGAACTTCACGGCGTGCGCGTCCTCGAATTCGCACCGGAACAGACGCGGCTGCGGAGCGATCGTGACGCCGTCGATCTCATCGGCGCCGCCTTTGAGCATCGCGCCGCCCTGATCGTGCTTCCGGTCGAGTGCCTTGGCGATGATTTCTTCCGGTTGCGAACGCGCATCGCGGGCGAGACCATCCAGAAATTCGTGAACTACAGACTCCGCCTCGCGATCGTCGGCGATATTTCCCGCCATTTGGATGATAGCTCGGCCTTGCGCGCCTTTGTGAACGAGTCGAACCGCGGCAAGGACGTGTGGTTCCTGCCGAGTCTCGAAGAACTCGACCGGCGGCTTGCGCATCCGCATCCTCGCGGCGCATGACCCACGTCTTTTCAGGGGTGACCCCTGGCCGTGGCGACGGCAGCGCAGTATTAAGCCGTTGGCAGGGGCCGCGCGCGACAACGGAGCGCGGCCTTAATACTGGGTGCAGGGCTCAGCCCTGCTGTTTAACGCGGGCGGCGCGGCGGCGTAAGATGCCGCATCATGACTCGACGCAAAGCGCCCTCTTCCGCTCGCCCTGATTCCGCGCGTAACGAGCACGGGCTGCCGGCGCTCAAACCATTGCGCGTGCTGGTAGCCGGCGAGGTAATTCTCGATCGCTATCTGTGGGGCGACGTCGCGCGAATCTCGCCCGAAGCGCCGATTCCGATCCTGCGCGTGCAGCGCCGCGAGGAGAAGCTGGGCAACGCGGGCTTCGTGATGGCGAACTTGCGCGCGCTCGGCGCCGAGGTGAGCGCGCTCAGCGTGGTCGGCGCGGATCGCAACGGCGGCCTGCTGCGCGGGATTTTCGCCGATCTGGGAATCGATACCCGCTCGATTCTGATCGATCCCGACCGCCCCACCATCGTCAAGGACCGGATGCTCGGCTCCGTGCAGGCGGCCCATCGCGCGACCCAGCAACTGTTGCGCGTCGATGAGGAAGACCCCAGTCCGCTCAAGCCCGCGCGCGAACGCGAGCTGATCGCCCGCCTCAAGCCCGAGCTTCGCAGGTGCGACGGCGTGCTGATATCGGATATCGACAAGGGGATGCTGACTCCCGCCGTCTTGCGGGCGCTGATTGAGGGAGGCCGGGCGCGCGGCATCCCGGTGATAGTCGATCCGCGCAGGACCGAGGACTTTTCGATTTATCGCGGCGCCACCGCGCTCACGCCCAATCGTCACGAAACCGAAGTCGCCACCGGGATGCATCTCACCGACCGCGGCGCGTGGCGCAAAGCGGCCGAAACCCTGGTGCGCAAGCTTGGCCTGGAAGCGTGCCTGATAACGCTCGACCGCGACGGGATGTATCTGGCGGAACGCGGCGGCAAGGATACCTACATCTCGACGGCGCCGCGCGAGGTTTACGACGTGACCGGCGCGGGCGACGTGGTGCTGAGCGTGTTCGGGATGTTTTCGATCGCGGGACTGGGCTTCTCGTCGGCGGCGACCATCGCGAACCTCGCCGCGAGCATCGAGGTGACCCGGATGGGCGCGGAGGTGATCACGCGCGAGGATCTCGCCCGCGCACTGAGCCCCGCTCACTTGAGCTACGAGCGCAAAATCCATTCGATCGACGAGCTCAAGCCGGCGCTGGAGCGCGAGCGGCGCGCGGGCCGGCGGATCGCGTTCACCAACGGATGCTTCGATTTGCTGCACGCCGGGCATATCCAGATGCTCGCGTTTGCGCGCGCGCAGGCCGACCTGCTGGTGGTCGGACTCAACAGCGATCGCAGCGTGCGGCGGCTCAAGGGCGACACCCGCCCCATCTATCCGGTGGCGGAGCGCGCGCGAATCCTGGCCGCTTTGGAACCGGTTGATTACGTGGTTGTGTTCGACGAAACGCGGGCCGAGAAAATTATCCGCGCAGTCAAACCCGACGTCTTGGTCAAGGGCGAGGATTGGCGCGGCAAGCTGGTTGACGGCCAGGCGTTCGTCGAATCGCGCGGAGGAACGGTGGCGCTGGCGCCGTTGCTCGGCGGACGCTCCACCAGCGCGATTATCGATCGGATGAGTTCGAAGCCGCGCGCGGAGAAAAGCGGCGCGTGATCTGGCCGGTGATTTGCTTGAGTTCCGGCATCGCCAGCATCCAGGCGCCGAACAGATAGAGCCCGCCGTAAGTCGAAAGAATCGTGAGCCCCTGGACGCGCGGCCCAAATCCCGCCATCCGAAGTTTCAGCATGAACCCAATCGCGCCCGCCCCAACCGCGAGCGCCCACAGTTTCGCCAGATACGAACGCTCGAGCCCGGTCCATCCGATACGCCCGTTCAGCGCCCATCGCAGCATCGCAAACTCGACCCATCCCGCCGCGCCCGCCGACACCGTCAGTCCGGCAACGCCCCACTTCTGCGCGATTCCGAGCATGGGCGGTAGCGGGATCGCGCAAAGATATCCGAGCACCAGCGTCAGTGCGACGCGGATCAGTGCGAATCGAAGCGGAGTGCGGGTGTCGAACAGCGCGTAGAACGCCGAATTGTACAACCGGCCCATCGTGGCTGCGAGCAACCCCACCCCCGAGCCCGCGAGCACCGCCCAGACGTACACCGCGTCGGCGCGGGTGAAGGCGCCGGATTGATAAATCATCGCGACGATCACGTCGCCGAGAATCAGGAAGGCCGCGGATGACGGCACCACCAGGAACGCGATTTGGCGCAGTCCCCGGTTCAATCGCGCGCGCAGAATCGTGCTCATTTGCTCGGGCATCGCACCCGCGGCGCGCGACATCGCGGGCAGCTCCGACGCGGCCACCGAATATCCGAACAGGCTGATCGGCACCATGTAGAGCAACTGGCCGTAGTTGAGCGCGGCGACGGCGCCGGTCGGCAGCAGGCTCGCCAGCACGTTGTCCACGTAGGCGCTCAGGTTGATAACGCCGCGGCTGACGACCACCGGCGTCAAGTTGCGGAACACGGACCTAAGCGGCGCGGCGACGCGCGCGAAGTCGATGCGATTCTTTCTCAGCAGCGCCATCGTTTGCGGAATCTGCACCGCGATTTGCAGCGCGGAGCCGGCGACCGACCCCCACGAGATCGCGATCGCAAGCCCGTCCTGCGAGCGGCGCGGCCCGTAATAGAGCAGCGCCGCGATCATTGCGACGTTCCACGCTACCGGCGCGGTGTACGACACGAAAAATTTGTGATGGCTGTTGAGCACGCCGAGAAACCACGCCGACATCACCAGCAATCCCGCGCCGGGAAACAGGATGCGCACGATCTGAATGGTCACCTCGCGCTTGTCGCCCTCGAAGCCCGGCGCGATCACGTCGATCAGATACGGCGTCACCATCACGCCGATCGCCACCATCACCGAAACGCCGAGCGTCAAAATCGCGCCGACACCCCACGCCAGCATGTCGGCGGTTTCGTTGTCGCCCTCGCCCAGAAGTTTTCCGTAAACCGGGATGAACGACGCGGACAGCACGCCCTCGCCGAACAGGTTCTGCAAAATGTTCGGGATGCGAAACCCCGCCTTGAACGCGTCGGCGGTGGCCGAGTCGCCGAGGAAATGCGCGAAGATGCTGTCGCGGATGAGACCGGCGATCCGGCTCAGCAACACGCCCGCGGCGATCGTGCCGGCATGGCTCGCGCCCGATCCGCTCGCGCTCGCGGGACCGGGGCGCGGCTCGACGCGCGGTTCGCTGCGATCCTGGCTATTGGGTGCGGCTTCGGACAAGTTCCCTCTGACGCAGGAAGTATAGCGACCGCCAAAGGCGCGTAGTAGCGGGGGTTGGGGGCGCGCTACAATCGTGGTGTGAGCTTTTCGCTCTACGTCCATATTCCGTGGTGCCAATCGAAGTGTCCGTACTGCGACTTCAATTCGCACGCGGCGTCGTCATGGCCGGAGGCGCAATACACCCGCGCGCTGATTTCCGAGCTCGAGTACCGGGCGGGCACGCGCTCGTATTCAGGCCGGCGCATCCGGACAATTTTTTTTGGAGGCGGAACGCCGTCGCTGTTCGATCCCAAATCCATCGGTGAGATTATCGACGCCGCCGATCGCGTTTGCGGGATCGAACCCGGCGCAGAGATAACGCTCGAAGCGAATCCCGGCACCGTGGACGCGGCGAAACTCGGCGGGATGCGCGCGGCGGGCGTGAATCGAATCAGTTTCGGCGCGCAGTCGTTCAATGCCGCGACGCTCAAGTTTCTCGGCCGGATTCATTGCGCCGCCGAAACCCGTGCGGCTGCGAGGATGGCGCATCGCGCCGGCTTCGATCGGCTCAATCTGGATTTGATCTTCGCGGTTCCGGGACAGACGATTGCCGAGATTCTCTTCGACATCGAATCGGCGGCCGCGCTCGAACCCGATCACATCTCGGCTTACAACCTGACCTTCGAACAAGGCACCTCGTTTTTCACCGACTTGAAGCGCGGACGAATCAAACAGATCACCAATGACGAGCAGGCCGCGATGTATCAAGCGGTGCGCGAAGAAATCCCGCGGCGTGGATACGCGATGTACGAGATATCGAACTACGCAGCGCCCGGCCACGAAGCGCGCCACAATCTGACCTATTGGCGCGCCCAGGACTATCTCGGAATCGGCGCGGGCGCTCATAGCTCGGCGGGCTACGGGCGCGACGGCCGGCGAAAGCGATGGTGGAACGAAAAGCTCCCGGCGCTTTACCTTTCCGCGATCGAAGAGCGCAAGAACGCGGAGGCCGGCGCTGAAACTATCGACGAAGCCGCCGCGCAGGGCGAATTCGTGTTCCTCAATCTGCGGCTGCGCGAAGGCTTCGCGATCGCCGATTTTCACGATCGCTTCGGCCGCAGCTTCGAATCCATCTTCGGGACCGTCGCGGCCCCGCTGTTCAACAACGGGTTGCTGATGCGCGAGCGCGGCCGGATCAAGCTGACCGATCGCGGGCTGGAAATGGCCGACTCCGTGTTCGCCGAATTCGTCTAGGAAGTGCGGGCGATCGTTGCTTCGAGCAGTTCGACGATGCGGGCCGGGGTTGCAAGCCGGATGAACGCGCCCAGGCGCGGTCCGCGCTCCTGGCCGAGAATCGATCGATACAGAAGCGGAAAAATCTTGCCGGGCTTGTCGTAATTTTCGCGGCCGAGATCGTAAATCTTCTTTTCGATCTCTTCGGCGCCGGCGCCTTGATTTTCAAGCAGGTACGCCGCGAGACTTTTCAACTGCGCGCGTTCCGCATCCGACGGCGTGTAGGGCTGCTTTACGATGAAGTCGTAGGCGAAATTGAGCGCGCATTCCATCAGCGCCCTGGCCATCTTTTCCGTTTCCGCGTCGCCCGCAATCGAGGCGTCATAGCGGACCAGATAATCCCAGATGTGGTCGCGGTCTGAGGTGCCCAGCGCGCCGACCGCGTTGGTCATCATCGCGAAGCTGAGCTCGGAGTTGAATCGCCTCGGGGTGGTGCTCTGGATGACAAATTCGAGCGCCGATTCGCGCCGCTGCTCGTCCGACGCCCCCGCGTAGGCGCGCAACGCATCGAGATATTCGTCGACGTATTGCGGAATCGCCTCGAGAAACAACTTGCGCGCGCGGCGCGGATTGAGCAGCAGGAAAAATTTGAGCACCTCGATCGGCGCGTAACGCGTCCACTGGTCAACCGTCACGCCGCGGCCGACCGACTTCGAGACCTTGCGGCCCTGCTCGTCGAGAAACATCTCGAACGGAAATCCCAGCGGCGGCCGCGCACCCAGCACGCGCATAATTTGTCCCGAGAGCCGCGCCGAGTCGGTGAGATCCTTGCCGTACAATTCGTAATCTACCTTGAGCACGTACCATCGCAGCGCCCAATCGACCTTCCATTGCACCTTGGCCATCCCGCCAAGCACCGATTGCTCGCCGCGAAAACCGCATCCCGACGTGCCACCCGCGCTCTTTTCGCACGCGAATTCGATCGATGCGCGCTCGGGATGGTACGCCGACACGGTTCGCTCGACGACTTGCCCGCATTTGGGACAAATGGGCATGAACGGCGACCATCCCGCGCGATTTTCCTCGCGCAGCGTCGGCGCGATGATCGCGGTGATCTGCGCGTGCTTCTCGAGGATCAGCTTGAGTCCCTCGTCGAAGCGCCCCGACGAATACATCTGGGCCGAGCGCACGAGTTCGTACTCGACCTCGACCGGCGCGAGAAATCCGCCGAGCAGCCCGATCATGTGATCGGCAAAGCTGGCGCAGCATCCGAACGGGTCGGGGATCTTCGAGACCGGAATGCCCAAGTAGCGCTCGGTCGCCTCGCGGTTGGGCACATTCTCCGGCACTTTGCGCAGTCCGTCGAGATCGTCGATGAAAACGATCAGCCGCGACGGCCGCGACGGCTCTAGGAGATGAAACGCCTTGCGCACGAACGACGGACGCAGGATTTCCGCCATCGTGCCCAGATGCGGCAATCCCGATGGCCCGAAGCCGCTCTGGAAAATTACCGGACGAGCGGGCTCGTAGGACGCGACGCGCTCCGCCAGCCGCCGAGCTTCTTCATGCGGCCATAGTTCCGCGCCGGCGCCGTTGCCGGGTTGCGAATTTGACTTATCCGATCGGCCGGGTTCCGATGCGTCCGCCATCGATTGAATCTCTTCCTTGGACCAGCCCGGCTAGCTTTCCGGCTTGTCGGGATTCTTGCCGCGCAGCACGCTGGCGACCGCCTCGTGTATCCATGGATCGATTTGCAGGTCGCGGTTTTTTTCCGAGGCGAGCCGCAGTTTAACCGCGCAGTTGCCGCAGATAAAGGCCTGCTGGCGAAAGCCCGCGGTATCTTCGACGGAAATGCGGAGCAACCACTCGGCGAATTCGCGGCGGCAGATCGCACAGTGAAATTTGTTGGAATGGGAATCGGTGGAATCCATAGGCGGGTGTTATTCTATATCATTGCGTCAACTCTTTGCGCTGTGGTATTCGGGGACAACCCATGAATTCTTCCACGGTTCGCCAGGGTCCAGAGGACCGCTTGCATTTTCGGACCGCCGGTCCCGTTATTCGAGTCGATCGCGCCTCAAACGCCCGCATTCGAGCTGTCCGCGGCTAAACCAACGACCTCACCCGTCGCCGATCGAGGCGACCGGGGACCCTTTCATCTTATGGATCAGGCGTTCACCAGGCAGAAAATCAAGGAATTGCGCGCGATGGTCGGCGAAGGCGATCGGGTTGCGATCGTGCTGCAGGACGATCCCGATCCCGACGCGATGGCGAGCGCGATGGCGCTGCGCACGCTGCTCGGGCGCAACAAGCAGACCACGCCGCTGTTCGCGTTCAAGCCGGTGACGCGGCCGGAAAATCTCACCATGGAGCATCTGCTGGAGATCGAAATCCAGCCGGCCGATACGGAGCAGCTGCGCGCCTTCGACAAGATTGCGATGGTCGATGTTCAGCCCCCGTACTTCGGCGAGAAAATTCCGCGCGCCGATATCGTGATCGATCATCATACCGGCTACCCCGGCGGCGCCGCTGCGTTCGAGGACGTGCGGACGAAATACGGCGCGACTGCGACCATCATGACCGAGTACCTGGTCACGGCTGACGAAAAAATCAGCGAGCGGCTGGCGACTGCGTTGCTCTACGGAATTCGCAGCGACACTTTGGCGTTGTCGCGCCGCGTGACCGACGACGACCTGCTGGCGTTCACGCGCCTGGTTCCGCTGGCCAACTACAGTATGCTCCGGCAGATCGATCGTCCCGAGCTGCCGCTCAGTTTTGCGCAAATCCTGGCGCGCGCGATGAAACGGATGGTGGTCAAGGACCGCCTGGTCGTGCTTAATCTCGGCCCGGTCGAGCGTGACGACTTGATCGTGCAGATGGCGGACTTCTGCCTGCAGTTCGAGGGCGTGGGGTGGGTGGCGGTCGCGGGCAAGCTCGGCGGCAAGCTGGTGATAAGTGTGCGCAACCATGGCATGAGCGGCGACAACGCGGGCGAGGTGGTGAAGAGTCTGTTCGCCGATATCGGCAGCGCCGGCGGCCATCGCAACATGTCCAAAGCGGTGATCCCGCTGCGAGCATGGCGGCGGCGCGAGGGCACTACCCGCGACTCGCAAATCGAATCGCGGCTGCGCGAGTTGTTCAGCGCGGCGATCAAGGGCGAGGCCGAAGCCGGCGCGGTTCGCAGCGTATCCGGCCGCAACGGCAACTGACGCGCGCCGCGCGTCGCGGCGAAGAAAGCCGTTTACCGGTTGCCCTGATTTCCGTAACGTAGTTGGCGCCGATGCGTAGTCTGCTGCTCCGATGAGTCCGAGGCTGTTCAGAATTTCCCCGCTTGAGTTCCTGGCGCCGATGATCGTCGGCTGCGCGCTGTTCATGGAGATGCTCGACTCGACGGTCATCTCGACTGCGCTGCCGGTGATGGCCAAGTCGCTGGGCGAGGATCCGATCAGGCTCAACCTCGCGATCACCGCCTACCTGCTGAGCCTGGCCGTTTTTATTCCGATCAGCGGCTGGATGGCGGATCGATACGGCGCGCGCACGGTGTTTCGCACGGCGATTGTGATCTTCACGTTCGGTTCGATCCTGTGCGGGGTGTCGCAATCGCTGCCGCAGTTGGTCGCCGCGCGCGTTTTGCAGGGCTTCGGCGGGGCGATGATGGTCCCGGTCGGCCGCCTGATCGTTCTGAAGACCGTGGCCAAGTCGGAGCTGGTAACGGCGATGTCCTATTTGACCGTGCCCGCAGTGTTGGGACCGGTGGTCGGGCCGCCGATCGGCGGGTTCATCGTGACCTATTATTCGTGGCGCTGGATTTTCTTTATCAACGTGCCGATCGGGCTGCATGGGTATCACGCTGGTCACCTGGTACATCCCGGACATCCGCGAGAATAAGGTTTTCCCGCTCGACTGGCGGGGCTTTCTGCTTACGGGGCTGGGGCTGGCGGGGATGGTCGCGAGCTTCGAGTCGATCGGCCGCGGCGTGCTTCCCGCCGGCGTCATCATGTGCGTGATGGCCGGCGGCGGCATCTGCATGGCGCTCTACATCCTTCACGCTCAGCGCATCGAATATCCGATCATCGACATGGGTTTGATGAAACTCCCGACCTTCGCTGCGGCCACGCTGGGCGGCGGACTTTTTCGGATGGGCATCGGCGCGCTGCCGTTCCTGCTGGCGATGCTGCTGCAGTTGGTGTTCGGACTCACTCCGTTCGCTTCGGGACTGCTGACGTTCGCCAGCGCCGCGGGCGCGATGTTAATGAAGGTCACGGCGCCGCCGATCATCCGGCGGCTCGGTTTCCGCTCGGTGCTGATCGGCAACGGAGTGCTGAGCGCTTTTATCATGATGAGCTACGCGCTGTTCCGCGCGACGACGGCTCATTTCGTAATCGTGCTGGCTCTGCTGACCGGAGGATTTTTCCGCTCGCTTCAATTCACCGCGCTGGGAAGCCTGGCCTATGCCGACATATCCAACTCGTCGATGAGCAGCGCGAACACTCTGGCGAGCATGGCGCAGCAACTGTTCCTGAGCCTGGGCGTGGCGATCGGCGCGATGCTGCTCCATATCAGTCTCGGCGGGCGCGGCCCGGATCAGCTCTCGGTGTATGATTTCACCCCGGCGTTTGTGGTGATGGGAGTCCTTGCGCTGATGTCGTCAGTGCTTTTCATCCCGCTGGATTATAACGCCGGCGAGGAAGTGAGCGGGCGGCGGCCGGGCGTCGAGCTTGCCCGCACGGTGCAGACAATTCCGGAAGCGGATTGATCGCGCCCGTTTGTTTACCGAAGCCGGCGATACCTTTATCGTAATGCTCGTGAATGCGGCGGAGGCGACCGTGGAGGTCAAGAACCGGCTCGGGCTTCATCTGCGGGCCGCATCCGCGCTGGCGCAGACGGCGGCAAAGTTCACCTCGCAGGTGATGATTGGCCGCGGCAAGAATCTGGTCAACGCCAAGAGCATGACCAGCCTGATGATGCTGGGGGCGGCGCAGGGCTCCAAGCTCAAGGTCCGTGCCGAAGGAGCCGACGCGCGCGAGGCTCTCAAAGCCGTCCAGACGCTGTTCGACGATCGCTTCGGCGAGGAATGAGCGGGCCGATTCGATCCGCCCCGGCCGGCCGAACAGCATCAATTGCGCGCCGTCTTGCTTCTGTCCGATTGGTCAGTTATACCTTCACTACTTGAAAATCTTGAGGCGCGCTGCCGTTTTTTCGCTTTTCGGCAGGCGCTATGCTGACCCCTCTGGAATAGAAGTCAATTGAACCCCTCAGTCCCGCGCCCGCCCGGATAAGTTGAATTCCGGTCTGCGACGGGGCACTCGAAACCACGCTTTTCAAGGAGCAATCGCGAATGCCGCTCAAAGATTTCCTGTTCACGTCCGAGTCGGTCTCCGAAGGCCATCCGGACAAAATGTGCGATCAGATTTCAGACGCCGTTCTGGATGAGTTGCTGGCCGAGGACCCCGACTCGCGCGTCGCGCTCGAGTCGCTGGCCAAGACCGGGCTTATCGTCCTGGCCGGCGAGATAACCACCCGCGCGCACCTCGACTATGTGAGAATCGCGCGGCAGACCGCGATCGAAATCGGGTACAACAGCACCGAAGTCGGCTTCGACGGCAACAGTTGCGCGGTGCTGACCGCGATCGAGCCGCAGTCGGCCGATATCTCGCAGGGCGTCACCGAGGGGCAAGGGCTGCACAAGGAACAGGGCGCCGGCGATCAGGGCCTGATGTTCGGTTTCGCGTGCGACGAGACGCCGGAGGCGATGCCGCTGCCGATCGCGATGGCGCATCGGCTGATGGAAAATCTGACCAAGCTGCGCAAGACCCGCCAGCTTGATTTTCTGCGTCCCGACTCCAAGAGCCAGGTCACGGTGCGCTACGCCGACAGCCGCCCGGTGGAAGTGACCGCGGTAGTCATCTCGACGCAGCATTCGCCTGACGTGAAATACGAAAGAATCCGCGAGTCGATCATCGAGGAATTGATCAAGAAGACCATTCCCGAACAGTACCTGACCCGCTCCACGGTGTATCACGTCAATCCCACCGGCAGCTTCATCATCGGCGGACCGCACGGCGATTGCGGACTCACCGGGCGCAAAATCATCGTCGATACCTACGGCGGCTACGGCCGTCACGGCGGCGGCGCGTTCTCGGGCAAGGACCCGAGCAAGGTCGATCGCTCGGCCTGCTACATGGCGCGTCACGTGGCCAAGAATGTTGTCGCGGCGGGACTCGCCACGAAATGCGAAATCCAGGTCGCCTACGCGATCGGCGTTGCCGAGCCGGTCTCGATCCTGGTCGATACCTTCGACACCGGCGTCGTGCCGCAGAACAAACTCTCAACCACGCTGCGCGAGCTGTTCGATTTCCGGCCCGCCGGAATCATCAAGACGCTGAACCTGAAGCGCCCGATCTATCAGCCGACCGCCGCCTACGGCCATTTCGGCCGCGTCCCGCACGACGGGTTGTTCCCGTGGGAGCGGGTCGATATGGCCGAGACTCTGCGCAACGCGTTCGGGCTCGACGGCCACAGCCGATAGCGCGCCGCGATCCTTGCTGAACCAGACAGAAACTTTCGGAGTTTGAACACGATGGCCACGACGGCAAGAAAGCTCAAAGCAATCTCCAAACCCCGCGCCGAAGCAAACGGCCGCGACTTCGACGTGCACGACCTCGGACTGGCCGACGCCGGACGCAAGCGGATCGAATGGGCCGACAAGCAGATGCCCGTGCTGCGCCGCCTGCGCGAGCGATTCGCCAAGGAACTGCCGCTCAAGGGCCAGCGGCTCGGCGCATGCCTGCATATCACCTGCGAGACGGCCAACCTGCTGCGCGCGCTGAAGGCGGGCGGTGCCGAAGTGCTCGCCTGCGCGTCCAACCCGCTCTCGACGCAGGATGACGTGGCGGCGGCGCTGGTCGATCAGTACGGCATTCCCACCTTTGCCATCCACGGCGAAGATCGCGACACCTACTACGGCCATCTGCGCGCCGTGCTCGAACGCCGTCCGACGATCACGATGGACGACGGCGCCGACCTGGTCAGCCTGCTTCACACCGAGTTCGCCGGCCATGCCGGCGCAGTCAAGGCGAGCATGGAGGAAACGACCACGGGAGTAATCCGGCTGCGCGCGATGGCCAAGGATGGCGCGCTCAAGATTCCGGTGGTCGCGGTCAACGACGCACAGACCAAGCATCTGTTCGACAATCGTTATGGCACCGGCCAGTCCACGCTCGACGGCATCATCCGCGCTACCGGCGTGCTGATCGCGGGCTCGGTCGTGGTGGTAGCAGGCTACGGCTATTGCGGCCGCGGCATCGCGTCACGCGCGCGCGGGCTTGGCGCCGACGTAATCGTCACGGAAGTGGACGCGATACGCGCGCTGGAAGCCGCGATGGACGGATTCCGCGTGATGAAGATGGTCGAGGCGGCGAAAGTCGGTGATATTTTCATCACCGCGACCGGCGACAAGCACGTCCTAACTTCCGCGCACTTCACCCTGATGAAGGATGGCGCGTTTCTGAGCAACTCGGGCCATTTCGATGTCGAGATCGACGTCGCTTACCTGAACGACGCGGCAAAAAAGGTCGAACGCGACGTCACCCGCAACATCGACGCCTACCATCTGTCCAACGGGCGCATCGTCTATCTCCTCGGAGAGGGCCGGCTGGTTAACCTCGCGTGCGCCGAAGGGCATCCCGCCCAGGTCATGGACATGAGTTTCGCGACGCAGGCGATGGCGTCGGAGTGGGTGGCAAAGGGCGCGCAGCTCGCGGTCAAGGTGCATGAGGTGCCGGTCGAGATCGAGGAGGAAATCGCCGGCGTGAAGCTGGCCGCGATGAGCCTCAAGATCGACACGCTGACCGCCGAGCAGCGCAAATACCTGGCAAGCTGGGAATCCGGCACCTAGCGCGAGTCCCGCAATGACCATGCACAATCCGCCGCATCCCGGCGAAGTGATCCGCGAACTGTGTCTCCAACCTCTTGGCATTTCTGTGACTGCGGCGGCCAAAAGTCTCGGCGTCACGCGCAAGGCTCTGTCGGAGCTGCTCAACGGCAAGTCGGGAGTCAGCCCCTCGATGGCGTTGCGGCTCGCTATCGCTTTCGATTCATCGCCCGAGAGCTGGCTCAACATGCAGCAGCAGTACGACCTTTACCGCGCCCGAAAGAATCCGGGCCTTCGGCGCGTCAAAAGGCTGAAGGCCGCTTGATCGCTACTCGTCGATTTTGACGCGCGACCAGCGGCGGTAGATCTCACCGCATCCGACCGACGCACCGATCAGCAACAGCGCGAGGAAGAACCTCGGCGAGAGCGGATGCCAAAGCGCATCGCCCAGAAAGGCAAACAGGATCGTCCCCGGAATCATGCCGATCATCGTCGCCCAGAAGTAATCGTTAAACGTGATCGGAGACGCGCCCGCCAGCAGGTTCAGCGCGTTGTACGGAATCACGGGGACCATCCGCAGGTAAAGGATTATCTGGAAACCGTGCTTGGCGATTCTGCGCAGCATCGACTCGAATCGCTCGCCGACGACCCGCTCGACAAACGACTTGCCGAGAAACCTTCCGGCCGCAAAAGCCACTAGCGCGCCCACGTCTCCGCCGATGAGCGAGTACACCGATCCCCATTTGGTGCCAAACGCCAGTCCGCCCGCGATAGTCATTACCGCGCCGGGCACCAGGAACGACGGCCCCACCGCGTACAGCAGCATATAAACGACCGGCCCCCACGCGCCCCACGCAATCACCTGGGCTTTGACCAATGCGGGATTGGTGAACCATTCGGAGTGCGCAATCAGAAGCCAGACCGAGCCGCCAATCAGAATCGCGACTATCGCGATCTTCACGGCGTTCATCAGCCGCGAGCCGTTTGCACTCGGCTTGCCTGCTTGAGTCCCGATTGGATTTACTGCGGCCATGAGCCCTCAATGATATTGGGCGGCAACGGATTGAGACAAGGCTTCGCGCACGGCGCGTTGTGGGCGCGTCACGATGCTACTAAAGTCGGCCGAGCGGCCAACTGCCGCAATCGCCAGGGGATAAACCATTTCCATGAATGAACTCTCGGATAAAGTTGCAATCATAACCGGCGGCGGCTACGGAATCGGCAAACAGATCGCGCTGAAGTACGGGGCAGCCGGTGCGAAAATTGTAATCGCTGCGCGTTCGCTCGACCCGATGAAGCAGACCTGCGCTGAAATCGAGCGCCTCGGCGCCCGCGCGATTTACCTTGGCACCGACGTTTCCAAGGAAGCCGACTGCGCCAAAATGGCCGCCGAGACGCTGAAGGCCTTCGGCCGCATCGACATTCTCGTCAACAACGCCGGCATCTCGGGACCGACCAAGCGGATCACCGAGATGTCGCTCGCCGAATGGCAGGAGACGATCGATATCGACCTGACCGGAACGTGGCTGGCGACTCGCGCGGTGATCCCGGTCATGGACAAGCAGCGCTCCGGCAACATCATCAACATTTCATCCGGTGCGGGACGGCGCGGTTTTCCGATGCGCTCGCCATACGCCGCGGCGAAGTGGGCAATGATCGGGCTGACGCAGACGGTGGCCGGCGAATGGGGTCGGCATGGAATCCGATGCAACTGCATTTGCCCGGGCGCGATCGAGGGCGAACGAATCGAGCGCGTGATGCGCGCGCGGGCCGAAGCGCTCAAGCAGCCGTACGAGCAGATTCGCGGCCAGTTCGTGGCGCAGTCGGCGATGAACAGGATGGCGACGGAAGAGGAAGTCGCGCGTGTCGCGCTGTTCCTCGCGACCGACACGTCAGTGGGAATGACGGGTCAGACGATGAACGTCGATTGCGGCAGCATCATGAACTGAGCGCGCCGCCGCCGGCTAACGCGCGACGTCGTGGTCGCGGACGCTGCTCTCGAAGCCGGCGCTCTCAAGCCGCTTCATCAGCTCGCGCGCGAGCACCGGCGAGCGATGCCGTCCGCCGGTGCATCCGAGACCGACCGTCAGGTAACTCTTGCCTTCGCGCTGATACAGCGGAATCAGAAAATCAAAAAGACGGCCGACCTCCTCGACAAAGCGCTGCGACTCCGGCTGCGCCATCACGTACTCGCGCACGCGCGGGTCCAGCCCGGTGAGCAGCCTCAGTTCCGGGACAAAAAACGGATTCGGAATAAACCGCACGTCGAGCACCACGTCCATCCCGACCGGCAATCCGTACTTGTAACCAAAAGAAACTATCGACATCGACATCCTCGATCCCGCGCGCGCGCCCAGCACCGCCGCCGTGACCACCTCGCGCAGTTCGTGGACCGTGAGCGCGGTCGTGTCGATCACCCGATCGGCCCGCTCGCGCATCTCGGCCAGCGCGAGACGTTCGCGGCGAATGCTCTCGGCGACCGTCGCTCCGCTTGCAGCCATCGGATGCGGCCGGCGGCTCTCAGAGTAGCGGCGTGTGAGCACGTCGTCGGACGCGTCAAGAAAAATTACTTCGGGATGGATTCCGGCGGCGTCAAGTTCCGCAAATAC
Source organism: Binataceae bacterium (SeqCode) (assembly GCA_963722605.1). Classification (GTDB taxonomy): domain Bacteria; phylum Desulfobacterota; class Binatia; order Binatales; family Binataceae; genus Binatus. The sequence continues at coordinate 400,098 of CAVRNO010000003.1, read as the reverse complement.
CCGCGGCCATTGCGGGAAGAACAGCCGTTCGCGCGGATCCACCCCGAGCGCGACGCCCCGTAGCGCGGGATCGAGCCCCGCCGCAAGCATCGCGACATTGGGCGCCAGCGCAACCGGGAGATTATCGACGCAGTAGAAGCCGAGGTCCTCGAGCACGCGCATCGCGGATGCGCGTCCCGATCCTGAGACACCGGTAACTATTATCAGGCGGGGTGGCTTAGGCGGGCTCATCGGGCTGTGGCTTTGTGCCGCGGTACGAGGCGGGCGCGGTTGATCGTCTCAGTACTTGTTATCTTCTTCCTTGATCAGGGAATACAGCTCGGCGCTGTCCTTGGCCGCGAGCAGGCGGCTTCGAAAAGAGCCTTCCTTGAGCAATCGCGACACGCGCGCAAGCGCCTTCAGATGCAGGCTGGTGGAATCCTCCGGCGCGACCAGCACGAAGAACAGTTGCGACGGGCCGCCGTCGAGCGAATCGAAATCGACTCCATCCGCGTGGCGGCCGAACACTCCGATTATCTTCGGCACACCGCGCAACTTGCCGTGCGGAATTGCGATTCCGTCGCCGATCGCCGTCGAGCCCAGCCGCTCGCGCTCCGCAAGCACCGCGTTCAGATCGCCGAGCTTGATATCCGTGAACTTGGCGGCGATCGCTTTGGCCAGTTCGTTCAAGACCTCGGGCTTGGTGGCGCCCTTCAAGTCGGCAACAACCATATCAGGGCTGAGGATATCGGTAATTTTCATCTCGTCGTCCAGGTCCGTGAAAAATGAAAAGTGAAAAAGTGAAAAATCAAAATTGAAACATGCGGGTCGGTGCGAATGGCTTCGGCGGCTGGCGGCATTGAATTCGTTTCCGCTGCCGCGTGCTGATTACAAATGCAACTCGCCGCCGCGCCTTGGCCAGGCGCGAGACTGCCGCGAATCAAGTTTCCTCGCTGGCGCTAAGGACCTCGCCGGTCGAGGGTGATCTGACTTTCTTCGCCTTGAATTTTTCCAGATGGTTCTTCAGTTGGCGTCCGACCTTGTCCGCGAGCAGGTCGATCACCGAGTAAAGGTCCTTGGTCTCTTCCTGCGCGCTCACCGACAGGCGCCCTGATTTGACAGTAACTTCGCCGTGCTGCCGGTATTTGTCAACCGTGAGAATCAGGTGAGCCTGGCAGGGCCGCTTGATCAACTTGCCCACGTGCGCGAGTTTTCGTTCCGCGTACAGCCGGATCGCTTCGCTCGGCTCGACGTGGCGAAACGTCACCGTCACTTCAGTCGCCGGGGCGTCCGCGATCCGCGCCGCGCGCCGCACTTTTCGGGCTTTCGCCCGGCCGCGCTTTCCCTGCTTGTCGATTTTTTTCATCTTGCGTTTTTCGTCTTCCGTTGCCTGCGTCCGGACCTGTCATCCGATCTGTTTGCGATTTGCCGACGGCGGGATTCCCATCGCCTGCCGATACTTGGCCACCGTGCGCCGCGCGATATTGATCTGCCGCGCCCGCAGCATCTCCGCAATCGCCTGATCCGACAGCGGATTTTGCGCACCCTCCGCCGTCACCATCCCGCGGATCTGTTCCTTGACCGTCTCGGCGCTCACGTCCTCGCCGCTGGCGCCCTTCACCCCCGAGGTAAAGAAGAACTTCAACTCGTAGATTCCCTGCGGAGTATGCGCGTACTTGTTCGCGGTCGCGCGGCTAATCGTGGATTCGTGCATCCCGATATCTTCGGCGACGTCCTTTAACACCAGCGGTTTGAGCAGGCTGATGCCGTGATCGAAGAAGGCGCGCTGGAATTTCACGATCGAGGTTGCGACCTTGAAGATCGTCTGCTGGCGCTGGTAGATCGATTTGACCAGCCAGCGGGCCGAGCGCAGCCGCTCCTGCAGATACTCCCGCGTCTCGGGCGCAACCTCGGCGTCATTCAGCACGCGCTGGTAGTAACCCGCCAGGCGCAGGCGCGGGACCGCGTCGCGATTGAGCGTGACGACGTAATCCTCGCCAACCTTGTGGATATAAACGTCGGGCACCACGTAAGTCGGCTCTTCGCCGCCGTAGTCGCGTCCCGGTTTGGGCTCGAGCAGCGAGATTATTTTGGCCGACTGCCCGACTGTTTCGACCGGTACGCCGAGAACCTTTGCGATTTCGGCGTAGCGATGCTTCTCGAGCAAATCCAGGTGATTGCTGACGATTCGCGCCGCCAGCGATTCTTCCATCCCCAGGTTCTGCAGTTGCGTGAGCAGGCATTCACGAAGATCGCGCGCGGCGACGCCGGGCGGATCGAAGCGCTGCACGCGCGCGAGCACCCGCTCGACCTCGGCGGGCGCAACTTCGAGCTGCGCCGCCAGCTCGTCGATCGGAGTTTCCAGATATCCGTCTTCGTTGAGATTGTAGATGATGGTCGCGCCGATCTGCTGGTCGGATTCGGTCAGGTTCGACAGCCTCAACTGCCACATCAGGTGGTCTTCGAGCGAACTTCGGCGCAGCGGCGTGTTTTCGAGCGCGCTTCGATGGTCGTCGTCGGAATCAGGGGGCGCGCTTTCCTGCCAGTTGTTCGAGTAGGTCTCCAGATATTCGCGCCAGTCGACCTTTTCGAGATTGTTCAATTCCTTGAGTTCGAGCGCGGCGTCGCGCGCTTCGGTCTCGACGCTGGGTGCGGGTTTTTCCTCGCGCGAACCGGTTTCCCAGTCGTCATCGGAATTCGTGCTGGCAGCGGCGTCGGCCTCGGGTGGCAGCGGTTCACCGTCGGCTTGGGCGGCGGCTTCGGGTTCGGACACCTCGGATTCGGAAGCGGCTTCGGCGGGACTCTGATCGAGCGGCTCCAGCATCGGATTCTGTTCGAGTTCCGACTGCACGGTCGCTTCGAGTTCCGGGAGCGAAAGCTGCAGAATCTTGATCGCCTGCTGCAGCTGCGGCGTCATCACCAGTTGCTGGCGAAGCCGCAGATCCTGTCCGAGTTTTACTTCCAGCGCCATCGGAAAGTTGCTTATTGCTCCGCAGTCGAAGCGCCCGCAGCCGCGCCCGCACTCGGCGATGCATCCGCATGAGGGAACAGCACGGCATGCGCGCAATCGACCACGCTCTCGTTGGTGTTCAGAAATACCGTGATCTTGCAGCCGGTAATCTGGTCGTTGCCGTCATGCGCGACCGGACTGCCGGTCAACACTACCGTGCGCTTGGTCTGGTCCATCACGCCATGCTTGCCGGTGGCCCATCGCGTGCCCTGACTGAGCCGAACGTTCCCGTCCGCGACCATGTCCTTCATCTGTTTGAAGTCTTTGTCGAGATAGTTTACCCGCAGTTGGTCGCTGGTGAGTTGCGCGTCCGCCTGGGTCGCGTGCACATTTCCGACCCACAGGACCGAATGATTCTGGTAATCGAGCGACATCTGCTCGGATTTTATATCGATCGGAGCCTTGCTGTTGCCGAATTGCATCCCCCCGAACGCACCGCCTGATTGCGGCGGATTTGAAGCGAGCTTGGTGCCGGCGCCGCCCGCCGCCTTGGCCGCCTTTGGCGCCGCCGCAGCCTCTGCCGGCGCGCTAGTGATCGCTGGTGGCGCCGCGGATCGCCGGCGCTTCGGGCGCGACGCTCTCCGCCGGCGCCGGCGCGAGTGTCATCGGTGGCGCGATCGCGCCAGCCGGTGGAGCTGTCGCGGCGGTCGTTACTGGCGCTGATTCCGGCGCACTCGCTCGCGGAGCGGCCGTGGTCGTAGCAATTGACGGCGCCGCGGCAGGTGCGATTGCCACCGCCGGCGCCGGAGCTGGCGCTTCTGCCGGAACCACCGCCATGGCAGGCGCCGCAGCCGGCGCCTCTGCCGGAGCCGCTACCACAGCCGGCGCCGGAGCCGGCGCTTCTGCCGGCGCCGTCGCCACGGCCGGTTGAGCCTGCGTGCCGCCGGTTTCCGATGCAGGCCGCAGATGGCGGCGCGCCCGGCACTCCGCCGGTCACGCTGATCGAATCGCCGCTTGAATCGTCGCTGCTGGCGGCTTGGGGAGCGGCGCCGCTGGCGGCGCCGAATTCGCACCTTCGTTGCGGATCGAATTACCGACCGTCCCCGAACCCATCGCAGGCCCTGAACCCGCCGACGACATCGGCGCGGTGACGCTATCCTGAGCCCATGCCGGCGATGCGAGCGCGATTGCGATTATCGCAGTCGCGGCGATGCGCAACGCCCGGCTAACTTTGCTTGGATTTTTCACTTTCTTTCTTCGGCGTGACTACCGTCTCCACCTGCGTATTAAGCTGGAAGACGCGCGTCTTGGGATGGCCGCTCAGACCCACCCCGGTCACCTTCAGCCCATCGCCCATGATCGTCACCAGACCCGGCGCCTCGACCTTGTCATCGTCGGGCATAAAGGTCGCCGAATCGGTGGTGAGAACGTAGTCGCCGAAGTGGATGATCGTGCCTCCGGTCAAATACGCGCGCGTCACGTGATTGCCCTTCAAGGTCAGATCCGCGTGCGGCGAATTGACCACCACCGGCTTGCCCTCCGACGAGACCATCGTGACTACCGCGTCGGTCAGCTTTATCGTGGTCTTGTCCGCCGAGTAGTCTGCCTCGCCCGCGGTCAGCACCCATTGCCGCTCGCCGGCTTTCATCTGCGTCCAGTGGAAATTATGCGCCCGAAGGAGAGTTCCGGGGACCAGCCCGGCTGCCGTCTCCAATACTTGAGCGGCGGAGCGATGGCGCACGATCCAAACGGTCGCAATCAACAGGACAATCAGCGCGGCCGCGCCGAAACCGGCCAGCGCCCTGGCGATTTGCTTAGGCCCCAACTTCAATCTCTCCGATACTTCACGCTATCAAGTGCTTTTTTCCAAGTAAACCAACCTGCCCTTCGGCACCATACTTGCAAAACCCCGCGAACCTGTGCTCGCTGCCTCACAGCCACTGAACGCGACCTTATACAAACCGGTCAGCGCAAATCAGTCTGCCTCATGGCACAGGTGATGGATTCGCTTGAGCGTATCGAGCAACGCCGGCAGGTCGTCGAGCCGATATGAATTGGGGCCGTCGCTCAGCGCACGGTCGGGATCCTCGTGCACTTCCATGAAAATTCCGTCGATTCCGGCCGCTGCCGCCGCGCGCGCCAGCGGCGCTACGAATTCGCGCTGACCGCCCGAGCGTTCGCCGCCGGCGCCTGCGCCCGGAAGCTGCACCGAGTGGGTCGCGTCGAATACTACCGGGTAGCCAAATCCGCGCATTATCACCAGCGATCGCATGTCCGAGACGAGATTATTGTAGCCGAACGAAAACCCGCGCTCGGTCAGGATGATTCGCCGCGTGCCCGCGCTCTCGGCCTTCGCTACCACCGCCTTCATGTCCCACGGGGCGAGGAACTGGCCCTTCTTGATGTTGACCGCGCATCCGGTCTTCGCCGCCGCCTCGATCAGATCCGTCTGGCGCGAGAGCAGCGCCGGAATCTGAATCACATCGACGACCTCGGCCGCCGCCGCGGCTTGCGACGGTTCGTGGATATCGGTCAGCACCGCGACCCCCGCCTCGCGTTTCACCCGCGCCAGAATCTCAAGCCCGCTGGTTAAGCCGGGGCCGCGAAACGCGTCGTGACTGGTGCGATTGGCCTTGTCGAACGAAGACTTGAAGACTAGCCGCAGCTTGGCGCGGCGAGCGATATCGGCCAGCCGCGTCGCGTGGCGGATGCATGATTCGTAGCTCTCGATCACGCATGGACCCGCGATCAGCACAAGTTCCGGCCCGCCGAAAACGGCGTCGCCGGCTTTGACCCGGGCTACGCTCACGAAACCGATCTCAGCTCCCGCACCTTCGGGTGTTTCACCGCAAGCTCCGAGCGGCGCTGTACGGCCGCGCGAATCAAGCCGCGGAACAGCGGATGGCATTCGAGCGGACGCGACTTAAGCTCGGGATGGAACTGGCAGCCGAGAAACCATGGATGCCCCTTAAGCTCCATTATCTCGACCAGGGTGCCGTCGGGCGAAGTGCCGGTCGCGACCAAGCCCGCTTTTTCGAGCCGCTCGCGATACGAGTTGTTCACTTCGAAGCGATGGCGATGGCGCTCCGAGATGCGCGCCTTGCGGTACAGCGACGCCGCTATCGAGCCCGGCTTCAACATGCACGGGTACGCGCCCAGCCGCATCGTGCCGCCCTTTTTCGAGACGTCCCGCTGCGACTCCATGATGCCGATCACGGGGTCGGGCGAGTCGGGCGCGTTCTCGGAGGTGTTGGCGCGCTTGAGCCCGAGCAGGTCGCGCGCCGCCTCGATCACCATCATGTGCAGGCCGTAGCAGATGCCGAGAATCGGCACGCCGTTTTCCCGCGCGTAGCGGACCGCGCGAATCATGCCCTCGGTCCCGCGCTCGCCAAAGCCGCCGGGAACGATTATCGCGTGCGCCTGCGCCAGCCGCTCCTCGACGTTTTGCTTTTCCAGCTCTTCGGAATCGACGTAGTCGATATTGACCTTGGCCTCATTGCTGATCGCGCCGTGCGCGATCGCTTCGTGCAGGCTCTTGTACGCATCCTGCAGGTTGACGTACTTGCCGACCACCGCGACGTTGAGGGTGACTTTGGGATTTTGCGCGGCCTTGACGATTCGCCGCCACTTCGAGAGGTTCGGCGCGCCGGTCCAGATGTTGAGCTTCTCGCACACCCGCTGATCGAAACCCTCGTCGTGGAAACGCAGCGGCACCTCGTAGATCGTCGGCACGTCCGGCGCCGAGATCACGCAGTTCTCCTCGACGTTGCAGAAGTGCGCGATCTTCGCCTTGAGCTTTTTTTCGAGTTGGCGATCGCATCGGCACAGCAGGATGTCGGGCTGAATCCCGAGCCCGGTCAACTCTTTGACGCTGTGCTGCGTCGGCTTGGTCTTGAGCTCGCCCGCGGTCGGAATAAACGGGACCAGCGTCAGGTGCACGTACAGCACGTTTTCGCGGCCGAGGTCCCAGCGGAACTCGCGGATCGCTTCCAGGAACGGCAGGCTTTCGATATCGCCGACCGTCCCGCCGATTTCCACGATGATCAGGTCCGCGCCCTCGGCGGCGCTCAGGATGCGCCGTTTGATCTCGTCGGTGATATGCGGAATCACCTGCACGGTCGCGCCCAGGTAGTCGCCGCGCCGTTCATTCTGAATGACCGTGTCGTAGATCTGGCCGGTGGTGCAGTTGTTGCGCCGCCCCATCGGAGTCTGCACGAAGCGCTCGTAATGGCCCAGGTCGAGATCGCTTTCCGTGCCGTCGTCGGTTACGAATACTTCCCCGTGCTGCGTGGGACTCATCGTCCCGGGATCCACGTTGATATACGGATCCATCTTCAGCATTGTGACCTTGAGCCCGCGCGCTTCGAGCAGCGCCCCCAGCGACGCCGCCGCCAGTCCCTTGCCCAGCGACGAGACCACCCCGCCGGTCACGAATATAAATTTTGTCTTTCCCCGCTCCACGTCGAATTCCTCCACATCCTCAACCGGTTGATTGCGCCGCCGCCGCGCGGGCGCGCGCAAGGTCCTCCTCGGTATCCACTTCGATCGAAGGCGCCGCCGACATAACCACTCTGATCGTGCAGCCGTGCTCCAGCGCGCGCAGCTGCTCGAGCTTTTCCACGCTCTCCAGCACACCCATCGGAAGGGCGGCAAATTTCATGAGGAACTCGCGCCGGTAAGCATAAACACCGATATGGCGTAGCGCCTCTTTGGGCATCCCGCCGTCACGCGCGTGTGGAATCGGACTTCGTGAAAAGTATAGCGCGTTCCCGTCCGCGCCGCACACGACCTTCACCTTGTTCGGGTTCGTCCATTCGGCCCAGTCTTCGATCGGCGTCGCCAGCGTCGCCATTTGAATCGACGCGTCCGAGCGCATCGCCGCCGCCAGCGCGTCGAGATCGGCCGGCGCGATGAACGGCAGATCACCCTGCACGCCCAGGTACACGTCGGCGACGAGCCTGGATGCGACCTCGGCGATTCGATCGGTGCCGCTCTGATGCGCCGCCGAGGTCATCATCGCTTCGCCGCCCGCCGCGCGCACGGGAGCCGCGATCCGTTCATCGTCGGTCGCAACGATCACGCGCGCCACCGACTTTGCCTTCGACGCCTGCCGCCACACCCGCACCACCATCGGCACTCCCGCGATCTCCGCCAGCGCCTTTGCGGACAGGCGGGAAGATCCGTACCGCGCCGGTACGACGGCGATCACTGAGACGTCGGCCAGAAACTTTCTCCGCTGTCTGAGATTGTCGATCCGGGGGGCACGTATATTGGTAAGCAGCCGCCGCGCACTTTGTCAATTTCGCGCAGCTCGATTACCAACAATCGCGCCCGAGTCAGGGCGCCGCGTCCCGCGCGACTTCTTTCCTCTCTCTTCCGGTTCCCTCGCCCGTTCGTCGGGAGAGGGTTAGGGTGAGGGACCTCTGTGCGGCGCAGTTGTCTGGTGCGCCGCACATCTTACGGTCTTCGTCCTCTGGTGTAGCGTGATTCTTCAAGAGCGTCGGCGATCCGTTGGAGAACCTCGTCGATCTCGGATATGACTTCATTGTTCCAGAACCTCAGCACGGCGTATCCCGCAGCGTGCAGAAACTCGGTTCGGCGCTTGTCCGGGTCCAATTGGTCAGCGTGCTGAGAACCGTCGAGCTCGATAACGAGCCTCGCTTCCAGGCAAAAGAAATCTGCGAAAAATGGTCCGATTGGATACTGCCGGCGGAACTTGAATCCCAGGAGTTGGCTGCCACGCAAGCGCGACCACAACCTCTGTTCGGCGTCAGTTTGCTCGCGTCTCAGTCGGCGAGCGGCATCGCGAGTAAGCGCTGGTTTCGACGCCATTGCTTCGCCTTACAGATTTGCGGCGCACCAGACAATCGCGCCGCACAGTGGTCCCTCACCCTATCCCTCTCCCGACGAACGGGCGAGGGAATTAGAGTTGTCCCTCACCTTCATTCTCGCCCTAACATGGCGAGGAAATTAGGACGGAAGAACTCACCCTGGCCCTCGACCGAAAAATCAGCACCCTCACCTGCACCCGGAAACATTTCGCGTCACAAACAAACGGGCGGCCCCGCATTGGGCCGCCCATCGAAAACTCATCGCGGCGCGCGCGCGAGCTACTTGCCGCGAACCCGCGTGCGCGATTTCACAGGTTCGAGTTGTGATACTGAGAAGTCGTGCCCTATTCTAAACGATATGTCAAAACGACGAGTTGGAGCGTGCGTCTACTGCGGGAAGAGTCGCAGGCTCACGGATGACCACATCCCTCCACAGGGACTCTGCGATAAGCCTCGGCCCCCTGATTTAATTAAGGTCCCAAGCTGCTCATCCTGCAATAATGGGGCTTCCCGTGATGACGAGTATTTCAAGACTGTGATGGTGTTCAAGGATGAGGCGGGCAGTCATCCGGAGGCCGTCGGCATTCGTTCTTCGGTGTTTCGCGGTCTTCAGATGCCCGAGAAAAGAGGCTTCGCGCGCGACCTTGTCCAAGGCATTCGTGAAGTGCGAGCTAAAACGCCGGCGGGCCTTCATCTAGGTCGCCGGTTTGCATTTGATGTCGATCTGAGCCGGCTCGATCGAGTCGTGGCTCGAATCACCCGGGGGCTTTATTGGCACCACCGAAGGATCCGAATCCCAGACGGATTCGAGGTCGTGGTTTTCTCGGAAGACGGCCTGCGCGATCTCGATACCACCGAGAGAGAGCGGATTCGAAGGGAGATCGTGACTCCCGTCCTGAAAAATCCGTGTCATTCCATCGGACGCGGTGTGATGCGTTATTGGTACGCGTCTATCTCTCAGCAGCCACACGCCCTCGCTTGGCTCTACGAATTTTATGATGACGTGAAGTTTCTTGCACTCGTTTCGGCTCACCGGACAGCCGAATAGCCGGAAACTCGGAGCCGCCGGAAGCAATCGCGGTGAGAGCGAAGGCGGCCCATCATAAGCCGCCGGTCGAAAGCTCCATTGCCGAATAAAGGTCCTACGCTTAAAGTTTGAACGCTCGTATAGATAAAGAGACAAATCTCGTGGCATTCCAAATCAACGGACCCTACAAGCTTCGCCTGAAATATCTCTCCGATGAAGATTCTGCGATTCGCGTTCGCTGCGTGGACAAGCGCAGGTCAATCCAAAACCTCCGGCATCGGCCGATAGGGCGGAGTGCCGGCGGTATCTTACATCTTCGCAATCCGACGGCAGCGCGGAGCGGGAATTCCTTGGTACGTTGGTAAAAACGAAGGTAGAGAACAAGGCTCGCTGTACAAGGAGTCTCTAACCAACGATAAATTGAGAAAGTATGCGCACGCGCTGGCTGAAGAAGAGTCGGGAACAGCACTTTTGTTTTTTCTGAGCCCGGAAGACCGACGATCAGACAACATTTCCGAACTCGAAAGGTTTTTGATCTGGCTCGCGCGGCAGCGAAATCCTCAATTGGTGAACAAAAGCAAGGTTCGACTCACTCCGAAGTCCCTTAACGAGCACCTTCGAGAACATCGGATAGCCGGTGTTCTGAACGCTCGCGCCGGTAATCCAGGCAACGCGGCGAACGCTTTCAGGAAGATGATCGGCTGGGACACGCCGATGCACGTCGGAATACAATGACGTTTAGCTGTCTCTCAGAGCCCTGTGAAACACGGCACGGTTGACCGAGGTCTGTCTTTTCAAGGCTCTGGCCAACCTTCCGCGGATTATCGCAAGTTCTCGGTATCCCAAACAAACGGGCGGCCCCGGATTGGGCCGCCCATCTAAAACACGTCGCGGCGCGCGCTAACTACTTGCCGCGAATCCGCGTGCGGCGCATCTTGCGCAGCCGTGACTTCGCCTGATGCGGATCGCTCTTCTTCTTTCGCGCAAGCTTTCGATTGCGCCGATTTCGCTGCTTCGAGGCTACCTTCATTGGTTCTCCTGGTTCGGATTATACGGCGGCGGCGCGGATGCGTTGTACGCCTCGCCCGCTCCTGTCTGCGGGGCGGCAAACGTGATCGGACTTATCGCCATCACTTCCGTCATCACCTGCCCCTGGTTCTGCACGATCACTCGTCCGAGCGATTCTCCCATCGCCACCGGCCCGTCGATTACCGGCCGTATATCGTACACCAGCTTCACCGCCGAGGCATCGGCCCTCGGCACCACCACTTTCAGATCGCTCGCCGCCACCGGTTGGATCAGCGGACCCGAGCTGACCTGCACCTGCACCGGAAGCGGCTGGTTCGACTTGAGCAGCGACACCGAGGTGAATCGGTCAAAGCCCCACTCCATCAATTTAGCCGCCTGCGCAAAGCGCTGCTGATTCGACGGCGCGCCCAGAATCACCGCGATCAGCCGCATGTTGCCGCGCTTGGCCGTGGTGGTCACGTTGAACCCTGCCTGGAACGTGAATCCGGTCTTCAGCCCGTCGCATCCTTCGAAATGGCCGATCAGATGATTGGTGTTGTTCAGCATGCAGACGCCGTTGTCGAAATCTATCTTCTGCTGGCTCGACCACATCAGCAGATTGGTCTCGCGGATTATCGCGCGGCCCACCATCGCGAGATCGTAGGCGTTGGTCCGATCGGCGTCATGGGTCGGACGCGGCGGCAGCCCATCGACGGTCCGATACTCCGTATGCGTCATCCCGAGTTCCTGCGCCCGCGCGTTCATCATCCGGACCATCGCCTCGACCGATCCGCCGATCTTTTCGGCCACTGCGACCGCGGCGTCGTTGGCCGATTTGACCAGCGCCGCCTTCATCAACTCGCGCAATGGATAAACGTCGCCCTGCTTGAGCCCGACCCGCGAGCCGCCGGTATGAGCCGAGCGTTCGGAAACCCTGACCAGGTCATCGGGCCTGAAACGACCCGCGTTGATCTGCTCCTGCGCCACCAGCAGCAGCATCATCTTGGCCATCGAGGCCGGCGGCCACTGCATGTCGGCGTTGTACGCCATCAGCACCCGGCCGCTGTCGGCATCCTCGAGCAGCGCACCCTTGTACAGTGGGGCTCCCGCCGCACTTGCCGTCCGCTTCGAGTGGGCCGCCTTATGCCGGCGCGATTGCGCTGTCGCACCCGCGGGCGACGCCGCGAACACGATCGCCGCACTCAGCATCACTGCCGAGCCAAACAAGATTGCAGATTTTAATTTAGCGATTGTCCACCTCCGCCCATCCAATTCCGCCACCGGTCTGCCCCCTGCCGCTCGCCGCGCTCAAGGGAGGCGTATGAAACCGCTTGAGCCGGCCGCGCTCTTCGAGCCGCGGCTTTCGACGTGTTGCAAAATCGCCAGGTTGGTCCGCGCCGGCGCGTAGTTCGGAATCTCACCAACCAGCTCGTTCCATTCCTGGCTCGCTCTGACGTACTTGCCTTCCTCGGCGTAGATCGCGCCGAGCGTGTTGCGCGCGTCCGGCTGGCTCGGATCCATTTGCAGCGACAGTAGCGCTTCCTGCTCGGCTTGTGCGAGCGCTCCGCGCCGCTCGTATGCGAGTGCGAGGTTGAAATGCGTCTCGGGCCGTTCCGGTCCGAGCAGCGCCGCCAGCCGCAGCACTTGAGTCGCGTCGCGATTCTGCCCGCTTTCGAGGTAGAGCAGGCCCAGGTTCAGGAACAATTGCCAGTCATCGAGGCCAAGACCGATCGCCTTCTGATACTCGGCGAGTTCCTGGCGATGCTGTCCGACGACGCCGTACGCGAACCCCAGATGGTAATGCGCCAGCGCGTTGGCGGGATCGTCGTTGATGACGATCCGATGGCGGCGGATCGCTTCGGGGTAATCTTCCATTCCCAGGAAGTAATCTGCCAGCGGATCGCAAACTTGCTCGTCGTAAGAACTGCTCTTGGCGCTTGCCCGCGCGCTGATCGGCGACTGGAGTACCAGCGCGATCAGAACCAAGAGACAAATGCTCGTACGGCGACAGCTCAACAACTTATTCTATCTCCCGCGGCCTCGCAGGAAGAGATCCGATGCTAGCAGGAATTTTCGCTACAAAAAAACGCGCAGCGCGTTTTTGACGCCGCAAGCCGGTGAAAAAGCGAAAAAACGAAAAAACGAAAAACGGGAATGAGGAAGAAGGGTGCCGCCTCAGCCGCACGTCGCAGCCAAAGCCAACTCCGCCCCCCGACCCCGGGCTGATCGATATGCCTTAAGCGATTCGAACCAGGGCGGCCGTCTCTCGCGGCCGCCCCGTCGAATCATCCGCCAAGCGATTACGGTTTGGCTGCAGGAGCCGCCGCGGCCGGGGAGGCCTCAGCCGCCGGAGATGCCGCCGCGCTCTTGGACTTCTTGTGATGGCCATGTTTCTTCTTGGCCGCCGGCGACGCTTCCGCGGCCGGAGCCGCTGCGGCCGGGGCCGCTGCGGCCGCTGCGCCTTCTGGCGCTGCAGGCGGTGCATCCTGGGCGAAAGCCGGCATCGCCAACGCCGCGGCGAAGAAAGCTGCGGAAAGGACTGAGAGGGTGCGCTTCATACTCTTGGATCTCCTTGATCTGGGCGGCCCGTAATGGACCGCAATATGACTATTAGGGCTATTGCTATACCCGTGCCATCGGGTCACCGCAATATCTGTGCGGATCGGCAAGCTAATTTCGCCCCGCCGGCGCTCCCCGATGACGCAATCGGTCTATCGTCTATCCGCTTTGCGTCTGCGCCCGTCCCCCTTCACGGGCCCCCCGACCCCGCTCATCCTCCCGCCCGCCGCTCATCCCTCAGCTCTCGATAGAGCGTTATCAGCTCCTTGAATGCCCGCGCGACCACCTTGAGATTGGCGCCCGACTGCTCGCCCGTCAGCCGCGGCAGATGCTTCACGTCCACCTCTTTTACCTTTGCGTTACGGCCAGCCAACCGCGCCATTAATTCGGTCGAGATCATCGCGCCGTGCGCCCGCAAATCCATTCCCTCGACCTTCTCGCGCTTGAACAATTTGAAGCCGCAATCGATGTCGCTGATCGTGATGCCGAGGAGCAGGCGAACCAGAATCGTCCACGCCTTGCCGTTGATTCTGCGAATCAGAGGATCGGCGCGACGCACCCGGTGCCCGGCAACCACGTCGTACTCGGGGACGAATTTGGTCAAACGCTCGAGATCCGAAGGATCGAATTGCCCGTCGCCGTCGCATAGCAGCACGTACGGCTTGGTCGCGGCCCGAATTCCGCTGATCACCGCCCCGCCGTAGCCTTTGTTCACAGGATGCCGCACAACCTTGACGTGCGTATCCTCCGCCGCCAGCCGCTCGGCGATTTCGCCGGTGCGATCGCGGCTGCCGTCATCAACCACGATTACCTCGAAGTCGTCTGCGACGCGCGGCAACTCGGCCAGGTACGAGCGCACGACGCGCTCGACGTTGCCTTCCTCGTTATGCGACGGCAGGAAGACGCTGATTCCGGGGATTCGGGCAGGGATGCTCACGTTGGCGCAGGCGATCTAGTCGCCGAGCTCACGGTATCCGCCGCGGAAAAACAGCAGCGGCTTGCCCTCGCGGGGCGTTTCGGCTTGCTCGACCTCGCCGATATAAATCGTATGGTCACCGCCATCGGCCGCGGCGGTGACTTTGCACTCCAGATAAGCGAGCGCACCGTCGAGGATCGCGGCGCCGTTCGCGCCGATCTTGTAACTCACGCCCTCGAATTTGTTGCCGCCGCTGATCGCGAACTTGCGCGACAACCCCTCCTGGTCCTGCGCCAGCACATTGACGGTGAAAATCTTGCTCTCCTCGAAGCACGGATAGCTCTCCGCCTTCTTGTCCACGCAAACCAGCGCCAGCGCCGGCGCCAGCGAGACCGATGTAAACGCGTTGGCGGTCAGGCCGTGCAGCTCGCCCGAGCTGCGCCGCGATGTGATCACGGTTACCCCGGTCGCGAAGTGACCCATCACCCGCCGCAGTTCGTTCCGTTCGATTGCCATCCAGTTCTCTCTGCGCGCGGATGCTATCAGACGATTTCGCCGATCGTCAAAGCGCAAGCGCCGCAGATTGACCCGGCCTTGCGATTGATCTACACACCAAGCGTTCCCAAAATAGACATTGTGACCGCGATGCTGGAGGTTTGCTGGAGTTGATGGGCCGGATTGTTGGATCGATCGCCGCCGCATTGGCAGTTGCCGCCGCAGTCGTGATCTCTGCCGCCGAGCCCGCTCGCGCCGAATCCTCAGCGGCGATCATGTCGCAGGGCGAGCCCGTCACGGCCGGCGATGCGGAGAGATTGGGAACGATGCCGCCGCCTCCGCCCTACGATCCGACCGAGCTGAAAATGAAATATGTCGATCCGGGGATGCCGACGCCCGACCCGCGCGCCACTCTCACCCCGACCCCGACCGCGACGCCGACTCCCCTCGCGCAGGTGAAAATCGACGGCGTCCGCACCGATCGCGTGCCGACCCCGGGCCAACTTCTCTTCAAAGCGACGCGCGACATTTCTTTCATGGACCCGCTCAGTTGGTCGGTGTCGATCTTCAAAAAGCGCCACCAGCTCATCCTCTATTACAAGGGCCGGATGTTTAAGAACTACCACGCCGTGTTCGGACGCGCCTTCGAGCCGGGCACGAAACTCTGGGAAGGCGACCGCCGCACCCCCGAAGGCGTTTACACAATCGTCGAGAAGCATCCGAGCCGCCGCTGGGATTGGTTTCTGACCCTGAACTACCCAAACCTGCTCGACCGCCGCCGCTACGAGCAACTGCGCGACGGCGGCGCGGTGCCGACCGAGGACGGCCATCCGCTTGGCGTGGGCGGCAAAATCGGAATCCATGGCTCCGACGAGCCGCTGCTGAACAAAGGCAACATCAACTGGACCACGGGATGCATCTCGGTGGACGACGAAGATGTCGAAGAACTGAAGCGCCTCCTCCCCGACGGCACGGTTGTGATAATCAAGCCCTGACCCCCCTCCCCCCACCTAAACGTTCACTGCCCCGTAACGCGAGTCGACAAAGACGATCTCCGGTCCGTGCTAAAATATGTCTTGTATTAGGCTGCCGATTAATATAAGATGTTCTTAATTGCAGACCTTGGAGGTATTAGCCTGTCATAGGTTCTATTAGATGATGTCCTCGGCCGAGGTGGAGGAAAAGAAAATGAACAAGTACGCACGGAAAGCACGGATCGCCGCGCTCGCGGTTTTTGCCGTCGCGGACGCCCGGGCGCACGCGATTAGGGGCGTAGGCCATGATCGCGATTGCCTTGATCGTGCCAATCACGATCGTCGGATTGGTGATCGCATGCTCGGCCGTGAACATCCACTTCGACGAGCAAGAGCGTCTTCTCAGTGAAAAGTCCCACCTCAAGAGAATACTACGCGATTGGTACGCGCAGCGCGGCGTTGGCCGGCGCCATTTCGCGAGATCCGTCCAGTTCGCACACCGCGAGCCTCACGGGCACCGGCATCTAGCCGGGCTGCACCGATTTCGATAACGCCACCGCCGGGGCGAATTAATCGCTCCGGCGTTTCAACTTCGCTTCGCAACTTCCTCGCCCGCTCCCCTCCACCGCGCTTGTTCCAGCCTGCCTTCGCCCGCTTCCACGCTTGCAAGTGGCTGTCTGCCGACGGCACGATTGTGATCATCAAGCCTTGCCGCCGCACTCACGACAGAGTGGAGAACCTAATTTTGGTGAAACCCGCCATGGGTTTCGCACTTCCGGGGCAGGGGTAACCCCGGCACCTTAGCGGGGAGAAAGAGAGATGTACTTAATTGTAGACTTGGAGGTATTACATATATAGGTTCTGTTAGATGACGTCCTCGGCCGAGGTGGAGGAAAAGAAAATGAACAAGTACGCACGGAAAGCACGGATCGCCGCGTTCGCGATCTTTGCCGTCGCTGTTAACGTACCGGGCGCGACGCGATTAGGGGCGTAGGCCATGATCGCGATTGCCTTGATCGTGCCAATCACGATCGTCGGATTGGTGATCGCATGCTCGGCCGTGAACATCCACTTCGACGAGCAAGAGCGTCTTCTCAGTGAAAAGTCCCACTCAAGAGAATACTACGCGATTGGTGCGCGCAGCGCGGTGTTGGCCGGCGCCATTTCGCGAGATCCGTCCAGTTCGCACACCGCGAGCCTCACGGGCACCGGCATCTAGCCGGGCTGCACCGGTTTCGATAACGCCACCGCCGGGGCGAATCAATCGCTCCGGCATTTCAACTTCGCTTCACAACTTCCTCGCCCGCTCCCCTCCACCGCGCGCGTCTCAACCGGCCCGGCACCTTGAATTGGGGAGCCGTCCCGCCTATACGGGAAAGCTGCAATCGGAGAATTAAAAACGGAAACTCCGGGTAAACACCGCTTCACCTCCGGTCCTGCCATTGTCGCCTATATCGGCGCTCTTGAGCTGTTACTGCACCTGCCTAACCCCGGCGGCTATGGGTTGTTCATCGACGAGCTTTACTTCCTGGCCTGCGGCGAGCACCTGAGCTTCGGATACGTCGATATGCCTCCGCTGACTGCGCTTCAGGCGTGGACTGCGCGCGCGTTATTTGGCGATTCGATGCTGGCCATTCGGCTTCTGCCCGCGCTCGCCGGCGTCGGACTTGTTCTGCTTACTGGCGCAATCGTCAGGCAGCTAGGCGGCGGACGATTCGCGCAGGCCCTCGCCGCCGTGGCGGTTTTGCTGACGCCGTTCTACCTGGCTTTCGACAGTTATCTCTCGATGAACTCGGTCGAGCCGCTCTTATGGATGGGCTGTGTGCTGATACTTATCCGCATGATCAAGACCGGCGACACGAGACTTTGGATATGGTTCGGAGTGATAGCCGGTATAGGTCTCGAGAACAAGGACACGATGCTGATGTTCGGTTTTGCTCTCATAGCCGGTCTGCTGATGACGCCCGAGCGCCGGTTGATGGGCAGCCGATGGTTCCTCATCGGCGGGACGATCGCAGGGCTTATTTTCCTGCCCAATCTGATCTGGATGGTTCAGCATCATTTTCCGCACCTTGAGATGCTCGCCAATATCAAGCGCAACGGGCGCAACGTTGCTCTAAGCCCGCTCGCGTTCTTCGGTCTGCAAGTCCTCGGGATGCAGCCGGTGGCGCTTCCAATCTGGATTTGCGGTTTGTGGGTCTTCCTCTTCACCGACCAGGGCAGACCATACCGGGCGCTTGGATTGGCATACCTGGTAACGCTCGCGACGCTGTTGCTTGCAGAGGCCAGGTTCTACTACCTGGCGCCCGCCTATCCGATGCTGCTGGCCGGCGGCGCCGTCGCGATTGAGCGGTGGATGGCGCGGCCGCAATGGCGCTGGATGCGCCCGGCGTACCTCGGATTGCTTTCAGTGACCGGCGCGATGACTGCGCTGGTCGTGCTGCCCCTGCTGCCGCCGCAAACGTATCTCCGCTACACGCGCTTCATTGGCATCTCGCAGCCGAAGATCGAACACCGCCAGGCCAGCGAGTTGCCACAGCTATTGGCCGACCGTATGGGATGGCCCGAGATGGTTGCGGCGGTCGCCAAGGTCTATGACAGCATCCCCGCCGATGAACGAGCGGAGACGGCCATCTTCGGGCAAAACTACGGCGAGGCAGGGGCGATCGACTTTTACGGGCCGAAGCTCGGCCTGCCCAAAGCGATCAGCGGCCATGATAACTACTGGTATTGGGGTCCGCGCGGTTACACGGGCAAGATCATGATCGTGCTCGGCGATACGCCGCGCGAGCAGCTTGAGCGATACTTTGCTCGAGTCGAAGCGCGCGGCGCCGTCGGAAACCCATACGCGATGGCCTCGGAGCACTTCAACATCTATCTCTGCCGCGAGCCGAAGGGTGGTGAAACACTCGATCAACTATGGCCGAAGTTGAAGAACTGGAACTAGCCGCCCTGTGCTCTCTAACGCATTACCTCCTCAACCTTGCCCCCAATTCGGTCAAAGTCCGGCTACTGCCTCGCCAACGCTGGCCGTATTCCTGCTGAACGTCTAAAGTGGCGGGCGAGAATGTCCTGAATTCAAGGAGCATCAGTCATGCGGCCAATCAAATTTAATGTTGGGCTTCCTAATGACAATCCGGCCGCGATGCTGGCGACTGCGCGCCGCGCCGAGGATCTGGGATACTATTCGGTTTCGATCGACGATCACTTCTTCATGCGCGGGCTGATGTCTGACCCGCGCGCTCCCCACTATGAATGCTTCACCATGCTGAGCGCGGTCGCAGCGGTCACCAAGCGCGTCAAGATGCTGCCGCTGGTCACCTCGATGTCCTATCGGAATCCCGCGCTGCTGGCGAAGATGATGGCGTCGCTCGATAACTTGAGCGGCGGCCGCTTTATCGCCGGGCTCGGCGCCGGCTGGTTCAGGGAAGAATACGACGCCTACAACTTTCCCTATCCGTCGAACGCCGAACGCATCGAGCAGATGGGCGACGGCATCAAGCTGCTCAAGGCGATGTGGACGCAGGACGAGCCGACGTATCATGGGCCGTACTTCAAAATCGACAAGGCTTATTGCGATCCCAAGCCCGTCCAGCGGCCCCATCCGCCGATCCTGATCGGCGGCGGCGGCAAGCGCGTGCTCGAAATCGCGACGCACGAGGCCGACATCCTGAATCTGAACCCGCCGATAACCAAGGGCTACGTCGATGTCGCCGACGCGCTCAAGTTCGATCGGAGCAAGGTGCTGAAGCGGATCGAGATGATTCGCGGCTTCCTGAAAGCCGCGGGCCGCGCCGCCGACGCACTGGAGCTCTCCGGCGGAGGATTTGTACTGATGGCCAAGGATCGCGCCACTGCCGACGCGATGGCGGCCGCGACTGCGCAGATGCTTGGAGTCGAAAACAACGAGAGCGTGCGTACGTCGCTCCAGGTCCTGATCGGCACTCCCGACGACGTCAAGCGCGAACTCGACGCTCGAATCGAGAAGTTTGGCATGACCTACTTCTTCCTGAACTTCATGACGCCCGACACTATCGAGATGTTCGCTAACGAAGTGATGCCCGCGTTCGCCCGCTGAGCCTCCGCTTCTCGACGGGCCTCGGCGTCTCAAGCCGCTGAATGCCTGCTCGTCCCGGCGCTCACCATCAAAATGCGATTTTCGAGAGTCGCACGCCGAAACCGGCGAGCATTTGGCGAAACTCGGCCCGCAATCGCCTTGAAAGGACGTGCAGCCGTGCAACCCAGATTGAGTGAAATGCTACAGATTGGAGGATTTTCAATAACCGGCGATCCTGATGGCGATCGGCAACAATGAAGAATAACCCAATGAATTAAAGGACAAAATGCGGCGCGGCCGGCCTATTCTATATGCGCGGGTAACATTCCGATCTTCCCCGGCGCACGGTCCAAGTCTTGCGATGGTAACGTTTGGGGGGGTGTTTGTTGCCCGCGTGCGGCAACTGCGTCGGGAGGGTTCGATCCGAATCAGAAGACCGGTCCTTAAATCATCGCGCGACCTGATTCTGTTCGTTGGGCCGGCGATTGCTGCGGCGGTGACGGCTTCGTCGATGCGTCACAATTCAAGATTAGGGGACTCAAGACCCCGGAGAAGCAAATTTGAAGACTATCCAAGGATCAAGTGAACAAAAGGGCTGGCTACGATCGCTATTGCTGAGCGCCGCCGCGATCGCGATTGTTGCCATCGCTACGCCGAGCGTTTCGCACGCGGAGGCGCCGACGGGGTTAGAAGCCGGATCGCCGTGGCCAATGTTCCTTTACAATACCGAGCACACCGGTCTGAGCCCGTACAGTGGTGGTCCTGCTCTGGCAGCGGCGGCTCCGCGAAATGGTCCCACTCGGTCGGCAATAACAGCAACTACTCCTCACCGGCGATCGACGCCAATGGCATCAGTTACTTTGCCGACTATTACCTTTACGCGATACAATCCCAACGGCACTCTGAAGTGGGAGTTTACGGCCTGCGGTGGCGATACTTATTCCTCGCCGGCGATCGGCGCCGACGGCACCATCTACGTCGGCTCCCTGGACGGCAATCTCTACGCGATCACCCCCGGCGGCACGCGAAGTGGGCGTACCTGACCACGACCGGCGATGCGGTGGAATCGTCGCCGGCGATCGGCACCGACGGGACCATTTACGTCGGCTCCGATGACGGCAACCTCTACGCGATAAACTCCGACGGCAGCCAGAAATGGGCATTCGCGACTGGCGGTGAGGTGCAGTCGTCGCCGGCGATCGGCCCGGATGGGACCATTTACGTCGCCTCTGATGACGGCAATCTCTACGCGCTAACCGACGGCGGCAAGCACCGCCACGCAGAAGTGGACAACATTCCCAGCCGGCGCCGATTTTTACTCCTCGCCGACGGTCGGCAACGCCAACGGAGGAACCATCTACTTCAGCTCCTATGGCAACGGCGTTGTTTACGCGATAAATGCCAGCACCGGTTTCGAGAGCTGGGAATTTCCATTTCCAGATGACTATGCCTCTTTTTCCTCGCCCGCGATTGGCCTCGACGGCACCATTTACGTCGGCTCCGATGACGGCAACCTATACGCGATAACCGACACGCGGCTTCAGCCACCGAGAAGTGGGCGTTCCCGACCGGCGGAGTTGTAAATTCCTCGCCCGCGATCGGCGAGGATGGGACCATCTAATCGTCGGCACCGATTACGGCCAGGTCTACGCGGTAACCGACAACGGCCCCTACTGCCCCAGCTGCAGCCCTCCCGTCACCGGCACTCCCCCGTCCGAGAAGTGGCCGCCGCTCGCGATCGGCGACGCGGTGAACTCGTCGCCGGCGATCGGCGCGAATACAAGCATCTACTTCGGCGCCGGTCCCAACCTCTACGCGCAGCCGCCGGGCCCCTCCCGTGGCCGGCGACGACCATCACCGCGCCGGGTTCGCTTGCCCTTGCCAGCTCTCCCGTCGGCGACACCATCACCAAGACCATCACGCTGAAGAACACCGGCGCGAAGCCGATGTTCCTTCTCGGTGTGACCTCGAGTAACCCGGCTGAATTCGCCGAAATCAGCTCGACCTGCCCGTCGAGCGGCACCGGAGTGGCGCACAGCGGGACCTGCACGGTCACGATCGGGTTCACGCCCGAGCCGCTCGGGGCGCGCGCAACGCATAACGCTTACGTTACTCGACAACGGCACCATCTGCCCGCAGACCTACGGCCGTCAGCGGCACCGGCACGGCTGACATGTCGGTTATGCCCGCCAGCTACGCATTCGGCAGCGTCAAGGTCGGCATCCAAGGTCGTCAAGACCATAACCGTGACACAACTATCAGACCAAGTCGGTCTTGCTGAGCGCTCCCTCCGCCTTCAATACGGGTCGAACGCCGGCGACTTCAGCGTCACGGGCGGCACCTGCACTGACGCTGGCAACGCCATCGACGCTGTTGGCCAAGTCGATTTGTTCGCTGATCGTGACCTAGATGCGACCACGGTGGGTACCGAATCAGCCACCATGACGGTTACCGACAGCCCCGATCCGGCCAGTCCGTCCGGGTACCAGGTTTCATTCACCACGGCGGAAACCGTTCCGGAATCCCTGTCGGCGAAGAAGTTGAGCTTCGGCAAGCGTTCGCCCAGACGGGGTCCAAGACGATGAACATTACGGTGACCAACAACGCCACCACCGGCTCGATCACGCTGACCAGCGCGACCATCAGTGGCGCCAGCGACTTCGAGCTCACGGGCGGGAGCTGCACGACGCTGCCATGCGGGGTCGCTGGGGGCTCTGTCGAACTGCACCTACGCGGTGACGTTTACGCCCAGCACCGAGGGACCGAAACCGGCACGCTTTCGATCCTGGTTGCGGAAGACCCCAATGGCGGTCCGCCCGGTCACCTGAGCGGAACCGGATTACGCTGAGACGGGACCCGGAACGATACCGGAATCCGTGTCCACCGAAGGCGTTAACGCTTCGGAAACGTGTATTCAGACGGCGTCCAAGACGTTGTACGTCACGCTGACCAACACGGGCCCATGCCGCCGGAGGGTCGCTCACGCTCACCGGCGCGAGCATCGGCACCGCCGACTTCAAGCTGACGGGCGGCGAGCTTGCCACTCCGGTGACTCCGGCGAGCCTGCTTTCGGCACGGTGATGGGAAGACGGCATCGACGCCGCAGACGGTCACCGTGACCAACACGGCGGCGCGCCACTGACGATAAGCGAAATCGTCATCGGGACTACCGACTTCGCGTGGCGAGCGGCGTTCCATGGGTGCCGCTGAGCGGGTCGCTGGCATGGCGGCGCATCGTGCACGTACACGGTGACGTTCACGGCGAGCCCGCTAACGGAAGCTGCGACGCTTGAGATCACGGCGTAGCGGCGATACGGCCAGCCCGCACAACGTCAAGCTGACGGGCACCGGAGCTTCGCCTCACGGTGACTCCGGCGAGCCTCGCTTTCGGCACGGTGACGGAGAAAACCGACATCACTCGCAGACGGTCACCGTGACCAACAAAGGCGGCGCGGCACTCACGATAAGCGATATCGTCATCGGGACTACCGACTTCGCGGTGGCGAGCGGCGTTACCATGGTGCCCGCTCAGCGGAGTCGCTGGCAGTTGGCACTCCGTGCACGTACACGGTGACGTTCACGCCGAGCTCCCTGAGAGCGGCAGCTTCGACGCTGATCACGGGTACCCTGTCATCGATGCGGCCAGCCCGCACAACGTGACCCTCACCGGCACCGGCGATTAGCCGGCCTATCTCGATGACGAAACCGCCGGGGCGATTTAATCGCCCCGGCGGTTCAACTTCGCTTCGCGACTTCCATGCCCGATCCCGCGCGGCCGATACATGCCGCGCAGCCTTCGGCGCTTGCCCGTGCGACCGGGACTAACTTGAAAACCGGTACTAAAGATTAAATTGAACAAGACCGCCGGCGAATACCATTTCACCCGGCTCGAGACGGTCGTCTTCGGCGCCGGCAAGGCCGAATCGCTCGGACGCGAGCTCGCGCGCCGCGGAGCGAAACGAGCGCTCATCGTAACCGGCAAGACGCTCGGCCGCTCGAAACTGCTCGACAAGGTCAAGGATGCGGCCGGTCCCGCACTTGCGGGAGTGTTCACCGGCGCCGCTCAGCATGTGCCGTCGCATACGGTGGCGGAATTGGTGGCGGAGGCGCGCCGCGTCGGCGCCGATGCGATGGTGAGTTTCGGGGGCGGCAGCCCAATCGACACCGTGAAGAACGCGGCGTGGCATTTGATGGGCGGGCGCGCCGGCTCGCGCATCGTAGATTTCAGCGCGGCGGCAAAGGAGACGGCAGGCGGCCGCGAGATTCTGCACATCGCGATGCCGACCACGTTGTCGGCCGGCGAGTTCACGCCGGGGGGCGGCGTCACCGACGAATCGACCCGGGTGAAAGGCGGGGTTGCCGACCCGCGCCTGCAGGCCAGGGTGGTCATCCTCGATCCGGCGCTGACGGTCGAAACGCCCGCATGGCTGTGGGCCTCGACCGGGATGCGGGCGCTCGATCACGCAGTCGAGGGTTCGTACTCGACGCGCCACCAGATTGTTACCGACACGCTCGCGGCGCGGGCAATTGCGCTCCTGACGGAGCACCTGTTGCCGTCACTGCAAACGCAAGGCGAAGACGAACTCGAGCATCGCGTTCAATGCCAGCTTGCCGCGTGGCTCTCGATTTTCGGGATGATGAACACTCGCGGCGGAATCTCGCACGCACTGGGGCATCAGATCGGCCCGATGTGGAACGTCCCGCACGGCGTCACCTCATGCATCACGCTCCCACATGTGATGCGCTTCATGGCCGGCGTCGCCGCAGATCGCTTCGGGCCGATCGCGGAAGGATTCGGCGTGCGCTTCGACGCGCGCAGTCCACACTCGGCGGCGATGGAATGCGCCGATCGCGCGGCCAGGTTCATCGCCAAGTTCGAGGTGCCGACGCGGCTTCGGGACGTAGCGGTGCCGCGCGAGGAAATTTCACGAATCGCGGGAACAGTGCTCGAAGAGGTGAAGCGGGCGAACACAGTCGGCGCCGACGTGACACTCGAGCAGTTGATCGCGATTCTCGACGCCGCATATTGAACGCGGCGGGCCGGCGCGCGGGGGCTACCAGAAGCGGACGCGCCCGGTATCGACGTGAACGAATCCGGTGCGCGGGTAGTAGCCGACTCCGCCGGTCTGCTGCGCGAGCGCAGCGCCGCGAAGCTGCGCGAGGCTCCGCCCCGGCACGCTGATATCGATCGCCTTGCCCTGGAGATGGAGGCTGTGCACGGCGACGCCCTCGCTGTTCGCATGGAGCATCGCATTGGTCACCGGCGAGCGGTATCCCGAAATCACGTGGTATGGCTCGGCGGTGTCCAGTCGATGCTGGACTCGCACCAGCAGATCGAGCAGCGCGGGATCGATCGGCTTTACTTCGTTGGCGCGGAAATCGCGCAGGATGTAATTGACGCGATCGAGCTCGCCGGCAACGTACCGACCATCCTGCCAGTAAGTGGTACTCAGACTTTCGCCGGTGTGCAGATTGTAGAACTTGAGCGAGCGGCGCCCAAACGGGACCGCGGTGCGCGCTATCGCGACCGCAGGCACAACCAGTTGTGCAGCGGCAATCGCGCCAATTCTCAGAAATCCACGCCGCGTCAGTTCCACGAATCCCCCTGAGCGAGGACCTGACTCCTCGCTCCAGTGACGGTTCAGTCTAACAATTTCGCAGCCGGCGGGCCAGCTAGCGCGATAGCGCTGGCCGAACGGCCAAATCAAATTTGACGGCCTACTTTTTTACTTTCTTGAGCGCCTGATCGACCCCGGGCATCCGCTTGGGAAGTTCCTTTCCTTCCATCTTCGCCGCAATGAAACTGGTGATGCCCAGCACCATGTGATGCGAATGAGCGTTGCGAATCGCGGTGCTGAAGCCCATCGCGTCCTGCGCGGAATTGACCGCCCACTTGACCATGCGCAGCGTGAAGCGATCGCTCTCGGCGATTCGATTCGCCAGCGCCATCGTTTCGGCCTCGAGCGCGGCGCGTGGCACGACCATGTTGACGAAGCCGAGGCGGCAGGCCTCGGCGGCATCGATGAAGCGGCTCTGAAAGAGGATTTCCTTGGCCTTGCGCGGGGGCATATCCCACGGAATCGAGAAGTACTGCAAGAGCGCGGGCAGGAACCTGGCGTCGTCGGAAGCAACGACCAGATCCATCGCGGCCGCGAACATCCATCCGCCGAAGATGCACAGGCCCTGCACCTGCGCGATGGTGGGCTTGTCCAGATCGCGCCATCGCAGCGTGTTGTCGAGGTATATCTGGCGCGAGCGGGCGTACTCGCCGCGCACGCCCTTGGGAAACGGACGGCGCTCCAAGTCCTCTTTTTCTTCGGGCGTGCCGAGGTCGTGGCCGGAAGAGAAATTATCGCCCGCGCCGGATAGAATGATCACGCGGACGTCGTCGTCGGCGTTGGCGGTAGCGAAGGCGCCATCCATTTCCTCGAGCAATCGGCGCGACTGCGCGTTCTTGTAGCGCGGGCGGTTGAGGATGACCTTGGCAACGCGGCCGTGCTTCTCGTAGAGGACCGTTTTGTCTTCCATCCGTCTATTTCTTCGGCGCCTTGCCGGTACCCGACAGCGGGACCTCCTGCGGTGCACCCGCCGCGTTGTCGTTGATGGTCAAATTTGCGCTTTGCGGCGTGGTATTCGTCGGACTGAACGTCACCGAAACTTTACAACTCTTGCCCGGCGCCAACGTTGTGGCGCATCCGCTCGTGACCGTGAATGGCGGGGGAGCCGTCTCGCCGGTGATCGATACCGAAATTGCGGATTTCTTGGAGCTCGCGTTCTTGATCGTTACCTTCTTGGGCTTGCTGACCGAACTGACCTTGGTCGTTTTGCCGAAGTTCAGCGATTTGGGCGAAATCTTCAGCTTCGCAGCGACGGGTGTCGGCGTTGCAGTTGGTGTGGCGGTCGCAGTCGCCGTCGCGGTAGCCGTCGCAGTTGCCGTCGCGGTAGCCGTCGCAGTCGATGTGGGCGTCGCCGTCGCCGTCTTGGTCGCGGTAGCGGTTCCGGTTGCAGTCGGCGTTGACGTTGCCGTCGCAGTCGAGGTGGGCGTCGCCGTTGGTGTGCCACCAGTCGCAGTCGCGGTCACCGTCGGAGTTGCAGTCCTGGTTGCGGTCGCAGTCGCAGTCGGGGTGGCAGTCGGTGTGCCGCCGGTAGCGGTCGCGGTTGCCGTTGCCGTCGATGTTGCAGTCCTGGTCGGCGTCGCGGTCGCGCCGGTCGCAGTTGCGGTCGGCGTCGGCGTCACGAACGGCGTCGGAGCGGTGTTGCCGCTCGGGTTGAACTCCGTCAGGAACGCATTGGTGGCGCTTTTTGCGGTCGCTTCGTTGGCAAACTGGAACCCGTTTGAAGTGATCGGAAAATCCGAAGAAAAGGTCAGTCCGCCTACGTAGATGTTATGGGTGTTGGCGGCATCAAACGCGATTCCGCCCGCGACGTCCGCCGTTCCGTGGCCGCCGAACAGGGTCGAAAACACGAGCTGGTTCGCCGCCACCGACTGCGTAGTATCCAAGGCGGTGACGAAGGCGGTAACTGGAATTTTCACCGTTGTCGGCGAGGTTAGAATGGTGACGCCGCTGCTGTTGTTGGCGGTCTGGACCGCATTAGCCGTCGTCGGAAATGCAACGTCGGTCGCGTGCGTGCTGCTCAAGGTGCTGCTGGAGGTAGCCGCGCCGGTCAGGTACACGATGCCGCCGTTTTCGTCTAGATCGACCCCGAAATCTCCGGTCCCGCCCACGTGTCCAAAGAACGGAACCGAGATGCCGAAGCCGCTTCCACCCAGATAGGTCGAATAGACAATCTGATTGAGTCCCGACAGGGTGGGATTGAGTTCAACGACGAATGCGGCCGTTCCGATCGGCCCTTGGGCTGTGGCCGCCAGGTTGGTGGATTGGTACGGCGGATTCACCTGCGCCGGACCCGGCACCTGAAAGTTGGTTGAGGCGGTTACCCCAGTCACATAAAGCATGCCGCTCTCGTGCTGGATTCCAGTACCGAAGTCGCCGAGCGCGAACCCGCTGGTAGAGGGGATGCTGAGGACCGCGCCGCTGCCGCCCAAGTACGTCGCATAGAGGAGCGAAGAGGCGCCCGAGAGCGCCGGATTGAACGCGGCGACGAAAACGTCGCTGGTCGCATTTGCGGCGCCGTTGTACGTGCTCACCGCCGGATTCACCGTCGTCAAATTGTTCGAATAGGTCGCGCCGGTGATGGCTGCGTCGCCGGTTTTGGTTACCACCAAGCCAAGGCCGGCGTCGGCATTGGTCCCGTTGCCGGTTCCGCCGTAGTACGTCATGTACACCAGTGAGGATGCGTCAGCGGCGATCACGCCGAAAAACGCGTTGCTCTTGCCGCCCTCCCCGGTCGCCAGGTTTGTTTGCGCCGCATTGCTCGTCACCGGGAAGCCGTCGGCTGCGGTGCTTTGGGTCGAGCCTACGATATAGGCTTCGCAGTTCGTCGAGCAGGTGAAACCCTTAAGCAGCTTCACGCGCGCCACCGTCGCGTTCTCGGAACCGTCGATGTAGCAGGAGTAGACCAGCCCGTTGCCCGCCGCATTGAGTTCGCTCACGAAGCCGACGTTGGTCGAGGGTGCGCCCTGGTTATTGGTCTTGCCCCACGCGCCGCACGAACTGGTTCCCGGGAAAGTCGTTCCCGCTGAATAAGTCTGTCCGCCCACGAACGCCTCGCCATCGCCGTCCACGTCGATGCCGAAGCCCAGGTCGCCGTCGCCATGGCCCGCGTCAGCGACGACCGTATCGCCGGCCGCCCCTAGATAGGTCGCGTAAACCAGGGAATTGCCGCCGCTTAGCGCGGTGTTGAACTTCGCGATGAAGACATTGGGATTCTGCTTGGGCGGCGAATTCGCCCCCGCCAGCGATGCCTGCAAGGCTCCCGGCGTAATCGACAAATCGTTCGAGTAGGCGGTACCCACCACATAGGCATTCCCGCTTGGATCGAGCGCAACGTCAAATCCGACGTCCGCCACCTTCAGGCTGCTGCTCTGAATAAGTCCGCCGAATTGCTCCAGGTTGACCGGGCCGGTGCTCGACGCGTGCCCTCCGTAGTAGGTCGAGTACGGGATCGTCGCGACCACCGGGTCGATTACCAGCGTCCGCGAATGATCGTATTGCGCCAGCCGGATCGCGACCTCGCGCCGCGGCACACCGCCCTCGATGGTACCGTCCTTAGCGATCCGGTACCCGCCGCCGATCGGCGTCTCGCGGCCAGCGACCCCCTCTTGATAGACGCGCGGCTTGCGCATCGTGATCCTGCCCGAGGCCGTCTCGATCTGAATATTGCCGTCCGCGTCGGCGGTGGCCGTGGCCGGGCCTTCGATTGCAAACTTGATCTTCGACGCATCCGCACCGGGCGCCGCGATGAGATCATATTCCAGCGCGTCGGGGTTGCCGTAATAGACCAGATCGATCCCCGGATAAACGCCCGCGAACTTCACCCGCCCGAAGGTCGGTATGTTCGTATGCCACTTGGACTTATCGGCTCCGATAAGGTAGTTCACCCGCCCCGGCAGCGGCTCCAGTCCTACCACTTCAGGATGCGGATTCGCGCCGACCAGGCGTACCCGCACCGCGGACTCGGTGAGCTTGGTTTCGCCATCGCTGTTGGGTATGAATCCTTGCGGGATCGGGCCCTTATGCATCTCGCCGCCGATCAAGGAGAACACGGCCGCGTCGTCAGTCAGAAACAGCGAGTACCGTCCGCTGCGCGCGAGATAGCGCACGCCCGGGATCGGCCTGCCCGTGGTTCGCTTCGAAATACAGCGGCATCCCGGCGATCTTGTCCAACGCTTCCTTGCGAAGTTCCCCCGGGTTCTGCTGCGCCCCGCCGATTCGCACTCCAAACTTGAGGACCACGAAGGCCACAATCGCGACCGCCCCTAGCGATACCGCCGCAATCGTCAACCGCGCGCGGATCGAAACGCCGGAATTGCCAACCGTCATTAATGTTCCTCCGTCTGAAGCGTCGCCGACGGCGCGCCTATTGTCTGATTCAGCGTACGAACGTGCTTTAACTCCCGTCCGCCACTCCAAGCATTGCAAGCCGTGGGAGGAACATTGGATACCATCGCGCCCGTCTTAAGACAAGTAAATTCGTTGCAGCAGACTAAAATCGCGCTGCCATCAAGATAAACTGATAAGATACGTAATCGCGCCATAAGCGCCGCAAACCGGTCATCCCGCGTAAGATTGCGCCTGATCACGCCGCGGCTTTTTTGGCTGCATGCTGAAGGGCACTTCGCGTTTGCAAACTGCTTGTTGTCGATACCAGTCCAATTGTCATCGGCGCGAGCCTGAATTAGGATTGAAAGCGGAAATTCCGGCTGGCACCTAAGCTTCTAAGGAAAGGGGGAGAATCGATGTTCAACTCACGATCGTTGTGGGGAAGAAGATCTGTGAGAAGCCTCGTACTTGTTCTGGCGGCTGCCGGCTCCGCGGCTCCGAGCCAAGCTGGGGAGGTCTCGCCGCCGGCGCGGCTTATCGCGGCTGAGGTGCAACACGACGTTTCACCGCCGTTGCGCACGCTGAACGCGACGACAGTCACGGGTCAAGCCACGCCCAGGATTATGCCGTTACACCGCCTTCCGCTGCCGCCGGGTGGGCTTCAATCAGATGGAGCATTGCAGTCCAGCGCCAGCATTCCGTTGGCTGCCCCTATCGGAGTGAACTTCGACGGCCTCGGGGTGAATAGCGTCGGCTTCCAACCGGATTCAACACCGCCAGATACTACCGGTGCGGCTGGATTGACCCAGTACGTCCAATGGGTCAACACCTCGTTTACCGTGTTTGACAAGAGCACCGGGAAGATGCTGATGAGCCCGCTCAATGGGAACGCGCTCTGGTTCGACTTCGGCGGGGATTGCGAGCTTAGAAACGACGGCGACCCGATCGTGAATTACGACAAGCAGGCAAAACGCTGGGTGCTGAGCCAGTTCACGAACACAGCGCCCTACCTGGAGTGCGTGGCGGTCTCGGTCACCGACGACGCCACCGGGCAGTACTACCGGTATGCGTTCGCGATGGGCCCGAATTTCGCCGATTATCCGCATATGGGTGTATGGCCCGACGGCTACTATTTCTCGTTCAACATGTTCAACGGCGACACCGCGCTCGGAGGCCGAGTGTGCGCGTTTGACCGCACCGCGATGCTGGCTGGTTCGACGGCCACGCAGGAGTGTTTCGATAATGTTGCCCTGTTCGGAGCGGCGCCATCGGATTGGGACGGCGTCTCCGCACCTCCTCCCGGGTCGCGCAACTATTTCCTGACGTACGGCAGCAACTTGTTGAACATCTGGTCGTTGCACGCGGACTTCACCAATCCTGCCAATGCGAATCTCAATGGCCCACTCGCCCTTCCGGTGCAGTCCTTCACTCCCGCGTGCAAGGAGGTTGAACCGAAACCGATCAAGCATGGCAACTCTGAGGACGGGCCGGGATGCGTTCCGCAGGCCGGCATTGCGATGAAGCTGGACGAAATCTCGGACCGGATGATGTACCGCGCGGCCTATCGGAACTTCGGAGATCACGAGGCTCTGGTGGCGACTCACACGGTGGCCCGCGTAGTCGAGAAGAAAAAGGCGATCGGCGCGGCGCTGCGATGGTATGAGATCCGGGGACTGTCGACCACCCCGAGCATCTATCAACAAGGTACTTACGCCCCCGACGAGCGCTGGCGCTGGATGGCCAGCATCGGGATGGACTTCGCCGGCGATATTGGAATCGGTTATAGCCTCTCGGGACCGGGAATCCATCCGCACATCGCATACACCGGCCGCACTCCCGGCGATTCGGCTGGAACCATGGAATCCGAGGGCATCATCATGGCCGGCAAAGGCTCGCAGCGTAAGTTGGAGCGATGGGGCGATTACAGCGCGCTGTCGATCGATCCCATTGACGACTGCACCTTCTGGTACACGACCGAATACATCCCGAAAACGGCGCCGGCGCCGAGCTGGCAGACGCGGATAGCGTCGTTCAAGTTCCCGGGCTGTACCGGAACTGGATCGTATTGACCCGCTGATGACGCGGCCGCCCATCGGCGGAGTGGCCGCATCGCTTTTTTTGGATGCGCCGCCGTGCCAGCATCGGAGGGTATGACGGCGCTGCGCATCCTGCTGATCGAGGACGAAGCCCGGCTGGCCAATGCGGTAAAGCAGGGACTCGTCGAGGAAGACTTCACGGTCGAGATCGCCGCAAGTGCGGAGGCGGCCGAAGCGATCATCGCACGCAGCGCGCTCGATCTGATCGTGCTGGACCTCGGGTTGCCCGCAAAGGGCGGACTCGAGCTGCTGCGCGAGCTGCGCGCCGCCGGCAACCAGACCCCGGTGCTGATCCTGACCGCGCGCGGAACGCTCGAAGAACGCGTGGCCGGACTCGACAGCGGCGGCGACGACTATTTGACCAAGCCCTTCGCGTTTGCCGAGCTGGTGGCCAGGATCAAGGCGCTGGCGCGCCGTCCGCGCACGCCGGCATCTCCGATCCTCAAAGTCGGCGAGCTGGAGTTCGACACGGTCAAGCGGCGCGCGAAAATCGGCGAGCACAACCTGAACCTGTCGCCCAAGGAAAAGATGCTGCTCGAATTGCTGATGCGAAACGCCGGGCAGGTGGTGACGCGCGACATGATCGCGGAGACGGTTTGGGACTCCGATTACAACTCGCTCACCAACCTGATCGAAGTATTCGTCAATCGGCTGCGCCAGAAGATCGATCCGCGCGCCGATCGCTCGCTGATAGTCACCGTGCGCGGAGCCGGATACACGATGCGCGCGCAATGACTCCGCGCGTTGCCCTTGCCGCGCGCCGCCCGCCAATGACGATCAGACTCAGGCTGACGATTTACTGGGCCGCGGTGCTGGCTGCCATCCTGCTCGCCGCGGCCATCGCAGTGCTGGAACTCTTCGAACGCCAGCAATGGAGCGGCCTCGATGCGGCGCTGCTGGAAGAGGCGCAAACCACGGCCGATCAAATCCAGCGCAGCGGCCCGTCGAGCGCCCCCGGGATCCTGCAGCGGCTTAGCCTCGAGACGGATATTGGGCCCGGCCGGCGCGTGCGAATCATTACGGCGCATGGCGAGGTTGTAAACTACGGCGATGTCCACACGCTACCGCCACCGTTCGACCCGCGCCTCCCGACGCACCCGGCGATCGTCGGCAACCGCGACTCCAGGTTCGCCGTCGTCCCTATGTTGTACGACGGCGCGCTCGCGTATCTGCAAAGCGGGGTGCAGGCGCGCCTGGTTCTGGAATCGGTTGACAGCCTTCGCAACCTGCTGCTGCTGATGCTGCCAATGGTGCTGCTGCTGTGCGTCGGCGGAGGATACTTGCTGGCCGGCCGCGCGCTGCGGCCGATTGAATCCGTGACCGCGGAACTCGACGCGATCGGGCCGGCAAACTTAAGCTCGCGCCTCACGGTCCCGCCGGTCGCTGACGAAGTCGCGCGCCTCACCGCCGTCATCAATGCGCTGCTGGAGCGTCTGGAACGCTCGTCCGCTACCGAGCGCAGGTTCGCGTCCGACGCCGCGCATGAACTGCGGACGCCGCTGGCGGTGCTGCGCACGGGGCTGGAGGTTGCGCTCGCGCGCGATCGCTCCCCCGAGGAAAATCGCGCCGCGCTCGGCGCCGCGCATCTCGAGGTGCTGTCGCTGTGCAGAATTGCCGACGAGCTGCTGATGCTGTCGCGGCTCAACGGCGAAGTGATGGTCGATCGGCAGCGGCTCAACCTTCGCGCGCTGCTCACCGAGATAGCGGCGACCGTCGGACCGCTGGCGCAGGCCCGCGAGATTAAGCTCTCGGTCAGCGCGCCCGACGACGTCTTCGTCAATGGCAACGCGGCGCATCTGCGCCGCCTGATCGTCAACCTGCTCGACAACGCGCTCAAATTCACGCCGGCCGGTGGATCGATCGAAGTCGGGCTTAAGCGCGATGCGAATCGGGCGATTCTGCGCGTCGCCGACACCGGCGAGGGAATCCATCCGGCGGAGCTGCCGCATATTTTCGATCGATTTTTTCGCGGAGCTGGGTCGCCCGGCGACGGCAGCGGCCTGGGCTTGAGCCTATGCCGGGAAATTGCCCGCGCGCACGGCGGCGATATTGCCGCCGCGAATCTTCCGGCGGGCGGATGCGCCTTCGTCGTGACGCTAGCGCTTTACCGCGACGATCCCAATCGAGCGACCGCGCCGCTCAGATAATCGCCGCTTCTCAATTTAAGCTTAACGTCCATTAATTTGGCCGGTTGGCAAGCCGCTGTTACCCTCTCGTAAATGGACCAAACTTGCCGCAACCTATCTACGGCGGTGCTTGCTGCCGCGATCCTGAGCTGGGTTTCGGTGGCGCGCGCCGCGACCATCACTCTGTCCGATGCGATCGATCGGGCGCTGCGTCTGGCGCCTTCGGTGGACGTCGCGGCTGCGGCGAGCGATATGAGCGCCGCAGACGTGCGCGGGCAGCGCGCTCCGCTGTTTCCGACGGTCGGGGCGGGAGCAGAGTACTACCAGGCGCCGGGTTACGATGAGGTCATCACCAACCGCGGACTTTCGAGCGGTCAGCTGACGCTCGATTACACGGCGTGGGACTGGGGACGGCGCCAGGCGCAGCTTCGCGCGGCCGAGTACGTAAGCGAAGCGGCGCGGCTGGGTGTGGCAGCGGCAAGCGCACAAATTGTCTTCGATACTTCGAGCGCCTACTTCGATTTGCTGCGCGCGCGCGCAGAGCAACGGGATTTGCAGGCCAGCCTCGAGCGGTTGACGCGCTACGTAACCACGATCGAGCAGCTCGAAAAAAGCGGACGCGTGATCACCAATGACGTGCTGAAGTTCCGCACCGCGCGCGACAGCGCCGAGCTTGCGCTCGACGCCGCACGCGGCAATAGCCAGCGCGCGACGGCGGCGCTGGGCATCTTGATTGGCGAGCCCGATCAGCCAGACCTCGACCTCGCGAGCATCGACGGAGTCCCGCCTAAGCCGTCGGGCGATCTCGCGCAAAGCCCCGTCATGCAGGCGGCGAACCGCGTGATCGCGTCCGCGGCCTCACAAATCGAAGCGGCGAAGGCCGAGCGCCTGCCGACCTTCAAGGTCGCCTTCACAACTGGATTTCTCGGCGTCGATCCGCGCCCGACGATCTCGCACAACTTTGGCGGCTCTTACGACGGCGTGGTGTCGATCCCGGTGTTCGATGGCGGCTTGATCTCATCGCACATCGATCAGGCAAAGGCGAAAGAACGTTCGGCAACCGCTCAGGCGCGACAGACCGAGTACCTGCTGAAGCGGCGAATGGCAGACGCGTCGATTCGCTACGACGAGGCGCGCCGCCAGCTCGACATCCTGTCGCGCGCGCAGCCGACGGCGGACGACAACTTCGCGCTTACTTGGACGCGGTTCCTGGGCGGCGGAGCCGTGACGATGCTCGAGGTGCTGGATTCGTATCAGCAGGCCGAGCAATTGCGGCTCCAGCGCCACGACCAGGAATTCAACGCGCGCGAGGCGGTGGCGGAGACCAACCTGCTCTTCGGTCGTATCCAATGATGAAGCGCGCGGGCTTCCACCGTTGTGCCGGCGCGATCTTCGCGGCGGCAATCGCGAGCGCGTTGCTTGCAGGATGCGGCGGCGAAAAGAAAGGCGGCGGCGAAGACGCGGTGCAACCCAATCCCGTCCTGTTGGTGAGTGCGACCAGGGCCGAAGTCCATCCGATGACAAGCGAGCTTCGCCTGCTCGGGAAGACGGTCGCGATGCGCCACGTGATCATACGTGCGCCCACCGCGGGTCGCGTGACCGGGATGAAACTCGTGAGCGGCGATTCGGTGCGCAAGGGCCAGATCGTTGCGCACGTTATCAATCGCGAGATCGAAGCGGCACAGGCCGGACTCGAGGTCGCGCGCAAGATCGATCGGCAGGACGCTCCGGCGCTGAGTGCGTCTGTCGGCCGCTACAATCGTAGCGCCGGGATACCGGTTGTTGCGCCGGAGTCCGGGGTTGTCTCGCAACCCCCGGTCACCAGCGGCCAAATGGTCGCCGACCTCGATACCCTGGTCGATCTGATCGATCCGGCGAGCCTCTATGTTGATACGTCGGTGCCGGTGAGCCAGCTCTCATTGGTGAGGCCCGGGATGGCCGCAACCGTGACGACTCCCTTCCGTCCCGGCATCGAGTTTCCCGCGCGTGTCGCGGCGATCCTGCCGAATTTCGACGCAACCAGCGCGAGCTCGTCGGTGCGGACGGATTTCACGGGCGCGGAACGTATCGCGCAGGCAGGCGCGCCGGTTGAAGTGCGGGTCGAGGTTGCGAGCGCGCCCGACGCAATTGTAGTTCCGGCCGCCGCGCTGTTTCAGGATCAGGGCGCGGACCACTACCACGTGTTTGTAATCGGCGCCGACGGGCGCGCGCATCGCACGGACATAAAGGTTGGACTTCGCGATCGCGATCTGGTCCAGGTGACCGCCGGAATCAAAGCGGGCGGTCTGGTCGCGACTTCGGGCGGCTATGCGCTGTCCGACGGCCTTGGCGTTCGCGTCGCGCAGGGAAATCAATGACGCGCAGCAGCTCGACGCTGGCAGTGCTGTCGGTGCTGGCAGCCGGCGTGCTCGGAATCGTCCTGGCCGGAACAATTCCGAGCGCGGTATTTCCCGAGATCACGTTTCGCCGTGCGACGATTCTCGCCGACAGCGGCGATCTCCCTGCGCAGCAGATGCTTGCGTCGGTCA
Source organism: Binataceae bacterium (SeqCode) (assembly GCA_963722605.1). GTDB lineage: Bacteria > Desulfobacterota > Binatia > Binatales > Binataceae > Binatus. The sequence continues at coordinate 363,608 of CAVRNO010000003.1, read as the reverse complement.
CGCGGCCGCTGGAGGAAGCCGCCTACACCGTGGTCGGAGTAACGCTGGTTCGATCGACGACGACGCGCGGCAGCGCCGAGATAGATGTCACCTTCGGCGAAGACGTCGACCCGCAAATCAGCTTCCAGACGCTGAGCGCCGCGGTCGCGCACACGCGCGCGCAACTGCCCGGCGATACTGCGGTCGATGCGGTGCTGCTGACGACCGGCACATTTCCAATCGTCGACCTCAGTCTGAGTTCAAAGCTTCGCAGCCTGCCGGAACTGACCGACATCGTAAACTACGACCTCGTTCCGAGCCTGCATCGAATCGACGGCACCTACCGGGTCGGCGTAGTCGGCGGCAAGTATCGCGAATTCGTGGTGCGGCTCGATCCGGCGCGGATGCTGCAGCATGACATGTCGCCCGGCGACGTCGTCGCGGGGCTGGCGAAGTACAACGTGATCGCGTCGGCGGGCCGGATGAACGAATCGCATCGGATGCTGCTGACGGTGGTGACAACCGACCTGCATCAAGCCGACCAGATTGCCGCGGTGCCGCTTATGGCGACGGGCGGTCAACCAGTACGCGTGAGCGATGTAGGTTCGGTTGAACTTGGAATCCAGGAAGATTACATCCGGGCCGCGTCCGAGAATGGAGCGGCGGTGCTGGTGGGAATCTCGCGCCGGCCAAGCGGCAACACCGTGCAGATCGCGGCCGAGGCGCGGCAGATGCTCGCGGAGTTTCGCCAGCGCTATCCCGACGTTCAGTTCTCGGTCTCGTACGATCAGTCCGAACTCGTCACCGAATCGTTCATCAGCGTGCGCGATGCGATCGCGCTCGGTCTCGTGCTGGCCGTGCTGGTGGTGCTGGCATTCACGATGAGTCCCCTGAGCGCGCTGGTCGCGGCGACCGTGGTGCCGTGCACGGTCGCGATCACCTTCATCGTAATGAAGGCTGCGGGACTGACTTTCAACATGATGACGCTGGGCGGGCTGGCGGCAGGAATCGGACTCTTCATCGACGATGCAATCGTGATGATCGAGGCGATTCATCGCGAACTCGCGGCCGGCCGGTCCACCGGGCCGGCGGTGGCCGAAGCGCTCAAGCACCTGCGGCGTCCGCTGTTCGCCTCGACCATGACGGTGATCGTCGTATTCGGGCCGCTGGTCTTTATTTCAGGCATAACTGGCATTTTCTTCCGCTCGCTGGCTGCGACGCTCGGCGGGGGACTCGCCATTTCGCTGATGCTCGCGATCTACTTCACGCCTGCAATGGAGCTCGCGATTGCGCGGTTTCGCGGGCGCGCGCGCGAAGCGGGGCGAATCTATCGCGGCGTTCAGGCAGCATTTCTGACGGCGCTCCGACCCGTCGTCCGCATTCCTGCGCTGGCAATTCTTGGAGCGATCGCTTCAATGTTCGCTGCGTACTTCGTTTACAAAGCTATCGGCACGGACTATCTGCCGCCGCTCGACGAAGGCGCCTTTATCCTCGACTACCTCACCCCGCCGCAGAGCACGATTGCCGACACGACTGCGCTGCTCGACTCGATTCAGTCGGTTCTGAAGACGACGCCCGAAGTCGCCGCGTTCAGCCGCCGCACCGGCACGCAGCTTGGATTTTTTCTGACTGAATCGAATCGCGGGGACATATCCGTGCGCTTGAAGGCGGACCGCAAACGCGACATCGACGCGGTCGTCGATTCCATCCGCGATCGCATCCTGAACTCCGTCCCCGGCGTATCGATCGAGTTCTCGCAAGTGCTGCAGGACTTGATCGGCGATCTTTCGGGCGTTCCGGAACCAATCGAAGTCAAGGTTTTCGGCCCCGACCAGAAAACCATCGAGGCGACCGCGCGGCAAGTGGCGAACCGGATGCGCTCGATCCATGGCCTGGTGGACGTCTTCGATGGAATCGTGCTGAGCATCCCCGAACAGGCAGTCGTCGTCGATGACACTCTTGCGGCGCATTACGGACTAAGCGCCGATGATATTCGCGCCGCGCTCAATTCGGTGATTCAAGGTACGATCGCCACCAACGTGCTGTCGGGCGATCGGCTGGTCGGCGTACGCGTGCGGTATCCGGAGGTATTCCACGAAGATCTCGGAACTCTGTCGGAAGTGATTCTCAAGTCGAGCTCGAATGCGCGCGTCCCGCTCGCGTCGGTCACCAAGATCAACTTTCTCGGCGAGACCAGCGAAATCGCGCGCGAGCGCCAGCGTCCCGTCGTGCACGTCACGGCGCGGCTTGAGGGTATCGACCTCGGCACCGCGGTCAACCAGGTCAAGCAGGGCCTGGCCGGGATGCCGCTGGCGGCGGGAGTATCGCTCGAATATGGCGGTTTGTACGCTCAGCAACAGCAGGCGTTCCGCGAGCTCGCGCTGGTGCTGGTGGCAGGGACGATCATGATGTTCCTGATTCTGGTCTGGGAGTTCGCGCGACTTGCGCCCGCGATCGCATGCCTGATCGCCGCGATGTCGTGCCTTGCCGGCAGCTTCATCGCGCTCGCCGTGACCGGCATGACGCTGAACATCTCATCGTTCATGGGAATCATCATGGTCGCGGGAATCACCGCAAAGAACGGCATCCTGCTGCTCGACCATGCCGAGCGTGAAGTCGGCGCGGGCGCACAACCCGGCGCAGCGCTGTTCGATGCGGCGACCGTGAGGCTGCGCCCGATCGTCATGACCACGCTCGCCACCGCTGCGGGCCTGTTCCCGCTCGCGCTCGGCTACGGCGCGGGCGCCAAGGTTCAGCAGCCGTTGGCAATCGCGGTGATCGGCGGACTCGCATTCGCGATGATTCTTTCAACTCCGCTGGCAGGCGGAATCTACCTGATGGGTACGCGCGGCCGCGGCCGCGTTGAAGCTCGCTCGTCGCAGGATTAGGCAGGACCCCGCCCGCCCGGCATCAAACCTCGCTCAAACCACTCCGGGGCACAAACGGTACCGCGACCCGGCTCATGTAGCGGCGATACTCGCGATCCGCGCTCAAATGCGCTTCTTCCTGTTCGATTCGCCAGACCATGAAGGGAATCGTCGCCACGATCAGCATGATGTTGCGCGCGTTCGGATAGGACATCGCATAGCCGATCGAAAGTATCAGCCATCCGAGATATATCGGATGACGAACCCATCGAAATGGCCCCTTCGACACGATTCCACGGTTCGCCGGCAACACTCCGAAGCTGCGGCCCATATAAACGCGTGCGACTTGGGTCAGCACCACGCCGCACAACTCGAAAATAAGTCCGCTCGTCGCGAGCGCGCCCGTGGACAGGTTTGTCGGACGCATGAAACACGGGAGAATCAGCATCGCGCCCGACGCGGCGAGCGTGCGGATATTCACCGCCGAGCTGCGCGGCGCGAATCGCGCGAATGACATCACCGCCATCGTCGCGGCGCCCGCCAGCCATACCGCGTTGGCCGCCCCCGCCAGGCCCAAGCTGAGTTCGCGCGCGGCCGGCATCGTCGCGAGTAGGAACGCGACCGCGAGGATACAGTTGCCGAGCGCGAGCCTTAAGCCTGCGATTGTGACATGCGGTCGTGAAGCCGCGACCGGCGTGGAGGCGCCAACGGCAACTGCTTCCATGAATACATAGTGCGCTCCTCACACTATACCAGGCAAACTCTCACGAACTATAAATGAAAATCTTACTTGCTATTCATGACAATATCAACTTATTACCGTCCTAGTATTGTGGGATTCGCCATCGATTGGCTATTCCGGTCACCGCGTCGCGCAGCCCGCCGGGATTCGATAAATGATCGAGTCCTGCGCTCGCGATCGATCGTGGGCTGGAGCTATCCCTGCCGCCATTGCTGGCCGCGATGCCTTTGCTTAAGATTACCCCGCTTGAGTCTGCCGCTTCTTCGAGTGCCGAGGTGGCGGAATGGCAGACGCAGAGGACTCAAAATCCTCCGTGGGCAACCACGTGCGGGTTCAAGTCCCGCCCTCGGCACCAAAACTCCTCTGCGCGGCGGCAACTTTGTTGGGTCATTCTGAGCGAAGGCTGCCGAAGCGAAGAATCCCGGCGCCTTTGTAGTCTCGCAGTTACCGCTTTGCCCATACTGGACTATGAGCAGCGAACGAATCGCGCTCGCGATGCGCCGTCCGGCGATCCTGGCCGTAATCTGGATCTGCGCGCTCCTGATGCTGGCGGGCACTTTAACCAGGATGCCCGCGCAGTGGCGCGGCCGCGACTTCTCCAACTACTACTTGTCGGTGTCGGCGCTCCGCCGTGGAATCGATCCATATTCCGCGGATTTGACGCCCATCGCCGCCGCGCTCGGCCTCGACACCGGCGGGCTGACTCACGCTTCCGAGACTCCGCCGTTCCTGCTTTGCTTCGAGCCTCTCACCTTGATGCGGCCGCGCGCCGCATTCTGGCTCTGGACCGCGATCAACTTTTCCGCCTTGGCAATCGCGATGTACCTGATGCTGGCGCATCGGCGCGGGCTGTCCGGCCGCACCTCGTGGATGCTGGCGGGACTGCTTCTGATGTCGGCGCCGGTGAATATGAATTTGTACTGGGGACAATCGCAGTTGATCGCCCTGGCTCTGCTCGCGGGCGCGATGCGCGCGATGGAGCGCGAGCGCGACGCCGCCGCAGGCTTGATGGTCGCAGCGGCCGGGCTCTTGCGGGCATTCCCGCTTCTGCTCATCGGCTATTTCGTCATTCGTCGAAAATGGCTCGCGGTTGCGTTCGCGGCGGCCGGATTCGCGGCAGGAGTACTCGTAACCGTCGCGGCTTTGGGCTTAACCCAATCTCTCAGCTTCGTTCACGGTGCATTGCAGCTCACTGACTATTCAATAGTCAGCCGGGTGGATAATCTTTCGCTCGGGCCGTTCGTATCGCGGACGTTCTGGGCATTGATCGCCACCGCGTCCGGCTCATCGGCCGATTGGGCCAGGCGCGCCGCCGTCGCCGTTGCGGACATAGTAGTACTTGGAATGACTATTCGCGCGACGCTGTCAGATGCGAACCGCGGCGATCCCGACTGGCGAGTTTACTCGCTCTGGATCGCGGCCTCGATCATGTTGTCGCCCGTAGGATGGCATCACTATCTGGTGTTACTGGCTATTCCGTTCGTGCAAATGGTGGCGGCCGCGGCCGATGGGCGCTCAAGCTCGCGGGCCATTTGGATGGCTGCGGTGGCCTACCTTCTGAGCGCGCTTTCGCTCCGCGTCTTCAACCGATTCCTGATACCGCCGCCGACCGCGTTCCAGCTTGCCTTCCCATGGATAGCGCACGCGCTAAAGGAAACCAGCTTCATCGCTCTGCTCGCGGGCTACATCGCAGCTTATTGGTTCGCAACCGCCCCCGCCCGCTCACCTTCTTTGCGTCATTCTGAGCGGGGCAATTGTTTGTGTCATTCTGAGCGCAGCGAAGAACCCCGGTTCTTTTTCTTTGCCTCGCTCTGACAGAGGGAGGTGCCGCAGACACACGGCCGCGCCTCCGGCGCGGGTGAGGGTCCTCTTGGCTGCGCGCCCTGCTCGACGGGTACTTCGCTTGCCTGCCTCTGTTAGATGCTCCACCATGAAGCCGCGCCACGCCGAGGCGTTCGCGCTGCTGGACTTCGTAAAACGACAAGAGGATGGCTTGACGTGAGTGGAAATGACTTCCGGCAGTTGTATACCGAACGCGCCGATTCCTACCTGAGGTTTGTCCGCGCCCTGGGTTATCCACTGGTTCTTGGCTCGTACTTCAAGCGATGTCCCTTTCTTCGGCCCGGCTTGCGCATCCTCGACGCCGGATGCGGTACCGGTATTGCCTCGCTTGCGCTTCGGGACGCTTTACTCGCGCGGGGGTTCCAACCCGCCGGAATCGACGCGTTCGATCTGACGCCTGCGATGCTTAATCGGTTTCGCGCCACGTTAGCCGAGCGGGGCATCCGCGACGTGCAGTTGGCTGAAGCAAATGTGCTCGCACTCGACGCTCTGCCCGCGTCGTGGAGCGGCTACGACCTGATCATATCCGCCTCGATGCTCGAATACGTGCCGCGTGAAAGCATGCCTGCGGCGCTATCCGGTTTGCGGGCAAGGCTGAACCAGAACGGCGCGATGGTCCTGTTCATCACCCGGAAAAATTGGCTGATGAAGCCGCTGATCGAACGATGGTGGAGCGCCAATCTCTACACTAGGCCGGAGCTTCTTGCCGCGTTCACGCAAGCTGGCTTCGCCACGGTTGACTTCGCTCATTTCCCGCCGTTGTTTCGCCCATTCCACCTATGGGCGCATATCGTCGAAGCGCGCCATCCGTCCGGCCGCACGAATACCTAGCGCACTACCGATGAGCGAGCCGCCGCCGTGGTCGCGCATTTGGACTAGTCCGCGCACAACGGTTAGTTCGCGACCGATCAGGCCCGCCGGGCTCCCGCGACTCAAGAATCGAGCAGTGCTATAGTCGCTGCCGCTATCAACCGTCGAGCGAAGGAGGCATGAGCGATGCTCTACATTGCGTTCATCAAAAACCGTCCCGGACTCGCGACTGACACCGACATCGTCGCGAAATCGCGCAAATGGTGGAACGAGGGCGCCAAGCCGCCCGGCCTCAAGACCATCGCCTTTTACGGGGTGCTGGGCAGCGATACTCCGGACGTTGTCGTGTTCGAGGCCTCCAGTCACGACGACATCCGCACCATGATCGACTACTGGCGCGACGTCTCGTTCGAAGTCCATCCCGCAGTCGATATGGCGCAAGTCTTCCGCGCTCAGGGCATGAAGATCCGTAGCAGGGTGCCGCGGCAACGCGATTCACCCACGCGCGCAACACACCATCGCGTGTCCCGCGAGTGAACCCGCTCCTCGAACCGTACGATCGGCGCGCGGCGAGATTCTGGCGGCGCTCCACGTCCGTGCCCCGCGCCAATAGTTGAGGCCGTAGCGGTTCTGGTGGAGGCCGGCCGGACGCTCAGAGCCGAATTTCCCAAACCGGCGACAGCCTGACCGGATGCCGTTCCTTATCGCACCATAGCCAAAGAATGTTCGTCGCCGCCTTCATGCCGGCGTCAGAATGCTGGCTGGCCTTGGATAGCATGCGAGAGTCCCGCCTTGTCTTCGGATTACCGAGAGTCAATGCAGAACATTTGATAGTCAGAGTAAAAATAAAAGGAGGTAGTCTTTCTTGACACATTAGTACATATATACTAGTTGTTAACAACGCTAGGAAGCGCGGAAGCATATGGCTTCCCACGAATTGTTCTTTGAACTGACGTGGAGGAGATAAAATGCACCTGATTACAAAATTGTATGTGAAAGCTGATCGGTTCGCGCGCGGCCAAACGATGACTGAGTACGCGCTGATACTTGCAGCGGTGGCAGTCGTAGTTTTCGTCGGTTACCAGACGATGGGAACGACCATCATGTCGGTGCTAAACAGCACAGACTCTCAGCTGTAGTTGCGGGCCGACCGAGTGAACTGACGAAGAGGGGGGCGCTCGGCCGATGGACCAGCGCGCGACGCTGCTGGCCTGCTACAGGCTAAGTCTGGAGCGCCAGCCGATTCACCCCACGCGCCGCAACACGACCATCGCGTGTCCCGCGAGGTGAACCCGCTCCTCGAATCCGTATGATCGTGCGTGCGGCGCCGGCGCCGTATCCGCGGTGTCGAGAACCGTCGTCCACTCGCGCCCCCATTTTTTCGCCGGCAGCTTGAATTCCATCGGCTCGCGATACGAGTTGAACATCAGAAAAAAGCTGTCGTCGGTTACTCTGCGGCCGGCGCGATCGCGTTCGGTGATCGCGCTTCCGTTCATGAATGCGCCGAGCGTTTTCGCGTATCCGACCCCCCAGTCGCCGCCGTTCATCTCGGAGCCGTCGGGCCGGAACCATTCGAGGTCTTTCAGCCGGCTGCCTTTCGCCGGCGCGCCGGTGAACCATCCCCGGCGGCGGAAGATCGGATGCTCGCGGCGCAGGCGGATAAGCCGCCGGGTGAAATCGATCAGCGTCACGTCGGCGTCGTCCCAATCGATCCATGAAATCGGATTGTCCTGGCAGTAGGCGTTGTTGTTGCCGCGCTGCGAACGTCCGAGCTCGTCGCCGGCAATCATCATCGGCGCCCCCTGCGACAGCATCAGGGTCGCAATGAAGTTGCGCTTTTGCTGCTCGCGAAGCGCGCCGATTGCGCGATCCTCGCTCGGCCCTTCGACCCCGCAATTCCACGATCGATTGTCGCTCTCGCCGTCGCGGTTATCCTCGCCGTTCGCCTCGTTATGCTTTTCGTTGTACGAAACCAGGTCGGCCAGGGTGAAGCCGTCGTGCGCGGCGACATAGTTGATGCTGGCGAGCGGCCCGCGGCCGCCGGCGCGGTACAAATCCGAACTGCCGGTGACCCGCGATGCGAACTCGCCCATCGAATGGCTCGCACCGCGCCAGAAATCGCGCACGCCGTCGCGGTATCTGGCGTTCCATTCCTTCCAGTTGACCGGAAAACCGCCGACCCGGTAGCCGCCCTCGCCCAGGTCCCACGGCTCCGCGATCAGCTTGACCGCCGAGATCACCGGGTCCTGCGCAATCGCCGCAAAAAACGGGCTGGCCGCAAATTCGCCGCGCGCTCCGCGCGCAAGCGTGGTCGCAAGATCGAAGCGGAACCCGTCCACGTGCATCTCGACTATCCAGTAGCGCAGGCTGTCCATCACCATCTGCACAACGCGCGAGTGCGTCAGGTCCAGCGAGTTCCCGGTGCCCGTGTAATCCTCGCATCGGCCGCTGCCGTCGCGGCGCAGCCGATAGTACGTCGCGTTGTCGATTCCGCGAAAACAAATCGTCGGCCCGCTCTCATTCCCCTCGCCCGTATGGTTGTAAACCACGTCGAGGATCACCTCGATCCCCGCGCCGTGCAGCGCCTTCACCATCGCCTTGAATTCCGTGACGCAACTGCCCGGCGCGCTACCCGAGGCGAACCGGATGTCCGGCGCGAAATACCCGATCGTGTTGTATCCCCAGTAGTTGGTCAGGCCGCTTTTGGACAAATGCCGCTCCGGCGCCGTCTGCTGCACCGGCATCAATTCAACCGCGTTCACCCCGAGCGATGTCAGGTGGCCGATAACCGCCGGCGACGCGAGCGCCGCAAATTTGCCTCGAATCCGGCGCGGCACTTCGCGATGCAGCGCGGTCATCCCCTTCACCTGCGCCTCGTAGATGACCAGATCCTCCCACGCTATTGCTGGCTTGCGATCACCCTCCCAGTCGTACGCCGAATCGACGACCAGGCACTTGGGCATCGCAGCCGCGCTGTTGCGCGGATCCAGGCGCGGCGCAGCGTCGGCCGCCACCGGGCGATAGCCGTTCATCGAATCGTGCCATCGAGGCGTGCGATCCAGCGCCCGCGCATACGGATCGAGCAGCAGCTTGGCGGAGTTGAAGCGATGTCCCGCCGGAGGATCGTAGGGACCGCTGATCCGATAGCCATAACGCTGACCGGCCCGAACGCCACGAACATACGCGTGCCAGATATGTTCGGTGCGCTCGACCAGCGGGATTCGTGCGATCTCGAGGTCACCACCGGCAGCGCCGCCGCCGAACAGGCACAGCGTCGCGCCGGTCGCGTGCTCGGAAAATATCGAAAAGTTCACTCCCACACCGTCACAGGTCGCGCCGAGCGGATACGGCCTGCCCGGTAGAATTTCGAATTTAGTTTTCAACATTTTGAAGATGACCCTAATGCCAAGCCCTACCGATGATCGCAACTGCTGCAGTGATTCGCGCCGTCCCGACGGGCTTGGACGTGCCATGCAGAATTAAAACTGTTCTAAGTTCATAGCGAAAGGCTTTATCAATTGTAAACAAATCTTGGAGAATGTCGCCCACGACCACGTCGGGCACACCAATATCGCGGGTTGGGCAAGTTAGCAAAACTCCAAGGGCGCAATGATCCCAGAGAATCAGATGACCTCCTCCGCCCCGGATTGGGCCTCGACGCCAGCGCGGCCGACTGGACCTTTAGGACACATCAGGATGTTCGCAGCGCCGCTCATTGGTTCAGAAACGCACTTGCAAAGTTGCATCCGCGCACCTCAACCCTATTATTGGTACAGCTTCTGGCCGTGTTATCTACAGGTAGTCTGGCATGCGATTTGCTCCCCTTAGGCCGCCATAGATGAGCCTAGAAGAGCACCGCGAGCATCTTAAAGTAAACTCGCTGTCATGCTGGTCAATCCGGCAATTCGACTTCGGGGTCGCTTTATGAGTGAGGCCGCGACCTCATCGCCGGCTGCGGCTAAGCGGATCCCGTCGCGAGAGCCCGCGGCGCTGGAAACTCGTGAAGTTGACAATCTCGTTTCCAGGCTCCTCGCCGAGATCAAAGTCCCATTCGACTCGCTCGGGACCCGGGTTCTCAATCAGCTTTCTGACCTGAAAAAGATTCTCTCCGCCGACTATGCGGACGCGCCTGCGCTTCCGCCCAAGCCTCTGCTCAAGGAATTGGCCAGGATAGTCGACAACGACATCAGGCAACACGCCTCGGCTTACGCCGGCCTGGCGGACCTCGGCAGCCCGCAATTGCTCGGCCATCTGGGCAAATTGTTCGGCCCGCGCGAACTCGAACTTCGCGCCGAACCTTATCGGACCGGCGCGGGGCTCGCGCTGCGCGGATTTTTCTGCCGTGCCATCCTTGGCGACAGAAGCAAGTTCGTGATTTTCGTCAATACCGCGCATCATCCGGGCGCGGTCGCCGCGACGCTTGGCCATGAACTCGGCCACTACATCTACGGCTCGTTGATCGGAGAAAAGGCCGCCAACACGGCATTCATGGAAGGCGCGTTCGCCAATCATCTGGTCAGAGAGGATGAACTGTTTGCCGACAGCCTGGTCGCGCTCGCAGCCTACAGCCCTGAATTGATCAAAAGGATTGCCGGCATTACGCTCCTCAGGCCGGGTTCCTCCGATGATCTTTTCCACCGGATAAAGTCCGCCTACGACTTGATTGCATCGCGTTACGGCCTCGACCTCGCCAAGGGCAAGATGGCGGCGGCGTGGCGCGTCCGATACCTGACCTCGATGGCTCACTTCTTCAAGCTGCGCTGCGCGCTGTATAAGTCGGCCGGGGTCTGAGCTTCACCAAAAGGGGACAAAGCGGCCGCCCGCCGGAGTCAGACGGGCGGCATCGTTTTATCTGCCGCCCCCCAAAATCCCTTTAACCTCTCGTAACTAGGGCGAAGCCCCGCGCCGTGGTGGCGGCAGCGCAGCATTAAGCCGCTGGCAGGGGCCGCGCCCGCCAACGGCGGGCGGCCTTAATACTGGGTGCAGGGCTCAGCCCTGCCGCTGCTCATTTCGCCGGCGATGGCGATGGCGACGGCTCCGCAATCAGCCGCGCCGTCATCGGATGAGACGTGTGCCGAATCAGGATGTCCATGAAGTACTTGCCGGCCATCGCGGCTGCGACCTTGTCTGCCATTTCAGGCGCCGACTCCAATCGGACCTTGTCGAATTCCTGGTCGCCGATCTTCACCTTCACGTAGAGGCCCGCCGTGTTTTTCTGAATTCTTTCGAACGATCGATCGCCTAGCCGGACATATAGCTGCCCGTCGATAACGACCAGCCACAGCTTCGACCAATGCTCGCCCTTCTCAGGCGCGGTCGTCATGATCTGGAGCGTGCTCTGGTCGCGAAACGCATTCGGATCCCATCCCGGAACCGATATATTTGCGGCGCGGGCCGCACCCATCAGCGCGATCGTTAAAACGGCCGACACCACGAATACGTTAACTATGGTTTTGATCTTCATTGGACGATATCTACCGGTTTTCCAAGCGGAGGCAAGCGGCGGCCATCCGATCCGCACCAGCCTCCCGCCGGCGTCAAGCGGCCCTGCCCCCGCGGCGCTTACAGCGATTCGTAAACCGCGCCGATAAGCCAGATCGCGCGCGGATCGATCATCAGGGACGTCTGCATCTTGTTCATCGTGTAGCCAAACCCGATCTTCGCCTCGGGATCGGCGTATCCGAGCGAGCCGCCCGCTCCCGGATGGCCGAATGACTTCGGATTCGGCCCCAGCTCTCCGCCCGGCAGCGACATCATAAAGCCCAGCGAGAAGCGCGTGTTGATTATCAGCAATTCGTCGGGCCCGTTTGATTGTTCGATCGAGCATCGCGCGATTTGCTCCTTCGACATCACGCGAACGCCGTTCAGTTCTCCCCCGCGCGCGAGTGCGCCGTACAATTGCGCCAGCGCGCGTGCGGTGCCGTGCCCGTTGCCCGCGGGAATTTCGGCCGCGCGCCATTCCCGCGTGTTGACCAGCCCTGGCCTCATTCCGCCCGGCGGATTCGTGAACGCCTTGGCGGCGGCCGATTCCGGATACTTCATCACCTCGGCAAGAAAGTTCGGCTCGCCCGGTCCCGGCGGCGGCACGGCGATTAAATCCGCGGTTCGCGCGTCGTGCCGGGCGTCAAGGCCGATATGAAAATCCACACCGAGCGGGCCGGCGATCTCGTCGCGCAGATACGCGCCCGGCGTCTTGCCCGTGATCCGCCGAATCACCTCGCCGACCAGCCATCCGAAGGTGAGCGCGTGATAACCGTGCCTGGTGCCCGGCTCCCACCACGGCTCCTGCTCGGCGAGCGCCGTCGTCATCTTGTTCCAGTTGAAGAGCGCGTCGTCGTCCAGCGGTTTGCGCACAGCGGGCAGGCCCGCGCGATGGCTCAGCAGCAAGCGCACCGGTATCTTTTCCTTGCCCGCCTGCGCGAACTCGGGCCAGTACGTTGCCACGGGCGCGTCGATGTCGAGCAGGCCCTTGTCGGCCAGCCGATGCGCGCACATCGCAGTGACGCCCTTGGTGGTCGAGTAAACGTTGACTAGCGTGTCGCGCGTCCACGGCCGCGTTTTCACCTCGTCGGCGTGTCCCGCCCAGATATCCACCACGCTTTTGCCGTCGAGCATGACCGCGACGGCAGCGCCGACCTCGTTTCGCTTTTCGAAATTCTCGGCGAACGCGTCCTTCACCCGATTGAATTTAGGATCGCAGGCGCCTTCGATCTTCATTGCCATGAGCTATCTCCCCATGTGGCGATCGACTCTCCAGATACCACGCATCTCGGATCGTCATCAAATTGCTACGGCGGCCAGAGACTCCTGACGGCATCGGCTCGCAGAGCTACAAGCCGGCCTCGGCATCGGGTATAAACGCGTCAGCAGAAATCGGGGAGGAACGTTCGTTGAAGAAAGCGCCTTGTATGCTGGCATTCACGCTGATCAGAGCGTTCGCGGCGATCACGCTCCTTACCATTGCCGCTCCGGCCCAAGCAGCCGACAAAAAGCCTAACATCGTCTTCATCCTCACCGACAATCTCGGCTACGGCGAGCTCGGCGTTTACGGCGGCGGCATCCTGCGTGGCGCGCCCACGCCACGCATCGATCAGCTCGCGAGCGAAGGGATGCGCCTGCTCAATTTCAACGTCGAGGCGCAGTGCACGCCCTCGCGGTCAGCCCTCATGACGGGACGCTTCTCGATCCGCTCCGGCACCTACGAAGTTCCCCTCGGCGGCGTCCCGGACGGGTTGACGCTGTGGGAGGTCACCATTGCGAAATTGTTGTCGGCGCAGGGCTACGCCACCGGCATCTGGGGCAAATGGCATCTCGGCAGCGCCGAAAGCCGCTTCCCCACGCATCAGGGATTCGATGAGTGGTATGGCATCCCGCGTAGTTACGACGAGGCGATGTGGCCATCCTTGAACGAGACGAAAAGCATGTGGCCTTCGATCGGCGACAAGCAGGGTTGGAATGCGAAAATCGTTCACCCCGAATACATCTACGAAGCGCGCAAAGGGGAAACTGCCCGGGATGTAGGGGTACTGGACGTCGAAGCGCGCCGCACCATGGAAGCGGAGATCACCAGGCGCGCCGTCGAGTTCATCAAGCGCAACGCAAAAGCAGGCAAGCCATTCTATGCCTACGTTTCGTCCTCGATGGTTCACATGCCGACGCTCCCCAATCCGGAGTTCGCCGGCAAAACCGGCAACGGCGATTGGGCCGATTGCCTGGCCGAGATGGACTACCGCACCGGACAAATTCTCGACGCGATCAAGGAAGCGGGAATCGAGGACAACACGCTCGTCATCTTTACCAGCGATAACGGCGCCGAGGCGACCGACCCCTGGGAAGGCGACAGCGGGCCGTGGCGCGGTACGTATTTCACGGCAATGGAGGGTGGGATTCGCGCGCCGTTCATTATCCGCTGGCCCGGCAAGGTGCCCGCGGGCCGCGTCAGCAACGAAATCGTCCACATCGTGGACCTCTTTAACACCCTCGCGCGCGTTGGCGGCGCAGAAGTCCCGAAGGATCGCCCGATTGACGGCGTGGACCAGTTGGATTTCTTCCTCGGCAAACAGGAGAACTCCAACCGCGAATGGTTCCCGGCCTATGTCGCCGACCGGTTGTCGGCCGTCAAGTGGCGCAACTGGAAGTCGCATCTTATCTGGCAGGAAAACATGTATGACCCACCGCAGAAACTCCCAATCCCGAAGCTCATCAACCTCCTCACCGATCTGAAGGAGGAACGCGACGTAGGCGCGAAAAACTCCTGGGTCGCCGCCCCGATGTTGAAGCTCCTCGGCGAGTTCGCGGCGAGCCTGAAGAAATATCCACCGATCAAGATCGGCACACCCGACCCTTACACGCCACCGAAGCCGTGAGTCGTCCGGTTCGCTTCACGCCCGCGGGCTCAGGCGATCGCGCCGCCGCAGCTCGATCCCGCGCCCGCGGTGCATCCAAAGCAATGCACTCCGGTTGCGATCCGCGCGCCCGCAAGTCCGCCGACGTCTTCGATCTCCCAGATCGTCGATGACGCACCGCCGCCGAGGGGAATCTCCAGCATCTGATTGAAATCGCAGTCGTAGAGCCGCCCGTCCCATCCCACGCTCACGATGCTGCGGCACATCAGCCCGTCCACGGTCGCGGGATTGAAGTGATTCACCAGCAAGCTCATGTACGCTGCGTAACTTCCGGCAGTTTTCAACTGATTGGCGAAGCGCGCGATCGGCATGTTCGCAATTGTCAGCAGCCGATCGAAAACGATCCCGAAATTGCGCGCGAGTTGCTCCCGGTATTGCCCCTCAAGCTCGGCCTGCGGCGGCGGCATCGACGCGCCATTGGGGTTGTACACCAGGTCCAGCCGCAGCTCTCCGCGCCCGAATCCGGCGGCGTTCAGTTGCTTCAACGCCGCGATGCTCTTGTCGAATACCCCGGCGCCCCGCTGGCGATCCGTGTTCTCCGCCGTGTAGCACGGGAGCGAACAAACCAGTTCGACACCCGATCGCCGGTAGAATTCCACCAGCCATTCCATCCCGGGTTCCTGCGTCACCGTCAGATTGCATCGGACGATCGCCTTGCGGCCAAGCGCGCGCGCCCGTTCCACAATCATCGCGAAGTTCTCGTTCAGCTCCGGCGCGCCGCCGGTGATGTCCACGGTCTCGACGCTCGGACTCGCCGCGAGTACTTCGATCACTCGCTCCGCCGTTGCGCGCGTCATCCGTTCGGTCCGCCGCGGGCCCGCGTCGACGTGACAGTGATGGCACGCCTGGTTGCACTGCTTGCCGACGTTTACCTGGATGGTCGCAGGCGATTTACGGATGAGCGCGCGAATTCCATGGCGCGCCAGCGTCGCGTCGAAGTGCCCACCGGAGACTGATTCGGATATCGCCGCCATCGCCCGATCCTAACACACGCATCGCGTGATCGTCACCGGGATTGGCGTGGCGTCCGCGGACTGCGAACAGAACGCCAAAAAAAGCAGGAGACCGGATGGCCGGCCTCCTGCACCAGCGGGGGAAAATCAACTGGTCGCGACAGTTCTAGTCGTTATGCTTTTGGTACGGCACAGGGACAGGGCCGTGCGTGTTCGGGCCAGTGTACGGAGCCGCGTGCGGTTGCTTTTGGAGCTCCTCCGCGCGATGCATGAACCGGTACGGATGATCTTTGAATTCGCGGCGCACGTACGGATGGGTCTTCAGATACTCGTGGAGCTCCGGATGATTGTCCACGTACTGCTGATTCTCGATCAGCGCCGGATTTTTCTCGAGTTGCCGCACGATCTTGGGATGCGAGTCGAAGAACGCGTAGTCCGCGTTTGCGACTGCTGGCTCAGTGACGGGAGCTTGCGCCATCACCGGAGCCGCCATCGCAAATGCCAGCGCCGCTGCCGATAATATCGCCGTTCCCCGCCTCATCTTCATGCGCCTCCGCCCGCTTGGGTTAGCACGACCCTGATAGTATCTGGTTTCGATATCGTATGGGCAACATCCCAATTCCGCCCACCCGCCCGGTTTCCTTGCGGGATTAGCTGCGTTAAAAGAGCGCTCATGAGAAAAAAATCAACCGAACGTACCTACCGCGGCGGATGCCATTGCGGACGAATCCGCTTCGAAGTCAGCGGCAAGCTCAAGCGCGTCTCGGAATGCAACTGCTCGATTTGCACCAAGAAGGGCTACCTCCATTGGATCGTCGAGCCGGCCGCGTTCCGCCTGCTGACGCCGCCCGATAACATCGCCGTCTACACCTTCAACACCAAAGTCGCCAAGCATCTCTTCTGCCCCAATTGCGGCGTCGCATCGTTTTATATTCCGCGCTCCGATCCTGACGCGATCGACGTCAATGTGCGATGCCTCCAGGATGTGGACTTGGGCCGGCTCGAGTACGACCATTTCGACGGACGCAACTGGGAGAAGAGTTTCGCCACGCGCAAGGGACTCGGGCGGCGGCCGAGCCGGGAAATGAGGTCGGAGTAGTGGCGACGTTGGGTTTTTGGCGCGGCGATTTCGACGTGTTTGCGATCGAGGACTTCAATGCTCGCATGGAGAAGATCTACGACCGCATCAGGCCCCGGATGGTCCGGCTCGGACGGGAACTGGCGCCCGAACTGTCGCGAAAACTGCACATGGAATTCTTTCCGCATGTCGCCAAGCATATGCGGCGCACGGTGAATCCTCCGGATGAGACCTGGGCGGCATTCGGGCCGTCGCCGAAGGGATACAAGCGCTACGGGCATCTGGCGCTATGCATCTCCGGCGTGGGCATCCACGCACGCATCGTCGTCACCTCCGACGCCGCCCGACGCCCCGAGATGGCGCGCCTGATCAAGTCGAAAGCAGACGCATTGGCAAAATCCTTCCGCGGCGCCGCAATCCAGCAGTACAAAAACTGGGACTGCCGCAATTTACCGGATTCGAGCGCGGCCGGCCCGGACTTCTTCGACGGTCTCGGCGATGCGCTCGCGAAAAAAACCGGCGGCATCGACGTCGGCTTCGGATGGACCGCGCGCGACGCGCTCAACCTCGATCGCGCCGAGGTACTCGACGCCTTTCGCGAGCTCGAACCGCTCTACCGCCTGATCCGGTCCGTCGCGTCCTGACCTTGGTTGGATGATGAGCCGTCAGCGAACGATTACCCGCCTGGCATATTCGTGCCTGCTGATGGTGGGCATCCACTGCGGCTGGATCGGCCCCTTTCTCCCGCAGATCTCTCATACCGCCCATCTGCCGATCGAACGCGCTGGATTGATCGTCAGCGCCACGTCGGCCGGTTACTTCATCTCGCTGCTGATCGCCGGCGAGATCCATCAACGATTGAGCGCACAGAAGATCCTCGTCGGCGCGATGGCGCTCTTCACCGCGGGTCTGACAGGGCTCGCCGTGGTTCCTGGCCTCGCGGGACTGCTGGGCGCCGGATTTCTGATCGGCCTCGCCAATGGCGGTATCGATATCGGCGCCAATGCCCTGATCGTAGAGCTCAATCGCGAGCGGCTCGCCTCCGCGCTCAACTACCTGCACGTGCTGTTCGGTGTTGGGGCGTTACTCGGACCAGTGATCGTGAGCGCCGCCTTCGCCACCAGAGTCCCGTACTGGTGGGTGTTCGGCGGCGGCGCGATGGCGTGTGCCGCGATCGGATTTCGTTTGGGCGCGACTCCGGCGATCGAAGTTCGAACCGCGCCGACGCCCGGCAACGACAACAGCAACGGATTTATCCGGATGCTCTCCCGCCCGCTGATTTGGGCGATCAGCGCCGTGATGTTCCTTTATATCGGCGCCGAAATCGGGATTGGCGCGTGGCTCTTTCTTTACTTGCGCACCGCGGGCGCGCTGAGCCCCCTGCTCGCTTCGTCGGGCGTCTCGCTCTATTGGCTGGGATTGGTGTGCGGCCGCGCGTTTGGCGGTCGCTTGGGGCATCGCATCGCATTGCCGCAATTCACGATGCTGGCCTCGGCCCTGTCTGCCGCCGCGCTGGTGATTTTGATCGCGGCGCCCGCGGCAGGCGGTCTTGCGGCATCCGCCGTGTTCCTGATCGGCTTCGGATACGGCCCGGTCTTCCCCAACATGATCGCGGTTGGCGCGGCGCGCTTCCCGGCCCAGGTCGGCAGGATGACTTCCATCGTAGTGGCGGGCGGCGCGCTCGGCGGGATAATCGGGCCCTGGATCATGGGCCATGCGATCGCCGACGTGAGCGCGCGCGCAAGTATGGAAGTCGCGTTGGCGGCCACGATCGCGATGGCGGCGTTGTCGCTCTCGCTGCGCGCGTTCGATCTTGAAATATTTCACCACCCGGACAGCCCTCTATGAAGCTCCGGCGCCAAACACTATTGTAGATGAATTGCTCAGCCGCTAACTCCCGCGCTTCGATCGGGAAAGCGGCATCCAAGAAGGGATTCATGGCGAACAAAGGAAACTGCAAAGCAAAAGATTGCGCCCGCGAGGCGGTCGGCAAGGGCTACTGCCGGATGCATTTTCGGCTCTGGAAAGCCGGTGAGATGCCCAAGGCGCGTTACAAAATCTGCACCTTCGAGAAATGCCGCAAACATCGCCACGGCACCAGCAGCCTGTGCGACGAACACTTCAAGGCCAAGCACGGCAAGCCCGCGGAAGCTTCGCCCGCGCCTGCGGCGGCGCCCGCCGAGGCTCCGGCTTCCTGACCCGCGGCTGCGCCTGCATCCCGGCCCGCGTCACGCGGGCAAAGTGAATTCCGATGGCTAATCTAATCGTGGCTGGAGCGGCGGGACGGATGGGCCGCATCCTGGTCGCGCTTGCGTCGCGCGATCCGGCGCACAAAATCGCCGGCGCGCTCGAAGCGCATGGCAACAGCGCGATCGGATCCGACGCGGGCGTGCTCGCCGGCGTGGGCCCGCTCGGTGTAAAAATCACCGACGACTACGCGGCGCTCGCGCGGCCCGATACCGTCACCATGGATTTCACGACGGCCGCCGCCTCGATGGAACATCTCGAAGTCGCATCGAAAGCGGGCGCGGCGATCGTAATCGGCTCGACCGGCTTCACCCCTGAGATGGAAACGCGCGCGCGCGAGCTTGCGGCAACGACCCGCACCGTCATCGCACCCAACATGAGCGTCGGGGTCAACGTGCTCGCCAAGATCGTCGCCGAAGTCGCCGCGATCCTTCCTGACTTCGACGCCGAAGTTATTGAGATTCATCATCGCACCAAGATCGATGCGCCCAGCGGCACCGCGCTCTCGCTTGGCAAGGCGATCGCATCGGCGCGCGGAGTGGATTTCGCTGCCAGCGCGGTCTTCGGCCGCGAAGGAATCACCGGCGTCAGACCCGACGGCAAGATTGCGGTGCTCGCGATTCGCGCGGGCGACGCGGTCGGCGATCATACCGTGATTTTCGGCGGACAGGGCGAGCGCCTCGAGCTGATTCATCGCGCGCAGAGCCGCGATTCGCTCGCGCGCGGCGCGCTTCGCGCCGCCGGCTGGCTCGTCAGCCGCAAGCCCGGCCTCTACACGATGCGCGACGTGCTCGGAATTTAACCCGGCGTCAAAGACGTGTCGGATGACCGTCGGGCTCGTGCTTGGGCGGCGCGGGCGGCTCACGGCCCATCTCGGCTCTTTCATCGTCGAGCGTCGCCCACCGCTCAACCAGCTTGATACCGAGTCCGCGATGGCCACGGATGAAGTACGCCGCCATCGCAAGCAGCGCCAGGATATTTCCCGCGACGATTTTCCACCATCCCAGGGCCTCGAGCGCCGACTGATCGATCAGCGAAACGAATCCCGCAAAGAAGACCTCGAACACCAGCAGCAGCAGCAGCGCGGCGAGCAACATGAACGGTTCCCGTTCCGACGCCGCAAGCAAAATCGCCAGCGCCACTCCGAACATGGCGAACGCGAAGAAATGCAGAATCGAGTAGCCGAGCACCAGCGGTATCGTCGCCTGGATACCGTCGCTCACGTTCGCGTTGCGAAATACCATCGCCCCGAGAATCGCCGGCGTGTGAAACGAATTGCCCGAGGCAAGGTCGCAGCCCATGAACCAGATGGCGACGGCGCTCCCGCCCGCCAGTCCGGCCGTCACGCCTTCGCGCGCGACAGTGATCCAGCCGCCGAGCAGATGGCGCGCAAGCGCGGGATGCCGCCACAGGAAATATGAAAGCATCGCGGCCGTGGCGAGCAGATTGCCGGCGATGATGCCCCACCAGGTCAGTTCCGCCATCAGGTCCGGGCCAATGAACAGCAGTACCGCGATGAAGAAAACTTCAAACGCAACGAAAAAAATCGCCAGCGAAAAAAGCAGCGACGACTCCCTCTCGCAGGCTTCGAGCAGCAATCCTCCGGCGATGCCGACCGCGATGAATGCGCTGAAGTGGATCAGCGAGTATTCAAGCGTCAGCAGCTTCAGCCCGTGATGGATCTCGTGACTATGCGACCCGTGCAGAATCGTCGCCGCCAGCAGAGCCGGCGTTTCCAATGCGTGGCCGCGAATTATGTCGAAGATTAGAAACCATACGGCGACAACAACCGCGCCGATGATTCCCGCGACTGCTCCATCGATGACGATCCGCGCTCTCGAGTCTTCCATCTTCCTCGTCACGCGACCGGCCCGTGCAGGCCCGTATAAGCTCGTATCTATTGCACCAGTAACGCACAGTAGCTGCAACCGGCAGGCGCCGCGGGTCCTTTTCGTCGCTCCTTCGCCCCGGCCACGGACTTCGCTGAGCGCCAGCCGCACGATAAAATGAAATGGCCTTAGCGTCATGTCTGGAAAAATTGTAAACGAAGGGCAATCCGAAGCCGCGGGTTCTTCTCCTGCATCGGCTCCCAAAGCGGCCCAGGCCGCGCATCAGCACGAGCATACGAATCATCCCGACCTGTTCCGCATCGGGCGCACGCCGATCCATTTCTTTGCGGTCGCGGTCGCGTTCTTCGCCGTGGGCGTCGCCGCGATGCCGTTGGTGATCACGGACGTCGCCGGGTTCTTCTATCAAATGACGCCGCTGGCGCTGGTGCACACGTTTACGCTTGGGTGGATCACCGCGACAATAATGGGCGTGATGTATCGCTACGTCCCGGCGCTCACGCGCCATCCGGTCCCGTACCCGCGCATGGCGATAGCGCAGCTCGTGCTCTACGTGATCGGCGTTTCGGGGATGATCGCGCATTTTGAGATCGGAATCTGGGTAGGACTGTGGCTCTCGGCGATCATGGTAGTGGCAAGCGTTTTGATGTTCGCCGCCGAGATCATCCCATGTCTGTGGGCGCAGGTCGGACGCGGCATTGCCGAAACGGGGATGTTTTTGGGCGTGTGTTTTTTGGTGCTCGCGGCTGCACTTGGACTCACGCTCGGCCTCGACAAGACTTACAGCTTCCTTGGCGGCAACGTGCTGACGAATCTTTCCAGTCACGTGCATTTCGCCGCGCTCGGATGGGTGACGCTAACCATCTGCGCGGTGTCCTACCGGATGCTGCCCGCGTTTTTGCTGCCGACGATCGAGCTTCCCGCCGCTGCCATCCGGCAGCTCTACGCTCTGACGATTGGAATCATCGGACTCGGAGTCACACTGCTGTTCGGGATCGTCGGCGTTACCATATGGAGCGTTGTGATCGCAGCGTCCCTGCTCGCGTACATCTTCACCATCGGAAGGCTGGTGCGGACGCGGCGGATGCCGCTCAATTGGACCTCGCGTCATGCGATTTGCGGAGTCTTGTGGCTGGTGATTGCGATCGCGATGGGTCTGGCGCTCACGTTCACCGGCGCCCAGAGCGAATATGGCAGCCGCATCGCGGCGGCTTACGGCGTGATGGGTCTGCTCGGATGGATTTCGAATTTCATCATCGGAATGTCGTATCAGCTTTTTGCGGGATTCGTTGTGCGGGCGCGGACCACGCTCGGATGGCCCGCGGTGACGATAGCGGAACTATCGATTGCGCGGACCCGGCCGTTCGTATTCATCGCGTACAACCTCGGGGTCGCGATGGTTGCCGGCGGTCTGCTGGCCGGGTCGATCGATCTCGCGGTCGCCGGCTCGGCATGCATCGCGGCCGGCGGGGTCGTGTACTCAGTGGTAGCGCTCTGGACACTCAGCTTCGCCTATCGCCGGGCGATGCCGTCCGCCGCGCGAACCGATTTGCGCATCCTTCCTTCGTAGCCGCGGCTCTACGGGCTGGCGGCGCGGCGCGATGGCAGCACGCGAAGCTCCGGATTCGCCGCTGCAGGCGGAACCGGAATATCACCGTCTTCACGCTGCTGCCACTTGTAGAAGATGAATGTGAAAACGATCATCAGATAGGTGCCCTGCCCGACCCACATGATCAGCCCGCCCAGCACCTGGTCGTCGATCGGCTTGAGGCCCCATCCGTGCGCGCCCTCGGTGTACCACGGATAAATCACCCTCGTCGCCAGGGTGATCGGCGCGGCCACCGCCGTCATCGGGATCATCAGCAGGAACAGATAAAGGATCTGCGCCGGGTACGAGAGCCGCGGCAGCTCGGGGACCTGGCTCAGAATCGGCCACCACAGCAGCATGCCGGACGCCATGAAGAGCAGGTGCAGGAAGATGTGAAAATTCTCGTCGCGGCACATCTCGTCGAAGATCGGCGGAAAGTGCGCGGTGACGAAGATCGCCGAAAAAATCAGGAACGCGATTACCGGATTGGTGAGTATGCGCGCGACGGGCTTGATCGGCCTGCTCAGGATCCACGGTTTCAGCATCCAGCCCGGCGTCCCCATCAGGATTAGCGGCGGAATCACGAAGGTCTGCATCAGATGCTGCAGCATGTGCATCGAAAAGAGCCGCGCATCGGCAAGTTCATCGAGCTGGTGTGCGCGTATAAAATCGCGCCCATCGCAAGCGCGAACCACATCGCCTGGCGCCGGGTCGGTTTGCGCCCGGCCGCCCGGCACGCGCCCAGGTAAATCGCGATCAGGATCGCGACGCCTATCAGTATGCTCGGATGCTCTCCGAAGATGTCCATCGTCAAAGACGCCCGTAGTGGGTCAGTTTGAGAATCCTAAACTTTTCCCCAGAAAGCGAACACAACCGCGCCCAGGATGCACCCGAACGACACAACATAGTTCCAGCGCGGCGCTTCTCCCAAATAGACGTAAGCAAAGATGGCGAATACTACTAGAGTCACGATTTCCTGAATGATCTTGAGCTGGTAGGCAGAAAACTCTCGGTAGCCGATCCGATTTGCGGGAACCTGAAAGCAGTATTCCGCAAAGGCGATCAACCAGCTCACGACGATGACCGGCAGGAGCGGCCGATCTCTAAACCGCAGGTGGCCATACCAGGCGATCGTCATGAAGGTGTTCGAGCAGAAGAGCAACACAACGGTTAGCATGGGGTCTATTGTCAGCGAAGCATGAGTGCTCGCCCATCGTCTTTCTGAGCCGACTCCCATGCCCGGCAAACGCATTCAGGCCGATGAGAGGCTTGGCGCCTATCCGGCCGGCGTCATGTGAGCGGACAGATACGCGAACAGCAAAATCAGCGAGACCAGCAACAGCGTCGCAATTATCAACGGGAAGATGAACACTCCCGTCAGCAGCCATTTATCGTACTTCAAATGCATGTAGAACATCGCGACCAGCGCGAATTTGGCGGCAGCCAGCACGATCAACAGCGGCACCAGCACGGGATGGAGCGCGTGCACATAAAAGACGGTGATCTCCATCGCCGTCAATCCAGCCAGCAACGCGGCGATGGTCAGGTAGGTCGCCGCACCGGGGTGACGAATCTGCCCGCCGTGGGCGTCTGCAATGTCGCTCATGCTCCAGGCACCGCCTGCATCAGATAAACGAGGGTAAATATGATGATCCACACAACGTCGACGAAATGCCAGTAAAGTCCAGCAAGCTCGACCGATAGCGCGCGCGACTGGCCGAGCTTGCCCGTCATCGCCGCGGCCAACAACACCGATAGCCACAGCACTCCGATCGCGACGTGCGCGCCGTGAAATCCCACCAGCACGAAGAACGACTGCGAGAACAGGTTGGTCGTCAGCCCCATGCCCTCGTGGTAGAAACTGGTGAACTCGTAAACTTGGCCGCCAAGAAAAATCAGCCCGAACGCCGCGGTGCCGCCGAGCCAGATCCGCTGCCATAGCTTGTCGCCGCGCTGCGTGGCCGCCAGCGCCAGCACCATCAGCAGCGAGCTCATCAGCAGGATGAAAGTGCTGAGCGAGGTCAGCGGGATGTTGAGGATTCGCGGACCGGGTCCGCTAACGCTGCGCGATTTGTAAACGATGAAGGTCGATATCAAGCTGGCGAAGAACACACACTCCGATCCGATGAACGACCATATGCCGATTTTCCGCACATCGACTCCGCCAGACGATGGCGCGTGCTCCGGATCGTGCGATTCCTCGCCAAAGTCTGCGTACTCGAATCCCATTCCGACGATTGACAGGACCGTGACCGCCGCGCCGATGAGGATGATGCGATACCAGTCGATGATGAGCCCAAGACCGATCATTCCCACGGCAAGACTCGACACCAGCGGGAAGATCGAAGGCGCCGGCATGTGGATGTGCTCGACGGATAGCGGCTCGCCGGATTGCGGTTGCGAAGGCGCATCGCCCGACGCATAAGCTGCGACGCCGCGCGAACCGGCGTGTCCGTATTTCAGAATCCACCACGCGTCGCGGCCGCGGATTTGCGGGATCGCCGCGAAATTGTACGCCGGCGGCGGCGACGCCGTGGACCATTCGAGGCTGCGTCCGTCCCATGGATCGGCGGGCGCCTGCTCCCCGCTGGTCAGACTTTTGAAAATATTGAAGTAGAAAACCAGGAACGCGACGCCGAGAATGAATGCGCCGACCGTTTCGATCTGGTTGAGATGCGTCCAGCCCATGTCGGCGCCGTAGGTGTAGGTGCGCCGCGGCATCCCCCACATCCCGAGAATGTGCATCGGGAAAAAGGTGAGGTTGAATCCAACGACCGTCAGCCAGAAGTGCCACTTGCCAAGCCGCTCGCCGAGCATCCGGCCGGTGATCTTCGGCCACCAGTAATAGAATGCCGCCATGATCGTGAACATCACGCCGCCGAACAGCACGTAGTGAAAGTGCGCGACCACGAAGTACGAGTCCGTCTGCTGGAGATCGATCGGCGCCGACGCGTGCATGATGCCGCTGAGTCCGCCGAGCGTGAACTCGAGCAGCATCCCGAGCGCGAAGTAGAACGCGGTCGTCATGCGCAGCGAGCCGCCCCAAACCGTCGCGATCCAGCTGAAGATCTTCACCCCGGTGGGGATTGCGATCAGCATCGAAGTGACCGCGAACGCCGAGTCCGCGACCGGGCCCATTCCGGTCGCGAACATATGGTGTCCCCAAACCCCGTACGACAGGAATGCGATCAGGCAGAGCGAATACGCCATCATCGGATAGCCGAACAGCGGCTTGCGCGAGAACGCCGGAATGATTTCCGAAATCATCCCAAACGCCGGCAGCGCCATGATGTAAACTTCGGGATGACCGAACAGCCAGAACAAGTGCTGCCACAAAATTGGGGTAGCGCCCGCCGATGCGACGTAGAAATGCGTGCCAAAGAAACGATCAAAGAGCAGAAAGATCAGTCCGATCGTGAGCGCTGGAAACGCGATCAGAATCAGGATCGACGTCACCATCAGCGACCACATGAACATCGGCATGCGCATATACGTCATGCCCGGCGCGCGCATCGCGACGATCGTGGTCAGGAAGTTAAGCCCGGTGAGTACCGTCGAAGTGCCTGACACCAGCAGCCCGATCACCCACCAATCGATCGCGAGTCCCGGCGTGAAGTACCGCTCGGTCAGGTTCGCGTAACCGAACCATCCCGCATCGGGAAGTCCGCCGCGAACCCAGCCGAGATGGAGCAGGATTCCCGCGACCATCGCCAGCCAGAAGCTCATTGCATTGAGCCGCGGAAACGCGACGTCGCGTGCGCCGATCTGTAGCGGGATCAGGAAGTTGCCGAAAAATCCGAGCAGCAGCGGCATCACGACCAGGAACACCATCGTCGTCCCATGCATCGTGAAGAACGCGTTGTAGGTCGCCGCCGACAGCGCGTGATTGTCGGGACTCCACAGCTGTACCCGAATCGCCATCGCTTCGAATCCGCCGAGCGCCATGAAAAACAGCGCGCTGACGAGGTACATCACCGCGACCCGCTTGTGATCGATCGTCGTCAGCCATCCGAGTATCCCGCCACCTTCGAGGTAGCTCGGCTGATGCGCTGGCAATGGTTTCGGCTGGGCGGCCATTCGACGCTCCCTATTTCAGACTCTCGAGATACGCGACCAGGGCGTCCATCTTCGGCCCCGGGAGCAGCAGCGCCGGCATGTTCGCGCCCGGCTTGGTTTCCTGCGGCTTCCCGATCCACTTCGCGACGTTTTCCGGCGTGTTCTTCAGCACCCCGGCGGCCAGCGTCGTGCGGCTGGCAAAATGGGTCAGGTCAGGTCCGATATACCCCTTCGAGACGCCCTGGATCATGTGGCAGGTCGTGCACGGACTGTTGGCGAAAAGCTTTGCGCCGTTTGACGCCAGCAGATCGGTCGCCGGAATTGCGGCCGGCCCGGCAAGCTGCGCCCTATCCCACTTCGCAAAATCATCCGGCGAATCGACGAACACCCGAAAGCGCATGTTCGCGTGCGACAAGCCGCAAAACTCCGCGCATTGCCCAGGATACATTCCCGGCGCCGTCGCAATGAACGTCAGCTCGTTGATCTGGCCGGGCACCACGTCGCGCTTGCCGCCGAGTTGCGGGACCCAAAAGCTATGTATGATGTCGCCCGATTCCAGTGACAAACGAATCGGCCGGTTGGCGGGAATATGCAGTTCGTTGCTGGTCTTCGCACCGTCCGGATACGCGAACTCCCACCACCACTGATGCGCCACTACTTTGATTTCCAGCGCACCCGCGGGCGCGACTGCCGGCTGCGAGCGAAAAATCGTGCGTATCGTCGGCACCGAGATCATCACCAGCACCAGCGTGGGTCCAAGCGTCCACGCAATTTCCAGGCCCAGATCGGACGTCGCGGCCGATGCCGGCGCCGCTTCGCCCACGCGCGACGAAAAGACGAACACCGCCAAAATGAACGCGAACACCACGATCGCCAAAATAATCGCGTCCCACGCCGTTACCTCGATGAAAAGACTGTTAATCCACTGCGCCAGATCCGACTTCGGCGCCAGCGTCGTCATCGGATGCTCCTTCGCCGAGCATCCCGCAATAGTCAGTCCAATAGCCACTTGCATGGCTGCCGCCGCGATCGAATACCTCTTTGAGCCGCGCCCGCTCATTCCGCCTCGTCTCCAACCGGTTCTCCCGAGGTCGCGGCCTGCGCGACGCGGTTTAGTCCCGGCACTGCCGAAATGAGAAACGCGCCCATGAAACCGATCGATATCAGAAATTGCGTGGCGCCGAACGGGATCGCGTCGAGCGAAAGCGACGGAACCACCAGCACGTAACGCTCGAGCCACATCCCGGCCAGGCTCAACCCCGCCACCGTGCCGAGGATCACCGGCGTTTTCTTGGCCCGCACGCTCATCAGCGCAACAAATGGAATCAGCCAGATCAAAACCAGGCACGCCACCGATAGCGGCGACCACGGCATGTGATGCACCCGTTGAACGACAAAGAAAGTTTCAACCGGCAGGTCGCCGTACCAGATCACGATGTACTGCGCAAAGAGCAGATAAATCCAGAACACCGAGAACGCAAAGACCATCTTGCCGAAGTCGTGCATCACGGTGGGATTCGCGAACAGGTTGTTCTCGCCCAGTCGGTCTCGCAGCACGGCCGCTGTGAGAGCCATCGCCGACAATCCACTCAGGAAACATCCGGCGAAGAAGTACCAGCCGAAAAGCGTGCTGCGCCACACCGGCGCCAGCGACATCACCAAATCGAACGCGATAAGCGAATAGACCGCCGCGAACAGCACCCCTACCAGCGGAGCCAGCACTCGTATCGAATGCGGCGGTAACTCGATCTCGTCGGTCGCAATCGTCCACGCCCGGGCGCCGTCGCTGCGCGAGACGCGGATGAACGCGAAGCTCGCTAATGCCATCGCGCCGAGCCCGATTCCGTCGCGCGCAAAAAGAAACGGAGTGTTCAGCCATGCCGCCTTCTGCGCTATCGGATGCGCTACCCACGGGAAAATCAGGCCGCGGCCGAAGTACAGCCCGAAGAACAGAAAAAAACCCACCCACAGAAATGGCGCGAACGCCTCGGCCAGCCGATACGGCGTCGAACCGCCCCACTTCGCCTGTGTCAGATAGAACGCCGCCGACGCGGTCACCGCACCTTGCGCGACGCCGAGGAAGAAAAGCAGGTTGACCAGATAGGCTTCCCATGCGATCGCGGCTTCGCCTCGCAGCAGCGCCAACCCGAACGCGCTCGCGCCGATCGCGATCATGGCGCCAGCCACCGTCCTCATCGTCGTGCCGGCCACCGACTCGACCGCCCGCGGCTTCTTCGCCGCGCGCTCGCGATGCACCGGATGGAGATTGGCGCTCATCGCGGCTGCGCCTCGCGCGCTCGCGGCCGAAAAACTTTGCTGGTCGCCCTCACGAACAACGAGAAACCTCTTCCGCGCCCGATTCCTTCAGCATCGACTCGACCCCCGCCGCTTGCGCCTCGTCGCATCGAACCACGACCCCGAATCGATCCTCGCCGAAGCGCGCGTCGTACCCCGGCGCCGTCGCGGTCGTGGGCACACCCGAAAGTTGCAGTACCCCGAGGAAGCCGAAAATTCCGCCCAGCAGGACCATCATCTCGAAGCAGATCACGATGAACGGCGGCCACGACAGCAGTGGTCTGCCGCCCGCGTTGAGCCGCCACTCGTAAGTTGTTCCAATCGTTATCGCGAGCCCCGTAAGAACGCCCGCAATTCCGCCCGCCAGCACCAGCCATCGCACCGGGCTCTTCGGCCGGCCGATCGCATGTTCGATCTTGTGGCTCGGAATCGGCGAGAACGTATTGAAATCGCCGACCCCTGCCGCGCGCAGCTCCTCGATCGCCCGCGCGCATTCAGTCTCATCCGCAAACGAACTTCTGATCGCTATCGTGCTCATGCGGCTTTGACTCGATCCATCTTGACCGCCTTGCGCAGCCAGACGATTCCTTCCTTCAGTTCCGTCATCGATATGATCGGCAGGAACCTGCAAAACAATGAGAACAGCCCCAGGAACCACGCGAAGCTGCCGACCGTGATCATGATTTCCGTGATCGACGGACGATAGCCCGCCCACTGCGAAGGCTCCAGATTCGCCGTCAGCGAACCCGCGATGATCACGAAACGCTCGAACCACATCCCGATGTTCACGAAAATCGTGATTATCCAGAGCGCGCGCATGTTAACCCGGATGCGCGGGGAAAATAGCAACAATGGGATTACGCAGTTGCACAACACCATTACCCAGTACATCCATCCCCACGGCCCGAAGTAGCGCATGTGGAACGTCATTTGCTCGATCGGATCGCCCGCGTACCAGGTCATGAAAGCTTCCGTGAGGTACGCGTACGAGACCACCAGCGAGGTCAGCAGCACGACCTTGGCCAGATTGTCGAAATGCCACTCGGTCAGCAGGTCCTCGATGCCCAGCAGCTTGCGCATCGGGATTAGCAGCGTGATAACCATCGCGACGCCGGAAAAAATCGCGCCGGCGACGAAGTATGGCGCGAAGATCGTGCTGTGCCAGCCCGGATTTATCGCCATCGCGAAGTCCCACGACACCACCGAATGCACCGAAAGCACCAGCGGAGTCGCCAGCCCCGCCATCAGCAGGTACGCCATCGAGTAATGCCGCCACTGGCGATCCGTCCCCTGCCATCCCATCGCCAGCACCGTGTAGAACTTCTTGCGCCATCCGGCCGCGGCCTCGCGCGCGTTCGCGATGTCGGGAATCAGTCCCATCGTCCAGAACAGCGCGCTGATGGTCAGATAGGTACTTACTGCGAAAGCGTCCCACACCAGCGGCGAGCGGAAGTCGGGTTGTAAGTATCGCTGATTAGGGTATGGCAATAGCCAGTAGAAAAACCATACGCGGCCCAGATGGATCAGCGGAAACAGCCCCGCCGTCGCCACCGCAAATATCGTCATCGTCTCCGCCGCGCGATAAACCGCGGTGCGCCACTTGGTGCGGAACAGGAACAGAATCGCGGAGATCAACGTTCCCGAGTGCGCGATACCGACCCAGAAGACGAAGTTGGTGATGTAGATTGCCCACATCACGGGCTGGCGAAGTCCCGTCACGCCCAGTCCCGAGTAGATCTGCCGAACCCACAATGCGCCGGCGATCGCCACCAGCGTGAAGCAGAATCCGATCCACGCCCAGTACGCGAGGCCGGCCGGTTCCATCACCCGCAGCACGCTGCGGTCGATGTCGCGGTAACTCGGTTCGACCGGTATCTTCGGCGCCGCCGCCACTCAGGCCCCTCCTTTTTCGCGATAGAGGTCGCGCAGATACGTGATCGCCGGCTGCGTGTTGAGTTCTTCCAGCGCGCGATAGTTGCGCAGCTTGTTGTCCTCGCGCCGGCGCATCATCGCGCTCGCGGAATCGTTGCTGTCGCCAAACGTGATTGCCCGCGTCGGGCACGCCTGCTGGCAGGCGGTGACGATCTCGCCGTCGCGCAGCTCGCGATCTTCAGTCCTCGCGTTGAGCTCGGCGAACTGGATTCGCTGCACGCAGAACGTGCACTTCTCCATCACCCCGACGCCGCGCACCGTCACGTCCGGATTGAGTTGCAGGTTAAGCGGCGCGGGCCATTCGGGCTTGAACCAGTTGAATCGGCGCACCTTGTACGGACAGTTGTTTTCGCAATAGCGCGTGCCGACGCATCGATTGTAAACCTGGCCGTTGAGGCCTTCTTCGCTGTGATACGACGCAAACACCGGGCAGACCGGCTCGCACGGCGCGTGATCGCACTGCTGACACAGCATCGGCGCGAGGTAGAGCTGCGGCGCCTGCGCCGCTTCCTTCGCCGCCGGGAAATAACGCTCGATGCGAATCCACGACATGATTCGGCCGCGATCGACCCCATCCTTGCCCACCGTCGGGACGTTGTTCTCCGCGTAGCACGCGGTCACGCACGCGCTGCATCCGATGCACGCATTGACGTCGATCGTCATGCCCCATTTGTGCTTGGGATATTTCCAGGCCGGGTACATCTCGTACGGTCCGCTGACTTCTTCGGCTCCGCTCTCGGGCGCCACGCCGCGCGCCAACTGCTCGATACTCATCGCCTCGACGATCGATCGGCCCATCATGTCGCCCTTGCCCAGCGGTGAAACGAGCCTGCGGCTCCCGCCGGTCGCGCGCGCGGTCGCGGCCGCGCTGGTCGCGCCCGCCGCCAATATCGCCCACGCATTTGCGCCGACGTCTTTTGCATAACGGCCGTACGCGCGATGCCCCTGTCCCAGCGCAACCGCGATCACGCCCGGACGAACGGTGCTCTGCACCAGAACCGGCGCCTCGATCGCGCCGTGCTCCGTTTTGATCTCGATGATGTCGTCCTTGGCGACGCCGAGCTTGCGCGCCGTCTCGGGATGGATCTCGGCCCAGCTGTCCCACACGATCTGCGTGACCGGCTCGGGCAATTCCTGCAGCCACGGCTTGTCGGCGCCGCGGCCATCATAAAGGAAAATGTGCGGATAGGCGTAAACCGAAAGCTCCGGCGAAGCCGCGGCCGGTGCGGGCGCCTTGAACGCAGACAGGTCGAGGCTCGTCGCCGAGAGATGCTGTTCCTCGAACAATCCGCCTTCGCGCCGGACGCTGACCCAGAAATTCTCGGGATCGGCGCTGCCTGCTTTAGGAGCCAACGCCAGCCATTCAGTCTTGACCGCCTCTGCGGCGCTCGCCCACGGAAGTTTCGCGCTCGGCGATCCCGCGGCCGCCCCAAGCAGGATGTCGCCGACCGGTTTGCTGTCGAACACCGGCTGCATTACCGGCTGTCCCAGACCGCGGATTCCCGCGCGCGGCGCCGTGTCGCGCCATGATTCGAGCGGATGATGCGCTGGCAGCAGAAGATTCGCCATCGCCGCGGTTTCGTCCGGCACCCCTCCCGCCCACACGACGAACGGAACTTTCCCGATCGCCTCGGCTACTCGCGCCGATGCGGGCATCGCGAAAACCGGATTTCCGCCGGCGATGAACAGTGCATCGATCTTGCCGCCGCGCATCGCCTCAATCGCCGCATTCACTTCATCCGGCGTGCTGGTCTCTTCGGCCGGCGATCCTTCGAGAAACATCACCGTCTTGCCGAAATTGCCGGTGACTGCATTGATGATCATCGCCGCAAGATGCGCCGACGAATCGTCCGTGCCCGCGATCGCAAGCCCGCTCTGCGCCCTGCCGAACGCCTCGCCGAGCCTGGTAATAGTTTCCACCGGCGCGCCGGTCCGCGCGCTGGTGGCGGCCGGATCGAAATTCGCGACCGCTTTGGCCAGCGCCGCCAGATCGAAGCCCGAGTTCTGCGAAACCCAGCGCTGCTTGACCAGCACGTTGAGCACGCTCCACGCAATCTCGGCCTCCGCGCCCGGCGCGGTCGCGATCCAGTCGTCGCATTTCGACGCCGTCATGCTAAGGCGCGGGCCGACGTAGATGGCGCGGCCGATCGCGAGCGTGCCGCGCCGCTTTTGCGGCGTGCGGAACAGCGAGTATTGGCGCGCCAGTTCCACCGGGGATTGCCATGTCTCTAGAAAGTCCGCGCCGAAGGAAATCAGCACTTCGGCCTGATCGATTCGATACGACGGGAGATCGCGCCGGCCAAAGATCGTCTTCGCCGCAGCCCGCGCCGCCTCCTGGTTGATCGCCTCGTAGAATATCGCGCGCGACGAGCCGTATGCGCCGAGAAACTCAAGCGCGATCTTCCTGAAGGTCGGGCCCTGCGGCGAACCGAGGAACGCGACCCGATCCTTGCCCGCCTTCGACGCCGCCAGAAGCCTGTCGCCGAGCATTTTCTCCGCTTCTTCCCACGAAACACTCCGCATCGCGCCGTCGTCGCCGCGAACCTGCGGACGCGCGAGCCGATCGGGATTGTACAGGCCTTGCAGCGCCGCCTGTCCCCGTGCGCACAAAGAACCCTGGCCGATCGGATCGGCCGGATTTCCATCCAGCTTGACCACGCGCCCTTCCCGGATGCGCGCCACCGCGCCGCATCCCGCCGGGCACTCCGAACACGTCGTGGCAAAAAAACTCGGCACCCCGGGAACTACGTTCTCGTCGGGCACCACGTACGGGATCAGCTGCCTCGCCGCAGGCTCGCAGCCGGGGATCGCCGCCGCCGCACCCGCAGTCGCGGCCAGCTTGATAAACGATCGCCTGGATATCGACGTTCCCTTGCGCATCTGCTTCCTGACTCAGTGATGACAAGCCACGCAGTCGAGCGTCGCTTTCTTCTCCGTATGACAGTCAACGCAAAAGCCCATGTTGATTTCAAACGCCGGCACGACGCGATCCATCGTTTGCACCTCGCCGTGGCAACTCTGGCATGCCAGCCCGGCATGAATATGCGGCCGATGGGTGAAGCGCACGAAATCCGGCAGCGCGTACACGCGATTCCACTGAATCTCGAACGCCGCCGGCGTGTCGTCCGTCCACGCCCGCGTCACCGGCTGGATTCCGCCTCCCCCGATCTTCTCGCCGTGGCATCCCACGCATCTGGCCACCGCCGGGATTCCCGGTTCGGACGATCGGCTGGCGTAGGCATGGCAATGCTGACAGGGAATCTTATTCACCCCGGCGTGTACTCGATGGCTAAATGGTATCGGCTGGACTACGTCTGCCCGCGGCGCCCATGGCCGCTGCGACAGCGCGATCGCCGCCCCTCCCAGGGCCAGCATCAACAGCGCAAGCGCCAGCACTATCCGGTTCATGCTCAAGATCAGGTTCGTGGATGGTGCGAAAAGCGCCACATCAGTTTGTGAATGCTGCGAAAAGCGCCATCGCTCGGCCGCATAAGTTTCTAACAGTACGGCCGTTCGTTGTAAAGTTGATGCTGCCCGTTGGGCCGGATCCCCCAAAATAACGGGCCGCGCCTGTGGATTTTCGTCGTGCGAGAACGGCGATTTATTGCGCCGGGTAGTTTCGACCCTCCGGAAAGTATGTTACTTTGGGCCAAGCCTTGTGGTCCGAGGCTACTTCGACAGGTGCAAATCAAGACTGCTTCTCGACTGGGTCTTTTACCGCCCTACCTTTTCTTCCAACTCGACCGCCTGAAGAAGGAGGTGGCGAGCACGGGGGTTGACGTTATCAGCCTCTCGATCGGCGACCCCGACCTGCCCACTCCGCGCCCCATCGTCGAGGCTCTCAAGCGCGCCGCCGACGACCCGGCAAATTACCGCTATCCCGACTACGAGGGCCTGCCGCAATTTCGCAATGCGGCCGCGGATTGGTACCGCCGGCGTTTCGGCGTCGCCTTCGACCCTCAGCACGAGGTCTGCGCTCTGATCGGCTCCAAGGAGGGCATCGCGAACTTCTCGACCGCCGTGGTCGATCCCGGCGATATCGTGCTGATTCCCGACCCCGGTTACCCGGTGTACTACTCGGGATGCGTCTTCAACGGAGGCGAGCCCTATTTTCTGCCGCTCAGAAAAGAAAACGGATTCGTTCCCGATTTCGCCTCGATTCCAGCCGAAGTGGCGCGCCGCGCCCGAATACTGTGGCTGAACTATCCGAACAATCCAACCGCGGCGACGGTTGACCTCTCGTTTTTCGACGACGCGGTCAAATTCTGCCTCAGGCACGACATCATCCTCGCCCACGACAGCGCCTACTCCGAAATCGCCTACGACGGCTATCGGGCTCCGAGCGTTTTCCAGGCCGCGGGCTCGCGCGATTGCGCAATCGAGTTCCACTCGTTGTCCAAGACCTTTTCGATGACCGGATGGCGCGTCGGCTTCGCGATCGGCAACGCCCAGTTGATCGGCGCGCTCGGCAAGGTCAAGACCAACATGGATTCCGGCGTTTTCCAGGCGGTGCAGCAAGCCGCGATCGCGGGCCTGGAAGGCGGCGACGGCGGCAAGCTCGCCGAATATTGCGCAATCTACCGGGATCGCCGCGACCTGCTGGTCGGATCGATCCGCGCGCTCGGCCTGGAATGCGAGATGCCGCGGGCGACGTTTTACGTGTGGACCAAAGTTCCGCGTGGTTACACCTCGGTTTCATTTACCGAGCGCGTATTGAAGGAGGCCGGCGTCGCGATTACGCCCGGCTCCGGATTCGGCAAGAGTGGTGAGGGATACGTTCGCTTCTCGCTTACGGTGTCGAGCGAACGGTTGGCCGAGGCGGTGGACCGGCTAAAAGCGCTGCGGTTTTAACGGGCGGGGATGCCCAATCGGGCTTTCATCGGAATAGGCAGTAATCTAGGCGATCGTGCCGCCAATTATCGCGAGGCGATTGCGCGGATCGCTGAGATCCCGGACACGAGGATCGTGCGCCAATCCTCGATCTACGAGACCGAGCCGATCGGCGAGATCAAGGGCGCATTCTTGAACGGCGTCATCGAAGTCGAGACCGAGCTCTCCGCCGAAGCGCTGATGCGCCGCCTGCTCGCGCTCGAGCGCGTGATGGGCCGCAAGCGCGTCAAGGGACGCAAGCAATCCCGCGGCAAGTACCGGCCCCGAATCATCGACCTCGATTTGCTCTTCTTCAACAAGGAAACCATCGATACCCGAATCCTCAAAGTGCCCCATCCGCGCCTTCACGAGCGCCGCTTTGTGCTCGCCCCGATGAGCGAGCTGGCGCCCGCCCTGATCCATCCCAAACTCAACGCCTCCATTTCCGAGATGCTCGCGGGACTCAAGTCGCCGTTTCGTGTTACGCTTGCACGAGCGGACCTGCTCAGGCCGCAATCTGTAAAACGCGAGGCATCTACCCGATGAAGTATTTTCTCGATACCGCAGAAGTCGCCGAAATTCGCGAAGCCGCCAGTTGGGGAATCATCGACGGGGTCACCACCAATCCGTCCTTGATGGCGAAAACCGGGCGTCCCTATCACGACGTGCTCCGCGAAATTTGCGAGATCGTCGACGGACCGATCAGCGCCGAAGTCATCTCCACCCAGGCTCCCGCGATGATCGAGGAGGGCGAAAAACTCTCCAAGGTCCACAAGAACATCGTCGTCAAGTGCCCGATGATTGTCGAAGGCTTGAAGGCCACCCACGCGCTCGCCAAACGCGGCATCCGCGTCAACGTCACCCTCATCTTCACTCCGCTCCAGGCGCTCGCCGCGGCCAAAGTCGGCGCCTCGTTTCTGTCGCCGTTTATCGGCCGCCTCGACGACATCGGCCAGGACGGATTCGCCATCGTCGAGGATATGGTCCAGATACTGTCCAACTACGACTATCCGGCCGAGGTGCTGGTCGCCTCGGTGCGCAACACGACCCATTTGCTGCGCGCGGCCGCGGTCGGCGCCGATATCGCGACCGTGCCCTTCGCCGTGCTCAGGCAGACGCTCAATCATCCGCTGACGGATCTCGGGCTTGAGCGCTTCCTCGCCGACTGGCGCAAGACCAATCAGAAAATCTGACAGTCCCCCCTTCCTCTCTTTGGCGGAGTCCAGGATGAACTTCGAGCGCGTTACATTGGAGACTGACGGTGCCGTCGCAATCCTCACGCTGAACCATCCCGAGGTGCTCAACGCCCTCTCGCCGCCGATGATTGCCGGCCTCACCGCGGCGCTCGACGAGGTCGAGGCGAGCGCCGGCGCCGTCCGATGCGTGGTCATGACCGGCGCGGGGCGCGCCTTCTGCGCCGGCGCCAATCTGCGCGAGAGCGGCAGCATCAACAGCGCGAAGCTCGATGCCGGCGCGGTGCTCGAGACCATGTACCACCCGCTCCTGCGCCGCCTGCGTAACCTCCCGGTACCGCTCGTCGCCGCGGTCAACGGAGCTTGCGCCGGCGGCGGGATGGGGGTGGCGCTGATGGCCGACATTATCCTCGCCGCGCGCACCGCCTATTTCATGCAAGCCTTCCGCGGCATCGGCCTGGTGCCGGATTGCGGCTCGACCTGGCTTCTGCCCCGGCTCATCGGCCGGGCCCGCGCGCTCGAACTGTCGTTGCTGGGCGAGCGGCTGCCGGCCGAGACCGCGATGGATTGGGGCATTGTCAACCGCGTCTGCGACGGCGATACGCTGCGCGAGGAAACCCTCAAGCTCGCCCGCAATCTCGCCGCCGGCCCGACCGTGGCGTTGGGCCTTATCCGCCGGCTCTATTGGGAGAGCACCAACAATTCCTACGAGGAGCAGCTCGATCTGGAGTGCCAATTCCAGCGCACCGCCAGCCGCAGCGCCGACTTCCGCGAAGGCGTCATCGCCTTTCTGGAGAAACGCCCCGCAAAGTTTCAGGGGAAATGACGCTCGCCCGGAATTATCGACCCAGCAGGACTCGCAGCAGCGCTCGTCCCCACCGGGCTAACCGCGACGCAGGCGGCGCCTCGGGCTGACTTGGCGCTTCTACGGGAGGGCGGACAGGGACTCGCGAGGGAGGTTTGATATCGGGGAAAATCCGTGAGAGCTTTTCCGCCAGCGCGTCAAAGTCGATGAAGGGTTTCTCAAAATATTCGATCGCGCCTTCACGCATGAAGTCCGCGCGCTGGCTTGCTTTGGACTGAGCGCTGATCACTACGATTGCCACTTCAGGCATTTCCTGGCGGATCGTATGGAACAGTTCTCTGGCGTGCAGGCTGCCCGTCTCCGGCATGATGAGGTCCAGGGTAACGAGCTGAGGGCGCAGTTCCCGGATCAACTCGAGCGCCGTCGCCGAGTCTCCCGCCGTCGCGACAATCTCGCAGCCGATTGCCTCAAGCCGTTGCTTGATGATGCCTCGCGCCGAAAGGGAATCCTCCACTACCAAAGCTCTTACGAGCATAGTTCGCGGTCCCTCCTGGCAGCATCGTAGCAATACCGCGTTCGCTCGGCGACTCTGCCCCATCGCGCCGGCAAGCGCGAGCAATCTCTCGCGCTATCGAACGGACCGCGGCTACCGGTGCCGTCCTGTACGCACGGGTCGCCCCCAATTCAGGCACCATTCTTGCGACGACGGTCTTCACCCAACGCGCACACGGGTCACTACCCATCGCCCACGAGAGGCGGTATGCATTCCGATATAGAGGCGCCGATGCGACAGAAAACCAGTCCGGGGACCGAACCATCGGCCATGAACGAAGGCAGAAATTTGGTCGTGCTTGTGGACAGCAGTCTGCGACTGCTGGTCCCTGAATTTCTCAGAAACAAACGCGCCAATATCGCAGACGCCCTCCGTGCCCTGGAGCAGGGCGACTGCGATACCGCTGTGCGCGTGGGCCACCAGCTCAAGGGCGAGGGCTCCGCGTTCGGCTTCGACCAGGTTACCGCGATGGGTGCCGAGCTGGAGCTTGCGGCGACCAGCGCCGATCGGTGCGCCGCGCTGCGGTGGGCGAGAGCTATTGTCGAGTTTCTCGACCACGTCGAAGTCAGATTCCGCGATTGAGGGGCCCGCGACTGCCGCTGACCCCGAAGCAGTTTTTCCCCACGCCTTTCGCTTAATTTACGCCTCAAGCTGGCGAAATTGCCACTCGAAAAGTAGCGGAGATGCTACTCTGCTGTTGTTCTTTTGCTACTTATTGACGCTCTAAGGCAATGCGGCATGACTTTAATATCTAAGCGATGAAGAATAATGGCTATGCCAACAGACGAGCGATTTTGAGCAGTTGATATGACTGAAAGTCCGCTAGTCATCTATTTTTCCCCTTAAGAACGTTCGCGGATAGTGCCGCGTGCAGCTAAAGCCCGCTTATGCCGAATGCAAAGCGATTTCTCCCATGACTTCGCTAAGGTTCCCCGATTCTGAGGCACGACAGTTGCTCCCCTTCTCCCCGCGAGAGTATCGAGCCCTGCAATAGGGGGGTAATTCAGATGGCAGACCTCGAAACCGATATCGCTGAAGATGAGAACAGCCGGCTCCGGGCCGCCGAGCGCGAGCTGGAAGCTCTCCGCGCCAAACTGGCCGAGCAGGCCGCCGCTCACCATGAAGCCCAGGCCCGCCTCGAGGATGAAATTGTCCACCGCGATGAGATTATTGCCAAGGCTGAGCTGGCCGCGGCCAGATTGCGGGAGAGTGAGAAGGCGCTGCGCCCGCTTTTCGATAAGAACCTCTGCTCGATGACGATTGTCAATGTGGAGACCGGCAGATTTATCGACGTCAACGAGGAGTACCTCCAAAGAAGCGGCTACAGCCGCGACGAAACCATCGGTAAACATTCGCGCGAAATCCAGTTTTTCCATAACCCCGAGGAGCAAATCCGTTGTGCCGAAGAGCTCAAACGAGCGGGCTTCATCAGGAACATGGAGGCAACCCTTCGCCGCAAGGACGGCAGCACCTACTGCGGCCTGATCTCCGCCTTCAGTCTCAAGCTCCGCGGACATCTGTGCTGTGTCTCGATCACTCGCGATATCAGCGAGCTCAAGGAAACTCAGTATCGGCTGGCCGCCGAGCACGAAGCCACGCTCGAAGCCCGGGACCGCCTCGAGCAGGAAATTGTCGCACCGCGATCGAGATCATTGCCAAGGTCGATCTGACCGCGGCCAGGTTGCGCGAGAGCCAGACGGCGCTGCGCCAACTTTTCGATCAGAGTCTCGATTCGATGCTGGTTCTCGATCTGGAGACCGGCAGATTTACCGACGTCAACGAGGAGCACACTCGAAGTACCGGCTACAGCCGCGAGGAAACCATCGGTAAGCGTTCGCGCGAAATCCAGTTTTTCGATAACCCCGAGGAGAACCTCCGTTACGCCGAAGAGCTCAAACGAACGGGCTTCATCAGGAACATGGAGGCAACCTTTCGCCGCAAGGACGGCAGCACCTTCTGCGGTCTGATATCCGCGTTCAGTCTCAAGCTCCGCGGACATTTGAGCATGGTCGCGATCACTCGCGATATCAACGAGCTCAAGGAAACCCAGAACAAGCTGGCCGCCGAGCACGAAGCCGCGCTCGAAGCCTCGCGCGCCAAGTCTGAATTCCTTTCGACCATGTCGCACGAGATCCGCACCCCCCTGAACGCAGTGCTCGGGATGACGGAGCTGCTGATGAACAGCGCTCTCACCGACGAGCAGCGCCGATGGGTCGAGGTGATGAACTCCAATGGCGACTCGCTGCTCAATCTGATCAATGACATCCTCGACCTTGCCAGGATCGAGAGCGGCCGCCTCGCCATCGAGCACATCGCGTTCGATCTCGAAGAGTTGCTCGACAAGCTGGGCGGCCTGATGGGTGTGCGTGCGCACCAAAAGGGACTCGAGCTCGCGATCCGAATCGCGCCCGGCGTGCCGCGCAATCTGGTCGGCGACTCGCTGCGCCTGCGCCAGATTTTGATCAATCTGCTCGGTAACGCGATCAAATTCACCCATCGCGGCCAGGTCGTTCTGAGCGTGGAACGCGCGGACATCGCCGCCGCCGACGGGACGGACCCCGATCAGATCGGATTGTGCTTCGCGATCCGCGACACCGGCATCGGCATTCCCAGGGAAAAGCTGCCGATTATATTTTCCAGCTTCGGCCAGGCCGACTCGTCGACCACGCGCCGTTACGGTGGCAGCGGGCTCGGACTCGCGATCGCGAGCCGGCTGGTCAAGCTGCATGGCGGTGAGATCGCGGTCGAGAGCGAGCCGGGCGTCGGGAGCTGTTTCAGTTTCGTCGCGATGTTCGGCGCCGGGCCGGCCGTGGCGGCGCGCGCGGGCGCGGCAAACGTCAATCTGCGCGGCGTTGAGACCCTGATCGTTGACGATACCGAAGTTAATCGCTTGATTCTGCGGGAGGTCCTCGAATCCGAAGGTGCGCGAGTCACCGAAGCGCCAAGTGGTGTCGATGCGCTGAAGGAACTGGAGAAAGCCGGCGCCACCGGACGCGGATTCGAGCTAATCCTGCTGGATTGCAGAATGCCGGGGATGGACGGGATCGAACTGGCCGCGCGGATCCGCGAGTTCTATGCCAACAACGGCGCGCCGCCGCCGGTCGTGATGATGCTCACCTCTGACGAGATCAGGGTCCGGCTCTCGCAGTTGGCTGAACTCGGAGTCCGCGCCTATCTGGTCAAGCCCATACGGCGAGCCGAGCTGCTCGAAGCGATCGGTGGAGCGATGGGCGGCGCCGAGACGGTTGCAGAGTCCGCGGTGAGGCCGCCTGCGGCCGAAGTAAATGGCGCGCTCCACGGGTTGCGGATCCTGCTGGCCGACGATTCTCCCGACAACCGCATGCTGGTGCGCGAATTCCTCTCCAGGACCGGATGCCAGCTCGACGAGGCCGAGGACGGCCGCGAGGCGTTCGCGCGGTTCGAGTCCGGAAATTATGACCTGGTGCTGATGGACGTCAGGATGCCCGTGGTCGACGGGATCGAGGCGACTCGCGCGATCAGGCGCTGGGAGAACGAGAACGGCAAGCCGCGCACGCCGATCATCGCGCTGACTGCGTCAGCGCTGCCGCTCGCGGTGCGCGCCTGCCTGGCCGCCGGCTGCAACACCCACGTGAGCAAACCTATCAAACGCGTGACTCTTATCGACGCAATTCGCGTCGCAACCGGCGCCGCCACCGCCCCCTCCGCCACGAGCGCCGCGGATCAACCGCCAAAACGCTCGTTGCTTCGATCTCTCAGGTAGCCGCGCCCGACCGCTCGGCAATCAACCGATCCAGCTCGGCGCGGAGCTTGCCCAGCACTTCTTCGTAGCCGAAATAACCTATCTTCTTGTCTTTCTTCTTCAGATTCACCGTGGTCGGACCGCACCACAGCCCAAGGTCGGCGTCATCGGTCTCGCCCGGCCCGTTCACCCGGCATCCCATCACCGCAATCGTGATCTTGTGCTTGCGCGCGTAAGCCGTCAGTTCCTTGACCTGCTGCGCCAGCTCGACGAATTTCATGTTCTCGACCCGCGAGCACGACGGACACGAGATGATATTGAGCCCCGTGCCGAAGTCGGGCACCGAGATGAACCTGCCCGCCGCGACGTCCTCGATAATTTTGTGCCCGACCGTCACTTCCTCGTGCTTGCGCTCGTTGGGCAGCGTCAGCGAGACGCGGATCGTATCGCCGATGCCCTGCGCCAGCAGTTTCTCGAACGCCATCCGGGTCTTGATGATTCCGTCGGGCGGCAACCCCGCCTCCGTGACCCCAAGATGGATCGGCACGTCCGGCCGGCGCTTCGAGAAGCGCCGATTCGCGTCCATCACCTTGCTCGGATCGGAATCCTTCAGTGACACGACGAAGCGGGTGAAGCCCAGCTCGTCCATCAGCTCGCAATGGTGCACCGCCGACTCGACAATCGCGGCCAGTTGATCGCCCGGATACTTGTCCACAAACGCCGGCGCGACCGAGCCGCAGTTGACGCCGATGCGCAGCGCGAGGTCGTTGTCCCGCGCCACGTCCACCAGCTGTTTCACCTTCTGCTTGATCGTCTTCGACTTCTCCATGTGGTGCAGATGGCCCGGGTTGTAGCGAATCTTGTCAACGTGCGGCGCGACCCGGCCGGCGATCTTGTAGTTCTCCTGCAAATCGACCGACAGCACGATTCCTTTCGTCTGCGCGCGGATTTCCTTGAGCGCCGGGATTTCCTTCTCGCTGTCCATCGCGATCCGGACAATCCCCGCCCCGGCGTTGGCCAGTTGATGGGCCTGCGCGACCGTCTGGTCGACGTCGCTCGTTCGCGTCGCGCACATCGATTGCACCACCACCGGCGCGTCGCCGCCGACCTTGGTGCCGCCGATCGTTACCTGCCGTGTCTTCCGATCTTTTCGTCCTTGATCCATTTCCACCGTTTCACTGCTTCAATTGTTCGCGATCCTGCCGGATGCGCGCCCAACAACTATAGCAGGCCGTCCGCTCGTATCGGCAACAACCGGGGCTCGCCCGATAAATTTGCCTCAACCGG
This sequence comes from Binataceae bacterium (SeqCode), assembly GCA_963722605.1. GTDB lineage: Bacteria > Desulfobacterota > Binatia > Binatales > Binataceae > Binatus. Next base: position 320,539 of record CAVRNO010000003.1, on the reverse strand, counting down.
TGGCACACGGCCACTAATCTGCACTTTTCCTCTTGCAATGAGTCGCGGTTCTCACTAAGTTTTTTCCTTCGCCGATCGGCATTAGGTGAAATGAGGCGTCGCATAAGAAATACTGCTGGATTTTCTGGTTTTTTCGAGGCAGGTTTGGACATTCAAGCACTTCGCTCGGGGGAGGGAGAAAGCTGAACAATGAGCACCGTCGTCTTTACAATCGCTGACGTCGAACCGCGTCCCTTTCCCGACGTTATCCTTCGCAGCCAGTTCTTCGAGATGGTCGGCACCAGATCGCTCTCCAGCGAGCAGCGCCTGATGCTCGCGGTGCTGGCCGACGCGATCAACGTCGTGCAGGAATCCGGCGGCTCGACCAGCCTGCGCAAACGCGCCTCGTTTAACGAGGCGTGGAACTGGATCTTCACCAAGGGCGTCACTTCTCCGTTGTCGTTTGACAACGTCTGCGACGCGCTCGGCATGGATGCCCGCAGCTTGCGATACCGGCTGTCCGAATTGGTGGCCGGCCGCGGCGGCAGCCCGCTGCGCCTGCGGCTCAAGGAAGCGAGCCGGATCCAGCGCTTGACGGTTAATCGACCGCGCCGGCGCGATCCGCGCCGGATGCGCCGCGTCAATCCGGGCCGCTAGCAGCTATCGCTGCGATTCATTCGCCGGATTCAGGCTGCGTGCGGATAAGAAAAAATCCGCCGCGCGGTTTCATTCGTCCGCCGACTCCTGATACACAATTCGGTCTCATCCGATGAAGGAGACCGATGCGATGGACCGTCCGCTCGAGGGCGTCAGAGTCGTCGAAGTTGCGATGTGGGTCGCCGGCCCCTCCACTACCGCCGTGCTGGGCGACTGGGGCGCCGACGTTATCAAGCTCGAAGACCCGGTCACCGGAGACCCGATTCGCGGCTTCTTCACCCGCGCCATGGACAATCCCGATGTGCTCATCCGGCCGCCGTTTGAACTCGACAATCGCAACAAACGCTCGGTCGCCGTTGATTTGCGCCGCCCCGAGGGCCACGCCTTCGCGCTCAAGCTCGTCGAACACGCCGACGTCTTCGTCACCAGCCTGCGCCTGGACGCCATCGAGCGCATGAAACTCGACTACCCGACCCTGGCTGCGAAAAATCCGCGGCTCATCTACGCGTCGATCAACGGCTACGGGCATCGCGGCCCCGATCGCAATCGCCCTTCCTACGACTACGCCGCCGCGTGGGCGCGCTCGGGCCTGATGGCGACGATCGCCGAGCCGGGACAGTCGCCGCCCGGGCAGCGGCCCGCGATGATCGATCACGCCGTCGGCCTGGGCCTGGCGGGCGCAATCTCGGCCGCGCTGCTCGCGCGCGAGCGCAGCGGGCGCGGGTGCGAGGTCAACCTGTCGCTGTTCTCGATGGGCCTGTGGATGAACGCCTCGGACCTTACCATCGGTCTCATGACCGGCTATACGCCACGATCCGAGTCGCGGACCGCGCGCATAAATCCGATGTGGAGTTCCTATCGATGCGCCGACGGGCGATGGATTTACTTCGTGATGATCCAAAGCGATCGGTATTGGCCGGACTTCTGCCTCGCGCTGGGCCAGCCGGATTGGCAGAACGATCCACGCTTCAAGGATTCATCCGCGCGCGCGCAAAACTGCACCGCGCTGATAGACGAAATCGATCGCGCGATTGGCGCCAGGAGCTCGGACGATTGGGCGCCGATTTTCGACCGCCACAATCTCGTCTGGGCGCCCGTGCGCACCGACGCCGAAGTGCTCGTGGATCCGCAGGCTGAAGCTATCGGCGCTTTCGCCGCCGTGGACCATCCCAATATTCCCGGATGCCGCGTCGTCAACAGCCCAGTCGAGTTTGGCGGCGCCACCACGCGGCCCCATCGTGCGGCGCCCGAACTCGGCCAGCATACCGAGGAAGTCGCGCTTGAAATGGGCCTGTCGTGGGACGAAATCGCGCGGCTGAAGGCCTCGGGCACGCTCGGCTAGGTTTTTATCGTTGTTCCTGGGGCCTTTTTCGTAATCAAACGGCGGTATAAATTCGCATTTTCACGAACTTGTTTGACTCTGACGGAGCCGCCTCCATATGATCTTTATCAGCCGTCAGCGGAGGTCGCCTGCTCGTGCGAATGATTGTTCCTCCTGTCGCTCATCGCCGCGAAATTGATCGCAACCTTGCCGAATTTTTCCGCGGCCATCGCGCCGCGCATTTCAACCGCGCCATTTCCTCGATGTGCCGATACTTCAAGCTGCGCCGCCCGCGTGTCGAATGGTTCGAGTACATCGATTGGGGCAAGACCGCCGGCCGCACCTACGAAGACGGCCGCATCCATCTCGTGCATCCCGAAAACTGGAAACGCGGGCGGGTCTATTTCAGCGAGCGCCGGTGGATTCAGATGCTCTACCACGAGATGGGTCATTTTCTGTTCTGGTCCGACCCCGAGCGCAAGGCCGATCTGTTCTCGCGCCGGATGGTGACCGGGCTCAAGCTCCCCGGGCGGCGCGGCTCATCGCGCTCACGCACCCGGGCGGGAATCTCGAGCGCGCGCCGCGCTGCAAATCGGGTCCGCAAGCGCCGCGCGCGTATTTCGATCGCACGAAAACCGCGGCGCTCCGCGCGGATCGGCGCTCGCAAATTTCGCCGGGTTGCCTGATGGCGCAAAAGCCCAACGTCGAGAACCGCTGGTGGGTCGAAACCACCTTCAAGCGACCCAAGAAGGCCAAGCCCGAAACGGAGATGCCGCAGTTGCCGGTCGCGATGGCTTTTTACCAGGTCGCGCGCGACTACGATCAGGATCGCGCCAAGGAAGACCTGACCGACAACAACCTCCGCATCGCGCGCGAGGCCAACCCTCCGCAGGGCGATTGGGCGTACGTCGCGATGACCGAGCAGCATGCGCCGCCCAACGTCATTAAGCGGATGAAGGACGAGTTTCGCATCCCGCGCGAGGCGCGCGGGATCGTGATCGATCACGGGCGCGTCGTGCGCCTGCTGATTTGCGGCCCGCAGCTCGAGGACTGGATGCTCGACATCACGCTCGGCGAGGAGCCGTCGGTCGATGCGTACGTATGGTCGGTGATGCATCGCGAGCGAATCTTCCGCCGCGCTGAGGAAGCGCTGCGCCAGGCGCGCAAGTGGGCGATCAACCTGCTCCAGTTCCCTCCCCCGCGCGACGAGCCCTTCCGCGGCTCCCTGCTGATCTAGCCGAGCCTCGCGTTCAGGGTAAACTCGATTGTGGACCTGACCCTCCACCGCCTGGCCGCACCATGAAATACCTGTCGCTCGCGCTCATCAACCTCACCCGCAACAAGCGGCGCACGATTCTCACCGTGCTATCGATCACCGTCTCGGTCTTCATTTTCGCCTCCCTCATCAGCCTGCCGGGACTGCTGAGCCAGGTCCTGCGCGACAGCGCCAAATCGCTGCGCCTCATCTGTCACAGCAAGGCGGGCTTCGCCTACATGCTGCCCGAAGCGTTTCGCCGGCCGATCGAAACCGTGCCGCACGTCGAGGCAGTGGCCGGCTACAGCGTCTTCATGGGAACTTACCGGGATCCGAACGAACAGATCGGTATCCTCGCCACCGACGACGATCATATCCGCGAAATCTTTTCCGATTGGGGAATCAGCGCGGAAGCCGAGCGCGAATTCAAAAGCATGCGCACCGCAGGCCTGGTCGGAGCCAGCTTGATGAAGCTTTACCGCTGGAAAGTCGGCGACATGATCATGCTGCACGGTTCGGTATATCCGGTCGATCTGCAACTGACAATCGTGGGCGTGCTGAACGAGAAAGCCGGAGACTCTCAAATTATCTTCAGGCGCGACTACATGGAGGAACTGCTGGGTAGGCCCGGCACCGTCAACCTGTTCTGGGTGAAAATAGATCGCTCGCAATCGGCGCCCAAAGTGATCGGCGCAATCGATCAAATGTTCGCCAATTCGGCGCACGAGACGATCACCGAAACTGAAGTCGAGCTGATCAAGAACGAGATGGCCGGAAATATCGCCCTGCTGGTTAATGGCGCAAAATTTCTCGCAGCGATCGTCATCTTCACCATCGCGCTGGTCGCCGCCAACACGGCCGCGATGGCGGTGCGCGAACGCCGGCGGGAAATGGCGGTAATGCGCGCGATCGGATTCACCCGCAACTCGATCATCGCGCGGATCCTGGTCGAGGGACTGATCGTCGGCGTAACCAGCGGCGTGCTCGGCTGCGGCTTGGCGATGCTGGGATTCGAAGTGTTGCCGTATGCTTCTGGAGCGCTCGGTCCGCTCGCGAGCGACCTGACGCTGACGCCGCGAGTCGTTGCATACAGCTTCATGATTGCCGCGGTGATCGGAGCAGCCAGCGGGCTCATCCCCGCAACCCTGGCCACCCGCGGCGATATCTCGACCGAACTCCGCGCCATCTGAATCCCAGCGAAGTCGCCAAATCGGTTCGCAGCCGGGATTGGCATCTCGTTTTGTGCTAGTTGTTCTCCTGGCGGGAGCTGTGCTGCCGGCAGCTAAGGACGCGGGAATTTGAGATGAAACGCGCAAGAATCGACATACCCGCGCAGCGTGTTCGCGCCTTTTGCCGGCGCCATCACATCCGGATGCTCGCGCTCTTCGGCTCGGTGCTGCGCGACGATTTTCTGCCGGACAGTGACGTGGACGTCATTGTTGAATTCGAGTCCGGACACGTTCCCGGGCTGGACTTCTTCGCGATGCAGGACGAGTTGTCTGGCATCCTCGGCCGGACCGTTGACCTTAATACACCCGGGTTTTTGAGCAGTCACTTCCGCGACCAAGCGCTCGCCGACGCCGAGGTTGAGTATGTCGCGCCATGAGAGCTTGGTGCGGCTTCGGCACATGCTCGACCACGCGCGCGAACCGAACTCCGAGATTCGACGAGAGACCTCCATGCGCAACGTGGATGTGCTCATCACGTTGTTCATCCTGCTATTGCCAGCGACGTTGCGGGCGGAAGCCACGCCGCGGCCGTTGGAGTCATACAATTGGGCGGTGAATGCGTCGCCTAACCTCGCGACTAACCCGCCGCCGGAGGAAGCGGTCCGCAAGTTCATGGAGCAGAGGGAAGATGACGGGGAATCGAACCGCGAGACTAGCGTCTGCTCTTTTCGGTTCGCCGATTTGCGCCATGCAGAGAATCTGAGCTTGCTGGTTACGCGTTACGATGGCGGGCACGGCGGATGCGGCGCGCTTTCTATCGTCGATCGCTCGGCTGCGGGTTTTCAAGGGCATTGGGCATTGGGCACCAACATGGGAATCGACGATGTTAATAAAGTAGTGCGCGACATCAACGGTGACGGCAACCTCGAATTGATTATCGATACCATGTTTACCGACTACCAAGGCGCGGGTTTCTGCTTTGCAACTTGGCCCGTGATCTATGGTTGGGACGGGAGTAACTACGCCAACCTAAGCGCGCATCCGCGATTCAGGCGGTTCTACCAGGATGAAATTAAATCGATGCGACAGGGAGTCAGCGCTACTTCCGATTGCAGAGAGGCGAGCATAGCCAAAATTAAGCGGTTCCTTGGCGCGGACCCGAACACCGGGATGGCCGACGCGATCAGGTGGGCGAATAGCGACCAACGCGTGGAGCGCGAATTCGCCGTCAACGTGCTTACCGACATCGGTACGCCGGAAGCGAAGAACTATCTGCGCACGCTCGCCAACGATACCGAATGGCTAGTCGCGTCCAGTGCGAAACGGGCGTTCGCTTATGGTCACTTTGGGAAGAAAAGGCCAGAAGCAGAATTTCTCGAAAGTGATGACGCCACCCCGCAGGAGGAGGCAGACCAGATGAATAAGGATGCCCTAGCTGCACGGGCGGGGCCGTGGCATCTGATTGTCCCGCCGATGAAAGGCGACGAGGTTGATCTGAAGGCTAGCGATAGTCAGTGGAACGTAACGCGTGGCTTCGATTCGCAGGAACAATGCCAATATGGAGTTCAGCTCTTGCAAGGATATGCCCGGGAGGGTCCTAATTATCGGATGATGCTTCACGGCAAATGCATCCTCGCCCCGACTCCCTGATCAGCGAAGCGCCGCTTAATTGGTGTCGGCGACGCGCGGGCGCTTGCCGAGGCAACACTTCTTGTATTTCAGGCCGCTGCCACAGGGGCAGGGATCGTTGCGCCCGGTTCGAGCGGAGGCTTCGCCATCCTCGGAGCGCAGACTTTCCGCGAGCTTCTCCACCGGCACGCCCGACCGCATCAGCGACGCGATCCTCCCGAGCTGCGGGCGGCTATGGATGAAAAACTTTTTGAGCCCCGGGCAAAGATAGTTAAGGCCCTGTTCGCCGTCGGGCGTCCGGGCAAACCGATCCTTTGGGCACCCGCCATTGCACGACTTCAGGACCTCGCAATCCCGGCAGTATTGGGGCAGTGCGTCCCGCTTCCGGCGTCCGAATTCGCGCTGCGCCGGGTGCTCCAGTATTTCCGCGAGCGGTGTTTCAAAAATGTTCCCGATGCGATGCTCCGGATCGACAAAATGATCGCAGGAGTAGAAATCTCCGTTATGTTCGACCACCACGACATCGCCGCAGGTCTCCTTGAACAAGCACAAGGCATGCTCCACCCCGAGCAAGGGCCTTAGCGCCTCATCGAAGTTCTGGATGGCGACCCGGCCGATATCGTGCCTGAACCACTCGTCGAAAATCGTGCACAGGAACTCTCCGTAGGCCTCTGCCGGCGCCGTCTCCGCGCTTACCCCGCTCCCGCCGTCGCGCGCAACCAGCGGAAGGAATTGCAGGAACTCCACGCCCAGCTCCTTGAAAAAGCGGTAAACCGCAGTCGGCTGACGGACGTTCTCGCGATGGACGACGCACAGCACGTCGAATGGAACCCGGTGGCGCTTCAGTAGCCGGATTGATTGCATCACCCGCTTGTGGGTCGGATCCCCGCCCTTGGTCACGCGATAGCGGTCGTGGAGCGCCTTGGGTCCGTCGATGCTGATTCCGACCTGGAAGTGTTCCGCGGCGAGGAAGCGGCACCATTCGTCGTCGATCAGCGTGCCGTTGGTCTGAATGCCATTGAGGATCTGCCGTCCCGCGGGTCGGTGCTTGCGCTGGAGCTCGACGATCCGCCGAAAATAATCGAGCCCCAGGATGGTCGGCTCGCCGCCGTGCCACTCGAAGAAAATCAACTCCTTAGGGCAGGCCTCGATGTGCTGGACGATGTAGCGCTCGAGCAGATCGTCGGCTCATCCGCATCGATCCGCCGTTGGGATACAGCGCCGACTTGTCGAGGTAATAGCAGTAGCTACAGTCGAGGTTGCAGACCGCGCCCGCCGGTTTCGCCATCACCTGGAATTCCCGCGCCGCTGTCACCCGCGAAGCTGTCACCATTGACCGATGCGCTCCTCACCTGAACGGAACTATCGCACAAGAAGCATCTGGATCTGCACGCCGAGGGCGGCAAACGCGGCTGCAGTCGCGCGCCGATTCGGCCGGCTACTACCTGAACCGGACGGTCGCCGTCCCGGTGACGAGGCGCTCCGCCTCCTCGTTCTCCATCCAGACATCGATCTCGGCCGTGCGATCTTCGGGATTCTTGTTCGTGATAAAACCGTGAATCGTGACCGTGTGATCGGGTTGCACCGGCACGCGATAGGTCGTGCTCATCCGCGTCAGCCACGCGTTGCTCGAGCCGATCCAATCCGTCACCAGCTTCGACAGCAGCCCGAGGCTCATGTTGCCCGGGATGATCATTCCGGGCAGCCCTTCTTTCCTTGCGGCTTCGTCGTCGGTGAAGCGCCCCGGGCCCTCGCCCATACCCATCGTCCTGGCGTAGGCGCGGCACTGATCCTTGCTCACGAACAGCTCGAGCGGGCCGAGCGTGTCGCCGATGTTGATTTCTTCAAAATTGTTCACTTGATCCGACTTCCCGGTAGCGGCGCGCTCAGGGGCGGTTCATGAAGCGATGGTCGATATGGGCCAGCACTTCGTTGTTCTGGTTGGTCAACGTCGAGCGGATTACGACGAACACCATCGCGCCGGTGCGTCCGGTTTTCTCGTAGATTTCCTTCACGTGCGAGCTGAGCGTTACGCGGTCGCCCGGCCTGATCGGGGCGACAAACTCGACGTCCTTGCCCGCGTCGAAGCCGCGCATCCCGAAGCGCGGAACGTTCTCGAAGAAATGCCGGCCGTTGCGGAAGGTCACCGCGAACGACGGCGGCGCGACGATCCCGCGATACGGACCCTTTTTCGCCGCATCCTCGTCGGTAAATATCGGATTGGTCTCGCCGAGCGCCGCGCAGTACCGTTCGATCGCCTCGGCCTTGGCCTCGACGGGCTCGGTCACTTCGAAGACCCTGTTGATCAGCGCCGGATCGTACTTGACTGCCATATTCGTATTCGTGGTCTCGCTGTCGGCGTTACCGTGTTTCCATCGCGACCGCGTGCGGGACGGGTTTGCGCCGGGGCCGGAAATCCACGGGCTCGTAGTTGCCGGTTTTCAATTCCCGCACCAGGTCGTCGATGGTCTTGATCGAGGCGCTGAATCTTGTCGCGCACAGCCCGATCAGGCTCACCAGGTGGCTGTCGGAGCCGCCGGTCGCGGCAAACCCGTGTTTCGCGATCAATTCCGCGCTGCGCTCGTCTTCGCCCTTGCGCGAGCCGCCGTTGAGCGCCTCGACCGCGACGACGTTCTCGAGCGGCGGCCGCGCCTGATAGTGCTCGTAAAGCCCGATATTGGGACGGCCGGGATGACAGGGCACGACAATCCCGCCCATCCGCGCTACTTCATCGATCAAAGTCTGGGCGTCGAGCCGCACGTCGGCGAAATCGAAGCGCGCGACCATGGCATCGTTCACCCCGAACACCAGCATGTGTCCGTAGTCGGTCTCGACTTCCGACGCGCGCAGCACGATCATGCCGAACTTGTCCTCGAGGCGGCGGTAGTCGGCGTCGCGATTGAACTGGCGATGCTCGGTCAGGACGATTCCGTCGAGCGGCCGCTCGGCCTGGCGCAGCTTGATCCAGTTGAGGTAGGCCTCTACCGGTGCGCGGCTGTCTTCCGATGCTTCGCTATGGGTGTGCAGATCAAGGATTGTACTCACCAGGATTGAGCCCTCACCTCGCCGGGCGAAATTTCGCGAGCGTCACCGCGGGGGTGACGTCCTCGAATACGACCTCGACGGGCATTCCTATTTTAGCCTGTTCCGGCGGGCAGTCGACAAGGTTGGTGAGCATTTTGACGCCCTCTTCCAACTCGACGTAGGCCATGATGTACGGGAGCGACTCGCGAAAGCCGGGGGCCTGGTTCTGATACGTCGCGGTGAAAGTATAGACCGTGGCGCGCCCGCTGCATTTTATCCATTGCACCTGCGAGGACATGCAGTTGGTGCACAGCGCGCGCGGGTAGTAGCGGACGTCGCCGCAAGCCCGGCATTTCTGGAGGTAAAGTTCGTGGCGTTGAAGCGCCTCCCACCACGGACGGTTCTCTTCGTCGAGATGCGGGAGTGGCTTCGAGTATTTTTTCGCTTGCGCCTGTTCCGCCATGATTGATGCTCCACGCGCCCCGAAGTTACTGATTGCCGAGAATAAGCGTCGCGCCCGAATGGCGCGTGCCGAGCGCGCCGCCGGTGCCGTGCACGAGCGCGATTTTGCAATCCCTTACCTGCCGCGGACCGCATTCGCCGCGCAGTTGCTTCGCGGCTTCGATCACTAAAAAAATTCCGCGCATCCCCGGATGGTTGGACGACAACCCACCGCCGTCGGTGTTGATCGGAAATTCACCGTCGAAGCGCAGCCGTCCGCCCGAGACGAACGCTCCGCCCTCGCCGCGCTTGCAAAAGCCGAGATTCTCCAGCGTGGCCAGCACGGTGATCGTGAACGAGTCGTAGATCATCGCCATGTCGATGTCCTTGTGCGCGACGCCGGCGCGCTCGAACGCCAGCCGGCCCGATTGCGCCGCCGCGATTTCGAGAAAATCGCGCTGCCCGCGCGCGGCGTGGCGCACCGTCTCGCCGGCGCCGAGGATGTAAACCGGCTTCTTCTTCAAATCGCGCGCGCGCTCGGCCGAGGTGATCACCAGCGCGCCGCCGCCGTCGCTGATGATGCAGCAATCGAGCAGATGCAGCGGCGACGAGATGATTCGCGACGCGAGCACGTCTTCCACCGTGATCGGGTCGCGATACTTGGCGGCCGGATTCATCGACGCATGCAGGCGGGTGGTGACCGCGATTTCGGCGAGCTGGGCCGAGGTCGTGCCGTAGTCATGCATATGGCGCTGGGCAATCATCGCGTAGGCGCCGACCGTGGTCGGGCCGAAGGGAATCTCGTACTGGTCGCAGGGATCGCCCACGCCGCCGCGTTCGCCGCCGGTGCCGATCGCAAACCGCGACGAGGCCGCGGTCGAGCCATAGACCACCACGCATACGTCGCACAGCCCGGCGTGGATTGCGGCCGCGGCATGCGCGGTATGCGCGACGAACGAAGAGCCGCCGATCGAAGTCGAATCGACAAAGTTCGGCGTCAGGTTCAGGTAATCGCACAAGCCGACGATTCCCATCCCGCTCATCCCGATTCCGGCGGTGCACAGCCCGTTCACGTCCTTGATCGTCAGCCCGGCGTCTTCCAGCGCGCCGCGCACGCTCTCCGCCATTATCTGAAACATGCTCTTGTCGGGGGCGAAGCGGGTGGGATGCTCGTAAACGCCGGCCACGGCGGTTTTGCGGCTTAAACTCATCTCGAATTCCTACTTCAGTTCACCGAGGAACTGTTCGATCGCGGCGTTGTACTCGGCGGGACGCTCGCGCGAGATATGGTGGGCGGCGTCCGCGATGATCTTGCAGCTCGCGCCGCGAATCTTGCTTGCGATAAATTCGGCGTCGGCCGGGGTCGTGCCACTGTCGTCGCCGCCGGCAATCACCAGCGCCGGCTTGTCGATCTTTGCGATCGCGCCCTGCAAATCGACCTGCGCACAGGCGAGGATATCGGTGTAGCGCACGCGCGGATCGGTCTTGATTTGTTCCATCCAGCCTTCGCGGATCGCGTCGAAGTTTTCCTTGAGCGTGCGGGGCGAATAGCCGTCGGTGTTGAAGGCCTGCGGCGCCCGGCCCATCGTGATTGCGCGCAATGCCTCGATTCGCTCGGCCGTGATGCTGAACTTCGGTGCGGTGCAACTGAGGATCAACGCCTGGACGCGCGCCGGGTGGCGGATTGCCAGGTCCATCGCGATCGCTCCGCCCATCGAATGCCCCAATATCACCGCCGATTCGATCTTCAACGCGTCGAGGAAGGCCGCAACAAAGTCGGCGTAGTCCTGAACCGTGCGCAAACCCTCGACGCCCGCCGAGCGTCCATGGCCGGGCAGATCGAGCGCGATCGGACTGTGCCTGCCCCCCAGCGCGTCGATCTGGCGATGCCAGGTGTGGCCGTTCGAGCCGGCGCCGTGAACGAGCAAAATTATCCGGCCGCGCGAAAAGTCCGGCACCACGTCGGGCAGCGTGGTGGCGCCGCTATAGAAGTAGTAGGTCGCGTATCCTTTTACGTCGGTATATTTCGTTGGCATCGGCGCGATACTCTCCGCCATCTGCTTTGTGGCTTAGCTATTAGGTTGACCGCGCGCTTGTCAAACGCCGCCGCACTCAGACGTCGCGCCAGCCGAGGATCAGCGGCTCGCTCAGCTTGAAACTGCGCGACGCGGCCGCGTGGGCGGCTTGCCCGATTTCCGCCAGCATCGCCGCCGCCTGTTCGCGCTCGGACTCGGGTATCACAGGCATCCATCTGACCCTGATAAACTCTTCGATATCCGGCCACTGGATCGTAAATGGCGCGGCGCGTTCCTCGACCCGCAGACCGGCGCCGGCAAACGCCCCCTGGAAGCGATCATCTGGCACCCGCATCGGCACGGGGGTGGGACGCACGCTGAAAGATAAGCTGTCGATATTCGGGCCAGCGGTCCGGACCGACGATCGCGCTCAGCATCTGTCGAAAACTTTCGGCCCGCTGCCCGGTTACCACAATCACCCCGCCGGGCCGGAGGCATCGCGCCAGTTCCCCCACGACGCGATCGAGGTCGGTGACGAACTGAAACACGTGGCTGGCAAAAATAAGATCGAACGAGCCGGGCTTGAACGGCGGCTGTGACGCGTCCGCGCAAAGCAGCCCGCATTTCGCGCCGACGCGACTGCGCGCGGACATCAGCATGTCGATCGACAGGTCGGCGCCGGTCAACCGGCGATTTCCGCGCGCCGCGGCAAACTTTGCGAGATACGCGCCGTTACCGCATCCGACATCGAGCACGTCGCGCGCCCGCGCGATTTCCGCGGCGATCGCGTCGAGCACGGCGAGGCGCCGATTGCCGTAATACACACCGTCGCCATAAGTGGCGGCCAGGCGGCCGAAGTATTCAGCGACCGTCGAAGGTCCGCGATTTCCCGCAGTCGGATCGGAGTCCACGCCGCACCGTCCTCTTATGCTTCTGTCGTTTTGCAGAGGATGACAGAAAAGCAGGGGCGCGGAGAATAGTTTGGCGCTACTTTCGTGCTTTGCGGCCTTTGGGTTTGTGCGCGGGCGCGGGTTTTTCGCCGAGTGGATTGGCTTCTCCATGCTCCCAGATCTCGATCGCCCGGCGGCTGAATCGCCACGCACTGCCGACCCGGAAGCCCGGTATCCGCCCTTCCCGCAACAACCGGTAAATCGTTGTCGGATGGACGCGAAGATGCTCCGACAATTCCGTGATGGTCAGAATTTCTTCCGAGGACGCCATTGTAAGGCCGAGCCTCCCCGCGCGGAGGTTTATCAGTCCCCCTTTAAGCGCGCTATATCGCCTGATGTCGCACAAAAACCCACAATGCAGCCTCTAACCGTGCTACAAATAAGTCAATAGGGAGCATCGGCGCCCGTCAGCGGTCGAAAATCTTGGTGAATGTGCGTCACCTCGCGTTATCGTTAGCTGGAGACGGGCAGAACAGCCCCGCGCCAAGCGCGAAAATTATCCGGATCGCCCGTCAATTGCGGGGCCGGGACGCGTAACGCGCGAAAAAAAAGGGCGGTTCGACAACCGCCCCTGGAGCACTCGCTATCGCGGCGCCGCTGGCTACCGGCTCGCCATCGCCGTCGCCTCGCCCAGACGCGCCAGAAGATACCTGGGCTCGGGCTGGCCGCCATGCCATACGCGGAATCGCACGCGCTGTCCGGGAGAATAATGGGCGAGGAGATCGTCAAATGTCTTCGCGTCAGGAATTGTTTTCCCGTCAAACTCGCTGATCACGTCGCCGGGCGTGATCCCCGCCTTATCGGCCGGCGACCCGATGAACACGGCCTGCACCTTCGCTCCCCAGACTGCGGGCGCCCACGCGGTGGTCACGCCGAAGTACACGGGACCGTCCGCAGGTCGAACGTCGGGATGCAGAAAATGAACCCGATACACGCCATGCACCCGGTGTACGATTTGGGCGATCTCGTGCGCCTCATCCAGACCATAAACTTCGCCCGCCAGATACACCTCACCCGACTTCGAGGAGGATACGCCGATATCGGGGAAGGCGTGCAACTTAAGCGTATCCTTGATTCGGGCCTCGAGCTCGTCGGATTTGAGCGGGGGTTCCGCCGACGGCAGGTGGAGGCTGGTGTCCGGGATCATCACGAAAGTCATTATAGGGTTGTCGTTGTCCGCTGCGATCGGCAGCGAGGATGCGGTCGGCACCGCCGGCGCAACGGTCTGCGCCGCCAATTTTGGTTGGTTATTGCCGATCGGCAGGCGAGCCATCGAGAACACCGCCAACACCATCATGGCGGCGCCCATCGCGGTGAACGCGTACTCGCGAATCAGGGCATGGCGGGCCGCGAGCGCGACCCCGCGCGCCTGGCTGGCTTCCTCAGCGGCCTCCATTTGCTCGAGCTGCTCGAGCGTACGCGGAATGCCGTCGATCACCGCGAGGATCTCATTGCCCGCGGGCATCCCGGCGGTCGCGTCGCCGCGCTCGGCTGCATCGCCCTGATGCATGACCGTGGCCGAAAAGTCAGGGGAGCGGACGTTGGTGTCCGGCACGGTCAGTGCCGTGGTCTCTATGCCACCCTGGCTGCGATTGCGTGCAAACCGTCTGAGCGCTTCTTCGAGCGTCAAGATGGTGTCAGGTGCCTTGCCTCCGTTCTTACCCATCGCAGCACCGCCATCCGTGTGGATTCAGCACCGTTGAATTTGATCACAGTGCCTTTACCAGCCATAGCAGGGAACCGCGCTTAAGGCCAAACGTCGATCCCTCCCATGTCCACAACAGTAGCCGGGCTGCGTTTTTGAAATCCTCCGGCTCGCGTTAGATCGCCTCGCTCACCGCATCTTCATGCACTGTCGGCTTGGGCCGCGACTGCATCGAGACGTAGTGCCGGGTCGGTTCGCCGATATAGACCTGGCGCGGCCGTGCGATCTTCTGTTCGGGATCGCGCACCATCTCGGCCCATTGCGCCATCCATCCGGAAACGCGCGGGATCGCGAACAACACCGGGAACATCGTCATCGGGAAGCCCATCGCCTGGTAAATTATCCCCGAATAGAAATCGACGTTGGGATACAGTTTGTGCGAGATGAAATAGTCGTCCTGCAGCGCGATTCGTTCGAGCTCTACCGCTATATCGATCAGCGGATTGCGGCCGGTCACCTCGAACACCTGCGCCGCAAAATGCTTCAGGATTTTCGCGCGCGGATCGTAGTTCTTGTACACCCGATGGCCAAAGCCCATCAGCCGGCGCTCGCCCGCCTTGACCTTCTTGATCAGCTCGGGTATCGCCGACACGTTACCGATTTCCATCAGCATCCGGATCGCCGCTTCGTTCGCGCCGCCGTGCAGCGGGCCGTAAAGGGCCGCGATTGCAGCGGCCGCGCAGGCGTAGGGATCGGGCTGCGAGCTTCCGACCGCGCGCATCGCATTGGTCGAGCAGTTCTGCTCGTGATCCGCGTGCAGGATAAAGAGCACGTCGAGCGCGCGCTCCAGCACCGGGTTGGGCTTGTACGTGAGCTCGGTCATCTTGAACAGCATCGAGAGCAGGTTGCCGGTGTAGCTGAGGTCGTTGTCGGGATAGACGTAGGGAAGTCCGCGGGAATGGCGAAACGCGAAGGCCGCGAGCGTCGGGATCTTGCCGATGAGGCGGCGGGTCTGCAGCCGGCGAGACTCGAGGTCGTGAATCGCGCTGGCGTCGGGATAAAAAGTCGAGAGCGCGCCGACGGTGCTGAGCAACATTCCCATCGGATGCGCGTCGTAGCGGAAGCCCTCCATGAACTTCTTGATATTCTCGTGCACCATCGTGTGAATCGTGATGTTGTGTTCCCAGCGGTCGTAGTGCGCCTGGTCGGGCAGCTCGCCCTTGACGATCAGGTAGGCGGTCTCGAGGTAGTTGCTTTTCTCGGCGAGTTCTTCGATCGGATAGCCGCGATAGCGCAGGATGCCCTTGTCGCCGTCGATGAAGGTGACGCGGCTGCGGCACGACGCGGTGTTGCCGAACGACGGATCGTAGGTCATCAGGCCGAAGTCTTCGGCGCCGGTCTTGATCTGGCGCAAGTCCATGGCGCGGATCACTCCGCCTTCCTCGATCGGTACATCGTATTTCTTCCCGGTCCGATTATCGGTAATTGTCAAAGAGTTGTTTGCCATTCGAGTTACCTCAATTGGTTAATGACGTTCCGATTCGTGGCATCCCCACTTAAGATATATAAATACATACACGCATTCAGCATTAGTTGTCCATGCGCGGCGCATGCCAATTTTCAAGCTGTCCCGGCGGCTCGCAACCGCCGCCGCGCCATGCCATTGTATGCGCTTGCGTTTTTCGCCATAAGAGCGCATGGGCAAATATGCTTGATAATCTAATTTCCGCGCTGTCCGCCTTGATTATTGCCGCGATTTCCGCGCTCGGCTACGGCGGCGTCGTCCTGATGATGGCGGTCGAAAGCGCATGCATCCCGCTGCCCTCCGAAATCATCATGCCGTTCTCGGGGTACCTGGCCGCCACCGGCCGCTTCGGCCTGAATATGGTCGCCATCGCCGGGGCGGTCGGATGCCTGCTCGGGTCGTACGCCGCGTATTTCGCCGGCTCCTGGGGCGGCCGCCCCTTCATCGAGCGCTACGGCCGTTACATTCTGATCGCGGAGCACGAACTCGAAATCGCGGACCGTTTTTTCGCGCGATGGGGTTCGCACACCGTCTTCTGGGGCCGGATGCTCCCTGTCGTGCGCACCTTCATCGCGTTTCCTGCCGGAGTGTCGCGGATGAAGCTCGCGCCGTTCACCATCTACACGCTGCTCGGGTCATACGTATGGTGTCTCGCGCTGGCGTACGTCGGGATGAAACTCGGGCAGCATTGGAAGGACCTGGCGCCGTATTTTCATCGCTTCGACGCATTGATCGCGATAGTGTTGATAATCGGCGCGGCGGCGGTGATCTATAATCGGGTGAAGGGGATCGCGTCGGCGTCGAGTTGCGCCGATTGAGCGCCTCGCGACCGGGAAAGGAACCAAATGACCGGAATAGAACCGCCCGATCCGTCGGAACTCGAGGAAATATTCGCCAGCATCGATCCGACGCCGGTCCGGATGGCTCACGACTACCTTAACGAAGCCGGCATCGAATCGTTCGTCTTCGACGCGGCGTCGTCGCGGCTGCTCGGCACCACCGTCGCGGTGCCGACCCGCCTGATGGTTCATCGCGACGCCGCCAAAGACGCGCGCGACCGCCTGAACGAGCTCGGCTTCACGGAAAAGTGATCGTGCCAGAACCCGAACCTCGGATGGTGGCAGCGCGCCGTCTTCTATCAGATATATCCGCGCTCGTTCGCCGATTCCAACGGCGACGGCATCGGCGATCTCGACGGCATCACCGCCCATCTCGACTATCTCAATGACGGCACGCCGAAATCGCTCGGCATCGACGCCATCTGGCTGAACCCGATCAACCCGTCGCCGCTCGACGATTGGGGCTACGACGTCAGCGACTACTGCGGCATCCATCCGGACCTCGGCGATCTCGCCGCCTTCGATCGCCTGGTCGCCGAGGCGCATCGCCGCGGGATACGCGTGATCGTCGATCTGGTGCCATGCCACACCTCGATTCAGCATCCATGGTTCGTCGAGTCGCGCGCCTCGCGGACCAATCCCAAGCGCGACTGGTACATCTGGATTCCCGGCCCGCCCGATCGCCGGCCCAACAACTGGCAGAGCTACTTCGGCGGTCCCGCGTGGAAGTACGACCTCGCCACCGCGTCGTGGTACCTGCACATGTTTCTGGAGCAGCAGCCCGACCTGAATTATCGAAACCCCGAAGTGGTCGAGGCGATTCACCAGGTCATCCGCTTCTGGCTCGATCGCGGCGCCGACGGTTTTCGCATCGACGTAATCCAGGGGATGATCAAGGACGACCGGCTCCGCGACAATCCGGTCCGCCTCGTGCACGATCCCGACATCCCGTGGTACGCGGAGGGCACGCAGGATCCGCTCTACAGTTCGGACCGGCCCGAGGTTCACGAAATCATTCGCGGCTTTCGCCGCGTCACCGACAGTTACGCCGAGCGGATGATGGTCGGTGAGACGTGGCCGCGCGAGCAGGAACGGCTGGCCGACTATCTGCGGCCCGACGAACTTCAGCTCGGGTTCAACTTTCGCTTTCTGCTTGCGCACTACGACGCGAACCGCTTCCGCGCGGCGATCGAGCTGACCGAAAAATCGTTCGGGCCCGGCGCGTGGCCCACCTGGACCCTCTCCAATCACGATTTCCCGCGCCATATCTCGCGCTACTCGTTCGGCGGCGACGCCGACGCGCGCGCCCGCGTCGCCGCGGTGATGGTCATGGGGTTGCGCGGCACGCCCTTCATTTACTACGGCGAAGAAATCGGGATGCGCGACGCCGCAATTCCCGCCGATCGCGTGCTCGACCCCGTCGGACGCGACGGATGCCGCTCGCCGATGCAATGGAACGGCGCCCCCAACGGCGGATTTTCCGCGAGCGCGAGAACCTGGCTGCCGTGCGGAGACTTCAAGGCCGTCAACGTCGCGCGCCAGATGGCCGATCCGCACTCGATGCTCTCGCTTTATCGCCGGCTGATCCGGCTGCGCAAATCAACCCCGGCGCTGGCCGAGGGCAGCTATCGGGCCCTGGATAGCGCGCCCGAAGATTGCCTGGTGTTCCATCGCGATACGCCCGCGCAGCACCTGGTGGTCGCGCTGAATTTCAGCGCCGAGCCGCGCGAGATCGATTTGCCCGCCGGGATAATCCTGCTCAGCACGATTCCCACCCGCCCGGCCAGGTCCACGAAATCTCTGCTGACGCTCGCCCCCAACGAAGCCGTCATCATGGAAATCAAGGGCTGAACGCCCCGCTCCGCCCGCCGTCGCGCTCTTTTCTTTGTGTCATTCTGAGCGAAGTGAAGAATCCCGAATCTTTCTCAGCGCAAAACACTTCGACTTCACTCGAGGCCATGCGGAGCCGAGCTGCTCCGAATTCAATATGCAGTTACGCAAAGGACTCCTGTTAGGGAGAGGGATGAAGGGGAGAACGAAAAGTCCGATTACAGCGCCGTGTTCCCGCTTCTTAATAATGGCCTCCCGTGCCAACGGGCGGCCGCGCGCGCAAAAAAAGGCGGCGGGCTGTTGGCCCGCCGCCTTCTATCTCACGATTGACGCTCTCTGCTTACGCGTCGTAGTAGAGCTGGAATTCGTACGGATGCGGCCGCAGGCGAATCGCGCTGACTTCGTTTGCCATCTTGTAGTCGATCCAGGTCTCGATCAGGTCCTCGGTGAACACGTCGCCCTTGAGCAGGAACTCGTGATCCTTCTTCAGGTTAGCGAGCGATTCCTCGAGCGACGCGGGCATGCTCGGCACTTCGGCCAGCTCGGCCGGCGTAAGTGCGTAGATGTCCTTGTCGAGCGGCTGGCCCGGATCAAGCCGGCGCTGGATTCCATCGATCCCCGCCATCAGCATCGCGGAGAACGCCAGATACGGATTGCAGGTCGGGTCGGGGAACCGCACTTCGATTCGCTTGGCCTTCGGCGACGGCGAGTACATCGGGATTCGCACCGCGGCCGAGCGGTTGCGCGACGAGTACGCCAGGTTGATCGGCGCCTCGAAGCCCGGCACCAGCCGGCGATACGAGTTGGTGCCCGGACAGGTGAAGGCCGCGATCGTCGGCGCGTGATGCAGGATGCCCGCGATGTAGTGCATCGCAAGTTCCGACGTGCCGGCGTAGCCGTTGCCCGCGAACAGCGGCTTCTCACCCTTCCAGATGCTCTGATGGGTGTGCATGCCGGTGCCGTTGTCGCCGAAAATCGGCTTGGGCATGAAGGTCGCCGTCATCCCGTGGCGCACCGCGACGTTCTTGACGATGTATTTGAACCAGGTCAGCCAGTCGGCCATTTTGGTCAGCGGCTGAAAGCGCATGTCGATTTCGGCCTGGCCCGCGGTGGCGACTTCGTGATGCTGTTTCTCGACCCGGATACCGACCCGCTCCATCTCGAGCACCATCTCGGTGCGGATGTCCTGCAGGGTGTCCACCGGCGGCACCGGGAAGTAGCCGGCTTTGTTCTTGACCTTGTAACCGAGGTTCGCGCCTTCCTTGACCCCGCCCTCGCGCCCGCTGTTCCAGTTGCCTTCGTTCGAGTCGATGAAGTAGTAGCTCGAATTCTGCGTGGTGTCGTAGCGCAGCGAGTCGAAGATGAAAAACTCGGGCTCGGGTCCGAAGTACGCCGTGTCGCCGATGCCGGTGGTCTTCAAATAGGCTTCGGCCTTGCGCGAGATGTTGCGCGGGTCCCGCGTGTACTCGGCGCGAGTGATCGGATCGGAGATGTCGGCGATGAGGCTCAGCGTGGGGTCCTTGGTGAAGGGATCCATCACCGCCGTATCCGGGTCGGGAATCACCAGCATGTCGCTGCTGTCGATCGTCTGCCAGCCGCGAATCGACGACCCGTCGAAACCCAGCCCTTCATCGAACGGCGATTCATCCTTGAACTCGGAGATCGGAGCGGTGAAATGCTGCCACGTGCCGAGCAGATCGATGAATTTCACATCGACCATCACCACGCCCTTGTCCTTGATCATTTGCAGAACTTGTTTAGGCGTCATCGAACCCGTAACCCTCCTGGCCGCTTTACGGGGCGGCATACCCATACTCGTTGATTGATCGATCTATAGAAACCGCGCGCCGTCCGCACCTGCGGACGATGGCATAAGACGCATCAGGAATTACACCGGCCGTCGCATTGAACACAGGACACATTTGGACATTACGACCGACATCGCTTTCTGTCACGAAAACTCCCGTAATGCAACGCCCGTCGAACGGGCGTCTGCTGCACATTCGAGCAGCATCGGACGCCCAACGACTTGCGTTTCAGCTGAGGATCCAGCATCGGAGCCTCCATTTTTCAGCCCTTCAGCCCAGCAACTTGATCAGAGCAAAATGGGTGCCCAGCATGGCCAGCGCGATCGGCACGCCAATCTTCACCCGCGCGGCAGCCCTCATTCTGAGCGCCTCTCGCGCCGAAGCCAGTGGTCGGCGTCGCCGTTGCCTCGGCGTCGCCCAAAAGAAGCGGCGGGTCCGCTTGTTCGGACCCGCCGCTGTGGCGCATCGCTGCGCGACTGCCTGGTTAAGCTCCTCGCTTAGAAGGCGTAAATGAAGTTGGCATCGAGGGTGTCCTGGCCGTGCCACAGATGCTGCGCGCCAGTCACCGGGTTGACGAAATTGTTGTTGGTGAACACGTTCTCATCCGAATTGTCATGCCGGTATTCCAGACGCGCGATCAGTCCCGTCACTTCGGGTATCTTGTAGCTCAACGTCTGGGTGATCTCCCACACCGTCTGCCCCGTTCCCGTCGTGCGCGCTCCGTCCTTGTCCTGGAAGAATTCGCCGCGGGTGGCGGACTCGAGCGAAGGCGTGATGTCGTACACCAGGTATTGCGCCGCTCCCTGCCACGTCGCGCTGTGACCATTGATCACAGGACCTTCCTGGGATCCGTACAGGTATTCGGTCTCAAGCGTCAGGTTGGGTATGAACGCGGGCTTCCAGGTTATGATCGGATCGATCGCGCCGAGATTGGAATTGGATTTGTGCGCACCCGAGGTGGACGGCTGAACATTCGGCCCCCAGATGCCGTTGACCGCAAGGCTCAACGACTTGTCCTTGTTGTTGAGCGCCAACTACCCTTCGTAGTTCGGACCGCCGTTTGAGGTGCTCGCGGGATCGTCCCAGCCATTGTTCACACCGAACGTGGCCGCCACGTAATCGTTGAACGTGTAGCTGGCGCGGATGCCGGTATGAGTCAGCGGTTCGCCCAGGTTGAACAGCAGGCCACGGGTCTCGTTGTAGTTCTGGTTGTTGTAAACCGGAATCACTTCGGCGCCCAGCAGCGTCACGAAACGGCCCGCCTCAAAACTGATGCCCGAGCCGATCGGCGCCGTATAAGTCAGGTAGTACTGCGTCGGATCGACCCACTGTGGCCCGACGTGCGATGTGTTCGAATAGTTTGTAGCGGTGGAAATCGAGTTGGCAACCTGGCCGAAGTTGATGTCGGTCACGAATCCAACGGTTCCGTCGCGCTCGATGTGCAGGTTGCCCTGTGTGAGCTGGAACCCATCCTCGTCCCAGGCCCGGTACACGTTGGTGTTGCTGTTGGGCTGATTGAAGTTGTGCTCGTAGCCCGCATCAACCAGCGCGTGGACGCTGATGCCAAGATTGTCCGACAGATCCTTCTTGATGTCGCTGACATCCTTTTCGACCAGGCCCACGTGCTCGCCTATAGTGGCGGGCTTCGCTCCGGCCGGTGCCGGCACCGCGACCGTCATCGCTGCCTCTATCTTTTTGACCTCGCTGGTTGTGTCCTCGGTCTGCTTCTGTAGATTGCTCATCTGGCCCGACAGCGCGTCGAGCCGCTGCTGCTCGGAGGTGCTTGCGACGACGGCGGCCGCGGTGACCTTGGGGGTGGCCATGTGGTGGCGATGTTTCTTCGTCGTCGTTGTCGTTGTCGCTGGGTCTGCGGTCGATGGATTTGCCGCCCAGGCATTCGCGTTGCACAGCAGTCCAATCACTGCGACGCCGGCAACCAGATTGATCCAGGCAGCGATCCGGGTCGTTTTCCTTCTGTCCACTCTCTCTTCCCTCCCAAATGCGCGGCCTTGAGCCGCGGCTTCCTGCGCCCGCGCGCAGCGGGCTACGGTGATGAAACAGCCAGCTTGGTTTCAAGATTCATACCGGGGTCAATAATGGAACAACAGCGAAAATCCTTTGTGCCGAGAAAGAATTTCGAACGACGCTTGCCATTAGTGACGCCTGAATATGAAGCACTTGCCACGCATTTAACCAGATTTGACGAGCATATTACAGAAATATTACGGCCCCGCAATATGGCTTTTGAATTGGAGCGAACATGTTATCAACAGGACGAAACGGTCAAGCAGGCTTTCAGGAGTCTCCAAAAAAACGGCGGGTCCCTTGAACGGGTCCCGCCGCCGGCGCATCGATGCACGACCGACTGGTTAAGCTCCTCACTTAGAAGGCGTAAACGAAGTTGGCGTCCAGGGTGTCCTGGCCGCGCCATAGATGCTGCTAGCCGGTTGCCGGGTTGACGAAATTGTTGTTGGTAAACACGTTCTCATCCGAATTGTCATGCCGGTATTCCAACCGCGCGATGAGCCCCGTCACTTCGGGAATCTTGTAGCTGAACGTCTGAGTGATCTCCCATACGTCTGTCCCGTCCCCGTCGTGCGCGCCCCGTCCTGTCCTCGAGGTATTCGCCACGCGTCGCCAACTGGAGCGAAGGGGTGAGGTCGTAGACCAGGTATTGCGCCACCCCCTGCCACGACTGCGCTGTGACCGTAGATCGCAGGACCTGACTCGGTCCCGTACAGGTATTCGGTCTCAAGCGTCAACTTGGGTATGAACGACGGCTTCCAGGTTGCGATCGGGTCGATCGCGCCGACATTGGAATTGGACTTGTGCGCACCCGAGGTGGACGGCTGAGCATTCGGCCCCCAGATGCCGTTGACCACCAGGCTCAACGACTTGTCCTTGTTGTTGAGCGTGAGACTGCCCTTCGTAGTTCGGACCGCCGTTTTTGGTGGCCGCGGGATCGTCCCAGCCATTGTTCACACCGACGGTGGCCGCTACGTAATCGTTGAACGTGTAGCTGGCGCGGATGCCGGTATTAGTCAGCGGTTCGCCCAGGTTGAAGAGCAGGCCGCGGCTCTCGTTGTAGTTCTGGTTGTTGTAAACCGGGATGACCTCGGCGCCCAGCAGCGTCACAAAACGGCCCGCCTCAAAACTGATGCCCGAGCCGATCGGCGCCGTGTAGGTCAGGTAGTACTGCGTCGGATCGACCCACTGATTGCCCGACGTCGATGTGTTCGAGTAGTTCGTAACCGAGGAAATCGAGTTGGCAACCTGGCCGAAGTTGATGTCGGTGACGAATCCAACCGTTCCGTCGCGCTCGATGTGCAGGTTGCCCTGCGTGAGCTGAAATCCATCCTCGTCCCAGGCCCGGTACACGTTGGTGTTGCCGTTGGGCTGATTGAAGTTGTGCTCGTAGCCCGCATCAACCAGCGCGTGGACACTGATGCCAAGGTTGTCCGACAGATCCTTCTTGATGTCGCTGACATCCTTTTCGACCAGGCCCACGTGCTCGCCTATAGTGGCGGGCTTCGCCCCGGCCTGTCGCCGGCACCGCGACCGTGATCGCTGCTCTATCTTTTTGACCTCGCTGGTTGTGTCCTCGGTCTGCTTCTGCAAATTGCTCATCTGACCCGACAGCGCGTCCAGCCGTTGTTGCTCGCTGGTGCTGGCGACGACGGCGGCCGCGGTGACCTGGGGGTGGCCATGTGTGGCGATGTTTCTTCGTCGTCGTTGTCGTTGTCGCTGGGTCTGCGGTCGATGATATGCCGCCCAGGCATTCGCGTTGCACAGCAGTCCAATCACTGCGACGCCGGCAACCAGATTGATCCAGGCAGCGATCCGGGTCGTTTTCCTTCTGTCCACTCTCTCTTCCCTCCCAAATGCGCGGCCTTGAGCCGCGGCTTCCTGCGCCCGCGCGCAGCGGGCTACGGTGATGAAACAGCCAGCTTGGTTTCAAGATTCATACCGTGGTCAATACTGGAACAATGGCGAAAAACCTTTGTGCCGAAAGAATTCCGAACGGCGCTTGCCATTAGTGACGCCTGAATATGAAGCACTTGCCACACAATTAACCAGATTTGACGAGCATATTACAGAAATATTACGTCCCCGCAACTTGAGCCTTGAATTGGAGTGAACAGGTTATCAACAGGATGAGACGGTCGAGCAGCTTTCGGGAAACTGCAAAAGACAGCGGGTCCGTCGAACGAGATTTGCCGCCGGCGCATCGATGCACGACCGACCGCTTAAGCTGGTCGCTTGGAAGGCGTAAACATTGAAGGACGTCGAAAAGGGAATACATGAATTTTGAATTGACCGAGGCACAGGACGGGATCGCCCGCCGGACGCCCACCCTGCGCGCGAACTTCCCGGACGAATACCGGCGCGAGCACGTACTGGCCGGTCTCCCGCATGCGTAAAGGCACAATCATCGTTGCGCTCGGCGCGCTATGCTTCGCCGGTTACGTGCTCTTCAGCCTGGTCGGCGTCGAGCCGGTCAAGGTCGCCGAAACTCGCCTGGTGCGAAGCGGGGGCCGGGTGTTGGTCGAGGGCGAGGTTCGCAACACAGGCGACGACACGGGCCCGCTGCAGGTCGAAGTCCATTATTTCGATCGCGACGGCCGCCCGATCGGCAAGGATGTCGTTTCGATGGACGGGCTGCGTCGCGGAGCTTCCACGCACTTCAAGAGTTCGCCGCGTCCCGACGACGGCGTCGCCGATTTCTCCATTTACCTCAATCACGGGCGAAATCCCTACGGAAACTGACGGGGATCGCCGGTGAAAATCGATTAATAGTACTGATTCGCAAAATAAGCCCGCTTTCCGTCGAATATTCCTAAGCTCGCGAACTCTAAACACTTTGTAGAATTACGCGATTGGCAAACGTATGGCGCTGTTGAATGCGTCTGTGCGAATCCACACAATTCCACCACCAGTACGTTTGTCTTTAAGTCATTTTGATGCTACTAACTGTAAGTGTCGAATATCACCTTTTTGATGAGGATGCGGTCAATTCACCGACCGCGGCAAATCGACGCAGACAAGGGGAACAGGATAAATGGCACGCATCAAGGACCGCAATTTTGGACAGGTAATTCGTGACCGCAGACGGCAACTCGACCTCACCCAGGAGGAAGTGGCCCATCGCATCAAGACCTCCACGCCATACATCGGGCACCTCGAATCAGGCAAACGCCATCCTTCCGACAAGATCGTAACACGCCTGGCCGAAGCGCTCGGACTCGGTTGCCGCGAGCTGTTTTTTCTCGCCAATCCTCGCGCGCACGCGCTGCTGAGTCCCGAGACCGAGTCCGCGGCCGATTCGGCCTGGGAGGATTTCAAGAAGAACGAGCAACTGCGCCGCGTCCACAACATCGCCGGCGACGAGATGGAGATTCTTTCGCGAGTGGCGTTGCTCGGCGAGGTGCGTTCACCGCGCGACTTCATCTATATCCTGAACACCGTGCGCCACGCAGTTGGAAGATAGGAAGCATCCGCGGCGCTGATTCGAGTTCAACCGCAACCGATTCCTTGAAGACGCCCGAGCACTGCCTCGGGCGTCTGTTTCCTGCGCCCGTCAAAATCGCCGCTCTGGTCAAGATTGCATCGCCAAGCCTAAGCTCCACTGCGTCATGGCCGAGCCTGCACTTGCGCGCGATACCCCGCCTGGAATTCCGCGATGGCCGCAACGCTATACCGTCGTCGCGCTATTCTTTCTCGGCACCGCGCTTTGCTACATCGATCGCGTCAGCATCTCGGTCGCGATAATTCCGCTCGCGCGCCAATTCGGCTACGACTCCACCGCGCAGGGGCTCGTGATGTCGGCGGTGTTCTGGGGATACCTGTGGACCCAGCTCGTCGGTGGATGGATGGCCGATCGATTTGGCGGCCATCGCGTGCTGGCGGCCGGAGTCGCGATCTGGTCGCTGGCGACCTTCGTTACGCCTTTCGCCGCGGCCAT
Organism: Binataceae bacterium (SeqCode); assembly: GCA_963722605.1. Classification (GTDB taxonomy): domain Bacteria; phylum Desulfobacterota; class Binatia; order Binatales; family Binataceae; genus Binatus. The sequence continues at coordinate 294,490 of CAVRNO010000003.1, read as the reverse complement.
GACATTTTCCGCACTGCTCGCGGCGCGCGTGCTGCTCGGGCTGGGCGAGGGGGTGAACTTCCCGTCGATTCACAGTCTGACCGCACGCTGGACGCTGCCGTCCGAGCGCGCGCGCGTGTTATCGGTCAACTACAGCGGGATGTACGTCGGCACTGTCGCGGCGCTCAGCGCAAGTCCGCTGATTATCAAGTCTCTCGGATGGCCCGCGCTGTTCTATATTTCAGGCGCGCTCGGCGCAGCATGGGTCGCCGTCTGGATGCGGATGGCCGCCGACCGGCCTGAGGCGTCCTCGCGCATCGGCGCCGCCGAACTCGATCTGATCGTGTCGATGCGCACGGCCGCGCCGCGCGCGGTCCGGGTGCCGTGGGCGGCAATCGCGCGAGAGAAGGCGGTATGGGCGATCGTCGTCGCGCATTTCTGCAGCAACTTCGGATTCAACATTCTGCTGCTCTGGATGCCGACCTATCTGCATCACACCTTTGCCGTGCCGCTCGAACGTGTCGGCGGGTATTCGATCATTCCGTGGATCGCGACTTTCTTCGTCATAAGTTTCTCGGGCTGGCTGGCCGATGCGCTTATCGCGCGCGGCATCGGCGTCGGCACGGTGCGAAAGTCGATGCAGAGCACGGCATTTGTGATCGGTGCGATCTCGCTGATGGCAGTGCCTGCGGCCGCTTCGCCGGCGATCGCGGTTGCGATGCTCACGGTCGCAGCCTCGGCTAACGGCATCAGTTCTGCGGCCTTCGGCGTCAATCACCTGGACGTCGCCCCGACCTACGCCGGAATCCTGATGGGAATCTCGAACACCATCGCGACCGTCCCCGGCATCATCGGCGTCGCCGCCACCGGCATGATTGTGCAGGCGACCAGGTCGTTCAGCGCGGTCTTTTTTCTGATCGCGGCGATCTACGGGATCGGGATGTTCTTGTACCTGCGATGGGCCAGCGGCGAGCAGATGATCTGAAGTCTCGCGCCAGGCGCCGGTTTTTCGGTGGCGCGGCGCACGCGAGGCGGGCTATACCGTGTGCACGAACGGGAACGCGAATAATCGATGAGCCAGCCGGGTAAACTCTCGCCCTACCGATGGGTTATCGAAGTCGGGATGCTGCTGATGCTGACCGCGCAGTCGCTGGCCTGGCTCGCGCCCGCACCCATACTCCAGGAAATACGCAACGGGCTCGGAATCTCGCTCGGCGATGCGGGCCTGATCATCTCGATCATCGCGCTATGCATCGCCGTCTTCTCGATCCTGGGCGCCGTGGTCGCCGAGCGGATCGGCGCGCTGCGCGCGCTGCTGATCGGGGCCTGGCTGATGACGATCGGAGAGGTCGCCAGCGGCTACGCGCCTGATTTCGCCACGCTGCTCGCCTGCCGCGTGCTCGAGGGAATCGGCTACGGGCTCGTGGTCGCCCCGCCGGGCACGCTCACGATGCAATGGTTCGGCGTGGGCGAATGGCCGTACATCAACATGATCAACTTCGCCTTCAGCTACGTCGGACTCACCGCCGTGTTCCGCGCGACGCCGGCGCTGTTCGCGGCGGTCGGGTCGTGGCGGATGGTGCTGGTGTGGTACGGCGCCGGATCGGCGGGCGTCGCGCTGTTGTGGACGCTCTTCGGCCGCGAGCATCGGGGCGAAACCGGCGTGGCCGCACCGGCCACGGCCGAAGCGCCGGCCGAGCGCGGGTCGGCGCTGATGGAAGTCGCGAAGATGCGCAACGTGCTCTTGATCGCGGCCGGGCTGTTCGGCGGGATGTGGGTGTTCCAGCTTTACACCGCCTTTCTCCCCGAGTACTTCCGCACTTACCGCGCCATGACGCTCTCGCAAGCCTCGCTGATGACGCAGGTGCTGCCGATCGCCGGCCTGTTCGCGGCGCTGGGGGGAGGATTCGGCACCGCGATGTCGGGACTGCGCAAGCCGTTCACCTGGCCGATCGCGCTGACCAACCTGGTCGGATGCGCCGGCGCGATCTTATTCACCAACCCGATGTGGATCAGGCTCTCGCTGGTGCTGGTCGGGATCGGAGCGGCGGGATCGCTCGCCGCGATGACCACCCTGCTGATGGAATCACCCGGCATGAATCCGACCCGGCTGGGAGCCGCAATCGGCTTCGTTTGGGCGGTCGGTTACCTCGGCGCTTTCATCTCGCCCTATCTCGGCGGCGCGCTCGCGGCACGGATCGGACTGCGCAGCGTGATGCTCGGCTTTCTGGTCTTCCAATTCCTGCCGATCGTGACGATGTGCTTCCTGCCCGAAACCGGGCCGGGCCGCGCCCGTTATAAAATCGCCGCCGCCTCCGCCAGCGAAACGCCGTAAGTTCCGCTGCTTGCCGGCTACGGCTTCCTCGCCGGATGAGGCGCCACCTTCATCAACGCCGCGTGCAGCGCGGTGTTGTCCGCGACCAGCCCCTCGAGCTTCACGTGCCGCTGATTGAAACGAATCTCGCGTCCCTTGATATCGGTGATCGTGCCGCCAGCCTCGGCCACCAGCGCCGCACCGGACGCGATGTCCCACTCGCTTTTTGGCGAGCGCGTGAACGTCGCATCGGCCTTGCCCGCCGCGACCATCGCGAGCTTGTACGCGACGCTGCCTGTCGGGCTCACTTTCAGCATCCCGCGGAAGCCCTGCCACTCGCCGCGCGCGGTTTCGCTGCGGCTGGCAAGCACGGTCGCGCGCTTGAGCGTTCGCATCCGCGTGACCCGCACCCGTCGCGTATTCAAGTGACATCCAAGGCCGCGCGCCGCCCAGTACATCTCGCGCTTGATAGGATTGTAGGTCACGCCGAGCACCGGTATCCCATCTTCGACCAGCGCGATCGCGACCGCGAACTCGGGAATCCCCTTGATGAACTCCTTGGTGCCGTCGAGCGGATCGACGATCCACACGCGCCGGCATTTCAGGCGGTCGTCGTTGTCCGCCGTCTCCTCCGAGAGCCATCCGTAGCCGGGGAACGGATCCCGCAGCTGCTTCTTGATTGCGCGATCGGCCTCGAGGTCGGCGGCCGTGACCGGATTGTCGTGTCCCTTCGATCCGATCTCATAACCGCCGCGGCGCCAATGGCCGCGCAAAATCTCGCCGCCGGCGCGTGCGGCCTTCTTTGCCAGCGCCAGCTCCCGCGTCAAATCATCGGCGGGCGCATTCGCACCGATTCGCCGCGCGACGCCGCGTTTGGCGCCGCGCTTGAGTGTCGTCGATTCTTCCATCTTTCCTTCCAGCCGCTGAAATCCTATCTATACCTCGATGCCGATTCCATCGCAGACCAGTTTGCCCTTGATCCGGTCATGAACCTAAGATGGCAGTGGGGACGAACGAGAAACGAAAGACAGAAAACGAAACTCGCCGGCTTGGGGAAGCATCGATGGCGGTTATCGCGATCAGTCAGCAGATAGGCAGCAGGGGCATCGAGCTCGGCGAGCTCACGGCGCGGGAACTCGGTTATCGGTTCCAGACCGGCGAGCAACTGATCGCTGAGACTGCCAGGCGCTTCAACGTGAGCGCCGAGCAGATGAAATGGTTTGACGTGCGCGCCCCCCACTTCTGGGAGCGCAAGGCCGAGAGCAGCCGTTTCGCCGCGTACTATCGCGCGGTTTTCCTGCAAGCCGCCGCACAGGACCGGATCGTCGTCGCCGGACGCGGTTCTGCCCATTTTCTCCCCGAAGGCGGATGCGGCATCAGGGTGCGCACGATGGCTCCGGTGGCCGAGCGCATCAAACAGGTGGCGAAGGACGAGAAGCTCGCCGCGGCCGCCGCCGAAAAGCGCGTTCGCGACTTCGACGCGGAAGTTAAGGCGCGCACTCAGAGCCTGTTCGGGCAGGATATAGACGACCCCGCGATTTACGACCTGGTTATCAACACCGCGCGCCTTTCAATCGCGTCGCACGCGAAGACGCTTGCCGCGCTCGCGGCTCATATCGACAGCGAGGGCCGCCCGGAGCGAACCAAAGTGATGCGCGACGCGGCGATCGCGGCTCTGGTCAACGCGGCATTGGTGGCGCATCCGAAAATTCGCGACGCTCAGATGTCGGTCAATTGCTCGGCGGGATGTGTGCGCGTGAGCGGTCCCGGACTGGTGCCGCCGTGGGACGATCTCGTGATCGGAGTCGCGCAAACGATCGAAGGGGTCGCATCGGTCGAGGTCGGCGCCGAAGAAGAACCCGTAACCCTGGCCAGCAGCTAGCCGCCGCTGATGCTCCCCCATCTGCGGCCCGCGCGCTCGATCGCACTTACCCCGCTGTGGCCCGTCATGCTATCTTCGCGCAATCCGTTTTAACCGATGCGCTCGCTCATCCTCTTCTTCGCCACCGGAATCTATTCCGGTTACTCCCCGATCGCGCCGGGAACCGCGGGCTCGGTGGTCGGGCTGGTCGTGATATGGCTGGGGTTCGGCCCGCTCTGGCAGTATTCACATCCGCTATGTTTGATTGTCTTCGCGATCGCGTTTGCGATCTCGTGCTGGATTTCCGATCGCGCCGAGAAAATTTTCGATCAGCACGACGATTCGCGCATCGTGATCGATGAAGTACTCGGCATGGCCGCCACGATGTTCGGCAATCCGCTCACGGTCGGCTGGATGCTGCTGGGATTCATTCTGTTTCGAGCGGCCGACGTGATTAAACCATGGCCGGCGGATGTGATTGATCGCCGCATGCGCAACGGCGCGGGCGTAATGCTGGATGATTTGGCGGCGGCGATTTACGCCAATATTGCATTGCAGCTGATCGTGCGCGTGCTCTGAGGCTGCGCGCCCGCGAGGAGCTCCCGATGATTCAAAGCGCTGTGATTCTTTCCACCGGCGACGAAATCACCAGCGGCAAGGTCGTCGATACCAACGCCAACTACCTTTGCGACAAGCTCTCGGAAATCGGAATCGATCTGGTAGCGGTGATTACGGTCGGCGACGTTCCCGACCGCCTGCAATGGGCATGGCGCACCGCCGTCGCGATGGGCGACGTCGTCATCTCGACCGGCGGCATCGGACCCACCGCCGACGACCTGACCACCGAAACCGTCGCGCGCGTCGCGGGCGCGAAACTGGTGCGAGACGAGGCCACCGTCGAACACATGCGGCGCTTGTTTGCGTCCATCGGCCGCCCGATGCCCGACAACAACCTCAAGCAGGCGTTCTTTCCTGAAACTGCGACGATCATCCAGAACCCGCTCGGCACCGCGCCCGGCTTCAGGATGCCGGTGACGATCGGCGGCCACACCGCGCATCTGATCGTCCTGCCCGGTGTGCCCCGCGAAATGAAACCGATGATGGAAAATACGGTGATACCGTGGATCTCCGCCAATCGCGGCACCGACAAAGTTTACGCGGTTCGCGTCTTCCAGACCTTCGGGATGAGCGAGTCGGCGCTCGACGAAGCGGTCGCGGGATTGATCAAACCGGATGAGGCCAAGGTCTCGTTCCGCGCGAGTTTCCCCCAGATTTCGCTGAAGATCAGGGTCGAGGGACAACCCGGCGAGGTCGATCGCAGGGTCGAAGAGCTGGCGCGGCGGGTGCGCGAAAAAATCTCGCAGTTCGTTTACGCCGAAGGCGATACCTCGATGGAGGAAGTCGTCGGCCGCCTGTTCATCGAAAAGAAATTTACCCTGGCGGTCGCCGAATCATGCACCGGCGGGCTGATCGGACATCGCATCACCAGCGTTCCCGGCTGCTCGCAATATTTCAAGGGCGACCTCGTCACCTATTCCAACGACGTGAAGTCCGGCGTGCTCGGCGTTTCGGATGAGACGCTCAAAGCGCACGGCGCCGTGAGCGAGGAATGCGTGCGCGAGATGGCGGCCGGCGTTCGCCAACGCACCGGCGCCAGCGTATCGATCGCGACCTCGGGCATCGCGGGCCCCGACGGCGGCACACCGGACAAGCCGGTCGGCACGGTCTGCATCGCGCTGTCCGCCGACGATCGGGGCGTGACCCGCCGCTACCAGTTCCGCGGCACTCGCGACTGGGTGAAACTGATCACCTCGCAGGTCGCGCTCGACTGGTTGCGGCGCTACGCGCTGGGCCTGCCGATCGCCGATTCCACGCCGCTGCGCCGCTGAGGGCGCGCGGTATTGAGCCGGGATTCCCGGCCAAGCGACGAATCGGGCTTAGCCGCTTAAGACGCGGTTGTGGTAATTCGCAGAGATGGCGCGTGAAAGCCGCTTGAAGTCCGGGCCCGCGATCGATCACCTCTGCACAATTTGGGCGCACGCGGCTCATAGCTTGGTGAAGCCGTCTGCGCTCCACTGTTCCGAGCCGACTCCATTATGGACGAAGAACAGCCCGTCCGGATCGTATTTTCTTTTGATTTCAGCGAGACGAGGATAGTTGCTCCCCCAGTAAGCCTGCTGCCATCCATGCTCGAAGTAATTGCTCTCACTTACATACGCTCCCGGGTCAGGCACGAGGGCGCGAAGTTGACTCATGCATCGATCGATGCGCTCCGCAGCTTTTCGCCCTTTCACCACCGATGGCTCATGCCCGGGAATTCCCGGATATGCGGGTCCCTCGCCGCCGGCTACGATCGCCAGAGCGAAGGCGGTCAGCACGGCTGGGTTGGTTGCGGCATCTCTCGCCGCTGCGACCGCGTCGGGCGGCGCTCCCGCCAATCCCTTGTTGAAATGCAGTTCGACGCCCGAATAGCGGGAGCTTGCAAACAACGCGTCGGCGAGACGCTCCTGCGCATCATGCTCGAGCATCGACGCAGGCAACCACAACGACTCGAAGCCCCAGATGAACCATCCGACTTGTCCCGCGTCTCCCGCCCACCACAAGTCGATGGGTGGCGCGTCTGGCCGTTTGTCGCGGCGGAAAGCAGGCTGCCAGGGCAAGTAGCTTAGAGCACGATCGAGCAATCCGATCAGGGGATTGCCATTTGGATTGGGAAAAACGAATTCCGGCCAATGCTTTTTCCACGATTGCAGGTCCCACATGCCTTGCGCCGGAAAGCTTGCGATACTCAGTTCCCCTTTAGTCGAATATTCCTGCGGCGAACCGGCCACCCAATCCAGAAACGGCTGCCAGACCTTTTTCGACTGCTCAGTGTCCAGCCCGTGAGAGAGCATGTTGATATAGAGTGAGTTGTCGGGGTTAAAGTGCGCCTGCTCCCCCCAATGGTCGTTGAAGAGATTCTCATGGTAGAAGCTGACAAACTCGCGGATGAGGCGCCGATAGGCATCATCCGAGGCCGCTTTAACCGTGAAGTTGACGACGCCGAAGTACTCGGGAAGATCGTGAAGCCGCAATGTCAGCTTGCTGATCGCGCCGAAGGTGCCGCCTCCACCGCCTTTCAGCGCCCAGAACAGATCGGGGTTAGTGCATGCATTGGCGACGCGAATCTGGCCGTCAGCGGTGACTACCTCGGCTTCCAGCAAACTGCCCGCGGCGAGGCCATAGTGCTTCGAGAAACTTCCAAAGCCACCGCTTTGAATCAGACCCGCTACGCCGACTGTCGTGCATCCGCCACCCTGAACATATTTACCACCCTTGGTCGTAACCGCCTCGTACGCGTCGATCCAGATCGTTCCGGCGCCGAGCGTAACAGCCGGTTGCGGTTGTAGGGTCCGCTCGCATCCTTGCGGGACGAATGCCGTATGCATCGCGATGTCGTTCATGTGCCGGGTCCAGATCAGAAGCGAATCAGGCGCATCCGACGTGCCCTGATAGCTGTGGCCGCCGCCCTTTACCACCAGGCGCAGGTTATTTTCGCGGGCGAAATTTACAGCCTCGGCAATGTCGCTGGCATTTCTTGCCGCGACTGCGTAAACGCTTGGTTTGGTAGCCCATGCGTCGACCCAGCCCAAGGTCTGAGTGAGTCCGGGCTGATCGCGGATGTAATATGGATTCGTCAGGTCGTCCCACAGATCCTTGGTTGCGGCGCCCGCCGGTTCAGTCTTGAAATCCGAAATAGGGAATTTTACCGGAATTAAATTTCCGCCGACCGCATCATTGAGTCGTTTCCACGCCGCCTCGGATGGCCATGCCGCGTCGGAAGGACGGCGCCGACCGAAATTGGTATCCGCCCACAGGCGGCGCGGCAAAATCGGCAGCAGCGCCGCCGATCCGAACGCTTTCAAGAATGCTCTCCTGTTCATAAATGAGACGCGTTCCCTTTTCTTCCGTCTCTTCCATTCAGCCGGCGTGCTTGACCTCGCCGTTGGCTGCCGCGTTGGCTGCGGCCGTGAAAATATCCATCGGCGCCAGCGGCGGCCGGCGCTTGCGCTTCAAGTCGGCCAACTCGGCCTCGGCCTTGGCCTGGGCGTTGCGCTGGCGGATCGCTTCGAGCTTGTCGCCGAGTTCGGAGCCGGCGATTTCGTGATTGACGCCCGCCTGCGCCAGCATCCGCGCAATCGACTCGCGCACTTCTTCGAGCGCGCGGACGTCGTCGTCGTATGAAATCTCCTCGAGCGCACGCTGGATTCGCACCCGCGCCTGCGCGTTCTTAAGCCGCGCGATCATTCGCACCTTTTCGACTTTGAGCTTCTCGATCTCGCCCTTGAACGCGATCAAATTCTTCTTCGCGTCCTCGGCTTCCGCAGTCAGTTCGCCGAGCTCCTCGCGCAGCCGCGTGCAATCGCCGTCGAGGATGTGTTTGCGCTGAATCAGGATCAGCGCGCATTGATCCTCGTTGATGTCGGCGGCCTGCCCCGCTTCTTCATCGACTTCCTTGCTCTCGGCGAGCTTTTCACGCAGCTCGCGCTCGAGCTTGTTGCGCATGTAGATGACGCCGGCAGCCGCGGTCTTGAGCTGATGATAGCGCCGCACCCGATCCGAAATGGCGGACTCGTACACCGCCTCGGGGTCGCGCGCCTCGCGCGCTTTAATCCAGCGGCTGAACTTGCCTCCGATCAATTTGAATAATCTTGACAACACTTGCGTTCTCCTTTTTGCTGCGAGCGCGATCCGCTCGTGCAGCCGACTGTTGCTAAAACTTCAGATCCAGCGCCTGACGCGGTCCTTGTAAGCGACGTAGTCCTGGCCGAAGAGCCGCTCCATCTTCTCTTCCTCCTGGGGAATCACCATCCGATCGATCACCGCAAAGAACACCGCCGGCGCCAGCAGCATCGCGATCGAAGCGAAGAAGATCGCCAGTCCCATCAACGCGGTCGCAAGCCCCAGGTACATTGGGTTTCGCGTCCAGGTGTACGGCGCCTGCACGACAAGCGCGGTCGGCTTGCCATACGGATCCTTGGTCGTCTCGCGGGCCTGGAAAATCGCGGCGGCGAAACACATCAGTCCCACGCCGCCGCAACGACCACCAGGCCGATCACCTGATACCATCCCACCGCGCGCTCTTCGGGCAGGATGAAGTGCAGCACGAGCGTGCCCAGCAGCAGCGCCCCCGCCAGCACCGGCGGATAAATCTTCGTGGTGGAGGGCACAGTGCCGGCGGACTGAGGTTCGGTGGAGTTCATCGGTTAGCGTCTCCGTGTTTGCGCGAAATCAATTTCCGTCGGCCTTGGGCGCGAGCCCTATATCCGCGAGTGTGATCCCGAGTTCACGCATCTTTTGTTGAAAGCTCTGCCGGTACATCCCGGTTCGTTCCGCGGCTCGCGAGATATTGCCGCCGGTCGCCCGCAGCGCGCGGACGAAAAACTCGCGTTCCCAATCGCCGACAAATTTTTCCTTCGCCGCCCGAAACGTCAGCTCCGGGTCGCCGCCTTCGGCCGCCTCAGATGCGTGATTCGGCGCGCCCGGCGCGGGCGGGCTGGGGTGGCCGCCATCGGGTTCCGAGCCGGCGAAAAGGTCTTCCGCGGTGATCTCGGCGCCCGGCGACAGGATCACCGCCTGCTCGATCGCCGCCTTGAGCGAACGCGCGTTGCCTTTCCACGGCGCCTCGACACACGCGCGCATCGCCTCTGCCGTGAGCTGCTTTTCGGGGGCGGAGAAACGCCGGCACGCTTCGGCGATGAAGTGCTGGACCATCAGCGGGACGTCTTCGCGGCGCTCGCGAATCGGCGGCACCCGAATCTCCACCACCTTCAGGCGGTAGTAGAGATCCTCGCGGAACTTCCCCTGCTCGATCATCGCTTCGAGGTCCTGATTGGTCGCCGCGATTATCCGCACGTCCACGCTCAGCGGTTGATTGCCGCCGATTCGCTCGAACTGCTGCTCCTGCAGCACGCGCAGCAATTTGGCCTGCGTCTCGAGCGCCATGTCGCCGATCTCGTCGAGGAACAATGTGCCGCCGTCGGCGGCTTCAAACTTGCCTTCGCGACGCGCGACCGCGCCGGTAAACGCGCCCTTTTCGTGCCCGAACAGCTCGCTCTCGACCAGCTCGCGCGAGAACGCGGCGCAATTGACCGGGATAAACGGCTTGCGCGCGCGCGGACTTCGAAAATGGATCGCGCGTGCGACCAGCTCCTTGCCGGTGCCCGATTCGCCGCGGATCAAAACCGTGACGTCGGTCGGCGCGACCTTGTCGATGGTCTCGAACACGCGCATCATCGCGCGCGACTTCCCGACCATATTCTCAAAAACTCCGGTCTCCAGGCGCACCTGTTCAAGCAACTGGCTATGCGCGCGCTTGAGCAACTGCGTTTCCATCACCTTGCGCACTTTGAGGCGCAACTCGTCGTTGTCGAACGGCTTGGGCAGGTAGTCCTCCGCCCCCGCCTTCATCGCTTCGACCGCGATTCGCTGCGTGCCGAACGCGGTGATCATCAGCACGGCGCACGCGGGATCGAGTTCGCGGACCTGCTTGAGCAAATCAAGCCCGCTCATTCCCTTCATGCTGAGGTCGGTGATGATCACGTGGAACAGCCCCGCCTTGACCTTGTCGAGCGCTTCCTCGCCCGAAGCCGCGGTCTCGACTTCGTAGCCCTCCTTGGTGAAGAGCCCCTTGAGCGCGATGACGATACCGCGCTCGTCGTCAACTACCAGCAATCGGCCTTTCAATTGCGTGCCCTCAAGCTCTCGATGGATGGCGCAGCCGCCGCGGGCGGGTCGATCGGCGCGGTGGGCGCGCTACGCCCGTTGATTCCCGGCGCCGGTTGCGCGGGCGTTTCGCTTTCGCTGGCCAAAGCGGCGGCCGATTCGATCGATAAGTCGGCGCTGTCGCGCACCGCGTCGCTCAGCGGAATCGCGAGCACGAATTCGGTACCATTGCCCACTTTGCTTTGCACCTCGATCGTTCCGCGATGCGCGTCGATAACTTTTTTCGCGACGCCCAGCCCAAGCCCGGTGCCGTTGGCCTTCGAGGTGTAGAACGGGTTGAAAATTCTGGCGATCTTGTCGTCGGCAATTCCGCAGCCGTTGTCGCGAATCCTGACCGCCGCCATTCCCGCGCCGTTGTTCTGTATCGCGAGCTCGAGCCGGCGCTCGCCGCTGGTCGATTCCATCGCGTCGATGGCGTTGTCGATGATGTTGGAAAAGACTTGCCGCAGCTTGTCGGCGTCGGCGCGCACGGTCGGACCGCTCAGGTATGCGCGCGACACCGCCACCGAGTTTGCCTCCAGTTTGCTGCGCATCTGCGTCAGCGCGCCGTCGAGCACCCAGGCGAGATTCACGTTATCGAACTTGTAGTCTTCTTCCTTGGCATATTTGAGCAGATGCGACACGCTGCGCTCGACGCGTGCGAGCTCGTCGAGCGCGACCTTGGCGTATTCGACGTTCTCGTGCGAAGTCGGATCCTCGCCCATCTGCTGAACCAGGCTCTTTGCCGCCGCGATTGGATTTCGGATTTCGTGGGCGAAGGTTGCGGTCAGCTCGTCCAGCGACGCCTGCTTCTCGGTGCGCAGTTGCTCCTTCTCCTGCAAGACTTCGCGCTGAACTTCGCGCGCGATCGCGGGATCGAAAACCCGCTGATGAACCCATCGCCAGCCGTACACCGCCGCAAAGTGGCTCGCGATTCCAAATCCCCAGCCGAGCGCGGGCCACAGGAACCACGGATATCCGCCGAAGCCGCCGGTCAGCAGATTGATGATGAACAGAAAGCCGATGATGATGCCGTACCACATCAGGTGGACGAAGAAGCCGGCCTCGGCCTGGGCGCGTTTGCGCGCGCGCTCGTAGGTCTGGCGCTCGGCGTCGTTCTTGAACTGCGGAGGCGGCGGCAAATCATTGGCGGGATCGAGGCTGACGCCGCCGTATTTCTGCGTCTGCTTATCGAATCGCGCCCGCAGCTTGCGCTCGAACCGCTCGGCCTTGGCCTCGAACTTGCGCGCCATCTTGGTATCGAATTCGCGCTTTATTTTGGAATGAAGATCGCTGGCGAAGCGCTCGGCCGATGCCGTCGCCGAGGTCTTGGCGTCCGTCTTCCATTTCGACCAGTCGTGTTTCGACCAGTCGTACTTCCACCAGTCGCGCTTCGACCATTCGCCGGCGCCCCACTTAAGCCGGCGCAGGCGTTTTCGTTTTCGATGCTGCACGACGGCGTAAATGATTAAAGCTATTAAGAAGATGCCCCACATTTTGTGTCACCTGGGGCCGGAAACGCCGGTCCCTGTAATTGACCTATCGCAGTAGCCAGAACTAAGACAATCGCCGCCATTTGCTCGTCCTGACATCATAACTGCAAGGCCGATGCCGACGCATGATTGCCCGAAAAGCCGAGATTTCACACAGATTTCAACGATCGCATGCGCGTGCGCGATGGCTGAGCGCAGTCGCCTCGATGCAGTCCGGGCACTGCATCGAGGTTGCGTCGGCGCGCCAATGCGGCTGCGTTTGCGGCTTCCTTGACTTAAACCGCGATCGGCCTATTTTCTTGAAACAAGCTGGCCGGATTGCCCGCGATGAAGGGTTCGATGACCCAGTACTGGCCATTTTCAGGTCTGACACGACAGGGAGCGCTGCGCGAGCGGCTGATCGTATCGCTCGACCCGCGCGACCGCGACGGCGCGCTCAAGCTGGTGGATCGGCTGGCGCGCGTGGTCGGGATGTTCAAAGTCGGGCGCGCGCTGTTCGTGGGAGGCGGCCCTGATTTCATCCGCGAGATTCGCCGGCGCGGCGCCGAAGTTTTTCTTGACCTGAAATTCCACGACAGCCCGCAAAAGGTGCTGCGCGCCGCGGTGGAGGCGACGCGGCTGGGGGTCAAGATGTTCGACATCCACCCGTACGGTTCGAGCTGCGGCTCGACCGAGATGATGACCCGGACGCGAACCGAGGTCGCGCGCATTTGCCGGACCGAGGGGCTTCGGCGGCCGAGTATCCTGGCGGTCGCGATGCTGGCGGATCTGAAGTCCGCGAACTCAAGCGCGCGAGCGCCCGAATCGCCCGACCGGGTCGCGGAGATCGCGCGGTTGGCGGCAGACGCCTCGCTCGACGGCGTCGTCACCTGGCCGCATGAAGTTGCGCGGGTGCGCGACGCTTGCGGGCGCCGATTCGTTATCGTGACGTCGGGCGTGCGGCTGCGCGCGGCATCCAACCCGGCCTCGGATGCGCTCACCACCGCCGATGCGATCCGCGCGGGCGCCGACTATGTGATTGTCGGCAGCGAAATCTGGCGCGCTGCCGAGCCGATCCAGGCTGTGCGCGAGATCACCGAGGACATCGAGCGTGGACTGCGCGCCAGTCCGCGGCGCACGTTCGAAATTCTCAATCCCCGTCCGGGATAGTCCGTTATCGATCCGCATCTGTTTTTCTCAATCGAACCGAACTACGATTGCACGAAATGCCCGAGCCGATCGCGTGGACGATCAAAGCTCGACCCTGAAGCCGCACCCGGAGCCTGCGCTTGCTCGAAATCCTCATCAACCTGATGGCGCTTGCGGTCGGAGCCGGATTCATCGGCGCGATCTCGGGGCTTGGCGGCGGCGTCTTCATCGTGCCCGCGCTGGTCATCGTCGCGCACATGCCGATGAAGGTTGCGGTCGGCGCGAGCCTGATCTCGGTGGTCGCGACCAGCGCCGGAGCCAGCGTCGCATTCGTGCGCGACGGGTGGACCAACCTGAAAGTCGCGATGGTGCTGGAATGCGCGACGGTTACCGGCGCCGTGATCGGCGCCTATCTGGCCGGCGTGGTGCCGACCGTGGTGCTCGAATTGCTCTTCGCCGCGATGATGCTCCAGTCGGCATACTTCACCGTGACCAAGCGCGGCGACGAGATTGTGGCCAAAGGCGACAGGCTGTCCGAGCGGCTTGATCTCTCGGGCGAGGTGGCCGACTTAAGCGGCAACACGCTCCATTACGAAGCCGTGAACGTCCCGCAGGGGGGAGCGCTGATGGTCGTCGCGGGCCTGATGTCGGGCCTGCTCGGGATCGGGTCGGGGGCGCTCAAGGTGATGGCGATGGACTACGTCATGCACCTGCCGCTCAAGGTTTCGAGCGCGACCAGCAACTTCATGATTGGCGTCACTGCGGGAGCCGGCGCACTGGTCTTCCTCGCGCGCGGCGACGTTGCGACAACGATCGCAGCTCCGGTGGCGATCGGAGTCACGGTCGGCGCGCTGGCGGGCAGCCGCGCGCTGGCGCATTTCAAGGTGGAGTCGCTCCGGATCGTATTCGTGATAATCCTTTTGCTGGTCGCGGTTGAAATGGGATGGCGCGCGTTGTCGGGAATCTAAGGGATGGCGAAGCAGGAAGAAGACCGCATACTGAGGCAATGGACGCCGATTCTCCTGCGATCGATTCTGATCGCGGCGATGGCGGTGCTCGGCGCCGGACTCGTGCTCAGCTACACCTTCGCCCCCGATTACTATGTCGAGCACTTCCAGGCGGCGCAGCATGGCCACCTGATCGGCAAGGAAACGCTCGGGCTGTTGCTTGACCGGGTCCGGCAAGGCAATCCGCATGCGGTCCTGACGATCGGGTTGTTCGTGCTGACGCTGGTCCCGCTCGCCCGCGTCGCGTTCTGCTTCATCCTGTTCATCCGGGAACGCGACTACACGTATGTTGCGCTTACGGCTTACGTGCTCGCGGGGTTGATCGCGGGCGTGCTGGCGGGGCGCATCGGTTAGGGATCGATTAGTATTCGGACGGAGGATCGCGCAATGGAAATCAAAGGAAAGGTTGGCGTCGTCACCGGGGGCGCATCGGGGATCGGGCGAGCGACGGCCGAGCGGCTGGCGAAGGAAGGCGCGGCGATCGTGGTCGCCGATCTGGACGAAGGCGGTGGCGCCGAGACCGTCAAGCGAATCGAGAAGGCCGGCGGGCGCGCCGTTTTTATCAACGCCGACGTCACCAGAATCGCCGACGTCCGCCGGATGCTCGACACCGCGGTCTCCAAATTCGGCCGCCTCGACATCCTGCATAACAACGCCGGGATCGCCGTCGGCGCGCCCGGCTTTCCCGAAGCACCGCCGGAGCGATGGCACCTGGTGATCGAGATCGATCTGCAGGCGGTCGTTCTCGGCACCGGGCTCGCGGCCCCGCTGATGCAAAAGAACGGCGGCGGAGCGATCGTCAACACGGCCTCGATGGCGGGCTTGTATCCGCATCGCCAGGACGTGGTATACGGCGCGGCCAAGGGCGGGGTGGTGAACTTCACGCATTCACTGGCGTTCTGGGAGGCGGAACGGAAAATCCGGGTCAACTGCGTGTGCCCGGGAATCGTCGATACTCCGATGGTGCGCAAGGGAATCGAGGCGGCCACGAAGCTTGGTTTCCTGACGAAAGCCTTCCTGCCGGCGAAGATGATTCAGCCCGAGGAAATCGCCGACGCAGTCGTCAGCCTGGTGCGCGACGATTCGATATTCGGATGCGCGCTGGAAATTCGCCCGACCGGCCGCCAGATCGTCGCTCCGCGCCGAGCCCCCGCCTCGCTAAAATAAAGAAACCGGGGCGGCCGGCGCGGCTTTAGCGGCTCGATTTCGCAGCTGAGTCCCGCCCTGGTTTGGCGATGCTCCATTGGCGCACGAACTCGCGTGCCTGGCGGCGCAGCGAGCGACGCAGATCGAATCGCGCTCCGTGCAGGTACCATAGCATCGCAAGCCCCAGGTAATTCGAAAAAATCTGCGTCGCCGCCCAATTCGGATCGAGCTCCGGCGTCAAGCACCCCCAACCGTTGCCCGCGCTCGAGCAGCTCGCGAAAACTGGCAATCGCGTTGAGGTTCGCCTGGCGCATCGAGCGCAGCACCCGCGGCCCGATCTTGTGCGACTCGAGCGCAATGATCAGCAACAGCCGGGTGACCCAGGGATTCTTCTCGTTGAGCGCCGCCAGCGTGTCGAACATCCGCGCGAACTCTGCGCGGAACTCTACCGCATTGGTCGCGTGCCCGGATTTTTCAAATACCAGTTCCCATTCGCCCAGCACCTTGGACACGACCGCGATGAAAAATTCTTCCTTGTCGGCGAAATGCCAATACAGCGCCCCCTTGGTGACGCCCGCCGCGTGCGCGATTCGCGCCAGCGACGTGCCGCGATATCCGTACGACGCAAACAGATCCATCGCCGCATTGATCAATACCTGATCGAGCGAGCCGCGCCGGCGCGGCTGCTGAGCCGGCGCCGCATTCTTGCGAACTGGCGATATCATCTGAACGATCGGTATGGTGAGGCACCGGGGGTGCCCCAGTCAAGCGCGAAGTGAATGAAACGCGACTCGGCGCCGACGCAGACTGCTCCCCGTTCGCGTCTGGGCCACCGCCGCGCGCGACTAGATGATCGCGCGGGTCAGTTCTGGCTGGAAGTGCCGCCGTCCGGAGCCTTCATGTTCCGCTCCAGACACCAACGGTCGATCACCTCGGCGTTGAAACGCCAATCGGTGCCGATCCGAAAGCCCGGCAGCTCTCCGCGACGGAGCAACTTGTAGATTGTCGATGGATGCACACGCAGATATTCGGACAATTCCTTGACCGTCATCACGCGCGGCAAGCTATACTTGGTTTCACTAGCCATGATATTCCCCGGTAACGTCGCCGTCTGCCGCTTAATGCCTAAATTTGGTGCCCTTTTTCGCATCGAACGAATGGTTCACCCGCCCTTACGCCCACTATGAGTCCCTATGAATGTCTCAAAATCATCGCTGGCGGTCAAGAACAGCCTAAGAGGATTTCTGGCCCTTTTTGCTTTTTTCACCCTTGTTCCGTATGGAGCCGGTTATTTTTGCAGATATTTTGATACCAAATGCACGCTAATAGTCTAAACTGTGCCTGCGAGTATCATGAAATCATACCATAAGATGTTGAATATTCAAATTTCAGCGCCGCTAATTCTTGCTCTGATCGGCTTTGCCAACGCGCAGCCAACCCAAGCCCAAATGAGCCTGACCAGCCCCGCGATGGCTTCTGGAGCCAAAATCGCCGATGACTACGCATGCACCGGCGCAGATCGATCGCCTGCGCTCGCATGGAACGGCGCGCCGCAATCGACGAAATCATTCGCATTGATCGTCGATGACCCGGACGCCCCCAGCGGAACATTTTTTCATTGGGCGGCGTACAATATCCCGGCTGGCGTAACTTCGCTGCCCGCAGGCGTGCCCCAGACCGCGGAGATCGCGGGCGGCGGAACCAATGGAATCAACAGCTTCGAGCATATCGGCTACAATGGACCATGCCCGCCGCCGGGGAAAATGCATCATTATCATTTCCGTCTCTTCGCGCTGGACTCGACCTTGACTCTGGACGACAAGCCGGACGCGGGCGCCATCCAGTCCGCGATGGCGGGTCATGTCGTCGCGACTGCGGAACTGGTCGGCACCTTCGAACGATGAGGTGAAAAGGATTCATCTATGAAGACAGCGCTGAAAATCCTGGCCGGAGTAATGATTGTCGCAGTCGTCGCGGTCGCGGGATGGCGCTACCATCAGATGCATCGCGCGCGGCAGGCCGGCCTGCTCACCGAGAACATCGGGCACGAGGGCGACGTCTGGAAGGCCGATTTCACCGCGCGCATCCCGGCCCACGAGCAGACCGTCTTCGCCGCGATTCGCAACATCGAAAATGCGCACAACGATCGGGTCAAGGCGGTGCGCGTAGTATCTCAGAGCGGAAATAAAAAGATCGTCGATTTGGATATCCCGGGACCGGGCGGACTAACGAACACCATCCAGATCGAGTTCGAGTACCTGCCCGAGGATAAAAAGATCGTTTATCACACCATCAACAATCCGATATTCGATCTCGAGACCGTGTACCAGCTCGGCGATGAAGGCGCGAGCACGTTCATCGACTGCCGTGAAACCACGCATTTGCTGCATCCGCTGCCGGTGCCCGACGGCGTGATCAAGCAGGTCATCCGCAGCATCTTCGTCGCCGAGCTCGAAACCTTGAAGCAAACCCTCAACCTCAAGATTGCCGGCACGCCCGGCTCCGGAGGCGGCGACGAACCCTGACGGCACCGGCCGTCCGCGGGCCAGTGGTACGATGAACGTAATGACGTGCTGCGAGCGCGACGAAGGCCCGAAATTGATGACGATCAAAGATCCAGATCAAATGGAGTGGGACGAGATCCCCACAATCGACCACTGCGCCCTATCGGTGAAGGATCTCGCAAAATAATACGAAGATGCACTTCCCGGACAGCGTTACTCGCGCGCTCAAAAAGGCTCTGGTCAATGTATTCTGGACCAAGAAAGACCTTCGCGAGCTTTTTCGCCGCTGCGAGGTTCCTGCGAGTTTAACAGACGCCCAAGATTGGAACGGGTACAAGTTTCACATCATCGACCCGGTCATCGACTCGCTTAACGGATCGCCGGAAGGTCTTGGCCCGCTGCGGCGAATCCTCGCCGAAACTCTTCACTACAAGGATGGCAATCACCTTCTCTGGCTTTCAGACGGTCAGAAGCGAAAGCGAGAGGCGGAAGATTCGTTGGAGCATCTGCGGGTGTTGGTCGAAAAGCACGATGCGTCGCTGGAAGCGGAACGTACGAAGCAGGAACAGCGGCGCCATGAGCAGGAGGAGAGCTCGAAAGCAATCGTTCTCGAAGACGCGCGAGCATCTGAAGCAGCATTTCTTGAGCTTGTATGCCGCGCTCGATCGGCAGCAGAGTGGCTACGGACTAGAAGATCTCCTGTACCAGGTTTTCGACCTTTTCGAATTGCAGCCACGCGGCCCGTTTCGGCTTGCCGGAGAACAAATCGACGGCGCGTTTGTCCACGAGTCGACTGATTTTCTGCTCGAGGCGAAGTGGCAGAAATCGCCAGCGAACCTTGAGGCGCTTCGCGATCTCGATGGCGCCGTCGCGTCAAACCTGGACAATACGCTCGGCCTCTTCATTTCAATTCACGGTTTCACAGTCGAATCACTGGATAGATATCGGCAAGGTAATCGTCCGCGAATTGTCTGTATGGACGGCGCTGACCTGATGGCGGTCCTGGAGGGTCAGATCGATCTAAACGATCTGTTGCGCCGAAAGAAGGCGATCGCCTCGCAACGAGGCGAGGTGTTTGCGCCGATATCCAAGATAATGCTCGGAGAGATGTAGATGACTGCGGCGAATATGGGATGCCCCATCTGCAACCTTGACCAATCTCTTGTGAGGAAATCTCCCCGGCACGACCGAGATGTCGATGATATTGAGTGCCCCCGATGCAGCAGGTTCATGTTTGCTCCATCTCACATGAGCTTCGACTGGGACAGCCCAGGCGTGCCGCAGTTTCTATTACAAAAGGGGCTTAGTAAACGTGATGGCATGCAAGCCAGCCGACTGCTTCGCAGGTACCTTTCCATATACACGCGTGAGTGCAGCGAGAGTGGCTTGCCGGTTCCGCTAATCAATCCGTTCAAACCCGACCAACTCGCGCAACTGGCTGAGACCTATGCGAACACGCCGATCAGCGCGAAAGTCGACAAGCTGCTAAAGCTGCTTGAGCGGCGTACCGCTTATCCCGGCGCACTCGCAATGTTCAACCCGCAACTGGACTGTCCCGCTGTCCATGGAGTGAGCGCCGCAGAGTTTCTCTATTATCTGGACGCGCTTCGTGAGCAGGGCCTCATAGAAACAAGCGCTCCGACGAAAGATCCCTCCGGAAGATATCCGGATAGCGTGAGCCCCGATGCGAGATATGGCGCAGCGATCACTCTGGCGGGCTGGGCGAGACTGGGTACGAGCGGCAGTACCTCCAGAACAGGATTTATCGCAATGTCGTTCGACCAGAGTCTCGACCACGCTTTTTCCGAGGGTATAGCACCGGCCATCACCGATGCCGGATATGCGCCTCTCCGTGTCGACAAGGTGCACCACAACGAGAAGATCTGTGATCGAATCATTGTGGAGATTCGCCGTTCTCGGTTTGTCGTTGCCGACGTGACCAAGCAACGGCAGGGAGTTTACTTCGAGGCCGGCTTCGCAATGGCACTTGGACTGCCGGTGATCTGGTGCTGCCACAAAGACGATCTTAAGGATGTCCATTTCGACACGCGTCAATATAACCACATCGTTTGGGACCAACCTTCAGATTTGAGGCAACAGCTCGCAGACCGGATTAGAGCCACGATCGGTGCCGCGCATTGATTCCGAAGGAATGTAAACGGCTGGCGGAAGTCGATTTTCCGATTGCGGTGGTGAGCCCGCGTTCGGCGCGCGAAAAATCTATCCGTCACAGGCATCCGAGCACGCTCCATCTCCGGTGGGTGCGACGGCCGTTTGCGGGCCAGTCCCATCGCGCTCGCCTGATGAACCGCAGCTCAACGTGATTCGCTTCACCGCAAAATTCGTAGCATCCGCGTTCGCACTCGACGGGTGCCCGCGATGGAAGCGCGCCGAGGTCGCGCTGGCCGGCCGCTCCAACGTGGGCAAGAGTTCGTTGCTTAACGCGCTGGCCGGAGTCAAAAGTCTCGCGCGCACCAGCAAAACCCCCGGACGCACGCGATGCCTCAACTTCTTCGCGGCCGGCGCCGCGCTCGCGCTGTGCGATCTGCCCGGCTTCGGCTACGCGAAAATGAGCCACGAGGAAGCGGCCAAAATCGCGCGCATGATGCACGAATACATCCACGGGCGCGTCAATCTCGCCGCCATCGCGATTCTGATCGATTGCCGCCGCGGTCCTCAGCGCGACGAACTCGAGCTGGCGGATTTGGCCGCGGAGCGCGGCATCGAAGTGATTGCGGTCGCGACCAAGTGCGACAAGCTGCGCCGCTCGGAGCGCGCTGCCGCGCTCAAACGCTTCGACGCGATGCGCGCGCGCCCGATTTTCTGTTCGGCAACTTCCGGCGAAGGAATCGACGAGCTGCGCCGCCGAATCCTCGGCTTCGATCGCTCCGGCATCGTCAAGCGCGCGGATGCGCGATGACTCCCGAAGTTTCGGTAATTATCCCGGCGTACAATCGATGCGCGATGCTGGTCGAGGCGATCGATTCCGTGCTCGCCCAATCGACCCCGGCGTTCGAATTGATCGTTATCGACGACGGCTCGACCGATGGAACAATCGAAACCGGGCATTTGAGCCGTTCGGCCGAAACGATGCGAATCGAGCGCATCGACCATCGCGGTCCGGCCGCGGCGCGAAACCGCGGCGTCGCCATCGCGCGCGCGCCGCTCGTCGCCTTCCTCGATTCCGACGATCTCTGGTCGCCAACCAAGCTCGAACGCCAGCTCGGGTTCATGCGCGACAACCCGGGCTGCGCGATCTCACAGACCGGCGAAATCTGGATCCGCAACGGGCAACGGGTGAATCCCGGCCGCCGCCATCGCAAGCGCGCCGGCGATATTTTCATCGACTCGCTCCGCACCTGCCTCGTCGGCATGTCGTCGGTGATGATGCGCGCCGACCTGTTCCGTTCGTCGGGCGGCTTCGACGAGCAGATGACCGCGGCCGAAGACTACGACCTGTGGCTCAGAATTCTCATCGACCACGAAGCCGGCCTGCTCGACGGGGCGCTGGTGACCCGCCGCGCCGGGCATCCCGATCAACTCTCGGCCATGACGCCCGCGCTCGATCGCTTCCGCATTCTCGCGCTTACGAAATTGCTCGCGGGCGATCGG
This sequence comes from Binataceae bacterium (SeqCode), assembly GCA_963722605.1. GTDB lineage: Bacteria > Desulfobacterota > Binatia > Binatales > Binataceae > Binatus. Next base: position 272,702 of record CAVRNO010000003.1, on the reverse strand, counting down.
CTTTCCCTTGCGCGGCGGGCCTCCGTGGTCGAAGTACTAGCCGAAAAATGCCGCATTTACGCGGGCGGCCTGGTGCGGCGAGGCAGACTCGACGAGGCGCGGCGGTACCAGTGGCTCGCCGGCAATGCGCAAGCCTGGGATACGGGCGCGGCGGCTGAAATCGGAGGCGCGGTTGAATCGATGCGATCGATGCTGCGCGAGATTGCGCATGAATGCTGACGAGATCGACGCCGAGATTCGGACGCTCGCTGCCGAGCGCCGGCTGCCGCCGAGCCATCTCGAGCGATGGCTCGCGATGGACCCGGCGTCGCGGGCCGCGATGCTCAATATCGCGCGCGCCGTCCGCCTGCGGACCGGTCAATTGATGACCGCGCTCGAGACGCTCGAAGAAATCGCGGTGCGCGAGCACCTCACCGTCGCCGTGGTCCTCGATCACCCTGAAATTCGGCGGATTGCAAGCGGCCCCGGCTCCGCGCCGTCTCGCGCAAGCGCGCTGCTGGAAGCATTGCGAACGCTGCGCTATCCGCTGCTTAAGAAAATGCAAGAGGATCTGCGCTCTGAAGTCTTGGCGCTGAAGCTGCCGCGCGGAATTTCGGTGGTCTTGCCCAAGGAGCTTGGCTCTGATGATCTCACGGTTTCGCTTCGGGTGCGAAGCGCCGCCGAACTGGCGCATCTGCTCGAGGCGCTCGATCGCTCGCGCGCGGGACTGGCAAGGATTATTGAAATGCTCGGCGGGAAAAAGTGAAATTCGATCTCGACGCGGTCTTTGTCGAGCAAGGATGCGCCGGCTCCGCACTGGCGACCCGCATTCTCGGCGCGCTCCCGCGCCATGTGCCCGTCACGCACGTCGCCGACCACGAAACGCGCGAGGCCACCCGGCCCGCATCCGGCGTGCGCGATCCGTTCGGCGCGGGTAAACGCCGGATGGTGATCGCGCGGCGCAAGACCCCGTTCCTGGCGCCGTGTCATGCAGGTTCCCCCGAGTTCGCCTGCTGCGGATACCTCGTGCTCACGCTCGCATCGAACTGCCCGATGGATTGCTCGTACTGCTTCCTCCAGGAATATCTGGCCGACAATCCCGCCTTCCAGGTGTATGCGAATTTCACCGATTCGTTCGACGAGCTCGACCGGCTCATCGCCAACGCTCGCGGGCGGATCTTCCGCGTCGGCACCGCAGAGCTGGCGGATTCGCTCGCGTTCGACTCGCTCACCTCGATTAGCCGCGATCTGGTCGAGTTTTTCGCCTCGCGCGAGAACCTGACGCTGGAGCTTAAGACCAAGACCGACGAAATTGAAAATCTTCTCGGCCTGGACCCGCGCGGCCGCGTGCTCGTCTCGTGGACCTTGTCGCCCGACGCCGTCTATCGCAGCTCGGAGCGTCTGACCGCTCCGCCCTCGGCGCGAATCGCGGCGGCGCGCACCGTGCTGGACGCCGGCTACCGCGTGGCGTTTCATCTCGATCCGTTGATTGCGTATCCCGGCGCCGAGCGCGATTACGCCCTGCTAATCGAACAACTGCTGGACACCATTTCGCCGAAAAGAATCTCGTTCATCAGCATGGGCGGTCTGCGGATGACGCCGGGGTTGCGCGGCGCCGCGCGCAGCCGATTCCCGGGCGATCCGATGCTATGCGGCGAGGACGTGCTCGCACCTGACGGACGCTTTCGGACATTCACTCCGCTGCGCCTCAGCCTCTACCGCACGCTTGCCGATCGTTTCCGAAAAGCGGGCGCGGGAATCCCCGCCTACCTGTGCATGGAAGCGGCCAGCGTCCATGAAAGCATCTTTGGCGCGCCACCCGGTCGGCCCGCTACAATCGCAACGCGCCTGGCGCGCGGCTGAGCACGGACCCAAGCACCGGCGGATTCAAAAAAATGCCGACCCGCAAAAAATCTGCACCCCGGCCAAATTCGATCGCGGCTTCTGACGGACTGCTTCGCGGCTCGCGCGCGGCGATCGACCGGCCCATCGGCGTGTTCGATTCCGGCATCGGCGGACTCACCGTGCTGAAGGCGCTGACCGCGGCTCTACCCAACGAAGATTTCATCTACCTCGGCGATACGGCGCGGCTCCCCTACGGCACGAAATCCAACGAAGTGATCGTCCGCTACTCGAAGGAGAACACCGGGTTTCTGCTCGCCAAGGGAATCAAGATGCTGGTGGTCGCATGCAACACGTCGAGCGCGGTCGCACTGGACGCAATCGCGTCGGACACGATGATTCCCGTGATCGGCGTGATCGAGCCGGGCGCGCGCGCCGCGGTCAAGGCCTCGCGCAACGGCAAAATCGGCGTGATCGGCACCGAAGCGACGATCGCGTCGGGCGCTTACACGCGCGCGATCCAGCGGCTAAGCCCGCGCGCGGAAATCTACACCCGCGCATGCCCGCTGCTGGTGCCGCTGGCCGAGGAAGGATGGACCGACAACGCGGTCGCGGAATTGACCGTCGCGCACTACCTCGAGAGTCTCAAGCAGAGCGGCATCGACACGCTCCTGCTGGGATGCACCCATTACCCGCTGCTGCGCGAGATGTTCGCGCGAATCCTCGGCCCCCGGGTGAAGATCGTGGACTCCGCGACTGCGACCGCGGCCGACGTGCGCAAAAGGCTCGGGATGCTCAAGCTCGCCCGGCGAAGCGGCAGCGGGATTCAGAGTTTTTTCGTCACCGAGACCCCCGATCGTTTCGTCCGCGTCGGCCGCAGATTTCTCGGCCCGCAGGTCGAATCCGCGGTCCGCATCGAGCGCTAGCAACGCCGCCTCGTCACTCTGAACACAGCCAGGAATTCAGGGTTCTCTCTTTTTCGGGTAGCTCAGCCGCCTTCGGCAACGGTGAGATAGACCGCCGGTCTATATTCTTGCAATGGTTAGACCACCGGTCTATAAATGAGCCGTGACTGTTACTCGCCAGCTCACTTCCGAGCGTCCGAAACGCCGACAGCGCACTCATCGAGAGCGCTTCGAGGCTCTTCCCCCAAAGCGCCGGGCTCGATTGCTGGACCCGGCGGAGGCTGAGTTTGCCGAACATGGCTACGAGGGGGCGTCGCTCAACCACATCCTGGATCGGGCCGGCATCAGCAAGGGGCAGGCATATCACTACGCGCGCGACAAGGCTGCCCTGTATTGCCTCGTCGTCGAGCGGGCCCTCGCGCGGATTGCGGAATCGGTCGGGCCAGTTGCGCTGGAAAAGGGCTCTCCCGAAATGTTTTGGAGTTCGATCGCGACCGTGCTCATGCGAGGTACGGCCACGCTCGTCGGCGAGCCGCGGCTGACCGAATTGGCCAGAGGGATTTACTCCGGGTCCGCTCCGCGTCCAGCACTGGCTCCGCTGATTGCGCGCGTTGAAGGATGGCTGGGCCAGGCTATCGAAGCCGGACAGCAGGCCGGCGCGGTGCGGACCGATATACCTTGCAGCCTGCTAGTTGCCGTCACCTTGGGCGCGACGATCCAGGCAGACCGCTGGTTCGCGGACCATTGGGCGGAACTCAACCCTGACGAAGTCCTGGAGAGAACCAGGCAGTTCTCGCCCTGTGCCGCAGCATGCTGTCGCCACAACATAGGATGCCGGAATGATTCGGCCATGCCGGTGGGCGCAATGGCAGCCCTTTACAGCCGCATCGGCAGCGTCATCGCCTGCGCCGCCCTTTTGGTTCTTGCCGCCTTGCTGCTTGTCGCTGGCCGCAATCAGCTCCGGTGGCGAAAGCCGCACTCATAGTTCGCTCGCGACACGTGACCCGAATCCATTTCTCGAATGAAGAACATCCCATGGAACTCAAAATCAACATCGACCGGCTTCGCTCCTACCTGAAGGTTCTGGGGATCGGGGGATCGATTCTCATCCTGTGGAACGGGGTGTGCGACCTGATCTATGGATATTCCGCCACGCTGAGCGGGATGGGCTATTTTTCTCCTGCGGTCATCACCACCGTGCTCACCGCCGATGGGCGACCGCACTGGGTGATATTAATCGGGCAAACGGCGGGATGGCTCTATCCGCTGTTCGCCCTCACCTACTTCCATTGGTGGATCGGCATGCGCCGCGCCGGGTTCTGGCTTGGCACGCTCCCTATTCTCCTTTTGGTTTACGCCGTGATGATGATCGGCGGCATCCAGCATGCGGGATTTGCCTTTCTGAGCGTTTTGGAACAAGCCAAGGCCGTCGTGGGGAGCACTGACCCCACCTTCTTCGCATTGGCTAACCGATATATCATCGAACATTTCTTCATGGGTGATCTGACCGCCGTTCTGGCTTTGGACGCTGGCGCCATCCTGTTCGCCATCGGCATTTTGAGCGGGAAGACGATTTACCCGCGCTGGCTCGCGGTCGTGTCGCCGCTGGGCACACTGATTATCACCATAGTGGTGGGTGTCCCTCTTCCCGCGCCGTATGCAGGATATGTACTTGCGCCATTCGGTACCTGGTTCGTGCTCGTCCCCAATATCGCCGGTACGCTCTGGTTGTGGAACCATATGGATGCGGTGCAGGAGGACCTGATCGAAGCTTCCTGACCAAGGCGAAAATGATCAGACTCGTCGAAAACCTCCGGCTCGATAGCATCGGCAGGTGATCATGGGTTTTTATGCGCGCCACGTGCTGCCCCGGCTGGCCGATCTGTCGATGCGCAATAGTTATCTTGCCGCTTATCGGCGAGTAACCATCTCGGCGGCGCGCGGAACCGTAATCGAAATCGGGATCGGTTCGGGGCTTAATGTGCCGCTGTACGGCTCGCCGGCCGGCCACGTCTATGGCGTCGATCCTTCGCTGGAGTCGCTGCTCATGGTTAAGAAGCGGCTCAAGCACGCTTCGCTTCCGGTCGAATTGCTGAGAGCGTCCGCGCAAGAGCTGCCGATTAGCAGCCACTGCGTGGACACGGCCGTGATCACCTGGACGCTTTGTACCATTCCCGATCCGATCAAAGCGCTCGGCGAGATGCGCCGCGTGCTCAAGCCGGGCGGCCGTCTCCTCTTTGTCGAGCACGGGCTTGCCCCCGAAGGAAAGGTCCAGCGCTGGCAGAACCGGCTCGATCCATGCTGGAATCGAATCAGCGGCGGATGTCACCTCAACCGCAAAATGGATGATCTAATCGGTGCGGGTGGCTTCAGGATCGACGAAATCCACACCGGCTACACGAAGGGGCCAAAGTCTTTAGCTTTCATATACCAGGGCTCTGCGGTTCCCCTAAATAGTTAATGGTCCGGTCCCCCCTGTCCGACCCGCACGACCAGCCAAGGGAATCCCCGGTCCAGGTTCCCCCTGTCCGACCCGCACGACGAGCCAAGCGGCTCTCTGGTTCCCCCTTTCCGACCCGTTACGTCGAAGTCCAGGTCAACAGCGAAGATAGCGGCCAAGGGCCTCTCTGGTCCGGTTCCCCCTTTCCGACCCGGAAAGGGGGCCAGGGGGATAGGACGGCGGCATTCCCCAGAGGATTTTTCTGCTCCCCTTCCCCATTCTTTCTGGGGAAGGGGCCGGGGGTTAGGGCTTTGTTCTTCAATCTATTTACGCGACACGACACTGGAGCGCTATGAAAAAGAAACTGCCACGGCTAAAAAGCGATAAGGAAGCCGAGGAGTTTGTCGAGAAGGCCGACCTGACCGAATACGACCTGTCCGGCATGCGGCCGATCCGCTTCGAGTTTCAGCCCAAGAGCGAGCGAGTGAACATGCGCCTGCCGCGGCTACTGCTCGACGCAGTGAGGGCCTCCGCGGCCAGAGCGGGGATTCCGTATCAGCGCTTCATCCGCCAGGCGCTGGAACACGCGGTGCAGCGGAAACGCACCTGACCGGCTCAGAGGCCGGATGTCCCCCTGCCTGCGGCGCCGATTTCAGATTAAGATGATTTCCAGCTAAACTTGCTCAGTTGTGTCACTCTTTTATCGTGTCACCGGTCGTGCCGCATCGCTCCAGTTGCTTGTCGAGAACCTGAACTCAAAAACAAACTTGCCGGATAAATCGCTCATATAAGATGGCTTCAGCTATTTCCCTCGTAGCGCGGAAAATCTTCGGCTCGAAGAACGAACGCGAAATCAAACGCCTGCGTCCCGACGTGGACGAGATCAACCGGCTCGAAGCCGAGACCGCGGCGCTGAGCGACGACGACCTGCGCCGCAAAATCGCCGAATGGAAGGCGAATATCAGCGCGATCGAAGAGCGCGAGCGGCGCGACGATGCGATGCTGGAAATCCTGCCGCAAGTCTTCGCCGTGGTGCGCGAGGCGTCCAAGCGGACGATCGGCCAGCGCCACTTCGACGTGCAGCTGATCGGCGGAATGATGCTTCATCAGGGGCGAATCGCCGAAATGAAAACCGGCGAGGGCAAAACTCTCGTCGCCACCCTGCCCGCCGTGCTCAACGCGCTGGCGGGACGCGGGGTGCACATCGTCACGGTCAACGACTACCTGGCCCGGCGCGACTCCGAATGGATGGGGCGCATCTATAAATTCCTCGGCCTGACGGTCGGGGTCGTGGTCCACGGCGTGACCGACCAGGAGCGCAAGGTCGCCTACCGCGCCGATATCACTTACGGCCAGAACAACGAGTTCGGCTTCGACTACCTGCGCGACAACATGAAGTTCAACATCGAGGACTACGTCCAGCGCGAGCACAACTTCGCGATCGTGGACGAAGTGGACTCGATTCTGATCGACGAGGCGCGCACGCCGCTGATCATCTCCGGCGCCTCCGAGGAATCCACCGACACTTATTACGTGGTGGACCGCGTGATTCCGCGGCTCAAGCCCGAGGAGCACTACACCATCGACGAGAAGATGCGCACGGTGGCGCTGACCGAGGACGGCGTGACCCGGGTCGAGCAACTGCTCGGCGTCGAGAACCTGTACGACCCGCGCAACATCCTGCTCCTGCATCACGCCAACCAGGGACTTCGCGCGCACACGCTGTTCAAGCGCGACGTCGATTACGTGGTCAAAGAAGGCGAGGTGATCATCGTCGATGAATTCACCGGGCGGCTGATGCCGGGCCGGCGATGGAGCGACGGGCTGCATCAGGCGGTCGAGGCGAAGGAGAACGTCAAGATCGAGTCGGAGAACCAGACGCTCGCCACCATCACCTTTCAGAACTACTTCCGAATGTACAAGAAGCTGTCGGGGATGACCGGCACCGCCGACACGGAAGCGGTCGAGTTCAAGGAAATCTACCACCTCGACGTGGTGGTGATCCCGACCAATCAGCCGATGATCCGCATCGACAATCACGACGTGGTTTACAAAACCGAACCCGAGAAGTTCGACGCCGTGATCGAGGAAATCAGCGACTGCCACGAACGCGGGCAGCCGGTGCTGGTCGGCACGGTGTCGATCGAAAAGTCCGAGCGCGTCGCCGAAAAGCTCAAAAAAACCGGAATCAAGCATTACGTGCTGAACGCGAAGAACCATGAGCGCGAAGCGGAAATCGTCGCCCAGGCCGGCCGCTTCGGCGCGGTCACGATTTCGACCAACATGGCCGGCCGCGGCACCGATATCGTGCTCGGCGGAAATCCCGAGTTCATGGCGGCGGCCGAAGCCGGCACCAGGGAGCCGGGCGACCCGAATTTCCAGGCTGCCCTGGCGAAGTACGTCGAACAGTGCAAGGCCGAGCGCGAGCAAGTGCTCGAGGCCGGCGGCCTGCACATCCTCGGCACCGAGCGCCACGAGTCGCGCCGAATCGACAACCAGCTGCGCGGCCGGTCGGGACGCCAGGGCGACCCCGGTTCGTCGCGATTCTTCATGTCGCTCGAGGACGACTTGCTCCGCATCTTCGGCGCCGACCGGCTCAAGGGCCTGATGGGCCGAATCGGGATGGAGGACAACGAGCCGATCGAGCATCGATGGATATCGCGCGCGATCGAAAACGCGCAAAAGAAGGTCGAGGCGCACAACTTCGACATCCGCAAGCATCTGCTCGAATACGACGACGTCATGAACAAGCAGCGCGAGGTGGTTTACCATCGCCGGCGCGAACTGCTCAGCGGCGCTTCGCTCAAGGCGGACGTGCTCGACATGTGCGACGCGCTGATCGAGGAAATCGCGGCGGCGCACGCGAGCAGCGAAGTCGATCCGGCGCAATGGGACTGGAAGGCGATCGATGACGCGTTCTTCAAGCAGTTCAAGTTCCGTCCGGGCTTCAACCCGCAGATCGAAGTGGACGGCAAGCCGGTTCAGTCGGCCGAGGATCTGGCCGAGATCGGTTCCGCGCGCGTGCATCAGCTCTACGATCAGCGCGAGGCGGAGTTCACCGAGCCGGTGATGCGCCAAATCGAAAAGATCGTGATGCTGCAGACGCTCGATTCACTGTGGAAGGACCATCTGCTGGCGATGGACCATCTGAAGGAAGGAATCGGGCTGCGCGGCTACGCCCAGGTGAATCCGCTGGTCGAATACCAGAAGGAAGGGTTCACGATGTTCGAGGCGCTGATGGCGGTGATGCAACAGGACGTGGTCGAGAAAGCTTTTTCCGTCCAGGTGCAGCGCCAGCAGGACGTCGAGCAGATTGCGCAGCCCAAGCCGCAGCACGTCGTGATGAGCCACGGCGGCGAGAGCGAAACGCCGGCGGCAGCGCCGGTCAAGCGCGACGCCGAAAAAGTCGGCCGCAACGATCCGTGCCCGTGCGGCTCGGGCAAGAAGTACAAGCGCTGCCACGGCAAGTGACGCGCGCAAGCGTCCCGGCGGCCGTCCACTTGCACCCGCCCTTGGTCCGCGTATAGTTCGGCGCACGGAGGATTTTGCCGGATGAAAGTCGAGCTAAAGCCCGCCGCCGTGCGCGGATTTCGATTCGCCGGCGTCAGCGCGGGCCTGAAGACCAAGGTCGGCGCACTCGATCTGGGCATTATCGCCGCCGATCGCCCGGCCGCCGCAGCCGCGGTGTTCACCGCCAATCGGGTGAAAGCCGCGCCGGTCTGTATAACGGTGGACCGCGTCAAGTCGGGCCGTTTGCAGGCGGTCGTCGCGAACTCGGGATGCGCCAACTGCTTCACCGGCGAGCAAGGGATGCGGCTCGCGAGCGACTCAAGCGCGGAAGTCGCGCGCCTTCTCGGATGCGCGCCGGAACTCGTCGCGCCGACCTCGACCGGTGTGATCGGCCATCTTTACGACTTCGCGAAATTCAAAACCGGCGCCGCCGATGCCGTGCGATCGCTGCGTGAAGACGGGCTCGCCGACTTCGCGCACGCGATCATGACGACTGACACGCGCGCCAAGACCGTCTCGACCAGCTTCAAGGCGGGCGGCTCGACCATCACGCTCGCCGGCGCAGCCAAAGGTGTCGGGATGATCTCCCCAAGGATGGCGACGATGCTCGGCTACCTGGTCACAGACGCTGTGATCGCTCCCTCTTTGCTGAAAAAATCGCTCAAGGCCGCGCTGCCCGCGAGCTTCAACGCGATCACTGTCGACGGCGACATGTCAACCAACGACACGGTGATTATCATGGCGAGCGGCGCCGCGGGAAATCGTGTATTCGGCGCGCGCGAGCAGGCGGCATTCGATCGCGCGGTGGAGGAACTTTCGGTGGCGCTCGCGCGCGAACTCGTGCGCGACGGCGAGGGCGCGACCAAGCTCGTCACCGTCGAGGTGCGCGGCGCTCGCACCGCTGCCGACGCCAAGCGCGTGACCCGCCAAATCGCCAACTCGCCGCTGGTCAAGACGGCGTTCTTCGGATGCGATCCGAACGTGGGCCGAATCCTGATGGCGGCGGGATCGTCCGGCGCGTATATCGAGTCCGACAAGCTGATCCTGTGGATCGGCGGAGTGAAAGTCGCCTTGAACGGCCGGCTGCTGACCGAGGCGCTGGCGGATGCGGGGGCTCGGATGAAGGAGCGCGAATTCGCAGTGCGGCTCGATCTGCGGCTGGGAAAATCGAGCGCCAGGATTCTAACTTGCGACCTGAGCTACGATTACGTGCGAATCAACGCGGAGTACACGACCTGAGCGCAGGCAATCGCGGATGGCAGGCTTCAGCGCGCGGCAAAAATGCGGCCCGCGGCGTAAGTCACACCCGCGGCTGCTATTCCAATCAACATGCTTTCGAGTCCGCTGCGCCACCACGAACGGCTGGTGATGATCGTCTTCAGCGCGCCGACCGCGAACAGCACCGCGACGGTCGAGATGGCCGACACGATCAGCGCCCGGCTCGGCTCGAAAAAAATGTACGCCCAGACGGGCACCGCCGCGCCTGACAAATATGACAAGCCAACGGCAAACGCCGAGCGGATCGGGCTGTCAAAGGATTCTTCGTTGAAGCCCAGCTCCTCGCGCATCATTACGTTGCTCCATCGCTCGGCGTCCGACGTGATGTGCGTGACGACCCGTTCGAGCAACGGGCCGGTGAAACCCTTTTTCCGATAGATGGCGCTGACCTCTTCGCGTTCGCGTTCCGGCCATCGGCGGATTTCGTCGCGCTCGCGTTCTATCTCGCTTTGATAAAACTCGATTTGCGAGCGCGCGGAGATGAACGCCGCCAGCCCCATCGCCACCGCGCCACCGAGCATCTCCGACAGTCCCGCCATCATCGCCGCGTTGCCGGTGACGAACGCGCCCGCGACGCCGGAGGTCACCGCGAACGAGGCGACCAGTCCGTCGTTCAGCCCGAGCATCACGTCGCGCACCCAGCTTCCGCCGGCGGCGTGGACCTGCTCGGTGTGATGGTCGTACTCGCGGATGCGGATCGAAAAAGCCATTACTCAGTTCCTCCGGCGAGCGGCTCCGCGACCGGCTGCGTGGCCGGGACGCCGCGGCGCTTGCGGCGATCGATCGACTCGCGCGCCGCCATGACCTCGGCGACTATCCTGCGCGCGGCGGCGCGGTCCGGCCGATGGCCCAGGTAAGAGTAGAGAAAATCGAGCCGCGCCGCGCGGCAGAGAAATCGCCCGATGCTGCGGTCGAGATGGATCAGGTTCAGAATTCTGCGATCCCACGAGACGTTGGCGGCGCGGCGGAAATCCTCGAGATCGATAAAGTACACCTGGTAGCCGCCGGACTCGTTTTCCTCGACCATGATGTTGGTCTCTTGCAGATCTCGAGTGTAAAGACCGGACTCGTGCAGGCGCCGGATTTGCGCGGCCACCGTATCGGAAATTTGTTTGCGCCGATGCACGTCGCGTCCCTTGATTCCTCCAGGGCCGAGCATGAAGTGGCTCAGAGAGTCGGCGTTGATGAGCGCGCGGCTGACAAGATAGGACGCTCGAATCGCACCCGCCTGGTACAGATCCATGGCCGCCAGCGGCTCCGGATGCGCGAAGCCTTGCGCCCGGAGCATCGCGGCGCCGGCGATCGATCGCGCGGCGCGAGAACCGCGAAATCGCGCGTAAACGCCGCGGCTCCATGAGGGAATCTCGACCCGTTTGAAGAAAGCGGGGCCGGCGCCGGGGACGTCGAGCAATCCGGCCAGCGTGCGCGCTTCCGATTTGAGCACCCGAAAATCCGCCGACGCCATCAATTCGTCGGCGCGCTCGACGACCGCGCGCCAGTCCGGCGAGCGCGCATAGAGGACTACCGTGCGCATGCGCGATCAAGCCTAGCCCTTTCACGCGCCGATGGCATCGGGGGCACGCCGGCGTTGCGCCGGTTCAGCAGATCATCACATTCCATCGCGACAATGGCGAAACTCAGCCGTTGAACCGCTTTGCGAGTTTTGCCCATTGCGCGTCGTCGGAGCCCGCGCGGTACGGAACGTAAAACGCAACCCGGTCGAGCAGCCCATCATAACGCTGCATCACCTTGTCCGCGATCTCGTCGTAGGTGCCCGCGACCGTGTAAACGTCGAGCATCTCGTCGGTGATCTCCCTGGCCATCGAGACCCACTCGCCCCGCGCGGCCTTTTCGTTTAGTCGCTGCGCGACGTCGCCCCATCCGTGCGTATCGAGCACGATCTTGTAGGTTCGGGTCGAGGCGTAAAACGAGATATGCTGGCGTACGGCTTCGCGCATTGTTTTCAGTTCGTCCTGGTTGCGGCCGACGATCACGAACGCCGCTGCCAGGATTTCGAAGTCTTTGCGCGAGCGCCCGGCCTTGTTGAGACCCTTCTCCACGTTCGGTAGCACGGATTCGCGAAGATACTTGGGCGAGTTGAAGGGATGCGCATGCAGGCCTTCGCACAGTTCGCCGGCCAGCTGGAGAATATGTTCGTTCACACCGGCGATGTGAATCGGCACGTTGGAGTAGTTGTGATTGGCCGGGGTGAAGAACGGCGTCATCAACGAGAAGTTGTAGTACTTGCCCTGAAACGAAAGCTTCGCGCCGCCCTCCGACCAGCATTTGAAGATCGCGCGGAGCGCCAGGATGTACTCGCGCAGGCGCGGCACCGGCGCTTCCCACTTCGTGCTGTAGCGGCGCTCGATATGGCCCTTGACCTGCGTGCCCAGCCCGAGGACGAAGCGGCCCTGGGAAAGTCCGGCGAGATCCCACGCGATTGCGGCCGTAACCATCGGGCTGCGCGGAAACGCAATCGCGACCGACGTGCCCATTTTGATCCGCCGGGTATGCTCCGCGATCAGCGCAGCCGGAAGAAAGCCGTCGTTGCCGACCTCGGGAATCCAGATCGCATCGAATCCCGCCGCCTCGGCGGCGCGCGCGGCCGCCGGAACATCACGCAAGTTGCGCGTCGAGAGGCCGGTGTCGAGCTTCATAATTTTCGCTCCTGCGTGAATTTGTTGGGCGAGAGCGCGAAATCGTAACAGAGCATGCGCCAAGCTGGAAATAGCGCGCTCAGTGGCGCGCGGCCGCGCGGCGGCGAATCACGTCGAGCAGGCGGCGCGGATAGTCGCTGATCAGGCCGTCCACGCCCATGTCGAGCAATTCTTCCATTTCTGCCGCTTCGTTCACCGTCCAGACGTGCACTTCGAGTCCGATGCGATGGGCGAACTCGACACTGTCCGGCGTAATGATCTGCCACGATCCGTACTCGCGCGGGACTTGGAGCGCGTCGCCCGGCGGGCGATAGACGTCGCGGCTCACCATCGCCTGAAAGAACTCGCCGGTTTCGAAGTACGAAAAGTTGGTCGGAATTTCCGGCGCCAGCTTGCGCACCTCGTCGAGCGGCTGCTGGTGCTCGCTGGCGACAAACACGTTGCGGCGCATCGCGGCGCGATCGATCACCGCGAGCATCGGCGCGACCACGCTCGGCGCGATTTGCTTGACTTCGATCTCTATCCGCAACTTGGGAAACGCGGCGAGCACTTCGGCCAGCCGCGGCACGCGGATACCCTTGTGCCTGAATGGAAAAGTCACGCCGTCGAGCGTGAACATCCGGCCCGCGTCGGCCGCCGCAAGCTCCGCGTAGGTCATCTCGCGGATGAGGCCGGCGCGTCCGCAAGTTCGCTCCAGATGGTCGTCGTGACTGACAACGATTTCGCCGTCGCGCGTCATATGGACGTCGAGTTCGAGATACTCAATGCCGATCGCGGCGGCGGCGGCGAACGCTTCGAGCGTGTTTTCAGGGTGCGTACCGGCGCATCCGCGATGCCCAAAGGCGCGCGGCAATCCGGGTTTGAAAAAATCGGTGCTGGGATGCTCGCGCATTTTAGAGGCGACCCGTCGCGAGCCTAGCTGTAACCGGGAAGCTCAAAACCAGCAATGGCGATGGAAGGGTGGAGCGCTACGGTGAGGCGTTGGGATCAAAGCGCGCTGCCGGACTCCGAGCCTGCGAGCGCCGGGGCGATCCGGCTGCTCGAAATTCTCTGTCCGCGCAGGTGCCTGCTCTTTGCCGGGCTGTGGCCGAGCGTCACGTGGTACATGTCGGCGAACTTCGAGATCGCGGGTTTGCGCGCGTCGGTCGCAACGAAATGGCTGCCGAGGTCGGGCAGCTCGGCCAGTGCGGACTGGTAGCGGTCCTTGATGTCGTCGAAGATCGCCTTCATCCGCGGCGAGACCTCGTGATTCTCGCCAAGTTTCTCGGTCAAAGGATTGACCCACGCACCGTCTTTTTCCATCGCGAAGTGGAGATGCGGCCCGGTCGAAAGGCCGGTCGAGCCGACATTTCCAATCACCTGTCCGATATGAACGTAGGCGCCCGGCCTGACCTCCGAACTAATCTTCGACAGATGACCGTAGATGCTGATCATCTCGTGCTGATGCTGGATGCGGATGCAATTGCCGAGCTCGCCCTGCCATCCCGCGCTGATGACCTTGCCATCGGCGACGGTTTTGACCGGCTCGCCGTATTTGGCGACCAGATCGACGCCGACATGAGGCCGGTACTCGTGCAGGATCGGATGATAGCGGTGGAAGGTGAAGCCCGAGGATATGTACTTGAAATTGAGCGGGAAACGCAGGGACTGCGCACCGAGCGGGTGGCCCTTTTCGTCATATAGATGAGGGCGGCCGTGTTCGTCCGAGAACGAGATCGCCGTCATGGTGCGGCTGCCGAAGCGGATTTGCGCCGCCTGCACATCGCCGACCAGCGTGTACGAGCCGTCGCGGCTGACCTTTTCCTGATAGATCAGCTTGACCGCCGAGCCGGGCGCCAGGCGGTTGAGATCGTGGCGGTCCGCGAACGCGTCCTGCAGCGTGTCGATGATCGGCTTGGGTATCCCGTTCTCGGCGGCTGCACGCTGGAAGTTGTCCTTGACCGCAAAGGTCAGCTTGATCGGGCGAACGAAATACTCGATCGGCCGCAGCGCAGCCTTGAGCACGCCGGCGCCGAGGCTGACCGCGGTGAGCGTGGTCTTTTCGTCAAGGTCGTACTCGAGCCCGCGCATCTCGCCGGTCTCGGGATCCTTGTATAGCGTGAGCGGATGGCCGCGGAAAAAATATCGGTTCGCGGTAATGTGCTGAATGTACGACGCCCACTGATGCGCATCGTCCGGTTCCATCCCGCCTGCGCGAAGGTAGCTTTCGATTGACGCGGTGCGGTCAAGCGACATGCTGATTGTGATCGACGCAGGTGCGGGATCGGCGGATTCGGGCTGCTCGACTACGTCGGGGCCGTCCTTGCCGGCATCCAGCTCGGAGCTGAGCGAGTCGAGCGGCGAGGAAAGAGTCTGCGGATTTGCCTGGAAAAACAGAAACAGCGCCACGCTGGTCGCGATCAGAGCAACGACCAATCCCGTCAGCGCGCGTGGATATCCCACAGAGCGTCTCCCCCGAGCCAGCATCATCAGTAACGTTAGGTCATTTAAGCTAGCCAACGCAACCCGCTGTCGTGTATCCGTCTGATACACTGCTTCGTGATCTCTGTTTGAACTTCCGATTACGGTGTCGGAAGAGATTCATGCGATTACATTAGGTACCAATGAATCGATGCGCAGAGCACATATGAATCGGGAATATATAACGGGCGCGGCGCGACTGGACGGACAAGCCGATGACAATTGCGGCGCTTGATCTTGGGCGGCGGCGGATCGGGGTCGCCGTCACCGACGCGGCCTCGATGGGCGCGCATCCGGTGGGAATCGTCGAGCGGCGCGCGCTGAAGCACGACCTCGAGGCGATCGCCGCGATGATCCGCGACCGCGGCGTGAGCACGATCGTCGTCGGCCTTCCGCTCAACATGGACGGGATCGAAGGTCCGGCCGCGCGCGGGGCGCGGCGGTTCGCCGCGAGCATCGCGGATGCGCTCGGCGTCACCGTCGAGATGTTCGACGAGCGGCTGACGAGCTTCGAAGCGCGCGAGCGTCTGGCGGAAATGCCGGCCAAGAAGGGCGCGCGCAAGACCGCGCTCGACGCGCTGGCGGCGGTGGTAATCCTCGAAGGCTGGATGCAAGCGAATCCGGATAAAATCCCGCGCGGTGGCGGCTGATGAAAAATCACGGCGCGAAATATATCCTCGAATCGGATGAAGCTTGCCGCATCAATCCTCGCAGCCGCGATCGTCGTGGGCGGAGCGTACGCCGCGTTCTCATACTACTGGCTGAGTCCGACCGAAAAATTCACGCCGCCGCGCGAAGTCACGATTGAAAAGGGCGAGCCGTTTCGCCAAATCGCGCGGGCGCTCGCCGACGCCGGCGTGGTGCGCAGCGCACTCGCGCTCCGGCTCTACGGCGAGATGAGCGAGACCGCGCGCCAAATCAAGCCGGGCGACTATGCTTTCAACGGCGGCGAGCGGATTCCCGACGTGATGCGCCATCTGGTCCGGGGCGATTTCATCGTCGTGACGGTCACGATTCCCGAGGGCCTGACGGTGCATCAGATAGCGGAGCGGCTGGCCGAGATGGGGCTGGTCTGCGAGGACGAATTCGAGCAGGCCGCGCGCGCGGGCGCGATGGTGCACGCGCTCGGGCTGATGCCGCTCGGCGCGGAAGGCTACCTGTTCCCGGCGACCTACAGATTTTCGCCGCACGCGAAGACCAACGACGTGCTCGCGGCGATGCTCGCGCGGTTCTACCAGGTGCTGACGCCGGCGGTGGAAGAGCGGATGTTCGAGGCCGGGCTGGATGCGCGCCGGCTGGTGACGATGGCCTCGATCGTGGAGAAGGAAGCAAAAGTGCCCGGCGAGCGCCCTCTCATCGCGGGCGTGTTCTACAATCGGCTGCGGCTCAAGATGCCGCTGCAATCCGACCCGACGGCCGAGTACGCGCTCGACGGAGCCAGGGCGCCGGCGGCGACCGCGGTTCACACGGCGTCAGCCTTCAATACGTACGACTTCACCGGCTTGCCGCCGGGGCCGATCGCGAATCCGGGGCTCAAATCAATCGAAGCCGCGCTCTATCCGGCGCATACCGAATTTCTCTATTTTGTCGCGCGCGAAGGCGGCACCCATGTCTTTTCGAAATCGTTTGGCGAGCATCGGCGCGCGATCGCGATCGAAAGGAAACCGGCGGAGGGGACATCATCCGCAATCCCGGCAAAATAAGGCGGTTGGGCGGCAGATTGGACGGTCGCATCTGCGTCGAGTACGCTATAATTTCATTCTGTGGACACTCCGGTCGAGACAATCGGGATCGCCAGCGCGCGAATCGCGCGGCTAGCCGCAATCCGCGCGATGCTGTGCGCGGTTGCGCCGGCGATTACCGCGATCGCGCTGGGAGCGTTGCTTGAGCCGATCGGCGCCGTGACCTGGACGCGGCTGGGATACCGGCTTGCGCCCGAGCGCGGCACTGTGCTGAGCGTCGCGTTGATCGGCGCGGGCATTGTGGTGCTGGCGGCGGGATTGGTCATGGCATTTCGGGCGTATCGGCGCGCCAGCGACTTTGTTGCGGCGGCAGCCGAGCTCGACGAGCGGCTGGAATGCCATCAGGAAATTGTGACGTTCGCCACGATTGCCGATCCGTCGGCGCCGGAGAGCGTCCGCGCGCGGCGCACGCCGCTGTTCCCGATTCTGTTGCGGCGGGCGACGGCGTTGTTCAGCGGGCTGGATGTTCGCCGGGAATTCAGGCTCGAGGCCGGCGAGCCGCTCAAGCGCTCCTCGATTTTCGCGGGCGCGGTCGCGCTGGCGATGGTGATCGCGACATTGGGATTGGTGCGCGCGCCGACGCCCGAGAATACCGAGGCGGCCAGGCTGCGCGCGATCGCGGCGGAGATCGCGAGCACATCGTCCAGTTCCGATGATTCCGCGCTGGCGGACAAGATTCGCCAGGCAGCCGACGCACTGGAAAATTCCAAGCTGCCGCCCGAAGAGAAAAGGAAGCGCATCGAGGAAGCGATGCAGCAAGCCGACAAGGCCGCTCAGAAGCGCAACAACAGCCCGTCCGGAAAAAATCAGGGCACCGGCAAGTCAACCGCGCAAAATGGAACCGGCAACGGCAAGAGCAACGGGGCACGCAACTCCGCAGGCACGGGCAGCGGCGAGGGAAAGAGCGGGTCCGGCGCCGGCCAGAACCCTGGCGGCGCGGGTGCAGGTTCGGGCAAAGGCGGCACCGGCAAGAACGACGGCGGGAAAGGTTTGTCCAAAAGTGGCCAGAACAATCAGAACAAGGCCGATCAATCCAACCGCGATCAGAACAAGCCTGAGCAATCGAGCATCGAACTCCACGACGAACTGGCCAAAGCGGAAGCGCAGGTCGAGGCCGCCAACGAAAAAAATCCCGGCCCCAACAACCAGTCCGGCAACGACAAGAATCAGGGCGGCGGCCTCGAGCCCGACGCCAACCGGCCCGGGATCGCGCCAAAGCCGGGCGCCAACGGCGATCGCAATCTTCCCGCCACCGGCGGCAAGCCCAAGAACAACAAGGACATGGGCTCGAACCTCGGCGATACGCATCTCGGCGAGATGCCGACGTCAACCAACGCGCAACGGTTCCTGAAGCCGGGCGAGAAGGGCGCGAGCGTTGACATCAAGGATGCGCGCTACGTGATGTTCCGGCTGCCGGGAGCGCCCTCTTCCGGTAGCGGCGGGAAAACGGTACTTGACATCGATCGGCCCACGGCGACGACGGGTTACGTCAACGCGCCGCTTGCGCCGACCAGCGACGAGGCGCCGCCAGACGAGCGACAACTGGTGCCGCCGCGCTATCGCGACATGATTCAGTAGATTCAGGACAAGGAAGGACAACGGATGGGAGCGGCTGCTCAACAGGCTTCACCGGACCAGCGGGTCGCGGAATTTCGCAAGACTTTCTCGCGCGCCGAGAGCGAAGTCGCGCGGGTAATCGTGGGCCATCGCGAGGTGGTGCGCAAAATGCTGACCGCGCTGTTTTGCGGCGGCCATATTTTGATCGAAGGCGTGCCGGGACTCGGCAAGACGCTGATGGTCAAGGCGGCCAGCGAAGCGCTCGGGCTCAGCTTCAAGCGAATCCAGTTCACGCCCGACCTGATGCCGTCGGATATTATCGGGACGCAGGTGCTGACCGAGTCCGACGGCCATCGCGAGTTCCAGTTCAAGCCCGGCCCGATCTTCGCGCACATGGTGCTGGGCGACGAGATCAATCGGGCGACGCCCAAGACGCAATCTGCCGTGCTGGAGGCGATGGAAGAGCATCAGGTGACCGTGTTCGGCACCACCTACGTGCTCGATCCGCCGTATATCGTGCTGGCCACGGAAAATCCGATCGAGCTCGAAGGAACCTATCCGCTGCCCGAAGCGCAGATGGACCGGTTCATCTTCAAAGTGGTGATGGGATCGCCCAAGCCCGACGAATTGCGCGAAATCCTGAGCCGCACGACCGGCACGGCGCAAAGCAAGATCCAGCCGCTGTTCGACGGTGCGCACGCGCCGCGGGCGATCGAGGAGCTCAAGGCGCTGGTGCGCGAGGTGATGGTGGCGGAGCCGCTCGAGCGCTACATCATCGGCGTGATCGGCGGATGCACTCCGGGGGGACCGGGCGCGATCCCCGAGGTCTCGCAGTACCTGCGGTTTGGGCCAAGCCCGCGCGGCGCGCAGGCGCTGATATTGTGCGCCAAGGTTAACGCATTGCTGGCGGGCAGGGTGAGCGTGAGCTACGAAGATATCGACGACGCGATCGTCCCGTGCCTGCGCCATCGGCTGCTGCTCAACTTCCAGGCCGAGGCCGAAAGTGTTTCATCCGAATCGATCCTCGAGCAGGTGGTAAAGCGGCTGAGGAAGCCGCGCACGTAGCCGATGTTCGGACTGCCGGACGAGTTTACGCCGGGATTTCTTGCCCGGCTGGAAAAGCTCAGGATCAGAACCCGCCAGCGATACGCCGGGATGGGCCGGGGGATGCATCTGTCGCCCAAGCGCGGCTCGTCGCTGGAGTTCAACGATTTTCGGCATTACTCGCCCGGCGACGACTTCCGCTACATCGATTGGGGGCTTTACGGCCGCAGCGACAAACTCTACATCAAGCTCTTCCAGGAAGAGGAAGACCTGCTCACGTACATCTTCGTCGATGCGAGCGCGTCGATGGCGTATCCGGCGGGCGACCGCAAGTTCGAATTCGCGATCCTGACGGCGCTGGCGATTGCCTACGTGGCGCTGGCCAGCGGCGATCGGGTGATGCTGCGGGTGCTGGGCGGGAGCGGCGGCAGGGTCAATCCGTCGTTCGTCAACGGGCGGCATCGAATCGTCGAGCTCGCGCGCCGGCTGCACGATCTCAAACCGGGCGGGCAGTTCGATTTCGCCAATTCGCTGGCGACCGAGCTGCTCGCGATTCGGCGCACCGGCAAGGTGTTTATCGTTTCCGACTTCCTGATGCTGCTCAACTCGGTAACGCGGGGGCTCGGGATGTTCACCGCGGCGTCGATGGACCTGACGGCGGTGCAGATTCTTGGCGGGCGCGAGCTCAACGGCCAGGGTCTCGACGGCGACGTGGAAGTAGTCGATTCGGAGTCGGGCGAGCGGCTGCGGGTGTCGCTGGGCGAGCGCGAACGCGCGCAGTATCGGGAGACGATGCTGCGGCTGACGCGCGAAATAAAATCGTTCTGCCTCAAGCGCGGGCTGCATTACGCGCTCTACACGACCGACCACGACTTTCAGAATTTTTTCGTGCGCGCGGTGAGGGATCTCGGGCTGGCGCACTGAAGAGTTATCCGATGGGACTGCTTTATCCAGGCGCGCTCGTATTTTTCGCCCTCGTGCCGGCGCTGATCCTCGCGTATCTGGCCAAGGAGCGGCCGGCGCGGGTGACGGTCTCGAGCGTGATGGCGTTCCGCGCGCTGCGCGGTTTTCGGCGCGAGCGTTTCGGCGGATGGCCGCGGCTGGATTGGATGTTCTTCGCCGAGCTGTTGATCCTGAGCCTTGCGGTGATAGCGATGGCGGGTCCGTTCATCTGGAAGCAAACTGCTCCGCTGGCGGTGGTGATCGACAATTCGGCGGCGATGCAGGCGACGGCGCCGGCGGGCAAGAGCCGATTCGCGCTCGCGCGCGAAAAGCTCGACGCCGCGTTGTCCGCCGAAGACGGCGGCGGCGAAATCTCGGTTTACGTCACCGCGCCGCAGCCGCGCCGGGTGGCGCCCCCGTTCGACAGCTTGGCCGAGGCGCGGCTTGCGCTGTCGCGAATCAAGCCGAGCGATGCGCCCAACGATCGAACGACGCTCGAGAACTTTCTCGGCAACCTCGCTTCGCAGGCGCGCGTCGCCAAGGTGATTTTTGCCGGCGCCAACGCGCTCGCCGCGCCGATCCCCGCGCGAATCCATCCGATCGCGGTGGGCGACGCGGTCGCCAACGCGGCGATCGGCTCGTTCACGATTCGGCGCGAAGTCCTTGGCGCGGAAGCGCTTCACGCAAGCCTGACAATCGCCAACTTCGGCCCCGAGACCCGCACGCTCGAACTCGCCGTGACGGGAGACGGCAAGGAAATCGCCCACGCCAGGGAAGCTCTCGGCGCGCGCGAGACGGCTACGGTCGAGTTCCCCGCGCTCCCGCCCGCGCGGATCTACGAGGCGAAACTCGCGCCCGACGACGCACTCGCGCTGGACAACGTCGCCTACGCGACCGCCAGCTCGGTCAAGAAAGCGTCGATTCTTTTCATCAGCCCGACGCCCGCCGATGCGCAGGGCCTGAATTCGATTCCCGGCGTCGAGGTCACCGCACGCACCCCCGATGCCTACTCGCCCGCCGATCTCGGCAGCTTCGATCTCGCCATCTTTGAGTACGCCGCGCCCAAGGAAATGCCGGGCGTGAACGCGATGATAGTGATGCCGCCGCCGGGCGATCCCGTTTTCGGATTGACGGTGACGCCGGCCGCGAAGGTCGAGATTGCGGGATGGCGCACGGCCGACCCGCTGACCGATTCGGTGAATTTCCGCCTGCTCAGTCTGCGCGGTGGCGAGTATTTCGGGACTCATCCGTGGATGAGCCAGGTGGTCGGCGGCGACGGCGGCGCGATCGTGCTCAAAGGCGAGCGCGGCGCGCATCGCTTCATCGCGACCGGCTTCAATCCGTTTCCGTACCTCGGGCGGCGCAACCTTCCGATGTCGGTGCTGACGCTCAACGCGATCGGTTATCTGGCCGGACTGGGGACAGCCAGCGGCTACCGCACCGGACAGCCGTGGCTGGTGCCGGCCGGGGTCGAGCGCGTGATACTGCCGTCGGGAAGCGCGGTAGCGGCTAATCCGGGCACGCTTTTCACCTCGGTTTCGGAGCAGGGAATCTACGAACTCGCCGGTCCGGGCGGCGCAAGCATGCCGCGCGCGGTGAATCTTGCCGACCTGGCCGAGTCGGATCTCTCCAGCTCGCCGCCGCTTAGAGTCGAAGCCGCAAACCCGGGTTCCCAAGCCGCGCCGGTAATGGAAAAGTCGTCGCTTGCCGATTACCTTCTCGCCGCGATAATCGCGCTGACGGCTCTGGAAGCCCTCCTCGTCTATCGCCGCCGCCGCCGCGTCGCCGGGGCCTTCGCGCCGTGATTCCCGCGGCTCTTTCCGCACGGTTTGCCTGCCGCTTTGCCGCATGATCTGACGCTGGCCCGGGGCGAGGCGCTCTATCTGCTGGCGATTCCCGCGATCGTGCTGGTGTGGGGTATCGTCAACGCGCGCGAAATTCGCCGCGTGATTGCGCCGCTGATACGCGCGATAGTGCTGGCGCTATTCGTCGTCGCGCTCGCAAATCCGCAGCGCGTGACGCATTCGGAGGGCGCCGCGCGGCCCGCAATCGTCGATGCGAGCGCGAGCATCACGCCCGCGATGCGCGCGTGGACGCGCAAGCTCTTGCGCGACGAGCTTGGGCTGCGCGCGGGAGATCCCGCCTACATGTTCGCGGCGAGCGCGGTCCCGGATTCGATCGGCGGGGTCGAATCGGCGTTCGCCGGCGCAACCGGATGCGCCCAATGCGGGCCCGGCGCGACCAACCTTGAAAGCGCGCTCTACCGGATCGCCGCGGATCCCGGACGCGCACGGCGGCCCGGCCGTGATGGTGACCGACGGATGGCAGAATCGCGGCGAAGCGGAGCGCGCGATAAGCGCGATCGTCTCGGCCGAGATTCGGCTCGACATCTTCACGCCGCCCGGCGCGCGTTCGATCCCCGACGTGGCGATGACGGCGCTCTCGCTTCCGCCCGCGCTGGAAAAAGCCGCCCCGTTCGCGCTCGGGGTCACGCTGGAAAATCTCAACGACGCGCCGGTGACCGGAACGATCACGATCGAGCGCAACGGCGCGCCGATCGACGCGCGCAGAGTGACGCTTGCGCGCGGCTCGCAGCGCTTCGACTTTCCGGTCCGCGCCGAAGCGGCCGGGCTCGGCTCGTACACCGCCGCGTTCAAGGCCGACAATCCCGCGTTGGACGCGTATTTCGAGAACGACTCGCTCGAAGGATGGGTGGGAGTGGGCGCGCGCCGCAAAGTTCTGATTCTTACCGGGATCGCCAGGGACGCGGGCTATCTCGCCACCGTGGTCAATCGGATGGGACTCGAACCTGCCGTCGTGCCCGTCACCGGCGCGGCCTGGGACGGCGCGCTTTCGGGTTACGACGCGGTGCTGATCAACAACGTGCCGAGCGAACGAATCGCGCCGGCCGCGCAGGAGGCGATGGCGGAGTACGTGCGCCGCGGCGGCTCGATCGCGATGGTCGGCGGCGATTCGAGTTTCGGCCTTGGCGGTTACGCGAACAGCCCGCTGGCGGAGGTGATGCCGGTGACGATGAAGCCGCCGCAGCACAAGGAAAGGCGCCGCGCGCTGGTGCTGATTATCGACAAGTCGGGCTCGATGGGCCGCAACGACAAACTCACCTACGCCAAAGCGGCGGCCGAGACCGTCACCAGAACGCTCAAGGACAACGACCTGATAGCCGTAATCGGATTCGACTCGCAACCGTTCGTCGTGATCCCGCTGCAATCGGTCGGCGATAGCCGTCCCTATTTCGACCAGATGATCAACCGGCTCTCCGCGCACGGCCAGACTTTCCTGATACCCGCGCTGCGCGAGGCGGAACGCACGCTCGGCAGCAGCGGCGCACAGGTCAAGCACGTCGTCGTGCTGACCGACGGCGAGACGGGAGGCACCGCCGAGATGTACTACGACCTGGTCTCGCGGATGCATCACGACGCCGGCACGACGATCTCGACGATCGCGATCGGGCGGGACGCCAACGTCGATCTGCTCCAGGCGATCGCCAAGTACGGCGGGGGCTCGTTCTATCAGACCGACAGCCCGCGCAACCTGCCCCAGCTTTTCGTCAGCGACCTCCAGGCGCACGGCGGCGAGGTCACGATGGTCGAAAAAGAATTCACGCCGCGCACGCAAGACCCCGACGCGATTTTGAAAGACCTCGCGGCGCGCCAGATGCCGGCGCTCAAGGGCTACGTCTCCACCGAGATCAAACCGCGCGCCAGCATGAGCATGTACGTGGATCGCAACGGCACGCGCGAACCGGTGATCGCGAGCTGGAAGTACGGCGCGGGCAAAGCGATGGCGGTGACCACCGACGCAAGCGGGCGATGGTCCGGGAGATGGGTGAGCGCCAATGTCTTTCAGCCGCTTTGGGATCGGATGCTCGCCTGGATGACGCCGGAGACAGCGGCCGAGCCCAAAATCGACGCGGCGCTCGGTTACAACGCGGGCCGGATCAATATCAAGCTGACCGACTACAGCGCCCAGGCGAGCAATGTCGCGCGGCTGGCGACCGTGGTCGTGACCCGGCCCGACGGGAGCAGGACAGAAACCGCGCTCAGCGAAGACGTTGCTGGCGAGTTGTCGGGATCGATCGACGCGCCCGCCCCTGGCAATTATTACCTCGAAGTCCGCTCGCAATCGGGCAAGGACAAGAAGTTCCCGCCGCTTGCGTTCACCGTCAGTCCGTCGGTCAACGCCGAAACCCCGCGCCCGGAGCCCAACTACGGCCTGCTCGAGCAGCTCGCGTCCGCTACCGGCGGGCGCCTAAATCCGTCGCCGGCGGAAATCTCGACCGAACGCGGCACGCTCGAGCGCCGCGTCTCGATCAATCCGTACATTCTCGTCGCCGCGATGATCATGCTTATCGGCGAGGCGCTGGTGCGCCGCCTGACTGCATGAGAGATGTCCGATAAAAGGCTCACCTCGACCCGCTCCAGCCGCTGACCTTTTTTTTCGACTCAGGCCAAAAACTCCGCCAATCAAGTTGACTTTGACGCGTTGAGCATTAGCGTTACTAACGCAATTGCGCTAAATTCTTTACCGTAGAATCCCCCGGCACCTGCGGCCATTCCAAGTCAGGAAGGTGGCTCTTATGGAACGGGTTGAAGTCGTTTGCGGCAATGTCTTCGTCCTCCGGACGCGCCAACTGGGTCCCGATTGGTGGTCCTGTGATCTTTACCAGCGGATCGAGGCGGAAGACGGCGGCGAGGCGTTTGTGCTTGAAGATTTCGGCCAATCGGAAAACGAGGCTATCGGGATGGCGCTGAGCACCGCGCACGAGCCCAACAACGTCCAGCTACATCACTGATTCACCGCGCGCTAAAACGGTACATCATTAGTATGTAAGTTCGGCGGCGACACCGGGGCGAACGCTCACGGCGCCGCGCGGCTCCGAACAATTCGCACGACGCGGCCAAGGTCGGCCTCGCGCAGGTGAATCCGGCGGACTTCGCTGACCGGTATCGCGCCCATCTTTGCGATCGCCTCGAGCATCAGCCCTTCGCTCATCCCGTGGCGCATCTCGCCTACCAGAATCTTCGCGATGTACCGGGATTCCAGAGCCGATGCGCGCGCGAACAGCTCGCGAATCGCGTCGAGCATCCGCCTGCGCACGTGGCGTCCCTCGATCGCGGCGATCGCGGTGAATTTTTCGTTGAGCTCGCGAATCGTGAGCGTGGGCTCAGGGTCGGCCGGGCGCAGCTTGAGCGTCATCTCGATCGCCTCGCCGAAGTCCGCGGCGGCGGCAAAGATATCTTCGCCCTGGTCCGCGCTACCGGTCATCTCCGCGACGATCTTCCAGATTGCGCGGCCGCTGATTTTGACCCGCTTGTCCGCGCCCAGCGCGAGCGCGCGGGCGGTCATGAATCGCGCGGCGAGTTCCGCTTCGTCGATGTCGAGACCGGCCAGAAATGCACCGACCATCTCGGCGGTCTGAAGCCGGCTCTGAGTCTGGCTCAGCGACTGGCATACGATTGCGAAGTCGTAAAACGAAGGCACGTGTCGCTCTATTTGTTGATGCAGAATCCCTGCTTCTTCATGTACTCGACGGAGTTGCCGGTGAGCGCGGCGTCGGCGGACGCATCGGCGCGATAGATCGAGGTGCGCTGCGGATCGTAATAGCACATCAGCTTGATCGTCTGGCCCATGGGAATCTGAAATTCGACTGACTCGGGGATGGTGGGCAGGCCGCTCGGGCTCGCCGCCAGTGTCGTCGCCGGATGCGGCGCCGGCGCCGCGAGCCCTCCGGTGACCTGGCACATCTTGACCGCATCGATCTGGCAACTGCCCGCCGGGGCGGGCGATAGCTGCACGTTTGCCAGGTTCGACCCCGGCGATTGCGCATTATTGCTCGAGCACGACGTGATGCCGGTCAGGGCCGCCACGATCAAAGCGATCGCCACGGTCCCGGTAAATCTGAAGATGCGATGCGCTGTCATCTCAGGGTTCGCCGCGGGATTTCAGGCCGCGGTCGAGGCGGGCGCGGCGGCGTCGATGCGTGCGCGATCTTCGGGCATGAGCTTGCGGCATCGGAGGATCAGCTCGCTGCGCGCGATGTAGGCGGTCTCCTCGATCGCGATTCCGTGGCGGGCAAGGATCTCCCGGAGCAGGCCCAGCGTGTAATGCGTGATGTGCTCGTCCTTGTATCCGCCGGGCATCAGGAAGCCGTAGATCGGTTCGATAATCCGCCATCCGATCGTCGCATAGTCGGGCGTGCCGAGGATAAGCCGGCCGCCGGGCCGGAGCACCCGGCACATCTCGGTGAAAATCGACTCGTCGAATCGAATATGCTCGATCACCTGCGAACTGATCACGCAGTCGAACGAGCCGTCCTTGAACGGCAGCGCGAAGGCGGAGCCGTTGACCAGCGGAATTTCGTAGCGGCGCAGAAAACGGAGCTTGGCGTAGTTGAAATCCATGCCGATCACGTTGTTGAGGCTCTGCACGATCAGGCTGGAACCGCATCCCGCGTCGAGCACGCGATCCGCGCCGCGCGCCCATAGCACGGTGATGCGATGGCGGCGGCGCTGCCAGTAGCGCTGCGGCGGAATCAGGCTGTAGAAGGCGCGCTCGTCGTAGTCGGCGGACGCGAGCGAGTTGCGGATTTTCCACAGCGGTATCGAAGAACGCAGGATTTTCCATCCGAAGCTGGCGATCTTCGCGTGCGAGCGGCCCGCGCCGCGCGGAAAATAGGTGAACGGAACTTCGACCACGCTGAATCCGCTGGCGTAGGCTTTGACCAGGATTTCCTCCTGCACCTCGAAGTTGGTCGCCGTCAGTTCGAGCTTCCCCAGCGCCTCGCGCCGGTACAGGCGGTATCCGCTGGAGATGTCGCGCACCGGCATCGAGAGCATCCGCCGCAGCACCAGGTTCAGCAGCCAACTGGTAGAACGCCGCACGAAGCCGGAGTAGGCGACGCCGCCGAGCGCGTAGCGCGACGCGACCACGATGTCGGCGCGGGTCCGCGCCCGCC
This sequence comes from Binataceae bacterium (SeqCode), assembly GCA_963722605.1. Lineage (GTDB taxonomy): Bacteria > Desulfobacterota > Binatia > Binatales > Binataceae > Binatus. The sequence goes on along the minus strand of CAVRNO010000003.1, from coordinate 245,370 downwards.
ACATCTTCACGATGAAGTCGGGATCGTGCGACTGGTCGGCGTCGAGCGTAAGTATGTAGTCGCCCCGCGCCTCGGCAATCCCCGTCTCCATCGCGCCGGCGTATCCGCGCCGGCGTTCCGCAACGACTCTCGCGCCGAGCGCTCGCGCCGTTTCACTGGTGCCGTCGGTGGACGGGCCATCCACCACCACGATCTCGTGCGTGAGCCGCTCGCGGTCGAGCAACGCGCTGAGCCTGGGGATCAAGGTCCTCAGGTTCTCGGCCTCGTTCACCACCGGCAGAATTACGGAAATGTCCATTCGGGTTCAGTTTCCTTTATGCTGAAACGGAAGAAAAGGGAATATGCCCGCTTACCGAAGATCGCTGCCCGCCGATCCCGCCTGGCCGCCCCGCAATCGTCGCGCGGCGCACGCTTGCGGAGTAATCTCTTGAGCCGGATGGTGATGGGCGTGCGGAAGAAATCAATATCGAAGGCTATTGCGCTTGCGGCGATCGCGATTGCGGCGGCGAGTTCCACTCCGTCCTTTGCGCGGGTGATTCACCGCCATCCAACCGCATCCAAGCGCGCCAGCGCCGCACAACAAGAGGCTCCCGCGGTTGCGTTGAGCGCAATTCACGTGCTCGGCGACAGACCGGCTCCGTTCGCGCTCGATGCAAAGGCCGCCATTATGATCGACGCCGACACCGGCGCGGTGCTGTACGCATTCAACGAGCATCAGAAGATGCAACCCGCCAGCCTCGCCAAGATCATGACCTTCTACCTGACCCTCGACGCGCTCAAAGCGGGCAAGATTGCGCCGGCCACCGACGTCACGATCAGCGAAAAGGCGTGGCGGCTTTCGATGGATGACACCGTGTCGCGGATGTTTCTAAGCGTCGGACAAAAGGTCGGGGTGAACGACCTGGTGTATGGCTTGATGGTGTCGTCGGGCAACGACGCGGCGGTGGCGCTCGCGGAATACCTCGGCGGCAGCACCGACGCGTTCACCCAGATGATGAATGACAAGGCCAGGGAGATCGGGCTCGCCGAGACTCACTTCGACAACCCCGACGGGTTGCCGGCTCCGGGCGAGTTCACCACCGCAGCCGACATGGTGGCGCTCGCGCGCTCGCTGGTGAATCATCATCCGGAGTCGCTCAAGTACACCTCGGTCAAGGAATTCGCGTTCGACAAGATCAAGCAGCCCAACTTCAACACGCTGCTGTTCTACGACAAGCGCGTCAACGGGATAAAGACGGGGCACGTCGAGGAGGCGGGCTTTCATCTCGTCGCGTCGGCGTCGTCGAACGGGATGAATATCCTGTCAGCCGTGATGGGCGCGCCGAGCTCGGAGCGGCGGCGCACCGAAACCGAGAAATTGATTGAATGGGCGTTCCGCACTTTTGTCAGCTACCGGCCCGATTTGAAAAAGGCGATGCCCGCGGCGATAGCGGTGCGCGACGGCGTCGCCGAGACGGTGGCGATAGGGCCCGGCGGCGATGCGGTGTTCACGCTGGGGCGCGGCGAAGAGAGCAAGGTGACGGTCCAATTCGAGCCCGCGGCAAGGTACCTGGAAGCGCCGGTTCATCCAGCGGATCCGGTCGGCAATCTCACGGTTTTGCTCAACGGCAAGCCGCAAGCGACGATTCCCATCGTAACCAAAGCGGGCGTGACTCGCGCTGGATTCTTCGGCCGCCTGGGTCAGAAAATTCGCCGCATCCTGTAAGCTGAACGATAACGACCGTTAAGCAGAGCGCGGCGCTCTGCCGCTCATTTGACGGACGAGCGCGGATGGGAATAGTTTTCTGCTCGCCATGAAAGTGACTTGCAGCCTATTGCTTGTCAGCTTGTTGTTTCTGTCTGCGCGCGTCTGGGCGCAGGATAGTCCTGCCAATTCACCAACACCGAATGCGGTCCCCTCCAAGGCTCAGAGCGGGGATGTGATTTGGTACGGCAAGGCGCCGCCGGGCTGGGGCGGAGTGGTCGGCTCAATGAAGCTGCTCGCTCCCGGCGTCGGCTGGGCCGGGCGGGGCGGCCGCCTCTACTGGACCACGGATAATGGCGCGAACTGGACAGATATTACCCCGCCCGCCGCTCGCGGCTCTGGCGAGCACATCGCTGACATTTTCTTTCTCGACGTTCACCACGGTTGGGTGCTATTTGCCGAATATGGCGAACCTCAATGCAAATTCGATCTGGCCTACACCGGCGACACTGGTGCGACTTGGTCGGTGACACATGTTACCGTAGCCGTAGGAAATCTCGACCCTGCGGGTCGAATTACTTTTGCCGATAACCAGCATGGCTGGATGGTTTTGCAAATCGCCACTGCGGCCTTTCACTCTGGCTTGTTACTCTTGACCTCGGATGGAGGTCGAACCTGGCAGTGACCGCACCACGCGCCAGGTGGGCAGGGCCCCATCCTTCTGGTCACACCTGAGGAAGGTTGGATGGCCGGCGGTGCCAACGACGAAGAACTTCATGTTACACGCGACGGAGCTAAGAGCTGGCAGACAGTTTCGTTGCCGGCTCCCAAAGAGATATATCCCGCGATTTATCCCACTTGCGACGTACCTGTATTCGAAGACGACAAGCACGGTTTTGTGGCGGTGACTTATTCGGGAGGAAATGGCGACAAATCGGCCGCCGTGCTCTTCGCAACCGACGATGGCGGACGAAGCTGGAAGCCGGACCGGATACTGGCAAACCTGGAGGAGAAAGCCGTAGGGCAGAGGATGCCATCCACAGTGGCCGACTCCACTTGGATCACCGCTAGAGTCTGGGACTACCCGCCCGCGCTCACTGCTCTTGGCGTGGGCGCGAGAGTGCGCGCGAGCATTGATCCAGTGTCACATTTCTCGGGCTACTTCCAGGTTTATCAACTCAGCTTTGCCACTCCAACACAGGGTTGGATAATAGTGGGCGACGGCGCCCTGCTATCGACCACCGACGGCGGCGCCACTTGGACCGCGCTCTTGCCCGGTCCGCAGCCGCATGTGATCCAGCCGCTGAACGCTCCCGCGCAATGAGTCGCTGTTAGGAGAGCTTTGCGTAACTGCATATTGAATTCGGAGCAACTCGGCTCCGCATGGCCTCAGTGAAGTCGAAATGTTTTGCGCCGAGAAAGATTCGGGATTCTTCGCTCCGCTCAGAATGACAGAAAAAGACAGGATTTCGCGCGCCTGCGCGTACTGCCGCTCAGCGGAGAGGAAAGAGAAAGATTCGGGATTCTTCCCCTTCGGCAGCACTCAGGGCTTCGGCGGGTGAAAGCGGGGCCTATTCCGAAGGGCTCAGAATGACCCAAAACAAGAGCGCGCCAGCGCGTGTCACTTCAGCACCGGCATCCGGTAAAGCAAAGCTCTCTAGCAGGAGAGTTTTGCGTAACCTGAGCGCGAGCGTTGCGGGCAGAGGCAGAATCTTGATTCGCTCGCAAAATAGCTCGCTGTATAAGGACCCTCACCTTCATCCTCTCCCTTGCAGGGAGAGGAAATCATGCCGCGATCGGGTTACGCACAGCTCTCCTAACAGGCAGAGGAGACAAGAGACGCGATAAGGTTATGCAAAGGTCTCCTGTTAGAGCAGTACGGGGCGGGCGCTATCGCATTTGCGCGGTCACCACTTGAGGGCCAGCGCCTCGGTTAGGAACTTCATGAACGGGGCCGACGACGCGCAGGCGCTGGAAAACAGGCCCATGAACTCGGCCGAGCAGACTTCCTTTCGCGTGAACTGGGTGCCGGCGATGAAGTCCTTGCGCTTGAGATCCTCGATCAACGGATGGCTGGGGTCGTAGCCGCGGGGCGGGCGCGACAGCATGTCGCCCGCCAAATCGAATCGCGCCCTGAACTTGCGATCGTTGACGGCGCTCTTCCATTTCGCCGGCCGCGCGACAATCGCGTCGCGAATCTTTGCGACTGAATCCGCATCCGGATGCCATACTCCAACCCCGGCGAAAGCCTCCGCCGGCGAGAGCGAAAGATAGAACGACGGCGAGTCGATGTGCGTCCCGTCGCAATGGCGGAACGCCGCCGCCGCGTTGGTATGATACGGGGTCTTGTCGCGCGAGAAGCGCAGATTGCGATAGATGCGCATCATCGAGCCGCCGGCCGGGCGCGGATCCGCGGCGTAGCGCGCGCTGATCTTGCGCAGCCGCGGCCCGAAATCAGCGATGAACGCGAGCATCGGCTCGCGCACGTCGCGCTCGTAGCGCGGCTTGTTCCCGGCAAACCAGCCGCGATTGTTGTTGCGGCTCAGTTCCTCGAAAAATTCAAAAAATCGCGGATTGAAGTAGCGCGTTGCCATCGTTCCCGCTTCACGCCAGGACGAATTCGTTCAGCACTTTGAAGAAACGATCGGGCTGGTCGCGATGCGCCCCGTGGCCCGCGTTCTCGAACACTTCGAGCCTCGACACGCCCGGCGCCATCGCCGCCGCGATGTCCTTCGAGTCGGCAACCGGCGTGATCGGATCGCGTTCGCCCGCGGCGATCAGCGTCGGGCATTTTATCCGCCCAAGCTCGGGCAGAAAGTTGAAGGTGTGCGATTCGTTCTTGAAAAAGCCGGCCATCAATTCGAGATTCATCACCGAGCGCAGGATGAACTCGGGCGGCGACGGAGTCCGGTTGTACAGGGGAAGACACTTCTTCTGATAGCCGGGCATCGTTTCCATTCCGGGATTGTCGAAAAACTGCCGCGCCGCTTCGCGCGCTTCCGCCCCGCCCAGCCGCTCGAACATTTCCAGCGTTCGATCCGGCCGGCTTTGCGCCGTGGTGCTGCTCAGCACCAGCTTGCCGGGATGCTCGGGATGGCGCGTGGCGTACGACAGAGCAACCATGCCGCCGAAAGAGACGCCCATCACGATCGGGCGCTCGATCTCCAACGCCTCGCAAAACGAGCGCACATCGTCGCCCCATTGCGGGAGATTCCATTTCGACGGATCGCCGCGATCGCTGCGGCCGTTGCCGCGATGGTCGAGATAGACGACCTGCGCGATCTCCGCTATCCGCGAAAAATCGGGTTTGAAGTTCGAATGATCGAAGCCGGGACCGCCGTGCAGCAAAACGACGGTCGGCACCTCACGCATCTTCGCGCCGTCGGGACGCAGCTTAGCGCCTTCAACGTCGAAGAACAGGCAAACATCGCCAATTTTTACCCGCATCAGACGCGACTTCTAACGCGAAGGCGCGCGCAGCGCAAACCAGTAAAGAAGCGAATGAGCTACCTCTCGATGCGCAGATGGAAGACGCCGTTGCGCGCGGTGGATTCGAGCACCACGTAACCTTCGGCCTCGGCGGCGCCGGGGATGTCGCGAGCGCCGCGCGGATCGTCGAGCGTCAGCTCGAGCACCTCGCCGCGCGCCATCTGCTCCAGTCGCACCTTCGCGCGCGCCCAGTTGAGCGGACACTTGACGCCTCGCAGATCGAGGCGAACAGCAACAGCTTTGCCGCGCGCATCCATGGCCCCATGATTTTTACCACACCCGGCCCGCCGAAACGCGAATCGTTCAAGCGGTTCCCGTGAATCCGCGGCGCGGATTCGCTAGTGTTGTGTCCCGTAAATAGATTGAAGAACAAAGCCCTAACCCCTGGCCCCTTCCCCAGAAAAAATGGGGAAGGGGAACAGAAAAATCCTCTGGTGAATGCCGCCGTCCTATCCCCCTAGCCCCCTTTCCGAGTCGGAAAGGGGGAACCGGAGAGTCGCTTGGCTGGTCGTACGAGACAGGAAAATCTCCCGGGGTATGGCGGCGTCCTATCCCCCTGGCCCCCTTTCCGGGTCGGAAAGGGGGAAGCGGAGCAGAGAGCCCCTTGACCGCTATCTTCGCTGTTGACCTGGACTTCTACGCAACGGTCGGAAAGGGGGAACCGGAACGGCGAGTCCCTTGACTGGTCGTACCAGCATGTACCAGAACTTTTTGAAGATATTTGCAGGACACAACGCTAGGCTGGATGAATGTTCCTGGAAAGTTCCGAGCTCTACGACGCCATCTATCACTTCAAGAACTACGCCCGCGAGTGCGAGCGCGTGCGCGCTTTGATCGAGGACGGCGCGCCGGGCGCGCGCACGATGCTCGACGTTGCGTGCGGCACCGGCGAGCACGCGAAATTTCTGAAGGACCATTACGCGGTGGACGGCGTCGATCTCAACGAAAACTACCTGCGCGCCGCGCGCCTGAAGAATCCCGCCGGGCGCTACACTCGCGCCGACATGACCGACTTCGATTTGGCGACGGCTTACGACGCGGTGACGTGCCTGTTCAGCGCGATCGGCTACGCTCGCACCGCCGACCGCATGAATCGCGCGATCGCATGCATGGCGCGTCACGTGAAGCCCGGCGGCGTGCTGATCGTCGAGCCCTGGCTCACTCCGGACAATTGGAATCGCGGCACGAGCTTCATTCATACCGGCGAGATCGGCGCCGAGAAAGTCTGCCGCATGAGCCACAGCGGCCGGGAGGGCAATCTATCCATACTGCTGCTGCACTATCTCAGAGGCGGGCCCGACGGCATCGAGCATTACAGCGAGCGGCACGAGCTTGGATTGTTCACGCGCGACGAGATGACCCGCGCGTTCGAGTCCGCGAGCATGGATGTGAGCTACGACGCCGAGGGCTTGATGGGCCGCGGCCTTTACATCGCGCGCCCGCGCGCCGCGTGAACGGTGAACCGGGCGTGCGGCCGCCGCGCCGTCGCCGTCAGCTTGCGAATCGCTCGGCCGCGCGTTTGAGGATCGCGCGCGTCGCGTCGAGGCTCTGCGCCCCGACCAGCGGAAAATCGCCGATGAAAAACGTCGGCACACCGCTGACGCCGCGCTGATGCGCGGTCAGCGAATTATTCTTGAGCCTCATCTCGTACCTGGGCGAGTTTATCGCGTCGGCCACCTCGGCGGAGTCCAGTCCCGCTTCTGCCGCGAGCCGCGCGACGGTCTCGGGGTCACCGATGTTCGCGCCTTCATTGAAATACGCGCGGTAGATTCGCTCCTCGAGCGCATCGTCGCGGCCCGACTCGCGCGCAAACTCCGTGGCCGCCAGCGCGGCGCGCGAGTTGGTCAGCACGGCGGGCGGCTTCATCGAAAATCCCACCGCCTCGGCCATCGCGTCGATCCGCTTCCAGAGCGCGGCCATCGACGCTGGGCTAATCACCTCGCGCGCCTTGTCGATCGGAATTCCTTGCGCCGGCCATTCGGGATGAATCTGGAAGCCGCGCCATTCGAGCTGGAAATCGAATTCCGGCTTCAGCCTTCGCATCGTTTCGAAGCCGACGTAGCAGAACGGACAGATGTAGTCCGAGAACATCACGATTTTCAGCGCCATTTGCGTTACTCCCGACTACCCACAAGATAGGGCCCGCACTTGAGCGCCGTCAAAAGCGCGGCGCGCCCGCGGTGCTATCGCCTTACATCTGCTCGCCGCCCACGGTCAGAACGATCGCGCTTTCCGCGACCGCCTCGATCGAATGCTCGATTGCGCGATTCAGCGCGAGCAGCATCCCCGGGGTCACAAGCTGTGTCTTGCCGTTCGCGATGAAATTGATTCGGCCTTCGATCACCTGCACCGTTATAGGCGCCCGCGTGTGATGCTGCTGCAGATTCGCGCCCTTCTTCAGCACCATCAGCGCCACGTTGATGCCGTCGCCTTTGACCAGCGAGCTGCCGTGGCGATCGCCGCTGGCCCACGCAGGCTCGGTCTTGAGGCGCGCAATTTCGGCACGGATATCGACGGCGACCTGTCCTTCTTGCGCCAGAAAATTTTCGTGATCGGGATGCCTTGCGTGATGCCCTGCCTGATCGGCCTGCCTTGCATGATCGGAATCTTTAATTTGTTGCGCCATTTGAGAACCTCCACGGTTATCGCTCAAATCGACCCACTACCGGCTATTGTTTCGCCAAGCGGATACCGGCGCAATCACTTCACGCCGGGGAAGCTTAGCGTGAGGCCGCCATCGACCATGATGGTTTGCGCGGTCAGATAGCTGGCCGCGGGCAGGCAGACGAGGCACGCGACGGCGGCGATCTCGTCGAGGGTTGGCAGGCGTCTCAGCGCGGATCGCTCGGCGCATCGGCGCTGAAGATCCTCGTACGAGCAGCCCAGGTAGTTCGCGTAGAAGCGCGCCGAGTCGGTGTCGATGAAACCGACGCTGAGGCCGTTGACGGTGATGCCGCGCGGACCGAGCTCGAAGGCAAAGTCGCGCACCATGCTCTCGAGCGCGGCCTTGGCGGCGCCGAGCACGCCGTGGCCGGGCAGGCTGCGAATCGAGTCCATTCCCGAAATCATCAGCACGCGCCCGCCCTCGCCCATCACGGGGCTCGCTTCCTGCACCGCGGCGACGAATCCGTTGACGCTCAGCGCGAAAGTTCGCGCGAGATTGTGCGGCCTGGCTTCGAGTAGCGGCTTGAATGCGGTCGCGGCCGCATTCGCGACCAGGATGTCGAGCCCGCCCAGCTCCGAAGCGGCGCGAGTCACCATCGCGCGCACCTGCGACTCGTCCTCGAGGTCGGCCTTGACGAGCATCGAGCGCGGCGCGATCGCGCGGACCTCGGCGAGCGTTTGCGCGGCGCTCGCTTCGTCGCGGCGGTAGTTCATCGCGACGGTCGCGCCCATCCGCGCCAGCTTAAGCGCGATGGCGCGGCCAAGTCCGCGCGTGCCGCCGGTGACGATCGCAATCTTGCCGTCGAGGTCGTGCATCAGCCCGATGAAATCAGACTCGCGTCGAGGACTTGTCGTAGAGGATTTTCCGGATGTCTTTGCCCGTCGATGCGCCGTCTGCCCGGATCACGCGACGGTTGAACCCATTGCGCTCGACGCTCACCGTCAGCTCGGCGTCGGAGACGTCGGCGGGCGTCGCAAACGCAACGCGCCCGCTCTCAGGGGTCCGCTTCTCGCCAATGACGGTGTCCTTGCCGCCGCGGCCATACAGCGTGACACTCGCACCGGCAACCGGCGGATGCTCGCCGTCGGGCAGGTGATCGTTGTCCGTCACGGTGACCGCAAGGCTGCGCAGATCGCGCGCGCGCTCGATCTCGACGCGCAGATCGCGCAGATAAATCATCGGCTCGGCAAACACGCCCTGGATTCCCGCGCGCTCCGGCTCGAGCGCCGGGTTCGCCTTGAGCTCGACGCGCTGCGCCGCCATCCCGTGGTCGGAGGTGACGATAAACAGCGTGGATTCGAGCAAGCCGCGCGCGCGGAACAACTCGAGCACCGCGCCGATTCGCTTGTCGGTGCGGTAGAGCGCCTCGCGCAGCCCCTCGTGATGGGGGCCGTAGTCGTGGCCCGCACCGTCGGTGATCACAAACTCGTGCGCGACGAACACAGGAGCACCGGCGCCGCAATGCTCGAAGAGGTTGATCACTTGGGCCATGCCGCGGATGTCCACGATCTCTTCGCGAAGCATCGTGGGCATATTATCGGCCACCCATCGCGGGCTTACGTCAGCCGACATCTCGACGGTAAGTGCTTTGAGGCGCGCCTTGTCGCCGACGATCCGCCGCTCGAACACCGCATGATCGGCGCCGCGTCCCTGCGGTTCATGAATCGAGGCCGTGATCGCGCCCGGACCGCCGGCGCGCTTGAAGGCCTCGTAGAGAGTCTCGACGGCGGGGTTGAGAAAACGCTCGGTCTCGAAGATGTTGCCCTGAATCGGCACGGTCTCGCGATGCTCGCGCAGGTGGAAAGTGGGATTGACGACGTCGTGATGCCCGCACCATGCGCCGGTCAGAATCGTCGAATGGCTGGGCCAGGTGATGCTCGGGAAGTTGACGATCGACCCGTGCGAGAGCATCGCGCCGCGCTCGACGAGGCCGGCCAGGTTTGGAATCGCGCCGGGATTGTTATCGAGCTGATGGCGCAGTTCCGAATGCGACAGGCCGTCGAGCAGGAACATGTAAGCGCCGGTTGGGCGCGCTGCGTCAATTGCGATTATTTGCTCGAGCGGAGTGCCGTCCTGGCGCTTCAAGTAAACCTCGGCGGGTGAGCCCGACGCGTCGAGGCCGGCGATTTTCGGGAGTCCCATCAGGCGCGCGATCGTCGGCGCGACATCAACGTGGCGGGCGCCGAGCCTGAACAGTCCGCGGCGGACGCCCGGACCGCGAACAGCAGCGGCGCGCGGGATTGCACCACGTCGAGCGCGCCGTGCTGCCCCGGCTGGATTCCGTAGGCGTAGGCCTTGGGGCTGAGCACCAGATCGGGAGCGCGCGGACTGTCGAAGAGCTGGGCGATTCGCTCGTACGCGTACGGATGGCTCAGCACGTGGGGCTCGAAGTATGCGCGGTTGGGATCGCCGGTGCGATTGCCGCTGCGGGCGGCGGCGTCGAGTTCCTCGTCGATGGTGGAAACGACGAATGGATCCTGATTTGCGATCGGGTTCTCGCCGATTTGCTCGACGACCTCGAATGACAGCGCGCCGCGTTCGTTTGCGAAGCGTTTGAATCGAATCATCCCGCGCCGCGACCAGACTTCGTACGCGCCGGCGCGCCACGTGATCACGAGATCGACGTGATCGGCGGCCGGAGTCCCTGCAAGCAGCGCGAGGATGGTCGCGTCGCCGGAGTCATACTGATGGGGATCGAGTCCCTGGCCGCCGCGGCGTTCAGGTCCAAGTTCCCGCAGCGGGCCGGGTTTGCGATTCATTTGATTCCGAGTCTCCTGGTTAAAAACATTGCCGCGCGCGACATGACACGTGCAAGCCAGCTACGACGCACTGCTTAATGTTTCATTCACATTCGCGGTCCGGCCTGCGAGATTGCGTGTGCTCGCGCATTCCCGCAATAGTGAAGCCCCCACCCGGGAAAGGCAATCAGTATATGGCGCTTAACGAAGAATCGGGATTCGAGTCACGGATCGGAAAGGGCACCAAGGCTTCGGGGAAACTCAACTTTCGCGGCCCGGTAAAAATCGAAGGCGAAGCGGAAGGCGAGATCACCGGAGACGAAGTTGTAATCGCGCCCGGCGCAGTGGTGAGCGCACGGATTTCCGCGGCCAAGGTGACGATCGCGGGCGCGTTCAGCGGCGAAGTTACGGCGCGCGAACGCGTCGAGCTGACGGCGACGGCGCGAGCGCAGTGCACGATCAGCACGCCGAGCCTGGTGCTCAACGAGGGCGCGCAATTCGACGGCGACTGCAAGATGCCGGACAGAAAGCTCGCTGCGTAAGGGGAGCTTCAGCGAGATCGCGCGGGCGAGACCAGCACGGTTTCGATTCCGCGCGAATCGCGCCGGCGGATCACGAGTCCCGAGTCGTCGATCTCAATTTCCTCGGAGTCGCCCATCCGCGGTTCGTAGATCCACACGCGCGGATCGCTTAAACGCTGGCGACACGACTGTTTGCTAGTCGAAGCGACGAGCGTATTGGGATCGATTGCCGCCACCCGCCCGGTCCATCGGGTCTGCCCGCGTTCGCGAATATGGGCGATGGTCAGCGCGCGGAAAATGACCAGGTCGGCATCCACTTCGCCATAGCGCCCGAGCTTGGTGGTCAAGTTGTTGCGCCCACCCATCGCGCCGACGTTGCCGCGCAGAAAACTGTCGGCTGATTCGTAGGTGGCGTTGCGAGTGAAGGGGCCGCGCCTGTAGCTCGCGACAACGCGCCGGACGAGCCCGGCGTCGTCGAGTTCGGCTTCGACTTCGTACACGTTGGATCCGCTTGCGGGACGACGGATACCGTGGATCCTGCCTGCGGCTATCGTCTCTTCCTCGACCGCAATCAGCTCGCCGCCGCAGCGGATGTCGTAGCGGAACTCACCCTCGGCAATCAGCATGCTCGAAAGCTAACCGCTCGGGTGCGGGCGAACAAGTTTGCCGCACGCGCGGCCAATCAGGCATTGTGTCGGATCAAAGTCCCCGTTTGTAGGTAGCCGGGGCTCCAAACCCAGGAGGGGGCGCTCAAATGAATTGGCAGGAATATTACCGAACGCACACGATCTCGGCTGAGGAAGCCGCGGCAATGGTAAAGCCGGGGATGCGGGTGAATTTCCCGCTGGCGGCGGGAACCGTGATGCAGAATGCGTTGGCCGCGCGAGGCAAGCATATGGGCGGCGTGGTCGATCTCAGGATCTCGTCGCCGATAATCGACCCGGGATGGCTGGGCGGAGAAGCGGCGGCGCATTTCAATCTGGAGTTCGAGCTGTTCATCGGCAACCTGGGACGCCCGGCGCATGACAGCCATGCGGCCACCTACCTGCCCAATTTATTTTCGACCGGCTTCAAGCCGCACGACGAACGGCCGGCCGAAGACAAGCCGATAGATTTCACCTTCGTCAACGTCACCACGCCCAACGCCAAGGGATTCGTCAGCTTCGGGCCGCATCAGTGGAACAAGCGGATGTATGCCCGGCACGCGCGCCACGCGATCGCCGAGGTCGACTCGAGCATGACCCGCACTTACGGCGACGTTTACATGCATGTCTCGGAGTTCGACTATTTCGTCGAGGGGACGCCGCCGTCGCCCGATATGGCGATTATCGAGCAGGCGCTTGCGGCGATGGACCCCGAAAAGCGCGATGGCATCCGCGCGATCATTGCCGAGGCGGGAGTCGAACGTATCTGGCCGATCGTTCAGTACCTGCAACGCACGTCAGTTTCGGATCTGCGCGTGTTGCTCGGCCTGGCGCAGCCGGCCGAAGAGTTGAAGGCGATAGCGGGATACCTGAGCGAACTGGTCGAAGACGGCGTGACAATTCAGATCGGAATCGGGGACCCCGGTTCGCAGATGCCGCGCCTGGGCGCATTCGACCGCAGGCACGACCTGGGGCTGCATACCGAGATGGTCGCACCGGGAATCGCGCGGCTGGTCGACGCCGGAATCATCAACGGCCGGCGCAAGACGATTCATCGCGGCAAGGCGGTGGCGATCGCGTGGACGGGTTCGGATCCGGAGGACTTGCGGATAATCGACGACAACCCGGCATTCGAGCTTTACGATCCCGAGTACGTGCTCAAGCTCGCGACGGTTTCCTCGAACTATCGGCAGACGTCGATTAACAACGCCCTGAGCGTCGATCTGACCGGCCAGATTAACTCCGAGAGCCTGCTCGGCGCGCGGATGATGAACGGGACGGGAGGGCAGCCGGAAACCCATATCGGCGCGTTTCTATGCCCGGGCGGACGCGCAATTACCTTGCTGCAATCGACCGCGGTGGGCGGCGCAATCTCGCGCATCGTGCCGCAGCTCGAAGCCGGTGCATTAGTAACGGTGCCGCGTTACTTCGCCGATACTATCGTGACCGAGTTCGGAATCGCACGGCTGCTGGGCAAGAATCATCGCGAGCGCGCCGCCGAACTGATCGCGGTTGCTCACCCGGACCATCGCGCGGAGCTGAGGGAAGCGGCCAACCGGTTGTTCGGCTAAACCGTCAAAACGCACCAAAACGACGCCGTTTCAGTGCCAAATAGCACCATGAGGCACGGCATATCCCGCCTAAGGCTTGACCTTGGGCGGAAAATAGTCCAAAAAAGAGTCTATAGCGCAGTTCAACTTTTGTGGTAGCTTGTTTGCCAATCTAAGAATGGATAGGCGCATTAAAGAGGAAGTGAAAAGGGATGGCATCCTCGACTAAAGTGCTGACAGTCAACGAGCTGGCCGAGTATCTGCGGGTCCATCGCTCGACGATCTACCGCCTGCTCAAGAAGGGGCAGCTGCCCGGTTTCAAAATCGGAAGCGACTGGCGCTTCAACGTCGAGGTAATCGATGAATGGCGGCTGCGCCAGGGACCCGGGATACTGCAGGAGGAAGCAGGCTGATTAGCGGACGGCATCGTAGCGCCGCACTCCCATCTCGCTGAATTCAAGATATGCCTGATTTTCTCTGATCCGACCCGTCGCTAAAGCCCCTCCGAACCGCAATCCGCCTCCAATTTTCAATTTGAGCTGACATTGAAATCGGGCAAGTTGTCGCGCGCATGCGTGCGCGGCTAGACTGCGAGCAACCGAGTTGCCGCGCGCCGAATTTGCGCGCGCGACGATCGCGCAGAGTCATGCCAACTGACATTTCCGCCAAGACCCGACTGTTCACCGAATCCGTAATCCGCGAGATGACGCGGCGAGCGCTCAAGTCCGGTGCGGTAAACCTGGCGCAGGGGTTTCCCGACTTCCCCGCTCCGGCCGAAATCAAGCAGGCCGCCAAGCGCGCGATCGACGAGGATTACAATCAGTACGCGATCACCCACGGCTCGCCGAATTTCCGCCGCGCAATCGCGGACAAGGTACGCAGCTACAACGCCGTCGCGTGCGATCCCGACCGCAACATCACGGTGACCTGCGGCGCCACCGAGGCGATGATCGCGACGATGCTGGCGGTGATCAATCCCGGCGACGAGGTGATCATCTTCGAGCCGTTCTACGAGAACTACGGCCCCGACGTGATCCTGGCCGGTGCGACGGCGCGCTACGTGGCGCTGCGCGGCCCGGATTTTTCGATCGATCGCGCGGAGCTCGAAGCGGCGTTCGGTCCGCGCACCAAGGCAATCGTGATCAACACTCCGCACAACCCGAGCGGCAAGGTCTTCACGCGATCCGAGCTCGAAGCGATTGCCTCGCTATGCCGCCGTCACGACACGCTGGCGATCACCGATGAGATTTACGAGCACATCATTTTCGGCGGCGCGCGCCACGTCTCGATCGCGAGCCTTCCGGGGATGGCCGAGCGGACGGTGACGATTAGCGGGCTGTCGAAGACCTACTCGATAACGGGATGGCGGCTGGCGTACACGGTCGCCAGCGAAAGGCTCACCGCGGCGATTCGCAAAGTGCATGACTTCCTGACCGTGGGCGCGCCGCATCCGCTGCAGGAAGCCGGGGCGTTTGCGCTGCGGCTGCCCCAGTCGTTTTATGCGGAATTGGCCGCGATGTACGAGCGCAAGCGCGGCGCGTTGTACGCGGCGCTCACCGGAGCCGGCCTGGAATGCAACAAACCCGACGGCGCGTATTACATCGTGGCGGAGATCGGCGGGCTCGGATTCAAAGACGATTTCGCGGCGGCGGATTTTATCCTCGATGAAGTCGGCGTCGCCGCGGTGCCCGGTTCAAGCTTTTACCACCGGCCGGAATTGGGGGCTGGGAAGATTCGATTCACGTTCTCCAAAAGCGACGAGACGATCGCGGCAGCCGCCCAGCGGCTGAGCCATCTGCAGGAAAAGCTGGCGGCGCGGCCGAAATCGGCGGGACGAGACTAAATCAGGTCGGATCGAGGCCCGGGAAATCGGGTCAAGAAGCTTTCTTGCCGCCCTGGATGGTGCGCAGGCGCGGGCGCTCGATTCCGCCCGACAGATAAACCAGCATCGTCCACGCGCTACGCGTCAGCGGGTAACAGAGCAGCACGCTGCCGGCGGCGATCGCGCCCAGAAAAAATATCCGGACGGCGTCAGACAGGCGCGTGGCGAAGGCAAGAATCGCCCAGCAGACAAGGAACGAGCCGGCGGCCACCGCGAAGTCGAGATACATCGCGCCCAACGTCTCTCCCGGGTCCTTCCAGAATACGACGTGGCATCGCGGGCACTCGCGATTCATCCTGAAGTGCGATCGGAAAATCGAGCCGCTCCGGCATAGCGGACATCGGCAATTGAGCACGCATGGACGAGCGCGAGTGGGGCATCCTTCGCCACGATCCTGATATAACTTCGCGGCGCACGTAAGGCCAGCGACTATGTCAGGCGGAAATCAGATGCTCCAGTTGAAGCCGAGCTCGGGGCCGATCATCTGCACGCGCAGTAAATTGCCCACGCCCGACGAGGTCTGCGTGTACTTCGAGTAGTTGTAGTTTACGCCGGCGAACGGGGAAAAGCCGCGCCAGTCGTGGTTCGAGTAAACCACGCGCCAGTGAGTCTCGAAGCCCGATTGCGAGTCGTAAACCGTCCCGCCCTCGCTGCGGCCGGAGTTCCACTTGTTGGCCCAATAGCCCTGCGCGGTCACCTCGCACGCGAAGTTGGGCGCCAGCCATCGCCGCGCCTCGAGCCCGGCCACCGGTATCGGCAGCCCCTTATCATGGAAGCGGATTCGCGCTTCGTATTGCGAGACCTGGCTGAAGTTTGGCGAGCCGTCGTTGATTCGGAAATCGTTGTAGGTGAACTCGAGTCCGACCTTTGCGCGCAGGTCCCATCCCTTGAGAAAGACCGGCAATCCCTGTTCGCGATCCGCATAGAGTGGTGTCAGGCGGCGCTCGTAGTATCCGCCGAACGTGTACCATCGCGTACCGCCGGGATTGAGCTTCTGACCAGCCGCGGACGACCCATATGGGCCCGCGGGAGGCGGGCCGATTATCGTTCCGCCAAAGGCAAGCGGCTGAGTTTGAGGTTTGCTGCCGTATATCCCGAAGTATCTGAATTGGAACTGCGCCGCGTTGACGCTGTCGAACCAGTACGAAAGCAGCACCTCGGGCACTTGCATCTGCGAGACGCCGAGATCGTGCTGCAAGCTGATCGCGCTGTCGGGGAATGAGTTGATCCGGCGCCGCAGCGTGTTGGCGCCAACCAGGAACTGGTAGGTGTCATCGGCTTCGATGTCGAATTGATGTGGCGCCGGCGTAAGCAAATCGAATCCCGGCTCGCGCAGCGATGCGAGGTCGCTTGCAAAACAGTTCGCGCTCGATACCAGCGTGGCGACAACCAAGACCATTGTTAACTGAACTAAACGCATGGGTTGGCATGCTGGACTAGTGGCGGACCGATTTCAAGACACGTTCTATCGGGCGGTCGCGGGCTTTGCCGTCTCGTCAAGGGCGGGCGCTGGAGTTCCGGGCGCAGACTGAAATCCGTCGGGCAAATCTCGCGCCGGCGAAATTCGGATCACGATTATCTGGCCCGAATCCAGCTTGGCGCGAGTGGGACGCGCATAGCCGATTCGCGCGAGCAGATATTTCTTGGGGTAACCCGCGAATACCTCGTCCTGCAGCGTCTTGTCCTCGACGATTTCCGCCTTGCCGATGAACGCCGGCCCGGTGGGCGAGCCGATCCATATGAGCGCCGGGCTGCCGCGCCTGATTCTTTTGGCCTTCCAACTGGTCGGCGAGGTTTCGATCAGGATCTGGTTGTCGGCGGTTGTAATAAACCAAACCGGCACGGCTCGGCTCTGGTTGCCGTCTTTGCGAACCGTTGCAATATAGATGTAGGTGGCTTTGGCAAGCGCGTCGGCGTCGCGAGGCGAGGTAGCCGCGATCGCGGTCGCGGCAAAAGCGGCGAGCGCGGCTATGAGAACGGCGGCGGCCGGAAGATGAGGAAGATTGGCGGCGGAAATTTTCATGAAGCGCTCCCTCGTCAGTCGCCGAGATAGCGGCGACGCACAAACACTTCCCCCAGGAACAGCATTATCGCAAGGGGAATCAGCCACGGTTCCGCGCTGCGGCGAAATGCCACGGTCTGACCGCTGGGGCGGACAATTGTCGCGGCCGGCGCGTCGAACGCTCCGTGCGTCGCGGTTGATAGCCGGCGCAGCAGCTCGAGATTGGGCGGCTTGATGCGCAGCTCGGCGCTGTCGGCCGGAATCGATCCGGCGGCGGCGAATTCATGCTGCTCGAGGATTTTCTCGGAATCGCCCGCTTTCAGCATCAGCGTCGCCACGTACTTGCCGCGCGGCAGCGGCCCGACTTCGCCCCGATAGATCGAGGCGCCGGCCTCGGTCATCGCAACGTCGATGGCGCGGCCCGGCCCCGTGATCCGGCACACCAGGTCGCTCACCGGACTGGCATCTGCCCTTTCAGCCTCGACCGTGATCGACCCGTCAGGCGCGCCATGGACGCGCATCGTGAACATCCCGGAGTCGCCCTGGCGCATCGTCCAACCCGCCAACTGCGACCAGAATTCCGCGTAACGGTTCCATCGAATCCAGCTCAGGGTGGCGAGTGAATCGGGTTCGGCGGCGAAGATCGCGGTGCGGCCGAGTCCGTATTGCCACGCCGCGAGCAGCGGCGCAGATTTGCCGGCGCGCGCGATTTTGAGCGTGACTTGCGCACCGTCCTTGGGCTCGGCGGCGGCGAAAAAATCTATCGGCGGAATCTCCTTGATGCTGATGCCGGCGAGCATCGCGGTCGCCTCCCCGGCTTCGATGGTGGCGCGATCCGGCTTGCGCCGGTTCATCGCCTCGCGCGTCAATCCGACCAGCAGCAGCGGCAATTTCTCGATATCCTGCACGCGATAGAAGATGCCGCCGGTCGCCTGCGCGAAGTCCTGCAACAAGCGCAGATTGGCAAGGTCGGGGCCGATGCGGATGGTCGAGACCGGAATGTGCTGGCGGGCGAATTCGGCGATCAGATCGTCGTGGTCCTGATACTGGCGATTGGTGTCGCCGTCGGTGAGCAGAATCACCTGGCGCACCGGGATGCCGCTTTGCAGAATCTCGCGTTGCGCGATTTCGAGCGCGTCCTTGAAGTCGGTGCCGCCGCCGGGTTGCAGGCGGTCGATCCGGTTTTCGAGCTCGCCGCGATCCTCGCCGAGCGGCTGTAGATGCGCGAGTACGTACGGCTGCGAATCGAACGCGATCACGCCGGCGAAATCGGTATCGTCAAGCTGGCGCAGCAGCGCGATCGCGGCTTGCTTGGCGTAGCGAATTCGCTCGCCGTTGCGCACCGCCGGATAGCGCGAGTCGTAACTCATCGAGTTCGAGCGATCGATGCAGAGGTAAACGGCGATCGGCTCGCGCGACGGCGGCGGCGGTTGCGCGACAAACTTTACCGGCAGCGCTTTTTCCAGCTCGCCGCCCGCCAGTTCCTCCTCGCGCAAGGTGTCGCCCGTCGCGACCAGCCCGCCGCCGTAGTCGGCGACGTAGCGATTGAGCGCGTGCTGCGCCGCCGCCGTCAGCGATCCCCCGGGCACGTCGTCGAGGATGACCAGCTGATACGGCAGGTAATCCACCGGGTGTTCGCCGAGGCCGCGTGGTGACACGAAATCAATCTTGTAGTTGCGCAGCTTGAGCGCGGTCACCAGGCTTTCCGGCGGCGTGGCCGAAACGATCAGAATACGCGGCGCGCCGGTCACCGAAATCGCGGCCTCGACCCGCGGATTCAACGCCACCCGCGGAGCGGCAATCGAGACTTCCGCGCTCATCAAGTATGAGCCCGCGCGCTCCAGCCGATAGGGCAGCTCGAAGCGGTTCAGCCCCGGCTTGAGCGCAGTCGCCTCCGCGCCGACGGCGACGCCGTCGCGGTAGAGCTTGAGCGTGGCTGCGACCGCGGTCCGCGATTCGCTCTCAACGTCGATTCCGAATGCAAAGCGCTGATCGGCGCGGACCGCGTCCGGGGCATAGAA
The DNA here is from genome assembly GCA_963722605.1 of Binataceae bacterium (SeqCode). Classification (GTDB taxonomy): domain Bacteria; phylum Desulfobacterota; class Binatia; order Binatales; family Binataceae; genus Binatus. The sequence goes on along the minus strand of CAVRNO010000003.1, from coordinate 226,174 downwards.
ATTGGTGACCGCAATTCTCTCGGTAGCCGGCGGCGGCGGCGCGGCGGCGAAAATTCGCACACCGTCCTCGAGCATCGCGGGAACCTCTGTCATCGCGGAATCCTCGGTTTCGTTGCCGTCGGTCAGCAGGAGGATTCGCTTGTCCAAATCCGTCCCGAACAGGCTTTCGGCGGCGGTCAGCGCGCCGGCGATATTGGTGGCTCCGCCATCGGCGCCATCGCCGAAATGCACCGGCAGCCGGGGATCCGCCAGCGGAGCAAGCAGCCGCGCGTCGCGGCCAAAGCCGACAATCCCGATTTGGCCGGTTGGAGCCATCGCGGACTTCAATTGTTCGACCTGGCCGCGCATCCAGGCCTGCTGATCGGGCGTCACCGAGCGCGACTCGTCCATCGCCACGACCAGCGCGACGCTTTGCGCAGCGATACGCCCCGGTATGCGCATCCCCGCGAGCATCGCGACGATCGCCACGACGCACAGCGCGCGAAGCGTCGCAGCCGCAGCGCCCGCCAGCCGCATCCGGCTGCGCATCGCGAGTATTCCCGGCGCCACCGCCACCGGCACGAGCACCAGCATCCAGAGCAGATGCGGCCGATCAAACATGGCGCATCCCCCAGCGGCCGGCGCGACCTATAAGCATCGCGGATTCAATCGTCAGGGCGAGCAACGCGAGCGCGATCAAAATGAACCCAAGCGGCTGCACTTCCATCGCGGACTCCGCCCTCGATGCGGCGGCGGCCTTTTCCGCCGGCGCATTCGCTTCTGCTTGCGATTTTGCGCCGAGGTCGGACTCGGCCGCGTCGTAATAGTTGGCGAAGACCTGCGTCGTCTCGCCGCCCGACTGGACGGTGTAGCGCCCGGCTTGCAGCGGACGGATTCGCACCCGGCCCGATTTGTCGGCCGCGAGGGTGCGCACGCTTGCGTCGGGCTGGGTGACGCGCGCGGATCCGGTTGCGGGGATGCTCACGTCGGCGCCGGTCGGCACGATCAAAATATCGCGCGGCGCGGTCAGTTGTTTGATCAGATCGATCGCATTCACCAGCGCGTCGAGATGATCGGGGGCGAGCAGAAGATGATCGCGGACGTCGAATGCGAGTACGCCGACGGGACCGCCCGCGCCAGCGCTGATGTCCGCGCTCGCAATCGTTCCATTGACCGAGATTCCGATTTCGGCCGCGGACGGGATGTTCTTCGCAGGGCGCGGCGGATGTATGAGCAGGGTGGACGCCGCCCGGGCCGCGGGCACATAGCAATCGTGCATGACAACCAGATCGAGCGGCTTCGCGCCGCGGCCCGGCGCGTTCGCATCGGCAAGATAGCTGGCGGGATCGGCGGTCTCGATCTGGAAATTCGCGTTGACCGCGAGCAGCACGCGCGCGATATCGTCGCGCACTGCGGCGTCGGGCGAGAGGACCAGGGCATGCGCCGCGCGATCGGATGGCGCGTAGGCGTAGCGGTCGTTGTCCGCGCCGATCGCGTCGGGGGTCAGGATTCGGGCGTGCAGCACGCCTGCGCTCCGGATCGGACCGAACGGGACCACGACCTGTTCACGCGGCGCGAGCATCAGGGTCCGATGAAACTCGCCGCGGCCGCCGAGATCGATCGCCAGTTCGCAGGGATAAGGCCGCGCGGAGAAATTGCGAATCACGGCGTGGCCGCGGGTCGAGCCCGGGATGCCCGGATCGAGCGACACGATCGCCAGATTGGAGTCGCCAGAACCGACCAGGTGGAAATTTACCCGCGCCGCCGAGGCGGCGCCGGCAAGAATCGCGGCCGGGGGCGGGCGATCGGCGAACAAGTCGATTTCCGCGGCGCCGCGCGCGCGAATCAGCGCCGCTTGCAGAGCCGCCGTGCGGGCAGGCACCGCCATCGGAACCAGATCGCCAAGCGCGACCCGCAGGTTGGCCAGGTTCGCGGTCGGCGGATGGCGCGCATCCGCTTCCAGTGCGTATGCGATGACGCTGAACTCGTCGCCGGGCGGCGCTTGATTGATTATTTCCATCGCGTCGCGGCGGGCCTGATCCAGTCTGGTGCCGGAGCCTTCGCGCGCACTCATCCCGGCGCCGAGATCGAACACCAGCGCATGAATCCGGCCGTGGCCGGGCGAGCGCGGCCTCATCACGTACAATCCCGCGATCGCCAGGGTCAGGGCACGCCAGCGCCGCCATTTCGAGCCAGAACAGCGGGTCGATCCGCACGTGGCGGACGCTCGCAACCGGCGCGGGCACTTCGTCGAAAAGCATCAGGCTCGACACTTCGATGGCCGGACGCGAGCGGGCGCGCAGGTAGATCAGCACCAGCAGCGCGAGGCTGAGTCCATAAATGAAGTTCTGCGGATTGAGGAACCCCACGGTTATCTCACAATTCCGAGCTGCGGGAGTTCGCGCTCCATGATGCTTTCCAGATTGCCCGCGCCGAACGCGCGCACGTAAGCAATCGCGCGGGTGGTGCAGATCTCGCGGACGCGCGCGGCTATCTTTTCAACCTTGCGCCTGAGCGCGGCGGCGGTCGCCGGTCCCATCACGGTCTCGCGGACTTCGCCGGTCTCCGCGTCGCGGACGCGCAGCAGTCCCGGCGGATACGCGGCGGTGCTCTCATTCTCGCCCATCACGTGGACGACTTTCACCTCGTGGCGCGCGGCAGCCAGCCGCTTGAGCGCGTCTTCGAGCTCGCTTTCATTGACCAGAAAATCCGAGATGAGGACGACCGTCCCTGCCGGCCTGCGCTGGGTCAGCAATTGATCGACGGCCGCGGCAATGCGGGTCTCGCCGCCCGCCTTCACCGACGTCACGAACGGTTTGAAATCGAGATACGACTCGCGGCGGCGATGAAACGGCGTGGCTTCGAGCTTCATCGTTCCGGCGCGCATCGAGAAGGCGCCGATGCGAACGGCGTCGTTGTCCGCCATCCCGACGTACGCGAGCGAGGCGCCGATCGCCAACGCGAGCCCGAGCTTGTCGTCGCGCTCGGGCAATCCCATCGACGCACTGGCATCCACCAGCGCGGTAACCTCGACCTGGCGATCGGCGCGGTAGGTTCGCAGCATCAATTCGTCGAACCGCGCAAACGCATTCCAATCGAGGAAGCGCAAATCGTCGCCGGGGGCGTAGGCCTTGAAATTTTCCGGTTCGATACCGAGCCCCTGGATTCTGCCGAGCGCGCGAACCCCCGCGCGCACCGTGCGGGAGCGCTTGATGCCCAGCACCAGGCGGTCGAGCTTGCGCAGGAATTCCGGCTCGAAAGCGCGCGCCTCGAGCATCGCGGGCCGCCTATAGTTTCCCGGCGGCGCGAACCGACTTGATGACGCGCTCGACAATTTGCGCGGCGTCGATTCCGTCGGCTAGCGCGGCGTAGTTGAGCATGATGCGATGGGAGAGCGCGGCAACCGCCACGCGCTCGATATCTTCGCGCGCGATATTGGCGCGCCCGTCGAGCAGCGCGCGGACCTTGGCGCCCAGAATCAGCGCCTGAGCGCCGCGCGGGCTGGAGCCGAACATGACGTAGCGATTGACCATCTCGTCGTGCACGGCGGCGGCTTCGCCGGTCACAAAGCGCGAGCTATCCGGCTGGGTGGCTCGCACCAGGCGCGCCGCGTAGGTCTCCATCGCCGGCGCCGCCATCACTTCGCGCACCAGGCGCTTGAGCGCCTCGATCCGGTCGGGCGCTTCGGTGGCGTGGAAAACCGGCTCGATCCCGGCTTCTTCGGGCCCGGTGGTCGAGGAGATGATTCGAGTCAATTCGCCTTCGCCGGGATAGTTCAAACGCACTTTGAACAGGAAGCGATCGAGTTGCGCCTCGGGCAGCGGATAGGTGCCCTCCATCTCGATCGGATTGAGGGTCGCCATCACGAAGTACGGCGGTTTGAGGCGGTAGGTGGTGCCCGCCACCGTCACCTGCAACTCGGCCATCGCCTCGAGCAGGGCCGACTGGGTCTTGGGCGTGGCGCGATTGATTTCGTCGCCGAGCAGGATATGGCAAAAGACGGGGCCCGGCTGAAAGCTGAACTCGCGCCGCCCGTCCTCGCCGGACAAAATCACGCGGGTGCCGGTTATATCGGCCGGCATCAGATCGACGGTGAATTGAATTCGGTTGAAGCTCAGATTGAGCGCCAGTCCCAGGGTTTTGACCAGCGTGGTTTTGCCGGTGCCGGGAACGCCTTCGATCAGCACGTGCCCGCCGGCAAACAGCGCAGAGAGCAACTCCTCGACCGCATCCTCGTGTCCGATGATCAGCTTGTGAATCTCGGCCTGGATACGCCGAAACGTCCGGGCGAAATCCGCCACCGTCGGCGCCTCGGCATGGACGACGCTCATCTTTCGAATACCCGCTTGATCGTAGTTTGATCTTCGGCCGGCACCGCGGCGCGCGCCACGGGCTCGTCCGGCTGCTGGTTGGGGCTGAGGGGGGCGCGCACCTTGGGCGCAACGTAGGCGCGACCGGCGCCCTTGGCGCCGCGCTCGACGGGTCGCGCTTCGATTGCGATCTCAAAACCCTCGCTGCCGAGCTTCGACGCCGAAGGCGCGCCAAACAGGCTGTCGGGATCGGCGCCGATTCCGTGAGCCGCGCCGCCGTTGGCGGCGTTGTCGCCGCTTTGCTCGATCCTGCGATCGGCCGCGCTGTGGTCCTGATTAGCGGGGCTGTCCTTGTCGGAGTTCACTTGCTCGCCCGGCTCGCCGAAACCGCCGGGGGAAGGCTCGGAATTCGGGCGGCGCGAATCGTGTTCGCCGGGCAGTTCGAACTCGCGGCCGGACTCTCGATCGTCCTGTTTGAACTGTCCTGCGACGTCGCCCGGCCGGTGCTTCAGCGTCCCAGGCGCGCGATGAATTTCATTTTGGTCCTGATCGCCGCCAGCGCCGGAAAGGCGCAGGTTGAGGCGCGCCTTCGAGGCCGCCTGCTGTCCGGTCAGCTTGCTCTGTAAATGGCCGGCCATGTCGCGCGCGCGATTTACCAGTTGGTTCAGCGAATTGCCGCCTGCCCCGCCGCCGGCCCCTTCCTCCCGAGCCAATTTGTCCTCGAGCCTGCGCATGGTCGCGGGGTCCGCCGTGACCTGCATCCCCGATTCCTCGCCCGGATCGGCCGGCCGCAGATGCAGATCGTCCAGATCGACCGTCAGCTCGGCATCCCGCAGGCTGCCGCGCAGAGACCTGCGGCGCGTGCTTGATTTTTGAAATCGGGATCGCAAGCGCAGCCATCACCAGGGCTGCGGCCAGCGGATAGATCGCGCGCGACACGCGGCGCCGCTCGATCCGCGCGGCCGCGAATTCGTCCTGATGGCCGAGGGTGTCTTCAACCAGGTACGACCATAGCGGCCCGCGGGTCCTGCGATTGGCGAGCGCGACGATGGTCGAGAGGCGCCCCTTCAGCTCGGCCCGGTCGTCGGCAATCGCGGCGGCATGCACCGCGCTGGCACGCATCCGCCACGCAGCGCCGACCGCGCTCGCGATACCGGCGCAGGCGATAATCACCAGCGCCGAAGCGCCAACCAGGAAAGCGAGCGGCGACAGCAGGTACGCGCCGGCAAAAGCCGCGGCGCCGCCCGCGATCACGATCGCGAGCGTGTAGAAAATCGCGTGCTGCAACGCGAGCGAGTTGAGCCGGATGCGGACGGAACCGACCCGGCCCAGGATCCGCCCGAGTTTCTCGTCAGCTCGCCTGTCTTGTGACGGAAACGACATCAGAAGGCACCAAGCGCGTGGATCGACAATAGTTTAGCCCGCCCGAGCACGCAACGACGAAACTGCGGCCCCACTGCACCCGGTCCCGCCCACGGCTAAAACGTCCAGCCAATAATCGATTTCAGAAATACCCCGTGACTGGCGCGAGTGACTCCGATTCCCACGCCGAGGTTGAGCTCGAGCTGCGGAATAAAATCAAAATTGAGCGCCGGCACGACGAAATGCTGCTGCTCATCCACCTTTGCCAGCGGCTGAATCGGTCCCAAGGCGCCGTAGTATTCGAGCGCCGGCGAAACCCAGCGGTTGAGGGCGTAGATCAGCTCGCCAGACGGCTCGAATTGAAAGCCGCGATGGGTCTGGGGACCGTTGAACGGCTTGGTGAAGGCGAAGTTCCCCACCAGCCGGAATCCCTTGTAGCTCGCGCCGGCGATCGGCCGCAGCTCGAGCGATAAGGGATTTTCCTCGGCTGCGCGCCGCATGTAATCGAGTTGGATGTTGCCGCCGAACTGCACCGGCCACTGGAAGGTCTGCGGAATGCCGAAATGGAGCTTGGTGCGCGAGCCCGAGTATTCGTAATCGCCGTTGGAGAGCTTCGCGGTGGCGAAATACTGCCCGAGCTCGAGCCAACGCGTGACTCCGTACGAGGCCTCGAGCTGTCTCGTGCACCTGGTAAAGGTCCATCTGGCTTTTCGCCAGGTACCCGGTCGCTGTCGAGGTCGTGTTTGAGTGCAATTCGAGCGCCAGATGACCGGGCTCGGTGGTATCGGTGTCGTAGATCTCGATTTCATAGAAGTCGATCGCGTGCGATGGACGCGCGTCCGCAAGCATCGCGGAAATGCATAGAGCGAGCGCGAAAATATGGGCGGCGTACTTCGTCACGCGCGTCCTGCGAGAAAATTCCCTGGCGCGATTACTTGAGTCCGGCGTCGTCGGCCGCTCCCAGAGCAATCGCGGACCAGTCCAGGTCGGCGCGCCCCCGGGCTATCGCCGAGATAAATCGATCGCGCAGCAGGCTCGCCACCGGCATCGGCGCGTTCGCCGCGCCGGCGGTCTGCAGCACCAGCTCGATATCCTTGAGTCCGAGCGGTAGGCGAAACCCGGCAGGCGTGAACCGCCCATGAGCGATGGCAGGGCCGTAGCCCTGGTACACCGGCGCCGCGAAGATCGTCCTGGCCAGCATCTCGAGCGCCGCCGCCGGATCGACACCGTTCTTGCGCATCATCGCGACCGCCTCGCCCATCGCTTCGAGCGCCGCCGCGATCATGAAGTTGCCCGCGAGCTTCACCACGTTCGATGCGCCGGGATTGTCGCCGAAGTCGAATACTTCCTGGCCCATCGCCTCTATGATCGGCCGCACCTTGACCCTGGCGTCAGCCGGCCCCGAAACACAGATGCGCAACTGCTTGGCGTGCGCGGCGTTGGGCCGTCCGAACACGGGCGCCGCAACCATCACGCTCCCGCGCATCGCATGATATGCGGCCAGCTCCCGGGTGGTCGCCGGCGACACGGTACTCATCGAGATATGAATCCCATCGGGCGCGATTCGCTCGGCGAGCGCATCCTCACCCGTCACCAGCGCCTTGACCGAAGCGTCGTCGGCGAGCATCGAAACGACGATACCGCCCGGATGCGCGACGTCGCCGGCGCGGTCGGCGCGGCGCGCGCCCTTGGCAATCAGCGGTTCCGCCTTCGACGCAGTACGGTTGTAAACCGTCAGATGGTATCCCGCGGCGAGCAGGTTCGCCGCCATCGGCAGACCCATCGCGCCCAGTCCGACGAAGCCGATTTTCTGTGTCATCGCCTAAGCCTACCACTGGGGCCGGATGTCGCAATGAAATCGACGGCGACGGCGCCCGCCGGCTCATTTGACGATTGATGCGGTTGGGAATAATTTGCGCTCGCTGGGGACATCCGTCGCGCATCCCCCGCAATCTTCACGGAGGCAAAAACTCTTCATGGATATCAGCAAGGAAAAGCTGCTCGAGATGTACCACACGATGCAGAAAATCCGGCAGTTCGAATCCAAGGCGCGCGACCTCGCGTTGGCGGCCGAGTTGCCCGGCTTCGTCCACGTCTCGATTGGCGAAGAAGCGTCCGCGACCGGGGTGTGCGCGGCGCTGCGCAAGACCGACCGCATCACCTCGAACCATCGCGGCCACGGGCATCTGATCGCCAAGGGCGGACGGCTCGATCGCATGATGGCCGAGCTTTTGGGCAAGCGCACCGGGTACTGCAAAGGCAGAGGCGGCTCGATGCATATCGTCGATTACTCGCTCGGGATACTGGGCGCCAACGGGATCGTCGGCGCGGGACTGCCGATCGCCACGGGCTCGGCGCTGGGCGCGGTAATCGCGGGCAAAGACGACGTCACGGTGGCGTTCTTCGGCGACGGCGCCTCCAACGAGGGCACCTTCCACGAGTCGCTCAACCTCGCGGCGGTGTGGAAATTGCCGGTGGTCTTCGTGTGCGAGAACAACGGCTTCGGCGAGTTCACGCCGATGGCGACGGTGACCTCGGTCAAGGACATCGCCGTGCGCGCGAAGGCCTACGACATCCCCGGGCATATCGTGGACGGCAACGACGTGCTCGAAGTCTATCACCACACGCTGGAGGCGGTGGCACGGGCGCGCGCGGGCGAAGGTCCGACGCTGCTCGAATGCAAGACGTATCGATGGGAGGGGCACGTCGTCGGCGAGCAGGCCTTCCTCGGCGACGGCTCGTATCGGGAGAAATCCGAGGTCGAGGAATGGAAGCGCAAATGCCCGCTGATTCGATTCGAGAAGTGGTGCGCGGAGAGCGGCAAGATAAGCTCGGCCGAGCTGACGAAGATCATGGCCGACACGGAAAAGGAACTCGCCGCCGCGGTGGAATTCGCGCGCTCGAGCGAACTGCCGGCGGCGTCGGAAGTCACCGACGACGTTTACAACAATTGATCGCTTGATTACCTGAGTAGCCCCGCTAGCGGAGAAATCGTCATGCCACAAATCAGTTTTATCCAGGCGATTAACCAGGCCATCGCCGAAGAAATGGAACGCGACCCGCTCACCTTCCTGATGGGCGAGGACGTCGTGCTCGGCGCGTTCGGCGCGACCAGGGGCCTGATCGACAAGTTCGGCGCCAAGCGCGTGCGCAACACCCCGATTTCGGAGGCCGGCTTCGTCGGCGCGGCGGTCGGCGCGGCGATGGCGGGGACTCGCCCTATTTGCGAAGTCGAATTCGCGAGCTTCTTCTATTGCGCCTTCGACCAAATCTGCAACCAGGCCGCCAAGCTCCGCTACATGTCGGGCGGACAGGCCACGATGCCGATCACGTTCCGCGCCGTGTATGGGGCGATGGGCGGCGCGGCCGCGCAGCATTCCGAGACGGTGTACGCGCAATTTCTGAGCGTCCCGGGCCTCAAGCTGGTCGTCCCTTCGGACGCGTCCGACATGAAGGGCCTGCTCAAGACCGCCATCCGCGACAACAATCCGGTGATTGTCTTCGAGCACGGCGCGCTCGGATGGTCGCGCGCGGATGTCCCCGACGGCGAGCACCTGGTTCCCTTCGGCAAGGCCGCGGTGAAGCGCCCCGGCGACAACGTTACGCTAGTGGCGATAGGCGCGATGGTGCCGAAGGCGCTCAGCGTCGCGGAAAAGCTCGAAAAGGAAAAAATCTCGGTTGAAGTGATCGATCCGCGCACGCTGATTCCGCTCGACGAAGACGCGATCCTGGCTTCGGTCGAGAAAACCAATCGAATCGTGATCGCCGACGAAGGCCATCTGCGCGGCGGCGCCGCCGCCGACATCGCCGCGATCGTCGCGGACAAGGGCTTCGACTTCCTCGACGCTCCGGTGCGCCGCGTCACCTCGCTCGACGTGCCGATTCCGTTCAGCCCGCCGCTCGAAAAGGCGGCGATCGCGGACGAGGCCCGCATCGAGGCCGCCGATTCGCGCCGTGGTCGGGCGATAGCCGCGCCCGGTATCGGCGGAACTGACTGTGGCAGTTGAAGTTACGATGCCCAAGTTCGGGCTGACGATGCGTGAAGGAACGATTCAGCGTTTCTTCAAGGCCGTGGGCGAGCGCGTCAGCGCCGGCGAGCCGCTCTACGAGGTCGAGACCGAGAAAGTTCTCTACCAGGTCGAAGCGCCCGCGTCGGGTACGCTCGCGGCCACCCTGTTCGACGAGGGCGCAACCGTTGAATGCGGCGTGGCTGTCGCCGTAATCGCGGAAGTGAGCGAAGATGCGGCAACAGTCGCGGCGCGCTACAGCCACGGGATATCCGCGTCGCAATCGGCCCCTCGCGAACCAGCCGTGACATCGCCGCCGCCCGCCAATCAGAGCGCCGCGCCCAAGGCGGGAGCGCGTCAACGACACACTGTGAGCCCGGTCGCCCGCAAGCTCGCGGCTGAACTCGGCGTCGATCTCGATAAAATCGAAGGCACCGGCCCCGGCGGACGGATCACTCGCGAAGACGTCGAGCGCGCCGCCAAATCCGCGCCGGCAACGGGCCCGGCCGTCTCCGCACCGCAGCCCCCGGCGGCTGCGGGAGCGCCGCCGTCAACCGATCGCGTCGCGTTTCGTGGCGTGCGCAAGGTGATCGCCGAGCGGATGCATCAGAGCCTCAGCGCCAGCGCGCAGATCACGATCACTGCCGAAGCCGACGTGACGCCGGCGACCGAGTTTCGCGTCCGCCTCTCCCGCGAATTCGATTTTTCATACACCGATATGATGGTTCATTCGGTCGCGCGCGCCCTGATGCGCCATCCGCGGATGAACGCGCACCTGGAGGGGGCGGAAATTGTTCATTTCGCAACTGCGAACGTCGGCATCGCCGTCGCACTCGACGACGGGCTGATCGTCTCGGTCGTGAATCGCGCCGAGAGCAAGTCGATTCGGGAGATCGCGGTCGAAAGCCGCGCACTCGGCGAGAAGGCGCGCGCCGGTACTCTTAAACTCGAAGACGTAAGCGGAGGCACGTTTACGATAACCAACCTCGGCACGTTCGGAATCGACGCGTTCACGCCGATTCTGAATCCCGGCGAGACGGGAATCCTCGGCGTCGGGCGAATTGTCGAGAAGCCCGCGGTCTATCGCGGCGAGATCGCCAAGCGCGCGATGCTTTGGCTGAGCCTCACGTTCGACCATCGAGTGATCGACGGCGCGCCCGCCGCCAATTTCCTCCAAACCGTGATCGAACTCTTCAACTTCGGCGCACGGCAGGGGTGACCCCTGCACCCAGTGTTAAGGCCGCGCTCCGTTGTCGCGCGCGGCCACTGCTGCGGGCGCGCCGTTTCTTAACACTGGCCCCCGTGCCAACGGGTGGCGCTGTAACCTGCCACTTCGCGCCGCCGTGTGATATAGTTGCGGCATGGGGTAAATTGCAATGAAAGCCACGAAATCAATTGCTGTCGCGATGTTTGCAGCTGTGGCGCTCGCGATCGCCGGCCGCGCCAGCGCGGGCGGATCAATGGGCGCCGCACCATCAAATGGCGCCGCACACGCAACCTCGGCGCACCCCGCAAACCACGGCGCCCATCAAGCTGCCACGGCGCATCGAGCGGGCCAGAGTCACGGCAATCACCGATTCTCTCGCGCCTTCCCGTACTACCCCTATTACCCTTACTACGGATACGGGTACGGCTATGGGTACGGGAATACGATCGTCGAGAACTCGGACGAGGCCGACTGGGGCGAGCAATGGTCGTCGCTGTACGAAGATAACGACGGCCCTTACGCGAGATCGACCCTGGAAAACCCGCCGGGCAGGGCTCGCACGTGGGAGATTAAGGACAAGTCAGCGTCCGAGAAAGACGAGTAATAACCGCTGGCCCAATCCCGCCGCCGGCCGCGCTCTTTCTCTGATGATGTTCCTGGGCCGTCATTCCGAGCGTAGCCGAGGGAACCCGGATATTCGCTTCGCTCGCCCCTGCCCCATCAGGCGGCTCGTTGCGCCTTGATCCGCGCCACAGCTTTCGGGGCGAGATTCTTGCGCGCCATCTTGAGATCGTAATGCGTCTGGAGATTCAGCCAGAACTCCGGGCTGTTGCCGAAGTACAAACCCAAACGCAGGGCGGTATCGGCAGTTATTCGGCGGCGGTTGTTTACGATCTCGGCGATCCGGTTCGGAGAAATGCCGATTGCCTTCGCGAGCTGGTTTTGCGACAGGCCGTATTCGGCCAAAAATTCCTCCTTCAGCATCTCGCCCGGAGTGACCGGCGCAAATTCATCCTTCTTCATCGGAAACTCTCCTAATGGTAGTCAACGATTCGGACCTCCTCGGCATCACCATCGCGCCATTTGAAGATCACCCGCCACTGATCGTTCACCCGGATCGAGTGAAAATCCTGCAGGTCACCTTTTAGCTTTTCGAGCCGATTCGAGGGCGGCACGATCAAGTCCTCCAGCCGACTCGCCGCATTGAGGGCCTCCAGCTTGCGCTTCGCACGACGGGCCACGTCCTGGAACTGGCGCACAAAGTGATCGGCGAACAATGCCTCGGTCTGCTTGTCGCCGAAGGAACGAATCACGATTCCAAGTTATATACCGAATCCCGGTATGCGGTCAATTCAGCAGGTTTTTCCGTCGGCACCACGATTACATATCGCAGCTCCGGCGCAAGCACGCTGACCATGCACTTGCGAAACCGCCCGCGCCCACTCATTTGAGGGCTGCACCCCTTGGGATTAGTTGTCCGCTCGCCGGGAACTTTCACCGCGCTCTCGACCCATTGAGCGGTTGACGGCGCGCCCGCGACGTAGTTCCCTCAGTGCGTGATCGAAATCTTCAATTACCGCGCAACGACCCGCGCATCTGTCGCGATTGCGGCGGCGTGGATGTTGGCGTGCGTTGCCCTTTGCGGCTCCGCGTTGGCGGCTGCGTCGGCCACGACCAATATCCTGCCATCTGAATTCAGGCGGGTGTCGAAGGCGCCGCCCCCCCAGCCGATCAATTGGGACAAGGTCACCCAGGAAGCGACCGAGCTGCTGTCCAAGTACGTCCAGATCAACACCACCAATCCGCCGGGCAACGAGCTCGAAGCGGCGCGGATGCTGCGGGAGAAATTTCTGACCGACGGAATTCCCGCCACGACCTGGGAGCCGCAGCCCGGGCGCGGAATTGTCGCGGCGCGGCTGCGCGGAATCGGCAAGCATACTAAGTCGATTATCCTGCTGAGCCACATCGACGTGGTGCCCGCCAACCCCAAGGAATGGGAGGTGGCGCCGTTCTCGGGCGCGGTCAAGGACGGAAAAATCTGGGGACGCGGCTCGATCGACGACAAGGGCCCCGGCGTGATCGAGCTGATGGCGATGCTGGCGATCAAGCGCGCGGGCATCCTGCTCGATCGCGACGTGATTTTTGTCGCCACCGGCGACGAGGAAGAAGGCGGCAGGAACGGCGCCGGATGGTTCGTCGATCACGAGGCCAACGTCTTCTCCGACGCCGGCTATCTGATCAACGAAGGCGGCGGCATTCGCACGCTTTCCGATAACACCCGCAAGGCCTACGTCGTTTCGGTAACCGAAAAGACTCCGCTATGGATTCGGCTCACCGCCACCGGCCCGGCCGGGCACGCCTCCGATCCGCCCGCGCAAACCGCGGTCACGCGGCTGGTGCGCGCGCTGGATAAATTGGGCGAGTACAAAACCCCGGTCCACGTGATCGGGCAGGTGAACGATTACTACCACGCGATGGCCGAGCTGGAGCACGGCCCCAAGCAGATGCTCGATCTGGCAGTCGCACTGAAGGACCCCGAATATCTCAAGACGTTTCTTTCCGATCCTGCCCAGAACGCGCGGGTGCGCGACACGATCACGCCGACGGTGCTGTCCGCCAGCGACAAGATCAACGTGATCTCCGAGACGGCGTATGCCGAAGTCGATTGCCGCCTGCTGCCGGGCAGCGATCCCAAAACGGTGATGGGCGAGATCAAAAAAGTGATCGCCGACGACACGATCAAGCTCGACGTGATCCTTAATTTCCCGCCGATCTCGTCGCCGTCGCGCTCGCCGCTGATGACCGCGATCTCGACGCTGGCCAAAGACCACGACCGGGCCACGGTCGTGCCCTCGATGATCATCGGATTCACCGACAGCCATTACTTCCGGCATAAGAAGATCGTCTCCTACGGTTTCATCCCGGTCGAAGTAACCCCCGCCGAAGCAAAAGGCGTTCACGGAATCAACGAGCGAATCGGCGTGAAGGAACTCGCCGACGGGGTTCAACGGATGGTCGAGTTGCTGCAAATTTTAGGGAGACCGCAGTAGGTGCCCGGATGATTCGTGCCGGCGTCGGATTTTCGACCGCGCTCAATCCGCGAAAAGCCGCCACCGAGGCCACCGCCGCCGCGCTCGCGCAGGCGGGGCTAAGCCGCGCCGGCGGCGCGCTCTGTTTCGCAACTCCGGCCTACGGCGGCGCTTATCCGATGATCCTGCGCGCGGTCGCTTCGGCGGCGCATACGCGCGAAGTTGCGGGATGCTCGGGCACGGGGGTAATCGCCGGCGAGACCGAGATAGAATCGGGCAACGCGCTCGCCGTGCTGGTGTTCGGCGGCGAAGAGATTCGCGCAACCCGATTCTTCGTGCCAACTCTTCGCGGCCGGGCCGCGGGCGTGGCGGCCGAACTGGCGTCCGCGGTGCGCTCGCAGCTCGGCAAATCGAACCTGCTGCTGCTTTTTGCCGATACTTACAACTTCGAAGCCGAAGCCACGCTCGAAGCTCTCGGGACCGAACTGCCCGGCGTGACGATCGCGGGCGGCGGCGCGAGCGAGGACGGCTCGATCGGCGAGACGTTTGTTTTCTCGGGCGATACGGTCAGCTCCAACGCGGTCTCCGGGATGCTGCTGGCGGGAGACTTCGAGCCGGTGATCGCGAGTTCGATCGCGTGCGGCCTGATCGGAACGGCGCATCGCGTCACCGCCGCGCGCGACAACATCCTGATCGAACTCGACGGCAGGCCGGCTTACCAGGTCTTCGCCGAGGCCGCCGGCCCGCTGGCCGCCGATCTGCGCCGCGCGCTGGCTTTCGTCTTCGTCGCAGTCCCGGTGTACGAGAACGCTCAGACGATCGAGCGCGGGCAATTTTTCGTGCGCAATATCGTCGGCGCGAGCGAGGAGCACGGCGTTATCGCGGTCGCATTCCAGCCGCGCGTGGGCGACACGGTCGGCTTCGTGTTGCGCGACGCCGAGCGATCGCGTCAGGACTTGAAGATGGAACTGGAAGAATTGGGCGGTCGCCTCGATTCGCCTCCCGCCTTCGGCCTGTACTTCGATTGCATCTCGCGCGGCGCCGGACTCTACGGCATCCCGGGTCACGACTGCGCGTACATCAGGCGCTATCTTGGACCGGTTCCGATCGCGGGGTTCTTCACCGGCTTCGAAATCGGCCCGCTCGCAGAGCAGGCCGCCGTGCTCCAATACTCGGGCGTGCTCGCGCTGATATCGGGAAGAAAGACTTAAGCGGCCGCGCCGGGTTTGCGGCGCTTGCACGCGCGAAAGGCTTAATGGTACCTGAGAGGTGGATTTGAGCGGCTTCAATCCGCAGGATACCCCATCGAAAAAACGGAGGAACGCAACTTGGATTTCGGATTTTCAGAAGAACAAGAGATGCTTCGGGACGCGGCCAAGCGCTTTCTGGCCGACAACTGCCCGCCCAAGCTTGTCCGGCAGATGATGGCGGATCCCACGGGTCACGACACCGCCTTCTGGAAGAAGCTGGTGGAACTTGGATGGCCGGGGCTGCTCATCCCGGAGAGTTACGGCGGCCAGGGCGGCACTTTCCTCGATATGACGGTGATCGTCGAAGAAGCCGGCAAGGTTCTGGTGCCGGGACCGTTCTTCACTTCCGCGCTGCTCGCGGCGCCACTGCTTATAGAGGGCGGCTCGGAGGCGCAAAAGAAAGAATTCCTGCCGCGCATGGCGAATGGCGAATTTATCGGTACCGTCGCGATCGCCGAAGCCTCGGGCCGCTTCGACGCCGAGGGAATCCAGCTCAAGGCGAGCAAGAGCGGCAAGGAATACACGATCACCGGCGAGAAGTTTTTTGTGCCCGATGCGCACGTGGCCAACGGGATCGCGGTTGCGGTGCGCACCGGCGGCAGTGGCGAAAAGGGAATCACGATTCTGACCGTTCCCACCACCGCGAAGGGCCTCACGATCACGCAGCTCAAGACGGTCGATATGACTCGGCGGCTATGCCACGTGAAGTTCGACAATGTGAAAACCTCCGAACTTATCGGCAAGGAAGGCGAGGGATGGCCGATTCTGAAGCGCACGCTCGACATCGCAACCGCCGGGCTGGCGGCCGAGATGGTCGGGACGGCGCAGCGGGCGCTCGACATGTCGGTTGAATATGCCAAGACGCGAGTGCAATTCGGCAAGCCGATCGGATCGTTTCAGGCGGTCAAGCATAAGTGCGTGGACATGATGGTCGCGGTCGAGAACGCGCGCTCGCTGACCTACTACGCGTGCTGGACGGTAGATACCAAGGGGGCGGAGGCGGCGACTGCGGTGCCGATGGCGAAAGCGTACGCATCCGACATGGCGAAGAACGTCACGTCGGAGGCGATCCAGGTGCACGGCGGCATCGGCTTCACCTGGGAGCACGACATGCACCTGTACCATCGGCGCGCGCTGGCGGGAGAGGCCAATTTCGGCAACGCCCCGGTGCATCGCGAGACCGTGGCGAAGTCGCTGCTGGGCTAATCGCGACGAGATGGATTGATCTTTAGAGGGCCGTGGGTGGTGAACCACTCGCGGCCTTTTTCTAGTCACCTGACTTGGGCACCGGACGCCCGAATCTCATCGTTCAGAACAGCAGCTAGCTCCGCGAAATCCTTGCGACTCAGCGCTCTAGTTCCCTGCTCGTCTGATATGTGGCCCTCTCGATCCACGAGACATCGCCACCCGGTTTCGCGAACCTGAACCAGCAATCGTACTTGGTAGGGATCGAACTTCGTACTTGTCCGGTCACCCTTTTGAAGAAGCGCGACCAATCTGTCAATACGTTTCGCGTCATAAATCACGAAGACGTAGTTGGCCCTATCCACAATATTCTGTTCAGTTACTGGTACATAGGTTTCGATTTCAAATTCCGTATAGAAGACCGTCAGAGGGCGCGGGGCTGAACCCGCAGCCATCAGAAATATTCCGCACGAGCAAAACAACAGTTTGAGAAGGCGGATTTTCATGACTACGGGAAGTGAATCAAATCACCCAGATCAATTCGGATCTACGCGATCGATTCCGCTCTTTCTTCTTCGGCGGCGTTGTTGCGCGCGGTGAGCCGATCGCGCATCGCACGATGGCTCTCGCGGGTGATCGGATAGCGCGAGAAAACCAGCGCACTCATCAGGTAGAGCGACGCGGGACCGAGCGCAAAGAGCGCGCGCAGATTCTCGCCCGCTCGCTCCGTGATCGCGCCGACGCCGGGCTTGTAACCGACCCAGCTGAGCACCGGGCCGACCAGCAGCAGCGAAACCGCGATCGCCATCTTTATCGACATCGAGGTGATTCCGCCGTACGCGCCCTCCTGGCGCTGGCCGGTACGCTCCTGGTCCCATTCGATCACGTCCGCCGACGCCGAAATTTGCGTGACCCAAATCCCGATCGCCGAGAATCCGCTGAGTCCCATCAAACAATAGAGCGCCAAATTGCTTTGCCGGGTCACCAGCATCAACAGCAGCGAGGCCATCGCGTTGCAGACCATCGCGACCACAAAGGCCGGCTTCTTTTCAAATCTGACCGTGATCCTGAACCAGAACGGATACGAGACAGCCGACCCCACGAAGTACGCCATCAGCCATCGGGCCGCCGCGTTCTCGTCGTGATACCAGTACGTGGCCAGGAAGCGCATCAGAACGGTCGGAATGTTGATCGCCATCACCGCCAGCGTGGTGGCGATCAGCAGAATGACGAACGGGCGATTGCCGGCAACCGATTTGAGCGAGGCTAACAGCTTGGAACGCTCGTGCGTGGAAAATTCGGTGCGCTCGCGAAGACCCGTGTACGCAAGCATCGCGCCGCCGGCGGCCACCAGGCCGCAGATCGCGCCGGTGACTTTGAAATCGGTGCCGCGCGCGAACAGATACGAAGCCGCAAACGGCAGCAGCGCTCCGCTGATGTCGCCGACCGTGCCGAGCAACTGGCGGAAGGTCGAGAGCTTGGTGCGTTCGTCGTAGTCGAGCGTGAGTTCCGGCATCAGAGCGCCGTACGCGGTTTCGTAAAACTTCCTCGACGTGAGCATCAGGAAGTAGAATCCAAGAAACCATACGAACAGGCCGGCGCCGAGCGCTGGCGGCGACAACAGCAGGTAGTAGCATAGCGCCATCGGGATCGAGGCGAAGAAAAACGGCCGGCGCCGTCCCGACTTGAAGCGCGCGCGATCGGAAATATTGCCAACCAACGGGTCGGTCAGCGCGTCAATCACCAGCGCCAGGAAAAATGCAAGCCCGGCCAGCGATGGAGAGAGCCCCTTGCGATCGGTATAGAAATAGAGAAGGTGAAGCCCGAGCAGGGTCGCGCACAGGTTGAGGCCGGTCTGCGCCTGCGCGTAGATTAACAGGGGACGAAGGCCAATCTTTTCGCTCAAATCCCGGTTTGTCACAGGTCGGAGAGACTACCCGATAGACATGGCTACTTACAAAGCGGCGGCAATTCCCGGTCCAACTCAACTATCGAGGTGGCGATGAAGATTCTCGATCGCGCACCACTGCGGCAACGGCGATGGCTGCTGTGGCCTGCCGCAATGCTTTTGACGCTCGCGCTGGCGACGCAGGGATGTTCGTCCGTCAAGTCGCTGTGGGGTACCGGCGACGACACCGACCTCGACGAAGCGGCCAACGCCAACGAAGGTGAACCGCTGCCGCCTCCCGTCGCCAACGTCGCGATCAGCTACCGGCGTCCCGGCGATGCGCTCGCGCGCGCGACCGTGATCAAGTACTTCGGCGCCGAAGTGATCGCAAATCATCAGCGTGACGCATCGCATACCGAGTCGGTGGTGCGATTCGACGGCGGAGTTCCGATCTGGGAGTTCAAAGCCGACGAAAGCACATTCGGTTCGATCACCGGCGTCGGTGCGGCCAAGTACTCGCTGAAGAGTATCGAGTACGCGAAAACGCCCACCTACTTCACCCAGATACTTCCCGAGGAAGGACCGCCAGAGCCGCTCGATCGCGGCGCTTACTACGTCTTTCAGATCGAGCGTCAGTCGGGCTCGACCAGTTACCAAGCGGTCAAGGTGCTCGCCGATGGGTCGCTTCAGGCCTACAACGCTCAACCCCGGGCGGGCAGCAGTTACCTGTTGTGTTGCAACGTCACATCGGATTTCCCCGAGCCGGTGGTTGTGCCCGAGACGACCCAGGACACCGGAGCCGAGAACGCGCCACCCGAGGAATCTCCGGACCAATCGGGTGCTTCTGGCGGCGGCGCGCCGTAGCGGTATACCGCCCTTTCCGCTCCGCTGACCGCTTGTTCAGGCTCCCCGCTGGCTCAAACTTCCTTAATGATTTGGCTCGCTTTCCCGGATTCGAGGAGCCGTTCATTCATGAATCGTTCTTCAGTAATGAATCAGCAATCGTGATTGACTCGCAATTCATTTTCGACTAAAAGCAGCCTGAATGGGTCAAACAAGTCGACAATTCGCCGACTCTCCGAATCGATTTGATCGGCGCCGTGAGAAGACGCGCGGCGATCTGATTGAGGCGGCCGAACGCGTCATCTCGACCAAGGGCTACCATCAGACGCGAATCGCCGACATCGCGACCGAAGCCGACGTCGGTCTGGGCACCTTCTACCTGCACTTCAAGACCAAGAACGAAATCTTTATCGATCTGATCGAGCACGGTGCGGCTGAATTGCGCAGCCAACTTGCTGAGGCGAAGGCGGGCGTCCATACGCCGGCCGAGAAACTCAAGATCACGATCGACACGATTCTCGACGCGGCGGCGCAGGCGCCGGAACTGTTTCGGATCGTGTTCGGGCACAGCCCCGCGTTTCTGGATCTGATGGTCCGCGTCCACGAGGTATTCATCGGCGATCTGCGCGACGAGCTGGCTCCGGCGGCCGGCGGGCGCGCCGATGCGATTGCGCAGCTCACGATCGGGATGCTGTCGCAGGCGATCTCATGGCTGCTGGCGAGCAGCGATCTTTCGCACGCGGAACTGAAAAACGTCACCGTAAATTTTGCCCTGGGCGGACTCGAGCGCGCGGCACGGCTCGGCGCCCAGTGAAAAATTGAATCTGGAGGATTGGTACAATGGCTCAAGACCGCACCGTTATCAGCACGCCACTGGAAAGCATTTTCCACTGGGACTACAGCGTGAAGTTCCCGCAGATGGATCGGCTGTACGAGAACGCCAAGCGCGATCAGTGGAACGTCTCGACGACGATCAACTGGGACCGCCCGATCGAGAACGAAGTTCTGGACATGACCGTGATGCCGATGTTCCAGACCGAGCTCTATCGATCACTCAGCGAAGAGAACAAGGAGCAGCTCGGGCGCAAGTTCGCCGCGTGGCGGCTCTCGCAATTCCTGCACGGCGAGCAAGGCGCGCTGATGGTCTGCGGGCAGTTGGTTGACGCGGCGCCGGACCTCGACGCAAAGATGAATGCGGCCGCCCAGGTCTTCGACGAAGCGCGCCACGTGGAAGGCTTCCGCAAGTACATCACCAAGCTCGATCGCATCTACCCGATCGATCCCACGCTGGAGCGCCTCCTGCGCGCAACCCTGGAGCACGATCGTTGGGAGCCGAAGTACGTGGGGATGCAAATCGTGGCCGAGGGACTGGCGCTCGCGGCGTTCCGTTTCATGCAGCGCGACACCAAGGACGAGCTGCTCAAGGAACTGCTCGAATACATCATGAAGGACGAGACGCGCCACGTCGGCTTCGGGATGCTCGCGCTGCGCGACGCCGTCGCCAAGCTCAAGGGCAAGGACAAGAAGGACCTCGAAGATTTCGCCTTCACCGCCTGCGACATGATGGTGACCAAAATCGTTGACGGCAAGCCAATCGACGGCTTCCTCTCGGGCGAGGCGGTATTCGCGGAGGTCGGCATCTCGATGAAGGACCTCCAGGACGAGATGCATCGCAACCCGGCGTGGGCGCAAGCGGAGAGCGAGATGGAAAAGCAGTTCAACTCGTTCCTGTTCGTCGATACGATCATTCCATGCCTGCGGCAAATCGATCTGATCAACGATCGCACCGAGTCGTGGTATCAGCAGCTCGGCGTGATGCAGATGGCGTCGGCCGCGTAATCGCGAGCAGCACAGGCTGAATTATAAAGGGCCGGTCGAAAACGACCGGCTCTTTTCTTTTTCCTGAACCCGCCAGGATTCCGATGCGCTACTTGCGGAACTTCGCCAGCGCTGCGCCGGAGAGCTTGTAGGTGGGTTCGCCGAATTCATTGTCCACTTCGCCGGTCGGCTCAAACCCCAGGCTCTTATACAGCGCCGCGGCGTTGGTATTCGTGCGAAAGCAGGTTAGCTGCACGGCGCGGCATCGGGGGTAGCGCGCGGCGATCATCCTGATCGTCCTGGCCACCGCGGCGCGTCCGTAGCCCTTACCCTGATGCGCCGCATCGATCATGATGTCGTCGATCCAATAATCATCGGCACTGGCCGGGTCGCATACGGTAGTCGAGTATCCGACCACCTCACCGGCAGCAAGAATGAGGTGCGGCAGATGCTCGAATCCGTCGCCAAACAGCCGCACGTAGCATCGCGCGAGCGTCCATCGCGGCGGAGTGACGAAACTGGCCTGCTCGGGCCGAAGCTGCATCGTGAACAGCTTGCGGTAATTGTGCCGATCAACCGGCTCGAGAGCGATTTCGCGATCGGCCGGCTTCATGATTGCATTTGCACGAAGATGTCGCGGGCGTGCTCGTCGCTGATGCGCTTGACGGAGGTGATTCGATCGGCAAACTGCGCAAGCGACGACATCTCGGCCGAGCCCACGTCAACCAGCACCGCAAATATCGTGAAATCCAAATCGTGCTTGCGCTCGCCGAGCCGCGCCAGCCAATCCGGACTGACCTGCGATTCCCCGTCGGTGATAATCACGATGTCGCCGCGCTTGAGTTTCTTTTCGCCAAGCAGTTCGACGGCAGCGTCGATTGGGGCCTCGAAGTCGGTGCCGCCGCCGGGGAAGTATTCGGCCATCTCGACGACTTTGTTCAAGTCGGGCTGATAGCGCCGCTCGCGATTGAGGTCAAGCACCTTGAGACTCGCGTCGCCCGAGGAAAACATCACGGCGCGGAACAGGCGGCGCTGGCGCCGCGCGATATCCATCAGCGTCAGCGCCACGGCCTTGGACCACATCTCCTTGTCGCCCTCCATCGAGGAGCTCACGTCGATACACACGACCATCGGGCCCTTGCCCTTTTGCTCGTCGTCGCGCAGCCGGTACTGAAGGACGGCGCCTTCGAGCACGCGGCGATGGAAATCGCGCTTGAGCACGGGATGATGCATCGCAAGCAGCTCGGCCGGAATCAGGCGGCCGAGCTCGGAGCCGAGCTCGATGTCGTAGGCTTCGGCGACGCCACGCTCGAGCGTTTTGCGCTTGAGCGCGCGCGCATCCTGCTTGAACCGCCCGACCATCCGCGCCAGCTCGCCGAGTTTCTTGTTTCGCGCCAGACGCCGCCCGAGCTCAAGCCGCGCGCCCGCCGCGACGCGTCCGCCTTGGCCGAATTCGCGGCTGAAGTCGTGACTGTCCTGGGCGGCCTGATCGATTTCCCGGGCAAGCTCGGCGGTCTTGAGCTGCATGCGCTTGAGCGCGCTCTGATCCGCGCCTTTGAGCTGAGTTTCGAACTGCCGCGACTTCTGATTGAGACGCGCCTCCGAGACCTTGGCCGCGCGTTCGGCCGCGTCGGCCATCTCCGCGAGCGCCTTGTCCGTTTTCGTTGCCCGCTCTTTTATTTCATCGCCGGGAGCGGATTCGTTTTCGTTGTCTTTCGCTTCCTGGATTTCGTTGGCCGCCTTGACCGCCTCGGCGCGAGCTTCGAGGTCATCCTCCTGGCGCGCGATATCCCACAGATCGAGCATCTCACCGCGATTGATGAGCTTCTCGGATTTCATCATCTCGAGCGCATGCTCGCTCATCACTATCGCGGCGATCGCGGCCTTGTCCTCTTCGAGTGCGGTGCGCGATCGCAGCGCCTGGAACGGCGCCGACGGGACGATTTGCTCCAGAATGGTGCGGTTGAGCGCGGCCGCGTGGCGCACCTCGGCGGATTTGCGGAATACCGGATTCATCTTGAACAAGGCGAAAAAGAGGTCCTGCACCAGTGCGCCGAAATGAGGGACCAGCCGCTCGCCGGATTGGGCGAGATCGGCGATCGAGGGCGCGTCGGCGACGATTTCATTCCAGGTGCGCCGGTCGTAGCTGTCGCTCTCGAACCACGACGCATTAGCGGGCACCACCGGGACGTATATCCGCCGCGGCTGGATCGTTTTGGCTTTGCGCGCCATCGGGATCGATCCTACGTCACTGAATACCGGCCCGCCACGGCTGAAATCGCCGCCATTGCGTCACGATGGCGCTTGAATGTATCGCTGGATGCGTAACAGAATTGAAATAAGCGCCGCGCCGCGGGAATCGGCAAGCGAACTTCGTGGGCCGGCGCCAACGAGATGACTCAGGAATCTTCAGGCAACACGCTCTCGAACCGGCAGCACGCGTTAATCCTCGCGGCGGTGCAGGAGTTCATCTCGACCGCCGAGCCGGTCGGTTCGGCGCAGATCGTCGCGCGCCATCAGCTGGGGGTGCGTGCCGCGATGGTGCGCAACATGATGGCCGAGCTGGAAGACAGCGGTTACCTGCGTCAGCCGCACACCTCGGCCGGCCGGGTCCCGACCGAGAAGGCGTTTCGCTATTACGTCGATCATCTAGCGGCGGCGATGAGAATCGGCTTCGAGGATCGCGCGCAGATTGAGTTCCATTATTCGACCGCCGCGCGCAACCTGGGTGAAGCCCTGCGCGACACGCCGCGACTGCTCTCGATCCTCACGGGACAGGCGGCGCTGGTGATGGCGCCGCGGCTGGAGGCCTCGATCCTCGAGCGCGTCAACTTCGTGCGCCTGCGCGACAAACAAGTGCTGGCCGTTTTCGTCGTCGCGAAAGGCGCGATGCAGAACCGGATCGTTGACGCCGAGCGCGACCATTCGCAGGACGAACTCGATCGCATGGCGCGCTACCTCAACGAGTCGCTCGAAGGGCGCACGCTCGACGAGGCGCGCAGGTGGATCGAGGCGCAATTGCGCCAGGAGCGGGCCAATTACGATCGCTTCATGCACGACGCGCTCGCACTCGGCGAGGCGATCGCGGACTGGGCCGGGCGTCCCGAGCTTTACGTCGAGGGCAGCATCCAGGCGCTGGAGCAGCCGGAATTCTCGGATCGCGGCAAGATGCGCGAGCTGTTGCGCGCGCTCGACGATAAAACCGCGCTGCTCGAATTGCTCGAGCGCAGCCTTACCCACGCCGGGCTCACCGTGTCGATCGGCTCGGAGAGCTACGACCCGCGCCTGTCGTCGTTGAGCGTGGTTGCGGCGTCGTACGCCAGTGGTTCGAGCGCGCTGGGCAGCCTGGCGATCGTCGGTCCGGTGCGGATGGACTACGACCGGGTGATACCGCTGGTCGAGTACACCGCGCGCGCATTGTCGCGCTTGATGGAGCATTAAGTCCCCCGCTTTGCCCGCTCTCCTCATTCCCCCGGGTTGGTAGAGGCCGTACCGGCCCAAAAATCGGAGAAAATCCAACGATTCCGCCCTTGCCGGTACTGGCACGAGCGTAAATCGTGCTTATTTTTAATTCGGTCTGGATTCATCAAATGAGCAAACGACACAAGCAACCCCAGGACGGAAATCCCGCCATGGACGAGGGCTTCGGTCAGGCGGACGGCGGCGCTGAATCAGCGCATGGCGAGGGCAGCCCCACCTCGGCGGGAATCGAAGGCGATCTGGATTCGATTGCGCGCGCAGATCGCCGAAAAAGACAAGGAAATCGCCGAGCTGAAGGACAAATATCTTCGCACGCTCGCCGACTCTGAAAACGCGCGCAAGCGAATCCGCCAGCAGAGCGAGGAATCGATCCGCATCCAGCGCGAAGCCATCCTGCGCGATCTGCTGCCAATCATCGACAATCTCGAGCGCGCGCTCGCGGCCGCCCGCAATGGCAATGACGCCAGGACGATCGTCGATGGCGTCGAGATGACGGTGCGGGCGCTGATCGATTTCCTGCGGGCGCAAGGCGTGACACCGATACAGTCGGTCGGCCAGGCGTTCGATCCCAATCGGCATGAAGCCGTCGATCACGTGGCGTCGCAGGCGCATCCGCCGAACACCGTCGTCGATGAATTTCATCGCGGCTATCTGATCGGCGACCGCACCTTGCGTCCGGCCCGCGTGTCGGTTGCGAAGGAGATCGGAAGCCGATTCCGGAAAGCGAAACGGAGGCGAAAATGACGCCTCCGACATTGAAAACGACTGAAGCATGATTATCTCGATATGAGAGGGTCTTTAGGAAAATGGCAAAAGTAATCGGTATCGACCTGGGCACGACGAATAGCTGCGTCGCGATTATGGAGGGCGGCGATCCCGTAGTTATCGCCAACTCCGAAGGCAGCCGCACGACGCCGTCGGTCGTCGCATTTACGGAAGCAGGCGAGCGGCTCGTGGGTCAGATTGCACGGCGCCAGTCGATCACCAATCCGACCAATACGGTGTCTGCAATCAAGCGCCTGATGGGCCGGCGTTTCGACGACGCCGAAGTTCAGAAAGCGTTAAAGGTGCTGCCGTACAAGGTCGTAAAGAACGAGGATGGCGCGGCGTGGGTCGAACTGCGCGGCAAGAAGTATAGCCCGCCGGAGATTTCGGCGTTCGTCCTGCAAAAGATGAAGCAGACGGCCGAGGATTATCTTGGCGAGAAAGTCACCGAGGCCGTCATCACCGTGCCCGCGTACTTCAACGACAGCCAGCGCCAGGCGACCAAGGATGCGGGCCGTATCGCGGGCCTGAACGTGTTGCGGATCATCAACGAGCCGACGGCCGCGTCGCTGGCATACGGTCTCGACAAGAAGAAGGACGAAAAGATCGCCGTGTTCGATCTCGGCGGCGGCACGTTCGATATTTCAATTCTCGAACTGGGCGAAGGAGTCTTCGAGGTCAAGGCGACCAACGGCGACACCTTCCTGGGCGGCGAAGATTTCGACCAGCGGGTCATCGACTACCTGGCCGACGAGTTCCGCAAGGACCAGGGGATCGATCTGCGCAAAGATCGGATGGCGCTGCAGCGGCTCAAGGAAGCCGCCGAAAAAGCCAAGACCGAGCTGTCCACGGTGACCGAGACCGACATCAACCTGCCCTTTATCACTGCGGATCAGGCCGGCCCCAAGCATCTCAACATCAAGCTGTCGCGCGCCAAGCTCGAGGCGCTATGCGCCGACCTGCTCGACCGGCTCGACGCGCCGTGCGTGACCGCGCTTCGCGACGGCGGCCTCAAGGCGAGCCAGATCGACGAGATCGTGCTCGTCGGCGGCATGACCCGGATGCCCGCGGTGCAGGAGCGGGTGAAGCGCCTGTTCGGCAAGGAAGGGCACAAGGGCGTCAATCCGGACGAGGTGGTCGCCATCGGCGCCGCCATTCAGGCGGGCGTGCTCAAGGGCGAAGTCAAAGACGTGCTGCTGCTCGACGTGACTCCGCTGTCGCTCGGAATCGAAACGCTTGGCGGCGTGTTCACCAAGCTTATCGAAAAGAACACGACCATCCCGACGCGCAAGAGCCAGGTGTTCTCGACCGCGCAGGACAATCAGACTGCGGTCACGATTCGCGTCTTCCAGGGCGAGCGCGAGATGGCGTCGGACAACAAGCTGCTCGGCCAGTTCGACTTGATCGGAATCCCGCCTGCCCCGCGCGGAATGCCGCAGGTCGAAGTCACGTTCGACATCGACGCGAACGGAATCGTGAACGTGCACGCCAAGGACCTGGGCACCAACAAGGAGCAGTCGATCAAGATAACCGCGTCGTCCGGACTCAACGAGGAAGAGATCAAGAAGATGGTGCGCGAGGCCGAGGCGCATGCCGCCGACGACCATGCTCGCCGCCAGCAGGCCGAGGCGCGCAACAAGCTCGACAACCTGATCTATACGACCGAGAAGACGCTCAAGGAACACGGCGCCGCGGTTGACGAGGCGGGACGCAAGCAGGTCGAGGACGCGCTGGCGGAGGCCAAGACCAAGCTCGAGTCCAAGGACGCCGACGAGATGAACCGCGCCGCCGAGGCGCTCGCCAATGCGTCGCACAAACTGGCGGAGGCGATGTACAGCAAGACTCGCCAGGCAGGCGCCGGAGCACAAGCCGGCGCCGGCCCGCACGATGGCGCCAGCGGGCAAGGCGGCGCTCAGGGCGGGAACGGCGAAAGCGGCGCCAAGGAAGACGTAGTCGATGCGGACTACAAAGAAGTCAAGGATCAGTAACGACAGGCGGGGCCGCGCAAGCGGCCCCGCTCGTATGGAACCGACAATGGCGTCGCCTCGGATGTTCGCATAGAATCTTTGCGCGATGCCGCCAGCACATAAACGCGACTATTACGAAATCCTCGGTGTCAATCGCGGCGCCGGCGAAGACGAACTGAAGAAGGCCTACCGCCGTCTCGCCATTCAGTTTCATCCCGATCGCAACCCGGGCAATAAAGGGGCTGAGGAGCAATTCAAGGAACTCAACGAGGCTTATCAGGTCCTTTCCGACCCCGAGCGGCGCGCGCAGTATGACCGCTTCGGTCACGCCGCCTTCCAGGGGCCGCAGGGTCCGGGCGGATTTGGCGGTTTCGACTTCAGCCAGGGCTTCGAGGAAGTTTTTTCCGACATCTTTGGCGATTTTTTCGGCACCGGCCGCGGACGCTCGCGTTCGCGCACCCGGCGCGGCGACGACCTGCGCTACGATCTCGAGGTCGAGTTCGAAGAAGCGGCGCGCGGGATCGAGAAAGTCGTAAAGTTTCAACGCCTCACTCAATGTGAGGCCTGCAACGGCACGCGCGCCCGCGGCGGCTCCAGCGGCGCACGCCAATGCCCCAATTGCCGCGGCAGCGGCCAGGTCCGCACGCAGCAGGGATTTTTTTCCATCTCGACCACCTGCGGGCAATGCCGCGGCGAGGGCATGATCATCTCCGACCCGTGCCCGAAGTGCCAGGGACAGGGGCGAATCCGCAAGCACGAATCGCTCGCGGTAAAAATTCCGCCGGGCGTGGACAACGGCTCGCGGCTCAAGCTGCGCGGCGAGGGCGAGGCCGGCTACGGCGGCGGACCGCAAGGCGATCTCTACGTCGTCATTCACGTCAAAGAGCACCCGATGTTCGTGCGCCAGGACAACGACGTGATAATCGAGGCGCCGATTAGCTTCCCGCAGGCGGCGGTCGGCACCGAGATCGAAGTGCCGACGCTCGAAGGCAAAGTGAAGCTCAAGATTCCGCCCGCCACGCAATCGGGAAAAATCCTGCGGCTCAAGGGCAAGGGCATCGTCGACCTTCACGGCTACGGCCGCGGCGATCAGCTGATCAAGATAATCGTCGAGACGCCGCGCAGCCTGACCCCGCGCCAGCGCGAACTACTCGAGGAATTCGCCCAGCTCGACGGCAAGGCGGTCAACCATCCGCTCTCCAAGGGCTTCGTGGACAAGCTCAAGGAGATGTTCGGCTAGGCCGCTGCGTGTAGCTAACTTCCTGCCCGGCCCAGCTCGTTGAACAACGCCGCGCGCATCACGCCCGCCGGCGGCGCGACTCGATTGAACAACCTGAACGCGAGTTCGCCCTGGTTCACCAGCATCCCGGCACCATCGACCGCGCGCCGGCCGGCCGCAATTGCGGGCTCAAGGAACGCGGTCGGCTCCCGCGAATAGATCAGATCGTAGAACAGGCAATCGCCGGGGGTTGAACTGTGGTCGAGGCGCGCGAATCGCCCCGTCGTCAGACCCATCGACGTCGCATTGACGATCAATCGCGCGCCGGCGAGCAGCTCCGAGTCCATCAGCGCGTCCAGGCCGCGTGGCTCACCGGCCGCGCGCACCACGCCCTTGGCCGAAAAGCGCCGCGCGAGCGCCACCGCGCGAGCAGGCGTGCGATTGGCGATCACCACCCGATTCGCGCCCAGCCGGAAGCACGCGAGGACCGATGCGGCTGCGCCGCCGCCCGCGCCGATCACGATCGCAAGCCGCCCGCGCAACTCGCATCCGAGATCGCGCAAGTCGCGCTCCAGCCCGCGTGCATCGGTATTGTCGCCGCGCAGCGCGCCGCGCCGATTCACGACACAATTTACCGCGCCGAGCATGCGCGCCTCTCCACTGAGGTCCTTGATCAGCCGGGCCGCAGCTTCCTTGTGCGGCACGGTCAGATTTACGCCGATGATGCCGAGCGGATGAATCGCACGCAGGGCCGCCGCAAGATTCTCGGAGGTGACGCGAAACGCCGCGTAGGTTCGGTTCATGCCGAGCGCCGCGTAAGCGGCGTTGTGCATCGCGGGCGACTTGGAATGTCCGACGGGATCGCCGAAAATCGCCGCGACTGCGGTGTCGGCGTTGATTGCTGAAGACCTCATGGGCTGCCCGGCCGGTTCCGTTCGATCGAATCGTCAGTAAAAAGTGACATCAGGCGCGATGAGCGGCGCGCTCGGCGCGCACCTCTTCCGCGGTAAATACCCAGCAATACTTCAATCCCGCGCGCGCGAACGCCTCGACCGCACCTTCGCCGCGTTCCACCAGCGCGATCGCCGCGATTACGTTTGCCCCCGCCTCGCGCATCGCAGCCACCGCTTGCAGGCTCGATCCTCCGGTCGTGATCGTATCGTCGATCACGGCGGTCTTCAGCCCGGGTTTGAACGCGCCCTCGATAATTTGTTGCAGCCCGTGCTGCTTGGTTTCCTTGCGCACAAAAAAACCGCGAATATCGACGCCGGCGCGATGCGCCGCGGCCATCACCGCGTCGGTCACGGGCAACGCGCCGACCGCCAGGCCGCCGATTTGTTCGACGCCCGCCGCCGTTGCGAGCTCCAACATCAGTTCTCCGGCCAGGTACGCACCGCGCGGAAGGTACAGCGTGCGTTTGCAATCGACGTAGTAGCTGGACGCGCGCCCCGATGAGAGCGTAAGTTGGCGCTCGAAATACGACTCCCGGGCAAGCATCACCAGCAGTTCGCGGCGTTCTTCAGATCGCATAATTGAGGGGTGATCTTAACGGATGCAGCGCGGGGCACAAGAGCGGTATAATAATGTTGGTCCTGTTGATAGCGCCAAACACGCCCGAACCGAACCCTGACCGTATAGTTCTAGCTCGATGGATCGTGTTAGGGTTCGCAAGGCAGCAAAGGAGAAGCAGCAATCTCGCCGCGAGTCCCGCGACTCGGGCGCCATGCGACCATCAGTGATTAGCAACGATTCGCCCCGTGTGATCGGAACCGGCACCGCGCTGCCCGGCAATTACGTCGATCAGGAACAACTGACCTCGCGCCTGCGCGAGCTATGGGAGCGGCGCTACTCGGATCTGCGCCGCTTCAACAAACTCCAGGGCGCGCTCGGAATCACCGGGCGCCATCTTGCCCTGCCGATCGAGGAATACATCCCGCTCGACACCTTCGCCAAGACCAACGACGCATGGCTGCGGGTTGCGCCCGAAATCGGAACCGTGGCGGCCGAACTCGCGCTCGAACGCGCCGGGCTGAAGCCTCGCGACGTCGATCATTTATTCTTCGTCACCGTAACCGGCATCGCCGTTCCGAGCATCGACACTCGCGTCATCAGCGCACTCGGGATGCGCAAGGAAATCAAGCGCACTCCAATTTTCGGGCTCGGGTGCGTGGCGGGAGCGGCCGGCACCGCGCGGGCCGCCGACTACATCCGCGCGTATCCGTCGGAAGTCGCGATGCTGCTGTCGGTCGAGTTGTGCTCGCTCACGCTGCAGCGCGAGGATCTTTCCATCGCCAACATTATCGCGTCCGGCCTGTTCGGCGACGGCGCCGCCGCGATGCTGATAGGCGGTAATGCCAGCGCGGCTACCGGCCCGCAGGTAATCGCGACGCGTTCGCTGGTCTTCCCAAACACCGAAGAGATTCTCGGCTGGGAGATCGTGGACAGCGGCTTCAAAATCGTCCTGTCGTCGAAGCTCACCGACCTGGTTCGCGCCAACATCCTCGACGAAGTCGATTCATTCCTTGCGACGCAACAAATCGACCGCGCAGACATCCGCCATTGGATCGCGCACGCCGGCGGTCCCAAGGTGCTCGAGACCATCGAGGGCGCGCTGGCGCTCCCCGAGGCCGCGCTGGCGCGTTCGTGGCGCTCGCTGCAATCGGTGGGAAATCTCTCGTCCGCCTCCGTGATGTTCATCCTCGATGAATTGCTCGAAGACAACGCCGCCGCACCCGGCGACTATGGCCTGATCATCGGGATGGGTCCGGGGTTCTCGGTCGAGCTGGTCCTCCTGAAATGGTGATCGGGCTTAAGTGCTGATCTCGCTTCGCACGTATCTGCTTATCCTGGCGCTGCTGATCGTCGAGCGTGCCTTCGAGCTCGAGCGCGCGCGCCGCAACGCGCGCCGTGCGTTCCAGCACGGTGCGGTAGAAGTCGGGCAGGCGCACTATCGCGTGATGGTCGTGTTTCACGCGCTGTTCGTCGTGTCGTGCGCAGCCGAGGCGGCGTTTTTTCCGCACGCGATTGCGCCCGCGATCGCGTGGCTGGCGCTGGGCGCCGAAGTCGTCGCGCAAGCGCTTCGCTACTGGGCGGTTGCGACTCTCGGCGATCGATGGAACACGCGAATCATCGTGAGTCCCGACCGCGCCCCGGTGACCGGCGGACCCTATCGCTTCATGCGCCATCCCAACTATCTTGCGGTCGTCATCGAGATCGCAGCAGTGCCGATGATCGGCGGCGCGATCTTCACCGCGATCGCGTTCTCGCTAGGCAACGCCCTGATTCTCGCCGTGCGAATTCCGGCCGAGGAACGTGCGATGGGCGGGCGATACGCCGAGGCGCTCGGCTCGCGCCGCCGTTTTTTCCCCGGCTTGCGCCGCGGCCAGGATAGGCCCGCAATATCGCGGCCCGCCCCGTGATTTCCTGACATTCGCTCTGCGCGCGCGGCCTGCTATCATCGCGCCGTGTTTTTCGCACCGTTTCTCGCCTTCTACGCGATCGTCTTCTTCCTCGTCCTCGCCTTCTTTTTTGTCCTGCTCGAAATCCACGTAATCAACTACGCATTCGTAATGATCGGGCTGCCGCCCGAGCTGGCATTCACCGCTTTGCTCGTGAGTCTCGTCGGCAGCTACATCAATATTCCCATCACCCGTGTTGCCACCAGCCGGCCGCATCCCGCCGCGGTGATCCGCAGTTTCGGCATCCGCTACCGAGTGCCGATTCGCTACGCCACCGACTCGACGATCGTCGCGGTAAATGTCGGCGGTGCGATCGTTCCCGTGCTGATCTCGGCGTACTTGCTGATGCAAATGCCGGCGATAATCGTGCCGGCGTTGATCGGAGTCGCGATCGTTACCGCGATTGTCCATCGCTTCGCGATCCCGGTTCCCGGGCTGGGAATCGCGACCCCGATGCTGATTCCGCCGATCGCCGCGGCCGCCTGCGGCTACTTCCTCGGCTCTTCGGGACATCATCGCGACGCCGTCGCATTCATCAGCGGCGTGGTCGGCACGCTCATCGGCGCGGACCTGCTCAACCTGCGCAACTTGCGCGATTTGGGCGCGCCGGTCGCATCGATCGGCGGCGCCGGCACCTTCGACGGGATCTTCCTGACCGGAATCGTCGCCGTCCTGCTGGCGTGAGCGCGGACCAGTTACGCCGGCTTGAACTTCACCAGCGTGTGATCCGGCGTCACGTCGTCGAAAAAGACCTGGACCGGCATCTCGACCCGCACGTCCTCCGGCGCCGCGATGATATTGCTCGTCATGCGGGGTCCCTCGGCCAGTTCGACGATCGCCAGCACGTACGGCGCGTCGGCAAACGCCCGGCTCGACGCCCGCCGCACGACCGTGTAGCTGTACACCTTGCCGCGCCCGCTCACGCGCTCCCAGCCGAGATTGTCCGAGAAGCATTTCGGGCATCGATCGCGCGGATAGTAGATGAACGCGCGGCACGCGCCGCACCGCTGAAGGGTGAGCTCGTGGCGCCGGGCCGCCTCCCAGAACGGCCGGCTGGTTGGCGTTTGCTTCGGAAGCGGTTTGTAGTACTCGCTCATGATTTGCGCTCCAGCACCAGACTTGACTGCTCGCTCATGATTCCGCCGTTGCCGTTGACGTAGCCGAGCGCCGCACCCTTGACCTGGCGCTCGCCGCCCCGCCCCATCAACTGCCTTATCGCTTCCGTCACGTGGCTCATGCCGCCCGCCAGCCCGGCCTGGCCGAACGACAATTGTCCGCCGTGCGTGTTGCACGGAAAGTCGCCCGCGTAGGTCAGGTCGTGTTCCATCACGAACGGCCCGCCATCCCCCTTCTTGCAAAAGCCCGCGTCCTCGAGCGTGACGATCACCGTGATCGTGTAGCAGTCGTACGGACACGCGAGGTCCATGTCTTTCGGTTGCAGGCCCGCCATCTTGAACGCAGCCTCGGCGGCCGGCTTGATCGGCGATTCGGTGATCGACGGCGCGTAGGTGATCGTCGAATGATTGGCGTACTCGCCCGCCCCCAACAGCCATATCGGCGGATTCTTTGCGCGCTTGGCCAGCTCGGGCGACGCGACAATGACCGCGGCGCCGCCGCTCACCGGACTTACGATTTCAAATAGATGAAGCGGATCGACGATCATCCGCGAGTTCAGCACGTCGTCGATCGTAAGCGGCTTGTCATTGAACGTCGCCAGTGGATTCTTGAGCGCGCTGCTTCGTTGATCGACCGCGACCTTCGCCATCTGCCGCGCCGTGGTGCCGTATTCATACATATGGCGATGCGCGATCATCGCGTAGCCGCAATTGGCGCCGAGATTTCCGTAGGGCGCCTCGAACTCGCGCTGCACCGATATCACCGGCGGGCGCTGGTCGCCGACCTTGTTCAAATCCGCGACGATGCACAGCACCGCGTTGCACATCCCGGCGTCGATCGCCGCCGCCGCGCGCCAAATCATCCCGGCCGGACTCGCGCCTCCGATATCGACCTGGTTCAGCATCCGCACGTTCAGCCCCAGCACCTCGGCCGCGCTCGCAGGGTAAATCATCCCCGGGTCCGAAAACGGCACGCCGACCAGGAAGCCGTCGATGTCTTTCTTCTCCAGCCCCGCGTCCGCGATCGCCTCGGCCGCCACCCGCGCCGTCAGCCCGAGCGCGGTCAGCTCGCCGGGTTCCTTGACCGGTTTGAGTTCGCCAATTCCGATTGCCGCGGCTTTTCCCTTTAGGCTCAATTTGCATCGACCTCCCGCGTTTGCGCTTCCCGCCTCGCGCGTGCGCGCATCTCGATTACGATTACCACGAATTGCGTCTTGGGAGTGCGCCGCCGCGCGGTTCAAATCTGTGCAAAAATCTTGTAGCGTTGTCCGTTCGAGGTGCTTTTAACAAAATGGCATTTATCATCTGTGACGACCATAACCTTGACGTCGAGGCCGACGGGATCGACAACGCCGTCGCGAAGCAGTTGATGCTGACCGACGCAAAGCCGGGCGCAACCCCGACCGAAAAAGAAATCATCGAATTCGGGATTAAACATCGCAACTGCAGCATCCGGATTCTCGCCGGCTAGTTCCGGATCGGATTCGACGCCAGCGACGCGATCGGCGGCTCGATGCTCAGAGCGGAGATTGCGCACATGCGCGCGCATTTCGATGCGTTCGATGTTGACCGGCCGACCGACCGGCAGATACACTGCCGAGGCGGGGTGGAGCAGTCTGGTAGCTCGCCGGGCTCATAACCCGGAGGTCGAAGGTTCAAATCCTTCCCCCGCAAGTGATTTCTGCTGCGCCTCCTCAATAACCCAACCGGGTGAGCGTGCCGGCGATGCCACGGCGCTGAACCTCAAGACTCTGGACTTTTTGCCGCCTTTGGAGTTTTTAGTAGCCACGGCCGCGTAGTGCGGCCCTCAGGGAGAAAAAATATGGGACGCAAAGTTTACGTCGTAGGCGTTGGCATGACCAAGTTCGAGAAGCCGGGTTCGCGGGCTTGGGACTATCCCGACATGGCCAAGGAGTCGGGCACCAAGGCTCTGCAGGACGCCGGGATCTCCTACGAAAACGTCGAGCAGGCGGTAGTCGGCTACTGCTACGGAGAATCGACTTGCGGCGAGCGCGCGCTATACGGACTCGGGATGACCGGCATCCCGATCTACAACGTCAACAACAACTGCTCGACCGGATCGACCGCGTTGTTCATGGCCAAGCAATTCATCGAGGGCGGCATCGCGGACTGCGTGATGGCGCTCGGCTTCGAGAAGATGGAGAAGGGCTCGCTCGGCGCCAAGTACATGGACCGCACCAATCCGATGGACAAGCACATCGAGCTGATGGCCGCGCTGCGCGGCTTCGCGCCGGCGCCGCCGGCGGCGCAGATGTTCGGCAACGCCGGACGCGAGCACATGGAGCGCTACGGCACGACCGCGTTGCAGTTCGCAAAAATCGGATGGAAGAACCATAAGCATTCGGTGAACAACCCTTACTCGCAATTCCAGAATGAATATTCACTGGAAGGCATCCTCGGCGCGCCAATGGTTTACGAGCCGCTCACCAAGCTTCAGTGCTGCCCGACCTCTGACGGCTCGGGCGCGGCGATTCTGGCCAGCGCCGACTTCGTCAAGAAGCATGGCCTCGAGCACAAGGCCGTCGAGATTCTCGGGATGGCGATGGCGACTGACTTTGCCAGCACGTTTTCCGAGCGTAGTTGCATCAAGATGGTCGGCGCTGACCTGTCGAAGGCGGCCGCGCGCAAGGTCTATGCGCAAAGCGGTATGGGACCCGAGAACGTTGACGTGGTCGAACTCCACGACTGCTTCTCATGCAACGAACTGATCACTTACGAGGCGCTGGGGTTATGCCCCGAGGGCAAGGGCGGTGAATTTGTTGACTCGGGCGCCAACACTTACGGCGGCAAAGTGGTCATCAATCCGTCGGGCGGGCTGATCTCCAAGGGCCATCCCCTGGGCGCAACCGGCCTGGCGCAGTGCGCGGAACTCAATTGGCAATTGCGGGGCCAGGCGGACAAGCGGCAGGTTGCGGGCGCCAAGATCGCCCTCCAGCACAATCTCGGGCTGGGAGGAGCCGCGGTCGTCACGATGTATCGCAAGGCGAATCCGGCCTGAGTTTCAGGGCTCGCGCGCTCAACAGCCATTAGCTCGGCATGATCGGGACCGATAGGCGGGTACCTATGCACACGAGTGCGGCAACCTTCGCGAAACGTCTGCTGGCTAGCGTAGCGATGGTCGCCCTCGTGGTGGGGGCATTTGCCCGCATGGCGCCGGCGGCTGAGCCAGACCTGGTTTACTTTGATGGCAAGGTTGTCACGCTCGATCCCGCAGGGTCGATAGTTAGTGCCGTCGCAGTCAAGGACGGCAAAATATTGAGCGTCGGCGCGACCGACGAGCTAAAGAAGCTTGCGGGGCCTTCGACTCGAATGGTGGACCTCGGTGGCAAGACCGTGGTGCCTGGATTGATCGATGCCCACTGCCACCCGATGGAATCCATCTATTTGAAAGAAGACTGGGTGGATGACCGCTACCCGGGGACCAAGTCAGTCAAGCAGGCGCTGGCTAACATAGCTCGCGCGGTAGAGAAGACGCCAAAGGGCGCCTGGATTTGGGTCGCCTGCGCTTCAGCCAGTCAAAACAAGTTTGTCGAGAAGCGTATCCCGACCAAAGCTGAGCTCGATGCCGTAGCTCCGGATAACCCCCTGCTGCTCGCCAACGGCGGTCACATGGCGATGGTTAACTCTCTGGCTATAGAAAGGCTGGGCATCAAGAAGGGCACGAAGAGGCTCGCGCACGGCGCTTCGGTAATGCTCGACCAGTCCGGCGAACCTACCGGAGTGCTGACGGATGCCTTGGCGGATATCCCGGACAACCCGACTCCGGCCGAGCTGGAGCGCTACTATACCAAGAGCATTCAGCACTTCTGGAATGCGAACGGGTTTACGTCGGTTCTCGCACTTACCCCCGCCAAGGCATTGCCTGTTCTCCAAGCGGTCGCGCAATTGCCAACCAAGCCCACCATTCGTTACACGATTTCGGTCTGGACATCGGCCGACGGCGAGGACATGCCCGAGGATTTGAGCAAGTTCGACATGCCAAAGGGTGTGGACCGGCAATGGTATCGGTTCGCAGGGATAAAGGCCTGGATAGACGGCGAAAACGACGCTCGCACAGGCTACATGTACGAGCCGTATGTTGGGCATTTCGATACCGACCCGCCCGGCAATAAGGGCATTCTAGTCACCGACCAGCCACACGCCGATAGGTTTGCCGCCATTGCCAACAAAGCCGGCGCGCTGTGTATGTACCATTGTTCAGGCGACCGCGCCACTGACGTCGGCTTGAACGCTTACGAAAAGGTGATCGAGTCGGGACGGCCCGAAACCATAATGCGGATCGAACACTTTGGGACGTTTCAGCTCACCGACGAGCAGTTGGTGCGCGCCAAAAAGATGAAGAAGCACGGTCTTTATATTTCAGCGCAGCCGGTGTGGTTGCTGGATCTAGTCAAATCGAACTTCGACAATATGGGCGCAAAACGCGCAGATACCGGCTTTCGCTACCGCGCAATGATTGACGCCGGGCTCGAACCGGCAGGGAGCACTGATTTAACCGGGATCTACCTCGAGAATATCAACCCGTTTCTCGGCATATGGGCTTCAGTGACCCGTCACTCGGACATGGGTGTGTTTCATCCCGAGCAGGCAATCTCCGTTACCGAAGCAATTAAGATGTGGACTCTTTGGGCGGCCAAGGCGATGGGAGAGGCTCAGGTCAAGGGCTCGCTCGAGCCTGGAAAATACGCCGATATGGTCGTGCTATCGGACGATATTTTCACGATGCCGGCGGAGGGCCTCAAGGAGGTCAAGCCGCTCAAAACGATCGTAGGCGGGGAAGTGGTTTACACGGCGAAGTAGCGGCAAAGGCGCCAAGGTCGCCCTCCAGCACAATCTCGGGCTGGGAGGAGCCGCGGTCGTCACGATGAATCGCCGGGCAAATCCGGCCTGAGTTTCGACCCCCGGGCTCAACCCACCATTTCTTTTATCGTAAGCACCCGCGGTCATCGCACGCCGGGATGAGATCCCAGCATTCCGATCGCCGCCAGCGCGAACAGCGCGACATCCATCGACGCGTGCGCGAGCATCGAGGCTTCCAGTCCGCGGCGCAAATACAGGCGCCCGAACACGACGCCCTCCCACGTCTGCGGCATCACCAATCCGCCGATCAGAAGCCCCGGCGCGCCATGGAACAGCGTCCCGGCCAGCGGCGCCAGATGAATTATTCCGAACAGGTAGCCCTGGACGATCGTCACGATCCAAAGCGCGCGGCGACCGGGATAGCCGCCCGCGTCGCGCGATATCAGCCGCGCGATCCATCCGAGGATCGCGTACGGCACCAGCCGGAACTGGATCTCCTCGCTAACCGCAGCCGCGATTGCGACCAACGCGCCGACGATCGCGATACGGCCCGGCGCCACCGTCAGCATCGGCGGCTTCGGGAGGCTGACGGCCCCGCCGCCGTGCGCAATAAAAACCAGCGGCACGATCACAAGCACCAGCGCGGCCGCACCTGCCGCCGCAGCCAGTATCGCGTAGCCGATCGAGATTCTCACCAGGCTGCGAATCGAGAAATGGGCTTTCTCACCCGCGATCTTTGCCGCGATCAGCGGCGCGCCGGGCAACTTAAGCTCGCCGTTGAGTCGAAGCGCCAGCGGAATCAGCGATGCGAGCACCAAAGCGACGCCGAGGAACGGGAGCGCGTGTCCGATTTGCGATCGGTCGAGCGACTTCATCGCCAGCGCGAGCGGATACTCGGCCACCGCGCCGCCGATCGCCAGCGCCGCCAGGATCGCCGCCTCGCGCCGCCGCGCCGCGCGGCGCGCCCGCGCGCCGCCGGAGCCGTCGCCCGGCGGATCGATCACTTGATCGCCGGGATAAATTTGGGAATGTCCTTCGACGGCTTCATCTTCCACTTGGGCTTGCGTTTCTCGACGAACGCGCTGACGCCTTCGTACGCATCCGGCTGCTTGCCGGCCCAGGTGAACGTTTTGGTATCGACCGCCTGCGCCTTCTCCGCCTCGGGCTCCGCCAGCAGTGCGTAGATCAGCCGCTTGGTTATCGCGACCGACACCGGCGCCGTGTTTTGCGCGATATCAAGCGCCATCTCGCGCACCCTCGTCATGAACTCCGCGTCGGGCCATACGTGGCTCACGATTCCGAATTCGAGCGCCTCGCGCGCGCTGAGAATCCGCCCGGTCATCAGCAGCTCGTTGGCCCTGGCCAGTCCGAGCATTCGCGGGACGGTCCACAGGCTGAGCGCCTCGGGAGTTATTCCGCGGCGCACGAACACGAATCCGATTCGCGCGCTCTCGGCCGCGACCCGGATGTCCCATTGCATCGGCAGCGTGATTCCCATTCCGACCGCCGGCCCGTTGATCGCCGCGATGATCGGCTTGCGCACGTTCCAGGGTCGAATAACGGGCGCCGGCCGCTGGCGGCGCTCCTTACGCGCGTCGGCGTCGAACGTGTTGCCGCCGCTCGACAAATCGGCGCCCGCGCTGAACGCACGGCCCGCGCCGGTGACCACGATCACGCGAACGTCGTCATCCTTGTCGTATTCGGCAAACGCTCCGTAAAGCTCCGCCGCCATCGTGCCCGAGAATGCGTTGAGTTTCTCCGGGCGATTGAGCGTGACGGTTGCGACGCCGTCTTTGACTTCCTTCAATACGTGTCCGCTGGCCATGTGATTTGCTCCATGTTTGGTCGATTCTCTCATCGGCGTTTATAGCCCGCGTCGGCGCAATCGCAAACCCCTGGCGAGCCTATCCTTCAGAACTATTTCCTGCTGATATGCGCGTTGAGATTTGACTGGGCCTAGGCATTGCCGACGGCCCGTTGGAGGTGCTTTTGAGATGAAAGAGCTACCGGGGCGATATCGGGATTTCAGGCGGCAATTTCCGGCAATCAGCAAAGCCTACGACGATCTCGGACGTATGCTAGCCGAGGCCGGCCCGCTGGACGAAAAGCAGGTCCAGCTCGTCAAGCTCGGGATGGCGGTCGCCTCCGCACAGGAGGGCGCGGTCCATTCCCATGCTCGGCGCGCGCTGGAGGCGGGAGCCAAGCCCGAAGAGGTCCGCCAGGTCGCGCTGCTCGCCATGACCACGGTCGGGTTTCCCCGGATGATGGCGGGTATGTCGTGGATCGACGACGTCATCAAAGGCGGACTCGGAGGCAAACGCAAGGCGCGCCGGCAGGGGTGACCCCTGCACCCACCGTTAAGGCCGCGCTCCGTTGTCGCGCGCGGCCACTGCCACGGGCGCGCGGTCTCTTAATACCAGCCGTGCCAACGGTCAGGGGTGACCTCTGCACCCAGTGAAAGAGAAAGAATGGTTCCGATTCGAGACGCTCGGGAGAGGCAATTATGGACTTTGAATTGAACGAAGAGCAGCGGATGTTCCGGGACAGCTTGCGGAAATTCCTCGACGCCGAGGTCCGCCCGCTCGACGACCGGTGGGGCGACCTCGAGATGACCGCCGAGCGCGCCAAGCCGATGCTCAAGATGCTCATCCCGTGGGGCTACGGGGGCAGCGAAGGCATCCTTGCGGGCGGCTCCGATCCGATAATCGGATGCGTCCAGAACGAAGAGCTGTCGGCCACTTTCCCGGGCCTGGCCGGGATGTCGATGATCACCGCCGGCGCGGCCTCGCTGATCGCCGCCCTTGCTCATCCCGATCTGGCGCGCCGCCTGGTTGGGCCGCTTGCTCAAGGCGATCTGATCGGATGCGTCGCTACCACCGAGCCGGAAGCCGGTTCCGATCCGTCGGGGATCCGCAGCCGCGCCGAACGCAAGGGCGACCATTGGGTGATCAACGGCTCGAAGAGCTGGATCAGCAACGCGAGCGTCGCCGACGTCGCGGTGGTGCTGGCGCAGACCAATCCTGCCCAAGGACCCGCGGGATTCCGCCAATTCGTGATCGACCGGCGGGAGTCCCCGTTCGAAAGCCGCGAGATCCAGACGATGGGGCTGCGCTCGTTTCCGACCTCGGAAATGTTCTTCAGCGATGTCGAAGTGCCGGAGACGAACGTGCTCGGCGGATGGGGCAGCGAACGGGTGTCATCCGAAGGCGCGTTCGGGCGCACGCTTTCGCTGTTTTCGCATGCGCGCGCGGGCACCGCGATGATGGCGGTCGGGATCGCGCGGCGCGCGTACGAAATCGCGCTCAAGTACGTGCAGATACGAAAACAGTTCGGCAAGGAAATCATCCGCCATCAGTTGGTCGCGGCGATGGTGGCCGAGATGGCGACCGAGATCGACGCGGCGCGCCTGCTATGCCATCGCGCCTACCTCGCGCTCCGGCGCGGACGCGCGGACGTGGAAACCTCGATGGCCAAATGGTATGCGACGGAAGCCGCGGTCAAAGTCGCGTCGACCGCGATCCAGTGCATGGGTGCGAACGGACTCGCGATCGAAAACCGGGTCGAGCGATGCATGCGCGACGCACGGATGCTGACGATGCCGGACGGTACAACTCAGATTCAAAAGCTGATCATCGCGCGCGCGTTGGCGGGGAAATCGGCGATTCGATGAAGGAGCAAACCATGGCGGGCTCAATACTCGATCTCAAGGGGCGCATCGGTCTGGTGACCGGCGCGGGACAGGGCGTCGGGAGGCAAATCGCCCTGCACTTGGCCGCCAACGGCGCAGGCGGCGTGGTGGTGAATGACTATTACGAGGAGCGCGCGAAGGCGGTCGCGGCGGAAGTGGAAAAGCTCGGATGCAAGGGCCTGGCCGCGAGCTGCGACGTGAGCGATTTCGCGGGCGTGATGGGCGCGTTCGAGGAGGCGGTGCGCGCGCTCGGACGCGTGGATATCCTGGTCAACAACGCCGGGAATTTCGGACCCGATCCGCGCAACATTCCGCGCAGGCCGTTTTGGGAGCAGTCGCCCGATGAATGGCAGGCACCGCTCCTGACCAATTTTTTCGGCGTTCTCAACTGCACCCGCGCGGCGCTGCCGGGGATGATCGAGCGCGGCTATGGACGAATCGTCACCGTGATCTCCGACGCGGGCCGGGTCGGCGAGCCCAATCTCGAAATATATTCCGGAGCCAAGGCCGGAGCGGCAGGATTCATCCGCGCGATCGCCAAGGACGTGGGCCGCTATTCAATCACCGCCAACTGCGTGGCGCTTGGCACCACGCGCACGCCGATGACCGCGCGCATGCTGGAGGTGGAAGAGTACACGAAAAAGGTGCTGCGCCATTACCCGATCCGGCGCCTGGGCGAGCCGGAAGACGCGGCCAACATGGTGCTGTTCCTCGCGTCCGATGCGTCGAGCTGGATGACGGGACAGACGATTCCCGTAAATGGAGGCTACTCCTTCGCGATTTAGCTAAGCCGCGGACGCGCGCGAGACTCGCCGCGATCACTCGGGCAGATTGAGCTGCCTGGCGAGGCGGCGGAGTTCCTCCTTGCGGCCGGGTAGCGGCGCCGGCGCTTGCAGCACTTTAGTTCGCTTCAGTTCCTCGACGACCTTGGGATCGCGCGGGAACGGATTTCCATACTTGCCCAGGAAGTACTGCTCCTCGAACGCTGGCCGCGGCCGCTGCCCGCCCGCTTCGCGAGACTCAAGCGAGTAGCCGATGTTGAGCTGGTAGAGCGGGAACCAATCCTCGGGCGGCTTGGTAATCGCGCCGATGATCGGTGCGGCGAACGCGGTGAGACACGCGCCGAGCCCTTGTTCGAATGCCATCAGCAGGCCCTGGCAGGCGGCGATGCCGCAATCGAAAGCGGCCATCACCGGATAATGCGGCGATTCGGTCATCGGCTTCAGAATATACGGATACACGACCTCATCGACGAACTTGGTGCTCCAGCCGTGAGTCGGCCCCATAATATTTTTCTCGACCAACTCCTTGAGCCGGGCGCCCTTGACCCGATTGACGACGCCGAGGTCGGCATAGAAGTAGATATGCACCGGGGCGAGTTCGATAACGACGGCCTGCACCGGGTTCTTGAGCTTCTCGAGCTCGGCCTTGGGTATGTCGTCGCGCTTGACGACGATTGCGCGAAGCCAGTGCGCATTGACGGCGCATGAAGCGACGAGGCAGGCCTCCAGGATTTTCTGAATCTTTTCCTGTTCGACGGGCCGCTTGGGATCGAAGAAGCGAATCGAACGCCGAGTGCCGATTAATTCCTGAAATTCCATTGTCCCTCCCCGGGTCGCGGAAGTTATATCACCATTGCGCCGCCTCGATGGCGGCTGCTTCATGCGGGCGTGCGCGATCGTTCGACCTTGATGCCTGCCTGCTCGCGATCCCACGCACCGGCGACGCCGCGCGCCTTCAGGGCTGCGTATTGGATGCGCTGGGTGCCGGTCTTTGGCAGCTCGGCGATAAATTCGATGAAACGCGGCACCGCGTAGTAAGCCATCCGATCGCGGCAGAACTCGATGAGGTCTTCGGGGCGAAGTTTCGCGCCGGGCGCGAGCACGACCGCGATCTTGACTTCATCCTCGCCCAGTTCCGACGGCACCGCGTAGGCCGCCGACTCCAACACTGCGGGATGCTGATTGACGACGGTCTCGATCTCCCAGGCGGAAATGTTCTCGCCGCGCCGCCGGATCGACGCCTTCTTGCGTCCGCAGAAATAATAGAAGCCGTCCTCGTCGGTCCTGGCGAGATCGCCCGAATGAAACCATCCGTTGCGGTATGCCTCGGCGGTCGCGTCGGGAAGCTTGTGATAATGACTGAGC
Source organism: Binataceae bacterium (SeqCode) (assembly GCA_963722605.1). Taxonomy (GTDB): domain Bacteria; phylum Desulfobacterota; class Binatia; order Binatales; family Binataceae; genus Binatus. Next base: position 182,636 of record CAVRNO010000003.1, on the reverse strand, counting down.
TGCCCCTTGGGATGACGGAAGACGAGCTCGCCGATTTTGCCCGCCGGGAGGGGATTGTCGTTGTCGTCAACCACGCGGAACTCGACCTCGCCGACCGGCTTGCCCATCGACCCGACCCGGTCAACGTCGTTCATCAGGAAACCGGGCGAATCGACCATTCCATAAACTTCGACGATCTTGACGCCGAAGCGATCCTCGAATTCCTTCCACACCGATGGCGGGCATGCTGCCGAGAGCACCACCCGCACTTCGTGGTTGCGATCGTCGGGACGCGGCGGCTGCTTGAGCAGAATCGGAATCATGCCGCCCAGGGTGTTGAACTCGACCGCGTGGTACTTGCGGCATTCGTCCCAGAATCGCGACGCGCTGAAGCGTTCGGCGATCGCGAATTTCGCGTCGAGAAGCATCGAGCCGAATCCCGAGATCATCAGCGCGTTGCCGTGAAACAGCGGAAGCGCGGTGTAGATGGTCTCGCCGGGACGCAGCTTGAGGGCGCCCAGCACCGCGCCGAGCGCAGTGCTATCTCCGCCGCTGGCGATGACCCCTTTCGGAGGCCCGGTGGTACCCGAGGTGTACATCATGCTTGCGCCGCCGGCGGCTGAGCCGACTTCGACGGCGGGCTCGCGATCGGGATGCGCCATCAGGGCATCCAGAGTCGTATCAACTCCCTTGCCCGCCTTGCCGTCGGCCACCACGCAGGCTTTCAGGCTCGGGAGCGAGTCCTTTACCGCCATCACCGAATCGCGCAGCGCCTCTTCGAAGATCACCGCCGCCGAGTCGGAGTCCGCGAGCACGTGATGCAATGTCACGCCGCGCTGCGAGGTGTTGACGGGAACGCTGACCGCGCCGATGAAACCGATCGCGAAGTGTATCCACAAAAACTCCGGGCGATTCCCCATCATGATCGCCACGCGGTCGCCGGGTGCGATGCCAAGCGCGAGCAAGCCGTTGGCGGCGCGATGAATGTTGCTCAGCACTTGCTCCCACGAAAATTCCTGGTCTTTGAACTTGAGCCAGGTTTCGTGCGGATGCTGCTTCACCCGCATTCTGATCAGCTGCTCAATCGCTCCCTGTGCGCGCGCCATCGGCGACCTCCATCGCGTTTGTCCAAAACCGGCCGCAACCGCTATGCGTGCGCGTGGCCGTTGGCCTCGGCCAGGATGTGGCGCGCGCCGGCCAGGCTCAAAACCTCGTTGGTGCCGTCCTCGATCAGCGAGGCGCGGGCGTCGCGGAACAGTTTCTCGATCGGATATTCCTTGCTCAGCCCGTTGCCGCCGAAAACCTGCAAGGCGTCGCTGGCCACCTCGAATGCGGCCTGGGTGCAGAAGGTCTTCGCGGCGATCGCATGCTGCAGCGAAGGCGTCCCCGACGAGCTGTTGTAAACGGTGACGGCTCGCGACAGCGCGCGGCATGCCTCGACCTTGGTGAACATTTCGAACAGGCGCTTCTGCACCAACTGATGCTCGCAGATGGCGCGCCCGCCCTGCACGCGCTCCCTCGAATAGTCCAGCGCGACCTCGTATGCGGCCCGGGCAAGCCCGGTAAATGCGGTGGACATCCCGCCGTTGGCCATGGTCAGCGTCATCATCGTGTACTGTTCATAGGCGTCGGAGTTCACGACCATGTAATGGCGCGGGATGCGCACGTTCTCGAAAAAAATCTCGCCCTGGTTGAGCGCGCGCTGCCCCATTTTGTTCAGCGGCTTGGCCTTCGACACTCCGGGCAGGTTCAGTGGAACCACTGCGACGCCGCCGCCGGACATTCCCGCCGGACCACCCGGTTTGCCGGATTCGATCCTGAGAAACAGCGCCGCGTGAGTCGCGATGGTGCCGTTGGAAACCCATGCCGCCTTCTGGCCCTTGATCACGTAGGAGTCGCCGTCCACACGGGCGACAACTTCGCCCTTCACCTTCGGATCGTGAAACTCGGGCGTTCCCACCATCAGCTGATCGGATCCATGGCTGGGCTCGGTGATCGCCCAGCATCCAATGAAGTTGGCCTCGCGGTCCTCGACGAACGGTTTCACGAAGGTTTGGAACAGATCGGGATTGCCAGCGACGGCGGCAACCATGGCCGGAAAACCCGAGACTCCGATAGCGATCGACAGGTCAACCGATCCCCAGCCGAGTTCCTCGTGCAGGATGTGGCTGCCGAGCGGATCGAGCCCCAGCCCGCCGACCTCGACCGGCATCCCCGACACATGATAGCCAAGGCCGTACGCCTTCTTCATAACCTGCCGCATCGGGGAACCCGGCGCGATGACGTCGTTGGGATCGGCCATCCGATCCAGTTCCATCGCGGCCGGACGCATCACTTCTTTGGCGAAGCGATGAGCGGCCGCGCGGATCGCCTCGTACTCCTTCGGGACCCCGGTGTTGAGTTCACGGTAAGTATCCATCGGCCTGTTTTCTCCTCGCTGTGCGGCTCGAGAGAGTCGCCATCGCATAGTTAATCGGCGTTTTGGCTTCGATAACGGAGCATCGAACGTGCCACGCGGCCGCCCGCCGGACTTCGTACAAACGCGTTAGATGCTTCATAGAGCAATGCAATCGCCGAGTCCAGACCGGATGGAACGAAAAGAGACACGATGGGTGTTATCGATACAAAAGGGCCAATGGCGTGTAGCCTGCCACTGAGAGGAACTGGCGTTTCTGGAATAACGCGAACGCTTGCGATTCTCGCGCAGCGTCCAGCTTCGCCAATTCGTTGCTACCGCGACGGCCTAGGGCCCAGTGGTGGGATCGATTACCCGCAGGCCGGCAAAATATCGACGGTAAAAACCTCTATCGCGGGTCAGCAGCCGATCGGCAGCGACCAGGGCGTGAGCGCCGATCAGAAAATCGGCCGCGATCCGGTCGCGCGGGCCTCCAGCTGCTCGGTACCGGCGCCAAGCCTCCGCCGCCTTGATTGCCGCCTCTTGAGTCATCGGCAAAAAAGAGGCGGGCAGCTTGCGCATGGCATCGCGAAAACCTCCTGCATCACCAAACACCGTTGCGATCTCTGCCCATACGACTTCTGAAGCGACCAACGCCCCTTCCCTCAGGCAGCGGCGCAATGCCTGTGCAGAGGCCGGAGAAAACTTTGGGTCTGCACCGAACACGTCCAGCAGGACGTTAGTGTCAACGGCGGTGATCACTGCCTGCCACGAAGCTGCGCCATAACGGCATCACTGTTGATCTTCTTACCGAGGCATCCGTACACCTCGGTGACCGGATCCGCACCCTCGCTTTTGACCGCGATCAGGCGCCCGCACTCTTCGCTGAACTCCAGGATCGTCCCGGGCTTCACCCCGAGCCGCTCTCTGAGCCGTTTCGGAATGGTCACCTGGCCGCGCTCGGCAACCCGGGCTTTCATACTTTTCATGTATGAAATAATACCAATTCTTACGAACTATTCAAAATAATGTAGAAACGAATCCGGGACAAATCGGCCGGCGAGAAATCCGTAGCGGCAAGGCAGGCCACCGAGTTGCGCAAGTCGCGACGGTTCCCGCCGCCGTAGTTCGGCGCGGGCGATCGAGGGCGCTAGTCCCGATCGATTTCTGTCCCGCTCAAATGAACCAACTGCGGACTATTGATGGCGTTGTCCTCGACCGGCAAGATTCCGGTTCGCTTCCCCGGGGCAGTCGGCCTGAAGGTGACGCTGACCGTGCAGGTATCATGCGCAGCCAAGCTGGCGCCGCAGTTGTTGGTTTGCGCGAAGTCACCGGTAACTGACATTGCGGTAAACCTCACCGCCGCTTGGCCGCGGTTGGTTACTTTCAAAGTTCTGGCCGGACTCGTGGCGCCGAGCCTCTGATGGCCGAATTTCAAATTCATGGGTATAACCGACAATTTGCCGGGTGTGGGCGTGGCAGTAGGCTTCGGCGTGGCTGTACGAGTGCGGAGTCATCGTTGCCGTGCGAGTAGGCGTGGCGGTGCGAGTCGGAGTCGTGGCGTGGATGTGCGAGCCGCGGTGGTCGTTGGCGACGGCGACCACGTCGGCGTCGGGCTTGGAATGGGCGTCGGCGACGGCGGGGAATCGCTGATGAGAAGGATGTGCGCCTGGTAGGGCTCGAATGTCTCGGAGAAAGTCGTGCTGGTGTCGGGCGCAGTGCCGACTCCGGTGTCGTAGTCGATGATGCTGGCGGCCGGGTGCGCAAGCGTGAACTCGGCAGTGACACCCGACGCGGTGTAGTTGTACGAGAACAAGTAACGGGTTCCATCGGCGCCGACCTTGGTCTTGGTGAACACGGTGCCCGGCGCGGAGTTCGCGGTGATCACTGCGGCGTCGGGACTGAGCAACACCGGCTCTAACGATTTGATCTCGTTGGTCACGTTGATCAGTTCCTGGTAAAGCGCCGTGCGCTCGGCCGGGTCCTTCACCCAGCCCAGTGCGCGCTCGCCGTAGGACCAGTAAAAGAGCCCGGTCGCTCCCTCGACGATCGCCATCCAGCTCATGTCGTGCAGCTGCTGCTGGGTCGGCCATGCGGATTTCGCCGTCGCCTGGAAGAACTGGATGACGGTCCACACCGGGCGCGAGCCGTGTCCCGCCTGAAACGCTGCGCGAGTCATATTCGCGACTGCGGCGAGATTGTTCCCGCTGGGGTAAATGATCGGATAGGAATCAACGCCCAAGACATCCACCGTGTCCTTCCAGAACGGGAGGTCGAGCCGGCGGTTGAGGACCGCCAGGTTGAAGCCCGAAGGATCATTGGCTTTGATCAACGAATATTGGTGGAAGGTTTTCGGCTGCGCACTGACCCGCGGCTCATCCCGAACGTAGTATCCCGCCACCCCGGGGTCGGAGGCGAACGCAGAGACGTCATCGGAAATCAGCTGATCCGGATCGTCGGTGCCAAACTCTTTGGCGACACCCCACGGGAACCACGGGCTGCCCGTATAGAAATAGCTCACGTCGGGCAGAAAGGTAATTCCAAACGGCTTCATCGCAGTGGTGTATGCGGTAATCGCCTGCGTCGGCGCCTGGCAAAGATAGAAGTTGATAATCATGTTGATCGGCGCCTGCGCGATCGCTGCAAGTTCCGCCGCGTAGTACGACGGGCTGTACGAATAGCCGGTCGTGTCGTAGATTCCGAGCACGAAGTGAGGATCGCCGTCGATGAAATGCGCGAGATTGGCCGGGTCGATCCAGGCCTTCATGCCCGAGCGCAAAGATGCATCGAGCTTGACGATCGAATAGGGGCTCTGCGCCATCAGCACGTTGCCACTGGAATCCTCGAGTATCCCCGCAACCTGGTAGGTCCCAAGCGGCAGGGCTCCCATGTCGAGGGCGCCCGTGAACTCAGCCGACTTGGGAGTAAAGGTCCGGCTGGCTACAGTGTTGCCGCCCGAGTCGAGTGCGTCGATTTCGACGCGAAGGCTCGACAGCGAGGTTCCGGCAGGCGGAGTTACAACCAGGTCCATGGCTGCGACCTGGCTTTGATCCGAAAACATCATTCCGCGGTAGTTCGGATACAGCAGAAACACCTGTAGCAGCGGGGGTATCTCCTGCTGCAGCGACATGTTTGCAAACCATGCATTCCCGGTCGGCACTTTGCCGTAGGTCTGCAGCCGAACGGAAGTAGCCCTGCCTGACGAACGGGCACATGCTGCAGAGTCGTGGTGGTCCAGTCGGTGGTGCCCTTCGTGACAGGCGAATCGCCATAGCCGAATAGATCGAACATCGCGCCCGCGTAAGACTTCGCGCCCGACGAGATTTTCAGTCTTGAGCTGGCCGCTGAGCGTGTAATATCTCTCCGCCGCTGTACGACCGAGCGAGTTTACCGCGATCAGAGCGGTCTTAGCCGCAAGTCGCGGGGTTGCTCAATTCCAAGCTGGCCGCGCCGTTGGGCGCCGGCGTGGCGGGATCGATGGCGAAGCAGGCGCTCGGAAATTTCCATCCCGATGGTTCCCTGAGAGAAATCGCCGTTCACCAGCAGATTGGAACTTAACGTCCAGCCCACTTACTGGAGCGGTCAAGCCGCCGTCGACAACTGTTTGAGCAAAGGCGGGAGATCCGCAAATCAGGGAAAGAGAATACAATATTAGTACTACAGACTAGAACATTTAGCCCGTAATGGTAGTAGCTAATGATGGAATAGCTAATGATGTATAGTATTGGTATCGATTCGACATGATAGTTGCCCCCGTTTGAGTCGATGTGCACTTCGCCATCTCTCAAGGAGCAACTTCTCTGCCGCTGGAGGCCCGTCATTCCGTCGATGCTCACGAGGTGTTCACTGATGTTCCAAGATGGAACATTTTGTCGCGTAACAACGCACGATCTTCGCGCCGATGACGCATTTCATTTGGCGAGCGAGCTAGCCGAAATTACCGCGCTGCTGCCGGAGCGGTTGATTTTCGGGCTCGATGGAGCGCAATGAGACTCCGTGTCGCAAAGTTGATATGCGACACGAGATCGAGTTGGCGGCACCGTCCAAGAGCGGACAGCACGGAATTGGCCCGCGAGCTACGGCTTCCCTGAGATTCGCGGAACGGCAGCCGTGCCTGCCTTGCTCGGCCGTTTTTATCTCGTTTCAGAATCGGCCGGGCGTCGCTAGTGTGGCGTCCTGTAAATATCTTGAAGAGCAACGCCCTAACCCCTGGCCCCTTCCCCAGAAAGAATGGGGAAGGGGAGCAGAAAAAATCGTCTCGAGGAGGCCGCTGTCCTATCCCCCTAACCCCCTTTCCGGGCCGGAAAGGGGGAACCGGACCAAAGCCGGAAAGTCGGGGAAGTACTTGCCGATGGTCTGCTCCCCAATTTCCAGCCAATCATAAGTAGAGTCCGTCGGTTATTGATCCGCCCCGCGAAACTAGTACGACCGGGAGTTGAGAAATCGACCTGGCGTGGTCGGTTAGCGCCGGTATTTCCGGCGGTTTGAAACCTCCAGTAGCTCAACTGAGGCCCTCTTGCAAACCGTCCGAAGACGCGGTCGCCGCCGCGGTTTGCCAAGCGCTGGCGAACTCCTCCGGGGTGCTATCGCCGAGTGCGCTGTGCGGGCGGACCTGGTTGTAGTCCTGCCGCCAGCACTCGAGCTTGTCGCGCGCGTCGGCAACGCTGAAGAAGACCTGTACGTTCAAACACTCGTCACGCAGCCGGCCGTTGAACGACTCGATGTATCCGTTCTCGGTCGGCCGGCCCGGCCGGATAAAGTCCAATTGAACTCCGTGCTGGTATGCCCATACGTCCATCGCCTTGCTCTGAAACTCAGTGCCATTGTCGACCGTGATCGAGACCGGCGCGCCGCGCTCGGCGACGATCTCGGACAGCGCCAACGCAACCTTCTGGCCCGTTAACGAACTGTCGACCAGCAGCACCAGGCACTCGCGGGTGAACTGGTCGACCACCGTCAGCACGCGGAACCAGCGGCCGTCGAGTAGCCGGTTGCTGACGAAGTCCATGCTCAGGCGCTCGTGTGGCCGAGTCGCTCTCAGGAGTGGAACTCGTTGGCGCCGTGCGATTTTCCTTCGTAGCTTGGTTCGCACGGCCAACCCGTCCTCGGTGTATAGCCGGTAGATGCGCTTGGCGTTCACGGCCCAGCCCTCCCGCTTCAGCAGCACCGTTAGACGCCGGTAGCCGAAGCGCACGCGATTGGCGGCCAACTCCCGCAGACGCATCCTTAGTGCCGTCTGCGGGTCCCTGCGACTCCGATAACGCAGCGTTGCCAGTTGGATCGGCAACAGCCTCGACACCCTACGCTCACTCACCACAAAGGCGGCTTGCGTCCAGCGCCCCAACTCGCGCCGGTGACGAGGCCTTACAGCTTTTTTCGGACGATCTCCTGCAGCATGTGCCGGTCCAGCGACAGATCTGCCACCAGCCGCTTGAGCTTCGCGTTCTCCTCGCGCAGCTGCCCGAGCTCGCGCAGCTCGCTCAGTCCCAAGCCTGCGTACTTCTTCTTCCACACGTAGTACGTGGCTTCGCTGATGCCGTGCTCGCGGCAGAGGTCGCTTACCCTCGTGCCGCCTTCCGCCTGGTGCAGCGCCCGCAGAATCTGCTCTTCCGTGTGACCTCGCTTCGACATCCTGGTCCTCCTTCCGCGCACTCAGAGGACCACACCAAACGCCGATCCCTCAACTTATCGCTGTCCTAGTTTTTGGGTTTTGGGTCACCGAGCGCCCATTGCGGGCCGGAAAGGGGGAACCCGAGCAGAGACTCCCTTGGCTCGCCGCTCGAAAATGTGCGAGTTCTTTTTGAAGATATTTGCGGGACGCTACACTAGCAGGCTGTTGAAAAAATTAATATTCAACGCCTGCTCCCTCTCTCTTGTCCCCCCCAAAGGGGTTTTTCACCGGTCTCCCCCTTCGGGGCAGATGTTGTAGGTAAGAAGACAGCTTTTACCCAGGGTGTTGAAGCGCTCGAAATCGAAACCGAGGATTAGACCGAGTTTATCAACACCCTGCCAAGGAATTCCAGCGGCCAGGCTTAACGGCTGAGCAGCATGTATATCCGGAAGCAGGGTTGTCAGTCCTGCCGGCACGCGCGCCATGCACTGACAGGCGGGCTTATCGCGGCGCGGCGGCGGTCGGAGCGATCTTGCTGCACGAAGCCGGCGGCTGAAGCAGGCCGATCTGGTTCAGAGCCCGGAATATCACCTGCTCCAAAAGGTGATGGCCGGCTATCGAGGGGTGGACAGGATCAAAGGTAATAGCACTATTGCGCAGAAACAGCTGTCCGTGATCGGCTTCCTTGAATGCGGGTATCGGATCGACCATAGGCACGCCATTGGCTCGACAGAACTCCGTGATTCGCCGCTGTGGTTCTCCGCTAAGCGCTTGATCGCCAACCGATACCCCAAGCTGGGTGCGATACAATTCGAGATTATGACGCGAGAGCTGAACGTCCATCGGCCATACGATCACCACTAGCGGATAGCGCCGCTCGCGCGCGAGCGCGACGATTTTGTCTAGCATGCGCAGGGTTGAATTCCAGGCCCTCGACTGCGCTTTTGACGGCGGCATCAACGGGAAAAAATCGTAATAGTGGACCTTGTTGATATCGAGCACGCCGAGCTTATACAGCAGAGACTTCAGGCTCATGTAGGACCACAGATAAAGCTGTGAATGTGTCACGAGCCATCCGCTTACCGGGCGCAGCCAGTCGTCGGACTTCCTCAGACTTGCAGGTGGCTCAGAAGCCGACGCTTCAACCTCCGGGTAGGTTGTGATGTCGTTTATCGTGACGCCGAGCAGGATCAGGTCGGGCTGCAATCGCGGAGCACGGAGCAACAGGAAACGGTAATAGTAGTCGAGGCCGGTGCCCTCCACGCCAGCGTTCACTACTTCGTATCGGACATCGCCCGTGGCGCTGCGGTTGAGTTCCGATTCGAGCAGCTTGGGATAGACATCCTCATTCGGCACACCGAAACCGAAAACGACAGAATCGCCCAGGCTCAGGAATCGAACCACGCAGGACGGCTTCGGAATCGCGAACTCGCGGTCACGCAAGCCCAGGCTGTTGATGCTGACCGGCACGCCGTTGTAGTTGGGAGTATAGGCACCGGGAATGTATTCGTAGCCCTCCCACAAGTGCGAAGGGCGCTTTATCCTGGTCCAATCGAAAAAGGTGAGGTTTTGCGGCGCGAAGAGGCGGATACAGAGCTCCATCAAGAGGAGCGTCAGCACCAAGCTTCCCGAGGCGAGGAGCAGCTTCAGCCACCACGGGGCAGCAAAAGAATCGAGGGCTTTATCGCTCACTGGGTCCGTCGCGGAACAAGGCGATCGGGAAGCTTCACAGCTCTAAAATAGAGTATAGACGAACGGCGCGATCGCAGAGGTCTGGGCCGCAATAGCCAAGATGCCCGTGATGAGCAGTACGACCACGAGCGGAGCCATCCACCAAAACTTGTTGCGCCAGAAGAAGCTGAGCAGCTCTCCCGCAGTCTGAGCACGGCCGAGCAGTTTACTCATCGTGCAATCCTTATCATCATGCTCACTTCTTTACGAGGACGTTGCCTAACGCCAGGAGATCGATTCCGCTGCGCAAGAAGGTACTCAGCGCTTCGGCCGGGGTATTCACGATCGGCTCGCCTCGCAGGTTGAATGAGGTATTGAGCAGCACCGGGACGCCAGCGACCGAATCAAAACGCGAGATCAGGTTGTAAAAGAGCGGGTTGGTCTCGGGCGTCACCGTTTGCAGGCGGCCGGTGCCGTCGGCATGAGTGACCGCGGGAATCTTTGCGCGGACGTGCGGCAGGACGTCGGCGACGAGGAGCATGAACTGAGCCGCCAATTGCCCTGCGATGCGGGGCTCGAAGAAGTCGGCGGCGCGTTCGGCGAGGACTGCGGGGGCAAAGGGCCTGAAGGGTTCGCGAAACTTGATCTTGGTGTTGACGATGTCCTTCATGGCGGCGCGGCGCGGGTCAGCGAGAATCGAGCGATTGCCCAGCGCGCGCGGTCCCCATTCAAATCGGCCCTGTTGCCATCCAACCACGCCGCCCCGTTCGATGGTATCGGCCACCTGCTCGATCAGCGCGTCGGCATTGCTCATAACCTGGTGAGGCACGGCGTTTGCGCGCAGGTACACCACGGTGTCGGCCTCGGAGTGCTCTTCGCCCCAATAGGCGTGATTCATCCGGAATTTTCGCGGATTCCCGTCAACGACATGATAGCCCCACAGCGCTGCGCCTAGCGCCGCGCCGCCATCCCCAGCCGCCGGCTGCACGAAAATTTCATCGAAACCCGATTCGCGAACAATCCTGGCGTTGGCAACGCTGTTAAGCGCGACGCCGCCAGCCATGCACAGCCGGCTGAGGCCAGTGCGCTGGTGGAGGTAACGCGCCATCCGGAGCAGGACCTCCTCGGTAACCGCCTGGATGCTGGCGGCGATATCGGCATAATACTGATTGCATTTTGCCTGCTCGGCGAAATCAGCGGGCGGTTTGCCGAAGTAGGCGGGGAAATCCATGCCGGCGGTAAAGAAGTGCAATCCCGGCGGCCGCGGCGGTCCGAAAAGATCGACGAAGCGCTGATTGAAGGTGTCCGTCCGCGAATGATGAAAGGAGAAATAGCTCATATCGAGGACGAAACTTCCATCATCGCAAACTCGCAGAAGTTTGCGGATCTTGTCCACGTAACGAGGCGCGCCGAACGGAGCCATCCCCATCACTTTGTACTCGCCCTCGTTGACTTCAAAGCCCAGGAAAGCGGTGAAGGCGCTGTACAGCAGCCCCAGGGAATGCGGGAAGCGAATCTCCCCGAGAAGTTTAAGGTCGGCGCCGTGGCCCTCGCCAAAAGTCGCGGTGGCCCATTCTCCCACCCCGTCAACGGTGAGAATCGCGGCATCGTTGAAGGGCGAACAGAGGAACGCGCTGGCCGCATGAGAGAGATGATGTTCGGCGAAATGAACCTTGCTCGGGTCGATCTTAAGGTGGTGAACCAGCAGGCTCTTGATCCACAGCTTGTCCTTGAGCCAAGTGAGCATCGCCTCCTGAAACACCCCGCGCGAGGCGGGAAACCCGGCCATGGCGGTGGTCAGAATCCGTTCGAACTTCAGGAACGGCTTCTCGAAGAAGACGACCGCGTCGAGGTCGGAGCCGTTGATTCCCTCACGGCGCAGACAAAAGTCGATTGCGCGCGCTGGGAACTCGAAGTCATGCTTCTTGCGGCTAAATCGCTCCTCTTCCGCGGCGGCGATCAACTCGCCATCACGAAGCAACGCGGCAGCTGAATCATGAAAGAAGCAGGACACCCCTAGCGTATGCATCAGCTTCAGTATTGCTGCCTCGAATGCGTCTGGGGTGAGTGTTCGGGAATCTCGCGCCACGCCGTGTCGCCAGCATTGTCGTCCAGCACAAGCAGTCTACGCCGGCGCCCGGCGCCCATCACCAGTGCGATCGGCCCAATGGCGACGAAATAAGCTCCGAACATGATCCCGCGCGCCTCGGCGTGACCGATACGCTTGTAGGTGCGCCGGATGGCCGCCCAGATGAGCCGCAGGCGCTGGAAACGGCTGCTCGATGAAGGAACATCCACTGATGCAGATAATGCTGCTTGGTCAATCATGTACGCCCACTGGTGAAATCGACACGCAACGATGGATTTTGACGGTAGCCCAGGGACGGAGGCCACGTCAATTAGGGCGCACCGCCCGGGTCGGGCGACGGGGTGCGCCGAGGGCGCAATTTTCTCGCCCGGCATTTCGGTCGCAGGCGGGTTCCCTTCTGCAAACGCTCGCCGATCGCGCCAGCGGCGATACCTGTCGCGGGTTATTGTCAATGCGGTTCGCTGTGCCAATATAGACTGATTAACGTCAGACGAAGGTGCACAGAATCAATGAGCGGACTGGAGGCAAGCCGTCAATTCTGGGATGAGAAAGCCCGGGAAAATCCCTACTGGTATGTATCGTCAGGCGGTCCGTACGAGGGGCGCAACCTCGCCGAGTTCTGGGCGTCGGGCCCGAAAATCTGGAACGATCTGAAGTCGGCGTCTGGCTACCAGCCCAAGCGGATTGACACAATCGTGGAAATCGGCTGCGGCGTAGGACGCTTGACGCGCGCGATCGCATCCGAGGTGGGCAGGGTATTCGCATTCGACCTGTCAGTGGAGATGCTGACGATCGCGCGCAGATCGGTCGAAGCTGCCAACGCATCGTTTCATCGCGCGGAGACACCGGCTCTCACGGAAATCGCGGATGGCTCGGTCGATGCGTTCGTCGCGTACTGCGTTTTTCAGCACTTGCCCGATCTGGGGGTGCTGCGGGAGTACCTTAAGACCGCGGCGCGGGTACTCAACCCGGGCGGAGCGCTGATCTTCACGATGACGCCGCGGACTTGGCGGGACTCGATGGGGTTCGCGTTGCGCGCGCGTCGCTGGCTGGCCGAGCGGCGCTCCTCGCAAGGTCCACGCGGGCTGTATCGGAATGAGTGGTACGGAATTCGTCCGACGATTCAGGAGATCGAGGTTCTCTGTCCAATCAAAACGAAAAATCTCCTCCTGCACCGAGACAAGTGGCTCTTCTTCGGAACGCGATGAACTGCTGAGATCCGTGCGGCAGAGCGAGCAGTGGCTGCGATGCGCGCGCCATCATGCGGTTGAACCGCAGCATAGTTGACACCCTATCCGACACATTGCCTTTTCCAGGCATAAGCTCATTACCCAGAATTTCCGCTTCGAAGCCTCGGATCGGGGTGCCCGCCTCCCTCCCATGCGAACCACATTGTCGCAATGAAACCAAGCAACAGAAAATGAACGTATCCGGTGAAAACTATGTAATGCCGGAAGAAGTAGAACACTAGGTACGGGAAACTGGCAAGCGCATAGGTAAAAGCGGCCATCCATACGATGGCGGGATTAACAGGCTCGCGCCGGATGGCGCAGGCTGCGATAAGCGCAAAGGGCATCAGCAGCATCGCTCCGTAACCACTCCACGCTGGACCCAGAAGGGCCGCCAGGACCACCCAAATCGAAAATGCCGCGGCGTCGCCGTGCAGCCCGGCGTTTGACTTGAATGTGCACCATCCCGCGATCGCGATTGCAGCCACTTGCCCAAGCATGACGATCAGCCGGGTCCATTTTTGAGCGAAGCCGGAAGGCAGCCACTGGAGTAAGTCCCGCACGTGGCCGGCGATCGACGGTTGGCCAATGTCGTTCGATTGCTTGCGCAAAATCGATGAAAATCCCGCGACAAAGGGCCATCCTCCCACCAATCCGGCAAGCACGGTACCCGCAATAATGCCGACGCCCAACCATGCGATCGCGCGCCACCGCCCGCGGATGACGAGGTACCCGGCTATCGCCAGCGGATAGAGCTTCATATGCGCGAGGAAGGCCAGCAAAAGCCCGGCGCCCGCATCAGCCCGCCGGGCAAGCAGACGTTGCACGATTACCATCCCGAGGAGTATCGGAACCTGCACCTGGGTGTAGTTCATATTTGCATACACCGGGTGGAAGAGCGCTCCGAGCGATGCCAGCGATAGCCGGGTGGCCGTGGGCAGGCTTCGGTCGGCGCCGATCAGCAGATAAAGCAGGGCCGCCAGTGAAAAAAACTGAAACCCCACCCACAGCCGATAGGCCGCGTGCGCGGATAGATATGAAACCGGCATCCAGCAGGCGATAAAGAGGGGCGGGTAGTTCGATCGATCATTGCAACAGAATCTGTTGTAGAGGCCGTACGTTGGCGAATCCAACACATAGGCCGCGTTTTCATGGCAGCAACCCAGGCTCATGTCATGCTGGTCAGCTAAAGGAACCAGGCTAGTGCTGTAGGGATCTATGCCCTGGTGGAGCGCATCGCCCCAGATATAGAACGCGCTGAAGTCCATCTGGTTTTGCCCGTGAATATGGAAAGCAAGCATCAGCAGATATGCGGCGGTGCACACCATCAGCAGCCCCGCGACCGTGGGATTGCCGAGGATTCTGGAAACCGAAAAGCCCGCCGCGCAGCCCTTTTTTTCAAGGTCCGGCTTTTGCTTTTCAATCTCAGGCTGAAGCACGCATCGACTATATTTCGCCAGAATCCTTTGGGCAAGATGCGACGTTGAATTGGCGGTATTGTCCAAAACCGGCCAGCACCGAAACGGCCCGGCGAGAGTGCCGGCCTCCCTGAGATTCGATGAACCGCGTCCGCACCTGCCTTAACCGGACCACGCGGCCGTTTCCTCTACTTCGACTTGGTATGCTATTCGGGGGCAGGTCCGCATAGTGGCGGACTGCAGTTCTGCTATGCATGCCCGAAGGGGGCGGAAAGTTAAGGGAACCCCAGGGGACACCTCTTCTCTTCGGCCGCGAGAATCGTAAAGGTAGTGGAGAGGGAATCGTCACAATGACCCACCAACCGGTAAACCAGGCGGCGTCATCAGTGGAGGCGTCAGCGCCAGAGATAGACGCCGCGGACGCCAGCAACCGCCGTGCGGAGGCCCCTAAAAAACTCGGGGAGACTGTACTCAAGACCTTTTTGACCGGTCTTTCCTGGACCGCAGCGGCACGCGGACTCGCCTCAATTGGTACCGCTCTGCGGTACGTTATCTTCGCCCGGTTGCTCAAACCCTTTGACTTCGGCGTAATCGCCAGCGTGACATTGGTCTGTGCGGCGCTGAGTGCGGCGACCGATCCGCGCATGGGGCCGGCGCTCATGCAGCAGGAGGATGAGATCGATCCGTATCTTGACACTGTATTCACGACCTATCTCGTGCGCAGCCTGATCATGGGATTGATGCTGGTTGTGTTCTCGCGCCCGCTGGGCAACTTTTTCCATTTGGGCGACGCTTACACGGTTTTCTGGGCCATCGTTCCATTTCCAATTCTACAATGGATTCAGAGTCCGCGTCTTTATTCTCTCTATCGGCACCTCGATTTCCATTTCGTGACAATTCTGAATGTTTCGGAAGTTGCGGCGAGCCTAATATTCGGTCTTATGGCCGTGCTCTACTGGCGCGACTGGCGCGGTCTCGTGTGCTCGACGCTCGTCGGCGCAGTAGTGCGGGTCATTTTGACCTACTGGCTATTTCCGCATTGGCCGCGCCTGGGTTTCAGCATGGCCCGCGCGAAAACCATGCTCTCGTTCGGAGTGTGGTTTAGCGTCGGCCATGCTGTGCGAATTCATTGCAAAGCAACTTGACAATCTGGTCGTAGGCCACCTGCTCGGCCCCGGCCCGCTCGGCAACTACCAAATAGCCTTTCGCGCGGGCGAGATGCCAGTCGTGGAATTTACATTCGCCACTTCCGTGGTGACGCTTCCGATGGTGGCGCAATTGCGTAAGGATCCCCACGCGAGAGTACGCCTGTTCTGGTCGGTGATGGCGCTTGTGACCGTGGTTGGGCTGGCGTACGTCGCATTCATTTTCGCCTTTGGCGCGAAGGTCGTCCTCCGGTTATTCGGACCAGCCTGGATTGATGCGGTTACTCCGCTCAAGGTTCTGAGCATTTACGGCCTCCTGCAGGGGTTCCTGGTGGTCGGACGAAGCTTTCTCAACGGGCTGGGAAAACCGGAACGCGCCGTCATCGCGGCCGCCACCCGCGCAGGGGTTCTGGCCATCGCGATCTATCCATTGACAGCATGGCACGGGCCCACCGGCGCCGCGGCCGCCGGCATCCTATCAATTTTGGCCGCCCTGCCGATAATTGGCTACCTGCTGCAGCAAACCGAGTAGGTCGGTGAGCGGCAAGCCGCTTGCCATGCGCTCCAAGCACGTTCAAGCCGCAGCCGGAAATGAGGCAAGGGGCCGGTCAGCGAAAAAGCGAAGCCCGACGCCAATAAACCGGAATTCCCGCCGAAACCCGCGCCATCTGATCGAGGCTAAGCAGCTTTGGCCAGAGTTGGCAGCAGGCACTGGGAAACTTTGGGCAGATTCAAAATTCAGTCAGCGCCTTGTTTAAGCGTGTCGCCCAGCATTCGGCTGCCCGGTCATAATGCAAATGATGATCGCGTGGATCGGGATTACGGAATTCCTCGCGAATCTCACCTGTCTTGGGATCCAAAACATCATCGGTAATGTCGATATAGGGAATCCCACGCACTGCTGCACCCAGACATAGGCCTTTATTATAGTCTAATGTGAGTTGAATCCGTTCACGCAGAGAGGCTTTTACTTCCCGCCTTTTGTCGGCGACCTCTCCCCAATCTTGGCCGTCACGGATCGTTGGCAGCACGGCTCCGGTTATAACGATTCGATCATAGCCCTTGGCAAGCGATTCATCGACAAAAAAAAATAAGCATCAATTGATTGCTGCATTTGCATCTGTATGCTTTCGGCATATTTTCTGGCGCGATACCAGATGACAAAACCACAATCCACCTCGCCTAATTGAATCACGACAGCAACCGGCGGCGTTACGGTCGCCAGTTTCTCACGAAACTGCGCAAGGGCATTTGTTTGCGAAAGGTTGGGGTTCCTGAGGCCCACAGCCGTCGCGCCGGAAACTACACAGAATTGGCTTTCCCTGGCCCCAAACAGCCCGCTTTCTGCGGCCTTCTGGAAATACATGATGTGGCTGTCGCCAAGGAAAAGAAGCGGGGCCTTATGCGCGCGGAGATGATTAGCGGCTTTCCTCAGGCGCCTCGCAATCTTGCGCAGCAGATCGTGGCGCACGCTCTCGCTGTTTTTGCGACCAAACAGGCTCATCGCAAGACTCGCGTCGCGTACCGGATCACAGCGCCACCGTGGGCGCGCCGCGCCGTCCAAGCTTCCAAGCCGCCAAGTCGCGTGGTGCCAGGTCCTCCAGCTGCTCGATTGCGGGCCGTAAACGCTCGTGCAACCGTGCCTCGATCCGGTAGTCAAGCAACGCGAAATCCTCGCCGGCCTCGACGCAAGAGCGCCAGAAGCCGCCAAGGGTCAGGACATTGATCGCGCCGTAAGCGTCGCGCGTCTCGATCCAGTTGCGCAACTCGCCCGCCCGCCTCGAGGTCGTTGTAGAAGCCGGCCCGTACGCACTCGCGTGCGAACATCTCGCACCACTTCTTGAGCTTCGCCACATGATGATGCCATAGCTCGGACACGTACGGTTCGATGGCCTCAGCTCGCAATCGACCGTCCGCGGGCTTACTGATCGACCACCTCGAGAACCATCGGCTTCGACCAATAGCTCTGTTCCAACACCAAATGTGCAGTCCCCGGGGATTCCCGCCGGAAGTAGAACACCTGCGTTCTGCCCATAAAAGGTGTCCAATTTCGCGGGCGTCGCTCGGTAGGCCCCGCTATCAATTTCAGGCCCCCGCCGGAATTGCGGGCCACATACCAGTAATTGTCGTCGTAGCGCCGCAGCGGGAGCGTCACGATTAGTTCCTCCCCGAACCGAAAGCGCAACCGTCTTGCCCGTATCCGCCAGGCCAACATGCTTGGTCGACCTGGCGGCGCGGTGGGCGCTGGGCGGATAGAGAAGAAGGCACAGCCAAGAAGAATCCAGCAACAATCGCGAAACACGCGAGCAGGCACGACTGACGGACCGATCGTTTGGCCATGTTTGCGCGAAGCCTCTGGATCAGAACCCCTACCATACGGACACCCGGAAAAAAAGGTGAAGAGTCAGTTGCATCAGGAAAACCCGCGCCATCAGAGCCCGCGGTTTGCCAAGGCGACGACAGTCCCCCACAATCGCTAGTTGGCGCCCCTGCGCCGGAACACTTCCGGAAGGGTTCGCAGCAATATCTCGAAGTCTTTGCCGAATGACTGGTCGCGGATGTATTCGAGGTCCAATTCGACCCGCTTGCTGTACTCCGCGATTTCGCTGCGGCCGCTGACCTGCCAATGGCCGGTCATCCCTGGTTTGGCGGACATGAAGAGCATCGCTGAATCGCCGTAATGAACCGCCTCAGGGGGCACGATCGGGCGCGGCCCGACCAAGCTCATTTCACCGATCAACACATTGAACAGTTGCGGCAGCTCATCGAGGCTGGTGGCACGCAGGAATCTCCCGAACGGAGCGAGGCGCGGATCTTCACCCTTGGGAAGCTTGAAATTGTTCTTGAGGTATTTGGCGTGCAGCGACGGCGAGTCCTTCAGGATCTGCTCCGCGTCGGGGCGCATGGTGCGGAATTTATAGAGGGTAAAAGATTCGCCATCGAGACCCAAACGCGCCTGGCGGAAAAGCACAGGGCCCCGCGAGGTCAACTTGATTGCGACCGCGATTGCGGCCATCACCGGCGACAAAACGATTAACAACAGCGCCGACCCGACAAAATCGACTGCGCGTTTAACGGCCGCCTGAACGGGGGTCAGCTCACCCTTGCTTACCGAAAGCACCGGAATCCCCGCGATATCGCCGAGCGACTGGCGGAACAGCCTTGTATCGAGCAGGCTGGGTACGATGTGAACGGACTTGCATTGCTTGAGAAGGCTGAGCATGCACTTCGCATTCGCCGGACCGTGCGCCCCGTCGCTAGCGCCGATGAGGTAAACATCATCAATCTCGCCGAGCGAGGCGCACTTGAAGTCACAGCCAGACTCCTCCCGATTGCCGTTGCAACCAACCGCCCGCTTCTTCCGGCCGAACTTCCACCCGCTGATAGCCCATGGGATGCGCGGTCAGAAGTCCCGCGAAGTGCTCGCAGGTTGCCTGGTCGTCACCGATCACGGCCGCAGTCCGCCACTTATGCGCGGAGCGGCGCAGCCTGCGCAACACAAGCACGGTTCCCAGCTGCCTGAAGAAGATGAGAAGCATCGACGTGCCAATGAAATAAACCGTGAACTGCCGGCTCAGGTATTCAAATTTCAGGGCAAAGATGACCGCAACCGTCACCAAGGACCAGATCAGCGAGGTTTGTATCATCCTGCGAGCAAGGAAATTGAGGCGTTCCGTACGGTGGGGTCGATAAGTTTCCGTGTATGCGGTCAGCGTCAGCCAAGACAGGATCGCAAGGACCAGAAGGGCCGAATACTGCGATTGCGCTTCGGAAGACCTGACGTGCGGGAATACCTGGATCACTGTCCCCCGTACAGCGCGAGCACGATCCTCGACGCAACAAAGTAGCCGACGAAAATACAAATTGCGTCAGCGATTCGCTCCGCCACTTCCCTGCTTTTTTGCGGATTCAACGTCACCCCCCACCGGTGTCGTTTCAGTATCCCCGAGCCCTCGGGCAGCAGTCCCCTAAATTCGCCCTAAAGCGTCAACTGGTCGTTCTCTTCTCCCCAAGCCTCATCTTTTTAGCCGTGTTACGGCTCTATTGTCAAACTGTGCAAATTTGAAGAATCGCGCGCCTCCAGCGGGTGCCTCATTTGCGCGATTTTGCCCGCCAATGATTGGCAATTTACATCCCTGCCCGCCCGTTTGATCAGGCTACTGTTCTTTTGGGAACCATTTTGCTGAAGCGGAATCTGACCGCGGCAAATCCGGCCTGACTTCGACCGGATTCACCATCCAAGCGACAATCGCCATTCGCTCGGGGCCGGGTTCATATAAACCACAAGGGCCCTCGCGTCCAAGCGATGGGCAGATTTTCTGATCAAGCGACCATTGATTTGGCACTTTGCTGCTCAACCGCCGATGCGGGATCAAACTTCTGGCCGGCTAATTCCCACAAGAACGCCAAAAGATATATAGCGCCGGCAAGCAGGTAGAGGAACTGAAAGCCGAAATACATCGAATTGTACTCCAGCAAGCCTCCGAACATCGCGCCGAGCAGGTTCACCGCCATGATTGTCGATATCTTTCCCCGCAAGCTCAGTAGTGTAGAAAACACCACGCCGGAGAAAAACATGGGACAGGTGAGCATAATAGTTGTGGCGGTACGACCCGTCCACGTGGAAGCGAAGCCGCCCGTTCTGGCTATCCACCATCCGATAATCAAGGTGGCGAGCAGCAGTACGTAAGGAATCCACGGCCGTTCGACCTTGAGCCACTGGACTACGCAATTGGCGAGGAACGCCATGACCATCAAGCCGGCTATGACGATGCCGATGATCTGCCAGGAATTGCCGAACGTCAGTCCTAATTCCGTAATCCCTTTAGTCTCGATGAGCATGAAACCAGCGCCAAGAAGGAAGAACGACAAATGACTAGCCTGCGGCCTTTCATCTGTGAAGTTGCCAACAAGAAACATTGAGAGCAGAAGAATCAGAACGAACATTCCGAGGTAGGAAACCGGGTAGACTCGCCGCGGCATATAGAAGAACGGCCAATCGTCCGTCGAGACATCAGCGCGGAGCGCCGGATCGGCGTACACCGAGGTGCTGTCGTGGAAACCGGATCGTTGGACAAGCGCCGACGGCAAGGCTAAATCCTTATCCTTTCCCTCGAGAAACATTACTGCCTGGTCGTAGCCGGCAGTTACACAAACCGGTGCACGCCCATCAAAAGCCTGCTGCATCATTAGATATAGCTTTCGGCCCAGTTGCGGCGTCATCATGGAGAAGGAAAGCGACAGCGCCCCGCCAGGGTTCAAACGGGCCCTCGCCTCGCGCAGCCCTTGGACGGTGTAAACAAAAGAATCGAGACGCACGCTGGAGGCGTGGCTCAGGAGCGTGTGTGAATCCAGGAGCCCATACACAATCATGTCATAAGTCTGATCCGTATTGCGCAGAAATGATCGCGCGTCGTTGACAATCGCATGGACGCGCGGGTCATCATACGGATGCTCGGGGTGGCCAACGCGGCCCAGCAGCAGGATAGCCGGGTCTATTTCTATAGCATCGACATGCTCGCTCCCGCGCCGTAATGCCGCGGCAACGTCGTTGCCGGTTCCGGCACCCACTACCGCGACGGTCTTCGGCTGGCCGTAAACGCGGTACGGCAACTCATAGTAATCCCGTATTGCTTTGAGGTCGGGAGCTGTCTCCACGTTGTGGTTGGAGCGTGACAGGTCCCAAACCCGTTGATAGTAGAGGCCAGCGGCGCGAATCGACATCAAACCACGTGAATTGCGCCCCACTTCCAATAATTGATAAGGGGAATAAATCTTCTGCCACGCGGGACTGACCGGCCACGCCAGTGTAACGAGTGCAACCGCAGCAGCGATCAAGCCAGCCAGCAGCGATGACCGCTTCGGGACGTAGAAGAGCAGGGTGGCGGAAAACGCCAACACGAACCACACTAGGGGCGGTGTCCAGAAGGCGCTGACCGCGAACATAAGCAGCACCCCGGCCAGGCTGCCTAGCAGGTTTAGTCCATAGGCGGGCAGTTTTTCGGCTCGCTCCATCAGAGCACCGCACAATTGTCCAACCGGTATGAACGCGAGGGCGGTGAGCAGGAAAATTATGGCTAGCATACAGTAGAACTGCGGTGTATCAAACAAGTGCTTGGCAGCGTCCAGGCCCATATTCAATTGTTCGCTGAACGGCATGTGGCTCAGACTAGCTATCTGCGTTTGCGACATGCCGTAGCGCATGCCGAGCATCAGTGCGAACTGCCATACCAGCAGTGGTATAGTGAAATTGAGTGGGATGCGCTCACGGTTCGCCATCGAATATCCAAGGCCCAGCCCTGCAAAGCAGGACAACAGCGAAAAGTTTTTGTAAAAGGCAAAGAAGGGGAATATGGTGCCCTGCCAGCGAATGATTGCAAGTTCCAGGAATAGGCTGAGAGCCGCGGAGCCGAAGATGGCAAGACGGACGTAACGGTCGCGAAACGAACGCAGGAAGACGGCCTGCTCGCAGGCGTCTCTGTCTAGGTGTGGCTCAAACGCTATAAGAGCTCGATCAAAGAGCACTGTTAACGCGAGCACCAAAACCGCAATGACCGCGATCGTGATCAAGAACCGTACCGAGATAGTGTGCGACGCGTAATGGCTCGCGCACACTGTGATGAGCGGCGCAAGACCACTACCTAGCAGAGCCAGCGACAAAAGCCGGAGATAAGGCCTCATCCAATTCTCCCTTGTTTTGCTAACCGACCTCTCGGCCGGAATTTCCGTTTTGACTTCTCCGTGGGGCGAAGCGTAGAGCAAATCCGCCCCGGAGCACAACAGTTAAGTTGGGATTTCGATTTTGACTTCCGGTTCAGACTCGCACCGACACCACGCGGTCTGCAAACGCGAAGTTCGAGCTCGGCTTTGAGTCCACGGGGCTTTTCATGGCCCGCAATGGACCAGTTCTGCCTCGCGTTAGCATAAAACTCCTGAAAAAGGAGAGCTGTTCCGACCGAGTTCTCAGACACCTATCCCCCTCGCCCCTATCCCGTCGTCGAAATTTGCTCCGCTTTGCACTCGCCTTATCCCGCGGGCGGCGGCAGCATCGCGATCTTCCGCCGCATGCCACCAAACAGTCGGCGTATGAGATGGCTTTCCGCCGGCAGCAACCGGTAGTACCGGACATGCTGGACGAGACGGCCGGTCTTGACCAGCCGCTGCTGCGGGCTGGTCAGCGACCAGTTGCCAAAGCCCTTGAGCAGCGCCAGCCGCGCGGAACTCCAAACTCGTCGCAAAACGACCTTACCATCCGCACTATTGCGATTTCGTTTTTCAGAAGGTAAAACGCTATTGTGTTCGATAGCGGAATCCCGAACGACAAGCCCCGATGGCGGGGCGAACGAGCTTATTGCGCGACGGGCCGCCGTTCGCATGCGCAACGGCTGCGGGCGAGAGTTTTGTCGCTTTTTGTTGGCTACGTCCCAAGCTGGCGCCTGAGGTTGCTACTCTACCGTCTGATCGGCATCAACATCACTGGGAAGGGCAACTACATTGGCCGCGAGTGCTATCTCGATACGGAATATCCGGAGTTGATAACCCTTGAGCCAGGGAGCAAGCTTTCGCCCCGAGTGATCATCTTCTGTCACTCCAGCAATAGCGATTTACTAAGACCGGTAAGGCTCGGCGCGGATTCCTGGATAGGAGCGGGTGCGATTATCGGTCCCGGGGTTACTGTGGGAACCGGTGCAATAGTCGGGGCCGGCGCGGTGGTGTTGGCGAACGTCCCTCCTGGAACGATAGTTATTGGGTCGCCAGCCCGGGTCGTTGGTAAGGCTCAAGCGCAAGCTCCGCGCAATTCGCCAACCGCCTGACTTTGTCTCGAATGACCAATGACCGACCGCAAACAAATTATCAGTGCGATCGAGGGACGCGAGTATCTGCGCGCGCTCGGTATGGTGCGCGAGTTGTTCAAAGAGGCGCCGACCATCGCAAACGCGCAATTCGCGTTGAAGCAAGTCGCCCCGATACGTGAACGCTTAGCGCTGGTTCCGTGCCGGCTGGCAATCCTGCGTTCGTTTACCGTCGAGCCGGTGGTTCCGATTCTTCGCGCACTCGCGCTGTTCCACGGCATCGATTTGACGGTGCACGTCGGCCCTTTCAATGCGTACAGCAAGGAATTGCTCGATCCGCAAAGCGACCTTTACGGATTCGACCCCCATGTCGTGATCCTGGCGACACAGACGCGCGACGTCTTGCCGGAGCTCTGGAACAACGATTCCGATCTCGCCGCGGAGGACTCCGAAGCCGTCGCCGTGCGCGCCGCCGCCGATATCGAACATTTGATCGGTTCGCTGCGCTCCCGCTGCAACGCGCATCTGATTCTAAATACACTGGAGATGCCGAGTTTCCCAAATGCAGGCATCCTGGACGGCCAACGGAGTACTGGACAATCCGAAACAATTCGCACCGTCAATCGGCATGTACGAGAAGCGGCCGCCAAACACCTGGGAGTCTACGTACTTGACTATGACGCTCTGATCGCGCGTTTCGGGCGGCTGAATTGGGTTGACGAATCAAAGTGGCTCACCATGCGTATGCCTCTCGCGGCCGATTCCTTTGTTCATCTTGCAAACGAGTACCTTCGCTTTCTGCTGCCACTATGCGGAAGGGTGTGTAAGGCGCTCCTGATCGATCTCGATAATACGATCTGGGGCGGGGTCATCGGGGAAGACGGTCTCGATGGAATCAAGCTCGGCGCCGAATATCCGGGAAACGCGTATCTGGAAATTCAGCGCGCGATACTGGATTTGCATCGCCGCGGCATCGTTCTGGCGATTTGCAGCAAAAACAATCCTGAGGACGTGCTGGAGGTATTCAATCGACGTGACGCGATGCTGCTGCGGCTGGACCATTTCGCGGCGACTCGGATCAATTGGAAAAGCAAAGCCGAAAATATCAAGGAAATCGCGAGCGAACTAAACATCGGCATCGACGCGCTCGCGTTCCTCGACGACAACCCGCTCGAACGGGAAGAAGTGCGCATGCTGCTCCCCGAGGTTCATGTAATCGATCTGCCTTCGAGCGCCGTTCTTTTCGCTGACGCGTTGCGCAGCACGCCACTCTTCGAACGTCTGGCACTTTCCCAGGAGGATCGCGACCGCGCAACCTACTACCTCGCGGAGCAACAGCGCACCCGTTTGCAAAACCACAATGTGGCACTCGAGGATTACTACCGGTCACTCGAGATGGCTGTTAAAATCGGCGCGGCCACATCGCGGACGATCGCTAGGGTCGCGCAATTGACACAGAAGACCAACCAATTCAACCTTACGACGCGCCGATATAGTGAGCAGGAAATCGCAACCAAAGCGGCGGATGCGCGGTGGCGCGTCCATGCTCTGTCGGCCGCCGATCGGTTCGGCGATTATGGATTGGTTGGGGTAGCGATTACGAGTCGAAGCGGCGACGTCTGCGAGATAGATAGCTTCCTGTTAAGCTGCCGGATAATCGGACGCTCGGTAGAGACCGCCTTTCTATCTTATTTGGCGCGCCAGGCAGCGTCCGAAGGCACGCGATGGCTGAGAGGCTGGTATTTGCCTACTCGAAAGAACGCTCCTTGCAAAGATTTTTACCAGAAGCACGGTTTCAAGATGATAAGCCAAAGCGACGGCCAGATGCTGTTCGAATACGACTTGAGCAAGGAACTCACTTGGCCGCAGTGGGTCAAGCTTCAAACCGAAGGGACCGCTGCGCGATGACGAATGAGGCAATCCTCGAGAGGGTGCGCTGCATCGTGGCGGAGGTCACTGAAGTCGAGGTCGAGCGCATCACTTTGCAGTCTGCGCCGGCCAATCCCGGAGAGTGGGATTCGCTGGCCCAAGTGAATATCGTGCTCAGTCTCGAACAGGAGTTCGGTCGCCAATTCTCGCCGGATCAGATCGAACGTATGATGAGCGTCGAAAAGATCGTCGAGATGCTCACTACGAAGGCAGAATAGGCTTGCAGAAGAAGCGAAGAATTACGCTCGCGGTGAAACGCTCCGCGCTGGGAGCGTCACCCCAAAAACTTTCCTCGGCTTCATCCACCTCGCCGGCATCGTCATCCTGCCCGACCGGTATTTATGAGAAAGGTTGTACCCCGGGTTGCACCAATTCGGCGGTCCCACCCTATGGCTGCTACCATTGCAAGGAACGGAACAGCGCCTAAGCGCAACCGCGCGGCTCCTTCAGCTCCTGCGGCCGAGAGCAATAACGCGAACGCAACGACCAGCGGAAACATTATGTAGAGGGTGATTTGTGCTCTGGCTGAGGGCCAATATGCGCGGCATACTCCGAACGCGAGCGCGACTCCCAGGATTTGGAAAACTGTCAGGAACAGCTGGAAGAAGAACATGAGCAAATATATTTGCGAGCTGTAGAATTCATCGTGGTATATCGACTCGAATGTTTTAATAGGTGAAGTAAAGATCGCGCTCATAGCATCTCGGATTCGGGCTGGCCCCGGAGCGTAGCCTCGTAGCGGTGCGGCCAGAGGCCGCCGCTCGGGGAGAGTCATAATAATGGCAAGGTCCTCGACCGATTCCAAACCGTAGATCAGAGGATGGGCAAAAACGATCTCCCTGCCACGTCGCCACATTTGATCGTACTGCTTCGCGTCGATTACCCACGGACTGTTACTGGCGAGCACCCAATTCGTTCTGTAATTTGTCCTGCGCGGCCGCAAAGCTGATTCGGTCGTGCCACACTAATACATCCGCAGCCCTGAAGTAGTAAAAGTTGTAGCCCGCAATTGCGGTAAATGTATTGAACCCAGTCTCCGCTCTGTTTCGCGCCGTCCAGCTTAAGACAGTAGCTATGGGAAGGCTGGCGAAGATAATCGCAGACAGCAGCCTTCGGTACCATCGACCTCCCGTAAAAAGAAAGACCGGGAGGGGCGCGAGAAAGATCAGGACCAAGGCATTCGGACGAACGAGAACCGCGCTGGATAGCAAGAACATTGATAATCCCAACCGGACAATTGTGGAGCGGTTGGTCCGAGCCTCCAGTGCCCAAAGCTCGGCAAGCACTGCAAATGCGACCAACGATTGGCACAGGGAATCAGCAAGGATCTGCGTGCCGGCATGGATTGAAGGAACGTCGAGCGCGAGCAATAGAGCAGCTATGATGGCCGTCGAGCGGCTGAAACGACGACGTAGCGTCAGGGCGAGAAAGAGGCAGGTCAAGGTGCTCAGCAAGGCCTGAAGGACGAGCGCACTGCGAAGCGAAGGGAAGAGAGTTAGAAACACGGGATAACCCGGAGTACGAATTATCTCAGGCGAGAGACAGTGGCCGTCTATCAAGCCGGCGAAGCCGCACCCTGAGCGGAGGCCTTGGGACAGACTCTATGTACTGCATCGAATCATACCAAATGGCCCAATCGAGGCCCCGCCGCATTATAGGCGCAACGCGTAGCACTCCGGCCAATAACACGATTCCGATCAATAGCGGTCGCCAGTAGGATGCCATTAAAGAGCGAGAGCTCTCTGATGTCCCCGATTCAAAATGAGCTGGCCCTATCGAAGCAGCCACCGGGGACCTGTTAGCTGGAATTTCCATTTTCAATCCTGGCTCAGCCTCGCACGAACATCAGACGGTTTGCAAAGTGGCACCGGGTATGCCTCATCACAGGATTCTCGTCTTATTAACGCGGATAAACGCCAGGATTAGATCGCAGACTCTGCTATGGCTTCGACGGCCCCAAGCCTGACAACACACCAGCAATAAACGGCGTTGTCCGCTCCCGCGGCGGCGAATCGCGCAGCGCCCGCGCGGCTGCGGCCAGATGGGCCGTGCCGAAGGTCACAAGCATTGGCTTGATGACATCCAGGCAAGGGCGGGAATCGGGCGTCAATCTTGCCGGCGCGGGATAATCGATCTCAGACGCGACTGCACGGTATCGGTCTATCAGTGGTCTCACCCCTTCGTACGAGCCCCTTATGCCGATGGCGACTTCGCCGCCGGGCGCCGGTGCGATTTGCCAACCGGGATGGGCATGGGCCGCAGCATCGACGAGCCAATCGCGCGGAATGAGATCGAGCCGTTTGAGTTCAAGCGCGGTAAGCTTCGAGAGATCGTGTCCGTCGGCGAGATACTTTCCGGCTGCCTCGAGGATCGTATCGAATCGCAGCGCGTTGGCGCGCGCTTCGACCTGCGCGGCTGGAAGGTTGGCGTACTCGCCGAACGAATCGCGCGGGATTTTGTATATCCACACGCCTTTTTCGTTTAGCGCCGCGACTCCGAGCGATGCCAGCGTGCGCTGCCAGATCGGAAAATTTGGTTCCTTCGGGTCCGCGATTACGGCCCGCACGCCGAAGCGGGCGATGTAGGCCTTCAATTGATCGGCAGCCTCGGGCAGATCGGTGCCGCTGTCAAAGTAGTAGAACACCGGCATTCGATCGAACTCGAACGGCGAGAATCCGGTCCATCCGCCGGCCATCCGGAAGTACATGTCGCTCTGCATTTGCCAGTACATGCTGCTACCCTTCTGCCCAGACGGCAACGTCAAAATGATCTCGTGCGGTGACAATTCCTTCGCGTAGCTTCCATCGGTAAAGAATGCGGGGGTATCGAGCCTGGTGACCCAGAACGATGCTTGCGGATTCGGCGCAATTGATGCCAGGATCGCGGCAGCCGCAATGCATTTCGTCAGCGGACGCGTCGACGACGACGCGAACCACATTGCCGTCATTATTCCCACCACCAGAAACGCGTACATCATGAACCGCACCGGCAAGATATTCTCGATAAGCGGAAGGTGCTGGAAGATGGCCCAGGGCATCGGAAACCCCTGCACTCCAGCAATGTGAGGATGCAGAGTTGGGCCCATGGCGCCGACGATGAACGCAAGGAACAAAATTGTTAGAAACTTACCGGCCGGCGTCGGCCAAAAACGTCGCCGGAATATCTCGACGAGGACGATCAAAGCGGCGCCAAGATAGTCGCTGTTCTCCTGGATGTTGCCTCTGAAGTGGCGCGAGATCGCGGTTACAAAGTCGGCGGAACTCCACCAAATGGTGCGTCGCGGCACGAGGAATCCAATCCAATCCGCGCAAAAATTGTCCGGCCGCCATATCGGCCCACACGGATGCCCGAAGGCGAACAAGTAGTAAAAGTAGGGCGATAACACCGCGGCAGAAATCAAGTATCCGCCGACGATGGGAATGATTAGGCGTCGTAGCCGGATGCGAGCGTCACCATTGAAGAGCACAAGCGCAAGCACCAGTGAGAATCCACCGACCAGCGTCATTGTTGCGAAGAGATCGACCGAACACAAAAATTGAGTGACCAGCAGCGCCGCCAGCATCACGGCAAAACGCGCCGCCGAGGTCTCGTCGTCGAGCCGCTTAAGCGCGCTCAGCGCGATCAGCGGCACCGGAAAAATCGTGGTACAAACAAGGTGACCGAGTACCTGGCCAAGCATGTAGGGAGAAAAACCGAAGATGTATCCGCCCAGCACCGACGGCCAGAACGCTCCCGTCACACGCCGGCATAGCAGAAACGCAGAAAATGCCGCCAGCGGTGGCATCAGCGATACGATGATGTTGTAGGTTGCGGGCTCGCCCACCGTGAGTTGCAGAGGGATCGAGGCCCAGGCAAGGATCGGGACGAAGGTCGTCCACGCTAGATTGATTCCCAGCGGCGCCCAGACGTAGTCGGTGATGAACGGGTTGAGCCCGTGTGCGATCGAAAACCGCCACCAGTTGAAAAACCACATGTGCACCTCAGGATCGGCCCCGAACCCGATATAAGAGTCCGAAAGATGCCCCAACAGTGCGCGACCGATGAAAAGAAGCGATAATGCGGTGTATATGGAAAGCGCCAAGAGAAGGTGAGGCTTCGTTCTGCTCCGCATCGTCAGCACATCATCAACCGCATCCGAACGACTCATGCAATGCCAAGCTCGACAATAGTCACGTTGAAATCAACACCCCAACCTAGCCGTTCACTAGATGATGGCAAACACAGGCCTTAGCCGGAATTTCCATTTTGAATCCTGATTCAGACTCGCACGAACATCAGGCGGTTTGCAAATGCGAAGTTCGAGTCCGGCCTTAAGTCCAACGGGCTTTCCAGCGCACCGTAGCGGAACAAGTCTGCCTCGCGTCGGCATGAAACACCCTAAACTGACGCTCTTACAACCGAGTTTTCAGACACTTATTCCCTTCCCTCCCTATCTCGTCACCGGAATCGGCTGCGCCCTGCACACGCCTATGGCGTTCACCACCGCTGCCAGATGAATCACGATTTCCGTGCGATCGTTGGTGTACATCCGCGCGACTGCGTCCATGCGGCGCAAGTCATTGTCGCGCGAACGCGGCACGAATACCTTGGCGCATCCCGCCCGCCGCAATTCCGCCCCCACGTGGATGCCCAAGAATCCAGCGCCTCCCGTGACTCTCCTTTTTCCAGCCTTCTCAGTCATGAATTCTCTCAGTCCGCATCACACCAGATCAAATGGAGTAATCTCGAACCGCGCCAGTTCACAATCTGACGAAGGCAGCATTGCTTTCTTACGGCGCATAATGAAATATAGGGATGACCCGAGCAGCGAGCCAATGAACAGTTCTACGATTGACCCCGACCGCGACTCTCAGGAAATTGAACTCAGTGTGGTCATTCCTTGTCTGAACGAAGCTGACACCCTGGCCGACTGCGTCAGGACGGCGCAAACCGCTATCCGCGAGAATCGCATCGCAGGTGAAGTCATCGTTGCGGACAACGACAGCAACGATGGGACCGGTTGAAATCGCGGTCAAGCTGAGGGCGCGGCCGGTCCACGTTCCCACGAAAGGATATGGCAGTGCTTTGAGGGGGGGATCGCTGCCGCTCGCGGCAAGTTCATCATCATGGGTGGCGCCGACGGCGGCTATGATTTTCTGGAACTTCTCCGATTCTTGGAAAAGTTGCGCGAAGGGTACGACCTGGTACAGGGATGCCGCCTGCCGTCGGGGGGGTGGCAAGGTCATGCCCGGAGCGATGCCGGTTCTGCACCGTTGGCTCGGCAATCCGATTTTCTCGCTGATGGCGCAGCGATGGTTCCATTCTCAGATACAAGACATCTACTGCGGAATGCGTGGCTTTAAAAAGTCAGACTACGAACTACTGGATCAGCGATGCACCGGGATGGAATTCGCCACTGAGATGATCATCAAATCTTCCCTGCTAAAGGGGAAGGCTGTTCAGGTGCCGATCACGCTTCATCCGGACAGTCGAAAACTGCGCGCGCCGCATCTGAATACTTTCCGCGATGGGTGGCGAACTCTACGGTTTTTCCTGCTCTGTACTCCGCGCCGACTGTTCCTCGTGCCTGGCGTAATACTTATCCTGCTCGGCGTCCTTGCCTACGCTCTGGCACTGCCTGGAATGACCCTGCATGGAGTGAAATTCGACGCCCACACTCTCTTATTTGGAAGTCTCGCAATGCTGCGTGGCTATCAGTCGATATTTTTCGCGATTTTCGCCAAAACGCTCGCGATGAAACAGGGCCTGTTACCGTGGGACATACGACTCGAGCGCTTCTTCAATACCGTCAACCTTGAAGTGGGCCTCGCAGTCGCTGCCTCAGCGATGATCTTTGGTGTGATGCTGCTTGGGCTCGCGATCGAGCAATGGCGACTCGTGAGCTATGGTTCGCTCGACTATGCCCATACGATGCGGCTGGTGGTTCCAGGCGCAACCATGGTTGCGTTGGGATTCTAGACCATTCTGTCGGCGTTCATGATCAGCTTTCTCGGCCTCGAGTATCGATGATGCCCGTATCCGGATGATACCGGTTGCAATACGGCCACAAGGAGAACCATCTGTCGAAAGATCCCGCGTCTCTACAGTCCGAGTATTTCGACCAGGTCCAATATCGCGGTGCCTTTAATCCGGTCGTCAGCGCATACGCGGAGCCCAAGATCGAGTTCATCAAGCGCTATGCGCCGATCGAGGGAAATATACTCGATGTCGGCTGCGGCAACGGTATCTTCACGGCACGCTTCGCCGCGGCTGGCGCTTCGGTGATTGGCGTCGATTTTTCCCCTCACCTGCTCGATCAGAATCCACATCGCCCGTTGATCTGCGGCGACGCGACCGCGCTACCATTTGGCGACGGCACGTTCGATACGGTCTTCGAAGCCACCCTGCTCCATCATGTACCGGCGCGCCAACGAGTTATCGGAGAGATGAAACGCGTAAGCCGTAAGTACGTCGTGCTGCTGGAGCCTAACCGCTACAATCCCTTGATGCTGGCCTTCTTCATGCTGGTGCGGGCGGAGCGTGGCGGCCTCAGGTCATGTGCAAAGTCTCTGGAAGGGGATCTTCGCGGATGTGGACTGCGAATCTTGAGGAGCCTCACCACCGGGATGATTTCGCAGAACAACACCCTCACCATGCTGATACCTTTGCTGCAAAGGTTCGACCGCTGAATATGGTGGGGGGAATACGTTGTCATCGTTGCCGAGAAGCTCGCCTAATCGCATCGCACTCATTTTCAATCGAGCGGTCTGCGCCACAAAAGCTGGTATTGCCCGCCGATCGGCAGCGATGACAACAGCGGTTCCACAGCGCGCAGCCATCGAAGGAAGTGCGGGAATATAAAAAGACAATCCGTTCTCAGCACCTCGAATCCCACCGCTCTCACCAAGTGCTGCGATTGGCGTGGGCTCAGCGTAATCGCGTCACGATCGAATGGAATACGGCTCATGACGTAGCGAGTGCCCGGGTTCCAGGGATTATTCTCCCATAGCGCGAACAATCCGCCCGACCGTAGGCAGCGGAACAGGTACTCGACTGCGGTTGCGCGATCGGGCGGCGGTATGTGATGGAACACGCCGTTACAGAAGACCAGTTCGGCCCTGCCCTGAGCTTCATATTCGCCCGAGCCATAGAACTGCGCCGTCGGCGCCCCGAATGTATTCCGGGCGACTTCAAGCGATCTCCCCGAGGTATCGATTCCCATAACCGAAGTCGCTCCAGCTAGTTCGATCAGGATTGGAACGTCCGAGCCCGTTCCGCACCCGAACTCGATCGTGCATCCGGCGGCAAATTGCATGCGATCGAGACATCTTCTAAGCCATTCGACCCGCCGTCGCGCAACGTAGTTCCGGTCTTCTCCGGTTACGGCAAGCCCCTGCGCCAGAGCGTGATCATACGAAGTTGCGTACTCGTCGAAATTCGAAGCGTTATTCGAGTCCTGCTCCGTCATTTCTCCGCTCGCGACAATTCACTGTATTCGATCACCATCTCGGTGTCTCTCTTTCTCGTAGAGCAAGGCAGCCAGGACGCTGCCGCTCTTATCGCGGCGAAAGCGGCGAAATTCCTTGGCGCGACTGGGAGGGTGGTCGCGGTCGAGGCCAGCCCGCATAACTATAAAGCCGCAGTCCGGAATTGCCGCCTGAACGACGCCGGCAGTGTCGCGGTTGTCCATGCGGCGGTGTCCGACACCTTGGACCCGGTTGAATTCAATTGCCGCGGGAACGGACAAGTCCATGACGGCGCAGGTGCGTGGGCAAAATTACCGTTCCCAGCGTCACCGTCGATGAATCTAGCGCGGAGATATGGGGCCCCCGATGTCCTCTTTGCGGACGTTGAGGGATT
The DNA here is from genome assembly GCA_963722605.1 of Binataceae bacterium (SeqCode). GTDB lineage: Bacteria > Desulfobacterota > Binatia > Binatales > Binataceae > Binatus. Next base: position 149,538 of record CAVRNO010000003.1, on the reverse strand, counting down.
CGAATCGAAAGTGCTTCGCGGATCCACCGATACGCTATCGCGCCATTGACCGGATTGCTTCTTCGAAATGCATGTTGGGTGCGGGCTCGACAAATTCGGCGGGTCGGTGAAATCGATAACCGATTCGCTCCACGGGCTTGGGTATCATCTCTGGATGAGTAGTCCGGAACTCGATACCTTTATTCCGTTCTCGGAATGCTCGCCGCTCGTCGAGGCGCGATTCTTCCTCATTGCAACCGCCACCGCGTCCTCATCCCTGCTTGTATTCTAGCGTCTACATCGCCACTATCAGCTTATGCTGAGACTGACTGGCGGAGTGGCTATTGTACTGGCGGTCGTCTGCTTCTCGATGATCACGCCGACCGCCTCCGGGCATTGTGATGGCATCGTTACCGGAGGCCTCGATGTGCCGGAAACGGGGGACAGCTTGGGGCCGAATCTTCTGATCAACGGAGATCTGCGCTCCGGACTTCAAGGGTGGATGCTCGATCCTTCTTGCTTCAGCCTCGAAGGGATCGGCGATACCGCCAGCCTGCGGCTGCAGGAACCGTGCGCTCAGCCGTCCCCATTCGCCCAGAATGCTTTGAAATGTCCGCCCGGCCTCTACACGATTTCGGCTGAAATAAAAACTCAAACGACCATCACCGTGCCAAGGCAACGCGGCGGCACGCGAATCCGTCTGCTCGGAATCCCTGCCAACCGATGGCCGTCGACCGCAGCGGTTGTAGGTACGACGGACTGGACTACCGCAGTGAAAGCGCACGCCGGGGTTGGCGACGGCAACATCGGTTACTTCCGCGCAGAGACCGTGGGACCGGTTGCCGGAACGTCATGGTTCAGAAAATTTTCCCTGCGTCGCGAGAATCCCGCGCCGCTGGAAACCTTTCTGCTGTACCCGAACTATAGGGGAATGATGTTCAGCGACCAGAGTCAGGTCGCGCAGGTTGCAATCGATGTACATCCGCCCGCGGACACAACCATGGCGCAGCTTCATGTCGGGCTCGAACTGCTGAATGAGGGCGGGAAAGTGCTTTCGACGCTTAGGCTGTCGCCGCCAGCTGATAGCTCTACCCTTGCGACGGTGGACATGGGCAGCCTTCCGCTTGGTCGATATCGGCTGCAGGGATACCTAGAGGGGCCCGACCACAAGCGCATCCTCACGCAATCGTCCTACACAATCGCCAAGGTCAGCAGCGAGACGCGCGCCTCGACGAAAGCGTGGATCGATTCAGACAATATCATTCACATGGGTGGGCGGCCGCGATTTGTGATCGGCCTGTACGATACGACCGGCTATGCGCCTCGCCCCGATTACTACGCTCCGCGACTGAAGGCGATAGCCAAAGCGCCGATCAATCTGATGATAAATTATTTTCTCGGCAATGGCAGAGCCAGTGCGATCTATCCTTACACCGAGGCGATGGATCCGTTCGGCATTTTCTACTTGGCGACCGTGACCACGCTATTTCCCGAGGCGCGTGGGTATTATCCGGTGTGGGCGCGAGCGGGAAATGTTGGTCCGGACGAGGTGATTGCTCAATATAGTAAAGCATTGGCTGGCGACTCGCGCGTGGTCGGCTATTACACGTGTGACGAGTGCGCAACCGAGCGGCAACCGCGGACATTCCATCAATACGGCGTAATTAAACAGTATGATCCGGCCAGCATAACATTCGCAGTGGAAAATCCCAGCGAATTTCAGTTCTGGCGTGACACCGTCGATGTACTCGGTATCGACCCATACGTTATCGGCAGCCGCGCCGCTGAGAGCACTGTCGGCGATTTGACCCGGCAGGCGATAGGTGTGGTTCATGGCGCGCGGCCGGTCTGGACGGTGATCCAGTTTTTCCGGCTAAATTCGAATTCGCACTTTCCTACGGAGCAGGAACTCCATGACATGAGCTGGATGGCGATCACCGAGGGTGCGCGCGGGGTGTTCTATTGGTCATACGGAACGCGCGGACTCTCGTGGGTGAAGGATCCGGTGCTTCGCCAGCAGTACTATGACGAGTTGGTCAACGTGACCCGTGGAATCAGCGCGCTTGAGCCGGCGCTGCTGGTGCCGGACAGCCCTGTGCTCTCCGCAAATTCGGCTTCCGGCACCGTGATTACCAAGGAGAAGGACCTCAAGGACGGAAGCCGTTACCTTATTTCGTACAATCACAGCGGTGACAGCGTTGAAGCCCGCTTCACATTACGGCAGCCCGCTCGCGCGGTGTCAGTGTACGGCGAGAATCGTTCAATTGCGCTGGACCAAGGTGGGCCTCAATTCAAAGACACTTACGCTCCATTTCAGGCTCACGTTTACAAGATAAATTGATGGATTCTCGCGGACGCCGGAATGCGAAGGCACTTTAGGCACAGCAGGATCTGCGGCTGTTTTCGAAAGTTAGTACCGGCCTGGGTGGTGCGAGACGGATCGGAGAGATACGTCGCAGACCGAGAGCGAGGGGGCGCGATTTGACAGATGCCTGAGCAGCTTACCTCGACATTTGGCCAGACTTTCATTTCATTCACAGAGCAAGACCTTGCGGTATTCAGCGAGGCTTCCGGTGACCGAAACCCGCTCCATCTTAGTCAGGGCTATGCCCGTCGCACTTCTTATGGCCAGCCGGTTGTGTTTGGCTGCCTGGGAGCGATGGCGTGTCTAGGCCACATCCGTTTGCCCGCTGGTTGGTCCGCTACGTCTGTCGAAGCCAATTTCCTCCGGCCGATGTTCCTAGGTGTCAAGTATCGCGTCGAGTCGTCGGGGAAAGAAGGTCGGTGGGAGGCGCGGCTGTTCGACGGGAGTATGCCTGTCGTCTCGCTTACGATGACAGCAGAGATCTCCCCAAGAAATGAATCCCCGGAGGAGATCGCGGCCGCTCCTGCGTTTGAGCGCCGTGACGCAGCCGTGCGACAGCAGGGATCCATCCTTCCTGGACTGACGGTCTCCGGAGCATACCGCTGCAATGCCGTGGCTCTGGCTGCCTTAGCAGCGCGATGGGGAAGCGTGGATCGGCTCTTGGCAACGGTGCTCTGCTGGGGAAGTTATTTGGTTGGAATGGATCTGCCTGGAGAGTCCGCTCTTTTCTCCAAGCTCGTACTGCACTTCCACGGTCCGGCTCGATGCTTTGCCGCGATGACCTACCACGCCTCGGTCGCGTCCATTGATTCGCGGTTTGGGCTAATCAAAACGGAGGTTTCTCTGCTCACCGGCGCTTCCACCGTTGCCTCCGGGCAGTGCTGGTCTTACATACGGCCGCCGGTGCCGGAAGTTGAGGAGATCGATTCCAAGGGAGTGAGGCCGGACAGCTTGGCGGGACGGGTAGCTGTAATCCTCGGCTCTAGCCGAGGACTGGGAGCGGCTATGAAGCGGGCGCTGGACTTGCGAGGTGCCACCGTCTTTGGGATGGCGCGCTCCGGAAATGCCGGCGATCTGTCACGCGCTGAGGTGGGAGACGCCGCGGATCCAGAAGCGTTGCGTCGATTGCGGGAGCGCGTCTCCAGAGAACATGGCCGCCTGGATTTTCTCATCTGTAATGCCTTTCCCGCCGTCCTGCCGCTGCGTCTGGAGCCCAACGCCGCTGCACGTGTCGAAGCATATATCCAACAGGCAGTTTCTCTCACGCTCACACCCCTTTGCGAGTTCCTGGAGCTATTGAAACAAAGCAACGGTTGCGCTGTGATCATCTCTTCGGCTGCCGTGGAACACCCGGTGAGGGAGTGGCCGCACTATGTGGCGGCGAAGTGCGCCGTGGAGGCGCTGGCCGGTGTCGCGTCGTTGCAATATCCGCGCGTTTCTACCCTCATCGTGCGGCCCCCAAAGCTGCTCACTGCAATGACCAACACCCCAATGGGCCGGTTAGGCGCCGCGTCGCCGCGGCTGTTTGCCAACCGCATCGCCGCGCGCTTGGAAAATCCACTGGAGCCGGGAAAGACGGAAATCCTGAGTTTCCACGGGGAATAGGCCGGCCCATAATTCCCCTCGCGGAGGCGCCCGAGAGTTCGTCATCCTTTCACTTCTAATCAGCAGTGCGCTATATTTCCGGATTGCCCGCGATTGCGGTTTGACGAATGCGGCGATCGCCCACGCGGGGCCGGTCGCTTACACGAAGCTGATTTGACTGCGTCGCGCGAGCAGTCAAAGGGGAATAGTGCGTTGCCGCAGCGATGGCCTTCGCACTTGGGAATATGGCGTACAGGGAAATGAGTAACGGAAAGGAATTACGACTGCCCAGTTTCGTTCATGTGGGGCCGCCTCGAACCGGTACAACCTGGTTGCACGAGGTGTTGACGGGTCACATCGGCTTGCCGATTGAAAAGGAAACAGGATTCTTCGATGCCCGCTACGGTCGCGGAGTCCGGTGGTATTGCAATCTGTTTGGCGACTATCCGGCCGATGTTCCGGCGGGAGAGATGGGCCCCGCCTATTTCTCCAACGCTATCGCGCGGGAAAGAATCAAACGGCACATTCCGGACTGCAAAATAATTATCACTTTCCGCGAGCCAGCCGCCAGATTGTATTCGGTGTATCGGCTGCGGCGCTCCCGGCGCCGTCCGGTGAATGATACCTTCGACGCATATTGGCGCTTCCAGATAAACTCCGGCGCGGATCTGTGCAGCTATGCGACTCAGCTTAAGCGATGGCAAGCGACATTTGGAAAGCCGCGCGTGCTGGTGCTGTTCTACGAAGATCTAAGTTCAAATCCGCAGGGATATTTGGACGCGGTCTGCGATTTTATCGAAGCGCATCGCATCGCGCTGGATCGAACCAGGATCGGGAGCACGAAGGTACATTCGGCTCCTCGCGCCGCCCGCTCCAATACGATTGCCTGGCGCACGGTCGAGGCCATCTATTGGGCATCTCGCCATGGCGCGCGCCCCTTAATCGAACTCGGCCAGCGTACCGCGCTGTGGAAGATCATGCGGCGGCCATTCGTCGAGGACTTCCCGCCGCTGAGCGAGGAATCGGCTGACGAGGTTCGCGCGATAATGCTCCCTGAAACCGAGGAGCTTGAACGAATCACCGGCAGAGACCTTTCCCGCTGGAAACCCCTCGCGCAAGGCAATTTTGACTATGGTCGCGCGGAGGTTCGATCGCAGGCTGGATAGCAACTTGACGAAGCCGATCCCGTTCCAATCGAACGCGAGACTTTCGCTCCCAGCTAAGAGTACAGCCACCCACCTAACCATACGCTATTGAGATATGCTATTGAGCCCAAAGCCGATCATTCTTGCACATCCTGCTAAGTCTGTTACTAAATTGTCCAAAAGATTCCGGTGAAATATAGCGAACGGATGTCTCAGCCCGAGATTAAAAGGCAAAAGCCGGACCTTGGAGACCAAGGCCGCGGGGCGGGCTTTCCCGTTTCGAGAATCTTCAGCAAACCCGCGGTCGCGGGATTGCTGACGGTCTGCGCCGCCTCATCTCTGCTGATGCTTCTTTTCCATATGAGCGGCTGGAAGATGATGGACTTCAGCCAGTTCTATGTCGGAGGCGCTGCACTCCGCCGGGGCATCGATCCCTACCGCACTAGCCTGGTTTCTTTAGCTGACCAGCTCGGGATGAGCCTGGGTTGCTGCCATGAAAACGCCACCTATGCTCTTGAGGCGCCGACGCATGGCCCACTCGCCAACAAACTTTCGACGTGTTGCTGGTCCGAATCGATCTATCCGCCCCTCTTTGTGGCCTGCTGGATGCCGCTTTCATATCTTTCCGCGCACACGGTTTACCGGCTGTGGCAGGGGTGTCAGTTTTTCTCGCTGGCGGCCCTGCTTTACCTGCTGATCGCCGCCGACCGAAGCCTGACTCCGGCCACCCGGGTATCGCTGGCATCGCTCGGAGTGCTCTTTTACCCGGTGTATGAAAATATATACATGGCCCAAGTGCAGGTCCCGATGCTGCTCGGGCTGATAATCGTGCAACGTCTGCTTACCCGGCGGGCTGATGCGAGCGCCGGGCTTTTGCTCGCCTTCCTCGCGCATATGAAGCTCTATCCGCTGGTGGTAGCTGGCTACCTTGTCATCCGCGGGCGGTGGCGCGCGATCGCATGGCTGGGCGTCGGGATTATTGCAGGCGCGGTGCTTGCCGGATTGGCGGCGGGATGGCCCTTTGTCATGGAATTTCCATCGCGTCTGCGGAATCTGTCGAACTCCATCGGCCAACACTCGATCAGCGCCCACGTGCGGGACCTGCTCCAGTGGCTGGCTCCCGGCTTCCCGCAAAAATGGACATGGCTGATGGTCATGCTCGGGCAGGGGGCTGCGATTGCGGTCGCGGGATGGTGCACATTCAAGTCAAACACGGGCTTGCACGATGACGCCCCGGCATTTTCGATTTGGATTGTCCTGGCGGCCCTTCTGGGTCCGGGGTGGAGCCATTACGGGGTGATGCTGCTGATGCCCTTTGCGCTTATCGCAGCCTGCGCCATCCGGCGCGAGCCTGTTAATCCCGCCATCGTATGGATGGTGGCTTTTACCTATCTGCTTGCCAGCTTGCCTAACCACGTATTCTACTTCTTCCGGCATTACAGTGTTTTCACCGGATACTCCAACTTTCTGTTGCTTGGTTTCATCGCTACACTCTGGTTCGCATGGGAGGCGGGGAGGCGCCCTGCTCCGGCCGGGCACAGTGTAGGAGAATAGAAGGTACGCTCGTTAACAGGCGCGCGGGAAATTCTGCGTTTAAGAAGCTTGGGCTACGCCAAGTTCCAAGATCGTCCGGCAGGGCCATGTGCCACTTTAATCCCGCCCCCTTCCGGCGCGCGAGGGACGGTTCGTCGAGTATAAGTCCCCTATGGTTCAAGCGGAATGTTAGGCGAAGACGCTCCCGGCGAGCGGATTAATGGTGACCGAGTGGTCGAGGAATACCGCAAATTTGTGCAAGTCCGACGGCCCTTCGGTGACAAGGGATGGATTCGCCGGCTTCCGCTCAGCGACAAAATAACCAACATCTTGCGACCGGATGTGATTGCGACCGGATGTGATCTGGTAAGATACACATGCGAGTCTCGCCTATGCGTATGCATCCAATCTCGCCGAATCGTCCGCAAATGCGATGAACGCCACAAAAAATCAACGCGACTTGCAACCGCTGGTCACAATCATCATTGACAATTTCAATTACGCACGTTTCCTGGGCGCGGCGATCGATAGTGCTCTTAACCAGAGCTATGCACCCGTCGAGGTCACAGTCGTCGATGACGGTTCGACCGACAACTCCCGCGAGGTGATTTCCAGCTACGGCGACAGAATAACCGCGATCTTCAAGCCCAACGGTGGCCACGCTTCCGCGTTCAATGCCGGCTTTGCCGCCAGCCGCGGCGAGATCGTGATCTTTCTCGACGCGGATGATGTGCTGCTCCCGAACGCAGTCGAGGAGGTCGTGCGGGCGTGGCACCCCGGGGTGGCGAACGCGCAATTCGTTCTGGCCCATATCGACGCGCAAGGACGCGCACTCGGAGGAACCGTTCCATATTCGCCGGCGCAAATGCCGGATGGCGACATCCGGGCATCGATACTCGATGCAGGCGGTTATATCGGAGTTCCCACCAGCGGGAACGCGTTCGCGCGAACCGTTCTTGACCGCCTCCTGCCGCTGCCTGAGTCCCAGTGGCGTCAGGCAGCCGACACGGCGCTTGAAATAATTGCACCGTTTTTGGGTGAGGTCGTTTCGCTCAGAAACACTCTCGGCTGCTACCGGATTCACGAATCCAATCACGGCATGCTGGGCGAGGAGATGGATTCGCGCAAGCTGCGCGTCAAGATCATCATCGATTTGCAGCGGGAATGGGCGCTGGGCGAGTTCGCCAGCCGCTCAGGGTTCAAAATCCCACGCAATTGGGCTGCGCGTGAGCCAGCGCACCTGAAGTATCGACTGGCCTCGTTGCGTGTGGACCCAACCCATCACCCGATGACGGACGATCGGAGAATGCGGCTGATGCTCATGGGACTGAGATCGGCCTGGCGAAATCCCGGACACAGCCTTCGAAGCAGGCTCTTTCACACGGCATGGTTCCCGCTCGCCGCGTTTCTGCCGCAAGCCGCGGCAGTGAAGATTATCCGGCTGGGTTTGCTGCCCCGTCGGCGGCGCGCAAGGATTCTGGCGAAGGATTTCGGCCCGTCGCCGATCAGCAGCGACGGCCCGCCGCCAGCGCCGGTCGCCAGACCAAATGGCGGCTAGCGCAACGCAAATGCTTAGCGGCCTTTGAGCGATCCTCGCAGCTCGTGCTGTTGCGGCGGGTCGTGCTGCATCAAAACCTCGCGATATAATCCTTCAAATGCCGACGCGATCGAGTGCCAGGAGTACTCCGCATCGACTTTGCGCCGCGCTTCGCGGGAGAGCGATTCGCACAGCGCGGGCTCAGCCAATAGCCGGGCGACCGAATCGCCGAATTTTGCGTCGTAATCCGCGATCATCGCGTGCCGCCCGTCGATCAATGGTGTGCCGGAGAGGCTTCGCGACGTTGCAACTATGGGTGCGCCGGAAGCCATCGCCTCCAGAATCTTGTTCTTTACGCCGAGTCCAAATCTTAGCGGACTGGCATAGACAGCCGCGCTCCAGATCCACGGCCGGATATCGGCGACCGTCCCGGTGACGTGAATTCCTGGAATGCTCGCCAGGTTTTGAACTCGCGCGGATGGATCCGCGCCTACGATCCAGAAAGAGGCGGCTGGGATCCGGCTTCGGATCGCCGGCATGATATCGCGAGCAAAATGTTCGGCCGCATCTTCATTTGGCGGCCAGCTCATATTGCCGGTGAAGACGATTCGGCCCGCCTCTGGCGCCGGCTGGTACGCGAAATACTCAAGGTCAACGCCGTTGGGTACCACGGCGATTCGTTGCGGGTTCACAGCCGCCGACAGCGCCTGTGCGTCGGAGGCGGACGTGACCACGACGCGGTCCGCGTAGACAAACCATCGGCGCTCCTGATACCGCGCCAGAATCGCGAGAAGCTTGAGACGAAACCGCTCTCGCGCCCGAGCGGCATAGCCGGCGAATTCCCGGTAACGCAGCGCCTTCGAGTCGTGGATGCAGAGAACCGTCGGCAACCCTCGCGAAGCCGAGCGAAGTAGCGGCGCCAACCCTCCGCCTTCGAGATGAAGCACGTCGGGGCGCACTCTCGCCACCGCATCGCTGATGAAGCGCGCCAGCGAAGGATCAGCCGCGCCGCTTATCGCGCGCATCCTGGCGCGAACCCCGTGGTCGCAATGAAATATGGAGAACGATCGGCAGTACTCGCGCGGCCACTCCGATCGTTCTTTGCCCTCATCTCCGCGCGACAGCGCAATCAGGTGAATTTTGTGCCGATCGAAGAGATTGCGAATCAGGTTTGCGGGTATCAATCGGAAGCCGTCATGACTCGGCAGCCACGGGATCATCTCTGAAACGAGCAGAATCCTCATCCGGCACGCAGGCGCGGCCTCAGGGCCATCGGGGTCGCAGGCTCGGGCCGAGCGGGTACGGTCTTCCTGCTCGTTGCCGCCGCGTGAAGGGAAATCGCGTACAAATTGGGCGCGAGCGATATGAATATCCAGACTTCCTTTGTGTATTGGGCGGTGAGAAAGAACTGCGCCACCATAATGCCGATCAACCCGATCTGAAGTGACAGTGCGAGCGCCGAGATACCTTCGGGCACGCCGGGCAACTTCCGGGCACTCCGGCACATAGCCAGGCTCGCCCCCAGAATAATCAAATAGAGAGCCAGCGTGGGAATCCCTCCCTCGGCACCCAACTGTATGTACGTGTTGTGTGCGATGTGAGCATTTCGCTCACCGCTGATTTGCGACGGATTGTAGTTAAATTCGACCGACTTGAATTGGCCCAGCCCTATGCCGAAGACCGGATGAGCCTCCATCATACGGATCCCAGCTCGCGCCAACTCGACACGGGACCGCGTCGAGAGTTCCGGGCCAGTCTCTGCCTGTCCCTTAAGTTGAATCTGCTGGATTCGCTTGATCATTTGGCCGGGACCAATCGCGAGCATGAAGGCGAGCGCGACCGCGAATCCACCCACCAACCGTATTTTATGCCGGGAATTCATCCACGCCAGAGCGGCCATCACCAGTAGCGCGAGCACCCCTCCTCGCGACTGCGAAACGAATACCCCGAATGCGAGAATCGGGGTGCAAATCCGTCCGGCCCATTTCCACAGATCGCGCTGTGTGTAGCGGGTTAGCCAGATTGCGAGCGGCACCGCCATGACCAACGAGAGCGCCTCGTAATTCGGGTCCGCCGAAGGGCCCATCGGCCGCACAAGATGCATAATGTAGTACTGCTTGTACAGCCACATGCTGCCAAACGTTTCGACCAGCACGATCACGCGAATAGTCGTTTGCAATCTGCGTTGTGTGCTGATCAGGAAATTCGTCGCGAACATGAGAATCGCGGCGGAAAACAGCATGGATGCATCGTCGGCCGGAAACCTCAAGGAAGATAGGCTGGTCCCGATAACCGGAAACAGTGCGAACGAGGCAAACAGCAGAAAAATTCGCGTGCCTGGCCGCGGCGCTGCGTCGCGCGGCCGGGAAAGCAACAGGGCGGCAGCAAGCAGCGGAATCCCCGCCAATTTAATCGGCGTGATGGCAAATGGCCCGACGTGGAAAAGCTGGGCTCCCAACTTCGGATGCTCCTGAAACGGAAGGAGAAACAGAAAAATGTAGTAAAAAATCACCGCGCTGAGCCCATCCTCTGCATCAATTGGCGATCATTCCCGGGCATCTGTAAACTTTCAACATTTGAGGCCATATTAGCTGGAATCCGTCTCGTGGCATCATCGATTATCTGGAGCAAATTCATGGGCGCATAGCCGGCGTAGCGCACGGCGACAACGAGCGTGAATGGTCCAAGCATCGCGCTCAACGTCCCACATCGAAGTGTGGATTGACGAGACCCCGGCTGTCCCCCCGCAAGTTGAAGGTGGGCGGCGGACACTGCGTTTCAGTGTCACGGCGCGAACCTAGGCGCTGGGGGAATCAGGCCGGCGAGAAATTGCGGCGATCGCCAGTCCCACAGGCGCTCTGGATGCTTATCGACCTCCAGCCGTACGTTCCATAGCCGGGGCTGGTACGAGTTCGCGCCCCAACCGTTAATCGCGACGCTGAAGACGGCGAGCAATGCGGTGATGGCGACGAGCGTGGGATCGGCGGTGCGCGGCGGAGATTCGGATGGCGTGCACAGGCGGTAGTCTTCGCGGCCCTTCCAGCCGAGAATCGTGAGCATCACCAACCATGGAATCGTGTCGGTCAGCAGGCGCGGCCCGATGCAATATCCACCCCACCATTTCACATAGCCTGCGACCACCAGGACGTTTGCAACGACTATCGCGGCGGCCATCACTGCGAGCGGCTTGTGCCACAGACCGCGCCAGTGGCGAATTACCAGGTAGATAGGAATTATCGCGACGGGAACGAAGATGAAGAGGCCGCGCGACGGACTGATCAAAACGCCCGCGAGGCCGACGCCGAAGTTGGTCGCGTGTAGTGATGAGCCCTGGCGAAAATAGTCCGGCAGCAACTGGCCGAACGTGAACCAGCAATAGATCATGAAGCCACCTAGCCAGATCAAGCCCGTGGCTGCGTAAACGAGAAATTCACTCCGATGCTTGAACATCACGTAAATCGTCACGCCGAGTACGATTATGGCGCCCGTGGGCCGGACGAAATAAGCCCATGACATCAGGGTGGCGAGGATCACCGGATGCAGGCGATCGCGCTTCTCGGCGACGCGCAGGAGCATCAGCACGGCGCATCCCGCAAGCACTATCTCCCATGTATGCGACCACATGGTCCGGCTCGCCGAGCTCCAGATTGGGGTACCGAACGCGGCGACCAGCGTAATTGCGAGGCTCGCGCGAAACGTCAGCAGCAGCGCCGCGCTGGCCATGAAGACGCAAACCAGCGCCGCCATCAAGAGCGCCGCGACGATTCGCTGCATCTGATATTCATGCCGCGCTTCAAAGGTGCTATCGCGATCGGTGGCGCGCAAGCCGCACAAATTTAGTGCGGCGACAAACGGTAACGAGAGGATCGAGCTTCCCGGCGGGAATGTATAGAGAATTTTCCCATTAGTGCGTACTAACTGATAAAAGGGGCGATCTGCGGCGGGCGACGGATGGGAAGGCAATTTTTGCGGATCGAGCCCCGGAATGACGAACCCATTCAGCACCGGTGTGTGATGCCGCAGGATGCTCTCGCTGACCAGGAACGAATATTTCGAATCGATCGGACGGTTCTGCCCGTGAGAGGCGAGGAAAACCATAAAACAGAGACTGAAAATGCTCACGTACCAGAAGTATGCCGGGGCCCAAGGCTTGACTTTGAGATACATCCGGACCGGCCTCTGCAAATGTTACAGAATTCTCTCGCGGAAGTGTCGCTGGATTCTTCCAAATAATGGCACTCGTTCCGACCGGATCTCGCGCACATGCCTTAGTGAGTCAGCATCGAGTTTGCGGCGGTCCATTCGTGACAAACCGCGCACCCCGTCTACGCATCCCCGGAGATACGCCGGAACTTGCCTCGCCCGCAACGAAAAAAATCCCATCGTGGCGAGGTGGGCAAGCACCCGCGAAATCGCCATCAACGGCGGAAAAGACCTACATACAACCCAAATTCCATTTCGTGTGTAGTAATAATAGACCCGCCAATCGGGACGATGCTCGAGCGCGGCATGATGCGTTGTCGACACGCGGGGTGTATGCACGACGCGGCATCCGATCCCGATTAATCGATAGCTAAGGTCCACGCCCTCGTGGCCGAGGAAAAATTCGGCCGGGTAGCCGCCCACCGACAAAACCTTTTCGCGGCTGAGCGCGCACGCTCCCTCCAGAATAAAGTGAGTTTCAAACTCTCTCGCTGCGTGCGAGATCGGCCGAGGATGACACCAATCGCGTTCCAGAACCTTACCGTCTACGCCGGTGACCGTGAAGTTCAGGCACGCGAGCCGCGGGTCGCGCGAGAATGCGGTTTCCACTTCCGCGATGCAATTGGGACTGGACAATTCGACGTCGTCATCGAGGGTAATTACGATTGGAGTACCGGCTGCGCGCAGTCCGATGTTTCGGCCCTCGCATCCGGCGTTGGACGGCGCGGCGATGTAGCGCACATTTATATATTCGGCCGCCAGAAGGATCTTCAGTTCCGGTTCAGCGGCGTTATCGACCACGATGATCTCGGCCACCTGGTCCGCGTACGGAAGCGCCGATGCCAGCGCGCGCCTGAGATGTTGATGGCGCTTGTAAGTGAGAATCGAGATGGTGACCAGGCGACTCATGCGGCAGCGAACCTCAAATGCCTCTCCCAAGCTCCGAGCGTGGCGCGAGTGAGCCGCCGCCTGCGTTCCGATGCGTCCTGCGCTTCGACGGCGAGCGCCCGGCAAAGCTCGGCCACCATCTCGGTTCCTCGACCTTTACCCGATCCGATCTCGTCCCAGAAGAAATCGATCCCGCATCCGGTTCCGTATATCAGTGTAGCGAGCGAACCGACCCGCGCCGCGGCGAGCATCGCGCGCGGATCCCAATTGACGCAATCCGGAAGGCTGCCGGAACACGCGAGCCCAGTCACGCAGGCGCTGCGCGGCCGTCTCGAGACTGCTCAGTCGCGCGAAGATTCCGCGCCAATCGCCCACCGCCGTGCTCGTGCCCAGTAATTGCCCGCTTTCCCAGTTCCAGGTCGCGCGGGCAATCTCAACAGCCTCGCTGAATTCGTGGCCGGGATCTCCGGACGGAAATCCGGTCTGGCCGAGCTTTTGAGCCATCGCGTTGCGGAAACGGGCGATGAGCCGGCTGGACATCTCGGCTCCCAAAATCTCTTTGTGCGCGCCAAGGGCTTCCTCAACCGGCTTTTGCCTGCTCCGATATCCCGGCCGGTAGCATCCCAAAAACACCGACAGCGACGTTCCCAGATCAATCCAGAATTTGGCCAGTGAGTAGGCAATCGTAGTACTATCGCTGGCACGGTCCGCATACTCACTCCGTACCGCAATTTGTTCGATTATCCGATTGTTCAGCAAACGAAACGCATCATGTTTGGATATTGCGTCTCCGCTCGACGGCAGCCGCGGAACCGGAATCGCGGCGGGATCGCCCCACAGCAGCTTTGCGTGCTCGCACAGCTCCCGGGTAAAAATCGCCGGCCGCATCCGGGCCATCCGTTGCGTTAGAATCGCGACTCAACTCAACCTTGATTCCGCGCTCGGCGTTGGCGCAATCGGAGTTGGTGTCCAGCTCGACCTGCCGCATCGAGCGCCGAATTTCCCGCTTCGAGACGATACCGCCCCGAACTACCACCAGGCACTCGACGTCGCTCAACCATCGGCTCTTGGTTCGAGGATGGGGGATTACGGTTCCCTCACCGCGCGCGAAACTCCCCGTCAGGAGAACGCCGGCGACGCTCGCGCGCCGCGGCGCAGTTGCGGACGCGCTCCAGCAGTCAATTCCAGCTCGCGGCGCACCTCGTCTTGAAATGCGGGATCGGCGCTGAGCGGGAACGATCCCGGCGGGCTCAAGCTGAACGCGCCGTCAGTCATTCGCTCAGATTCAGGATTCGCGTACTTCGAGTATTTCCCGTAGCGCCCGTATCGGCCGTAGCGTCCGTAGCGGCCATAACGCTCGCTGCGCATAGTCGAATACGAAGGCCTGAAGCGATTCAGCACCACGGCGAACAGAGTTTCGGGATCGAACATAAGAAAAGTCTTGGTGGTCGCAGCGCGTGCGGTGCTGTCGGCGGCGGTCACGACGATTGTGCCATCTCCGGCCCTCGCGAGAATCTGGGCATCCGGAACCAGCAATGCCGGCGGTGTATCAATTATTATGTAATGGTAAGCGCCGCTGCCCTTCACGGTATTCATCAACTCGTTCATTTTGTCGGAAGCGAGGTATTCCGGCGCGCGGTTGCTGGTTCCACCCGCGGGCAACAGGCTCAGCCCTGGCACGGGCGTCGGCAGTACGGTGGAAGCGATTTCCGTGGTTCCCTGCAGATATCCGAGCAGTCCGTCCACTTTCGGCACCGGAAAGGCATAGTGCTGAAATGGCGCGCGGATATCGCCGTCGATCAAAAGAGCGCCGCTACCCGATACGGCGAGCGCGGCTGCCAGATTCAGCGCGACAAAGCTCTTTCCCTCGCCGCCGATCCCGCTCGCAACAACGAATACTTTGGCGTCGTGTTGCGCCGCCCATGATTTCAGCTTGAAGGCAAGCAGATGGAACTCGTCAGCCGCACTGCTGATCATCCCCTCGCCGGCCGCCACCAAAGGCGGCGCTGGATAGTGCCGGGCAAACCTTGCAGCATGGTCGGTGCGCGAATGCAAATTTCCATTAGCGCTATTGTGGTTTGCTGATTCGCCATTGGCAGTGGTTTGACCGCCGTTGGCGGACTGCCCATTTCCGACTGCGTCGGAGTCGCCTGCGACCCCATTTTCCGGCAGCGCGAGCTGGATCCCCGCCGATTTTAACTTACCATTGACGTAACCGCGCTCGATTCCCAGCACCCGCGAGATGACAATTGCGTTGACATCGGCATACTCGGCTTTGATGTCATCGGAATCCTTGAATGAAGTATCCGTGTAAGACAGCCCAAAGGGGATTGCCAGCGCGATGAGCAGCGTCGCAGCAACGCCGCCTCCTATCAGCAAAGGCGAATTTGGGAATGACGGGGTGCTGGACAGCGAGGCAGGCTGAATCACCTGTAAGCGCTCTCCCTGCCCGCTTTCAAACACTGCCTCGTCGGCGCGAGCTTCGAAAGAGAGATTGCTAAGGACGTTATAGCGGCTCGCCAGGATTCCATAGTCGCGGTTCACGGCAGCAATCGCTTCCTCATGCGCCGGCGTCTCGGCAATTCTGCGCTGGTAATCCGCCATTCGCTGCTGGATCAAGCCGGCGACCGAGTCGCGGGGCGGCGCAACGGCCGATTGCTTGACGGATTTCACGATTTCCTTCTCCAGGCTGGCGATCTGCGACGTGGTCTCGATCACTTCCGGATACTCGTCGCTGTACTGGGCTCTGAGCGCAATCAGCTTTGTCTGCAGCGCCGCCAGCGCCGCAGTCGGGCGTATTTGGCCTTGGCGACTCCGGCAAAGCCGCCCCTGCTGACGCATCGGTCCTATTGTCGGCGCTCTGCTTGGACCGCTCGAACTGCAATTGAAGCGCCTGCAAGGCATTGACGTTGTCATTGAGATCCTGCGGCAAACTCCAGCGATACTTCTCCTTCAGAATTTTGATCTTGCGCTGGCTTTCGGCGAGCTTGCCTCGGGTCTCATCCACTTCACTCGAAAGTAGTTTGATGGTCTCCGCATTGTGGCGCTCACATTCCTTGCGGTACTCATCAATCATTATATTCCCCAAATCGTTTGCCACCGCCTGCGCCTTGGCGGGATCGCGATATTGAAACGAAATCTCGACTGCGTCCGGAGCAAGCAAACTCTTCAAACGACCCGGGGTCTTTGACTTCAACACTGAATCGGGGATGGCAATTGATATCGCGCCGGCCATTTCTCCCATCGCGCCTGAATCCGGCTTGCCGTCGCGAACATACAGCCCGTGCTTCGATATCAGTTCCGCAAGATGGCCGGGTCTGATGGTCTCCTCGCTAAGAGCCTCAAGCCGCGATTCCAGATGAGTATTGCCGGGGGTATTTTCTTGTTCGGCACCGATCAAAATGGACTGAACATCGGAATGCCAGACTTCCAGCATCACTGATGAAGTGTATTCCTTGGGCACCAAAACCAGCCCCAGCGCTGTGAGCGCCAGCCCCGCGACGATGGTCGAAAAGAAGAGCGCCCGATAGCGGTGAATGATATCCCAGTACGGTGCGATGCTAACGAAAGTCTGATTACTCATTGCCAGCTCCATCTAAACGCCTCGACCGAGACGTTTAGTCCCACCGTGAAATAGTTGCCAGTTGCGCCCTGCCCATTTTGCATGCCGCTGGGAAGAAATTGGCTGGAGGCGGTCTCAGTCCGGTCAATCTCAAGGAACCGAGCGTAAACGACCAGCCATTTGTTCACGCGATCGCTTAAACCGACGCCCCAGGAAATGATTTGCCCACTAAATTGGGTTCCGGAAAATTCATAATATCCTGCGCCCACCGTTCCGGTCAGCCGCTGTGTAAAGGTGTAGGAGATACTGCCATTCACAAATCGGGTTTTGCCAGTGCTCGAGACCAGCGCGGTCGGTTCCTGTCCTCCGTATATTGTCAGGCGCGCGCGCCGGAAACTGTATGTAAGCTGCCCGCTTCCGCCCAGAGCGACATTTTCCTGGTTGGTTCCCTGCAAATGGGAAATCATTATGCCCACATGCCCAGAGAGGGAAAGGTTTTCCATCGGCTGCCAGACAGGCCGCACGTAAATCCCGTGGGACTGTTCGCCAGGTCGCCCCGGAATGTTAGATAGGGCGTAATAATATCGATAAGTCGCGCCCAGAGAGAAGCGCTCAGAGAAATGGTATTCGGTGGTGCCGCCGATGCTTTGGCCGTAGCTGGTATAATTCGGATTGCTGTTGGAGCCGGTCGACCAGAGGGTCGCTTGACGAACGTCGAGCGCGCTGGACCAGTTGCGTCCCCAATAGTGCATCAGCTCTGCACCGCAGATATTGACCGATGCTCGGTCGTTCGCCAGCAACAGCTCGGCCGCGACGGTGTTGATCGCCGGGCCCTGATTGCCGCCGACGACGCTCATATAGCCCGGCGCATCGCGAAAGAAGAGTTCATTAAGGCGCAGCTTGGTCGTCGCTGACAGATTTTCATCGTCGGTCGCATTGACATACTGTCCTTCGCCGGCACGATCGTACTGAGAATTATGCGCGAATAGCTGGGCGAAAGTATCGTAGTGCAGCAACGCGTATCTCGCGGCCGACGTGTAGTCTAGAAAAAAACCGGCGGCCAATACGCTCCCAAAATCGCCCTCCTCGTTCGTGGTCCGGAACCGGAAATTGTCATCATAAAATCCGCTTAGCTGCGCTTCGGGAAAAAGGCGGAACAAGCTGTCCGCACGCGCTGCGGCGGGAGCGGCGAAGATGAAGAACGCTGCGAGAAGTAAAATACCTGGATGATTTCCGGTTCTCACGATCATGGCACTGACACCGTGTCTCCGGGCTCTACCGGAACATCCGCGGATAGGTCCCCACCGGATCGCACCACGTTGTAGTTGACCGTCAGCACGACCATCTCGTTTTCCCTATGGCGCAGGATACGAATCTTGCCTGGGTCGGCAAATTCCCCAAACCCCCCGGCCTCGGCGAGCGCTTGAGACAAGAGTTCACCCGAGTGCAGCCTAAATACTCCCGGTTTATTTACCGAGCCGATTACATAGAATACGTGGCTGGCCGCATTGCTCACGCGCACCGTGATATTCGCATCGTGAACATAGCGAGCGTAGCGCTTCTCAAGGTCCGCTTTGAGCAGGTCCGGCGTCAGGCCGGCTGCCGGAACCCGCCCAATCAGCGGCATCGCGATCGTTCCGTCGGACCCGACGATTGCCTTGCCGGTGAGTTGCGGCTGGTTCCAGACAATGATCTCGAGCTCATCATCGCGGCCGATCTGGTAGGGTTCGGCGCTCTTCGCCGCCGAGCGCGGCACGACTGTTTGCCGCACCGGCGAAGAATTGAACAAGCCGCATGCGGTCGTCGAAATTGAAATTGTGACCGCGAGCAAAATTGTTCCGGTCAGCGCCGCATCCGCGCGCCTGAACTCGGCGGCAAACTCAATGGTGGCAACTTTCATCGAATCACTTCCCAACCGCACCTGTTAGCGTCGTCTTGCCCCTCGCACTACTGGACCGCTCGGCCACGACCGAAAGCCGGCGATTGCGCTGCTGCACAGCCGGCTCTGCAGAGCGCGGCTCATCACCGAGCGGGCTTTGCATCCGGGCGAATCTGTGTTGCTGAGAGTCCCAACCCTTTAACAAAATATACTGTTTGCCGCGCCGCTGAACCAGACCGCGCTCCTCCATTTCGTTCAACAACCGGCTTACCAGCGGCCGCGAGCTGGCGATCATCTCCGCCATATCCGCTTGCGACAACTCCGGAATTATAAGCGTGCCGCGGTTGTCGTGCACACCAACCCGCCGACCGAGATCGCCCAGCACGACTTCGAGGCGCTGCTGGAACGGCAAGCCTAGAAAGCCTGTCCACCAATGCAGAGTTGACGACCAGAACGAATTTAACGTCTGGTATAGCTCGATAGCCTGATCCGGATCGAGTGACCGAAGCAGCCGTACGGCCCGCTCTCGTGTAAACAGCGCAATCGAGCACTTGGTGAGCGCCTGCGTCTCAAAGATCTTCGACCGGCGTCCCTTGCTGTCTTCGCAATCGGCGTAGCCAATTATGTCGCCCGGACCCGACAGCCGCACCAGCACCCGCGCGCCACTGGCCGAGTTGCAGTAAACCTTTACGTAGCCCGCCAGTACGCAGCCGAACAGATCGCCCGGCGATCCTTCCAGGAATATCATTGCGCCGCGCGGGTAACTGATCGTGTTTCGATAGTCGACAAGATCGTCGACAATGGCGCTCGGCACGCGCCAGCGGCCAAATTTTTCCCGCAGCCGAGCGTAGCCTTCCTCGCATACAGCGCCGATCGCCATTACCCGTTCCTCCGTGTCATACGTGCGCCTTCATGACTCCGAATATGTCAGTGACCTGATTGATGCTGTCGCCGTAATCAACACTCGACACAAATGCCGAGCGCGAGTGCGGCGCAGACGGATGGAAGCCGTGCATTCCGGCCAGAGCACGCGCACCCATGTGACTCGGCGCGATCACCGTTCCTGCTTCGGTCAGAAAAATCTGTTCGCCGTACTTCCCGTCCGGGAAATATGAATGGAGCTTGATCAGATCGTCGGCCTCGAGCCATCTTCCGCCATCGACCTCCGTCAGAGCTTTGGTCACCAATTCGCGGGCGCGCACGGAAAAGAACCAGAAGCGCGCCATCGTGGAATCCAGCAGGCACAGGTAATCGGCCGCCTTAATCGGAAGCGCTGCCAGAGCCGCCTGGACATCGATCGTCGCCACGGTCGGCGCCATCCCGTGATCGCCGAAGACGTGAATGTCCGCCGCGCCGTAGCTCTCGAGCGCGATCTTGTGCAGCCGCGCGAGCGCGGTCGAATATTTTCCCAGCATCTGTGCCGCGGCGGCGCGATCGTCGGCGTGCAAATGCAGAAAATGATCGAGCTCCGCGAGATAGAGAAAATAAAATTTTGCCGCACCTGCGCGCAAATCCGCTTCCATCGACGCGACCAGCTGATCGTCCGGGCCGTCGTGATAGCAGTAGGCCTTGTAAGGCGTGCCATTGCTCTCGAGCAGGTCGAAAATCGAAGTCGAATCTGGAATCCCGCCCGGCTCGTAGATGTTGCGCTTCTCGCAGACGTCGAGCTTCGGCAGATAGCTCAGCGGTATGCCGTAGAGCTGAAAATATCCGCTCAGATTATTCATCCGGCGCGCAATCTTCTTGACCGCGAAGCGCGCGTAACGGTTCTCGACCATCGCCGGCGGCATCGCGCAAATGAGCCTCAGCTTCGAGAACGGCGAGTGTCCGTTGGCGCGATAGAACAACGAGAGCCGTCCATGCTCATCCGGAAATCGCCCGGTAAGAATCGATGGAATCGCGGCAGTGCTGAAACCAAGCACGGAATCGAGCGGGCGGCGATAGGGAGCAACCTCCTTCAGGAACGGATGGTCTTTGATCCATTCCCAGCCCAGCGCATCCATCAACACGAAGATGCTTGCTTTCATGGGTTCGCCGGTTTCCTCACGCTCAATTTGAGATTCCCCGCCGCAGCCCCGGTCCCACGGTGCGCGCTACTCCCAGCGGCATGTAGCGCCACAGGCGGCTGATGGTTTGCAGGCTCTTGCGATGGCGCGGCGATGCGGCCCGGGGCGAGAGATACAGCGTGCTCCAATACGGCTGCACCGGAGTCGGGCCCCATTGGCGCTTGAATTCGAAAATGCCCGAGCCGAAGGTCGATCGCCCGAAATCGAAGGTGTGGCAGCCGGACTCGATGCCAAGCCGAATTCCCGCCCAGTACAGAGCGTTGGTCGCGTATACCGGACGCGCCTCGGCCGTGGCGCCCGTCCACGGCAGCGTCATCGAGCCGCGGAAATTCATCGCCAGCCCGGCCGCGAGCGTCCGCCCGCCGATCCCGACGCGAATCAGCGAAAGCCGCTCGCGCAGGTGGCTGACGAGTTGGCTGAAGAACCGGCGGCCGTGCGTGGGCGATCCGAGATCACGCATGTTCTCCGAATAGACTGCGCACAAATCGGCCAGCGCCGCCGTATCCGTCGGATCACCCACCTCTACGCTGAGCTTGAGCTTTTCGACGCGCTTGAGCCGATTGCGGCGCTCCGAAGGCAGCCGGCGCAACTGCTCATCGACCGTCGATGCGAGCGCCAGATGCTGCGCCACCTTCTCGGTGCTGAGTTCAAACGGCGCGTCAAGCCGGCGCAAGCTGCGGATGTGGAGGCGCTTGGCGCGCAGCTTTGCCGCCAGCTCGCGGGCATGGGCGATCAGTTCGCCCCGCGCAGCGTCGCGATCCGCCGGTTCCAGCCAGTCGGCGTGGCACACCCCGCCGTAGTCGATATAGGGCATCGATGCGAGTTCGCTGCCGTAAAGAAAGCTGCGCACGAAAATAAACGGCGCCGCGGCGATCGGGCGGCCGCGCCCGTCCTGAGCAAGCAGGTAAAAGGAATCGAATCCGTACGCCGAACCGACCACCTCGCGCCATTGCCAAAGATGGCCCGAGGTCGCGTCAGCGCACTGCGCGATCAGTTCATCCCAATCCGCCCGCCGATTCTCGCTGCAAATTACAACACTCAACTCCGATCCCCCGCCCTAAAGGTTCCTCGGTTTCCAGACCACTGGAACTTCCCCGGAAAAGCATCGCCACAGCCCGACCGCCTGCGCACAGTTGAGCGCAACGAACTGGTAGGCCAAGGTCGCCTTGCCCTCGGTGCCGCGCCGGCTCGCGACCATGCCGATTGCCGCGATCAGCGCGAACAATATCTCCATGCCCAGCACAACTCGAAAGGGGCCCCCATGCCGAGCCAGCGGCACCGTCGCGATTACCCCACTCACGAGCAGTGGCGCCGTCAGCCAGCGCAGCATCTTATGCGAAGTCAGGACCAGTATCGAGCGCCAGCGCCGCCTTTTGATGAGCTCGGGCAGCAGCCGGAAATACACCAGCGCGGCCTGCGAGACCATCCGAACCTGCCGCGGGAATTCGCCCGCCGCCGAGAATTCCTCCAACGCGATCGCGTCGCCCGCCATAACCGATTGCGCTCCCGCCAGCGAGGCCACAATGGGATGCACGAAGTCATTGATCAGCGCCGGGTCCAGCGGCTTGAACAGATCGCGCCGGATCGCGTAAAGCGCTCCGTCTGCTCCCGCCACTACGCCGAGCCGCGACTCCAGCCCTTTCAACATCTGCTCGTAGCGCTGGTACACCGACCCGATCGTCTCGCCCGGGTAACGCGACACTCCCGTCACCAATCCGATCGATTTGTCGCGCAGCGGCCGCGCCACCTGCTCCAGCGCACCGGCGGCAAACATCGCGTTGGCATCAGTGAACACCAGCACCTCGCCGCGCGCGGCCTCCGCGCCCGTATTCACCGCCACTCCCTTGCCGCGGCGCTCGCGCTGGCGAATCACGCGCACCCGCCCGCCCGCCACCGACTCGGCAATTTCCGCGGTGCGGTCGCTCGATCCGTCCGACACCACGATCATTTCCGCCTCGCCCGGATACCGGCAGGAAAGAAAATTGTCGATCTTCTGAGCGATGCAGCGCTCCTCGTTGTAGGCCGCGACGATTACCGACAGCGACGGCACCGGGGTGCTGGCTGCGGCCGAGTCGTCATCGGCGCCGGCGCCGCTGGGCTGCGACGCTGACAGTGCGATCAGCAGCAGCGGATACAGCGCGTACGCGTACAGCAGCAGGAGCGCTGAAATGTAAAAGAGACTCGTGAGCATTGTGCGTCCCCCGACGCGGGTCCCCGTTAAGCGGCTTTCCCTTCTCCTTTTTTTCCAATTCTTCCGCTTGCGATACTCCCGATCCCCATGAGCTCGGAGTAAAGCGCGGCGGTTTGATCGATTTGGCGCTGGAGGGCGAAGTTTTCCTGCACGAATTTGCGTCCCTGGGACGCCAGCCGCGAGGCCAGCGCGGGATCGCCAAGCAAGCGATCGATCGCGGCGGCGAGCGCGGCCGGATTGGCCGGCGGCGCGAGCAGCCCGGTTTTTTCGTGGATCAACACCTCGGGAGTGCCGTCGACTTCGGTCGCAACCATCGGGCGTCCTGCGGCGAGCGCCTCGATCGCCACCAGCGGCAGGCCCTCGTACAGCGACGGCAGCACCACCAGGTCGGCCGCCTCGAGCAGCTCGGGCACGTCGCGGCGGTAGCCGAGGAATCGCACGCGGTCAGCGAGCCCCAGCGCGGCGCATTGCGCGCGCAAGGCCGGCTCGAGCGGACCCTCGCCGGCCAGCAGCGCGACCAGGTTTGGCCGGCGCGGGGCGAGGATCGCAAGCGCATCGATCAGATGGCGATGACCCTTTTGATCGTCGAGGCGCGCCAGCGTCAGGCAAGCCGGCTGGTCGCCGAGCCCCAGCGCAGCGCGCGTGGCGGAGCGGCGCCGCGAATCCGCCGGCGCGAAGCGGTCGAGGTCGCGTCCGTTGTGAATCACCCGGACTTTGCGGTTGGGCACGCGCTTGGTTGCGATCAAGTGGTGGGCCGCGGCGTGTGAGACCGCGATGTACATGTCCACCAGCCGTCCGACCTGCCGATCGACCCAGAAGCGGCCGCGCAGCCCTTTTCCCGTGCGCCAGACCTCGGGACCGTGGCAGGTTTCGAGCACCGCGCCGACGCCGGCCATGCGCGCGACGCCGGCGCCTTGTAAACTCGCAGTGAACAGATGGCAATGCACCAGCGCGATACTTTCGCGCCGGAGGAACCGCAGCAGGCGGGCGCCGGCGCGCAGGTCGAGGCGGGAGGAAAACTGAAGCGGCAGGCATTTGACCCCGGCCGCGGAGAGTCCAGGCTCCATGGCGGCAATGAGCTCGGCCGGGGCCGCTATGCAGGGGTCGAATCCGTACGCGCCGATTCTGGTCAGGATTGACAGTGCATGCTCTTCCGCGCCGCCGAATACACTACCTGTCAACAGGTGGAGGACCGGCCAACGCCCTGTATTGGTGGGATTTGTGCGGTTGAGGGCTGCGTTTGCCATCTTCAATACGACGTCCCTGGAAAATCCTGACGCCTGGATCCAAGGCACGTACAGTCCAATTTGCGCCACTCAGAGCCAAATAGACGTGTTAAATAGCTCATCGGGCCGTAATGATCCAACGGAAAGCGATAAAATCGGCTAATATTGACACTTTTTTGGCATTAGACTGATCTGCTATAGATGCGGACTGGCCGAGAGGACACCCCGGTGCGCATTGCGCTAATCACTCAGTATTTCAACGTGGTTGGAGGGATCGAAAGCCTGCTCAAGAGCCTCATTCCCGAATACGAGCGCCGGGGCCATGAGATTGATGTAATCGTAACCCGTGAACAAGCGGCTGCGGGGAGCGCCGTCGCTTTGGGCAGAAATACCCGCGAGGTCTTCCTCCCGCTTCATCCCCACCAAGGTCTGGCCCGATGGGCCTGGACGTGCCTACCCGACACGATCCGGCTGGCCAAGCACCTGCGCAAAGCAAGAATTGACGTTGCGCACAGCCATCTCTTTGATTGGTCGCTGATCCCGCAGGTCGTGGCGGCCTGCGAGATTACGCGAACACCTTTAGTCCAGACCTGGCACAGCGTCACTGATTTCAATTCTCGGGCCAGACGGCTGATGGTCAGAGCTCTCAGGGGCGCTGACGCGCTTACCGCGGTGACCGGGGCAATGCGCCAAGGTTTCGAACACTTACTACCCGCAGCCAAAGATGCGGTCATAATCAGCAACGGGATTGACGTTGAGACCGCGCAAAAGGCGGCGCCATACCAACACGGCAGGCCATACATCTTCTGCGCCTGCCGGCTGACGTTGCCCGATAAAGCAGTCGATGCGCTGATAACGAGCTTCGGCGCGATCGCTGAAAGTCATCCGGAGGTGGATTTATTGGTTGCGGGCGAGGGACCCAGCCGCGATGCGATAGCCAAGCATATCAGCCTCTCTCGGGTTGGGCCGCCGAGTGAAATTGCTCGGAAAGGCCGACGCAGCCCAAATTCGAAGCTTGAACCGAGGGGCGCTGTTTTTCGCGATGCCCAGCAGGTTCCTCGAGGGGCAAGGGATCGTCTATCTGGAAGCGATGGCGGCGGGGCGAGCCGTGATCGGCACAAACATCGGCGGCGTGCCTGAAGCTATCACACATGGCGAGAACGGCTTACTGGTGGAAAAGGACGACATAAGCGGATTCGCGCAGGCGCTCAAGACGCTGCTGGATGATCCGAGCTTAAGCGAAGCTATGGGTCAAAGAGGGTTTGCGCGTGCATCCGGGGAATACCGGATCTCACGAATAGCGGAGCGTTACCTGGAACTTTACGAACTGGTGCGAACACGCCAGAAACAGCCCTCGAGTGCTCCGAAATCGGCGGATTCACCAGCGTAAGCTGCTGCCGATCTCTCAATTGCCCGGTGCTGCGTCTGGTACTGCGTCTGGTACTGCGTCCGGTGCTTCGCCCGCCGCTTCGTCGGCCGCTTCGTCGGCCTGTCGCGCTGCTTCGTCGGCGGCTTCCTTCTCGGCTCGCGCCTGGGCGACGGCCGCATTGGCCGCATCGATCTGATCCTGCGGCGCGCCGTCGCTCTCCAGCTGATTGCGCGCGTCGGTCGCCGAGTCCAGCGCCGCCGATGCCTCCTCGGCGGCGCCGTCCGCTCTCTGGGCGTCCGCTGCGGGGTCATCGTTATCCGCCCGCGCCGGCGAGATTCTCCCCAATGCGAGCCCGACAGAGAGCGCCAGCGCCGCGACCGCTATCAGCCCAAGGCGCCAGCTTCGCCTGATGCTTTTCTCCGATCTCATCGCTACTCACCCCGTTTCCATTATTGCCATGATCATAGATTTGCGCCGGCCGTACTCGCAAGAGCCGAGCTTGCCTGCGATGGCGCTCAGGGCGCGCCGGGCGGTTGCGGCGGGCTGGAATTTTCTGCGGCGCTGCGCGGCGGGGTCGCCGTCCCCATAAGCTTATTGAACGTCTGGAACTCCCGCTCAAAATCCGCTTCCCGCCCCATTCTCATATATTCCTGCGAGAGTTTGAGGTGAAAATATGGGTCCTCGGGGTCGAGCGTCACCCCACGCTCGATCACTCGCGCGGCTGCGGCGAAGTCGTGACCCTTGTCCAGCGCCTCGGCCAGCCTGCGCCGATATTCCGCATGCTCAGGATCGGCCGCCATGCACTGCTCGAAGAAAGTCACGTCGTCGTGCCAGTCAGGCTCGATTCTGAATTGCCGTCACCATGTATCCCGCGAGCAGTAGCGCCATCGCCGTCCCGACTGCGGCGCGCGCACGCGGACTTACCGCCGCTATCCGCACCGCCGCCAGCGCCAGCGCCAGGCTCCATCCGAATGACGGCGCATAGAGATAGCGATCCTGGACCAGCGACCATATCGAATGCAGGCTCATCGCGGGCGCTATCGTCAGCACGCTCCACGCGGCGCAGAACAGATACAGCCGCCGATCGGAACTCGGCCGGACCAGCACCCATGCGCCCGCCGCGAGCATCAATAGTACGCCCGCCGAAACGATTGTGACGGGCGAGACCCGCGTAAGCCAATCCACCGCGTGCGCCGGACCGGCGATTCCCGGAACCGCCATCACCCCGAGATCAGTCAGGATCACCACCGGCAAGGTCAGAATGTACGCAACCGGCCCGTAATAAGGACTCGGCCGCAAGATGCCAGAGAAAGGCACAGCCGCACGAGGCGGCGGGCCGAACGCGTATCCCAGCACCTTGACCCGCACGCAAAGGTACGCGAGCGCAAGCACCGCGAACGGCGCCGCGGCCAGCGCCGCAGCGACGGCGCGCGCCCAGATCGTCCCGGCGATCCGGCTCGACTCCTCAAGCTGCCGATTTGCTCCGCCTTCGATCAGAAAAACATACGCCGCGACGATCAGCGGAAAGGCGGTCGCGCTCTCGTGCGTCAACTGCGCGCAGGCATACAGTGCCAGCGCCGACATCATCCCGCCCGACCAGCCCGGCTTGCGCCCAATCAGGCACAGCAGCGCGCCCAGCTCAAACGCGGTCGAGAGCGGTTCGGACATCGCGCTCACCCACGCTACCGCATCGACATGGGCCGGCATCACGCCAAAAATCGCCGCGCTCAGCAACCCAACCGTGACATTGCGGGTGAGCAATTGCGCGATGCGGAAGCATAGGACCACCGCGATCAGGTGCAGGACAATCTTCGCCAGATGCCAGGCCGCGAGATGGGTTCCGAATAACAGCGCGCCGGCCGCGATGAATGCGTTCTCTACCGGCCGATAGTACTCGCCCTGGGGCAGCCGGTCTGGATTGCGAAACCACCAGCTATCGTGGATGAACGATTTCCAGAGGAATGACCAGCTATGAAGGAACTTGTTGTTTACAAATTTTTCCCAGTCATCGAACAGCCAGTCGTTGCGCAGGCTCGGCAGGTAAACTGCGATCGCCGCGACCAGGATCGCGGCGAGTATCGCCGCTTGGCGCGAGCTGAGGCCCCAAACCAGCGTGGCCCCGGACGCTTCATCCGCCGAGGCCGCGATTGCCGCCTTCGATTCCACTGCGGCTACGCCGCCGGCTCGCCGCCCTGCCATCGATCCCAATTAATCACCGCGCGTAAACGCGCCGTCACGGGCAAGGCTGGCCCTTGGGCGCCATGCCCGGCTTGTCGCTCAGTTGAAGCTTGGTGCAAGTCATCGGGCGTCTCGCCGTCGGCCGCGGATCTCCGGCCCATACGTACATGGTTCGCGTATCGGGATGGTAGATTGTCACGAGCGCCGAGCCACCCATCCCCATCCCGGCGTGAACCTCCTCCTGCGCGGGCGCGGATGCGGGCGCAGCCTGCGCGGGCGGCTGGAGATTCGCGCATCCCGCCGCGCCGAGGATGGCGAGCGAGAGCGCCGCGAGCGCAAGGCCATTTTTCTTCATCTTCATATCCTTTCCTTTCATTTCAATAGCCGGAAGTGGATCAAGTCTCCACCGCGAAGATAGCAGAAAAAGCCAGGGCGGGCCATTTCTGGCCCGCCCTGACGGCTCACGTCAATGATGTGAGGTTCAAGGAGTTACGGTCCGCAGCTGATCGGCAGGGTGTACCCAGTGGTAGTCTGCTTGCCACTGGCCACGCACCTGGGCGAACCGACGCAGTCAAGGACTGCGATACCGTTGCCCGCGAGCTGCAAGTATCCACTCATCGTGGTGCTGCAGGTTCCCGTTCCAGCGCCAGTGCAACACGCGTATGGCTCCGCGACGACAGCACTTCCCGTCTGATAGCCAGTGCAGTACGAATATGGGGCCGGAACGCCGCTGCAGGTGGGTCCCGTGTGATAGCCAGTGCAGCACGTGCTGCCCCAGGTAGCGGGCAGTCCAAATCCGGTACACTTCGAGCCGGCGGTGTTCGGACCGTTGGTGCATGCCGCGTCTTCTTGTTTGGCAGTCTCCAAACATGCCGCGTTGGGGTTAGTGCAGCCAGACTCTGACAGATCGATCGTGCAGCTGGTGTAGCTGCCAAATTCAGTCGGGTCGATTATAGTGTCCAGCGCGTCATCCGAAGCAAGCAGCACCGGGGCGGCTACTGGGGTGAGGCAGGTGCCGCCGGTAATCGTTACGTCAGACCCGAACCCGACCACGTTTGTTTTATTGACGTTGGAAACCACGGTGACCGACGAATCAAGCATCGGCGCCGGGCTCACGTTCGTGAGAGTCAAGGTCGCCGTCGGAGAGCCAGAATTCAGCGCGACCGCTCCACCAGGAGTTAAGGTGGCCTCTAGCGGAGCAGTAGTCTTGGCTGTGGTGGCGGTCGCCGCGCCCGCATAGGCGGCAGCATTTTCGCCGGTCGTAATGACGAATCCATCCACGTTCCTCGGGCCCCAGAGGACCAGCGAAGTCTCAAACAATGCGCCCGCGGCGGGACACGAGAACTCGCTCTCAAATGCCGAGCCTCCGTTTAGCGTACCGTCCACCGTGGACGGGGCCGCGATAGGTGCGTAAACCAGGTCGCAGAAGAAAGCGCCGCCGGGGAGACTCAGGTCCGCAGGAGTTATAATTCCGGGATTCAGCGAGGCGCTATCGACGAAATATTCGTCGTTACTGTTCCAGAAGAGATTGCCGCCGCCGAAGAGGCCGGTGCCGTTATTCCTGGAGTTTATGCCGATCGGGTCCTTTCCTAACGCCAGCTCTCCATTGATGCCGCTGGTGCCGACTCCGAACAGGCCGCCCGGGAATCCTCCGCCGTCAGCTTCGAAAGTGAACGCAATCGGATTATAGAACTCTGCCGCGCTCACCACTGCCTGCTGTTCGATTTGGATGGTGAGAATGTCGCCGGGATCGATGCGAACGCCGCGCATCTCCGGAGGGAGGGCAAGGGCGTTGGATCCGGCAGTGGCCGAGACCGCGAAGGTGTAGCTCGCCGTGCCTGACGGCAGCGTGTCAAACGTGAGGGTCACAACGCCGGAGCTGGCGGTGGCGAAAGCGTAGGAGCCGCCCGTGATGTTTGAGCCCGTCAACGTACCCTTGAAGCCTGGAACCAAGGGGCCGAGGCCCCAGTTGAGCAATTGCGGTGCGGCGATGAAGTTTGTGGCATCGCTCATAATAATTTCGCCGCCAGTTACTGCGCAACCGCTGGCCGAAAAAACGCCGATTCCCGACATCCCGACCGGGCTCGGATTACCACCCGTGGTGCTGGTATCGATCTCTCCGCCGACGATCTTGAAAGCATAATTGCCGTTCATTTGTGCGCATTGGGCCAATGCCTTCGACGCACTTGCCAGCAGCGCCATTGAAAAGGCGCCCGCCAGGGTCAAAAGAAGAAAATTTCGTTTCATAATTCCTCCCCAATTTTTAAAAATTGGTGTTGCGAAAACCTTCGATCCCCGCGAAACGATTATACCCCGCGCAATGAAATCTACTGGCCCCATCTGCCGAGGCCTCTGCGGCGCCCTATCAAACCTCCTTTCTCACGGCGCCTGCGGACTCTACTTCAAAACGCGCGGCACCGAAATACTTTAATCTAACGCGATCCCCAATCGGCAATGCCGAGCCCACGTCCGGCCGACAACGCGGAACGTGCTTCGTAGCCGGACTCTAGTCACATCGCCGGGTTCGCGGCCAGCTTTATTTCACCAAATAGCATCAAATTTTGTGAATTAGCAAGTTGACGGCACTTATTTTGGCAATTCCTGACCATCGGAGGGTCGGATCGAGGCTCAAAAGCGTCGATCGAGGTGGCATTGAGCATCGCGCGAGCGATCATTCGCTTGACAAGTTTGGCCGATGAGGTTTAGCTTCGGGCGTTCTTATTATGATGTCCGTCGGGGAGGAGATTGTCGATGCGCTTTAACAAGTCGTTTACGCGATCCGTCGCGTGCTTGGGTTTCTCGCTGCTGCTCTTGCTTGCCGCGTTTGCGCGGCCGGCATTGGCGCAATCGGATGAAGATGCGTCGGCGGAGGCGAGCAAGACGCCGGTCAGCAAGATGTCCGTCGCACCCAAGGCGCTGACCTACAGCGTGAACCTCGTCAAGGTGACCTCCCAGACCAAGCAGTTCAAAATTACGGACCCCGGGACGGTGGCGTTGCACGTTACCGTGGGCGCGCCCTCCGATCCTGCGTTCATCATCACCTCCGGCGGCGGCTCGAGCACGATCCCCGGCAAAGCAAAGGGAGTGACGAACAGCCTCATCGTGGTGGTTAAGTACACACCGACGGAAAAGGGGACCGACGCCGGGGAGATCGAGGTCACCAGTGACGCGACCAAGGGGAATACCTCGGCTACCGTCAAACTCAAGGGGAAAGCCACGCAGAAGAAGGCGACCCCGACGGTGACGGCGACGCCGACTGCGACTCCGACGCCGAGTCTGACTCCGACACCGACGCCTACTCTTACGCCGACTCTCACGCCGACGCCGACTCTGACTCCGACTCTCACGCCGACGCCGACTCTGACTCCGACTCTCACGCCGACGCCGACTCTGACTCCGACTCTCACGCCGACGCCGACCCTGACGGCGACGCCGACCCTGACGGCGACATCGACTCCGACTCTGACGGCGACACCAACACTGACGGCGACCTCGACTCCGACCGTGACGGCGACGCCGACGGATACCGCTACCCCGACTACTACGCCGACCGGCGGAACGCCGACCGTAACGCCGACTGCGACGGCGACCTCCACGGCGACTGCAACGCCGACATTGACTGCAACCTCGACGGCGACTGCAACCTCGACCGCGACTGCAACCTTGACAGCAACTGCAACGCCGACAGTGACTGCAACCTCGACGCCGACGCCTACTGCGACTCTGACACCGACGGCGACGCCGACCTCAACGCCGGTAGGCGAGGCGGGTGACGTGCTGATCGCAGGCGGCGACATCGGCGGGGTGCTCAACGGCACAATCCCGCTGGCAACCTCCACCACCTCCACGCCCTCGGCCGAGATCTATGAGGCGGTAAGCGACGCCTTCTCGATCGTGGGCGCGCTGATGACTCCCGACGAGGCGATCTCGACTGCGGTGGTGCTGCCAAATAAAGAGGTCCTGTTTGTCGGCGGCTCGCATTGCTACCCCGTGAAGTTATCAGGCGGGCTCTGCGGGGTGACCTCGTACCCGGGCTTCCAGTGCGACGCAGTGCAGACTGCTGAACTGTACAACGAGAACACCCAGGCGTTTACCCTGGCCGGCGCGGGCAGCAGCCCCGCCAACTTGATGAAGGCCGCGCGCAGCGGCGCTTCCGCTACCCTGATCCAAAACTCCGGCACCTCGCTCGACGGCAAGGTGCTGATCACCGGCGGCTCGACCGGCAGCACCTTCCTGGCGATTTCAACTCCGCCGTCGGGATGCGGTCCTACCGGACAGGTGGCGCAGAACAGCGCCGAGATCTACGACCCGGTCGCCGACACCTTCACCGCGGCCGCATCGATTCCGGGATGCGCGGCGGGAACGGCGCCGCCGGCGTGCACGACCGGGCTGCCTGCGGTTTGCACCGCCAATAAACCTGTCAGCCCGATCACCTCGGCATCTGAAAGCGGAGTGACTGTAACCGTGACCAGCGCGGCGAATCCGTCCGGCCTGACGGTTGGCTCCTACGTTACCATCAGCAAGTAAACCCGACGGGATACAACGGATTCTGGGAGGTAACTGCGATCCCCAGCGGCACCACCTTCCAATACACCGCCATCTCACGGGACTCGCCGCCGGGAGCGGTGGATATGCGGCAATCAGCAATGAGTCGCCGATCACCTCTGCATCGGAAAGCGGAACCACTGTAACCATCACCAGCGCGGCGAATCCGCGCGGGCTGATCGTTGGCGACGACCGTTACCGTCACCAGCGTGAGCGTTGGAGGATACAACGGAACCTTACCGTAACCGCGATTCCGATCGGGACCGACGTTCCAATACACGACCACCTCGGGATTGGCCGCAGGGACGCGGCGGATTCGCGATGGCCAACACGGTGCAATGCGGGTTGATCGATTCTGCCGCGCAACTGCTCAATAACGGCGAGGTGCTGGTCGCGGGCGGCGACTACATCGTGTTCCTGGGCCAGTCGTCGCCGCAGGCGTTCCTCTTCAACCCGTCCACGGCGACTTTCACCCAGACCGGGGCGATGAACGTGGCGCGCGAGTAGCCCGCGATGACCCTGCTGCCTTCGGGCAACGTGCTGGTGGCAGGAGGCCTGACCGGAGAAGCGGCAGCATGCGCGCCCGACGCCGAGTACACCAGGTGGACTTCATCACCAACTTCTCGGCCGAGATTTACAATTCTACGGCTGGGAACGTGGTCGCTGACGCCGGGATCGTCGGCGACGCCGGGGGCAACGGGCGGAATGAGCGTGCAACGAATCGGCAGCGCCGAGCTGTTCACCACCGGACCGGACGCCGGCCTGGTGATATTGGCCGGAGGCATAAACGCCGGGACCACTAACGGCACCTCGCCGAATTTCGGGACCTGCGAATCGACCACGAACATAAAACAGATTACCCAAACCGCGACCGACCTGTTCGACGAGGGCACGGGCCTGTTCACGCCGACCGGCGCGCTGAATCAGTCTCGCGGCGGTTACGGTTACGGTATTCTCAACTCGGGCCCGAACAGCGGTGACCTGGTGGTGGTAGGCGGAGAATGCGCGGTCAACAGCCTGGCGTCGGCAGCGATTGGCACCGGGGAGGCCGGCACGCTCTGCGGCGCTTCTGCGAAGACCCGCAGACGACTACTACGAGCTGTACAATCAGACTTCCGGGACCTGGACGCTCGGAACCAACAACCCAACCTGGTTCACCCCGGCTGCGATTGCGTCTGCAAGCGAAAGCGGAACCACCGTGACCATCACGATGGCGACGGCGAATCCGGTTGGCCTGGCCGTCGGTGGCAGCGTCACGGTTAGCGGCGTAAGTATTTTGCATTACAACAACAACGCAGCAAACGCCGCATGGATCGTAACCGCGATCCCCAGCTCCACCACGTTCCAGTACACGGACAGCTACTCAGGACTGGGCGCTGGGACAGGCGGAACAGCAGTGGCCGCCACGCCGGCCAACTCGCCGGCATCGGCGGTGCTGCCATAGCCGGGGGCCTCGAAACAGACTGACCTGACAGGCAACGCCGGCCTCCGAAAGGGGGCCGGCGTTGCTGCGTTTGGGCCTCGCACGCGAGCATACTGCGATTGGGAGAGCCGATAAGTTGCGTGGAAACTCCGACCGTGCTTTAAGAGGATTCTGAATGTCGCGAAGCACGCGCGCCAAGGCGCATCCAGCAAGCGGGGCGATCCCGGCAAAGGCGCGACATTCTTCGGACTCCGCCGCATCAGAGCCCAACGGGCTCGGTAATCCGGCCCAAGCGTCCGTCTTTCGCTTCGAAGCAATCGACGCGGTGCTGCTCGGGGTGATCCTCGGTTTTGCGCTGCTCCTGATCGCGGGCACGGGATTTTCCAACGGACAGGAATTGTGGCCGATGCCCGACGCGGTTGAATACGCGGCGACCGCGGTAAACCTGGACCGCGGCTTGGGCCCGGTGCTCCATTTCGCGGGAAATTCTTATCCGAGCCGCTATACGATCGGTTATCCACTCATGCTCGCCGTGGCGTATCCACTTCTGGGCCATCGGCCCGAGCGGTTTTGCCGGGTTACGGCGCTGACCGCATTGGTCGCGATCGCCGGGCTTTATCTGCTGACGCTCGGGGCGTTCGACCGGCCAAGTGCGGTCGTGGCCGCTTTGATCCTGGCTACGTCGCCGCATTTTCTCGGGCTTTCCACCTGTGTGCTTAGCGACGTTCCTGCGCTTGCCGCCGCAGTCCTGGCGGCGCTCGCGTTTTTGTATGCGGAGGAAAAAGAAAGCATCGTCGCCTCGGTGGCCTGCGGGCTCCTGGCCGGCCTGGCCGTCACAATCCGCGCCACCAACGCCGCGATTTTGGTTGGAATGCTCGTGGCGGCTCTGAACGTAGCACCACGCAGATTAAAGCTCGCGCGAGTGATGGCGTACGCGATCGGATTCAGCGTATTTCCAGGGTTGCAGGCTTGGGTAAATCTGCATTACCTCGGTTCGATCCTCTCGAGCGGCTACACCTTCTGGCTGCCGGAGCTCTACGGCTCAGCTTTCACGAGCTTCCAGCCGCGCTTCCTCTTTGAACCCTCGTTTCCGGAATATCGGCACGGAACTCTTATCTCTTACGGTCTCGCATTGCTTGGCCTCGACGGCATCCTCGGCCAGCTTAATTTGGGTTTGGAGGTCGGAACGTTAGGTCACGCGCGCTACGCTTTGTACCCGTTTCCGGTGGCAGTCTTCGCAGGACTGGGCGTGTTCTTCGCCGTCCGCCGCAAGCGCAACCCCACCGCGATGCGCGCGCTGTATCTGGGCTTCAGCTTTCTTGGCTTGCTCTCATATGTTTACCTCCTCTATTTCTATTTCGACCCTCGCTTCATTCTGCCGGGGTTGTTCATCGTTTTTGCTGCGGCAGGCTACGGGCTGATCAGCGCGAATCGAAGGCTCGCAATGGGATGGGCGGGATTTGCGGTGGTTGCCCTGGATGTGGTTCTGGCCCTCGCGATTCTGGCCGAGGCCGTTTCCCGGCTTGCGGCGACGCCGCCGGATTCGAAGCTGGTCGTCGATGTGCTCGCGATCCGGCCCCGGCTGACAAATGCCGTGGTGGTCAGCGACATTTCTCTACAATGGCTCGAGCTTTTTGCGGGCGGAGAACGAACCGAATTCGTCGGCCTCAACAATCTTTTTACCGGAGAAGTCCCCGACCAGGTGATAACCGAATACCATCTGCACTGGCTTTACCACAAAAAGTCCGAAGGATGGCCGATACCGCCGATGCTTCTTCCCAATGGCAAACTCGACCCGGCCGAAGCGCGCAAGCTGGCAGAGGAGGATGTAAAGGGACGCCCCGTCTACCTGCTCGTAGCGATGCCGCAGACCGACCAATGGTTCGGCGAGCTTAAGCAGGAGTTCGCCGAGATCGATCGCTACTTCTCTCACGAAATAGTCGTCGACTATCCTGAAATGGGGCTTTATCGTTTGAGGCCACACTAAGAACCCGCCGCTACCCGCGACAGATTCGAAACCAAGCAGCGTCTTCGGAGCTTTCGGCAGAAAAAAGGAGGGGTCCGGCATCGCGCCCGGACCCCACGTGAAACAATCGGCCTATTCTGAAAGGCCTACCCTTCGAGCCTCACTTGATGTGGCACTTGTTGCAAAGGTAGGTCGGGCCGTCGCCAGACAGCAGGCCCAGCACGAGCTCGTTGTCCTGAACCAGCGGGCCGTTATGCGGATCGTGGCACGAAGTGCACTCGATTCCGCTCTTGCCTACTACCGGCCCTGCTGTGATCTGCTGGGTGCCGGGGTCGTTGTAGAGCACTATGCCATTCGCCGTCGGGTCTGCCACCCATTCACCCGGAACAAAGCCCAAGCCGCCGTTGTACGCGCCGGTCGTGACCTTGTTGTAGGTATTTGCCACCTGCTGGTACGGGTACGGCATCGCAACCGGATGGTTCCCCGCCATGCTGCCGCCAAAACCGACACTGAGAGAGCTGGTCGAAGCTATCGTGTGAGTGGCGTCCTGGTTCGGCGCACCCTGCTGTTCACCACCGCCCTGATAGAAGTTGAAATCGCCGATCGCGTTGCTGCCGTCGTGACAGCTCAAGCACTTTGCGGTCGGTCCCATGTAGGTATTGCCGGCGAAGGTCGGGAATTGGGTGCCCGACGTGGTCGCTGGCACATCCCACGCAAATGTGTTTACCGAGAGTTTCTGGTTCCACAAGAGCAGGGTCGATTCCGCATGATGTGGCGTATGGCAGTAGGTGCACAATCCCACGGTGCCCGTCGTAGTGGTGACGGTGCCGTGACTATTAGTCTTCGTGTATTGAAATGCGCTGCCCGCGAAATTGTGCGGCGAGCCGCTACTTACCATGCCGCTGCCCGGGGTCGTTCCGGCCCAAGCAATCGACGGCAGCGGCGAGTTTGGCGCCTTGAACAACATGACCAGCGCCCCGATCACGAGCACCATCCAAAGCTTGTTTACCCTCGTCCTGTTTACTTTCTTCATGATTTACCTAACCTCCCGGTGTCCCTCCGAATCCTTAGTTATAAATATCGAGCAATCATGTGAAACCTGAACTTAACCAAGCAAGATATGGGCCCACCTCACTTCCGACAAGACCGGCTTAACCAAAGGGCTTTTAGGCATAAGGAAAATAGCTTGTGCCCTTTGGAATCACAAATTGGGGAACACCATGTCTCCGAAAGCACCATTAGACTGACTCATTAAAAGAACCATCCAGATTAGGAATACTGAATGTCCGTGCCAATACGGCTAACCCCGCCGGCCCGGCCGGCAAAAAGCTGCCGGGCGCAATATTTGCATCGTGAAGCACCGCAAAGGCTTCGGTGTCCATGCGAACAACCTCTGCGACAATATTTGCATTTAGGGCGAAGTAAGAGATTTCGCCGTCGGCCCAAGCGCTCGAGGGCTTTCCAATTTGGGCGGCGAGACGCGGGAGATTTGTGATGTTCGTGCGATTAAAGGCTTGGGCAAAGGCGGTCCGGCTGCTGGGATTAGCCGTCGTGCTGCTCGCCGCAGGGTGCGCGGCTCAGAAACCGGAGGAGCAGGTCCGCCTGGTATGGCCTCCGCCTCCGCAGACAACCCGGATCGAGTTCGTGCGCAGCATCGCCAGTGACGCGGATGTCGGCCACGATACGACCTTTACCCAGAGTGTGGTGAATTTTCTGGCCGGATACAAACCGCCCGCGACCAAGATATGGGAGCCGATGGGGCTTGTGGCCTCGGACGACGGTCAAATCCTCTATGTCTCCGACTACGGACAGGGCGCGGTGTTCGTTTTCGACTTTGGCAAGAAAAACTTCAGCAAGCTTGGGCCGCTGGCATCGCCGATCGGGATCGCGCTGGACGCCAATCAAAACATTTACGTGGTCGAGCAGACCAAGCGGGGCATCACCGTTCTCGATCCCGATGGGAAGAGGATCAACTTCATCACCGACCCGAGCATTGAGCGGCCCACCGGAATCGCGGTCGATCGCGATCGCAAGCGGATTTATCTGGCGGACACCGGACACAACAAGTCCAAGGAACACACGGTCAAGATCTTCAGTCTCGACGGAAAACTGATCGGCAAGGTCGGCAAAGACAAGGGCAACGGGGTGGGCTCGTTTCTGTTTCCCACTTACCTGGCCCTGGACCGCGAGGGAAACCTTTACGTTACCGATTCGCTCAACTGCCGGGTGCAGAAGTTCAGTCCCGACGGCAAGTATTTGGAAAGTTTTGGCCAGCGCGGCGACGCATGGGGAGAGTTCACCCGGCCCAAGGGTGTCGCGCTCGACAGTTTTGGCAATGTTTACGTGGTCGATGCGGGGTGGAGCAACGTACAGATCTTCAATCAGAAGGGACAGATCATGTTGTTCTTTGGCGGGCGTGGGCCGATACCGGGCATGTTGAAGAATCCC
The DNA here is from genome assembly GCA_963722605.1 of Binataceae bacterium (SeqCode). Lineage (GTDB taxonomy): Bacteria > Desulfobacterota > Binatia > Binatales > Binataceae > Binatus. Next base: position 111,451 of record CAVRNO010000003.1, on the reverse strand, counting down.
ACCTCGCTTGCAATCGACCGCGAAAACCACATCTACGTGGGCGACTACATCAACAATCGGGTCGAGGAATACCGGCTGGTCAACACCACCGCGGCTGACAGCTATACCATAGTCGGCACGCCGCCCGCAGGGCCGGCTTTTATAGGACAATAGGATCGAAAGTGGGAGCAAGTCGTGGAGCATCCCGCAAGGCCGGGGGATCGAGCGGCAGGCACGGCATGCCCCCGGCTCCGGTTGTCACGCAACCTGCTTCGCCCGGGCGGGCTTGAAAGCTCATCGGTATGCCGGCTGGGAAAAGACGGGCGCGGGTGCGGCTGGGCGCGATCGTCGCGTTGTGCGCGATCATGTGGGGAATGCTCATGACTGGCGGATGCAGTGAGCAGACCCGCTATAACGTGCTTTCGTTTTTCTTCGAGGGCGTGCCAAAGCCCGGAGAAGAGCGCCGGTGGGAGCTGGCGGAGGCCGGTAGACCCCGCCGGGTGCCGCTGTTTGTAGCCACTCCCACGCCGACGCCGAAGCCGGTCGAGGTCAAAGAGGAATTTCCGCTCGGATGGCTCCCCGAGCTGATCAAGACCATCCCCCAGGATAACGGCGGTTATGCCGACATGGTCGCGGCGTTCAACAAGGGGTTGATAAAGCCGCGGCCTGGACTCAAGGGCGCCACCGAGAAGCCGCTTTCCGAGGACCTGGTCGAGCTGATTCCCGAAGGCAAGCTCGCGCTCAGTTTTCCGCACAAGCCTCATACCGTCTGGCTCGGATGCTATAGCTGCCATCGCAGTCCGAAGCTTTTCAAGATGAAGGCCGGGGCCGACAAGATGTCGATGGATGAGATGGGGGATGGGAAGTTCTGCGGCTTCTGCCACGGCATGGTGGCCTTCCCGCTCAAGGGTGAGTGCGGGCGATGCCATCCGAAATTCAAGAAGGGAAAGCCGCAGAAAGTAGCGAAGACCGTCGCGGGAGATATCGTGTTTAAGCGCAGCGGCCCCGACGTCGCGACCCAGGACATCTCGCCCGCGACTTTTCCGCACCTCGCTCATCGGGTCGTGTTCAGATGCTACGCCTGTCACGACTCGCTCTTTCCGATGCAGCACGAGCCCAAGCCGGTCACCATGGCCCAGATGAAGGATGGCAAGCAATGCGGCGCCTGCCATAACGGGAGGATCGCGTTCGGTGTCACTTTGGACACCTGCGCGCGCTGCCATCGATGATCAAGCGGCTGCTCAGGGCGCTGACGCTGGACTTCTTTGTTTGCGCGTGGGTGTTGATTTCCAGCGCCGGCGCATGGGCATTTTCCCTGGCCGACCTCCCCCAGGATGCAAATTTTACACTTGGCTCATTTGAGGGCAGCCTCGAGGGCGGCTACGAGTATGAAGATCAGCAGGTCAGCAATACCGGAACCCCCGGATTTAGCCTCATCCGCAACCGCTTCGACGAACGTTTCGAGCTGCGCAACCAGGGTTACTCCCTGGTCGATCCCAGGCTGCTCGAGGGCACCGCCGCATTCGGCATGGACTTTTATCAGGAACAGGACAAATATTCCGGACGCACGGGAAATATCAACGGGCTGCTATACGGCTACGATCTGAGCGACACGCTATTCGGCCATAAGCCCTACACCGCAACCTTCTTCACGCACAGCCATGAAACCCAGACGAGCACCGAGTTCGGCGGCCGCACGAATCTCACCGTCTCGAACTTCGGCTTCACTGCAAACCTGCGCGAGTACAGCTTCCTGCGCGATTTCCTTCCCTATTTTTCGTGCAGCTTGGATGCGCGCCAGGATGAGTCAGACGAGTCCACCAGCGAGCAAAACCGGTACTACAAGATCGACGAGACGCGCGATACCGTGAACTATTACGCGCTCAAGGGGTTCCAGACCGCGGACCTGGAGTTCAACTACCAGTTCCTCAGCGATCACATGAGCGGCAGCGCCAGCCGGGCGTTCCAAACCAATTGGGCTGCCCTCAACTACAGCCTTGACTTCGGAAGCAGGCTTAACCGCCGATGGACTTCCCGCATCTACTACCTCACTCGCGCAGGCGAAGGGAATGAATCGAACCTGTTGATTGACGAAATGCTGCATATCGACCACTTCCGAAACCTGGTCAGCAGTTACGAGTATCTGCTTAACCAGATCCAGGGCGCCGGCATTGGCACCACCACGCTCCAGACGGGGATTTTCACCGTTCAGCATACGCTGTACGAAAACTTGATCTCGACGTTCGTCCTTCAGGGCGATTACGATACTTTTCCGGGAGGACGAATCTACGATTACCTCGTGGAAATGGGCCATGGTTACACGCATTCGGTCCCGCTGGGAGGGACGTTCTTCCTGGACGGCAGCGGGCTCTACGAGCTCACCGACAGTTCGATAAATAGCGGAACCATAAACGTAATCGACGAGCTGCACGTCGCGGATCTCCATGGGCTCGGGTTCTTCCTCAAGAACCCCTTCGTCTTTCAATCCACCATCGTGATGTATGACACGCGCGGCGGAGGCAGAATCCCTACCGTGCGCGGCGTGGACTACAACGTCCTCACCGTGGGCGACCTCACCCAGATTGCGGTCATTCCCACCAGCCTCATTATTCAGCCCGGGGACCCGCTCGCGGTCAGCTATTCGTACCAGACCGCGCCGAGCTCGCGCTTACGATACCACGAGCTTGACGGTGACCGTCGGATTGAACTTCAGTTGGATCAATGGCTCCTTTCAGCGCCTGGTTTTACGCGAGAACCTGCTGAGCGGACAAGCCGCCCAGCAATTCCTGTACAATGTGACCCAGAATACGGCAACGGTGGCGGTGCACAGGGATTGGGAAATCGTCGGAGGCAGGGCCCAGGCGCTTTACGAGGAATACAATGGGAGCAACCTGTCGTTTGATTTGCAGAACTACGGAGGACATCTGTCCGCGCAACCGAGCTGGAAGGTAATGATCGGCGCAGACGCAAATGCAATTATTACCGATTACAGCACTCCCATTAAGCGCCATACCTCTGACCAGGAATACCAGCTCACCCTCGATCGTTTTACCGCGGCGGGGAACTCTTTGTCGATATTTGGCCGGATGCGCCAGATGCAGGACTCGCTCATCCCGACCGAAACCGAGTTCGAGGCTGGGCTGGCGGGGCGCTGGACCTATGGCAAATTCGAAGTCGTGCCGATTTTCAGTTGGACCCACGTGAAATTTGGCGGCCTCCAAATCAATGACCCTCACCTCCAGTTGGTGATTAGACGTTACCTATGAACGGGCTTGCTGCCGCGCGGCTGGGTCTGAAGTGGTTGGCTGTCCTGGCGCTCGCAACTGCGCTGGGCTGCCAGCCGGCCGGGAGCCTCAACCCAATCACCGGAGGAAATGCCACCTCACCGGGTTCCGAGGACATCGTCTGGCCCAGGCCGCCAAATCCCCCAAGAATCCGCTATGTGCGCAGCATTTCCGCCCCCGGCGATATCGGAATCAAGCGCGGATTCTTCGGGGCGCTGCTCGACGTGATGGCTAGCAAGCCGGAGGATCGCCTCGTCCGGCCGACCGGCGTGGCCGAGAGCGACGGTGCGATCTATGTGGCCGATCCCGGAGCGCCGGCGCTGTGGATCTTCGACCAACAGGCGCAGGACTCAGTCGCTGTGCGTGAACTCGGCGGGGACACACTGCTCTCGCCAGTGGCCGTGACGCCGGAGCGCGACGGACGCGCGTTCGTGGCGGATTCGCTCCTCAACAAGGTCTTCCTGGTCGATCGCGGCGGAAAGATGGTGAGCATGATTGCGGATAGCGCGCTCAAACGTCCGGTCGCGCTCACCTGGAACAAGGCTGGCGACCGGCTCTACGTCGCCGACGCGGTGGGACAGCAGGTCGTCGTGTATGGGAGCGGAGGAACGCGCCTGCTTAGCTGGGGAAGCAGGGGCTCCGCAGACGGCGAGTTCAATTTCCCTGCCTACATCACGCTGTCCGGCTCCGGGGAGGTTCTGGTCACCGACGCTCTGAACTACCGCGTGCAGGCGTTCGATCAGAACGGGAAATTTCTCTGGAAGATCGGCCGGCAGGGCGACGGCTCAGGTGACTTCGCCGCGCCCAAGGGAGTCGCGATCGATACGGAGGGACATCTCTACGTGGTGGACGCGCTGTTCGACGGCGTCGAGATTTTCGATGGCGAAGGTGCCCTGCTGCTGGCTTTCGGCTCAAGCGGCCGGGCGCCGGGGGAGTTCTCGCTGCCGACTGGAGCCTTCATCGACGCACGCGATCGGATCTATGTGGCCGATTCCTACAACCAGCGCGTACAAGTGTTCGAGTTTATCGGCCGTTCCGGCGATTCACACCCGGCCCAGACCGCGAAGCGATGATGATGGTTCGGCGCAAACAGCGAGGAACGATGGCGTTGGCGCGCCGGTTCATGCTGGCGCTAGCTCTGCTTGTGCTGGCGGCGGGCAGCGCCGGCGCGCAGGTCGAGCGCACCGTCCACAATCTGAACGCGATCAGAACCAAGATGCACGGCGACACCAAGAAGATCGGTGTTTGCATCTTCTGCCATACCCCGCATAACTCGCGGCCTACCCGCGGCTTGTGGAATCGCGACCTTCCGGCCGTTACCTACAAGCTCTATGAGAGCAGCACGATGCAGACGGCGATCTCGCAGCCCAACGGCTCCTCGCGGCTCTGCCTCTCGTGCCACGACGGAATTCTGGCGCTGAGCAACATGCGCGTGGCGTCCGTCGCTGGCCAGGTCACGCCGATAGCTCCGCTCACCGGCAGTGCCTCGTTCGGGACTGACCTCTCCAACGACCATCCAATCTCGTTCATTTACAACAGTGCGCTCGCGGCCAGGGCGGGAGACTTGGTTGACCCGGTTGCGCTGCCGCAGACCGCGCCGCTGGATGACAAAAAACAACTCCAGTGCACTTCATGCCACGATCCGCACCTCAATCGCCCCAACTTCCTGCGTATCGACGATCGCTTGGGCGCCGATTGCATCGTGTGCCATCGCGACCGCAACTGGAGTGTTTCCAGCCATGCGACTGCGACCCAGACGTGGCGCGGCGGCAAAGCCACCGCGCCATGGCCTGCCAACGGCTACCCGACCATGGCTGAAAACGCATGCGAAAGCTGCCATCGGGTCCATGCCGCACCGCATCCGCAGCTCCTGCTCGCACAGCCCGTCGAGGAGAGGAACTGCACCATCTGCCACAACGGCATGCTCTCCAGGCAAAATATCGAAGGCGAATTCTCCAAGCTCTCGAATCATCAGGTCCGGGGCAGGCAGTGGATCCACAATCCGAGTGAAGATCCGATGACGATGGCGCGCCATGTCACTTGCGTTGACTGCCACAACCCGCACGCGGCGACTTCCTCGGCACGCGGCGCCAGGTCGGCGGTGCTTCCCGGTGCGCTGCGCGGGGTCAGCGGGGTCACGATCGGAGGCGTGCAGATCAAGGAAGCCAATTTTGAGTACGAGGTCTGCCTGAAGTGCCATGGGATTGGCGAGCCGGCCAGCATCGGCCTGACCCGCCAGGACGTCACCCGCAACATCGCCCGCAAGATCAATCCGGCCAACGGGTCGTCTCATCCGATCACCGCGCCGGTCAGGAACAGCCGCCGCCTTGGCGGTTCGAGGACCAGTGTGATCCCGCCCTACAACAACTCCAGCCTGATCAGCTGCACGGATTGTCACAACAACGATCAGTGGACGCAGGGCGGCACGGCCCCGCGCGGGCCGCATGGCTCGCGTTTCGAGCCGATCCTTCAGATGGAATACCAAACGGTGGACCCCAGTACGGAGTCCTATTCCAGCTACGCGCTTTGCTACAAATGCCACGACCGCAGCACCGTACTGTTCAGCTTCGGCGGGTTTCCCCACAAGCAGCACGTAGTCGATCAGCACACTTCGTGCGCGGTCTGTCATGATCCGCACGGCTCGCGGCTGAGCACCTACCTGATCAATTTCATGACGATGTCGAAGCAGGGAGCTTCGGTGGTGAGACCCTCCAAGAGCGGGCGCCTGGAGTATGTTCCCGACCCGGCGCGTCCCGGCCATGGCAAGTGCTACATGACCTGCCATAACGCCAACCACAACCCGGCATCGTACTAACGCAGCACAGGCATTCGCGAGGATCGTCAGGCGCAGCCGCGCGTCGCTTCGCGCAGCCTTCTTGCCAATTCCGCCGTTTCCCCCGAGAACGGATGCGCCGCTATGACGATGATGTCCGGGGCGAGGTAGCGCTCGACCGAGTGCAACATCCCGATAAACAGAATCCCAATCTCGCCGGGCTGTAGCGTGCGATCGATTCGCTCCGCGATGAATCGATCGCGCTTGTGAATCAGCGCGGCGCCGGCATCGATCTTGTGGCCGGGCTTTGCGGCCGCGCCCGATTGGGCGAGTATCTCCTTCACGCGGCGGTACTCCTCGATGAGAAGCTCCGCGGATTCGGTGCCGGTTATGGTCGCGCCCTTTTTGGCAAGCTCCGCGATGAGGCGATGATTGCGGCTCCCCGCGTTGGCCAATTCGTTGACGATTTCCATCTCACGTCCGCAGACCGGAAGGCCGTCCTGGTAAATCCGCACCTTTGCGTGGGGCAGATCGATTTCGGCGAGCATCGCTTCGATATTGTCCCAGAGGCTATCGACAGCGGTTTCCTTCTGTTGCAACAAACGCGGACCGAGTTCCTTGGCGAGCCGGCTGCCGATTTCCTTCGCCAGCGTACCCATCTCGGTCTGGGTGTGGACTATCGGGATGTGAATGAGGACCCTGGCCGCCACGGGCTACCTATATACCCCGCGTAGGGCGGGGTAAACGCGAGGGCGCGGCGCCGACTCGCGAGGACGTCGCGCACAGATGTCAAAGAGTTAGCGCGGGGGTCCTGGTCGAGACGAAGTTGTAGGGCGGCCATGGTCCGCTGACTTCGATCGCTCGACTGCGATCTGCCCGCATCGCGCGGGTGAAATCCGCGACGCTCTCGCGCGGGACCAGGAAATGGATCGTCAACCTTGATTTCCGGTCGTGACTCGATTGCCCAGGGACGGCGCGGACGAACTCCCCTTCGGCCATCGCGCAGAGCGATTGGCAAACTTCCTCGCGCCGCGCGCCGGCCTCGTCGACGAGCGAGTAATGGCGGCGCCGCTCGGCGAGATAGCCGCACTCCGGATGGGATCGCGGACGGCATCAATCGCAAAGGAGCTGTCCGGCGGTCATCGCGAGGATCGTCGAAGGCCACGGTGGCCGACATTTCCACGCGGCCATCGAGTTCGTCGAGCAATGCGCCGAAAGCGCCCTGCTCTCTCTTGAGAAACTCGACGACGGCGCCGACGGTTTCGAATCGGCAGCCGTATCGCATCGGGATAACGGTGCGCTCGTTGTTGAACGACTCGATTATTTTCGAATAGACCAGCAGGCGCACCACGTCGGGGTCCGCATCGGCCAGCGACAGCCTGGATACGATCGCAGCCAGCCGATCGGTACGCGCCATGATCGAAGCGCGCGGATAGCCGGGGAACCTGAGCTTTTCCCGCGGCTCGATGCGGTCGCCGTGAACGACGCCATAAAGCAGGAAGCTCACGGCGGTGAATCCAGCGCCGGGCAGAAGCTGTACGGCGGCCAGGGCCCGGTGAGCGCGAAACTGAGTCCGTCCTCGGCGCGCTCGCGGTTGATAGCCTCGATGAGACGGCGAAATTCCGCGACCCGGTCGCGCGCCAGCAGCGCCGCCAGGTTGAGGACCTCTTCGCGCCCATCGGGCTGCTTTGAATCGTCGAGGATTCGGCGCTGACAGGAACGCGTCGCACAATTGTCGAGCGCGTTGGCAACGACTTTGAAATTCCGGTCGAGCCACGCGCCGGACTGTTGGTCCGCTATCTGATCGGCGCGGCGTTCGCGCAGATAGCGAAGGCCGGGCGAGACGGCGGCGGACTCGGCCTGCATGATCGATTCGGCGAGCGACCGCTTGAGTCGCTGGCGATCGAGCAGCGCCTTGATCCCCCATTCCTCGCAGTCGGCGGCATATTCGAAGAATCCCTCGATGAGATTGGCGTTTCGCTCCAGGAAATCTTCCAACACGCGGGGCGAGGAGAACAGCGTACCGAACGGAACCGGCAACACCGGGCTTGAGCGAAAGACCTCCGCGATGACACGTCCGTGGTCGATCGCGCGGGGCGTCACCCACGCCGGATCGGCGAGCCGCCGGTCGGCCTCGGGTCCGCAGAATTCCTCGAGCGAAACCCGTTTTGCGATTGCGCAGAGATTGCCGTGCCGATGCAGGAACAGGCGGTCAAGCTCGCAAGACGACCCGGGGAAGTCCGGGCACTGCGTGTTGCTGAGGCAAAAGATATATATTCCGGGGTCCATCGACTTAGGCCAGATTTCTGTTTCAGTCAGCCAAACGAGCTGCGAGGTCTTCCGCCTCGACGCGCACTTTCGCGCTGGAATCGGGTTTTTCAGCGAGCCGCCGCACGGCGCGACGAACGGCCGCCAATCCGGCTCTCCTGCATAGCGACGCGAGTTGGGCTCCGCTATAGCCCTCGGTATCCCGGGCCAGGCGTTCGAGGCTGACCTCGGGCGCCACCGACTTGCCGCGCAGATGAACCTCGAGGATGGCTTTGCGATCTGCTTCGTCAGGCGGCGGGATCTCGATGATCTCGTCGAAACGTCCCGGGCGGAGCACCGCGGGATCGAGCCGGTCGAGCCGATTGGTGGCGCCGAGCACCAGCACGCCGTTGAGCTCCTCGATTCCGTCGAACTCGCTCAGAAACTGGCTGAGCACGCGATCGGCGACCGGGTCGGCCGAGAGCGCCGGCGCCGCGAGTCGGATACCAGCGCGTCGATCTCGTCGAAAAAGATGATCGCGGGAGCGGCCTGGCGCGCCTTGTGGAAAATGTCGCGCAATCCGCGCTCCGACTCGCCCACCCATTTCGAGAGCAGTTCCGGGACCCTTGACCGACAGGAAGTTGACGCTGCTCTCGGTTGCCAGGGCTTTCGCGAGCAGCGTCTTGCCGCATCCGGGAGCGCCCACCAGCAAAATCCCCTTGGGCGGCGCGATGTGGGCCTGCGCGAACAGTTCGCCATACTTCAACGGCCATTCGACGCTCTCGCGCAGCCGCTGCTTGGTTTCCAGCAACCCGCCGATGTCGCTCCAGGCGACGTTGGGCACTTCGACAAACACCTCGCGAATCGCGGACGGCTCGACTTCGCACAGCGCGTTGCGGAAGTCATCCATCCGCACTTCGATTTTCGAAAGCCGTTCATAAAAGACCTGCTCGGTGGCGGAATCGATGTCGGGCAGGATACCGCGCACGGTCAGCCATCGCGGCCTCGCGGCAGAGCGCCTCCAGATCGGCGCCGACGAAGCCGTGGGTGATCGCGGCAAGATGCGCCAGGTCGACGTCGGCCGCCAGCGGCATCCCGCGGCTGTGAATCTCCAGCATCTCAAGCCGCGCCGATCGATCGGGAATCGGAATCGCGAGTTCGCGGTCGAAGCGTCCGGGACGGCGCAGCGCGGGATCGAGCGCATTGGGCAGGTTGGTGGCGCCGATCACGATCACGTTTCGGCGCTGATTGAGCCCGTCCATCAGGGCGAGCAACTGCGCGACGATCCGCTTCTCGACCTCGCCGGTGACGCGTTCGCGTTGCGGCGCGATCGCGTCGATCTCGTCGATAAAAATTATGCTGGGTCCCTTGCGCGCCGCGTCTTCGAAAATCTTGCGCAGGCGCGCTTCGCTTTCGCCGTAGAATTTGTGGACGATCTCGGGGCCGCTGACCGAAAAGAAGTTTGCCTCGGTTTCGTGCGCGATCGCGCGCGCGATCAGCGTCTTGCCGCATCCCGGCGGACCGTGAAGCAGGACGCCCTTGGGCGCGTCGATTCCCAGCCGATCGAAAATTTCGGGATGGCGCAGGGGCAGTTCGATCATCTCGCGAATGCGCTGGAGTTGCGGCTTGAGCCCGCCGATATCCTCATAGGAGATCGAACGCGCCGCCGGTCCGGCGGACGGCTCCCCGATGGTGAGCCGGGTGTTCGGCGCGATCAGGACCGGACCCCTGGGCACGCGTGGCTTCGACTTTGAAATCCGCCCAGCGGCTGCCGAACAGCGTTGCGCGGATGCGATCCCCTTCCAGCACCGGCAGGCCGTCGAGCAGGCTTCCGATATAGTCGAGGTCGCGCTCGGACGGGCGCACGTTGGTGGGGGTGAGGGTCACCTGCTCGGCGATTCGACACGCGACTTTGCGGATGGTCACGAATTCGCCCAATCCCGCACCTGCGCTTTCGCGGCTGACGCCGTCCATCTGCACCGACGATTTGCCGCGCGACTCGGCATGCGCCGGCATCAGCTTGCACACGGTCTTGCGCTTGCCGGAAATCTCGACGATGTCGCCGATGGCGGCGCCGATCCGGGAAATGTCCTCGGGACTTACGCGCGCATAGGCGTGGCCGGTGTCCTTGGCCATCGCCTCCGCGACCTTGAGCTTGATCCCGGCGGCTGAGGGAGACTTTCCCGGATCGATGGCAGTGGCGTTGTTCATTTCAGCGGACAACTGATTTCGACGATCCCGTTGTTGCAGACAATTTTGATTCCGCTCGGCGCCACCGGCTTGGGGAGCAGAATTTCCTTGCGATACTTCTTGTCGCGGCGCGAGGCTTCGACGTTCATCAGGTCGCCATCGACCGAGACCGAAATGTCATCGGCGGTGACTCCGGGCATCTCGGCGATCACGAGGATGCGATTTTTTTCCTCGATCACGTCGAACAGCGGTTCGCGGACTTCGTGGACGACCGCGTGGCGCGACTTCTTGTCCAGCTTGACGTTGCCGAACGGCTCGATATCGACGGCGTCACCACCGAGTCCGACTTTCATGCGGAAGCCGTAAACGCCCTTGAGCTTGTCGTCCTGGCTGACTGTCCCCTCGCGGCGCATTTCGCGGCCGGTCTCGGCGAGGTCGCCCAGTTTCTCGATCAAGTCGGACAGCCCCTTGACGAATCCCGAGCCGGATTGGCCGGCGGCGTGGTGGCTGCGCACGGTTCTTCGTTTAACACTCATCGTAAGTCTCCTTGGGGGACCAGCGAACGATTGGCTGCGAGTTCGGCTTCGAGTTTCGCGATCCGGGTTTCGAAGTTCTGATTTGGCGCGGGCAGGAGTTGCCCCTCGGCAAGCGCCTCGACCCGCTTGGGATTCCACCAATCGAGGCCGAGCTCCTTGGCCTTTTCGACCGAGCACACCACCAGCCGGATTTGGATTGTAAGCAGTTCTACCTCGACCAGTTTGATTCTTGATGTCGCCGGCGATGACGATTCCCTTGTCGAGCACGCGCTCGAGCAGGTCCGCGAGGGTCGACGACTGGACCGAATGCTGCATGGATTGCGATGACATGAATCGAGCTACCTCAAACCAACTTGCCCAACGGCCCCAAATCGAGATTCAAGTCCTCAGTTGAGAGCCCGAACGCTTCCCGAAGGACGTTTATTTGTTCGCTCTGGCGCATCAAGGTCATCCCCAGGCGCTCGCAATCGCACTCGCTCAGGCGGCCGGAATCGATCCGCGCCAGCGCCTGGCGTTCGAGCAATTCGTGGAGCAGGTTCACCAACGCCAGCACCAGTTGCGCGAGCCCGTTCTTGAGATCGTCGGGTTTCAGATTGATCCGGCGCTCGCCGCCGGTCTGCGGCGGATCGTTAAACAGCGTCTCGCCGAATCCGCTGTCGCGCGGCCGGGAAAGCGGCTGGCAAACCGGTTTGCCGGCGGGGCGGCGGGCAGCGTTAATCATTGCGTGCGGCCTCGACCGAGCTGATCATGACCTGGAGGCCGAGGTAAATGAGGTCGATATCGGCGACCGAGATGGTGACCTCGCCCGCGACCACCGCGCCCTTGTTCAGCACGCGATCGAGCGTTTCGCAGAGCGAGACCCGCTCGCTCGGCCGCATCGAGAGGTTTTCCAGGGAGCGCGCGCTCTCAGTCTTCATCACCGCGGTCTCCTTCGGCGTGGCCGGAGTCTTCGGTCTGCTCGCGGATTCGGTCGAGGCGATCGAGCAATTCCTTCTCGCGCGCCTCGAACTGCGCTTCGGTGATCGCGCCGGTCTCGAGCTTTCGATGCAGCTCGCTCAATTCCGCGGTGATACGCGCGCTGTCGTTCTCGAGTTCTTCCTTCGCGGCCTCGTGAACCTCTCGCGCATCACCCACATCAGAAAACTTCCGGGGGCCATGAGCAGATCGTCGATTAGAAGCATCGCGGTTAACCCTTGATTGCGATCTCTGCGAAGGAGTGGGGCGGCCAGGGGCCGTTGTAGTCAAAGGCGAAGTTATTGTCGAAATGAGCCGCCGCGCGGAACACGGCTTGCTCGAACTGCGCGCGGCGGTCCTTTCCGACCAGGCACGCGAGGTTCACCATCTCGCGATCCTCGCGCAGCGCCCCGCGCTTGATCGCGGCGCATAGCGGTCCGAGTTCTTCCTCGACCGTCGCGCAATGGGCCGCACGATCGGCTTCGCGCAGCCGCTCGAACATCCGTCCCAACTCGATCCGATCGTTCTGCGAGGGCTGGCTGGAGCCGCCGAACAGGCGGTCGCGCGCCTCCTTGAGCTCGGGATGCGCGTCGACGAAATACTCGAAGATGTTGGGGATGTTCCAGACCACCCGCACCGCCATCTCCTGTTTCCCGGCGATCTGCTTCAGTTGGCTTTCGAAAATCTCGCGATTGGAGGCGAGCAGGCTTTTTATCTCGGTCGCGTTCGCCGCGATGATGCCGAAGCGCATCGGCAGCACGGCTTCTTCCACCGCCATCAGCCCGCTCAGGACCGCGCGATGCGCCGCCAGGTTGCGCCGCTGCGGGCGGATCCGATCGCTCTCCAGGTCGCTGACCACCGCCGCCATCCCGCGATGCGCGATGGTGTAGATGGGCCGATCGTCCAGCCCTTTGAAATTGAGCGCCTGCGCGGCGTTGTGCGAGACCACCGCATAGATGTAGCGGCCACGCGGCGCTTTGGCGGCGCCCGCTTCGATCGGCTGCGAGAGCTCCGGGCTCATTGGACTTTGCCCGCATGAGCGAGCCGCGCGCCGGTGTGCTCCAGCGCGCCGGGGGGATTGCCCGACAGATCGGGGCCAGCCGCGCGCCCGAAACGCTTGCGCGGGGCGCACAGATGAACCCGCCGCAGGCCGCTGTTCTCGGTCTTGATTCCGAGCGTCGCGCCGCATGCGTAGCACTTGATGGTGCCTTCGTAATTTTCCAGGTAGGCGTCATCAAGGTCGATATTATGTCCGCACGAGAGGCAGTTTATCTTCATCGACTTTCCTCAGTACTTGAGCGAGATGCCGCGGGAGCGGCGCGACTGCGAGCCTTGCGCGCCCTGACGCACTCCGGCGGTGGACTCGGCCGGCGCTTTCATCGCGGCCAGCAGCGCGGCTTTCTCGAGGCAGATTTCCTCGCAGCGCGCGTCGATCTCGCCGATGCGCCGCGCGGCGTGCTGGCGGACGCGGCTGAGCCGCAGTTTCTCGAGCTCCAGCGAAGTGATCTTCATGTAGGCCGCATGCGGCGCGATTGCGGTCGCGCCGAGCGCGCCGGTGGTGCGCAAGTCCTTCAATCCGCGAAGATGGTGTTTGCGCTGCGGCATCTATGCTCCCGCGCTTCGCCGCGTGCGCGCCCGCGGCCGGCAGACCTTGCGCATGGCTTCATCGATCTTCCCGCTCATCTGGGACTCGCCGCCGTGGGTGACCTTGGCGGTGTCGACGTTGAGCACGTCGTGACAAACCCACTGGAACACAGGGTCATCGATCCGCGCCCGCGCGCCCTTGCGCGCCAGCACGCTTGCGATCGCGATGCACGCGCGGATGGTTGGACGATGGTTGTTGACCCCGACCCCGCGCAGCTCGCGGACCAGGTCAACCACGATTTCACCGTCGGCGCGCGCGACCCCCGAGCGAGCGACCGCAATCCTGATTTCAGTCTCGCGGTCGTAGTGGCCGAGCTCGAGCGTGATCAGCCGATCCATCAGCGCGTCGGGCGCCTTGTGCACCCCGGCATACTCCTCGGGATTGGAGGTAAAGATGGCGCGGAACTCGGGATGCACCTCGATGTAGCCGCCCTGAACCTTGCCCAGCGACGGCAGGCTCAGCATCTTTTCTTCCAGCACGCTCAGCAGCACGTTGTTGGCCTCCGCGCGCGAGCGGTTGAATTCGTCGTAGATAAGCGTGTAGCCGTCGCGGCATGCGGTGGTCAGCCGATTCTCCATCCACAGCACCCGCATGTTCTCTTCCGACTTGAGGACCGAGTGGATGTAGTTGTCGATGAACTTGGATTTCTTGTAGCCGATATCCTTGCCGGTGAGGTCCGAGCTCACGAACTCGTCGTCGCCATGAATCAGGATGACCGGGCGTCCGAGTTTGGCCGCGATATGAAACGCGATGGTGGTCTTGCCGGTGCCCGCGAAGCCCGCCAGGTGAAGCGGGTAGCCGATCTCGAGATAGCTCAGCGCCCGCTGCGTGAGATCCTCGACGTAGGGGCTGGATACGAAGCCGTCGCTGGCCTCCGGAAGAAAGACGCCGTCGGAAGAATCCGGCGCGACTTCGTCGGCGCGCTCGAGCGCTTCGACCGCCTCGGGCTCGAGCAGGCTCGGCGGCGGCGCGCCTGCGTATCCCGACCCGTTGAGGCCTTCGGCGGCTTTCATGCTTTTTTACCCATGAAATTGCGCCGCGCGCGCGCCCGCTCGCCGTGCAGCGCATGCATCATGTCGTGGACGGCGCGCTGATTCTCCGCGTTGAAGCTGCAGCGCATCTCGCGCAGCTTGGCCTGCTCCTCGGACATCGCCTTTCGCATCGCCGAGAGCATCCTGGCAGTGTCGGAGTGCAGCGCGCTGCTGAATCGATGCAGCCGATCGACCATTTTTCGCCGATCGCGGCGCAGAGTGTCAATTTCGTGTCGCAGATTCATCATGTCGTTGGCAAAGGGCATTGCTGTGACCCCCGTTTTTTTTTGCTGCGGTCCCTTGGCTAGCGCCGGAAAGTTCGCTCACGACCCAATCCGGCCGCTAGCCTCGGGAGTCGTTATGCTGGCGTTGCCGCCGATGCCGTCAACCCGATCGCTTCGGCATACTTGAGGTACGTTTCGACCGACGCGATCACCACTCTCGCTTCGATGGAGAGCAATTCGATCCCCACCAGCGAGACCTTGACCCACGCGTCGACCACGATGCCTTTGTCGAGGATTCGATCCACGACCTCGGCGAGACTGGACGAATCGGTCGCCTTCTGAACTCGTGCCACTTTACAACCCTCCTTGCGTCTTCTCGCGATCACCTGCGGCGGTGGGCGGAAGCGATTTGCCTTTTTAACAGCAACAATCGCGCCGAGAGCGGGGTTCTCAGAATCGCTCAAGTGAGCGCGGCTAAGAGCACATTTGGCGATGGGGTGACCCAGGCAAGGAACACTCTTGCGTCCGCTCGCGTTCGAGTGTCGCGTTCGAGTGACCATTATCGGACACCGCGTCCGATTGCGGCTGAACGGCGGCGGAGAGGCTCCCCCGCGGTGGCTCCGCGCGTGGCGACGGATTGCCTCCGGCACCCCCGGCTGCTCAAATGGCCGCTAGTCGGGCCGGCAGACGCGCACGAACTCCGCATCGAGCGCGCCCTCGCGCGCCAGCGCAGTCAGCCCTTCGTAGGTACCGTCAACGATGTCGAAGAGCACCCCCGGTTTCGAGGAGAAGCGATCGGAGGTCGCATCACTTAGCGAGGATCGGACATGCGAGAACGAAACGAGTTGATCCTGGCGGATCTGATCGCGGCGCGTGCGGAACAGGCGCCCGACTTCGACGTGGTCACCTTCGACGGCGGCGGCATACGCCCCCATGAAGTGCGCACGTACGCAGATCTCTGGATGAACGGCAATCGGATTGCCGCCGGTCTCATGGCCAAGGGGCTGGGCAAGGGCGATCGCTTCGGCTTGATGATGCGCAACCACCCGGAGTTCATCGAGACGATGGTGGCGGCGTCGCTCAGCGGCGGCGTGTTCGTGCCGATCGATCCGCGCACCAGGGGAGAGAAGCTCGCCTATACGCTGCGCAACTCCGAATGCCGCGGGATCGTCTGCGCCGATTATGCGCTGGCGCAGGTGGCCGCGGTGCGCAGCGACCTGCCCAATCTCGAGTGGATCCTCGTGCTCGAGTCGCGGGAGGAGCCCGACAGCATGCGCACAGCCGAGGTACCGGGGGCGGAGCCGTTCGCTCCGATCCTCGACACACCGGAGCGGTACGTCACGCCACGCGCCGACACGCCCGGCGATCCTTTGGAGATCATCTACACCTCGGGGACGACGGGGGATCCCAAGGGCGTGGTGTGCGCCAACGGACGCTATGTCGGCGCGAGCGCGATGGGATATTTGATGGGCTTGCAGCCGGGCGACCGGCCGTACAACGGGCTGTCGTTGACCCACGGCAACGCCCAGATCGTCACGCTGGCGCCGTCGCTGGTCATGAAGCTGCGCGCAGTGTTCAGCCGCCGGTTCACCAAGTCGCGCCTCTGGGACGTCTGCCGCGAGCACGGCTGCACCGTCTTCAACCTGCTCGGCGGAATGGCCACGGCGATCTACAGCGAACCGCCAAAACCGAACGATGCCGACAACCCGGTGCGCATGGTGCTGAGCGGCGGCATGCCGGCGGCCTTGTGGCGAGCCTTCGAGCAGCGCTTCAACCTGAAGATCCTCGAAGCTTACGCCGCGGTCGAGGGTGGCCTGGCGATCAATCCGATCGGCGTCGGTCCTATCGGCAGCTTCGGCAAGCCACCGCCGACGCTCGAGATGAAGATCGTCGACGAGCAGGGCGATGAGTGCCCGCCCGGTGTGGTAGGCGAGCTGATCTCGCGACCGAGTACCGGCGAGCGCGTCGAGGTCGAGTACTTCAAGAACAAGGAAGCCTCGCAAAGCAAAACGCGCGGCGGGTGGCTGCGCAGCGGCGACATGTGCCACCGCGACGCCGACGGTTGGTTCTACTTCGATTTCCGCAAGGGCGGCGGCATTCGCCACAACGGCGACTTCGTCAATCCCGGTTTCGTCGAGAAGGTCATTGCCGAGCACCCGCAGGTGGATGACGTGTTCGTCTACGGCGTGCCTGCGGCATCCGGTGCGCCGGGCGAGAGGGACGTGGTCGCGGCCGTCGTGCCGGTGGACGCCGGGACCTTCGATCCCGCCAGCGTATTCGCGACGTGCGTGAAAGGTCTGGAGCCGAATTTCGTTCCCTCGTACCTTCAGGTGGTTGATGAGATTCCCAAGACTGCCTCCGAAAAGCCGCAGGAGCGCTTCTTGATGGATCGCTTTGCGCCTGACGGGCCGCGGATCTATCGCCACTAGAGAGAGAGGCAAGGAGTATCCATGGCGAAGGCATCGATGCCAGCCGAGAATTACTGGGATTGGGACTCGATCAAGTGGGGCACGCATCGGACCAATTGTGTTGCGGGCAGCTGCCCGTTTCGCGTCTACATGCGGGACGGCAGGGTCGTGCGCGAAGAGATCTCCTGCACCCTTCCCGAGTTCGAGGATCCCGACTTTCGCCTGCCCGACAGCAATCCTCGCGGATGCCAGAAGGGTTACCAGCATTCGCGCTCGATGTACGGCCCCGACCGGGTGCTGTATCCGATGAAGTGCAAGGGGGAGCGGGGCAGCGGCCAATGGGAGAGGATTTCCTGGGAGCAAGCCTTCGAGGAGATCGGCGCGAAGCTGGCCGACATCATCGAGCACCACGGAGCGCAGTCGATCGTGGGTGACGGCGGCCCCAACGGCGCCGGCATCCTGCGCGGCGGCGGCGAGGGTTCGATGCCGGGGCTGGTCGGGCGGCTGGGCGGCGTCGGCCTCGACGTCAATTTTCTGATCGGCGATTTCAATGCCGGGCAATACCTGACGTTCGGCCAGTCACAGCACAGCCCGGGCATGGAGAATTATTTCGTCGCCGACACACTGATCGTAACCCAATCCAATCCGGTTTACTCGGTAATCACTGACATCCACTGGCTGCTCGAGGCGCGCTATCGCGGAGCCAAAGTCGTCGCCATCCTGCCCGACAAGAATCCGAGCGCCCAGTTTGCCGACATGTGGCTGCCGATCAACTGGTCGGCGGATTCGGCGCTGTGGCTCGGCGTAGCGAAAATCCTGATCGAGCGCGGCTGGGTTGACGCCGAATTTGTGAAGGAGCAGACCGACGCTCCGATTCTCGTGCGCTCCGACAACGGCGCCTTCCTGCGCGAATCCGATCTGCGCGAAGGCGGCGACGCCGAGCAGTTTTTCGCAATCGACAGCGCCAGCGGCGAACTTACGGCGCTGCCCAAAGGCACTCTCGCGGCGGCGTGCGACTACGCGCTCGAGGTGGAAGTGGCCGTGACGCTGAAGGACGGTGCGCCCGTGCCGGCGCGCACGGTGTTTTCACTGCTTAAAGAGAGAGTGGCGCCTTACACGGCCGAAAAGGTCCACGAGATTTCCGGAATTCACCCGGAACATCTCGAGCAAATGGCCGCGCTCGTCAGGCCGCCACGCCGCGTTCACTTCGCATCGATGTCGAACGCCGGAAAACTTTACCACGGCGACCTGCTCGAACGCGCATACTGCTACATCCTCGCCTTGACCGGCAACCTCGGCAAACCCGGCACCGGCATTTTCGGTTGGTCAGCCGGCACGGAAGCGGTCGCGAGCTCGTCGTTCGTCAGCGCGATGCCGCAGCAGTTGATGGAGGCGCCTGATCCGATGTTGACGGCGCTAAACCTGTCGCAGATGCTTCGGGAGGATTATCGCACGCATTTCAAGATGGATCCGACCATGCCGCCGGCGGAGGCGGCGCTTGGCGCGATGCGCGAGGGCCTGCGCAGGACTGGCACGGCCGCGCCGCCCATCTTTCTGTGGCTGTATCATGCGGGTTACCGCGAGGTGTGGGACAAGCACCTCAATGATCCCAACGCGCCGCGCAAAATCAGCGAGTACGCGGAGCAGGCGGTGAAAAACGGATGGTGGGAAGGCTTCGAGCGTCCCGCCCGCAACACGCCGCCCAAGGCGATCTTGGTGTCGGGCGGCAATCCGCTGCGGCGCACTCGCGGCGGCATGAACACTTATCTCAAGAACTTGTGGTTGAAGCTGGAGCTGGCGGTGGTCGCCGACTCGCGATGGAGCACGAGCGGGCTGTATGCCGACTACGTGCTGCCGGCAGCCTCCTTCTATGAGTACGCCGACATGCGGATTTCATGCCCGTTCAACCGGCTGACCGCCTTCACCGACCAGAGCGTGCCGATGCTCGGTGAGTCGAAGAGCGACCGCCAGATGACGATTGCCCTGACGGAGGCGGTGCAGGCGGCGCTACTCGCTCGCGGTATCGAGCGTTACAACTCGGGCGGGCGCGAAATCGTAGTCAGCGAGCTGACGTGGCGCTCCACTTACGGCGGCCGTTACGGCAATGCCAACGCGGACGAGGAACGGCTGGTGGATGACACATATCGCGCGCTGGGGCAGATGGGATGGTTTACCAGCGTGGACGGTGAGGAACTCAATCTTGCCAACTTGCGCAAGAACGGCATGGCGTGGCTGGCCGGACGGCCAAGCTGGCACGCGAGCGTAGTGCAGAACGCCGACATGGTGCCGGGGCATATCCATGCGCCCTTCCGCGACCAGGTGGAGCAGAAAGTCCCCTATTCAACCACCACGCGCAGAATGCAATTCTACATCGACCATCCGTGGTTCGTCGAAGCGGACGAGCATCTGGTGCGCTACAAGCAGCCGCCTGATATCGGAGGTTCGCAGGGATTGAAGCTCACCGGCGGCCACCTCCGCTGGAGTATCCATTCGAACTGGGTTGTCTCCGAAGAGATGCTCAAGCTGCATCGCGGCGAGCCTTTCGCGTTCGTCAATGATGAAGCTGCCAAGGCCAGGGGAATCGCCGAGCACGATTACATCCGCGTCTTCAACGACTACGGATCGTTCATCGTCAGGGCGAAGCTGAGTCCGTGCACGCGGCCCGATCAACTCGTGATTTACCATGCGTGGGAGCCCTATCAGTACCCGAACTGGATGCCGCACGACGGGATCGAGCCGGGTCCGCCCAAAGGCCTGCACTTTGCCGGCGGCTACCGCCCCTTCCAGTATACGCTGTGGAACTGGGCGCCCTCGCAGTCCGATCGGCAGACAAATATTGACTTCGAAAGGGCGGAGCAATTCGGAAGTTTGAATCCGCAAAGATAGCGATCGCTTCAGCCGGCGGCCTAGCGGCGGCAGCATGGCGGATGACGCAGTCTGATGCGAACTGCTCTCCGCATCAAATTCCCTGATCATCAGGGAAAATACAGGGAATTTCCTCGATTTCGGCCACCCGGGGGTCAACTCGTGGCCGAAAAAGCCTTACTTTCTCTCGGCTTTCTGTCCGAATTCCCTACTCAACGAAACAGGGAATTTTGAAACGCGAACAGGGAATTATTTCGGCGGAACAGGGAATTTTTTTCGGACAACAGGGAAGCCTCTGCGTTCTATAGGCCACGAAAAATCTAGATTTATTACTGCTTTCGGAGTTTTTGGTAGCACAGACCAAAAGCCGCCGCCGAGGTTCATTAATTCCTCGGGACATCGGGAGTTGAATCAAGCTTGTAGCGTTTGCGCCTGCGCCACAGCGTCGAGACATTGATTCGCAGCTTGTTTGCGGCGATTTCGAGCGTCGGGCTTTCAGCCATCACGCGGATGATATGTTCGCGCTCGATGTCATCGAGACTTGTCGATGGGCCTGTGGTCGAGCGTGGGTCGATATAAAGCAGGTCAGGCAGATACTCAGGTGTCACCACGTCGCTCGGGCACAGAACGACCGCGCGCTCGATGACATTGCGCAACTCGCGGATATTTCCTGGCCATCGATAACGCACCAGCGCCGATGATGCTTCGGGAGAAAGACGCAGACCCGGGCGGTGGTTGCGGACGGTGGAGCCGGCAAGCATTCGAATCGTCAAGGGCAGAACGTCGCCCGGACGCTCGCGCAAGGCGGGAACTCGCAAAGTGATCACGCCAAGTCGATAGTACAGATCCTCGCGGAATCGTCGTGCCGCAACTTCCGAAACCAGGTCATGGTTCGACGCGGCGATGATTCGAGTGTCAACTGTTATCGTGTTTTCACTCCCCATCCTTTCGAACGTCTGTTCCTTGATGAAGTGCAAAAGTTTGGTCTGAAGGGGTGCAGTCAGATCTGCAATTTCATCGAGGAAGATGGATCCGCCGTGCGCGGCTTCGAGGAGTCCGAGCCTTATCTTTGATTGCACCGTCGAAAGCACCGCGCGTATGGCCGAACAACTCGCTCTCGAGAAGATGTTCAGAATGAGTGGTACAGTTGATGGTCACGAAAGGACATTCGGCGCGAAGACTCCATCGATGGATCTGATGCGCAAGAACGTGCTTGCCGGTACCGCTCTCGCCGGTGAGAAGAATCGTTGCGTCGCTGGCGGCGGCGCGCTGCGCCTTCTCCAGCAATCGTCGCATCACGGAGTCGTTCGATTCGAGCAGTGGGACGAAATCGTCAGTGGCGCACGGCATCGGACGATTCGGATCTCCGCGTGCTTCGTCCACCGTCGGCCCCTGCTCCAAAGGTCAGTTCCCCCGTTTAAATCCGACAACGTCGATGCTGAAGCCCTTGCCACGGACCAACAGGTCGGAATAAACAGAGCGCCCAAATAGTTTAGAGAACGGCGCCGGCCGGCTTCGAGCGATGAAGATGCGGCCCACGTTTGATTGCCGTGCTAACTGCAGTAGCTCGCCGACCACGTCGGACGATTCGAGCCGTACGATCTTCGCGCCGAAGTAGCGGGCGAGGATTATGTCGTCGATCAGGTCACGAACCTGCGCCTTTCCAAATCGGGTGTGCGGCGAATTGGCGATGACCGCGTAGAACTCGGCGCCATGTTCGCGCGCCGCCGCGGAGGCCTTGCGCAACAGTTCGCTGTTACCGGAACCACGGGCAGTTAGGCAGGCCATCACCGCCGTCTTTGGTGCTTCATCCGGAATTTGAACGACCGCCCGGAGGTGATTTCTGCGGTCACTCCCCGCCAGCCTCGCATTCGGCTGCGCCATCGAGTCAGCTCGTAAACGCGATTGGGATGAGATGATGCCGGACATACCTTCCAACTCAGCATCAAGCGTGCCGCCTGCAATCATCAAAGCTGGCAAGGAGTTTTTTGAGCGGAAAGCACCGACATTTCAAATCGCCGGATTCAACTCATTTCAATATGAGATGATGCCTTACGGCGAACCTCGGCCGGTACATTTTCCTTCTCGAATTTGACAAGTGCTAAGAGGCCGCCGTTTGCTCCGCGCGACGATGACCTCGACCTCTGCCTTTAGTGAGACTGCGTAACGCGTTGACAAATCTCGAGAGATAGCCACGAAGTCGCCTTTCGCGCCGAACCTCAGGGGCTAGGTACTCGATGACTGAAAAGCCAGGACATTGTCCCCGGCGGAAGGTCACAATGCGTTTGGAATTTTCGGGTTCGGGTAAACGCCTGCCCAACCCGTCCAAGGCTATGATCGAGCCGCGCGAATCATTGACCCTAAAAATCCATTTGCAACGGACACAAGTGTATAAATACGGCTGTGGCCGAAGAGGTTCTGGTCTATCAAGAGTCTCAATCGCGAAGTGGTGGCGCATTTCCTTCGCAATGAAGGCCATCTTCCGCCTGGTGCGAGACACGCCTTCCGGCGTCGCGGACGATGGCACACTTCCACCAATGGTGTTCTCGTGCGTGGTGAAGCGATCGAATGGATGCACTTGCATAAATGAGATCTCGTCCACCTTTGCGCCAAAGAAGGCAGTCAAAGGACGTGGCTGAATTTCTCGATTTGATTTCATCGTTGGGCTTTGTCGAGCGTGACGATGCTTCGCCCGTCGATAGAAGAAAACTTACGACGCTGTGTCAGGGTTGCTTCCGGGTTTCTGCTCACACACCTCAACTCATTGACCTCGTCTTTAAGCAACCTCCGCGCCAGACGCGGTTGCGACGGGGCGCCAGATTGGTCGATCGAAAGGCCGCGCAACTATTCAGGATTTCCGTTCTTGTGCGTTAGATCGCGTTGTATTCGGATCAGTCAGTGGCGGGGCGTTTCAAAATGAAAACTCGCCTCAATTCAAAAGGAACTGTTCTGCACGCCGACGGCATAAAAAAGTCATTCGAGAACACAGCTTTTTCGTCGGCATGCGCCATGCAGGTTCCCCCATGCATAGCGTGTCGACCCAGCATCGGCCAACTCTAGGTGAATAAATGAAGAGAATCGAATTAGTAATCGAACCATCCGCCCTCGACCGTTTTACCGAAGCCGCCGAAGGCTTGAATTTGTCCGATTTCGACGTGACCGAAGTTCGTCGGACACCCGGCTCGAGCAGGCGTGAGAGCCAAAGGTTCTACCGCGGTAGCGAGTTTGTCCTGGACCTGGTCGAGCGCCTCAAGGTCAACCTCACCGTCGCCGACGATGCCGCTACGCGAATCGTACACGAATTGATCGAAAGCGTTCGGCCAGAAAGCATCGCCATCTTGAGGCTCGACCACACGGCAGCTGTCACTGATACAGCGATCGTCCGCTCGACTCATGCGACTTCCATTCCAATAACGCCGGTATTGGTCGCCGCGCACTGATTGCGCGCACCGAGTGCTCTAGCTCGGACCGTGCGAGTATGGACCGCACCAGCGATCGAAGGTAAGTGGTGATTCATGCCAGTTGGCCTGTTACTGCTCGCCGTCCTGGTTGTGCTTGCGTTCTTTCTGGATCGAGATGCGAGTGACCACGATAAGGTGAATGATATCGATCCAACAATCACATCGTCTCACCTGATCGACGTTCGCGAGCGCACCGACATTTCCTATCGACATCTCCGACAGATACCGACCCTGCCATGGTCTTCCAGATGCGGGAACACGGCACAGCATTCGTGTCGCCCGTTCTATGGACATTTCAAATTGATTTATGCTCACGCAAAGATGTCATGTAACTATGCACTCGCGTGCGATCGGGGCATCACCTCCGGCCATTGAGGTTACCTAATGTCCATCTCTATTTGACTTCTTGGCGAGCACCAAACTTGCTTCAGCGGATCGAGACTGGGCCAATAAGACGGCCCACGAGAGGAAAGAATGAATATGTGGCTGCTCCCAATCTCGATGCTGCTAACAACCGCTCTGCTTGCTATTCCACTCAGCCGTTATCTCGCCTGGATCATGAATGGTGAGTACAAAGCTCCGGGCTTCCTGAAGTGGTTCGAGGATCGACTCGACACTGGCAATCTGAATTGGAAGCAATACACGGTAGCGTTGCTCGTCTTCAACGCTCTCCTGTTCACGTACAGTTATATGGTCATGGCGATTCAGCCGTGGATGCCGCTCAATGAATTGCACCGTGGGATGTTGGCGCCAACGACGATGGCCCACGCCGCGATGTCGTTGAGCACCAATACCGACCTTCAGCACTGGTCCGGTGACGTTCACTTCTCCAATTTCTCGCAGATCTTCGTGATGATCGCGAATTTCTTTTTCTCGGCATCTATCGGCTTTTGCGCCCTTGCTGCGATCATCAGGGCCCTTCGCTTCGGTCCGGACAAGGTCGGCTCATTCTTTCTCGATATGTGGCGCGTCATGATTTACATGTTCCTGCCTGTCGGCTTTGTGTTTTCGCTGGTCTGTCTCCAGCAGGGAATGCCGATGACCTTCAAGTCCGCGCACATTGTGCCCACGCTGGAACCGGCGGCGATGGGAACAACCGACAGCGGCCAGGCGAAGCAGCAGACAATCGTCGTCGGCCCTCTCGCCGCGTTCATTCCGATGAAACAGCTCGGGACCAACGGAGGCGGATTCTTTGGCGCCAACTCAGCACATCCGTTCGAGAATCCAACGGCGCTTACCAATTTTCTCGAAAGCGTGGCGATGATGCTGTTCCCAATGGCGCTCGTCCTGATGTATGGGCGGATGCTCCACAAAATGAAACACGCCTGGGTCATATTTTCTGTCATGATGGGGCTGATGATCGGCACTGTCGTCTGGACAGTCTATTTCGATACCTACAAGCCCAATCCCGGTATCACGGCCCATCCCCAAGAACGACATTTCGAGATCGCCACTGCCAGTGGGAAGAAACCTGTGATCCTGCCGGCGGTCGCAGGGCTCCCGGTCGATCAACATCTGGGAAATCTCGAAAGCAAAGAGCTGCGTTTCGGGACCGCGGCCGGCGCGACGTTTGCCGCAATGACCGTGGACGTCACCTGCGGCGCCGTCAACTGCGCTCACGATAGTCTCAACCCGATGGCCGCAGTCTCGCCTATGGCGGGAATGTGGGTGAACTGCATCTATGGCGGCAAGGGCGTCGGCATGATCAACATGCTTGTCTTCCTGATCATTGGCGTGTTCGTCGCGGGGCAGATGGTCGGTCGCACGCCCGAGTATCTGGGCAAAAAGATCGGCGCCCGAGAGATGAAGCTCGCGATGATCGGCCTGCTCATTCATCCGATCATGATTCTGTGGCCGACCGGCATTTTTGCGGCTACTAGCTGGGGGCAGAAGGCCGAGTTCAATCCGGGGCCTCACGGATTCTCGGAGATAATGTACGAGTTCTCATCGGCGTCCGCCAACAACGGTTCGGGCTTCGAAGGTCTCGGCGACACCTGGGGCCTCAACGACAACCCCAGTCCGGCTCCGACGAGCCGTCCATGGGATATCGCGACAGTCATAGTCATCTGCCTGAGCCGTTTCATTCCGATTATCGCTCCCATCGCCCTCGCTGCGGGCATGGGCGCGAAGAAGGCCGCGCCGTTCGGATTAGGGACTATGCGTGACGACACACCGACGTTTGCCTTCCTTCTGACGGGCACGATCGTGATCCTGGGCGCGTTGCTATTCCTGCCGGTTGCGGCACTCGGTCCCGTCGCAGAACATCTGGGACCGCTGCCATTTGGTGGATAGCGAATTGTCTCGTATCAACGATTTAGGATCAGACGGACGGATCATCTTTGGAGGCATGCACCATGGATCTTTGGACTTGGATACCACTTACCTTCGGGCTCGGCATCACAGTGTTGGGATTATGCTTTGCCTTCCTTTACGCCTGCGAGCGAATCTGAATCAACGAGGTTAGTCATGATCTACGTTACCGCCGTCGCCTGTGTCCTTCTCTTTGTGTATCTCACCGTAGCGCTGGTTCGCCCGGAATGGTTCTAGAGGGCCCCGCTTTTGGGACCAATGCCGTTCAGCGGATGGTCAATAACTAAAGAGCATGTACTCCTCGAGGAATTCTCGAAAATGGAAGCTGTAAGGAACATATCTATGCCACCTGAACTGAATATCGTGCCTCAGCCGCCCGTGCCGCCGCGGCGATCGCGAGCTCAGGCTCTGTTCGCGCCGGAGCACATGTGGCCGGCGATCAAGGAAGCGTTCCTGATGCTGCGGCCCGACGTTCAGTGGCGCAATCCTGTCATGTTTGTCGTCGAAATCGGCTCGGTATTAACGCTCCTGTTCGTCATACAGGCGGTTCTTAGTCAATCGGTGAGCCAGGTTCCGATCAGCTATTTCATTGCACTGGATTTCTGGTTGTGGCTGACGGTACTGTTCGCAAATTTCGCTACCGCGCTCGCAGAAGCTCGCGGACGTGCCCAGGCGGAGTCGCTGCGCAAGGCGCGCAAGGACACGCCCGCCTATCGGCTCAAGGGCAAGGATTTTATCGAGGAGGTTTCGTCCGCCGATCTGAACCCCGGCGACCGGGTCGTGGTCGAGGCCGGCCAGATCATCCCCGGCGACGGCGAGATTATTGAAGGCTTCGCGTCAGTCGATGAGTCTGCGATAACCGGCGAGTCAGCCCCCGTCATCCGCGAATCGGGCGGCGATCGTTCGGGCGTGACGGGCGGGACGCGCGTTCTTTCTGACCGGATAATCATCAAGATCACGGCCGCCACCGGCGAATCGTTCCTCGATCGCATGATTGCACTTGTCGAAGGTGCGGTTCGTCAGCGCACGCCAAACGAAATCGCACTGAGCCTGGTGCTCACCGCTTTCACGCTAATCTTCCTGATCGTTGTTGTGCCACTGTGGCCAATGGCCCTCAATGCCGAGATCTACATGATGGGTTATCTCGGAATCACAGAACCGCTGAAGAGCCTCGGCACGGACGTTCCTACCCTGGTGGCGCTGCTCGTGTGCCTGATTCCGACAACGATCGGTGCTCTGCTGGCCGCGATCGGAATCGCGGGCATGGACCGCGCCCTTCAGGCGAACATTCTCGCCAAGAGCGGCAAGGCGGTTGAGACCGCAGGTGATATCGATATCGTGCTGCTCGACAAAACCGGCACGATCACGATGGGTAATCGGCACGCGACTGATTTTGTGTCCGTTGGGAAATACGCTGCCATACAGGTCGGACGTCTCGCTGCACTTGCCTCGATCGCCGACGAAACGCCCGAGGGAAAGACCATCGTCAAACTCCATTTCGACCATGGCGGAACTCCAGCGGATGTTACGGCTCCCAAGGGCACCGAGTTCGTTGCATTTTCCGCGCAAACCCGCATGAGCGGCGTCAATCTTCCTGATGGCCGCCAAATCCGCAAAGGCGCGCCGGATGCGGTAATCCGCTTTGTAGAACGTCAGGGCGGGACCGTTCCAGTCGGATCTACAGTCCACAGTCGAAGAGATCGGCTCTCAGGGGGCTACTCCGCTTGCTGTCGCCGATGGCGCCAATATCGTCGGCGTCGTCGTACTCTCAGATGTTCTGAAGACCGGCATCAGCGAGCGCCTGGAACGCCTGCGCAGGATGGGCGTGCGCAGTGTCATGATCACCGGCGACAATCCGCTTACCGCTGCGACGATCGCGAAGAGGGCAGGCGTCGATGACTTCGTAGCGCAGTGCACGCCCGAATCGAAGCTCGCCTACATCCGCAAAGAGCAGGCCGACGGCAAGCTCGTCGCAATGATCGGTGACGGCACCAACGACGCGCCAGCGCTGGCTCAGGCCGACGTTGGCCTTGCGATGAACTCGGGCACCCAGGCCGCCAAAGAAGCTGGCAACATGGTCGACCTCGACAGCAACCCGACCAAGTTGCTCGAGATCGTTGAGATCGGCAAGCAGCTGCTGATGACACGCGGCGCGCTGACGACATTCTCGATCGCCAACGACGTCGCGAAATACTTCGCGATCGTGCCCGCGCTCTTCGCCGGCACATTGCCATGGCTGAAGGCGATGGATGTCATGCACCTGCATTCACCGACATCGGCTATTCTTTCGGCGGTCATCTTCAACGCGATAGTCATTCCGCTACTCATTCCGGTCGCTCTGCGCGGAGTGCGGTATCGCCCACTGGGTGCCGATGCGCTGCTGCGTAGAAACCTGCTGGTTTGGGGTTTGGGCGGTGTCATTCTGCCGTTCGCCGCAATCAAGCTGATCGACATGATCATGGTCGCAGGACACCTGATTTCTTAACGGGAGTCACCTGGAGGCAAAGCCATGTTACGTTATTTTTCGAAGAGTTTATTGCTATTCCTGTTCGTCATTCCGACGGTCTGCATAATTTACCCGGCGGTGCTCTGGGCGATTGGCCAGGTTTTCTTCCCCTTCCAGGCCAACGGCAGCATCGTCAATGGGCCGGATGGAAAGCCGGTCGGCTCGATGCTAATCGCGCAGCCGTTCACCAAGGACGAGTATTTTCAGCCGAGGCCGTCGGCGGCGTCATACGACGCATCGGCGTCGGCACCCTCGAACCTTTCCGCTTCGAACTACGCTCTTCGGGACCGCGTCGCGCGCTCGCTTGGCCCAATCGTGACGTATAGTGACGGGCCGAAAAAGGGTCAGCAGATTGCGCCGGATATTGAGGCCTGGTTTCAGCAGGACAAGTTTGGCGGACAGCCGCACATCGTCGCGCAGTGGGACGATGCTCACAATGAACTCGCGCAAGGCTGGGTGAGTGCCGATCCGACACACGCCGCATACGTTGACGACTGGACCAAGAAGCATCCGAACGAAGTATCTAAGTGGAAGAAGGACAATCCCGGCACGCCGGATCCAAAGGCTGCTGATCTGGCGGTGCTCTTTTTCGAAACGTTCTCGAAAGACAATCCGGGTAAGTTCCCCTCGGCCGTTTCTCACCAGGGCGCTGACGGAAAAACATCACCGCAATTGAGCCCGTTAATCAGGGTTCGGATATCCAGTCGATCTTCTTCGACATGTGGCGTCAGGAGCATGCCGATGCGCCCCTGCAGGATGTCCCGGCCGACATGGTAATGGCGTCGGGCTCGGGTCTCGATCCTCATATCAGCTTGCAGAACGCCGAGTATCAATTGGATCGCATTTCCCAGAAATGGGCCTCCGATACCAAGCGCGATCCAAAACAGGTTCGCAGTGAGATCGAGCAGATGGTCGAAGCCAATGCGGGAGCCCCGTTCGGTGGGCTCTTCGGTGAGAAGTTTGTCAACGTGCTTCAGCTCAACCTAGCTTTGAGAAACAAGTACGGGCAGCCTCAATAGACCCGCAGCGTGGACCTCGGGCGGGAAATGAGGTCCGCTTATACGTGCAAACTCTCACCTAGGGGCCCCATCTAGATCAGCGGTCCCGATTAGTGCTCTCTAGCTTGCCGCTCGGCAATGCAAAATGAAATTCCGCGGAATTTCATCTTGATAGGTTTGGGCTCCGCTGCCGCCCCTCCAGAAGGATATCCAAGGCTAATTTGTTAGGCACAGCCCTTGCTGGATATCTCATCGGGTTAGATTCGACGGGCAATCCCGTCCTGCGCAACCATTACGAACACGGAGAGTGAATTTGGCCGATTTTCATTTCACAAATTCTAAGAAGGTGAGGAATCACACATGATGGACATAGTCGTACTGATTGCGACGGTAGTGTTTTTCCTGATCGCGCTAGCCTACGTGCAAGGATGCGAGAGTCTATGAACGCGGAAAATTTCTTAGGGTTGATATGCGCCGTCGCGCTGACGGTCTATCTGGTTTACGCGATGTTACATCCTGAGAAGCTGTAACAGGATCAATCGAAACATGAATTCAAATGCAGTCATTCAGATCGCGCTCTTCTCCTTGATCATTATCGCGATCAGCGTTCCGCTCGGTCTCTACATGGCGAAGGTGTTCGCGGGAGAGCGCACGTTTCCTGGATCCGGTACTTGTGCCCGCAGAGAGGTTTATCTATCGGCTGTGCGGCGTTGAACCAGCGGCGGAACAAACCTGGATCGAATACGCGACATCGCTGTTACTTTTCAGCCTGGTCGGAATGGTGGTGCTATACGCGCTCCAGCGTTTGCAGGGTTTGCTTCCACTTAATCCGCAAGGGCTAGGCGCAATTTCGACCGATTCGTCGTTCAATACTGCTTCTAGCTTTACCACCAATACTAACTGGCAGAGCTACACCCCTGAGACGACGATGAGCTATCTCACCCAGATGGCCGGGCTCGCCTACCACAACTTCGTCTCGGCAGCAGCAGGTCTTGCGCTGGCGATCGCGGTGATTCGCGGTTTTGTGCGTCGGGAGAAGAAAACTCTCGGAAACTTTTGGTACGATCTGACCAGGGCAACCCTGTGGGTTCTCGTGCCTATCTGCGTGGTGTTCACGCTGATTCTGATCTGGCAAGGGGTGCCCCAGAACTTCAGCGCGTACACGCAAGTAAAGACTCTTGAGCATGCCACTCAGACGATTGGCCAGGGCCCTGTGGCGTCGCAGATCGCGATCAAGCAGCTCGGCACCAATGGCGGAGGTTTTTTCAACGCCAATTCAGCTCATCCTTATGAAAATCCTACGGGACTAACCGATTTGCTTGAACTGATCGCGATTTTCGCGCTGGGCGCCGGCTTGACTCACACCTTTGGACAAATGGCCGGAGATAGGCGGCAAGGCTGGGCACTGTTTGCCGCAATGGGACTGCTTTTCCTGATGGGCGTGACAGTCGCGAACTGGAGCGAACAGCGCGGCAACCCGCAGTTTGCCAAGCTGGGTATCGATCAGTCCGCAACCGCAACCCAGAGCGGCGGCAATATGGAGGGCAAGGAGGTCCGCTTTGGAATCGTCGACTCCGCGATCTGGGCGACGGCCACCACCGACGCCTCGAACGGATCGGTTAACTCCATGCATGACAGCTATACCCCACTGGGTGGGCTGGTACCGCTGCTGAATTTGCACTTGGGAGAAGTCGTTTTCGGAGGGGTAGGAACCGGTCTCGCCGGCATGATCGTGATGGCGGTGCTGACCGTTTTCATCGCCGGCCTGATGGTGGGACGGACGCCGGAGTATCTAGGCAAGAAGATTCAATCGCGAGAAATGAAATTGGCGATGCTCTACATCCTGATCTTTCCCGCGATAATACTTCTGCCAACGGCGGTAGCAGTCACAAACAAATTGGGACTTGCCGGAATTTCGAACACGGGACCGCATGGCTTTTCTGAAATTCTGTACGGCTACAGCTCTGGTGCCGCAAACAACGGATCGGCTTTTGCGGGTTTGAGTGCGAACACGCCTTACTACAACTGGACAATCGGAATCGTGATGCTCTTCGGGCGGTTCATGATGATGATTCCGGTTCTGGCTATCGCCGGTTCACTAGTACACAAGAAAGCGGTGCCGGAGAGCGCCGGAACATTTCCTACTAACGGAAGCGTGTTTGTGGTTCTGCTCATCGCGGTCGTATTGATCGTTGGCGCGCTGACCTTCTTTGCCAGCTGGGCGCTCGGTCCGGTTGTCGAACACCTGGCGATGATGGCGGGACACCTCTACTAGGACGACGGAAGAATATCCATGAGTGATCGAAAAGCACCTTCTCTTTGGGATCGTAACATAGTCCGAGTCGCGCTGGGTGACTCGTTCCGAAAGCTCGACCCGCGCGTCCAGATCCGAAACCCCGTCATGTTCGTGGTCGAGGTCACTGCATTGGCGGTGACGATTATTCTCGTCCGCGATTTCCTCGGCGCCCGAAGCAGCCTGGCGGGTTTCGAATTCCAGATCGCGATTTGGCTATGGTTCACGGTGCTGTTCGCAAATTTCGCCGAGGCGATGGCCGAAGGCCGCGGCAAGGCACAGGCAGACAACCTGCGCAAAACCCGCACCGAAACCAAGGCCAAGCTCGTCACGGCGAGCGGCGAGATTCAAATCGTTCCTGCGACGGCGTTGCGAAGTGGCAACATCGTTCGGGTCGAAGCCAGCGAGGTAATACCGGGCGACGGCGAAGTTATTGAAGGAATCGCCGCGGTGAATGAAGCGTCAATCACCGGCGAGTCCGCTCCGGTTATCCGGGAAAGCGGCGGTGATCGCAGCGCCGTCACCGGCGGAACCACCGTGATTTCCGACTGGATCAAGGTTCGAATTACCGCCAATCCGGGCGAGACTTTCCTCGACCGGATGATCGCCCTCGTCGAGGGCGCGGAGCGCCAGCGAACGCCCAATGAGATCGCACTTAGCATTCTTCTCGCGGGGTTGACTCTAGTATTCATGCTGGTTTGCGTAAGCCTGCAGCCTTTTGCGCTCTATGGTGGCACTACTCTGTCGCTACCAGTCCTGGTCGCGCTGCTGGTCTGCTTGATCCCGACGACCATCGGCGGATTGCTCTCGGCCATCGGCATCGCCGGCATGGATCGGCTCGTACAGCATAATGTGCTCGCGATGTCGGGGCGCGCGGTCGAAGCGGCAGGCGACGTAGACACCTTGCTCCTGGACAAGACCGGCACCATCACTCTTGGCAATCGGATGGCAACCGAGTTCATACCGATGCTCGAAGTGGCGGTCGAGGGGCTTGCCGACGCGGCCCAACTCGCCTCGCTCGCGGACGAAACAGCGGAGGGCCGCTCCATCACGGCGCTGGCCAAACGTGACTTCAATCTGCGCGGACGCGAATTCGCCCACAAGGAAGCGCAGTTCATCCCGTTCTCGGCGACGACGCGGATGAGCGGCGTTGATCTGAACGGCCGGCGAATCCGCAAGGGTGCGACGGAGCAGGTCGTCAAATTCGTCAAGGACAATGGCGGCACGCCGCCTGCGGAGTTGGCGGAAGTCGTGGAGCGAATCGCACGGAGCGGCGGCACTCCATTGGTCGTCGCCGAGAACTCCAGCGTTCTCGGTGTCATCCATCTCAAGGACGTTATCAAAGAAGGTATCCGCGAGCGCTTCGCGCGGCTTCGGGCAATGGGCCTGAAGACCGTCATGATCACTGGCGACAATCCGCTGACGGCGGCCGCGATTGCTCACGAGTCCGGTGTAGATGAGTTCCAGGCCGAAGCCACACCCGAGACCAAGCTTCGGCTGATTCGCGATGAGCAAGCCCAGGGCAAACTGGTCGCGATGATCGGCGACGGCACCAATGACGCACCGGCACTGGCACAAGCTGACGTTGGAATCGCCATGAATGCCGGCACCCAGGCGGCACGCGAAGCTGGTAACATGGTCGATCTCGACTCGAACCCGACCAAGATCATGGAAGTGGTCGAAATCGGAAAACAGTTGCTAATCACACGCGGAGCGCTGACCACTTTCTCGATAGCCAACGACGTAGCCAAGTACTTCGCGATCATACCGGCGATGTTCCTGCTTGCGTATCCGGAATTGCAGGCGCTTAATATCATGCACCTCAACAATCCGCAGAGCGCTATTCTGTCAGCGGTTATCTTCAACGCACTCATCATCATTGCGCTGATCCCTCTTGCTCTGCGCGGCGTGCAATACCGTCCGCTGGGCGCCGCCGCAATTCTGACTCGCAACCTGTTAATCTACGGCGTGGGCGGGCTCATCGTTCCCTTCATCGGAATCAAACTGATCGACGTAATCGTCGTGTCGCTGCATCTTGCGTAGGAGGCTGATCGCGATGCGTGAATTATGGATTTCCATTCGAATGACCGTCATTTTGACGCTGCTCCTGGGCCTCCTTTATCCGGTCGCGATGACCGCCATTGGCTACGCGATGTTTCCGCGCCAGGCCGAAGGGAGCCTTCTCGCGCAGGGTAGCACAATCGTTGGCTCCGAGCTGATCGGCCAAAGCTTTGCTTCAGCCAAATACTTCCATAGCCGGCCGTCCGCGGCGGGCAACGGCTATGACGCAACCAGCTCGGGTGGTTCCAATCTTGGTCCTACTAGCAAGGCTCTAATGGACTCGGTTGGTAAGCGGATCAAGGATGTGACGCAGAGCGATGGCGTGCAGGCTTCCCAGGTCCCGATCGATCTGGTGACTGCCTCGGCCAGCGGTCTCGATCCCGATATCAGTCCTGCGGCTGCCGATCTGCAGGTCGAACGCGTCGCCAAGGCCCGCGCAGTCAACCCTGACGCCGTGCGCCAACTTATCCAGGACAATACGCACGGCCGTTGGCTCGGGCTTTTCGGAGAGCCTGGGGTAAACGTTTTGAAGCTAAACTTGGCCCTCGACTCGCTGCACTAGCATCAGACGCTAAAGCCGCAAGTCCGAGGTATACGAAGATGAAAATCGAAAGAATTCTGGTACCAACTGACTTCTCGCGGTGCTCGCTTGCAGCGCTCGAACGCGCAATCGACCTCGCGCGTGAGCACAATTCAGAGATTGTACTCGTGCACGTCATCGAACCCCTTCCGTACGCAGCAGGTAGCTGGTCAGATTCAACTCAGCTCCTCGAGCATTGCGCAGAGGACGGCCGGAACCAGCTCGCCCGGTTAACAAAGCGTGCGGTCGCCCTGTATCCAAAGTGCACCGGCGAAGTTCATTTCGGCATCCTCCACGAGGCCATCTCGGAGTTTGCCCGAAAGCTGAATGTCGACCTGATCGTGGTGGCAGCTCGCTCGCACCACGGATTCTTCGAGAGGATTCGGGCAAGCCTGGCGGAAAGGCTCCTGCGACAGGCGCCGTGTCCAGTGCTCGCTGTCCATGTGGGCGGCGGCATCGACAAAGAGAATCACGTTTCCGCCCGAATAAACTGAAGGGCGGCTCCCGGCGCAAACGCCGGGGGGCCGCTGGCACTGGGTTAGGTTCCCTCTATGGACGCCACAGCCAATATTGGTGAAAATGGCAGGACGGCGGCAATCCTGGAAGCCCTCGACGTCGCAGCGATTCTGATAGATCTCGACGATATTGTTACCCATCTTAACGAGCAAGCTGCACTGATACTTGGTATTGATCGGCACCAAATCCTGGGCCGTTCGTTCTACGACCTCGAAAGCAACAATAGTCACTACGTGCATGTCCGAGCCGCCCTGCAACGCGCCCTCGGCTATCCAAGGGGCGAGCAGCAGGCAGAAGTGAGCCTGCACGTTCGCGGACGCGACCATGCGTACCTGTTGAAGGCCGCACCGTTGGATCTCGATGGTGGCGCTGCGTTTGGCACGATGATCACTCTTCATGATGTGACTTATCTTCGTGACAAGGAGAGCGCGCGCACGAACTTGATCGCCACGCTTTCGAATGAACTCAAAACGCCGCTCACATCGCTGTCGCTCGCAATCGAATTGCTTCAGAGAAAAACGTCCGATCCGAAGCAGCACGAAATCATCGAGACGGTGGTCGAGGATTTGGCTCGCATCCGCGATTTGTCCGATGGTCTTTTGAACGTCACTCGCAATGAGACCACATCGATCGCGGTCCGGAGCGTCACGTTTGATTTCGCCAGGCTCGTGGCCTCGGTTACGAAAAAGTTTTTGCTGCAGGCCGCACAGAAGGAAGTCGCGCTCAGGACCCATGTTGAAAGAGCCATGGACTGCTACGGGGATCCGGTGAAGCTCTCGTGGGTGCTATCGAGGCTAATCGCCAATGCGATCTGCTTCACTCCGGAGGGCGGATCGGTCGAGGTCTCGGCTGGCCGGGACGAACAATCGCTACGAATATCAGTTTCCGATTCAGGGCGCGGAGTACCGCTCGAGCTTCGCGACGTCCTCCTCGAACAATGTTCTCAATGGAAGCCGGAAGGACTTGACAACGGGTTCGCGGGACTCAGCCTTGCCATAGCCAAAGAGATAGTCGAAGCGCACGGCGGCAGGATATTTCTCGATTCCTCCACAAGAGGGAGTACCTTTGTTATCCAGCTACCTCGCTCGCGGTGCATCTAGATGGCAAAACTCCTCGTCGTTGACGATGAAAAAAACATCCGCGAGACCCTCGGTCGCTTCCTGGGTTCCCGGGAGCACGAGACTGCCATAGCCGAAAGCGGACGCGAGGCGCTCGCCCTGATGGATCGCGATGGAGCGTTCGATCTCGTTCTCAGTGATTGGCGAATGGCCGAGATGAACGGCCTCGAGCTGCTCAACGCGATCAAAGCGAAATTTCCGACCACCATCGTGATCCTGATGACTGCGTACGGCACGATCCAGAATGCTGTGGCGGCGATGAAAGCCGGCGCTTACGACTACGTCACCAAGCCATTCTCGCTCGATCAGATTCAGCACGTCGTTGACCGTGCGCTCGAAGTAAAGGAACTACGCACCGAAAATCGCACCCTTCGCAATTCGATCGATGGTGTACCGCTGCTGACGACCGCGAGTCCGCGATTCCGCTCGCTGATAGAGACTGCTTATGCTGCGGCGTCGAGCGACGCGACAATCCTGCTTACTGGGGAAAGTGGCACCGGCAAAAACGTTCTCGCGCGCCAGATCCATGAATGGAGTCCGCGCCGCGAGCGGCCGTTCGTCGTCGTCAATTGCACGACGCTTTCGGAGCATCTGCTCGAAAGCGAGCTCTTCGGGCATATGAAGGGTTCTTTTACCGGAGCGATCAAAGACAAGCCCGGGCGCCTGGAAGCGGCAGACGGCGGCTCGGTATTTCTCGACGAAATCTCGGAGCTATCGCCCGCGTTGCAATCCAAGTTCCTCCGTTTTTTGCAGGATGAGCGTTTCGAACGCGTGGGCGGAGACCAGACCATCAAAGTCGATGCCCGTATCATCGCAGCAACCAACCGCAATCTTCCGCAGGAGATCAACGCCGCGCGGTTTCGCAGCGACCTATACTATAGACTAAACGTCATCAGCCTCCACATGCCCGCGTTGCGCGAACGGCCCGAAGATATTTTGCCGCTCGCCGAATCTTTTCTCGTCGACGCGGCCGCACGTAGTCGGCGTATCGGATTGCAGCTTTCGGACGAAGCTCGCAAAGCTCTGGTCGCCTATTCATGGCCGGGCAACATCCGCGAACTGCGCAATGCCGTCGAGCGCGCAGTCGTGTTGAGCCGCGGCGCAACGCTTTGCAAAGAAGATCTGCCGGACATCCTTTTCCAATCGAGCGCTCCACGGGACGGAAACCTGCCCGAGCAATCGACGCTCGAGCAGATCGAACAAGAGCACATCCGGCGCGTGCTCGTGCTGGCGCCAACGCTCGAAGATGCCGCCGCAACTCTCGGCATCGGCGTCGCGACGTTGTGGCGCAAGCGTAGACGGTATCATCTCGATTGAGCTATGCATCGCGCGACGCCGGCTCGAGACACAGGCAAA
Source organism: Binataceae bacterium (SeqCode) (assembly GCA_963722605.1). Classification (GTDB taxonomy): domain Bacteria; phylum Desulfobacterota; class Binatia; order Binatales; family Binataceae; genus Binatus. The sequence goes on along the minus strand of CAVRNO010000003.1, from coordinate 74,116 downwards.
TACCTTAACTCAAACCTTTCAGGGAGGCATCGATGAAGGCCTATATATGAATCTCGTAACCAAGTGTCGCTACTCATAATTCCGTATGCTCCGTAAACATTGGAGTTTTGCGCCGACCGCCTTATCGTGGCCGGCATGCTTACGATCCTGTCCGAAATATTCTCTCTGGTGTCCTTCCGGTTTCGGCGTCGAGCCTCTCTGGAACTAGAGGTGCTGGTGACCTGCACCCCAATTTCCAGCCAATCATAAGTAGAGACCGCCGGTTGCTTTGAGCCCGGCCCCTCATCTCACGTCGTGGTCAAACTATTTCTTGATCTTCGCCTTCTTCGCCCGTGCCGCCGATCCATAGCGTTTACTAAAACACTTGCGGCATCGGCGATCCCGCCGCTTGATGAAACTCGGAGCCAGGTCATCGCTCCCGCAATAGCGGCAAACCAGTTTCTCTGATTTCGACTTGCTACCCATCTCCTTCCGGAGCGGCCGTGCGGGCTTGGCTTTTCTCCGGGCAGCCTTCTTCGGGACCGCGTTCTTACCGGCCGACCGCGCCGCGTCCATCTGATCCTGCTCGGCCAGGGATGGGGAATGTCCGATCGGTAATTTATGCCCGCTTCCGTTCGCCAATTTCGCGTGTTCCATTCGCTCTAAATCTCCTTAAGCCGTAAGGGCTCGTCGGGATGTTCGCTCTGGTCGGCGCGTGAAGCGAGTCGGTTTCCCCCCATTTTTCCAACGTCATTCGCGCAGAAAGGAGAGGCCCGCTTTCGGCGCACATCGACGGTCTGCGCGACCAGGGCGATTGGAAGGCGAATGGAACCGGCGAAATCGCAGCAGAGAAAACGAGGGCCTCGGTAAGAGCGTAAATTGCCCAAAATTTCCCGCTGCGCACGACTGGCTCCGTGCCGCGAATCGAGCAATGTGTGTGTCATTGGGGGCGGCAAATCGCGCGCCTCAAGGAGGACCACATATGAGTTTGGATGCCGAGCTGAAGGTCGCGAAAATCACAAAAATATCGAGAGAAACTATCATGAAGCGGCGATCACCGGCTATCAGCCGCGAGGCGCTCGCGCAGAAATTGCGAGTCTGTCGAAGCTGGGCATCGATGAACTCCGCGAGCGCTGGAAAGCCATGTTCGGAAATGCGCCGTCGCGCGACATCAGCCGGTCGTTCCTGACGCGGGCGATCGCATATCGCCTCCAGGAAAAAGCTTTCGGCGGACTCAAGCCCTCGACGCAGCGCCTGCTGGCAGAGTTCGCCTGTGACGGCGCTAACGGGTCGGCTTTGGCCGCGGCGCCGTCTCGCATCGTGCGGCCCGGCGCGGTGCTGGTGCGTGAATGGCGCGGTATCAGCCATCAGGTAAGCGTTCTCGAAAAGGGATTTTCTTTCCGGGGCAAGCATTACCGTTCGCTCTCGGAAGTCGCGCGCGAGATCACCGGAACTCGATGGTCGGGGCCGTTGTTCTTTGGCCTCAAGCGATCGCAAGAGGAGAGCCACGATGGAACACGCTAAGTCGCGAACACGACGCTGCGCAATTTACACGCGCAAAGTCCTCTGAAGAAGGGCTGGAGCAGGACTTCAACTCGCTGCACGCGCAGCGCGAGGCGTGCGAGGCGTTCATCAAGAGCCAGACGGGCGAGGGCTGGCGGCTCGTCAAAACCGCCTACGATGACGGCGGCCTTTCGGGCGGCACGATGGAGCGCCCCGCCCTGCAGCGCCTGTTGGAAGATATCCGGCGGAGACTCGTCGACGTGGTGGTCGTGTACAAAGTCGACCGCCTGACCCGCTCGCTCGCCGACTTCGCCAAGATGGTCGAGGTGTTCGACGCGCACGGCGTTTCGTTCGTCGCGGTCACCCAGCAGTTCAACACGACGACCTCGATGGGCCGCCTTACGCTCAACGTCCTGCTGTCATTCGCGCAATTCGAGCGGGAGGTAACGGGCGAGCGGATCCGTGACAAGATCGCCGCCTCCAAGCGCAAGGGAATGTGGATGGGCGGCGTGACGCCGCTGGGCTATGACGTCCGCGATCACAAGCTGGTGGTCAACCCGGCCGAAGCCGCGACGGTGAAACACATCTATGAGCGATATCTCGAACTCGGTTCCGTCCGGCTCCTGAGGGGCGATTTGGAGCGCCGCAGGATCATCTCCAAAGTCCGGGTGTCGAAAAGCGGCGTGCGATCGGGAGGCCGGCAATTTTCGCGCGGGGCTCTTTACCAGATGCTGTCGAACCCGATCTACCTCGGCGAAATCCGTCACAAGAAGGAACGCCATCCGGGGCAGCACGAGCCGATAGTGGGCCGCGAGCTGTGGGAGAAGGTCCAGCGACGCTTGCGCGATCAGGCCGCCACGCATCGCGAACGCCCGACCAAGGCACCGCCCAGCCCGCTTGCGGGGAAACTGTTCGACGAGAACGGCGAGCCCCTGTATGTGCAAGGCGCGGTAAAAGGCGCGCGCCATTATCGCTACTACGTCTCGCGCGGAGTTGGTCAGGGGCTCGGTACAAGATGACCGAGCGCGGATGGCGCGTAGCCGCGCCGGAGCTTGAGCGAGCCGTTCGCGCTGCGACTCAGCAGATTCTCGGCGATCGAGCGGCGATCGCCGGGGCGATTGAGGAGTTCAGCATCGATGCGAGCCGATTGCCTTCGATATTCAAGGCCGCCGAAGCCTGGATTCAAAGCCTGCGGTCCGAAGCGGAAGCTGCACTCAGTACTGACCCGGCTGATCGAACGCGTCGGACTCAAGCAGGACGGCATCCAAGTTTCGATCAAATTGCCGATCCCGGCCGAGCGAAGAGCGCGATGCCGCGACCCCGAACGAACTTGCGCTAGCTCGATTCGTCCCGATGCGGATGAAGCGGCGCGGCGTTGAGATGCGGCTGATCATTGATGGTGACGCCGCATCCAGCGGCCCGCGTCGATCTACCGCTGCTCAACGCGACCGCCCGTGCGTATCGATGGTCCAACGATCTGCTGGCGGGCCGGGCGCGATCGATCGGCGAGATCGCCAGGCGAGAACATCTTACGGCCCGTCACGTGCGGCGCGTGATGCGGCTGGCGTTTCTGGCGCCCAGGATCGTCGAGGCGATCGTCGAAGGCCGCCAGCCCGCAGACCTCAGCACCATAGCGATGACCCAAAGAATCGAACTGCCCCCGCTCTGGAGCGCGCAGCAGCAAGCTCTGGACATCCGATAGACTCACGCGGGCGGAGTTGCTTGCGTTACGGCGTTCTTCCCAAGTACGTCCGGGTTCCCGCAAGATGTCGGCCGGTTCGCAGATGGACATGCCAAAATCGCGAACAGAGAATTTTGAGCGATTTTCGCGCGTCAGCCGCGGCCGGTTGGCATTCTCCGGGTCCACCGCCGCGCGTGAATCGCGCCCCACGCGCCGATTTCATCGCTTCTCCAAAATGTAGGGAAACATGCCAGACTGTGTGGCGGAGAGGGAGGGATTCGAACCCTCGGTACCGGTTACCCAGTACGCCAGATTAGCAATCTGGTGCCTTCGACCACTCGGCCACCTCTCCGCTCGAGAGAAAGCGATTGTTCAACATCGATCGCTGGCGTGCAAGCCAGTGAAAGAGTGAAAAAACGAAACAGTGAGAAAGCTAAAGAGTTGCACCCAAGCGATGCGCCGAAGTAAAGCAACACCAATGGAACCGAGCCAGATCGCAGAAAATTTCCTGGCCGAGAAAGATGGCCCGATTACGACGATCACGTTCAATCGCCCCGAGCGTCGCAATTGCCTCGATGAAGCAGTCATCCTCGACTTCGAGCGTCGTCTGCAAGCCGTCCGCGACGATCGCGATTGCCGCGTGTTGATCGTGACCGGCAAAGGCGCAGCCTTTTGCGCCGGCGCAGACCACGCGATGTTCAAGAATCCGGCCGGCGCCGTGATCGATCCCGCCGAGCGCCGCCGCCGCATGGGCGAGTTCGGCAAACGATGGCCGCGGCTGATCGGCCGGGCGTTCGACGTACTGGCGCATCTGGATCAGATCACGATTGGCGCGATCAACGGTTACGCAGTCGGCGGCGGATGGTCATTTGCGCTTGCATTCGATTTTACGATCGCAGTCGAGGGCGCGGAGTTCTGGGTGCCGGAGGTGGACCTCGATGTGCCTTATCGGGGCGCTCCCGCCAGCGTGCTCGCCGCGCGGCTCGGCCCCTGGCGCGCGAAGGAAGCGATCCTGATGTGCCGCCATTACCGGGCCGAGGAATTGCTCGCGATGGGCGTCCTCAACCGGGTCGTCAAACGCGACGCGTTGATGCCGGCCGCCCGGGAGCTGGCGAAAACGATGGCGGCGAAATCGCGCGACGCTCTCGCGGCGTCCAAGCGCGATATAAATGCCGTGTTCTTCGGCCACCGCCCGTTCTAAATCGTATCCCAGCCTCTCCCCGGCTCCCCGATCGCTCAGTCGTCGCGACGGGGGCCCGCCTGCATGAACGCAATCGCCACCCCATCGAGCGGCTCGACGATTCGCGCGATCTGCCCGCCCTGAATCGCCGCCTTGGGCTCCGTCGCTTGCAGGCCACCCGCACGCGCCGTTGCAACCGCTCGTGCGATGTCCGAGCACATCAGCGCAAGCCCCCAGCATCCCGGACGCCCGCGCCCCGGTCCCACGATTTCGAGCACGGTCTGCTCGAGCTTGAAAAACGCCTGTCTGGCGCCATTGCCGGCTTCACGGATTCGCTTGCATCGGACGCCGATCGCCTCGTTCGCCGCGATCGCCTCCTCCAGCACCGGGGTCATCACCACGATATGCTCGAGATACTCGACGCTGTTCGCGTTGCTCCCGCATAGCCGGCTGAGCGACTGGCGGCGCGACTCGAGGTCAAGACTGGTTGGAGCGGCAGCCGTAACCACCCCCGGCAATCCGGACGAAAGCATCTGAGCCCGGATAACAGGCTCAGACAGCCCCGGCAGCGCGATTGATTCTCGAGCCCGCCCCGCCCCCGGCTCGCGCTCGTCTTCACCGGACGCACGCCTCACCCCCCAGACCCATCCGATGATGCCGCCGCCGTTGCCGCTCTCGATCGATCCGCGCAGATGCTCAGCCAGAGGCGACTCGGATTCGGCGGAGTGCATCGCGCAGAGATCGATTTCCACGCCGCCCGCGGCCAGCCGGGCGATTCGGATGCCGGCGCCCTCGAATTGGTTTTCGTTGTTCGCATCGCCGAACCCGGCGCGTCGCCAGTTTTCGTGCGACGCCGCCACGTCGCGCACCGCGACCAGCACTCTTTCGACGCAAATGATGTCCACGATCGGCAACCTTGGCCCGAGCGTATCGTCACTCACTCGTGGATGCCACCGGGCGCAAATTACCCGCGGCTGCATTCGCAAGGCACTTTACTTTCCGCCGCTCCAGCCGCGATAATCGACGCTCAGTTATCCATGATTATTTTGTAACAGGTTGTAGCGTTTTATGACAATTACGGCCTCAAGCGAAGGGAGCACTCGATGAGAATCTCCTGGCAAACGATTCAGCAGGAGGCGCTCGATCGTCTGCGCGCGCTGATCAGGCTCGACACCTCCAATCCGCCTGGCAATGAACGGATCGCCGTCGATTACCTGGCTGAAGTCCTGGGCGCTCACGGCATCGATTCCGTCATCCGCGAAGGCGCTCCAACCCGGGCCAATCTGGTTGCCCGCTATCCCGGCGCCGATTCTTCCGCCGGCGCCCTGCTGCTCTCGTCGCATACCGACGTCGTTCCGGTCGAGCGATCCGGATGGACCCACGACCCGTTCGGCGGCGAAGTCGCGCAAGGATGCGTATGGGGCCGCGGCACGATCGACATGAAGTCCAAGACCGCGATGGACCTGGTGATGATGACCGCGATGAAGCGCGCCGGGGTGAAGCCGAATCGCGACCTGATCATGGCGGCAGTCGCGGACGAGGAGGTCGGCTCGGATTTTGGCGCGAAATTTCTGGTCGAGCAGCATCCCCAACTGATCCGCTCGGCTTACGTATTGAACGAGGTCGGCGGCTTCACCGTTCATCTCGGCGACCGCCGCTTCTACCCGATCCAGGTCGCGGAGAAGGGATTCGTCACGATCAAAATGAAGGTCACGGCGACTCCGGGCCATGGATCGATGCCGCGCCCGGACACCGCGATCGCCAAAATTTCCGAGTTGATCACCAGGATCGTGACCACCCCGATGCGCCAGAATGTCTCGCCGCTGATGCGCCGCACGCTCGCCGAGATGGGCGTGCCGGTCGAATTGTCCGGGCCGCTGTTCGCGCCGATGCTGGCCAACACCGTGTCGCCGACGATTCTGCGCGCCGGCTACAAGGACAACGTGATCCCCGGCGAGGCGACGATCGTGCTCGACGGCCGCACCCTGCCCGGCGAGGATCCCGAGAGCTTTATGGCCGAGCTGCGTCAAATAGTCGGTCCCGAGCCGACCTTCGAGTTGCTCAGGACCGCGCCACCGGCCGAGACCAGCCCCGACACTCCCCTGTTTGAGGTGATCAAGCAGACGGTCGAGGCGGCCGATCCCGGCGCGCGCGCGCTTGCCTGGATGATCCCCGGCGCGACCGACAGCAAGTTCTACGCGCAGCTCGGGGCCGCGTGTTACGGATTCTCCCCGGTCAAGCTCGACGCGCACATACCGTTCGGCTCGCTCTTTCACGGCAACGACGAGCGCCTGCCAATCGAGGGCTTTTACTGGGGACTGAAGGTTTACGCCGAAGTGCTGCTCAAATTCCTCGGCATCAGGTTCGACGAAGTCTTCTCCTGATCGGCGGCTGTACCCGCTTGGGGTCCGCCAAGGATGGTGACCGGGGCGAATCCCCCGCCGGGCGTGCGGAAGTTGGTGGTTTGCCCTTGGTACAGGCGCGCCGCGGCCAGGATCGTGCGGGCCGCATAGGTGTAGAGCCGCACATCCATCTTGCGGACCTGGGGATCGCCCTGGACTTGAATCCGGCGCTCGCTCGGCGCGGCGATGGCTTGGGCGACGTAATCACCGCGCAGGATTTCCGCCCAGACCGTTCGTGTCAGCTTGTCTCCGCGGTAAACCGCCTTGCCGGCATGGCTGGCCGCCGGCTTGAAGAAAAGCGATCTGCGCTCGGCCCAGAGCGCCGCGGCGTTGTCGGGAGTAACAACCCTGGCGCGCGGAAGACGCGCGAGCGTGTCGCGTAACCCTTGTTCGACGCCGAGCGCTTCGAGCCGCGCAGGATCGGACAACAGCGCAAGATTGCGCTTGTCCGCCAGGAGCGCGTGGTTGCGCGGATTGGGCGTTACCACCACCGCGCCCGCCAGATAAGCCTCGCGCAGCAATGCGGTCGCAGGACTCTCGAACGCAAAGTCCACCAGCCGATTGTAAACGAGGTCGATCGGTTGCTCGGCTATCATCAGACGGCCCCGCTCAAACCGCAGCCTCTTCGGATCGGCAATCACCGCTTGCACGCCACGGCGCTGGAAGAAGGCCTGCGCCAGGAGGAACTCCGGATAGAGGTACTGGCTTTCGGGCGCATCGTCGACGATCGCGATGACGCGCGGACAACCGGCGCGGCCTTGGAGCCGCCACTCCGCTTCGAACATGTTCCAGACCGCGTCTTCGAAGCTGGCCGGCGGATGCGGCGCGAGCGCCTGCACCTCGGGGCAGCAAGCGACCCAAGCCTGCGCAAGAATCGCGTTCAGGAAGGCTCCGCCAGCGTTGGTGTTTACCTCGATAAGCTTGGGTCCGTCGGCCGTCAGGTGAAAGTCGTAGCCCATGAACGCGCCGCGCGGGCCAAAATCGGTCCGCGCAATTTCCGGTCCCCGCGCGAGTACTTCGGCCTGGAATCGCTTGAGCTCTCCCACCGCCTCGATCGCCTGCACCACCTCGCCCATCGCGGTCAGATCCGCCTGCGAGAGGAAGACCGGCGCGTTGGAGAAAAGATGGTCGCGGTCCCGGGCCAATACCTCGCCGGGCACAATCCCCGCCGTGGCTTGCTCCACAGCGCGCCAGACGCGCGCCGGGTCAACGTCGATACAAAAACATTCCTGATTAAGCAGCCCCTCCGGCGTGAGCCCGTCGCGCGTCGAGGATGCGGGCGTATTGCTCATGGGAAAATCCGGCTAATCTGCATCTGTCTGAACTCCGCGCGTAGATTTTCTCGACGGCAGGCCCGATTTAAGCGCTTCGTCGCCGAGAGAAGGCTGGTATCGAAACCCCCTTGCAGCACTCGCTGGAAATGAATTCCAGCATTTCGTTCAGCGCCTCAAAGCTGGCGCGGCAGTACACCGAGCGCCCGTCCTTTTCCTGCGTCACCATCCCCGCCTCCACCAGTTCGCGAAGATGGAACGCCACCGTGGACATCGGCCGATCCAGCGCATCCCGAATCTGCCCGATCGTCATCCCGCCACGACCCGCCCGGACCAGCTGGTGGAATATTCGCAGCCGCTGTTCGTGGCCCAAGCTGGCAAGTTTGACGGAGGTCGCCACAAAATCCATAAATAACTACTAGACTAGTTTTATAGGAACGTCAACGGATGCTTGGTGCGGAACCGAATTTGAACCGTCGCCGCGCGCGACAACGGAGCGCGGCCTTAACCCTGGCCCCCCGTGCCAACGGGGGCTCAGTTCGCCGCGCTGGTCTTCAGGGTTCCCGCCTGCGGCGTGAACGTCATCAGCAAGCGCGACGGCCCTGCCAGCGGCACCACCGCGAAACGTTCGACCGGCTGCGTGTTCAAGGTCACCGTGGTTCCCGACGAGCTGCTCGAGACGATGCAATCCTTGAAAATTGACTTGTCGAACACCAGATGAGTTTGCAGGGCCGAGTCGGGAGTGACGTCCTTGAGCTTCACGGTCAAGGTCGCACCGTCGGGCTTGATCTCGAGGCTTTTGTCGAAGCTGACGGGCCCGCTGAGTTCAAGCACCACCGACAGCGGCGGATCGTTCGATGACAACCTGATCGCCTTGAGCGTCGCGGGACCCGCCACTGGCGGCTCGCTCAACGACAACGGCGCAGACGCCGGCGTGCCCGCGCCCGATCCCATCTCATGCAACGACGGCTCCGGCGCCGAGCTGGCGGCTGTCATCTGATGCATCGACGGCTCCGACGCCGATCCGGCTGGCGGCTGTCAGCGCGCGCGCTTCGGCGCCTGCGGCTGCCGCAATACTGCCGGTGGGCGCCGGCAGGATAGGCGCCGGCGCCCGCATCATGTCCGGCCCGCCGGGCTTGCGGCTGGGAAGATCGGGCTGCGCCGAGGGCGCGCCCAAAATTGGCAGGCCGTCCGATCCGTATGCCGGCGAGCCGGAGGCCGACGCAAGCTCGGTGCTGCTGGGTGTCTCGGAGCGCTGGCGCACGATCACTCTGTCCGCGTTGGAATCATCGGGATTTCCGCCGTAGCCGGTCTCGGCGAGCACCAGTGGAAGCGGATCTTCTTCGGTATCGATTGGCTGGTGGAGCTTGGCCAGCTCGGTCTGGGCTTTTTTCGCGTAGCCGGAGTTCGGAAAATGTTTCTTGACCGCGGCGAAAGCCTGCGCCGCCGAGTATCGCTTGCCTTCCTTCTCCAGCGAAACTCCGAGATCGAACAGTGCGTCCGGGGCGACGGGGCTCTCCGGATATTTCTGCATCAATTCGGCAAATCGCGACTCCGCCGCGCGAAAGTTCGCGCGCTTGTAGTAATAGCTGGCGACGATCATCTGGTTGCGCGCGAGCATCTCCCGGCATACCAGCACCTTCTCGTGCGCCAGTTCGGCAAAGTCGCCCTCGGGAAAGCGCTGCTCCAATTCCTGGAAGCGCTTGAGCGCCGCCAGGGTCTTGCCTTGATCCTGGTCCTCGCGCCCAATCTGATCGTAGTAACTCATCCCGATGTAGTAGGTGACCAGCTCGAGGTTCTTGCTGGTCGGATGCATCCGCTGAAAATCGTCGAGCGCGCCGATCGCTTCGGCGTAATCCTTTTGCTGGTATTGCGCCAGCCCGATTTTCATCTCGGCATCCTCGGCGTACGGACTGAACGGGTACTTGTCGATCAGCTGCTGATAGTTTTCGATCGCGGCCTTGTACTCCTTGGTCGCGAAATCGACCTGGCCTTGCGCGTAGTAGTTCTCGCCGGTGGGCTTCTGGCGCAGACTGCATGCGGTCGCGGGCAGCAGGGCAAAAGCCACCAGTATCAACAGCAATCGTTTCATCTTAGAGATGCAAATTGGAGACGCAAATTGGAGACTCGAAAAGGTTAAACAACGCCGTTGAGCATTGCAATCGGCGCGCGACCCCGATTCGGAGCATCGCCGCGATAACCGCGCCGATTCAGGAACTTTTCGACTCGCGCGGCTTGCGAAACGAGGCCGAAAAAACCGCCTTCCCCGCCGCCACGTACTTGCGCGCGAACCCGGTTCGCTCCGCGCCCGGCGCTGCTTCGACCGCGCGGATAAAGCCCGCCGCGAGCATCATCGGGAAAATCTCGCCCGCGTACCCGCGCACGTCGGTTGCGACGTAGGCGGTTGCGCCCGGCTCTACCGTGCGAAACAGGCTCGCGGCGAGCGTCGGCGTGAACAGCCGATGCTTGACGTGGCGCTCCTTGGGCCACGGGTCCGGATAGTAGATATGGAACGCGCTCACGCTCGCGTCGGGCAGCATCAGGTTGACCAGCGTGCGCGCGTCCATCCTCACCACCCGCAAATTGTCGAGCCCCGCCCGCCCGCATCGCACGGCCAGCACCCGCGTGATCGTCGCCGAGAGTTCCACCGCCAGAAAGTCGCGCTCGGGAAATTCGGCGGCGCGCTCGATGATGAATTCGCCCTTGCCCGCGCCGATCTCGATTTCGACCGGCGCGCGCCGGCCGAAAATCGCCGGCGGATCGATCGTGAAAACGCGGTCGTCAGGCGCGATCAGCGCGCGCTGTCCAATTTCGCGCGCCTTGGGATTTCCCCAAATTCGCGACGCCTTTCTGAGCCTTGCCATCGGGATAGTCGAGCATGACGATACCGGTCGCCGCCCTCCCCCGCCACCAGGGGCTGACCCCTGGACCCAATATTAAGGCCGCCCGCCGTTGGCGGGCGCGGCCCCTGCCAACGCCTTAATACTGCGCTGCCGTCGCCACGGCCAGGGGTGAGCAGGGCTGAGCCCTGCACGCAACGATAAAATAAATCAGCACCGCCGCGGGATGCGGGCTTCGCCCTCTTAGAACTTTCTTCGTGTCATTCTAGAGCGAAGCGAAGAATCCCGGATCTTTTTGTCTGGATGGTCTTCCTCTGATGTCGGTGCAATTGCAGCGCATTTTGCGAAACAGGGGTTATTTCTGAGGATCCAGACCTAAACGTTTCACGTGAAACGTTTTTAGGTGGGAATTGTCCGACGTGTGACACCCATACGAAGTGAGCGTCTAATAGCCATGCTTGGCAAGAGCGACTCTCAAAAAGCGGCTGTTTCGTGTCTGGCGTTGTTGGTGATAGTCAGCGTCATCACCCTAAATATCGGGGCCGGTTTATCTGATTACATCCGAGGGAGAATGTTGAGCGGGTTGGAAAGAACCAGAGACTTGGCCTTCGGGTTTGAAGGCGGTCGTTTTATCATCGCCTTTGAAACGAAATATCTGTTGAGTCCATGGCCTGCACCCCGAAAACTCAGCCGAAATGAGGTAGAGTCCGTCGGTTATTGATCCGCCCCGCGAAACTAGTACGACCGGGAGTTGAGAAATCGACCTGGCGTGGTCGGTTAGCGCCGGTATTTCCGGCGGTTTGAAACCTCCAGTAGCTCAACTGAGGCCCTCTTGCAAACCGTCCGAAGACGCGGTCGCCGCCGCGGTTTGCCAAGCGCTGGCGAACTCCTCCGGGGTGCTATCGCCGAGTGCGCTGTGCGGGCGGACCTGGTTGTAGTCCTGCCGCCAGCACTCGAGCTTGTCGCGCGCGTCGGCAACGCTGAAGAAGACCTGTATGTTCAAACACTCGTCACGCAGCCGGCCGTTGAACGACTCGATGTATCCGTTCTCGGTCGGCCGGCCCGGCCGGATAAAGTCCAATTGAACTCCGTGCTGGTATGCCCATACGTCCATCGCCTTGCTCTGAAACTCAGTGCCATTGTCGACCGTGATCGAGACCGGCGCGCCGCGCTCGGCGACGATCTCGGACAGCGCCAACGCAACCTTCTGGCCCGTTAACGAACTGTCGACCAGCAGCACCAGGCACTCGCGGGTGAACTGGTCGACCACCGTCAGCACGCGGAACCAGCGGCCGTCGAGTAGCCGGTTGCTGACGAAGTCCATGCTCAGGCGCTCGTGTGGCCGAGTCGCTCTCAGGAGTGGAACTCGTTGGCGCCGTGCGATTTTCCTTCGTAGCTTGGTTCGCACGGCCAACCCGTCCTCGGTGTATAGCCGGTAGATGCGCTTGGCGTTCACGGCCCAGCCTCCCGCTTCAGCAGCACCGTTAGACGCCGGTAGCCGAAGCGCACGCGATTGGCGGCCAACTCCCGCAGACGCATCCTTAGTGCCGTCTGCGGGTCCCTGCGACTCCGATAACGCAGCGTTGCCAGTTGGATCGGCAACAGCCTCGACACCCTACGCTCACTCACCACAAAGGCGGCTTGCGTCCAGCGCCCCAACTCGCGCCGGTGACGAGGCCTTACAGCTTTTTTCGGACGATCTCCTGCAGCATGTGCCGGTCCAGCGACAGATCTGCCACCAGCCGCTTGAGCTTCGCGTTCTCCTCGCGCAGCTGCCTGCAGCTCGCGCAGCTCGCTCAGTCCCAAGCCTGCGTACTTCTTCTTCCACACGTAGTACGTGGCTTCGCTGATGCCGTGCTCGCGGCAGAGGTCGCTTACCCTCGTGCCGCCTTCCGCCTGGTGCAGCGCCCGCAGAATCTGCTCTTCCGTGTGACCTCGCTTCGACATCCTGGTCCTCCTTCCGCGCACTCAGAGGACCACACCAAACGCCGATCCCTCAACTTATCGCTGTCCTAGTTTTTGGGTTTTGGGTCATGGTCGCTGGAGTTATGATCCATGGTGACGACCAATGGTTTCCAGTTGAGAACCAAGCGCAACAGATTATTGATGCCCAAGTGCACGAATCGCTACGAGAGGGTTTTGAATTTCACGCAACGCACCTTTTCAGTGACCATCCAAAGTTCAAGAAACTGATAAGCCCCGAGCAGCGATTTACAATTCTGCGCGAGTTCTTGGGAATAATCGCTAAGCTCGACCTCCCCGTGAGCTATGGTGCAATTACTAGGGAACCAATCGTAAAAAAACTACCATCTTGGAAGACAGAACGGCGGACCTCTATGGCGCGACAGTGGGCTTTAGATTCTTGCGTGCTCGGGTTTCAGGGTTGGTTCAACAGGAGCGATTCAAATGAAGTGGCAATCTGTATCGCGGATAGAGCGCATAAGCTGGAACCTACTTTAAAGAAAGGATTTGCCACGTTACGACGGGCAGGACTGAGTTACGAGGGACTGCCTAACAATCCGCTGTTGACGCTGTTCAATTTTATTGACGCTCTGCATTTCGCGGACTCCGCGGAGAGCGTCGGGCTTCAACTAGCAGACTGCGCTGCTTTCGTGATCAAGCGGCACCTGATGAGCAAGTCTGACTCGGAAGAGTTCTACAAAATTATCGAGCCGCATCTTGTAATCTACAGCGCCGACAGCGCGCTATGGCGTGGTCCTGAGGAAGACAAATGACAATCATCAATCGTATCTGTTTTGAGTTGGCGGATATTGTGGCGGTGCAACTGGAATGCAAAAAGTGTCACGCTACAATTTCCTATCCCAAAGCTGACTGGACACCGACATCTCTAAAATGCCCGAATTCCAATTGCAGCGCAGCTTTAATATCCGGCTCGGCAGGCGAGCAATCAGAGGAATTACGCGCGCTCGATGAATTCGCAACGGGGCTCAAAAGAATATTGAACAATAGTCAGCAATTCGCTTTTCGCTTACGCCTGGAATTCGATCAACAAGACTAGCGTTTACGCGGCTTTGGCTTCTTGCCGCCAGTCACTTTGACGAGTGCGCGCAAGGCGCGATCGAATGCGCCCATGTCGGCGTGCTTTAGTTCTTCGCGCGCCTCTGCGACTCTTTTTTGTGTTTCCGGTTTCGACGGCACGCTGCCACTTTAGCGCGCGTCCGATTGGTTTGCTAGCAGCGCGAAAGAAGCTCCATAAACATGTCGGGATTCTTTCGTTCGTTGTGGCGGAAAGTAAATTCCGCGAGATAGAGCGGCAGATACGCTTTACTGACTTTGTGGTAACTGCCCATTATCCCGCGCCGCAACAGGGACCAAAAAGATTCGATGGTCTGCGTATGGACTTTACCGCGTACAAACTCATCGTTTTTATGCGTAACGAATTCATGCTCGTAACCAAGTCGCCGTAGGTTCCGGTAGCGGAAACTTTCATCTGTGGCGAGTAAATCGACTCTGGTGCCGACTGTCTTTCTGACGAAATCGTCATACGTTTTGAAGTCCGCTTCTTCAACCATCTGGCACACGATATTGCCTTTACGGGCAATCGCGCCGATCACTTCGGTCTTGCCTTGAGATGCCCACTTGCCGCGTTTCCCAACGTGCTTGTTGCTCTCTTTCCCGCCAAGGTAAACCTCATCAATTTCGACCACGCCCATCAGCTTGCCCCATTCCTTGTTTCGCATCGCAGCGCGCAGCCGCGTGCACATGTACCAAGTTGTGTGATAGTCCGCCGTGAATGGATCGCCGTAAATCGTGCGATGAATTTCAAGTGCGCTCCGGCCCTTCTTCGCAACCAGCATCAGATACGCGACTTTGAACCAAATCAAAAGCGGCTTCTTCGTGTTCTCAAATATCGTGTCGCTGATGACGCTGAAGCGATGATTGCCGCACGCCTTGCAGAGCCAATAGAACGGCTTGGACTTGAGCGCATAGACTTTATCTGTCCCGCACTTCGGGCAGCGCACGCCATCAGGCCAGCGCGCCGCTTGCAGCGCGAGACGGCAAGATTTCTCATCAGGGAATCGACGATCAAAGGCGTCTAGTGTTTCCATGCTTCGTATCTTAGGCTAATCACACGCGAGAGTCAAGTGTCACCCAATCCCCAACTAAAAACGTTTCACGTGAAACGTTCGGCTCTGGATCCTAGGAAATAACCCCTGTTTCGCAAAATGCGCCGTAATTGCAACGCGATCGGAGGGGGACGATCCAGAGAAAAAGAGCCGGGTTTCCTTCGCTACGCTCAAGGACAGGCTCTTCGCTGCGCTCAGGATGACGCAAGAAAAAGTTTTAACACGCCGTCAGCCGTTGGCAGGGCCGCGCCCGCCAACGGCGGGCGGCCTTAATACTGGGTGCAGAGCCTGTCCTGAGCGAAGCCGAAGGAGGTCAGCCCCTGCCCACGGTGGGTTCCGCATTAAACTGATAGAGTCTCGGGAATGACGCCGAATGAGAGCGGTGCGCGTTCGATCCGGCGCGTGCTGGTCATTTTTCCGGGCGCGCTCGGCGATCTGATGTGCTTGATGCCGGCGCTTGGGGCGATCGCGCGCCGCCATCCGGGCGCTTGCGTCGAGTTGATGGCGCGTTTCGAGCTGGCGCGGCTCGCAGCCGGAAGAACCGTCGTCGCACGCGCTCACTCGATAGACGCTCGCGAGGTGAGTGCGTTATTCACCGATGACCCGGCGGTCGATTCAAACGCGCGCCGATTCTTCGCCGGTTTCGATCGCATCTACTCGTTCTTCGCCTCGGACGACTTGGATTTTCGCGCGCGAATCCGGGCGGCGACCGAGGCGGCCGTATCGTTTCATCCGTTTCGGCCCGGCGGCGACGGCCACGTATCGGCGGCCTACTTGCACGCGATTGGATGTGACGAGGATGCTTCGCCGACGTATCCGCGGCTCGAACCGACCGCGGACGACCTCGCGGCAGCGGCGCGTGTGATTGCGCAATCGGGATGCGGCCGCTCGAATCTGATTGTGATTTTTCCCGGCAGCGGAAGTCCCGCCAAGAACTGGCCGGCGGATAAATTCGCGGCGCTCGCATCGAAATTGACGGGGCGTGCGAACGCCGCGGTGAGAGTGCCGAGGCAAGCGCCGGAATCCGGGATTCTTCGCTGCGCTCAGAATGACAAGAGGTCTTCGTGCGCGGTGATTCTCGGCCCCGCCGAGATATCGATCGAACCGATCTTTCGCGAGTCAGGCATCCCGGTCCTGAAGGATCTCGATTTGCCCACGGTCGCGGCGATCGCGCGCGTCGCGTCGGCCTTCGTCGGGGTGGACTCGGGCGTGTCGCATCTGGCGGCGGCGACCGGCGCCTCCGGCGTGGTAATCTTCGGGCCGACTGATCCCGCGCGATGGCGTCCCCTGTCGCCGGAGGCATTAGGACAAATCGTCGTTCTCAGCCGCAACCCCATCGATTCCATCGAGGCCGACGAAGTCGCCGCCGCGTTGGCCGCGGTGACGGCAGCGCAGTATTAAGCCCTTGGCAGGGGCCGCGCCCGAGAGCGCCGGGCGGCCTTAACACTGGGTGCAGGGGTCACCCCTGCCAAAATTTGTGACGCAGCCTCAAACATAATAGACTTAAAGGCGCGCGTATCGTCGGACAAAATATGCAAGCCGCGCGAGAGAATGAAAAGTGACGGAGGGGCAATGAGCTTCTTCAAGACGGCGATGCTGCTGGGTCTGATGACGGGGCTGCTGATGGTAATCGGCGGGATGCTCGGGGGCGCACGCGGCATGGGGATTTTTTTCGTTATCGCCGCGGTGATGAACTTCTTCAGCTACTGGTTCTCCGACAAGATTGTGCTGCGCGCTTACGGGGCGCAGGAACTCGACGCGGGTTCGGCGCCGGAACTCTACTCGATCGTCAACGAGCTGGCGCATGCGGCCTCGATCCCGATGCCGCGGCTGTACCTTATCGATTCCGACACGCCCAACGCCTTTGCGACCGGCCGCAACGCACATCATGCCGCCGTGGCCGTGACCCGCGGGATCATGCGAATCTGCACGCGCGAGGAGTTGAAGGGCGTCATCGGCCATGAACTCTCGCACGTGACCAATCACGACATCTTGACCAGCTCGATCGCGGCCACGATGGCCGGCGCCGTGATGATGATTGGCTCGATGGTTCGATGGGGTGCGATCTTCGGACTTGGCAATCGCGACGACGACGAAGGCGGGCTGGCGGGACTGCTGGTCGCGGGAATCCTCGCGCCGATCGCGGCGACCCTCATTCAACTCGCGATTTCGCGCACGCGCGAGTACCAGGCCGATGCGAGCGGGGCCGGGCTCACGCATAATCCGCTGTACCTAGCCAGCGCGCTGCGCAAGCTCGAGGCTGCCAACGAGCGCCTCCCGATGGACGCCAGCCCTGCGACGGCCCATCTGTTTATCGTCAATCCGCTCAGCGCGGCGGGAATTTCACGGCTGTTCTCGACCCATCCGCCGATCGAGGAGCGAATCCACCGGCTCGAGCAGATGTCCGCCGGGCAGATTGGACAAGGGTGACGGTGCCATCGATGGAAGAATCAGAAGAAAAGGGCCGCGGTTTCAAGGTTCAGGACCGCCGGCGTTTCTCCGCCGAGGGCGAGGCCAAGACAGGCGGCGAGGGGCCATCCGAGAGCGGCGAAGCGTTGGAAATAAAATCCAAGCCCGACGCGCCGGGGCCGGAGTCGATCTCCAAGCCGCAAGCCGCCCCGTCACAGCCCGCGGCGAGCCGGCCTTCGAGCCAAGCGCCTCTCGAGGTGACATTCGCGGCGTTCTTATGGAGCCTGTCAGAGCAGGCCTTGGCGGCGCTGGGCGAAATACCCGATCCGGCGAGCGGGCAGGTGACGCACGACATGGTTTTGGCGCAGCAGATGATCGATATCATCATAATGTTGCGCGACAAGACGCGGGGAAATCTCGACCCCCACGAACAAGCCTTGCTCAAGGAGATTCTTTCCAGTCTGCAAATGAAGTACGTTGAATTGGCGAGACCGCCGGGCCGTTGAGCGGCCGTCTTCGCTTAATCACACATGACGCATAAGTTTTCCCGAGCAATCGTCTTTCTTGGCGTCGCGACTTTTGCCGCGACATTCACTTTGATTGTTTCCGGCCTCGAGGCGCGCGCGCTGGATTCCGCGCCGCCCACGCACTTCTGGACCGAGCCCGCCGACCCCGCTCAGGTGGCGAAGGCCCAGTCGATGCCGGACTTCGTGGGGCTCGCAGCCAAGCTCAGCCCCGCGGTCGTGAGCATCTCGACCGACGTAGCCGACGAACCCACGGAAGGATCGCCGGAAGATTCTCCGCACCCGCCTCTCTTGCCACCGCACTCGCATCCTTTCGAGGAGTTCGGCGGCGGCTCGCCGCAGTCCAGGGCGCTTGGCTCCGGCTTCATCATCACCAGGGACGGCTACATCCTGACCAACCAGCACGTCGTCGACAATCCGGGCACGGTCACCGTGACCACGCAGGACGGCCACATTTACGTGCCCAAGATTGTCGGGCATGACGAGAAGAGCGACATCGCACTGCTGAAGATCGATGTGAAACACGACCTGGCGGTCGCGCCGCTGGGCAACTCCGACGACTTGAAGGTCGGCGAATGGGTGATGGCGATCGGAAATCCGTTCGGCTTCGGTCATACCGTGACCGCCGGAATCGTGAGCGCCAAGGGACGCTTCATCCCGGGCAGCTACGAGGATTTCATCCAGACCGACGCGTCGATAAATCCCGGCAACTCGGGCGGTCCGCTGATCGATCTGCGCGGCGACGTGGTCGGCGTCAATTGCGCGATCTACACGCACACCGGCGCCAGCATGGGAATCGGCTTTGCGGTTCCGATCGAGCTGGTCAAGGAAGAGCTGCCGCAGCTCAAGAGCTCGGGCAAAGTCGTGCGCGGATGGCTCGGCGTGTACATCCAGAAGGTGACGCCCGATCTCGCCGAGTCGCTCGGGCTGGCGGATTCACGCGGCGCGCTGGTGGCCAAGGTGCTCGACAACGGACCGGCCAAAGCGGCCGGCATCAAGCGCGGCGACGTAATCGTCGCGTTCGACAATCAACCGGTAGGCGACTCGCGCGAATTGCCGCTGTTGATCGGCCGCACCGACCTGGGCCACAAAGGAATTCTCAAGGTGATTCGCGACAAGCAGGCGATCGATCTGCCGGTCACGATTACCCAGTCCCGTGAGACCGAAATCGCGGCGGCGGAAAAACCCGCAAAGCCCGACCTCGGCGCCGTCTCGCCCTTCGGCCTTCACGTCAAGGGCCTCAGCCCCGATCTCGCCAAAGAACTCGGGCTCGATACCCCCGGCGGCGTCGTGATTTCCTCGGTCCAGCCCGGCAGCCGCGCCGACGAGGCAGGCCTTCGCGCGCGCGACGTGATCCTCGAGGTCAATCGCGCGGCCGTCAAGAACGTTGACTCGTACCAGAACGCGCTTAAGACGAGCGCCAAGGGCAAAATAGTCCTGCTGCTGGTCAGGCGCGGCGACGCCACTATCTACGTCACCGTCAAGCCGGAGGCCTGAGCCGGGGACGCACTCCCGATGTCCCCAAACCGAATCCTGAAATTCGCGCTCATCGGCGTGGGCGCGATCATCCTGTTCGCCGTCCCGCCCGTGTTGTGGCTGTTCTTCAGCTACTACAGCCAGCTCGAGAATGAAGTCGTCGCGCGGTTCTCGGGCAAGCGATGGAACATCCCGTCGCGCATTTATTCCGACTCGGTGCTGATTTACCCCGGCCAGGATCTGAAGGACCTCGGTTTCTTCGAGCGTCTCGCGCGCCTGAATTACCATCGGGTCGATCCGGGCCACGTCGCCGCTCGCGGCGAGTACAGCTTCGATCGCAAGCGCGGCAAGCTCAACATCTTTCTGCATAGCTTCGCCTATCCGTACCGCAACTTCGGCGGCGAATTCGTCGAGCTGACGCTCAAGGGAGATACGATCGAGTCGATGGGAGATCCGGTGATCCATAAACCGGTCTTCTCGATCGAGCTGGAACCCGAACTCATCAGCGGCATCTTCGAAGGCGATTGGGAGCAACGCCGGCTGGTGCGCCTGAGCCAGATCCCGCCCACGATGATCAATGCGATCCTGGCCGCTGAAGACCATCGCTTTTACGAGCATCACGGCGTTGACCTCGTCCGCACCGTCAAGGCCGCCTGGATTGATTTTACCTCGGGGCACGTGCGCCAGGGCGGTTCGACGCTTACCCAGCAGTTGATGAAGAACTTCTTCCTGACCCGCGAGCGAAGCTACAAGCGCAAGCTCAAGGAAGCGATGATGGCATACATCGCGGAGCGCCAATACTCCAAGGACGAAATCCTGGAGAACTATATTAATGATATCTACCTGGGCCAGCGCGGCCAGGAAGGCATATACGGCGTCTGGGAAGCGTCTGAGTACTACTTTTCCAAGGAGCCGCGCGATTTGACTATCGGCGAAATGGCTACGATTGCCGGCTTGATCAGTTCGCCCAACCGGCTCAATCCGCTGCATCATCCCGACGCCGCCCGCCCGCGGCGCAACGAGGTGCTGGCCGCGATGCTCCAGGATGGCTACATCGGCAAAACCGCTTACGACTCAGCGGCCGGCGAGCCGCTGCATCCGCGGGAAGTTTATGCCGAGGGCAACGACGCCCCCTACTTCGTCGATTTCGTCAAGAAGGAACTGGCCGAGCGTTATCCGCCGCAGGTGCTAAGCGGCGAGGGTCTCAGGATTTTCACCTCGCTCGACGTGCACATGGAAAAGCTCGCCGAGGGTGCAATCGCGCACAATCTCTCCGATCTGGAAGCCAAGCATCCCAAGCTGGTCCGCCGCGAGGCCAACCATCGCCTCGAGTCGTGCCTGGTCGCGCTCGAGCCGCAGAGCGGAAGGATTCGCGCGATGGCCGGCGGACGCGACTACCGCGCGAGCCAGTTCAATCGCGTCACTCAATCCAAACGCCAGCCCGGTTCGGTCTTCAAGCCGGTTACCTACCTGGCGGCCTTCGACGAGACCCTGTCAGGAGGAGCGGAGAAGTTCCTGCCGACTACCTATATCGAAGACGCACCCTTCACCTGGAATTACGGCGACATGAGCTGGACGCCGAATAACTACCGCGACCGCTTCTTCGGCCACGTCACGCTCGAGTTCGCGCTCGGCGAGTCGCTCAACTCCGCGACCGCGCGGCTGGCCAACAGCGTCGGACTGGACCGAATCCGCGCGATGGCGTCGAAGCTCGGCTTTGGCGAATTGCCGCCCTACCCGTCGATCGTGCTCGGCGGAATCGAAGTCTCGCCGATGCAGGTCGCGCGCGCGTACGCCGTAATCGCCAACGACGGGATGGAAATCCAACCCTACGCCGTTACCGCCGTGGTCGATGAAAACAACAAGGTCATCGAGGGTCACGAACTCTCCGCCGAACAGGTAATCTCGCCCCAGCTCGCGTACATGATGCAGTTCATGCTCGAAAACGTGATCAATCACGGCACCGGCGCGGGCGCGCGCTCGATGGGGTTCACGCGGCCGGCCGCGGGCAAGACCGGCACCACCAACGACGCCAAGGACGCATGGTTCTCGGGCTTCACGCCGAACCTGCTGGCAGTGGTCTGGACCGGTTTCGATCAAAAGGAAGAGCTGGGGCTGACCGGCGCGCAAGCTTCGCTGCCGGCGTGGACTGCTTTTATGAAAGCCGCGACCGCGTCACGCCCACCGCTCGATTTCACCGCTCCGCCGGGAATCGTCGAGGTGAAAATTGATCCTACCAGCGGTTATCGAGCGACACCCTACTGCCCGGTGACGATGGAGGGCGTGTATCCTGATGGTATGGCGCCGACTCAGGACTGCCCGTATCATACTCGGGCGACGGCGCTGACGGCTGCGGAACACAAGATGCCCGAGGAGCCCAATCCGGTCGCCGATCCCAACGACTAGCCCGCCAATGAAGCGACTCGGCCCACTGGCTTTCGCAATAGTCCTCTCGATGCTACCGATTTCCGCGATCGCATCGCAGCGCCAGTCAACGCTCGTCGCCGTGCTCGAAGAGGAATCGATTCCAGCACAGGATCTCGCGGCGCCAAGTCCGGCCGCGCCGCCATCTCCCGCCGCGTCACCGGCTCCCGCCGCGGCGCCATCCACCGCGGCACAGCCAAATCCCAATCCCGAAGCAAATCCTGCTTCCGGCGAGTGGATCGCGGTCCCGGCAGCGCCGCCGACGACCGCCGAAAGCAATGCGCCCATACCCAATCCATCGGCCGCTGCGCCGATGGCCGATTCATCGCCCGCTGCGCCGTCACCAGAATCTGCGCCTTCCGCGTCGGCGCCGGCCGATGTCGCGCCTGCGATCGACGTAGGTTCGATCGCGACGACGCCCCAAATCAGCGATTCGTCGCTGGCGCCGCTGATCGATACTGCGCCAACTCCCGCCCGCTCCGCATCGTTGAGAATCACCGAGGATCAGCGCGTCGAGCTCGAGCATGGACACACCGACGGCGCGATTCGCGAACTGGCGCACGCGATTTCGATCGATCCAAGCAACTCGTACGCGTACTTCTACCTGGGCCGCGCGTACGCCGCGCGGAGCCAATACGCGCAGGCACAGACGTTCTTCAAGCGCGCGGAAATCGGGCTCGCCTCGAATTCCGCGTGGCTCGGCGAAATCTACGCGTTTGAAGGGCTCTGTCTGGAGCAGTCGGGCAAATCCGCCGAGGCCGCCGTCCTCTATCAGAAGGCGCTGGCCGCAAGTCCGGGCAACCTGACTGCGCGAGTCGGCGTGACGCGCGTGTCCGCGTTGGCGCCCGCCGCTGCGAGCACGCCGGCATCAGCCGCGGATCTCGACCAGTCCGCGCCCGGATCACCCGACATTGCTCCGCCCACCGGCGAAGACAGCTCCGCCGCCGCTCGCCGCCGCCCGCATCGCCGCCTGCTCCAGCAGACTGAACGCGCCGGTTGCTTCGCGATTCCGTGCGCCTTTCCGCGCCGCTCACCACTGGCTAGTCTTGAATCCGCTCGCGGCCGCCCGCGCGGGCGCCGGAACTCGCGATGCTGATACTCGGAATTGAATCTTCGTGCGATGACGCTGCGGCCGCGGTGCTCGAAACCACCGCCCCCGGCATCGCCGACATTCGCTCGAGCACGGTGGCCAATCAGGACGACATCCATCGCGCTTACGGCGGTATCGTTCCCGAACTCGCGTCGCGCAGCCACGTCGTCACGATTGCGCCCGTCATCGAGCGCGCGCTGGAGGGGGCAGGATGCCGGCTGGCAGACCTCGAGGGAATCGCAGTCACGCGCGGCCCGGGATTGGTCGGCTCGTTGCTGGTCGGCTTGATGTTCGCCAAGGGGCTGGCGCAGGCGAGCGGCGTTGCGATGGTCGGCGTGAATCATATCGAGGGCCATCTGCTGGCGCCGCTGCTCGAAAATCGGATCGCGATGCCGTACCTGGCGCTGGTCGTATCGGGCGGTCACACTGCGCTGTTCGCGGTCGAGGATTTCGGGCGCTACCGCCGGATCGGATGCACTCGCGACGACGCCGCCGGCGAGGCGTTCGACAAAGTCGCCAAGCTGATGGGACTGGGCTATCCGGGCGGCCGCGCAATCGACGAGATGTCGCGCCGCGGCAATCGAAAGCGCGTGCGCATCCCGCGCGCTCACGTCAGGGGCGCGCCTATGGATTTCAGCTTCAGCGGGGTGAAGACCGCGGTCGCAACTCTCTTGGCCAGCGAGAACGGCCGCGCGGAGCGGCCCGAGGATCTCGCCGCAAGCTTTCAGGAAGCGGTCGTCGATATGCTGGTGAAGCCGACCATCGCCGCCGCGCGCGAATTGGGCGCGGATACTATCGCACTGACCGGCGGCGTCGCGGCAAATTCGAGATTGCGCGACCGGCTGGCCCAGGCGGTGGCCGCCGATGGCCGCCGGCTGGTCGCACCCGCGCTCGAATATTGCACCGATAATGCGGCGATGATCGCGCTCGCGGGCGGCTACCGCCTGCTCCGCGGCGAGCGCGACCCGCTCAGCATCGACGCCGAGGCCAATCTCGCGCTTTGAATTCGCAGCCAATGACGATTGCACGAAAAACCCACACGCTCCGCAAGCTCAAGCGCGCAGGCGGCGCCGGCAGCGAAATTGAATCGCCGTCGCGTCCCGCACCGGCGCTGGCGAGCGCCGGCGTGCGGCCGGCAAAATCGCGCGGCCAGAATTTCCTGACCAGCGGCGCCGTCGCCGATCGAATCGTCGCCGCGGCGGAGCTATGCGAATCGGACACGGTAGTCGAGATCGGTCCGGGGCTGGGCATCCTGACCGAGAAAATCGCGGCGCGGCCGATCCGCTCGCTGACGCTGGTGGAACTCGACCCGCGCCTGGCCGCCCGGCTCCAGGAGCGCTTCGCGGACCGCGGCGGCGCAAACGTTCGGGTGATCAACGCCGACTTTCTTGCGCTCGATTTCGCGGCGCTCGTCGCCGGATCACCCTCGCCGGTCAAGGTGATCGGCAACCTTCCGTTCAACGTCGCGGCGGCCATTTTGCGCCGGCTGAGCGACAACGCGCGCATGATTTCGCGAATGGTCCTGATGTTTCAGCGCGAAGTCGCCGCGCGGATTCGCGCGACCCCCGGCGACGATGCGTATGGCGCGCTCAGCGTATTCAACGCGCTGTATTGGAAGATCGATCAGCATTTCAGCGTCGCCGCCGGCAGCTTCCATCCGCGTCCCAAAATCGACGCCGAAGTGCTCGCTTTCACGCCCAGAGCGATCCAGTTGTTCGCGGCCGACGGCGAGGACGAACGCGACGTGCTCGAAACCGTGCGCGCCTCGTTCTCCGCGCCGCGCAAGACGATTCGCAACGCGCTCAGCCATTGCCTTGGAATCGACCCGGCGCGGATCGTGCGCGCGCTCGAACGCGCGGAGATCGATCCGGCCACGCGCGCCGAGAAGCTCGGCGTACCCGATTTCTTGAGACTCGCGCACGCGCTGCGCGCCGAAATTGCCGGCAGGGTCGTCGCCCGCGATGCCTGAACTGCCGGAAGTCGAGTCGTTGCGCCGGATCCTGGCGCGCACCGCCGCCGGCAGAACGATCGTGAGCGTTCGAATCGGCGAGAAACGGCTGCGCCGCGGCTTCACCGTGGATTTTGCCGCGGCGGTCGGCGGCCGGCGAATTGTGAAACTGTCGCGCCGCGCCAAATATTTGATCGTCGAGCTCGACGGCGACGACGTGATGATTGTGCACCTCGGGATGTCGGGCAGCCTGACTCATCGCGATCGCGGCTTTAGCGCCGGCGACTTCGATCCGCGCCACGACCATCTCGAATTCTCGCTCGACGACGGCTCGCGCATTGTTTACAACGATCCGCGGCGCTTCGGCATGGTCCGTCTCGTCAATCGCGGCGCGCTGGCTTCCACGGCGGAGCTGAAGGGCCTCGGCCCCGAGCCGTTGTCGCGCCGATTCAACGCCGGCTACCTGGCGGCGAAGGCGCGGGGCCGGACGGCGGCGATCAAGAGCCTGATAATGGATCAACGAATCGTCGCCGGTATCGGCAATATCTACGCGTCCGAGATTCTATTTCGCGCGGGCGTGCGTCCCGCGCGGCGGGCCGGCCGCGTGACGCGCAGCGAGATCGAAAAAATCGCGGCGGCCGTGCCGGTTATCCTTCGCGCCGCGATCGGCAGTAACGGCACCACCTTTCGCAGTTACCGCGATTCGCGCGGGCAGCCCGGGCGATTCGCCGCGCGCTTGCGCGTGTACGGCCGCGAGGGGAAACCGTGCTACAGATGCTCGACGCCGATCAAAAATGCGATCGTGGGCCAGCGCGCCAGCTTCTATTGTCCGAAATGCCAGCGGTGAGCGCGAGTCAATTTTCGGCGCCTGAACGTGTATGTTATTGGAATTGACGCTCGGACCTCGCAATTGGAAGAAACGGTGACGCTATGACACTTGATTTGCCCGGCGGGATCGGCGCCGCAATCGCCTTCCTCATCGGCGCGTGCGTCGGCAGCTTCGTTTGCGTGGTTGGGTACCGGCTCCCGCGCGATCTTTCGATCGTCACGCCGCGCTCGTTTTGCGAGAGTTGCGAGCGCGCGATTCCATGGTGGGCGAACATCCCGATTCTCGCCTACCTTGGACTGCGCGGGCGATGCGTGATGTGCGGCGCGCCGATTCCGTTCCGTCATTTCCTCGCCGAAGCCGGCCTCGGCATCATCGCGCTCTATCTCTGCGTCGCCTTCCCCGTCCCCGACGCGGCCGCGCGCTTCGTGCTATGCGCCGCGCTGTGGGTCGTCGCGATCGTCGATTACGACTGGCGGCTGATTCCGAACGTCATTACCTGGCCGGGGACGATGCTGGGATTCATCGCCGCGTCGCTGATGATGCCGGAGGTCGGCTGGAAGAGTTCGCTCGTCGGAATCGCGCTTGGCGCCGGCGTCCTGTACGGCACCGGCTATTTCTACCAACTGGTGCGCGGGCGCGAGGGAGTCGGCATGGGCGACGTGTGGCTGCTGGGGATGGTCGGTGGATTTCTCGGCTGGCAGGGAGTTTTCTTCACTTTGTTTTTCGGCTCGGTAACCGGCGCGATCGGCGGACTCGCGTTCGCGCTCAGTGGCGGCGGCGCGGCTTCGCCCGCTCCGCTGGGCGACCCGGTGGCCGATCCGGAGGAAGCAGACGTCTCGATTATGCGCACCGAAGTTCCGTTCGGTCCGTACCTGGCGCTGGCCGCCGGGGTTTTCGCTCTCTTTCAGCCGCAACTGACGCGCTGGTATCTTGGCGGATAAGGACGCGCAACGTTCCCCATCCAGCTAATCGATGGCAGCCGGTGTATTCATCACGCTCGAAGGCGTCGAAGGAAGTGGCAAGACCACCCAGGCCGCAATCCTGGGCGACGTGCTGCGCCAGGGCGGACGGCGGGTAACGGTCACCCATGAGCCGGGCGGCACGCGGGCCGGCGAAACGATTCGCGCGATTTTTCTCGATCCCGCGGTTTCGCTGGAGGCCGCCGCGGAACTGCTGCTGGTGCTTGCCGATCGCGCGCAGCACGTTCGCGAAAAACTCCGGCCGGCGCTCGCCGCCGGCGAAATCGTGATTTCCGATCGCTATTCCGATTCGACCACCGCCTATCAGGGCTACGGCCGCGGCTTCGATCTCAAACTGCTCGGCGAGCTGAACCAGCTCGCCAGCGACAAGGTGACGCCCGACCTGACTATCGTCCTTGACCTGGCCGTCGAGACCGGTCTGGAGCGCACCCGCGCGCGCGCGAAGGGAACCGGCCGCGGCGCCGACCGCTTCGAGGGCGAACGCGCCGACTTCCATCGCCGAGTGCGCGACGGTTTCCTCGCGATCGCGAAGGCCGAGCCCGCGCGGGTCGTCGTGATCGACGCCGACCGTCCGGTTGCCGCCGTCACCGCCGACATCCGCCGCGCCGTGGACGAGCTGCTCGCCCGCCGATGACTCAATCCCCATGCCGATAACTTCGATCCGCGGGCATCGCGAAGTCTTGAGCCGGTTGCTGGCCGAATTGCGCAGCCGCCCCTCGCACGCCTACCTTTTCTCGGGCCCGCGCGGCGTCGGCAAAGCGCTCGTCGCGACCAGCCTCGCCCACGCGCTGATGTGCGAGCGATCGCCGGGCGAGAATTTCTGCTGCACTCCCGCGCGATGCCCGGTCAGGATTGCCCCGCAGACCGAGCGCACGCGCGCGCGCGCCGCTGATGCGGACGCCGCGCGATGCGATTGCTGTGCCGGATGCGTGCAAATCGCGACCGGGGTGCATCCGGATTTCAGCTTCGTGTCGCGTCCGGCCGGCCGCACCGAAGTTCTGATCGACCAGGTCCGCGAATTGATTGCGCGGCTTGGAGTCCGGCCGTCGCGCTCGCCGGTTCGCATCGCAATTATCGACGACGCCGAGACCCTGGGCATCCCCGCGCAGAACGCGCTGCTGAAGACGCTCGAAGAGCCGCCTGGCCACGCAATCATCATCATGGTCTCCGCCAGCGAGCGCGCCCTGCTCGACACCGTCCGCTCGCGCACGCGCACGGTCAGATTTGCGGCGCTCCCGGTCGCCGATCTCGAGGCGATCCTTGCCGCTCATGGCGTCGACGATAAAGCTCACGCGGGCGCGCTTGCGTTGATGGCTCGCGGCAGCGCTGCCAGGGCAATCGCGCTCGCCGACGGCGATGAACCGCCGATGAAGGAGATACTCGACGCGCTGGGCGCTGCAAAATCGATCGATTTCGCCCGCGCGCAGTCGATCGCCCAGGAGTTCTTCGCCAACCGCGACGCCGCCGCCGGCAATTTCGAGTTGCTCGCAAGAATCCTGGAAGAAATACTATGTTACAAACTGCTCAAGACCGATTTCATCGCGTTTGGGCCCGAGTCCAGGTCGAAATTGGCGAGCCTGGCGGATAGTCTGGAGGTCGATGCGGTCGTGAAATGTATCGGCGCGGCGGTGCGCGCCAGCGAAGCGGTCGAAGCGAATGCCAATCCTCGGCTGCAGGCTGAGAATTGGTGGACTATCGCCGGCCATGCGATGCGGGGTGAGTAGAAGATAGTGGCTGATATCGATCCGTTTGAAGGCTCGCCACCGGTGGCGAAAATCGTCGCCGTCAGCCTGCAGCAGGCCGGCCATCTGCATAATTTCATAGCCGGCGACCGGACGCTGCGCCGCGGCGAACGGGTGCTGGTCGAAAGCGAGGCCGGTCCCCGCCTCGGCACGGTCGAGATCGAGCCGCACGAACCCGCGCGAACGATCGATCTTTCCGGGCTGCGTCCCGTCATCCGTATTGCTTCCGACAGCGACTTTGACGCCGAGCGCGAAACCCTCTCGCGCGAGGCGCACGCGCGCCGCCTGTGCGTCGAGCACATTCTCGAGCGCCGCATCCAGATGAAGCTGGTCAGCGCCGACTACACTTTCGACGGGCGCAAGGTGGTCTTTTATTTCGTCGCCGAGGGCCGCGTCGATTTCCGCGACCTGGTCCGCGATCTCGCCAACACGCTGCGCGTTCGGGTCGAGATGAAACAGATTGGCGCGCGGGATGAGACCAAAGTCACGGGCGGGCTGGGTCCATGCGGGCGCGAGCTATGCTGCTCCAGTTGGCTGCGCGACTTCGAGGCGGTCACGGTCAAGATGGCGCGCGAGCAGGGCCTCGCGCTCAACCCGTCGCGGCTGGCCGGGATGTGCGGGCGGCTCAAATGCTGCCTGCGCTACGAATACGCCAGCTACGTGGAGCTCAAGCGCGCGCTGCCCAACGTCGGCAAGCGCGTGCAATGCGTCAAGGGCGACGGCAAAGTGGTTCGCCAGAACACGCTGAAGCAGACCGTGCTGATTCAGCGCGACGAAGACGGCGGCGTGGTCGAAGCTACGCTGGAAGAGCTGGTCTCCTCGCGCCCGCAATAGCAAGCGCCCTTTCCGCCGCGCCCCTTCTAACAGGAGCCCTTCGAGTTCCCAAGGAAAACTCTGCCTGCATCTTTGTTCTAGCCTTGGGTGCAGGGGCCACCGCTGCTCGCGCGGCGGCGAGTCTCCCGCTATTGTCAATCTCCTGATGGCAAACCGCATCCACATCACGACCGCGATCATCTACAGCAACGGCCCGCCCCATGTCGGCCATGCCTACGAAATGCTGGCGACCGACGCGTTCGCGCGTTTTCAGCGGCGCAAGCTCGGCCCCGCCAACGTCACCTTCCTGACCGGCACCGACGAGCACGGCGACAAAAACAAGCGCGCCGCCGAAGCGATCGGACTCCATCCGAAGGCATTCGCCGACAAAATCAGCGCGCTGTTTCGGCAAGGATGGGCCGGGCTGGACATCAGTTACGATTTCTTTGTCCGCACCAGCGACCCGGTGCATGAGGCGTTCGTGCAGAAGATGCTCGCGCGCACTTACGAATCCGGCGACATCTATTTCAAGGACTACGAGGGCCTGTACTGCGTCGGATGCGAGCGCTTCTATACCGAGAAGGAACTGCTGCCCGGCAACATCTGCCCGGTGCACAATCGGCCCGCCGAGCCTATCAAGGAAGGCAACTATTTCCTGAAGCTCGAGAAACGCCGCGAGGCTATCCGCCGGAACATCGAGAAAAATCCCGATTTGATCCGGCCCGAGCGCTATCGCAACGAGGCGCTGCGGATGCTCGACGAACCGCTCGAGGACCTTTGCATCTCGCGACCCAAGGCGCGGCTCGATTGGGGCATCACGCTGCCGTTTGACGACAAGTACGTCACCTACGTCTGGTACGACGCGCTGTGGGCCTACCTGAGCGAACTGCCTGACACCAGCGACGCGTCACTGAAAGAGATTCTGCCGGTCACCCAACATTTCATCGGCAAGGACATCCTCAAGACCCATGCGGTGTACTGGCCGGCGATGCTGATGGCGGTCGGCCTGCCGCTCTATCGGCATCTGAACGTCCACGGATTTATGAATTTCGGGGGCGCGCGGCTGTCCAAGAGCTCGGGCAACATCCAGGATCCCGTCGCCTATCAGCAAACCGTCGGCCCCGACGCTTTACGCTTCTTCATCTTGCGCGAATTCACCTACGGGCTGGACGGCGATTTCAGCGAAGAGCGCGTGATCGATCGCTACAACTCGGACCTGGCCAACGACCTCGGCAACCTGACCAGCCGCGTGCTCTCGATGGCGGCGCGATACTTCCAGGGCGCGATCACGGCGAGCCCGATGAGTATCGCAAGGGCAAGGGCACTCGTCCCAAGCATGGATTGGCACGAATTCGCACGAATCACTCTCGCGTCCGCATCGCAGCCAAACCTGTTACCTGCGCTGCGAGATGCAGGAAGTGCGCAGTGCACGCGCCTTCCCAGCAGACCGGGCCTTGATAGAGTTCTGGCGTTCAATCGGCGCTCTGGAAGCCATCTGGCAGCGCTCGATTCGTCCAACAAATATATCGTCGCGACCTCGCCGTTCACGCTCGCGAAGGATCCCGCCAACCTGCCGCGCGTCGCGCAAATCCTCGCCAACCTGGTCGAGGGATTGCGCGTGGTCGCCTATACGCTGGAGCCGTTCATGCCGGTAGCGTCGAAAAAGATTCTTGGCCTGCTCAATGTCGATGAGAAACTCGCGCGCGCGCCGTATGGAGACGGTATCAAGCCGGGGCATCGCGTGAATCCGACGACGCCGCTGTTCCCCCGCATCGACAAGAAAGCCCGCGGCTGACCCCCGCGCGCGCCGGGGAATCCACGCTCAAGTTCAATGACGACGGTTGTCGATACGCATTGCCATCTCGCCGACGCAAAGTTCCGCGGCGACCTCGAAGCCGTGATCGAGCGCGCGCACGGCGCCGGCGTGGCTCAGATTATCTCGGTCGGCGCGATCGGGCCGATCGAAAACGATCGATTGACCGTTGCAATCGCCGAGCGTCACCGCGACGTGTTCGCCGCCGTCGGCGTGCATCCGCACGACGCTCGGGATTGCACGCCCGAACGAATCGCACAGTTGCGCGATCTGGCCGCGTCGAAAAAAGTCGTCGCGATCGGCGAGAGCGGCCTCGATTTCCATTACATGCACTCGCCGCCGAATGCGCAGGAAGCGTCATTGCGTGCGCATCTGGCGCTCGCCGCAGAACTCGGGCTGCCAATCGTGATTCATTGCCGCGACGCGGAGGGCAGGCTCGTCGAGATCGTGCGCGAGACCGGGATTCCACCGCGCGGCGGCGTGATCCATTGCTTCACCGGCGATGCCAACGCGGCACGCGAGTTCCTGGCGCTCGGGATGTGCATCTCGTTCTCGGGGATCATCACGTTCAAGAATTCCGCATCGGTTCGCGCGGCCGCGGCGATCGTTCCCGATGACCGCGTGATGGTGGAGACGGACGCGCCTTATCTCGCGCCCGAGCCGTATCGCGGGACGCGCAACGAGCCGGCCTACGTCACTCGCACGCTCGAAATGCTCGCGAGCCTTCGAGGCGTCGAGGCGGCAGCTCTCGGCGCGCAGGTGATTGCGAACGCCGCCCGCCTGTTCAGGCTTCCGCCACCGGCTCAATCCGCCTAACCAAGCGGATGGCCGCCGAAGATCATCGGATGCAGCATCACGATCACAAGCGCCAGCACTACGCCCACGCCAATCGCCTTCCACGGCATGTCGCCGGCGGTCCATCGAACGCGCCCGCCGAATAGCGCCGCGAACGGCATGAACGACGTCTTCGCGAGGAAGTCGCGATAGCTGTCGCCAAGCTCGCGAATCTTGCGCTGGTCCTGATGCCTCCCGCCGATGATTCCGAGCACGGGAAACGTCCCGAAGAAAATCACGTCGCCGGCCCGCCCGTTCATCAGCATGTGCGCAATTCCAAACAGGCCGAATGCAACGAAACTCGGATGCCGCGTGATCTTCAGCAGTCCGCGCGGTTCGCTCACGTCCCCCGACGCGGCCATTCCGCCCGGATTCGGATTCATGAAACCCCCGACGAACAGGATGAACGCCGTCAGCATCAGCAGCCACGCAAGCCCCCGAATCGAGGGGATCGCGCGCAGAGCCCAAAGCAAGGGGCCGGCGTGCTTGTGCCGCGCGAATTCGTACACAAGTGGTCCGATCGTCGCGAACGCAACCAGCGAGTAGATACCGCGATACGGCTGCTCGCCGACCGCCTTGGTCAGCCAGGGCCGCACCGCAGACGACGATATGATGAGATGACTGGCGATGAACAAAACCGCCCATAGCGCGATCCATACAGTCGCATCCATAGAGACCTCCGTGCCGCCCGGCGCGATTCACGAAACGGCTCGCGCGGGGTTATAGATATCGCAATGGGCAGGGCATACGGAATAGGGATTCCGCCGCCGTTCGAGCAGGCGGTGAAAAGCATGGAGCGCGAGATCATGCGCTTCCTGATGCGCTCGACCGGCGATCGCGAGGATGCGATGGACCTGTTCCAGGAGACGTGGCTGCGCGCCTATCGCGCCTATCCGGCGCTGCAATCGGAAGACGGACTGCGGCCGTGGATTTATCGAATCGCATCGAACCTATGCCGCAATCGCGCGCGGGACAGGATGCGCCGCGGGCGTGTGATCGCGAACTGGACCGCGGACGGCCAGGCGCCGGCCGATAACGCGGCGAATCGCCTCAATGACGGACCCGAGGGCGCACTTCATTTGAAGAGAGCCATCGCGCGGCTGCCCGGCAAGCAGGGACAGGCATTGATGATGCGCAAGTTCGCGGGGCTTGAATACGCGGAGATCGGCACGGCGCTGAATTGCTCGGCCGAGAGCGCGCGGGCAAGCGTGTATCAGGCGCTGAAGAAACTCAGGCTGGACGAGTGATCAAGATGAAGACCAAGCCAATGGCGATGCAAGTGAAGCAGAGCGCGCCGATCGACGACCGGACGCTCGACGCAATGATCGGACAGACGCGGCCTCGCATCGAGCGCGCGATGAAGCTCATCCGCCGGCCGCAAGCGCGGGTCGGAGTGATTTCGTCGCGACTCGGCCGCCTGCTGATCGCGGAGAGCGATCGCGGCCTCGCGGCGGTTCACTTTCTTTTCATGGACGGTGCGGAGCGAACGCTCGCGATGCTACGCAAGAAGTTTGACCTGATCGAGAATGAAGCGAGCGCCCGCAGGGTCGGCGCGGAAATCGATTCCGTGCTCGAGGGCGACCTCCGCGCGATGGCTCATCCGGTGGATTTGAGCCTGGTCGAGAGCGAATTCCAGCGCCGCACGTACGCCCGGCTTCGGAAAGTCCCGCCGGGCGCGGTGATCACTTATCACGGGCTGGCCGCGGCGGTTGGACGGCCCGACAGCCAGCGCGCGATCGGCAACACGATGGCGTCGAATCCGGTGCCGATCTTCGTGCCGTGTCATCGCGTGATTCGCTCCGACGGAACGATCGGCAATTACGGCGGCGGCGTGGATAACAAGATTAGGCTGCTGCGCGCGGAGGGATTCGAAGTCGGGCGCGACCTGCGATTGCCGTCCCGTGCCGTGATGGGGCATCGGCGCACCGGAATCTTCTGCCGGCCCGGATGCTCGGCGGCGCGGCGCGCGGATCCGGCAGAGATGCTGATCTTCGCAGATGCCGGGTGCGCGGGTCACGCCGGCCTGAGAGCATGCAAGCTGTGCAAGCCTGCGTGAATCAGACCGGCTGAAAAAGGAAAAGAGCGGCGCCGAACGCGGCGTCGCCCCTTTTTCCGACCGATTGCGCTGTCCGATTACTCGGTTTCCGACTGCGATTTGAGCTGTTGGATCTGCTGGCGTTGATTCTCGATTTCTTGCTGTTGCTGCTGCACCTGCTGCTGGGTCTGCTTGTTGGCGTTTTCCTGATTCTGCATCGAATTGCCGACTGCGTAGCCAGTGCCGCCGCCCAGAACACCTCCGATCGCAGCGCCCGCCAGAGGATGGCCTACCGCGGCGCCTACGATTGCGCCGGCGCCTGCGCCCACGGCGGTTCCGCCGAGAGTGCCTTCCTCACGTGTCGAGAGGGGCTGTCCCGTGCATCCTGCAAGAACGAGCGTTCCCGCCAGCGCCAGACTCATCATTATCCCAACACTTTTGCGCATAATGAGAACCTCCTTCGTCCCAGGTTAATATACGTCAGCCGGGTTATTCGGTTTCCTGCTGCTGCTTCAATTGCTGAATCTGTTGACGCTGCTGTTCCAGTTGCTGTTGCTGCTGCTGGATCTGCGTCTGGGTCTGCTGGTTGGCGTTCTCCTGATTCTGCATCGCATTACCCACCGCGAATCCTGTAACTCCTCCCAGACCGGCGCCGATTGCGGCGCCTGCTCCCGGTGAGCCGACCGCGGCGCCAACGATCGCGCCGGTGGCCGCGCCGATACCCGCTCCGCCCAGAGTGCCTTCCTCCCGCGTGGACAGCGGCTGCCCGGAGCATCCCGCGACAAGAAAAAGCGCGGCAACGGCGAATGTACCCGTCGCAATTGCATGTCTGCGCATATCCCTTCTCCGCCTGCTATTCGGTTTCCTGCTGGCTCTTCAATTGCTGAATCTGCTGTTGCTGACTCTCGAGCGTCTTTTGCTGCGATTGAATCTGCGACTGAGTCTGAGCGTTGGCGGTTTCCCGATTCTGCATCTCGTTGCCGACGGCGAATCCGCCAAGCGCGCCGACGCCCGCGCCGATAGCAGCGCCTGCTCCCGGCGCGCCGACCGCGGCGCCTATGATCGCGCCGGTTGCGGCTCCGAGTCCCGTGCCGATGAAGGTGCCCTTCTCACGCGTCGAGAGCGGCTGTCCCGAGCATCCCACGACAGCCACGATCGCAATCGCCACGAGCAGACCTTTAATTACCGGCGCCACGTTTGTCCGCATGAGCTTCCTCCTTGCGCGGGGGCAGTTTTCATGCCGCCTACGGCTGCCGCATCCCCCAGTCAACAGCAGGCGAGTCCATTTGACCGCCGCTAGTTTTCTACCTTCGGCCCGAGGGATCAACCATCTCGGAAATCGAGCATAGCATGGAATCCTTGCCCATGCCCGAAACTGCCCTCTGCTATAAACGAATATTCATCTTCTCCAGTTGCCGCAAGGGTTACGGCATCAGGGCGAAGATCCGGGTCGGCCCGCCGGTCCCGCCGCCGATTTTCAAGGGGATGCAGAATATTGTGGCGCCGATAGCAGGCAATTTTTCCGCGTTGGCCAGGTTCTCGAATCCGGGCTTGTTCGCGCCGAGCCAGAGCCGATGCACCGGGAAATCCTTCGAGTTACCGGGATCCATGCTCGCGGTATCGATCGCGATTGCCACGACGTGCCGGTTCTTCAGAATGAAATCGACTGCCTCGGCCGAATAGCCCGGAAAGCGCAGGCCCGCAACGTCGCCGGGCTTGTCGGTGCCCATGTAACGTCTTTTGTCGGGCCAGTATTTGCCCCATCCCGAGCGCGCGACGACGATCGCACCGTCGGGAATCCGGCCGCTTGCGGCTTCGTACGCCTTGAGGTCATCGCGGCTCAGCATCGCGTCGGGGTCCCTGGCCGCGCGCGCGGAAAAATCGACCACCGCGGCGGGCCCAATGCAATCGGCGAGCGGAACCCGGTCGAGCGTAATCCCATCGCGCTTGAAATGGCACGGCGCATCGGTATGCGTGCCGCCGTGTTCCGGCGCCGCGTAATTCGCCGACGCGAAAAAGGAGTGCTCCCGAGTATCGCCGTTTTTCTCGAACTGATGGACGAAGCCCTTTTCGGTCGGCCAATAGAGCGTCTGGTCGTCGAAGCTGTAGGTGAGATCGATGATTTTTGCTGGGTCGATTTTCACCGGACTTTTCACTTTCACCGGAAAAATCATAGGCAAGGCAGCGCGGATGGACCAGCCCTCGCACCGTGGCGCCGCCTTTGACTTTAATTCGATTATTCGATAGCTATAAAATTATGAAGAAAGCCAGGGCAATCCCGGCACTCGCCGCGCTGGCGCAGGAATCGAGACTCGACGTGTTCCGGCTGTTAATCCAGAGCGGGTCCGACGGGTTGGCGGCCGGCGAAATCGGCGCGCGGCTCGGCCTTCCATCGCCCACCCTCTCGTTCCATCTGAACCACCTGAAATACGCAGGCCTGGTAACCTCCCGGCGCGACAGCCGCTCGATCATTTACCGCGCGGACTACAAGGCGATGAACGATTTGATCTCCTACTTGATGGAAAACTGCTGCCGAGGAGATGCGGAGCTGTGCGCGCCGCCGCTCTGCACGCCCGCGCGAGCGACGAAAATTAAACGACCGCTCCGCGCCGCGCACAAAGGCGAGGATCTCCGCCCTGCCATCGACGCGAATACGGTTGCGTCTGCGGACGCGTGTGCTCAGAAAGCCGACGCCTGAGGAGTTGGATCGATGGCCAATCGGGAATTCAACGTTCTGTTTCTTTGCACCGGAAATTCCGCGCGCAGCGTCATGGCGGAATGCGCGATGAATCGATGGGGCAAGGGGAAGTTCAAAGCATTCAGCGCCGGCAGCCATCCCACAGGCACGGTTCATCCGATGACGATTCAACTGCTCAAGGAGCTGAACTACGAAACGTCGGGACTGCGGAGCAAAAGCTGGGACGAATTCGCGCAGCCGGGCAGCCCGCCGCTGGATTTCGTTTTCACGGTCTGCGACAAAATCGCGGGCGAGATGTGTCCGGTGTGGCCGGGACAGCCAATCACGGCGCATTGGGGCGCAACCGATCCGGTGGCCTTCGCCGGAGCCGAAGATCTCAAACGCCGGTTTTTTTTCCGAATCTATACCGAGCTTGAAAACCGGGTAAAGATTTTCACCTGCCTGCCCTTTGACTCGCTCGACCGCTTTGCGCTCGAACGCCGGGTCAGGGAGATCGGCACCGCCAAGTTGCCGGAAGACAAATGAGTCCGGTCGTTCGCCGCCTCTCGTTTCTCGACCGCTACCTGACACTGTGGATTTTCCTCGCGATGGCGGCCGGGATCGCGCTCGGAGCGGCGGCGCCGGGCGTGAGGATCGTCTTCGATCGCCTGAGCGTGGGCACCACCTCAATACCGATCGCGATCGGACTAATCCTGATGATGTACCCGCCGCTGGCGAAGGTGAATTACGACGAGCTTGGCGACGTCTTTCGCGATTGGAAAATCCTCGGCCTCTCGATGGTCCAGAACTGGATCATCGGCCCGATCCTGATGTTCGCACTCGCGGTGATATTCCTTCGCGATCGTCCGGAGTACATGACCGGCTTAATCATCATCGGCCTGGCGCGATGTATCGCGATGGTAATCGTGTGGAACGAACTCGCCGACGGCGACGCGGAGTATTGCGCCGGACTGGTTGCGTTCAATTCGATCTTTCAGGTGCTTTTCTTTTCGCTCTACGCATTCGCTTTCGTGACGGTGCTACCCCGATGGCTTGGATTGGGCGGCGCAATCGTCGATGTCACGATCGGCAAGATCGCGCAGAGCGTCGGCATCTATCTGGGCGTGCCGTTCGTCGCCGGCTTTGCGACCTGGAAGATCCTGACCTCGCGCAAGGGCAAGGCCTGGTATCGCGAGCGTTTCGTTCCGAAGATAAGTCCGCTCACGCTGGTCTTTCTGCTGTTCACGATCGTCGTGATGTTCTCGATCAAGGGCGCGAAAATTGTGCATCTGCCGCTCGACGTGGTCCGCATCGCGATTCCGCTGCTGCTCTACTTCACGATCATGTTCGCGCTTTCCTTCGTACTAAGCCGCGCAGCGGGCGCGACCTATCAGCAGACGGCGACACTGTCTTTCACCGCAGCGTCCAACAATTTCGAGCTGGCTATCGCCGTGGCAGTGGCGACATTCGGGATCGACAGCGGCGCGGCATTCGCCGCCGTAATCGGGCCGTTGATTGAGGTCCCGGTGATGATCGGCCTGGTGGATGTCGCTCGATGGGCTCGGCGGATTTATTTTCCGATGTCACCGGCCGCAATGGATTTGGCCGCTCGGCGCGAGGTTAAGAGAGCGTAGCGGCTTCACGAAAGCGCACGCACACAAAGGCCAATCGATCCGGAGCGGCTCGGCGCGGCGTGCCCTAAGCGAGGTCGAAGTGGTCCGCCGCGAAAAAGATCCGGGTTCCTTCGCTGCGCTCAGGATGACACAAGAAGGTGCAGGGGCTGGGCCGAGTCACCAGCCGATGACTTGGGCGGGCATTACCGGCGCGGCCTGGCCGCGCGGATCGGCGCCGCCCGCGAGCACTCCGGTTTTCGTGTCGATTTGCACCGCGAGCACGTGACCCTCGGACAATGGAGGCCGGACTTCAATTTCGTGGCCGCGCGCGGCGAGCGCGTCGCGCACGCTCGCGGGAATTCGATCCTCGATGCGCAACACTCCCGGGCGATTGTCGTGGGGATAGAACGTCGAGGGAAAATGCAGCGTCGAAAACTTGGGCGCCTCGATCGCGGCCTGCAAGTCCATCCCGAAATCGACCACGTTGAGAAAAAATTGCAGCGTCCATTGATCCTGCTGATCGCCCCCGGTGGTGCCGAACGCCAGGTACGGCTCGCCGTTGGCCATCGCGAGCGACGGCGACAGCGTGGTGCGGGGGCGCTTGCCCGGCGCGAGCGCGTTGGGATGGCGCTCGTCGAGATAAAAAGTTTGCATCCGCGTTCCCAGCGGAAAGCCGAGCGCGGCGATCACCGGCGAGCTCGGAATCCATCCGCCGCTCGCGGTGACGGCGATCATGTTGCCGGCGCGATCGGCAGCCGCGACGTGAACCGTGCCCGCACCCCAGGGGCGCGCGCCGGACGCGGGAGCGTCGCGCAACGCACGCATCGCAACCGGATCGCCCGGCCGCTGCTCGATCGAGGCGCGCCTCGAGTCGATAAGCTCGCGGCGAATCGCCGCATAACGATCGCTCAGCAATCCGGAAATAGGAACGTCGATAAATTCAGGGTCTCCGTAGTAGGCCTCGCGATCGGCGAACGAGAGCTTGGCGGCCTCGATGACCGTGTGGATGTAGTCGGCGGAATTGTGGCCCTGAGCCGCAAGCTCGAAGCCCTCGAGCAGCTTGAGTTGCTGGAGGAATACCGGACCCTGCGACCATGGCCCGCACTTGAAGACCGTAACGCCGCGATAGGCCGCGCTCACGGGCGATTCGGTCCGAGTCGTGAAGCGCTCCAGGTCGGCGGCGGCGAGCAAGCCGCCGTTGGCGTCGGACCAGGCGACGATTTCGCGCGCAATGTCGCCCCGATAAAAGCGCTCGCGCGCGGCGTCGAGGCCGGCCTCGCGCCCGCGATTCTTCGCCGCCGACTCGGCATCGAGCACGCGCTTGAAAAAATCGGCGAGCGCGGGATTCTTGAGCACGCTTCCGGGCTCGGGAACTTTGCCATCGGGCAGGTAAACGCGCCCTGAAGACGGCCATTTGGCAAGGAAGTGTCTGGCGTTGCTCCGGATCGACGCGCCCGCCCCGGCGACTGGATCGGCAGGGCCGCCAGCACCACCGGACAATCCCACGTGCATCGGGAAACCGTCGCCCGCAAGCTCCAGCGCCGGCTCGAGAACCTCGGCCAGCGACCTGGTTCCGAAATCTCTAAGCGCAGTCACCAGCGCATCGAAGGCTGCGGGGACACCGGCGGCAAGCAGCCCGAAGCTGGGGATCAGCTCGATGCCCAGCGAGCGGTAATGGGCAATCGTCGCGCGTTCCGGCGCGATCATATTGCCGTTGATCGCGACCACGCGGCGGGCAGATGCCGAATAAATCAGCATTGGCGCCTCGCCGCCGATGGTGTGCATGTGCGGGTTGACGACGCCCTCCACGAATGTTGCAGCGATGGCAGCATCGATGGCATTGCCGCCACAAGCGAAGATTCGCGCACCGGCGGAGGCGGAAAGGTAGTGCTCCGTCGCGAGCATCGCGCGCCGGCCCATTATGAGCGGATACATCGTAGGCATCTGATTAGTTCTTTCCCGAGCTGGGTTTTGTCATGGGATCGATCCCGAGCGCCGATTTTCGCGATTTGCGGTCGTGGCCTTCATTTGAGCATCAAAGCGCCAATGCGGCAAAAGGGATGCTCCATTTTCGGCCAGTGCAGTGTCCCAAATCGGTACCACAGGCAGATGCCTCAATGCTCCAATTTCGTCGAAAAAAGGTGAAACCGCTTGATTTTCAAGGTTTTCCACAGCTCTGGATAACCGAAACCTGTATCGCTTTCGGACGTCTAAAGATTAGGCGCAAAGATTGCTAGTATAAGACCAGGGTGACGGAGTGGCGGCGAATTTTCCGGAGGATGGGGGAGCGGTAGAAATATGATAACGAGCACAAACACTGAAGGACCGGTAGGAAAGCATTGCAAGCTGCAAAAACCCGTGCGCGACCACGAGGGGCGCAGCCGATTCAAGGAACAACCACGTATCCTGCGTGAGATAAATAATCTGGACCGGCGCATGTATCTGGTGCAATTCGACGACGGCGCCACCACCTTCCTCTTTCCGGACGAAGTGGTAATCCAGTAGCGGATGCGCGGCGCACCGCGCGGTTCACTGTTCAAACGCAACCGAATGCGCCTGGGCTAAGACTCGCGGCGCAGATCGATAAACTCGCGCGCGCGATAGAGCGCGACGATCGATTTCGCATCGACGATATCGCCGCGCCGAATCATCGCAAAGGTTTCCTCCAGCGGCACCCGGCTGACGGAGATCACTTCGTCGTGATCGAGTGTGCCCGCTCCCGCCGACAACTCGCGCGCAAGGTACAGCTCGATTCGCTCGTCGCAGAAACTCGGAATCGTGATGATCGACCCAAGATGGTCCCATCGCCGAGCCGCGACCCCGGCCTCTTCGCCCAGTTCGCGCCGCGCGCATTCGAGCGCATCCTCGCCGGCGTTGCGGCATCCCGCGGGAACCTCCCACAGCCAGCCGCCGATCGCGTGCCGATACTGGCGCAGCATCGCAACGTTCATGTCGGGGTACAGCGCCACGATCGCGCTCGCGCCGGGATGCCTGATGACGGGGAGATCGACCTGCACGCCACCGGGCAGCGTCGCGCTCTCGACACCGAAGTCAACCACACCCAATTTGAGAACTGGCCGGCGATCTGAAGGCATAATGCATCAACAATGTGCGCGCCGCGCGAGCCGCGCAAGCGCCGCGGCGGGCGCCCAAGCCAATTGCAGGCGATGCTTGAACGGGAGATCATCGGAGAAATCGCCGACCGATGGCGTCGCGAAGATATGAGCCGGATTCGGATTCCAATCTACTTCGATTACGCCTCGGCGCTTTGCTACATCGCGTGGCGAATCGTAGCCCCGCTCGAGGACGAACTCGGCTTCCAGGCGCTGTGGAAGGGCGTGCCTATCGCGATGCGGGATTTTCGCGCCAAGCCCGGCCGCGTGCTGGACGAGCGCAACCGGCAAAAAGTGCTGTCGGTCGCGGCCGAGACCGGCATTCCCGTGGTGCCGCTGCCGAGCTGGATCGATTCGATGCCCGCGGTGCAGGGATCGGAAATCGCGCGCGACGCCGGCGTTTTCCCGGCGTATCACGATGCGGTCTTTCGCGCGGCGTTCGAGCATCGCGCCGATATCGCGGACCCCGGGCTGCTGGAGGCAATCGCGGGCCGCACCGGCATCGATCGATCGAAATTTCGCGCGGCGCTCGACAGCGCGGCGATGGCCGAGCGCATTGCCGGGCACAAGCGCGAGGCCGACCAATTTTCCGCGCTCGGTTATCCGGCGTTTGTCCTGGGCGACTTCACGATGATCGGGATACAGCCGATCGAAACGATGCGGCTGTTGCTCGCCCGCTTCATCCGTCAGCGCACCGAGGAACCGCAAGCTTAAGCCAGCGCGGCGTCCCGCGATCGGCGCAAACGCGAAGCTCAGCGCGCCAGGAACACGGGGCACGCCGCGTTGCGCAGCACGTACTCGGTGTTCGAGCCGAGCACCATCTCGATAATCCGGTGATGCCCATACGCGCCGATGAACAGCAGGTCGGCCTCGTACTCTTTGAGGAACTTCACAATTTCCTCGTTGGCGTGCCCCTGCAGCAGCTTGAACTCGGCCTTGGGCCGGTAGTTCTCGAAGTAGGTGCGCGCCTCGGCCAGGGTCCGCTCGCCCAGCTTGGGATCGCGCGCGCAGGTGATGATGGTCATCGGAACCCCCAGCTCGCTGGCGATCTCCGCCGCCGAGCGCATCG
The DNA here is from genome assembly GCA_963722605.1 of Binataceae bacterium (SeqCode). Lineage (GTDB taxonomy): Bacteria > Desulfobacterota > Binatia > Binatales > Binataceae > Binatus. The sequence goes on along the minus strand of CAVRNO010000003.1, from coordinate 31,783 downwards.
CGCGCGACGCCCGTTCGCTGCCGTCGTACGCCAGCACCGGGCGTTTCACCTCGCGAAATCGCCTGGGCGTAATTAACAGCTGGCGTGGAGACTTGCGCGCGACGCTTTCCGCGGTCGAACCCAAAAGCCCGGTCGAGAACTTCTCGTTGACCCCACGATGCCCGATTATGACCAGATCGGAGCTGCGCGCCCGCTCGCAAATCTGGTTGGCGACGATCCCCATATCGAGCACGGTCTCAACCGCAAGATTCTCCCGGCGTGCGGCGGCGGCAAATTCGTCGAGCACGCCGCGCCCGCGGGCGGTCAGCACCTCGCGCATCTTGGACGAAAAGTCCAGATATGGTTCCAGCCCCAGCGAACCTGATATATCATGAAAAAAGGAACCTTCGATCGACACGATATCGACCACATGCAACCCGATCAGCGACGCATTGAAAATTCGCGCAAAATAGAAGGCGTATGCCTGCGCGTTGCGGGAGTGCTCGGAGGTGTCGATGCCGACGAGGATTTTCTTGATCAAGTGCGTAACCTCCGGGTTGAATTACCGCGATAACATGTTGGCCGGTGATGCCTCAAGAGGGGCGCGGCCGCACCGCATCCGATTGCGCAGGCAGGCAGGTGAAATGAGCGAACTGAGCGAGGCGCGGATGATGAGAATCGTGGACGAGCTGGCCGAGGCTGCCCAGCGCGTCGGGCTCGAGGTCCGGCGCGAAAAGATCATGCGCGAAATCGGCTACCGCACCCGCGGCGGCGCCTGCCGGCTGCGCGACAAGAACCTGGTCATTATCGATCGCGATCAGCCCGCCGCCGAGCAGCTCGAAGTGATTGCGGAAGCGCTGCGCCTGCGCGACCTCGAAGCCTTGTACCTGTCCCCCGCAGCGCGCCGCGTGGTTCACCTCGGAGACGCCTCGTCCTGAGCACTCCGATGCCGCGTCCCGGCGAAACCCCGGCGGTTGGTCACACCGTAGTCGATCGCAAACCTGCGGTCAGCGCGGAAGAGCGGATGCAGACCTTCCGGGTCCGGCTGAAGGAGCGCGGGCTCAAGTCCACTGCTCAGCGCGACGACATCGCACGCGTTTTCTTCGAGCTCGGGCATCATATCAGCGCCGAAGAACTGCACGCGAAGGTCAAGAAGATCAACCCGCACGTCGGCTATGCCACGATTTACCGCACGCTGCGCCTGCTCAAGGAATGCGCGCTGTTGTACGAGCGCCATTTTGACGAGGGCCAGGCGCGTTACGAAGCCGTCGCCGAGCGCCATCACGATCACTTCATCTGCGAGCGATGCGGCCGGATCATCGAGTTCGAGAACGCGTCGATCGAGCGCATGCAGAACATCGTCGCCCGCGACCTCGGCGTCACCCTGACCCGCCACAAGATGGAACTGTACGGAATCTGCTCCGCCTGCCACGACCGGCAGGGAATCTAGCCGCGGCCTTCGGCTAATGCACTAATCGCGCCGCGCCCGAGATACCCTCAACTCCGTGAAGAGCGGCCACCGGGAGGCCGGCGCCTGGTCGGCCGCAGATCCGCCGCCGCCCTGGGAAGCGCCTCGGGACCGGCGCGATGCCGGTACTTCATGTCGTTGCCGCAGTGTGGACAGTTGACATCCTCATACTTCACCACCCGTCCGCAGAGCGGGCACTTGTAACGCCGCCTTCCCACGAGATAGAAAAACGCCGCCGTCAACCCCGCCATCAGCAGCCCGATGATTGTTTGCCGCACCAGATTTGCTCCGAGCCTATTGCAACCGCCGACCCCGTGACCCGAAGGCCGCGCGCTCCGGCTAGACTTTCCCTTCCCTTAGCGCCTCTTCGAGCGCGCCGATATTGACCCGATGCCCCTGCGCCATCACGACCAGAAATGCCTTGAGCGTTGCATCGCCTGCGCTCGCGACATTTTCCTCGATCTTGCGAATCACCCATCGCTGGCCGCGATTGAGCAATTCGAGCTTGCCGCGAAAATCTCCGACTGCGCGCACCTTCTCGACGAAGTCGCCGGTCTTGGTCGATGCGCTCCCGCCCAGGCGGCGCACGTGTGCCGCCAGCTCTCCCGCGTAGTAGCCTTCGTCGTGACCGACCTTCTTGAGCATCTCCTGCAGCTCGAGCGAATGGGCCAACTCGGTGAGATCGTGCAACACGCGGCCGCCGGCGCGCTCGGCTTCACCCAACAAATTGAGAAATTCTTCGAGTTGGGCGTCCACTTTCCTGCCTTCCGTATTGCCTCCCGCGATCAGAGCATCGGCGCCACTGGACAATACGCGGCGCTGAAAACCGCGTGACCGCCGAGCGCCAGCCGAATCAGCTCGATCACCGGCTCCACGATTCGCGCAGCCGGACGCTGCGTGATCGACGCCACCAGCTTGCCGCTGGCCAGCGATTGGAGCAGTCCCGGCGGCTCGGGAAGCTCGATGATTCCGACCGGCTGATCGGGAGCCAGCCGCGCCAATCCTTTCGCCGCCGCCAGCGCGTCATCGAGTCCGCCAAGCGAATCGACCAGCTTTATTTTGAGCGCCTGCTCCCCGGTCCACACCCGTCCCTGCGCCACCGCATCGGCCTGCTCCACCGTGATATGGCGGCCGGCCGCGACCAGTTTCAGGAAGTACCGGTAGTCGCGCATGATCTCATCCTGGAACTGCCTGGATTGCGCGGGCGTGAAGTCGGTCCACATGTCGAACATTCCGACGTTTGCCCCGCGGCTCACCGCGTCGGTGTTCGCGTAAATCTTTTGCATCGCGGGCGTGATGTTGAACTTGCCGCCGAGCACGCCGATCGAGCCGGTGATCGTCCCGGGCTCGGCGATAATCTTCGCCGCCGGAATCGATATCAGGTATCCGCCCGATGCGGCGTATCCCGACATGCTGACCACCACTGGTTTTTTCTTCGCCGTCAGCTCAACCTCGCGCCCGATCAGTTCCGACGCGAGCATCGAGCCTCCGGGTGAATCGACCCGCAAAATGACGGCGCGAACATCGTCGTCCTCGCGCGCCGACTTGAACGCCTTGGCCATCTCGTCGGAGGTCATCGCGTCGCTCTCGGGACTTGAAAACGTGTTGAAGCCCTCGCCGTCGCGTTGGATCTCTCCCTGCCCGTAAATCACCGCAATCTGATTTCCGCCGCCGAAGCTGGAAAACAGGCTCGGACGAGCGTAATTCGCATAGTCGATTACCTTGTGAATCGAGCCGCCGTGGTTCTTCACCCGATCGCTGAATTCGTTCTCGTACTCGAGTCGATCCACCAGCCGCGCCTTCAACCCCGTCTCCGCATTTAACGGCGCTTGATCGATCAGGGCCTTGATCGCGTCGGGATGAAGCCCGCGCTCGGCCTCGATTGCCGCCACGATCTGATCGAACAGGCTCCCGGCAAGCGCGTCGTCCTCCTCCCTTTGCGCCGGCGTGAAGTCCTTGTTGGTGAACATGTTGGCCGCGCTCTTGTACTGCCCGGCCGAGGCGAAGTTCGGCGTGATCCCCAGCCAGTCGAGCGTGCCGCGCACGAACAGCTCGCGCAGTTGCACTCCCATCAGGTTGAGGTCTCCCCGCGGCATCAGCGAGACTTCATCGGCGGCGCCCGCAACGATGTAGGGCAGATTGCCCGAGCCCGATTCGCCCGCGCTCTCGATATACGCGGTCGTCCATTTGCCGTGGCTCTTGAACGACTTGATCAGTGCGACGATCTCCTGCGCCTGCGCCAGTTCCATCTCCGGGTTGATTACCTTGATCTCCAGCCCGACGATCTTCGGATCCTTCGCCCCCTCGTCGATCGCATTGCGCAACTCGTCGAGCGCCGTCTGATGGGTACTCAGAAGGCCGAGCAGGCCGACGCCGCCGCGCTCGACCACCGACCCGTTAAGTTCGACTGCCAGAACCGAGTTCGGCTGCACCCGATGCGAGATGTAATCCGAGATGGCGACGATCGCGAACAGCACCGCGACCGTGATCACCGTTCGAACAATCCATCGAAAAAACCTTCTGAACATTTGCTCCTCCGAACTGCCAAAGCGGATAACGCGCCGCCGACCGCGTTCCCTTGACAGCCGCAACTGGCAGCACCAATCATAGCCGATTCCATGGAGCCCGTCGCCGGTATACCGCCGCCCGAGCCCGCCGCTGCGGGCACTTCGCACGAACTGCTGATGAACGAGCGCGAGGCCGGCGCCGTTCATCTGAGGATTGTCGCGCTCGCCTTCGCCGCCTGGATTTTTGACTTCTACGATCTGATTCTCTACTCGTTCCTGCTGGTTCCCGTTGCGCGCGAACTCCATCTGACGCCGCAGCAATCGTCGATTGCGCTGGGCACGTCGCTGCTGATGACGGCGCTCGGCGGAGTCATTTTCGGCTTCTTCGGCGATCGCTTCGGGCGAAAACCTGCGATCGCTGCCACGGTCGCGATCTACGGCGTCGGCACCGCGCTATGCGGATTCAGCCGGACTCTGCCCCAACTGATCGTGTTTCGATCGATAACCGGGCTCGGGATGGGCGGCGGATGGGCCCCGGGACAAAGCCTGGTTGCCGAAAGCGTGCCCGCCGAGCGCCGCGCACGATACGCAGCATACGTGCAGACGGGAGCGCCGCTCGGGATTCTGTTGGCGGCCGCGGCGGGCGGCTATCTTGCCCCCGCGATTGGATGGCGGCTCACCTTCATAATTTCCGCCATTCCCGCCGTATTTGTGGTCGCCGCGGTGCTGAAATGGATGCCGGAGAGCGACGTCTGGCAGCGCACGCGCGCCAGTCTTAGCGGCGGCATCGACTTGCGCGCGATTCTCCTTCACAAGCGGATCTTCATGCTGCTGTTCGTGGTCATCCTGCTGAACTCCGAGGCGTACTGGTTCACGTACACCTGGATGCCCGGATACCTGGAACTCAGGCGCGGGCTTACCGCCGCGGGCGCCGGCCGCATGATGATGACGATGCAGGTCGGCGGCGTGCTCGGCTACTTCACCTTTGGCCGCGTTGCCGACCGGCTCGGACGCCGGCCCGCGTTTTGCGCCTACGGGATGCTGATGGCGGCCGGCACCATCCCGCCGACCCTGCTATGGAATTCAGCAATCGCTGTGCCCGGACTCATCTCGGCGGCGATGTTCACGGCGGGATTCGGCACCGGCATCTGGGCCGGCGCCGCGCCGATGATCGCCGAGCTGTTGCCGACGCGGATTCGCAACACCTCGCTCGGACTGCTGCTCAACGTCACCCGCGGATTTCAGTTCTTCACGCCGATCCTGATTGCGGCGCTCGGCGCGCGGTTTGGTTTCGGCGCGACGCTTTCGCTCGGCGCAGTCTTCTCGACGCTGGGCGCCTTGATGGTCTGGATACTGCCCGAAACCCGTGGCCGCTCGATCACGGCGATGGATTGATCCGAGCCGGGCCCGATTGCTCGAACAGCACGGCTTTCGGCCGACCGCTTGGTTTTGGGAGTTCGAGCAGGATAACATCGAATGGCTTTGAAGCGATCCACCAATGGCTGATGACACAGGGATTCGCGATCGTGGCATGGCGATGCCTTCCAGCATCTCAACTACTCGATTTCCGGCGCTCTGGGTTTCACTGAGAGTGGGATTCGGCTGGGCCTTCCTGATGCTCCTTTCCGAGGGAGTTGAGAGGTTCTGGAGCTTGAGCCCCAGTGAGCAGCTATCGGACGCATCCGTGATGCTTCTGATGTTCCTGGGTTCATATGTCGTTCTGGAGGATCTATTCGAGCGTCTTAAGAGCCTCGTCAGCATCAGCGACGAAAACCATGAGCACGAGATACCGGCCTCATGGCGTGCGGTAGCTATCGCGATGGTTGTTTTTCTTGCAAGTGCGTCGCATTCGCTTCTTCACGGTATCCTGGGAGAACTCGTAGTTCATCAGGGAATATTTGAGACCGTGCGCATACTCCTCTACTCTTACATTCTGTTCGCATTCTGCATCCTATGGGTGTGGATTCGCGGGGCAGGCCATGAACCTCCGCGGGCGGCGAGATATGGTCTTGTATGCGGGGTCGTTCTTAGCGCCGCGCCCGTGGTCTTTCTGATGCTCGGAGGCACAGGATGGAGCCCCTATCTCATGGTCCCGCATGCGGTAAATGAACACCTGAGCGCATACCGATTGGGCCTGTCTGAGTTAGAGGTCTTGACGGTCGTCCTTATTCCCGGGCCCTTATTTGGCTTTGCAGGTGGCTGGGTGGTTGATTCGGGACGGTTCCGCCGGCCTACCGTAGCTATTGTGGTGGCGCTGGCAATCGCAAACTTCGCATACTCCGCATTTTTCTCGGCACTCTTTAGGACCTGGTTGCCATGGAGCATTACATACCTCTATCCGCTCGCGGCATGGTGGCTCGCGGTATGGCTTCATCCCGAGATTGACAAGCTGCTCACCGTGCAGAAGTTGTCAGCGCCCGCACCCGGCGAGCCAAGCGCCGCAAATTCGCTGGCAAGCTCTCAGGGCTAGTGTCCTGTACCGTAAATAGATTGAAGAACAAAGCCCTAACCCCCGGCCCCTTCCCCAGAAGGAATGGGGAAGGGGAGCAGACAAATCCTCTGGCGAATGCCGCCGTCCTATCCCCCTAGCCCCCTTTCCGGGTCGGAAAGGGGGAACCGGAACCGCGAGACCCTTGACTGGTCGTACGACCGGGGGAACCGGACCAGCGAGTCCCTTGGCTGGTCGTACAACCGGGGGAACCGGACCAGAGAGTCCCTTGGCTGGTCGTACGAGAACGTACCAGAACTTTTTGATGATAGTTGCAGGACACAACGCTAGCGGCTAAGCCGCAGCCGGCCATGACCTATGGCTGCCCCTGCGATGCTCCCGGACTAGCCGCGCAAAGGGACTCACTCTCCTCACGGCGAACTTCCTCTTTGCCTCGCCCGTTGTCGGGAGAGGCCGACGCGAGACTTTGAGCGGCGGGTGAGGGACCAAATTTGCCTCAATTCCGAATGTGCGGCGCAGCAGACAATCGCGCCGCACAGATGTCCCTCACCCTAACCCTCTCCCGATAAATCTGCACCCTCACTCGCGCCGGAGGCGCGGCCTCTCCCGCAACAAAGCGGGCGAGGGAATTAAGACGTTCACGGCGAGCTGCCCAAGGGCTTGTGCTCGACCGTCGAGCCGTCGAGATACGGCTCGTCGCCGATCCAGCTCACTCGAATCGTCGTCACCGCCTCGACCCCTTGCAGCATCAGGTCGGCCGTCATCGTTTGCGTGCGCGTTCCTCCGGCGCCGTGGCGGCCGGCGGTCAACGCCTCGGCCATCGCGCGTCCCGCGGGCGCCACGCCGCCGGGGCCGATATTCGGCAGCACGCCCAGTATCTGCGTGATCGTCGGCGCGACGTCGATGTTCGCCGTGGGATTCAGATCGACGAACCCGCGCCGGAAGTCGGGGCCGGTCGCGGCGCAAAAATTATGAATCTCGCGCTCGCCCGCCGCGCCATGCATTCCCATCCCGGTCGTAAACGTCTGGCTGCTCCCACTGTCCTCGTACACCAGTCCCTTTACGGGACGCACCAGTTCGGCGGACTTGTTGCGGGTCGAGACCTGTCCGGTTTCGCCGATCAGGAACGCGGGATTGCCCGGCCCGGTAAGGCCCTTGTTGTCGGCGTCGGGTTCCTCGCGAAATGAAATCACCAGGTCCGGCGAGCGCGCGGAATTGTACAGCCCCACGACGCGCTGGCTAAAGGTGCCGTCGATCCATCCGAGGTACGGTTTCGGCTCGCGCCGGATGCGGCCGCGGCCACGGCGGCTCGGCGGATCGGGTGCGACGGCGGACTCGCGCGAGAAGATCGGCCCGCACCATTCCTGCGCCTCGGCGAAGTTGACGATCTTCTGCAACGCCGCGCGGCGCGATTCCGGCGTGGGGAATTCGGCCGCCGACAGGTAAACCAGGTCCGCGCCGCCGTTGGGGGCGACGATCACGTCGGTGCTGTCGTGCGATTTCTTGATCCCCGCCGCCACCAGCATTTCCGACAGAACGATTCGGAACTTAATCGTCGCGAAGCCGTGGTCCGAGACCACGATCAGGTCGGTCCTGCCCGCGATCCCCAGCGCCCCGATCGCCGCGCGAAGCCGCGCCAGATTGTTGTCGCAAAGGCTCAACGCCTCCATCGCGGGAGTCGTTCCCAACCCCGCGATGTGCTGCGTGAGATCGGGATTATGCTGCCATAGGACGACCAGCGCAGGCCGGCCCGCATCGGCAGCGCGCTTGGCCGCAGGCAGCGCATCTTCCACGGCCAGCCGCGTGAAGTACAAATCGCGCTGCTCCTTGGCGATCGCGGTTTTCGAGTCCGGCGGCATCGCGGCGCTTATCTTCTGGCTCGCCGGCCGTGGGCTCGGCCAGATCGTCCGACGCGAACAGGTAGTCCCGGTGCGGCTCGCCGAGAATATCCTTGCCGTCAACGACCGTTTCGACCCGATTGTCGAACACCGAGGTCGGCCCCTGCTTGCCGAGCACGCCAACGTAGCCGCCCTCGCGTGCGACCTCCTGCGTGATTGTGTCCAGCCCGATCAAACGGCCCTTGAATCCGTCCGCCCCGTTCAAATTGACGATCGCCTTGGCCCCCTCGGCCCAGACCATCCGGCCCTTCGCGCCGTTCGCGATCGTGGGCGACCCCGGCTTGGCCTCGCTCGGAGGAATATTACCGACGGTCGCCGGCATATCTGCCGACGGCTCCAGATAGAAGACGTTGCCCTCGAGTCCGTTGACGCCCGGCGGCGCTCCCGTGGCGAGCGCGGTCGCGTTCACCATCGTAAGGGTCGGGAAGATCGAGTGATGGCGGTCGAAGCGCACGCCCTCGCGCGCCATCCGGTAAAGATTCGGCGTGTCGCGTTGCGTGACGAAGTCGGGCCGCAGCCCGTCCCACACCATCAGCACCACGATACGGCCGCGCCCGCGACGTGCGGCGGCGGAATCTTGCGCCAAGGACGGCACGGCCACAAACGCGGCGGCCGCAATTGCAAAAAAGAGACCAAAAACGAGAATTTCGGACAACCGTCGAGTAGAAAACATCGAACGGTCATCAAAGCGGCCCGCAACCGGCTGTGTCAATCGCCGTCGATGAAATCCAGCGGCCGTGGCGACGGCAGCGCAGTATTAAGCCATTGGCAGGGCCGCGCCCGCCAACGGCGGGCGGCCTTAACATTGGGTGCAGGGGTCAGCCCCTGCGGTGCAACTACAATTTTGATTTGATAGCGTAGCCGGACAAATCAGGAGGATCACCACTTTGCGTATCGCGTTGCTCGGCCAGGCTGCATTCGCGGAAAAAGCGCTCGAGGCGCTCCTTAGTCACGGCGACGAAATCGTTCACGTCTTCGCACCGCCCGATTCGCCCTCCGGCAAGCCGGACCCGCTGGCCGCCAAGGCGCGCCAATTGGGCCTGCCGCTGAGCCAGCCCAAGTCGTTCAAGAGCGACGCCGCATCCGAGCATTTCAAGGCGCTCGATGCGGACCTCGCCATCCTCGCCTTCGTCACCCTGATCGTTCCCGAGCGAATTCTCTACGCGCCGCGCTACAAGTCGATTTGCTTTCACCCGTCCCTCCTCCCGCGCCATCGCGGCGCCAGCGCCATCAACTGGGCGATAATCCAGGGCGACGCGGAAACGGGAATCACCTGGTACTGGCCGGATAAGGGTATCGACACCGGTCCGATCCTGGTTCAGAAGCGCGTGCCGATCGCGGACAACGACACCGTCGGTTCCATTTACTTCAACACGCTCTTCCCGATGGGGATCGACGCGATGGTCGAAGCGGTCGATTTGATCAAATCCGGCAACGCGCCCGCGCTCGCGCAGGACGAGAGCAAGGCGACCTACGAGCCGCCGTGCCGCGACGAGCACGCGAAGATCGATTTTGCAAAACCGGCGCGCGAGGTCTTCAATCTGATTCGCGGATGCGACCCGCAGCCGGGCGCGTTCGCATCCGCCGGCGACAAGCGCATCCGCCTCTACGAAGCCGGCTTCTCGGCCACCCGCTCGGACAGCGCACCGGGAACGATAGTCGCCATTGACTCCGATGGAATGAAAATCGCGCTCGCGGGCGGGACGATCACGGTCAAGCGGGCGCGAATCGATCCGAACCCCAAAAAATCCGCACCCGCCGAACTCGCATCTTCAGCCGAGCTCAAAGTCGGCGCTAAGTTGACGTAAGCTCTGCGCGGCGCAGCGCCCGTGCGCGCCGGCCGCTGTTGCGTCCGGGTCCGTTGCGCTACGATCGGTCGCGGCTCACGAGGTTTGCCGGCATGCGTCTGTGCATCGGGACGGCCAAGGGCGTTGTAATTCTGGATCCTTCGCGCAGGGGGGCGCCGGTGATGGTGCTTGCCGATCCGTCGGCGATCTGGTGCATGGCGCAGGACGCCGTCGATCCCACGCTCATCTACGCCGGCTCGACCGAGCACGTCCGCGGCAGGGGTGCGCTCGCGCGCTCGACCGACGGCGGCAGAACCTGGACCGACGTGAGTCCCCCGCTCGCGCGCGAAGAAGAGGTCTGGTCGCTGGCCGCCTCTCCCGCGGTGAAGGATCGCGTGTTCGTCGGGACCTCGCACGCCCGCCTGCTGCGCAGCGACGATCGCGGGCGCATCTTCAAGGAATGCGACGGCTTCCTGAAAATCCCGGGGCGCGACCGCTGGACGCTTGCGCAGCCGCCGCATATCCCGCACGTGCGTTCCATAGCCTTCGATCCGCACGAGCCGTCCACGATGTACGTCGGCGTCAAGGAGGGCGGCGTCTTCCGCTCCCGCAACGACGGCGGGTCCTTCGAGCCGCTCAACGACGGTCTCCATTGGGATATTCACACCGTCGCGGTGGACTCGCGCGACTCGCGCCGCCTCTACGCCGCCACCGGCAACGGCTTCTACTTGTCCGCCAACGCCGGCAAGTCGTGGGCGCAGGCAACCCGCGGACTCAGCCGCACCCACGCCATACCGCTGCTGGTCAGCGCACCGGACAGCGAAACCGTTTTCACCGCGGCCGCGATGGGCCCGCCGCCCACCTGGCGGGTCGGACCGGCCGGCGCCGACGCGATACTGTTCCGCAGCGGCGATCGCGGCGAAAGTTTTACCCCGATTTCCACCGAACAGAGCTTTGGACGCGGGATGGTGATGAGGCTGAAGGCCGACCCGGACAACGGCGGCTTCTTCGCGGTCTGCAACGACGGCGCCGTCCTTCGCGCATCCGCCGACGGCTCCTCGCTCGCGACGATCGCCGAGAAACTGCCGCCCGCCTACGACCTCGCGGCAATTCCATGAGCCGCCGCCGCGGCGCGAGCAACTTGATGTGAATTCGTGCTAAGGGTCTTGGGCCGAACGGTCATAATGTAAATCCCGATTGAAACCGGGGGCGTCAACGGCATAATTTGAATCCGGGCTCAATCGATGATGACGGGATATCTGAACGCGCCCAGTCCGTTCGACGAGGAGGGACGGTTCATGCGCCGAATCGTGCCCGCCAAAACCGCGCTCACAGAACCCGGGACGCTCGATCATTTCAACAAGCGATTGCGCGCCTGATCGAGACCGCCACAGTGCCGGAAGCAGCAGAGCCGATCGTGCGCGAGGCCCGTTTCGATGACTTCGAGGCGGTGCGGTCGCTGCGGCTGCGCTTCGGGCTCGGCGACGATTCGCCGCAAGACTGGCGAGCGCTGTGGCTTGATAATCCCGCGCTCGCCGGCACCACCCATCTTCCGATTGGCTGGGTACTCGAGGCCGAGCGCCGAATTGTCGGTTTCGTGGGATCCATCCCGACGCAGGTTGCATTCGGCGAGCAATCCCTGCTGGCCGTTTCCGCGCACGCGATGGTGATTGAGCGCGAGTACCGCCGCGGCTGCCGCCTGAGGCTCAATGCCCCGCTTTTTTCGCTCGAGGGGGTCGATTTGGTCCTCAACACCTCGGCCAATTACGGTTCCGGGCGAATCGTCCAAGCGTTTGGCGCCGTGCCGGTGCCATCACCCGGCTACGACCGCTCACTATTCTGGGTGCTGCGACCGGGCGCGTTTCTTCGCGCCTACCTGCGACGACGCATCCCCGCCCGTCTTCTCGCTGCCGCGCTTGGAGGGTGCGGCGCAGGTCTGCTCGCGGCCGACCGTCTCGCCCGCCGGCGACGGCCGAACCGTCCAAGTGGTGCGACCGAATTGTCGATCTGCGAGATTCGACCAGATAGGAGAGGAGTTCGACGGCTTGTGGGCGCGCAAGACCCGCGAGCGTGCACGGCTGCTGGGGGTAAGGACCGCGGAGGCTCTGCGCTGGCACTTCCGGCAATCGCCCGGGGCGAGGTGGGCAAAAGCCGTCTGCTGCCGCCGCGCGGGCCGTCTGGCCGGCTACGCGATCATCATGCGGCTGGATTCGCCGGAGCTCGGACTGGCACGAATTCGAATCGCCGATCTGCTCGCGGAAAACGACGACGGCACGGTCATCGACGATCTCCTTTGGGCCTCATACCAGCAAGCTCGGCGTGAGGGCGTCTCGGTGCTCGAGCTGGTCGGCTATCCAGGAGGGATCCGCGCGCGATTTGTTCGCAGGAAGCCTTATTCGCGCCAGCTCGAATCGTGGCCGTATTTTTACCGCGCATTCGCAACCGAGCTGCAGGCTGGGCTCAGGTCCGAGCAAGCCTGGTACGCCTGTCCCTATGACGGCGACGATACCATCCTGGCGGCTCTCGGAAGCCGGGCGCCCGTGCCGTAGCCCGCTGCCGTCAGGTGCGCGCCGCCGCGCGCAAGACGCGCAGCGATCGCGCCGCGAAGGCGATTCTCTCCTTGGCGGCGAACCAGTCGAATTCACCTTCGACCTTCGCGCGCATCTGCTGCGGCCCATCCTGGTTAGAAAACCAGATTCGCCGCAGCGCCAACGGGCGACCGGCCTGGTTCATCGACCCCCAACGGGTGCTGACGGCTATCCGGTAGCCTGCTCGGCCGACCGCGTCCTCGGTCTGGCGCGAGACGTCGCTCAACTGACCGTAAGGGTATGCGAACGCCGCGACCGCGCAACCGAGCAGTTGCTCCAACGTACGCTTCGAATCCACCGCCTGTCGCTCGAGCTCAGAGCGTGGCAGCGACCGCATGCTCACGTGATCGACCGAATGCGAGCCGATTTCGGCGAGCGGCGAACGCAAAAGCTCGCGCAATTGCACGGCGTTCATGATCGCGAGCTTCGGAGCCCTGCCGTTCATCCAGTCCCACTCATTGGTACCGCCGATGAACCGCGTGCACGAACACGGTGAAGGGAATCGATTTCGGCTGGAGCACCGGTAACGCAGACTCGAGGCAGTCGGTGTAAGCGTCGTCGAACGTAACCGCGATGCAGCGCTCGCCTGTGGAGCCGGCCAGGTACGCCGACGCATCGCTGAGCCGGATGATCGGATAGTTCTCGCGCAGGTACCTGATTTGTTCGGCAAAACGGTCTGGATGAATCGCCCAGTTGCCACCCTCGGCGCTTATCGAGTGGTACATGATCACGGCAAACGGCCTCTGGCGGCCGATCCGCTGCCACATCCTGACCAATCGCGGTACGCCAAACGCTTTGATTACCGGCTGGAGACTTTCGCGTGCCATGTACGCCGCTCCTCTACCGCAGCTCCGCCGGGGTCTGCCCTTCGGTCACTTTCTTCGCGATTATCGCCGCCGTCGATCTCGGCACCAGCCGGGTCGCGTTGGCGCGAATCCAGTTGAACCATCCCGAGATAACGCTCGGATGCTTGCCGAGCGCGTCGAACGCGACCCGGACTACATTTTCCGCCGGCTCGCCGTGGTCGGGCCCCACCTTCTCTCCCGCCACCGCCTGGAACTCGGTCTTCGTGGAACCCGGCTCGATCACGAGCACATCGATCCCCGTCCCGCGCAACTCGCCCCACAACCCTTCGCCGAACAGCAGATCGAATCCCTTGGTCGCGCTGTAAACCGCATGCAGCGGGATCGGCTGGCGTCCCGCCACTGATCCCACGATGATCACCGCGCCGCGCCCGCGCTTGACCATCCCGGGTAGAATGCGGCTGGTGAGCACCACCGGCACGACGCAGTTCACCACTACCATCTCGCGCAGCCGCTCGGTCGCGAGCTTGTCGAAACGCCCCGCGTAGCCGAAGCCGGCGTTGTTGACCAGAAATGCGATCGGCAAATCCGCGACCGCGTCGGCCAAACGATCCGCGCCGTCCGCCGCCGCCAGATCAACCGCCACCACCCGCGTTTCGACGTGAAAATTATCGCGAAGTTCCGCCGCGAGCGTGTTCAGCCGCTCCTCGCGCCTGGCCGTCAGCACGATAGACAACCCCTCGCGCGCAAGCGCGCGCGCAAACTCAAGCCCGATTCCCGCCGACGCGCCCGTCACCAAAGCCCATTGCCCGTACTTCTCACGGTACTTACGCCCATTGTCTGCCATCTCGATTTCCTCCCTCTGCGATCCGGAATCTAGCAGCTTTGCCGCCTCAAATGCTCGTGCGCAATAATCCCCGCTTGACTGGATAGCGAAGAAAAAGCGAAAATAGCTATACCGTTTGATGAATGCCGTAGCCACATTGCCGCTCTATTCGCCGCCGCCTGAAGACCTCGACGCCAGCCGGGGCGTTGAGTTTATCGAGATGCCCGTGCGGCAGATTCTCAATCGATGCGACAGCCCGCGCGTGCCGTTTCGATGGACTATCAACCCGTATCGCGGCTGCGAGTTCGGATGCGTGTATTGCTACGCGCGCTACACGCACGATTTCCTCGAGCTGCGCGACCCGATGGACTTCGAGCGCAAGATTTTCGTCAAGCGGATGGCAGCCGAGGTGCTGGGGCGCACGCTCTCGCGCACGCCGATCGGCGCCGACGCGATCGCAATCGGCACGGCGACCGACCCCTATCAGCCGGCCGAGCGGAAATACGGACTGACGCGCTCGATGCTGGAAGTTTTCGCGCAAGTGGCGGGGCTGGACCTCTCGATCACGACCAAATCGAGCTTGATCGTTCGCGACCTCGATCTGCTGAGAAAGATCAGTCGGCGCTCGAAGCTATCGGTAAACTTCTCGCTGATAACGCTCGATCGAAAGCTGCAACGAATCCTCGAGCCGCGGGCGCCGCGCCCGGGCCTGAGGCTGCGCGCGCTGCTGGAGCTGGCGCGGGCGGGAATCCGATGCAACGTGCTGATGATGCCGATGATTCCGGGCCTGACGGACGACCCCGCGGCGATCGAGTGCGTGATTCGCGCGGCGCATCGCGCGGGCGCGTCGGGCGTATGGTGGCGTTCGCTGTTTCTGAAGCCCGCGGCGGCGCGCCGATTCATTCCATTGATCAGGGAGCGATTCCCGCATCTGGCGGGGCGCATCGAAATGTTTTACGCGCGCGCCGAGTACGTTCCGCGTGCGTATGACGATCGGATGGGCGTGATTTTCGATCGCATCCGCGCGCGCTACGGCTTCCCCATCGACCACGAGCGCAGCATGGTGCGGCCCGCCGGCGCGCCGCAGCCGCCGAGCCAGCGCTCGTTGTTTTCCTAGTACTGGACGCAGGGGTCACCCCTATGGATCGTCGGCGCGCGGCCGCAACCAAGCGCACGGAGATCAGTGGGGCAGCGCGACAACGTCGCGCGAGGATGCGCACAAGCCAAAAACACTGACATCCAGGGGTCACCCCTGGTGCGCGGGGCGGGACTTGAACCCGCACGGTATTGCTACCACCAGCCCCTCAAACTGGCGTGTCTGCCATTCCACCACCCGCGCATCGTGCGTGCCGGCCGGAGCGAGGTTGAGGGTCTAAAGCGCTCCGGCGCAAATCCGAAAGTACAGCTACTGCTTCTATTACTTCGCTGACGACGGCGTCGCGGCTCCGGCGGGATTATGCGCAGCCGGGGCCGGCGCCGCGGGGAGCGCATTCTTGGGCGCATTCTTCGACACCGGCATCACGCTCGACGGCGCCGACGAGAACGGCCGATCGAAGATACTGCCGGTGACGCGCCGCGCAGAAGCCAGCGCCAGGAAGATCGAGCTGGCGAAGAAAACAATCGCCAGCCCCCAGGTTGCCTTGGTCAGCGCGTTGCCTGCGCCGCTGGCGCCGAAGACGGTCTGGCTCGAACCGCCGAAAACGGCGCCGACCTCCGCACCCTTGCCCTGCTGCAGCAGGATAATGATGCACATGGCGACGCAGACGATGACGTGAATCGAAACGACGATTGAAACCATTTTGTATTCTTCAGCCGGTCCGCGCCCTGACGATGCGCGCGAACGAGTCAGCCTTTAAGCTTGCCCCGCCGACCAGAGCCCCGTCAATATCGGGCTTGGACACGAGCGAGTCAACATTGTCGGCGTTTACGCTGCCGCCGTAAATTATCCGCACCGCCGACGCACGCTCGGGTCCGTAGCGTTCGAGGATCGCGCCGCGGATCGCGCCGTGTACCGATTGGGCCTGCTCGGGCGTCGCGTTGAGCCCGGTGCCAATCGCCCACACCGGCTCGTAGGCAATCGCCACCGCGGTCACCTGATCGTCGCCGACGTTCTCGAGCCCGCGCTTGAGCTGGTGCATCACTACATCCAGCGCGCGGCCGCTGTCGTGTTCCTCCTGGGTCTCGCCGACGCACAAAATCGGCGCCATCCGGTGCTTCAGCGCGGCAATCACCTTCTGGTTAATCAGGTCGTCGCCTTCATGAAAAATGTGGCGGCGCTCCGAATGGCCGACGATGACGTGGGTCACGCCGTAACTCTTGAGCATCGGCGGCGACACTTCGCCGGTGAACGCGCCTTTGTCCTCGCAGTGCATATTCTGCGCGCCCAGCAGGATCGACGAGCCCGCGAGCGCCTGCGCCGCGGCCGGGATGAGAATGGCGGGCGGCGCGACCATCACGTCGCGATCTTTCGCCAGCACCGCGGCGTCGCGATCGATCGCGGTGCGGATTGCGGCGATGAGCGCGCGGGCCTCGGCCGGCCCAAGATGCATCTTCCAGTTCCCGGCGATTAGTTTCCTGCGCACGCGCGTCCTTCCTGTCCGTAAAATTTCAGGTCTCGAGCGCCTTCACGCCGGGCAGCTCGCGGCCTTCCAGAAATTCGAGCGTGGCGCCGCCGCCGGTCGAGATATGCGTGAACTTGCTCGCCCACGGCGCATGCACGAAAGCCGCGGCCGTGTCGCCGCCGCCGATTACCGAAGTGACGCCGGATTGATTGGCGAGCGCTTCGCCGACCCGCATCGTGCCGCCGGCGAACGCCGGGATCTCGAAAAATCCGAGCGGGCCGTTCCATATGACGGTCTTGGCGCGCGCGATTTCCGCGATAAACGCTTCCGCGGTTTGCGGTCCGATGTCGAGCCCCATCATCTCGGAGGGAATTTCCACGACCGTGTGAGGCGTCGCGTCGGGTTCGGGAGCGGAGGCGACGATATGATCCGACGGCAGCACGATTTTGACGCCTTTGCCCGCGGCCTCGGCGAGCAATTCGCGCGCGAGCTCGAGCTTGTCGTCTTCGACGATCGAGCGGCCGACCGCGACCCCCTGAGCCTTGAGAAAGGTGTAGGCCATCGCGCCGCCGATCAGGATCGCATCGACCTTGGTCAGCAGATTTCTAATCAGCCCGATCTTGTCGGAGACTTTTGCGCCGCCCAGAATCGCGACCGACGGCCGACCCGGATTCTCGGTGACCGCGCGCAACGCTTCGAGTTCGCGCATCATCAGGAACCCGGCCGCGCGCTCGGCGATGAATCGCGTGACTCCGACGGTCGAGGCGTGCGCGCGATGCGCGGAGCCGAAGCCGTCGTTCACATAGACCTGTTTGTGGCGCGCAAGTTCATGGGAGAAGTCGCGATCGTTGGCTTCCTCTTCTTTGTGGAAGCGCAGATTTTCGAGCAGAATCGCTTCGCCCGGCTTGAGCACCTCGATCATTTTGCCGGTGTGATCGCCGATGCAGTCGGGGGCAAGCGCGACTTTTTGCCCGAGCACCTTCGATAGATACTCGGCCACCGGCTTCAGGCTCAGCTCGGCGGTGCGCTCTTTGGGACGCCCCATATGCGAGCAGAGCACGGCCGACCCGCCGTGCGCGAGGATGTAGCGGATGGTGTCGAGGCTCGCGTCGATTCGCGCCGGGTCCTGGATTTTCCCCTCGTGGATCGGCACGTTGAAATCGCATCGCACCAGCACCTTCTTGTCCTTAAACTCAAGGCGCGTGATCGGTAATACGGGCATCGCGGCCATTCACTCCCGGGTCAGCTCGGTTGCCCGCGGCTAGCAGGCTGTTGAAAAAGTAATTTTCAACGCCTGCTCCCTCTCTCTTGTCTCCCCCAAAGGGGGAGATGTTGTAGGTAAGAAGCCATCTTTTACGCAGGGTGTTGAATGGTTCAAGAACCGAACTGCCCTTCGATTTGCGTTTTTCAACACCCTGCTAGAGCCGGGCGGCGACGAACGCGGCGAGATCGGCGAGCCGGTTCGAGTAGCCCCATTCGTTGTCGTACCAGGAAAATACTTTCACCAGCCGCTTCCCGGCCACCTTGGTCAACGGCGCGTCGAAGATCGACGAATGCGGATCGCCGTTGAGATCGACCGAGACGATCGGCGCCTCGCTGTAGGCGAGAATCCCCTTGAGCGGGCCGTCCGCCGCCGCCTTCATCGCGGCGTTGACGGATTTTTCGTCGGCGTCCTTTTCAACCGTCACGGTCAGATCGACCAGCGAGACGTTGGCCGTCGGCACTCTGATCGCGAGTCCGTCCAGCTTGCCCTTGAGCGCGGGCAGCACCAGGCCGATCGCCTTGGCCGCCCCGGTCGAGGTCGGGATCATCGAGAGCGCCGCGGCGCGCGCGCGCCGCAGGTCCTTGTGCGGTCCATCCTGAAGGCTCTGATCCGAGGTGTAGCTATGCACGGTGGTCATCAGGCCGTACACAATTCCGAAGCTGTCATTCAGGACTTTTCCAATCGGCGCGAGGCAGTTGGTCGTGCATGAGGCGTTGGATATCACGTCGTGCTTTTTCGCGTCGTAAGCATTCTGGTTGACGCCCAGGCATAGCGTGACGTCGGCGCCGTCGGCAGGCGCGCTGATGACGACTTTTTTGGCGCCCGCCGTAAGATGCATCGCGGCCTTGTCGCGCGCGGTGAACAGGCCGGTGGATTCGACGACCACCTGCACGCCGAGTTTGCTCCACGGCAATTCGGCGGGATTGCGTTGCGCCAGCACCTGGACCGGCTTGCCGTCGAGGAAAATAGCCCCGCCTTCGGCCTTGACCTCATGGCGCAGCGTGCCGTGGATGGAATCGTATTTGAGCAGATGCGCGAGCGTGGGCGCGTCGGTGATGTCGTTGACGGCGACGATCTCGAGTTCCTTCTTGGCCAGGGCCGCGCGCAGGAACATCCTGCCGATCCGGCCGAATCCGTTTATCCCGACTCTTATCGCCACCGATCAATCCTCCCGAGAGCGCGTTGCGTGCCAGTTAAAAAGTGAGAAGTGAAAAAATGAACCCCTAAAAAACCAACAACCCGAACCTTAAATAAGTCCGGGTCCGATGTGCAAGGGCGCCTCGACTCGACATTGTACGCCGAGAAGGCTCGCGAATGCAGAGGGCAGCGACCTGCGGGGCGCGCTGGTTTTAGGCGCGCTGATACCGTTATAATGAGTTGGTCTTCAGCCGAATGATTCCGGCGAGTAGGCTCACCTGTTGGCGAGGGCGCGATGCGGGCACAGCACGCGCTCGGAGCGTTGGCAACGACCAGAGGTGGCCATGCTGGTATTTCTAATCCACGTTCGCGACCCGCAATTTTACGCCGTGCCGGCAGCCGGCCGCGCGAAAAACGGCAACCTGCGCATCATGGGGTTCCCGCCGATCGGAATCATGTCGCTCTCCGCGGTGCTCAAGCGCGCCGGCCATGAATGCGTGATGTTCGACCAGGCCAACACCGAGACTCCAAACCAGGTCATCATCGAGCAGATTCGCATGCGGCGGCCCCAACTGGTCGGGTTGAGTTTTCTGAGCACGACCAGTTACCCCTACGCCAAGATTCTCGCCCGCCAGATCCGCGCCGTCGATTCCGAGGTCAAAGTCGCCATCGGCGGCGCCTTCGCGACGCTGAACGCGCCCCTGATTAAACTGCAATGCAGCGAAGTGGATTTTGTCTGCCGCGGCGACGGTGAGCAGTTGATTCTCGACCTGGTTGAGCAGCTCGACAATCCGGCGGCGGTCGCCGGGCTGACCTGGGCGCGAGACGGACAGGTGGTAAACAATCCGGACCGCGCGGTCGAGCGCGACCTCGACCAGTGGCCTTTTCCGGACCGCGAAAGCCTCGCGCTGGACTTCATCGAGTCGATGCCGCTGGATGTGCCCGCGGTGCTGTCAATGGACCGCTTCACCACGATGCAGACGTCGCGCGGATGCCCGCGGCACTGCGTTTTCTGCGACATTCCGAGCTTCAACCAGGGCAAATGGCGCTCCCGCAGCCACCAGCACGTGCTCGCGGAATTCAATCATCTGAAGGAACACGGCTACGGTGCGGTGTACTTTGTCGACGATCATTTCCTGCTGCAACCCAAGCGGATCGAAGCCATCTGCAAAGGGCTAATCGACAGCGGTCCGACCATCCACTGGGGTTGCGAGGGCAGGGTCGATTCGGTCGCCGAGCATCTGTATCCGTTGATGGCCAAGGCCAATTGCCGCACGGTGATGTTCGGGATCGAGAGCGGCAGTCAGAAGGTCCTCGACCGGCTCGAGAAGGGGCAGACCCTCAAGGAAGTTGAGACCGCGGTCACCAACGCCAAGCGGGCGGGAATCGAAATCGTGCACGGCTTCTTCGTGGTCGGCAGCCCCGACGAGACCGTGGCCGACCTGAGGGCGACTTTTGATTTTGCCGCAAGGCTTCCGCTCGACACGTTCAACTTCAACCGCCTATGCGTCTATCGCGGCACCCCGTTGTGGCAGGAATATGTCCGCCGCAACCTGGTCGACGAGGCCCGAGACTGGTTCAAGTTTTTCAAGTGCTCCGAGATCGATCCGACCTGCCTGCCGGGCGAGGTGATCAACCGCGAGCGCAGCGCGGGTTTCCGCAGAATATTCCTTTACAAGCTGCTTCATTATCCGCTGCAGACCGCTCGGCTCCTGCGCCGCTTCACGCGCTTCATGCCGATGCGCGACGTGATTTACCTGATTCTCAAGCCCTTCCTCGGCCAGCGATCACGGACCCACGCCGGCTGAGACCCTTTCGCGCGCCGTCGACCATGCGGAACTTAAGGACTCGGCCGCGGCCCTTACCCAAGTCACCGACGCGATGTTCGAGCAGGCGCTGGCCGAGTCCCAGGCCGAACGGGCCCGAATTCAGCGCGGGTCATGAAGTCCGCAGATCTGTGGTGCTGCAGAACGCCGTGCGATTTCCCTCGCCTGAAATCAGCCAATCCAAGCTGACGTTAGCGGCATTCGCGATCCTCTTCAGGGTGTCTGTGGCGAATTCCAATTTAGGCGGCATCTGGCGTCTGAAATAAGTCGTTGCAGTGTTGTCGCCAGCGATATGAGTCAAGGTTTGCGATTGGGTGCGTGCGTGTGGCGAATTGCTACTTGTTGCCAGGCTCAACAATTCGCGCACAGACAAGAAGCGCCCAAAAGCATATGCAAAGCCGGAAGCGGCCGGATTAACTGGGAGGGGGCAGAATCTCTAACGGGGCGGCGCAGGACCGCGGCGCTAGCCACGCGCGCGCGACCGCGAATTTCGATTTTTGGGTCGATGAGCCTATCCGGCGTAAGCACAGGGACGCTGTGACGGGCTGATCGACGCGAAGGTTACCAACCAGTCAACTGTTTTGCGAGTGTTTTCCGCCCGTTTGAGCACGATTTCCGCCTGTTTGGAGAGGATTTCCGTGTGTTTTGAGCGGGCATGCAAAGTTGACCGCTTGAGGGCTGGTACTTTGGGCAAGGTGGTCTGCTCCCCAATTTACCCGCGCGTGATGCCCGCGGAGGCGAGCGCGAAAGCAACTGCGGCGCGGCCAGGCGCTGGGCGTGCCCGACGCCCCCAGCATCACAAAGTCGGCTTGCGCTAAGCGATGGTTGTAGACCGCAAGCACCTGATCGGCGCCTGTTGATTCCGTCCAAAATCAGCAATTCGCCACACACACGCTCCGGAACCGCGCGTCGCGTTCCGCTTAATGGAAGTGCGGCTTGATCTCCTTGGCGAAAAGCTTGAGGGATTGGGTTGATTTTTTCGGATCCATGCCCGGGAAATGACTCGTGATCACGAAGTGTGTGCAAGCATACTCCTTGCAAAACTTCTCCAGCTTTCGCGCGCATTCCTCGGGCGTTCCGATCAGCAGCCCCTCAGCATACTTGGAATTGCGCAGCTGGCGGGCGTCGGTCAGATCCCACACGTTCTCGTCACCCGGCGCATCTTTGGCCTCACCGCCCAACCACTTTGCGTAGTGCTGCATCATGTAGTGGATATGCTCCTGGGTGTCCTCCCAGGCTTGGCCCGAGCTCTTCGCCACGTACACCATGCGCAGTTGCGCGATCGAATAGTCGGCGGGATTGCGGCCGAATTCCTTGAGCGCGGCGCGGTACGGGATCGCCGGATCTGGTCCTATGGTCGCCATCAGGTTGTAGCCGCGCTCCGCCGCCCGCCGCACTGCCTTCTCCGCCCTCGCGCCGATCCAGATAGGCGGCCGCGGCTTCTGCGCCGGCCTTGGACTGATGCTAACGTTCTTAACCCGGCTGAACTTGCCCTCGAACGTGACCTTCTCCTCAGTCCACAGCCGGTCCACCAGCTGTATACCCTCAGCCATGCGGGCCGTGCGTTCAGACCTGGACATGCAGAATCCGGAGAATTCGTCGATCCGGTAGCCTTGTCCCACTCCAAGCTCCAAGCGTCCGTTAGACCAGTTATCCACGCAGGCTCCGTCCTCGGCGATTCGCAGCGGGTCCTGAAACGGCATCAGCATCACAAACGAGCCAATCCTGATTCGCTCGGTGCGCACGGCGATCGCCGCCATGGCGGTCATTACGGAAGGATTGTAATCGTCCTCGACAAAATGGTGCTCGGTGACCCAGACGTTGTCGTAACCCATGCCTTCGACCGCAACAATCTGATCGAGCAACTCCCGCAGTAGCTTGGGATACGGCTTCCACCAGGCTCCGCGCGGATTACGGAAGTCATACATCACCCCGAATTTCATAGTCGCTCCTCTCTCAGGCCGTCGTAATTAAGCGCCAATATTCCCGTAGCAATCAAGCTTCATCAACCGTGCATGCATGAAAACGACTGATTACACCTGTAGTCCGCAGAAATTCTGAGACACTCATGCAGCGCGGGCCAAGAGACTGTATTCGTGCCCTGACCTGAAAGAGACCGACGTCGTAGTCATCAACACCGATAAGGCTCGCCTTTACGATTCGGCGATCGCAGCAGTGAAAGAGGAAGGAACCCTGCGCCGCCGCTGCCAACATCGACCAGTGCAATACTTGAAAACATCCTAGAGAGCAGGATCATCGAGCAATCAAACGACGAGTGAAGGCCAAGCAGAGCTTTCGTGAGTTCCAAGCGGCCCGGCGAACGATCGAGGGATACGAAGCGATGCACAGGATCCGGAAGGGGCAGGCGCGGTGGGTCAGCGACACTGATGTTCACCGACAGAATCACTTCAGCGACCAGCTATTAGATCTGGCGGCCTGAGACCTAGCCGCCCACCCACGTCGCAATGAAAATGGGGTGTGTTTTTCAGGACGGGGACAACTGCCGACGTAACGCGCAATCTTGGCTCGGTAGCGGAGGAAAGAGTCGGTACAGTCAACGCACTTCCCCCAACTGGACGAACAGATTGGTTCGCGAGCCTTCCGTCAACTCGCCGCGCTCGTTGCAGAAAAGCACCTCGGCGCATCCGTAATCGTTTCGCATCCGGCCGAATTCGGTATCGTAAAAACGAGGGCGTCTTTCCAGACAAACAACCTGGAGTTGCCATGGGCGGCCGGCCCACCCGCGCTGGGATGAAAATGTCTTATGATGCGGCGGTGACGCCGGAGCGAGCGAAGGTCGCGACTGTGAATGGTACCCTTGAGCCAAGCTCCGATCGCTTTGAATATCGCCGCTTCCGCACCGCACTTTAGCGCCTCTTCTGGCCACCTGAAAACCAGCCCACGACTCTCAGGCTCGGGCGGGCACGAAGTCAGGCGACGTAGCTCTCGTATCGGGGCGTCCACATCTTCGATTGGACGAACTTGAGCACGTCGTCGGGCTTCGCGACACCGGCCAGCCCGTCCTCGAATGCCACCGTTGCCACTGCGGCGCCGATGGCTACGGAGACCTCACGGATGCGCGACAGCGACGGGTAGATCCGGCCCATGCTGAGGTCAGCCTCGGACGTCTGCTGCGTCAGCGCCTTGGCCGCCTGCGCGAACATGCGGTCGGTAACGTGCTTGGCCTCACTGGCGACGACGCCGAGGCCCACACCCGGGAAGATGTAGGAGTTGTTGCCTTGACCCGGGACGATGGTCTTGCCCTCGTAACGGAACGGCGGGAAGGGGCTGCCGCTGGCGAAGATGGCCTTGCCCTTCGACCAAGTGTAAGCCTCCTCGGCTGTGCACTCCGACTTCGACGTCGGATTCGAGAGCGCGAAGATTATCGGGCGCTCGTTGAGCCGGGCCATCGTCTCGACCACCGGCTGGTCGAACGACTTGGCGATCGTCGAGACCCCGATGATGGCGGTCGGCTTTAGCGCCCGGACGGCACCGAGGAAGTCCGGCGACCTGTTGGAAGTCATGCGCGTAGCGGAGCTTGTGCTCGGCGAGGTCCGCACGGCTGCTGCACCACCAGCCCCTTCGAGTCCACGAACCAGCACCGGCGGCGCGCGTCCTCGAGCCGCCATGCCCTCGTCGACCATCGCCGAGACGATGAGGTCGCCGATGCCGACCCCGGCTTCGCCGGCGCCCAGGAAGAGGATCTTCTGATCCCGCAGCGACTTCTTGGTCAGCCGCAGCGCCGAGAAGACGCCCGCTAGCGCGACAGCCGCGGTGCCCTGGATGTCGTCGTTGAATGTGCAGGCCTTGTCGCGCCAGTGCTTCAGCAGGCGGAAGGCGTTGGTGTTCGCGAAGTCCTCGAACTGGATGAGGACCTTGGGCCAGATCTCTTGAGCCGCTGTGATGAACTCGGCCACGAACGCGTCGAAGCCATCGCCGCGCACGCGACGCTGACGCAGCCCCATGTAGAGCGGGTCCGCCAGCAGCGCTTCGTTGTCGGTGCCCACGTCCAGCATCACCGGCAAGCACGTGCGCCGGAGGGATGCCAGCGCAGGCCGTGTAGAGCGAGAGCTTGCCGACCGGGATGCCCATGCCGCCCGCGCCCTGATCGCCCAGGCCGAGGATGCGCTCGCCGTCGGTGACGACGATGACGCGCACGTCCTTCTGCGGCCAGTTGCGGAGGCTCGCCGCGACGTTGCCCCGGTCCGCATAGGAGATGTACAGACCGCGCGTGCGCCGGAAGAGGTGACCGAACTGCTGGCAGGCCTGCCCAACCGTGGGCGTGTAGATGATGGGCATCATTGCTTCCAGGTATTCTGTCACCACGCGATAGAAGAGCGTCTCGTTGCGATCCTGCAGGCTCACGAGATAAATGTAGCGCTCGAGGTCGCTCTGCTTGCGGCGGTAATTCTCCAGCACTCGCGCCGACCTGCTCCTCGAGCGTGAAGACGTGCGGTGGCAGCAGGCCCTTCAGCCCCAGCGCGACACGCTCGGATTCGGTGAACGCAGTGCCCTTGTTGAGAAGTGGATCGCGCAGCAGTGCGACGCCTCGCGCAAGGGCGGGCTTAGGCTCGGATTGGCTATGGCTCATAATCTGTCTATGCGGTCAGTCTTCAACATTGTGCCCTTTCGGTCCAGGGGTGCCGGGACGTCTTAATCGAGAGTCATCAATCACATTAGCAAACGCTCGGCGCGATTCCGGTCCTGTACAAAGGATACCCGGTATCCGCTCCTCCTCTGCAAGTTAAGCGGTATCACGACCGCGTACACGGACGCACTTCTTTCGGAAATTTACACTTGGCGAGAGGCCGTTGTCACGTCCCATATCGACGGGAAATCAAGCAGGCGAGTTTGGCTGCTCGACGCGACGAATCGGGTTGCCCGGATGTGTTGCAACTTTGGCGGGGGTGGCTGGTAGGCTGAAAAGACCGTGAAGAACCCAACCCGACCGGCAATCTTCAAGTGGCGGCAGACGGCACCAGAGCTGATTCTGTGCGCCGTGCGCTGGTATCTTCGGTGCTCGCTCTCGCTGCGCGACGTCGAGGAGTTGTTCGCCGAGCGCGGTCTGGAGGCGGATCACACGACCATCTGGCGTTGGGTGCAACGTTACGGTCCCGAACTGGAACAGCGGCTGCGTCGTCATCTCAAACCGACCAACAAATCCTGGCGTGTCGATGAGACGTATATTCGAGTGAAGGGCCGTTGGTGTTACCTCTATCGAGCCATCGATTCCACCGGTGCCACCATCGACTTCCTGCTGTCGGCATTGCGCGATGCCGCGGCAGCCAAACGCTTGTTCCGCAAGACGCTCGGCGATCCAGCGCATCCTCAGCCCCGCGTCATCAACACTGATCAAGCCCGCCTCTACGGCTCGGCGATGGTGGGAGTCAAAGCGGAAGGAACCCTGCGCCGCCGCTGCCGACATCGACCGGTCCGATACTTGAACAACATCCTGGAGCAGGATCATCGAGCGGTCAAACGACGAGTGAAGCCAAGCAGAGCTTTCGTGATTTCCAAGCGGCCCGGCGAACGATCGAGGGATACGAAGCGATGCACATGATCCGCAAGGGGCAGGCGCGCTGGGTCAGCGACACTGATGTTCGCCGACAGAATCACTTCATCGACCAGCTATTCGATCTGGCGGCCTGAGACCGGGCCGCCCAGTTTTTCCTCGGGATGCCCATGTTGCCCGTAGGCTATACGGATGTAAGCGGTTGGGTTACTCTCGCAGACGATTTCGGCGTCTGAGCGGGCTAGCCAAAAAAACACGCCCCCAGCTCCGGTCGACAACGTAATGATCAAGGATTAGGGGCCCAGAATATGGACATTCCGTCTAAAGCTGAGGTTGTGATTGTTGGGGGCGGCATCGCTGGCTGCTCGATCGCGTACCATCTCACGAAACTCGGAATCACCGATGTTGTGCTTTGCGAAAGGCGCCAGCTGACATGCGGCACTACCTGGCACGCCGCCGGGCTCGTTACCCAGCTCCGCGCAACCCGGCGGATGACTGAATTGGCGCAATACACCGGTGAATTGTTCGGTCACCTCGAAGAAGAAACCGGCCAGGCGACTGGATTCCGTCGCACCGGTTCGTTGCGGGTGGCGATCACCCAGGCGCGCTATGAGGAGCTTGCGCGCGGCGCCTCTATGGGACGCAACTTTGGGTTGCCGGTCGAGGCTGTCAGCGCGGGTGCGATCAAGGAACGCTGGCCGCTGGTCCGTAACGACGACATCGTCGGAGGTTTCTGGTTCCCGCACGACGGCCAGGTCAACCCAGCCGATGTGACAATGGCTTATGCCAAGGGCGCTCGCATGGGTGGGGCTCGAATCGTGCAGAATCTGCCGGTTACGCGAATTCTCGTCGAGAATGGCCGCGCCGCCGGCGTGATGACCCCGCAAGGCGTGATCCAAGCGAAGACCGTTGTGATCTGCGGCGGCATGTGGTCGCGCGATCTGGCCGCGCAGATTGACGTAACTCTGCCGCTTCAGGCTGCCGAACATTTCTACATCGTGACGGAGGCGATCCCGGATCTCCCACGTAACCTGCCAGTACTATTTTTTGGCGACGAGTGGACCTATTACAAAGAAGACGCGGGCAAGCTGCTGGTCGGATTTTTCGAACCGGGGGCTAAGCCCTGGGGACAGAAGGGTATTCCCGAGAGTTTCTGCTTCGACACTTTGCCCGAAGACATAACCCACATTGCCCCATACCTGGAGCTTGCGACGCGTCGTGTGCCGCTGCTGGAGCATACGGGCGTGCGGCTTTTCTTAAACGGTCCGGAGAGCTTTACGCCGGATAACCGCTATCTGCTGGGTGAAACCTCGGAACTACCCGGTCTGTATTGCGCGACCGGCTTCAATTCCTTGGGCATCCTCTCCTCGGGGGGCGTCGGCAAGGCATTGGCGGCCTGGATTCAGGAGGGGCGGCCGCCGGTTGAACTTATCGACGTGGACGTTCGCCGGACGCAAAGCTTCCAGCGCAACCGCCGCTACTTGGAGGATCGGACGGTCGAGGCAATCGGGACTCAGTTCGACATGCACTGGCCCAGTCGCCAATGGACTACGGCGCGCGGCGTGCGGCGTTCACCTTTTCATGATCGGCTGCTGGCGGCGGGGGCCTTCATGACCCAACTCGCCGGCTGGGAACGCCCCGGTTTCTTTGGAACGCAAGAAGAAGTCTCCAACATCGAATATTCCTACTACCGGCCGAGCTGGTTTCCCAATGTGGCTGCCGAATGTCGTAACACTGCCGAAAACATCACGCTGTTCGATCATAGCTGCTTCGTGAAATATCTGGTTGAGGGACCCGACGCCCTCAAGGTCCTCAATTGGATCTGCGCCAACGAGTGCCAAGTGGAGCCGGGGCGCATCGTCTATACGCAATGGCTGAACGAGGCAGGCGGGATAGAAGCCGACGTCACGGTAACACGTCTGTCCCACGACGCGTTCCTAGTGGTCACGATCGCCGCCTCGCAGCGGCGCGACCTCTCCTGGTTCAAGCGGCACGTTCCTGAAGGCTCGCGCGTCTCCATCACCGACATCACCTCCGGCATGTCGACCTTGGTGCTGATGGGTCCGAAGACCCGTGAGCTGATGGCGCGACTGTCGCCAGACGATTTCAGCAATGACGCGTTTCCGTTCGGGGCCAGTTGTGCAATCGACCTCGGCTATGCGCGGGTGCGCGCCACTCGGGTGACGTTTGTTGGCGAGCTGGGCTACGAAATCTATATCGAGTCCGAGTTCGCCGCTCACGTCTACGACGAGGTAATCTCAGCCGGCGCCGAGCTCGGGCTTAAGCCCGGGGGCTTCTTCGCTTTGAATTCGCTGCGAATGGAGAAGGGCTACCGGCATTGGGGCCACGACATCGGCGAAGAGGATACGCCTTACCAGGCCGGGCTTGGGTTTGCGGTGGCATTGGACAAGAGGGGTGGTTTTGTCGGTCGCGAGGCGCTGCTGCGGCAGAAAGCCAGGGGTCCGATCCAGCGGCGGTTGATACAGGTGAAGCTGACGGGTGCGGACATGCCGATGCTCTACCATCACGAGCCAATCGTGCGCGACGGGGAGCTTGTCGGTTCAGTCACCTCGGGCGCCTACGGCCATCGGATTGGCGCTTCGCTCGGCCTCGGCTACGTCAGCAACGAGCATGGCGTGGCCAAGGAGTGGTTGTCGTCCGGGCGATGGGAAGTCGAGATCGCGATGAAGCGCTATCCGATCGAAGTCCAGTTCGGTGCTTGGTATGACCCCAAGAACGCTCGCGTTCGCAGCTAGTCGAGGTTCAGGAGATTGTGTGGCTCCGTGCCGCGCTGCGCTCCTAGCCCGCCGCTAGGGAAGCTCAAAAGAAATCTTCCCGTAGCCACGATACGAGAATCGGAAGTGCAGATAGGCGCGGGCGGAAAGACCGCGCATCGACAACTAGACGAGTCGCTGGGCTCCGACGCGAGAGAACCGTTACGGGGTGATGTCCGGTTCGTTGTTGGAAATTGAGTAGCGGCTGATAGTCATTTAGGCTGCTCTGTTTCGGTCGTCAAGGCCACGGGGGCAATCGATTGCAGCATCGTGTGCGCGCAATGCCGCGACCAGCTTGGGCAGCGCTCGATAGCCAGCAATCTTGTTGAAGTGACGCTCGGCTTCGAGCACAGCGGCCGCAGTCCATCTCAGAATCATCATCAAGCCAATTCGGACACCCTCTATTGGCACCTGAAGGTGCAAAGCGGCAAGTGGCTTGGCCGTAGCTCATCGGTCGGTAGTGTCGGGGTCATTTTTGGAGCCCTTCAGGCCGTCCTCGCCATATTGGATCGCAGGTCCCTTGCCACCGGGTCCTAGCCGGCCTCCCACGCCGAAGTGCCCGTTGCCGGGCACGTAGTTCACCTCAATGCGGACGCCGTCCGGATCCTCGAACAGCACCGAATAATATCCGGGAGCAAACTGAGAGCCCTCTTCTGCGGGATGGACAATCTTCGCTCCGATTTCCGCTGCAAAGCGTGCAACCGCATCGACGTCCTCGCTACTCCTCGCTCGCAGGCAGAAATGATGTAGTCCCGCGCGCAGCTGATCGAATGGACCTGCATTTCGGCCAGGTGGTGCACCGCGCACTAAAATGCCTGTGCGGCCGCCGATGCAGTAAAGGGTGTTGTCGTTCTGGATTAGCGTCCGCATTTCGAAGAAGTGGCAGAGCTTCTCCCAGAACGGCAAACAGCGTGCCGGGTCGTTGACGGTAAGCTGGATATGGGCGATGCCATTCAGTGAGACGCTCATGAGCTCTCCTGCTCTCGTCAGCCCCCCAACCGGGTCATTGTCAGCGATAGTGCGTTGGCCGGATCCACTGTCTTTCAGGTCCGTTGGGCGGAATCGCGTCCAAAATTCAAGCTGCTGCTGCAAATTGCTCCGTACGGGGGTGCACGCCGGTGCAGCGCCAAGGGTCCGAACCGATGCAACGTCTTAAGGTGAGCGGCGGTTGCATAGCAAGCGACGCGATCGGATCGAGCGGCCCGCGAAGCTCGAGCTCGAACGACACTTCGCGGTGCGGCGCACGGACCGATTTTTGAGCGACGCCCGTGAGCATTGGTCCCCTTTACGGACGTGGCCCGGGCCCGCGCCGTTTCATCATCGCATTGGCCTCCGGATAGGTAATCGCGCCGGTTGTGAACGTGTACGTCCCCGCACCCAGCAATTCCTGTGCGACGTTGCGCGCCAGCGTCAGCGCCGCGAGCCCCGGCCATGAACCAACGCTGACGCGTGCCACCCCCAGGCGTTCTAACTCGCCGATCGGCGGCGAAGTCGGATGCGCCAGGATATTAATGGGTCCGTTGATTTGCGCGGCCAGCGCGCCGATGGTCTGGGCGTCACGCACGCCCGGCACGAACAGGCAATCGGCGCCCGCGTCGCGGTAGAGGTTGGCGCGTCGCACCGCATGGCTGAGGCGTTGGTCTGTGGGCCCGATGCCAAGCAGGAAGACGTCGGTGCGTGCGTTGATTACGATCGGCACGCCAGCTTTCGCGGCCGCCTCGCGAGCGACCCTGAGCCGCTCGAGCGCCTGCCCCTCGTCGTAAAGCTCACCGCGGCGCTCCGGCACCCCGTCTTCCAGGTTGATCCCTACTGCGCCTGCCTCAACCACCATCCTTATGGTTTCAGCGACTTCGGCCGGCGTGAGCCCGAAGCCGGACTCGATATCGGCAGTGACCGGCGCGTCGACCGTCCGCGCGATTCTCCCGATCGCGGCGATGAATTCATCGCGGGGCGCGGCCTCGCCGTCGGCGTAGCCGATCGAATGCGCCAGCGTGGCGCTGCTGGTGGCGATCGCGCGGCCGCCCGCTTCTTCGACCGCGCGCGCGCTCATCGCATCCCACACGTTGACGAGCACCAGGATGCGCGAGCGGTTGTGCATCCGGCGAAAAGCCTCGGCCTTTTGTCGTTGCGCGTTTAAATCCATCGGGCGTTTCCTCGTTAGCTCAAGCCGGTGTGCGCACGGTATATAGACAAAGGCGTTAGCGGAAATCGTGGGAAGGGGGAAGGGCGGTGGCCAGGCGCAACTCCTTGAAACGGCGCGCGCGGATCGCGAGCACCCCATCCTGCTTCTGCAACACGCCTTCGACCATCAGGATCGCCGCATTGTGCAGCAGCGCGCGATTGGCCTGAAACAGATCGGGAACGACTATCGCATTGGATATCCCGGTTTCGTCTTCCAGGGTGA